>JBMNHK010000004.1:0-288583 GCA_050950345.1 Pelotomaculum sp.
CCATGGAAAGCAGAAGTGACAGAAGGAGATGATGGAGTGGCTGCTTCCATCATTACCAATTGGTTCACATCTGTTTATGAACCCGACTTTACTGAGGTAACACCCACCATTACCATTGCGACTCAACCGGCAGCCACAACGGAAGTGACTGAAGGCAGCATTACCGAGAGCCTCTCGGTGGTAGCCAGCAGCAATACCAGTAACCCGGTCACTTACCAATGGTACGAGAATGAGGTAGACAGTACTACCGGCGGCACGATTATCAATGGAGAAACTGCAGCCAGCTTTGACATTCCTACCGATTTGGTAGCCGGTACCTACTATTACTATTGTGTTTTAAGCCTAAGCGGCGCTGATAGCGTGTCCACCACTGTAGCTACAGTAGTGGTTTCAGAATAAAGATGGGAGGATGACTTATGGCTAATGAAATAAAACCAGTGGAAGTAGATGAAGCTTCTGCAGAAAGAAGTACAGTGATAACCATTGGTGATAGGGAGTACCGGCTGATTCTTACCACGAAAGCGACCAAAGCCATCGCCAAGCGCTATGGGGGGTTAGAGAAGCTTGGCGAAAAGCTCATGAAAACAGAGAACTTTGAAATGGCCTTGGATGAAGTGGTGTGGCTCATCACTTTGCTGGCCAATCAGTCCATCCTGATCCACAATCTCAGGAACAAAGAGGATAAGCAGGAACTCTTAACCGAAGAAGAGATGGAGCTTTTGACTTCGCCTTTGGATCTGGCCCAATACAAAAATGCTATCATGGCCAGCATGCTGAAGGGCACCAAAAGAAATGTGGAGAGTGAAGAGTCAAAAAACGAGGCGGCCGGGTAAGTGAGGAGGCACTCTTTACCCGGATCATTTACTATGGGACGGTGCAATTGAATCGCCGGGAAGAAGAAGTATGGCTGATGCCTATTGGCTATTTGATGGATTTGTGGGAATGCCATAAGCAGTTTATTGGGATTGCCAAGCCTAAAAGAATTGCCTTTATTGATGAGGTAATTCCCGAGTGGCTATGATTTTCCCGATTTAAAGCTACAGGATTTTACCATAAAAGATGAAAAATCCTCAGGCTCGAAGGATACCGGAGGAGATAATCTGGAATAGCTTACTCTTCTGCAGTGAAAGATAAGGTTGCTGGAAGTTTGGTGGTTTGGAATCATAGCGTGAGCGGCTATTTTATTTTGCAATGATTGAGATTACGGGATGCTTGTGGTATAATTTTACAAAAGGGAAATGTAGATTAGGCAGGGATTAAAAATGAATGTAAAAAGCGAAGAATTAGCAAAATATTATAAACAAAAATATCCCTTGACTTTTACAAAAGGCACTTTTAAGAAAGAACCATTTTTAGCTGAGCGGTATGAAGCTGCTTGGAAAATTGCTAAAAAAGCCGCAACAGTTTTAAAAAACAATTATGGTGCAAGAAGAGTAGTGGTATTTGGTTCTTTAACTGAGCGCTCTGCATTTACACGTTGGTCTGATATAGATTTAGCTGTATGGGGGGTACCGGATAATAGGTTTTATGCAGCGGTGGGGGCGGTAACAGGCTTAACTACAGAATTTAAGGTAGATTTAGTTGATGCTATGGATTGTCGAGAATCTCTGCGTAAAGCTATCAAAATTGAGGGTATAGAGATATGAATAAAAAGTTTTTTTACTTTGGCTGGTAGAATTCGTGAAGAAATATCCGAAATCGAGATAATTCTTGATCGAATACAGTGTGGCTGGGAAGTGTGAAGCAATCTGGAGATGAATTTTATTTGGATAGTGTAGCATTAAATCTTCACAGTTTTTATACGGCACTTGAAAGAGTTTTTGAATTAATCGCTACTACAATAGACCAAGAAAAACCTCAAGGAGAAAACTGGCATCAAGAACTTTTGCGACAAATGGCCGTTGAAATTGAATTTGTGCGTCCGGTTGTTATTTCTAAAGATACAAGAAACAGCCTTGATGAATATAGAGGCTTTCGCCACATAGTAAGAAATGTGTATAGCTTTAATCTTTCTGCTGTTAGAATAGAGCCTTTAGTAAAGAAACTGCCAAATTTATTCAATAACATTAAAAACGAATTAGAAGACTTTCTCAACTTTTTAGAAATGCAGGGGAAGGATATACGATAATATAAACAACTAAAATTATTAAAAAGGTAAGACACTCTAAAACTAGGGTGTCTTTTTTGATGCCCGCTGGGAGTTAGGAGGATAACAAAACTTATGGGATATGATAGTTTTGGCCTTAAAATCGGCATCGAGGGCGAAAGGGAGTTCAAAAATGCCTTAAAAGAAATTAACCAGAGTTTTAAGGTGCTAGGCTCGGAAATGAATCTGGTTACATCCCAGTTTGATAAACAGGATAAATCCATTCAGGCAATAACAGCCAGAAATAATGTACTAAATAAAGAGATTGAAGCACAGAAGGAAAAAATTAGCACCTTGGAAGCTGCCCTAAAAAATGCCTCTGATTCATTTGGTGAAACAGATCGCAGAACCCAGAATTGGGCTACCCAGCTTAATAACGCCAAAGCAGAACTTAATAATATGGAACGAGAGTTGGAGGAGTCCGCCGCCGATGCGGATAAACTTGGCGATGAACTGGAGGAAACGGGTAAATCTGCAGATGGAGCTGGGAGTAGGTTTGAGAAACTAGGCGGTATCTTAAAAGGTGTCGGAGCGGCAATGGGTACAGTGGCCGTCGCAGCCGGTGCCGCTGCGATAAAACTAGGCAAAGAGGTGGTGCAACAGTTCGGTGAGCTGGAGCAGAATCTTGGTGGCTCGGAAGCCGTGTTTGGCAAATATGCTGCGTCAATTCAAAAGGCGGGCGAGGAAGCATATAAAAACCTCGGCGTGTCGCAAAGTGAGTATCTGGCTACCGCCAACAAGATGGGTGCCTTGTTCCAAGGCTCCGGCATTGAACAGCAAAAAAGCCTTGAATTGACGGAAAAGGCAATGCAAAGGGCGGCAGATATGGCCTCCGTGATGGGCATCGATATGCAGATGGCTCTGGAATCTGTGGCGGGAGCAGCCAAGGGAAACTTCACAATGATGGATAATTTGGGTGTCGCCATGAATGCCACCAACATTGAAGCCTACGCCCTCGCCAAGGGCTTAGATTTCACCTGGGCGTCTGCTTCAAATGCCGAAAAAGCTGAAGTTGCGATGCAGATGTTCTTTGAAAATACAGAGCAGTATGCCGGAAACTTTGCCAGGGAGTCCACCCAGACCATAACCGGTTCGATTGGGTTGATGCAAGCGGCTCTTGGCTCTTTCACAGCTGGATTAGGCAATGCTAATGCTGACATGACAAATTTGACACAGAATCTTGTGGAGGCCTTTCAGGCGGTAGTTAAAAACATTGTGCCTGTCTTAGAGAATATCGTAACAGCTCTCCCAATAGCAATGGACGCGATTTTATCGGCGATTGGTGACCTGCTTCCTACACTTCTTAATACTGTCACGAATGTGTTCAGCCAGGTGTTGGAAACGATTTTAAGTTTATTGCCAGAACTTATTCCGGCTACAGTGGATGCGGTTATGACGATTGTCGGTGCACTCATTGATAACCTCCCGCTGTTAATTGATGCCGCAGTGCAACTTATTACCGCGCTTGTGGAAGGCTTAGGCCTTGCTTTGCCGGAACTCGTTCCTGCGGCGATGAGTGCGGTGATAACAATCGTACAAGGGCTGCTTGAGAACATGGATAAAGTCATCGAGGCGGCCTTTGCCATAATAACTGGATTGGCGGAAGGGCTTTTAAATGCTCTGCCCCAGCTTATTGAGGCGTTGCCTCATATCATTACTAGCATCATTAATTTTATTACAGAAAATCTGCCCACAATTATTGGATTGGGTGTTGAACTTACCATTAAGCTTGCAGCCGGATTGATTCAGGCCTTGCCTCAATTAGTCGCAAGCCTGCCGCAAATCGTCGCCGCTATTATAACTGGTATAGGAAAAGCTGCCGTCTCCATAGTGGAGATTGGCAAAAATATTATACAGGGTCTTTGGAATGGAATATCCTCTATGCTGGGTTGGATCCAAAGTAAAGTAAACAGCATGGTAAGCGGTATAGTAAGTAGCATGAAAGGGGTACTAGGGATCCGCTCACCTTCTAAAGTTTTTGCCGGTATTGGTGAAAACATGGGTCAAGGCATCGGAGAAGGCTTTACGAGTGCCATGAAAGATGTAGAAAAAGAAATGGCTGGGGCTATTCCTACCGACTTTGATTTAGATATGAATAGTGTAGTCAGCGGCGTAGATACCGGAAATAGCGGTGCAATCTTTGATGTTACTATTCCATTAACCATTGACGGGAACATCTTAACCCGAGTCATAGCCCAGCTGCAGTGGAACCAAAATACCGTCACCGTCAGAAACCTGGGAGTGGCCGGAGCTTAAATAAAATAAAGGAGGGCAGTCTGGCCATGATTGATATATATGCAGGAAGTACTTTGATTCAAGGTCCATAAAAAAAGTTATGAGTGCCAATTTAAGGGAAACCCTGGACGGGGAATATACCCTGTCTTTTACCGTACTGGCCAAGTCTGCCCTGGCTTTAAAAACCCGGCAGGTAGCAAAACTTGATGGCCAGTATTTTGAGATTGTGCAGATTAGTAAATCCCTTCAGGGGGATCTACCTATTTGCTCAGTCCTGTGTGAACATGTATCCTATCTGCTTAATCATGAAATGTATAACATCACTGAATTCGATTTTACTGGAGATCCTACCGAAGGATTAACCCAAGTTTTAGCGGGTACTCCTTTTACCGCCGGTATCGTAGATTTCACTGATAGTGTTACTATGAAAATCAACCAGAAGGTCTCTAGAAGAGCAGCCCTGATGCAGTATATCGCCATCTTAGGCGGGGAGATTGAATACGACGGTTACCAGATCAATATTAGAAGCCACAGAGGAAGTAGCGAATACCAGCTGGTGATGGATACTAAAAACGTAACCAATGTGGCCGTATCCTATGATTCCCGGGAGAATAGTTCTTCCTATGATATTGCCTTTTTTAAACTGCTGGATTTATCTGTGGGGGATAATGTCCAGATAGTATTTAACCCTTTAGGGATTAACGTTAAAACCCGGATTATTTCCTTAGAGTACAATCCCTTCTATAGATATAACATCCGGGTGGAAGTAGGATCCTACCGGCCCAGTATTTCTGATACCTTCTACCGGATAGAAAACTCTATTAGTGGTGTGAGCAGTTCGGTAGATAATCTGCAAAACCAGGTCTGGGACCTGCAGGTTTCTTACACTATTGTTAAGGAACTATCTGTGGTGGATAACACCATCAATGTCACCTATGAAGTAGAAAAAGGAGCAACCCATCAGTACTATGCCGAGTACAGTTTTACCACGGATACTAGCGGTCGGATTACTTCTATTACCTTAGAAGATATATTTTCCGAGCTTTTATTAAAAGAAGTAGCTTCATTAATGGTAGATACTGCTTCCTTTCAAGTAACCTATGTGGATGGCAGTATAGCCAATTACACCTATACTACAGACAGCAGCGGCAGAATCACTGCCATTGAAAAAGTCTAAGGGGGTTAAAGCATGACTTATCATCGCAATTTTAATAATACCTTAGCTATCTGGACTGCCTTTGGCGGCCGGGGAAGCATCATTCTTCCCATTCCAGTTCTTAGCTGGAGCAAGAAATACTATAACGACTTCGGCTATACCCAATATGGCAGCGAAAAACAGATTGATGTATATGATAACGGACTTGCCCAAATTGCAGTGTATTATGCCAAAACCCCCTATATGTCCTACTATAACCAAAGTACTGAGCAGTGGACAGTAGTTAGTGTACCCTGGTGGAGCTACGGACAGCCCTATATCCTCTGGGCGGGAGAAGGGGTGTTTTTGGCCTGCATTGTGGGGATGGCCAATATTATCGCTTCCTTTGACGGGATAACCTGGTACAATGCTGGCTATTGTCAAAGCGCTTATAATGACATGACCTGCGGTGCTTATGACCCCTCAACCGAATGCGGCGTAGTATCTTGGTGGTACTATAAGTCTCCCCTTTACTATAGCTACGATTCTTTGGAAGAGCGAACCGCCTGGACATTAGTTGGGGCTGACGGGGTATCGGTACCGGCTTTTAGATATTTAACCATGCATAAAGGATACTTTGTAGGGATTGTAAGTAACAGTAAGGAAATAGCTAGAGCCAGTTCCAGCAGTCCTGGCAGCTGGTCCACTACTATTCAAGAGGACTTAAATGAAACAACTTATATGAACATCCGCTCCATTAATGGAAAGCTCTTTGTTATGAAATACAATTATATCTCCAATAAATACCACGTAAAGCTTTGTATGTTAAATGACAGTGCTACTGAAGTGATAGAAACAAATCTATATAATGTGGGAGGCTTAGCTGATAACAACATCCATAACCCCAACAACATCATCTGGATGGCAGACTGGGGTAAATATGCCCTCTTTGCGGAAGAGATGCTCTATGTTTCAGCTGATGGCCTGTACTGGGAAGGAGTAGAACAACCGGGGCTTAGTGTTATCGGTTCGGATAACTTAGATGGTGCTATTTATGTGCCGGGAGATGGCTTTTATATAAAGGCCACGGGTTATGTATTCTATGCTCCTTATTAAAGCAAATTAAAAAATTCAAGGGAATAATTACGCCTTAAAAGCTTAGGGCGTATTTTTTATGTAGAAAGTGAGGTAATGAAAATGAAAGAAATATGGACCTACATACAAATCGCCATTACCGCCATTGGTGGTTGGCTGGGCTGGTTTTTAGGCGGCCTTGATGGATTCTTATATGCCCTGGTAGCCTTTGTGGTCCTGGACTATATTACCGGGGTGATGTTGGCATTACTGGAAAAAAGGCTGTCCAGTGATATAGGGGCTCGGGGAATCTTTAAAAAAGTGATGATCTTTTGCCTGGTGGGCGTGGCCCATATTATTGACAGCAATATTATCGGGGATGGTAGTGTAATTCGCACAGCGGTTATCTTCTTTTATTTATCCAATGAAGGAATCAGTATTGTCGAAAATGCATCGAAGATTGGTCTTCCCATACCGGAAAAACTGAAGAACGTCTTGGCTCAGCTTCGTGAAGGTGGTGAGAGCTAAATGAATCTAAGAAAACTCATTCTGACTGAAAATGCCTGCTACAAGGCAGGTAAAACCATTGTGCCAAAAGGCATCATGGTCCATAGCACAGGTGCCAACAACCCTTATCTTAAACGATATATTGGGCCGGATGATGAACTTTTAGGTAAAAACCCGTATAGCAATCACTGGAATCAGGAAAGACCCGATGGCAGGCAAGTTTGCCCCCATGCTTTTATTGGGAAACTGGCTGATGGCTCTATTGCTACTTACCAAACCCTTCCTTGGAATCATCGGGGCTGGCATGCAGGCGGCAGTGCTAATGATACACATATTGGACTTGAAATTTGCGAGGATAATTTGACTGATGCTTCCTATTTTAATGCGGTCTACAAGGAAGCTATAGAGCTTTGTGTTTATCTTTGCAGGCTTTATAACCTGACGGAAAAGAACATCATCGGGCACTATGAAGGATACCAGAGAGGAATTGCTAGTAACCATGGGGATCCGAAGCACTGGTTTTCTTTGCATGGAAAAAGTATGGATTCATTTAGAGCGGCAGTAAAAGCGGCACTTAATAAAACCGAGAATGAGAGCAGTTTTAGACTTGCCGTAGGAGATGTAGTGGAAATTAGAGCTTCGGCAACCAGGTATTATCCCAGTGGACCATTAATACCTCCTTGGGTTAAAGATACCTATCATGAAGTAACGCAAATAACAGCTAGTGGTAAAGAGGTTCACAAAGGGGGTAAACGCTGTGTACTCCTGGGAAAGAAAGTTCATAAACTAACAGGCAGTGTGTCTGCAGGAATAATGACTTGGGTGGATATCGATGTGCTTAATTTAATCTCTTCCAAATTAAAAGAACCTATAACTACAGATTCAGCAAGGAAGTTTTATCGGGTACAAGTTGGTGCCTTTGGCAATCGAGAAAATGCTGAAAAGCTGATGAAAGAACTGGCCCGGGCTGGATTTAAGGCCTATGTGAAATATGAATAAAAAGGATCCGAGAGAGTTGGTGTGTTAAACACATCGGCTCTTTTTTTTATCCCTTTTTAGGTCAGTAATGACTTGATAAATACTCGTTTTAGAGGGAATATGTGACATGCAAAAAGCCTTTAAAGCCGCAATTTCAAGGGCTTTGGGCGATATATTTTTTCCGCTTTTAAGTTAAATGGCTACTAACCATGATGCGAAAAGCGGGATAAAGAAAGGAGGAGACAAAGTGAGTAATGCGTTGTTAGATGCTGTAGCTACAAATAATATTAATCCAGGCTTAGATCAAATGGTGAGTGTGCTTCCGATGTCGGATAAGAATAATTTTGATCAGGCCCCTCGAAAGCCGAGAGTTGCATCTTATTGTAGAGTGAGCACCGAAGAAGAGATTCAGCTTGGCTCCTTGGAGAACCAAGTTATCCACTACACAAACTACATCCGATCAAATAAAGAGTGGCAGTTTGTAGGTGTATTCTCAGATAGAGGCAAATCAGGGACTAAAACCGGAAGCCGTACCGGGTTTAATAGAATGATCCGTAGAGCCATGGCTGGTGAAATTGATATTATCCTGTGTAAATCTATTTCACGGTTTGCGAGAAATGTTTTGGACACTCTAAATATTGTAAAATCACTAAGTGAAAAAGGCATAACAGTAATATTTGAGAAAGAAGCGATAAATACTTCGAAAATGTCCAGTTCAATATTATTGACTGTACTCGCCTTATTTGCCGAGGAAGAAAGCCGCAGCATTTCGGAAAACATTGAATGGTCATTAACAAAGCGATTTGAGAATGGAGAAGTAAGAGCTGTAAAGATACTTGGATATGATTTCAATAAGGATAAAGAATGGATAGTAGTAGAACGTGAAGCCGTAATTGTAAGAGAAGCTTATAGGTTGTTTCTCGAAGGCAAAAGCATGTCGGAAATTGCCGAGATATTCATTGAAAGGGGTTACAGAAAAAAGAATGGAAGAATTGATTGGGACGGGAGCGGTGTTAGGGGGCTTCTAACTAATGAACGCTATACCGGTGATGTGCTTAGCAGAAAGACCTGCACCCTAGATTTTAGAAGCCATGAATCTGTAGTAAATGATGGCCACAAGCCCCAATATTATATTGAAAATCATCATGAAGGAATTATATCAAAGGAAGATTTTCAACGGGTTCAACTTAGATCCGGTAAGTAAAGCCTAAGAACCCAGTCAAAATGCGGCTTGAGGCTGATATTTTCTGCAAAAAATTTGACAAAAAAAGAGGAACACCACTCCTAATCGGTGAATTGGTAAAGCGACTCAAACAATACCATACCGAAGGAAGGTGTCCTCACAATTATGGTATCACGGTTTCTTACCAATAATCAATTAGAAATCACTCAGCCGCCAACAAAAACGTGACTTGCAACGTCAATACGAGAAAGCAATTCAACTAGCTGCAGAGGGCAACCGGCAAGACCAATCTGCCCGTAACCTTTGACAATACGACGGTTACCAGTTTCGGCAACTTTGGGTTACTTGAATCATTAAAGCAAGCGGTTGACTTCACAGGAATCGTCAACAAACACTTTACGGTTCACCGGCATCACAACAGTACCTACAGTGCTGCAGAAATTATTGACACTATGGTTGACTGTGCTGCTCTTGGACTTCTACGTTTCGACCATATGAATCAGCTTAAATTCGACCCCGGTTAACCAGAAGATCAAAGGGATAGACCGGGTTCCCGATGAGCGAACATTACGGTACTTGCTCTCTAAACTCAACATTGAGGATATTGAAAAGCTCAAAAAAGTTAACCAGGCCATGTTATCAATGAAAGCCAAAATAGATGCCCCCAGGGAAATTTGGATTGACACTGACGACACCGTAATTACTGTTTTTGGAGCACAGCAGGGTTGTGAAGTTGGCTACAACCCACGCTATCACGGCCGCAGCTCATACAAAGCAAAAGTCGCCTTTGTTTCCGGCAGTTGTGAACTGCTAAACGCCGGTTTGTATGGTGGTAAAACCTCCAGCAACGGCGATTTCCTTGAGTTTTTCCAGGAAACCCTGTCATTAGTTGGACACAATACTGTAGTCAAAGGTGTCAGAATGGATAAAGGCTTCTTTGACCAAAAGAACTTCACCTACTTAGAGGACAACAGCCTCGAATACGTCTGCAAAGCCCCGCTAAATTCAAGCGTCTGGAAAGTAATCAAATACCTTAACAGCCAGAATTCCTGGCAGGAACTTGACAACACGTATGCGGTGAATGAAATCACCGTACCGCTTCAAAGCTGGGAACGGGCCAGAAGGTTTGTTTTCATTAGAGAGAAAGTAAAAACAACCACCAAAGGTAACCAAGACGCTTTTGCATTCACTGATTTATATGATTACGAAGCCATTGTGACAAATATGGAAGATCTCTCACCTGAGGAGATCTGGCACTGGTACAATAAGCGCTGTAATGTGGAAAACAAAATCGATGAGCTGAAAACAGGCGTAGGTATCGAGCAAACCAGTCAGAACGAAATGGTAAGAAACATAGCCTTTATGTGGATTAAGATATTGTCTTACAATCTCTTGAACTGGTTCAGGCTAGCGCTGTTACCGGCTGGCGCATCCAGCTATGAAATCCCAACCATAAGAAGGTTGATTCTCAATGTCCCAGGCAATGTGGTTGGCAATGGCCGCTATCGTCATGTAAGGCTGGCAGCCAATCAGTGGTTGCAGCAGGTTGTGGATAACACTAAATAGCAGGCTGAAGGAATTCACATGTCAAAGAGCATGGTTACTTGTCTCACCATCTGGATGACAGCGCCATAAGTTAAATAATAGTGATATTTTACTCCCGGAATGGCCCCGGCTTGTTTGAGGCACCCTTTTCAACAGCACTGTAAGCTCAGCTCTTTGCTAAGGGAAAATCAATGTTATTTGATTTAATAATTACCAGGTATAATGTGAGCTTAATTCCTTTTATTGGGTGGTTACTTCACCTCAAATAAAAAAACGGGAGTTACTTACCGGATCCAAGATTAACTTAAAGTTAATCAGTTGTTAATCATTTATTAATATTTTTCCATGAAAAATATGTTAATATGTTAACTACCTCTTATTTAAGGGCTAACCTGCCGAAAGGTGGGGACGCAAAGCCAACGGGCCTAAAGCATAATTGCTATGGCGGCCGGGTTGCTAAGATAAAGCAACCCGGCCGTTTTGTGATAAATGGTGCAAATTAACCAATTGATATATTGGGAGGAGTGATGAGTGGCGCCAAGCTAATAGTGGCTAAAAACACTCATATATTGCGAAGGAAATTTCACAAACGACTTTAAAAAAAATAAAGGAAAGGAAGGATTGAGAACGATGAAAAACATAAGCAAAACCGTCAGAGCCGCTATACTCCTACTGGTACTCTGCATGATCTCAACAGCCATGCTGGGAGGGACCTTCGCCAAGTACACCAGTGAGTATGCAGGAGCGGATACGGCGCTGGTGGCAAGATGGAGCTTTGAAGCAAAAGGCGGCGACGGCGATATCACTATGGGAGCAGATAATACGGAATTAGCGCTTTTCGACCATTTATACTCTACCCACATTAATCAAACAGATGGAGCGGGCAAGTTTATTCTTGCTCCTGGGGTTGAAGATGAATTTACGGTTAAAATGGACTATATCGCAGATGTGGATGCCGATGTAGTCATTGAAATTACTCCCCTGGCTGGCAACGCAAATGTTCCAATGGAGTATTCGGTGGATGACGGAACAAACTGGGTTACCCTCGCCAATCTCCCCAACGCCCTGGCAGTAGAGATAGCCTCACCAGGTGGGGCATTAAGCGATCCTGTTGCAAATGATAAAACCTTTAGAATTGCTAAGGTAGACGCAAATAGCACGAATTCGGTCTCTATTACTCAGCCAGTCAAATGGAGATGGGCGTATGACTTTGCTGCACAATCAGGCCAAGGTAATACGGAAATTACATCAAATGATGTAACTGACACCGCTCTGGGTGAAGCTTCCCAAGCTGCCGTAGCGGGAGGTACTATCGCCAATCGCACCCACTATGGAATTAAAATTGACATAACAGCGACACAGGTAGCGCCGGATCCGGTAGCGGCAACTCCAGTCACAGCTATAGCTGCAATTGGCGGTACAACTACTGTAGGTGAAACGTTAACAGCAGGGGCATTAACCCCGGGCGGCGCAGTAGTATCTTATCAATGGCAGAGATGTGCTACTGTAGATGGTGGCTATGTAGATATTGCCGGCGCAAATGGGAACACTTACGTTCTTACTGTAGACGATGAAGGTATGTTTATTAAGGTTAGGGCAACAGGTGTAGGTAGCCACTCAGGCACAGTAATCAGCGACGCAACAGGTTCAATAGCAGCAGCCGCCGATTAATCCAACTAGCCCCAAAAAGAGAGCCTTTGGCTCTCTTTCAGAAGACGCAAAACGTGCGTGTTTGCGTCTTCTGAAAGAGAGTATTACAAAAATAAATCTTACAGACTCAAGCTTTTCACCAGGGCACCAGGCGATGTGGGTGCGAATTCATTCGCACACGGCGCGTTAGCGCCGAACATTGCGGCACTAAAGCTAACATTCAACTGAGCAGTTTTAGTGGTTTTACTATCATTGTTGCTGCATTTCTCTGGGGTCATGTGCGAATGAATTCGCACCCACATTTTGATTTGGTTAAGGCAAACTGTCTAATTTACAAAGAGAGTCATATAAGAATAGCCTTGGCTCTGCGCATTGAAACGGGGTGATACCGTGGGTGAGGCCATACACAGTGAAAATGCAGAGAAAAGGCGCAAAAATTTTATCCTGGCGGTCATTATCACCATCATCGTAATCTACGCCGCTGTGCCTACTTATGGTATTATTCGTGATATTGGTGCAGGAGAGCATGTCTTCGTTTTAAGTTCGAACCTGCCCGGCGTGCAAATGAATCGCCCTGTCCTGGGGTTTATTGACAGGCTCCATAGCTTTTTTCACCCGAAACAGGAGGTTCTTGTCCCCGTCGAGCAGCGCATTGACTTAAAAGGCAGAGTTGTCTATACCGATAAAACACCCTATCCCGACGGGCTCATAGAGCTGCGCAGCGAACCTCGCTATACCCGGACAGACAAAGATGGCTACTTCATGTTTATTGATGTCGGCGAGGGCGACCATAACATCAACGTCCTTGACGATGCCGGCAACGTGCTGGCAAGCTGCGCGGTGGTTATCGACAGGACGAGTGATCTCGAGGACGCGGAAATTATCCGTCTATCCGACGGCACCTATGTCTTTCAAGTGGCTGTGCATGTCAAGGTGCTTGAGATCACCATTTATCTGCATAGGGGGGGCGACGGCAAGGCCACCGGTGTTGATCATGTTGTGCTGGGGTTGGCTCCGGAAGTCACGACGCAGCCGTCCAATCCAACTGACCCAAAAAATCCCGTAGATCCCGCCAACCCGCCAAATTCGGAGCCACCACCTGTTACACCCGATGAAGATGACGGGAATTCGGGAGGCGGAGGCGGTGTTGGCGGTGGAGCTTTCGACTTTGATGTTTTAGACACAGCTACGACCACCTCCTACGGCACAGCCGGTGCGGTAAGCGTCAATATTTTCGGCGCGGACAAGCGCATAGCCCCCGGCATGAGCGGGAGCTATAAGTTTACGGTGGATAACACAGCCAACAGATATGCAACCCTTTATGATGTGACCTTTGCCGCAACCGACACGCTGCCTGACGCGCACAAAATCCCCATGCGCTTTCGACTTAAAGCAGACGGCGTATATGTCGCGGGGAATGAAACGACCTGGTGTACGCCGGAAGAGCTTTATCAGGACACTGACGTGGCAGGCGGCAGGAATGTGAAATACACGCTGGAATGGCATTGGCAGGATGGTCCAAATGACAATGCCTTTGCGGCCTTCGGCGGTAATCCCGCCTATTCTTACAGTCTTATAATCAAAGTCACAGCTCAAGCAGAGTAACAGGAGGACTTATTTGCAAGCAAAGCATAAAGATTTCTTAATCAACTGTTTAAAATATATACCGCTTGGGTTTCTGGCGCTGTTGATCCTGATGAACCTCTATCTCGGTATTAATAAAGCGGTAACCCATGCTCCCGTACCAAAGGTTTTCGGTCTTTCGCCCCTTGTTGTTTTGTCCGGTTCCATGGAGCCTGCTATATATGCCGGCGACGTTGTGGTTATCCGCCAGCAGGCGGCTGAAAAGTACAAAACCGGTGATGTGGTTACCTATTTAGACGGCGCGACCGCCTTTACCCACCGCATTATCAGCGAGGAAAACGGTGTGTTTACCTTAAAAGGCGATAATAACAATACAGCGGATGAATCTATAGCAGGAGGCGCCCTGGAGGGCAAAGTGGTTTTGCGTATACCAAAAATCGGTTATGCCATGGTTTTTGTCAAAAAGCCTCCAGGCATGGCGGCGGTATGTTTGCTGTTGTTAGTGTTAATTTATGGCAGGGAGCTTTATCAAAAAGCCAGGTCCGTTATACAAAGAAAGTGAAGTGGTGGTATATGATTGTCAGCAGAATACTTTTACTGCTTTCTTTGGGCTTTTTGCTCACTTCATCCATATTGTCATCAACCTATGCCCAATACACCGATGTTTACTCAGGTAATGACAAGGCGTTGATTGCTAAGTGGAATATGGGGGCCAGAGGCGAAGACGATATCGAGGGTGAGTTTTACAACAAAGGTTTTACCTTTGATTTGTTTGACTCGCACAGTGTTGTGCCCATGGACTATGGTATGAAGTCCTTTACCTTTAGAGGCGGCGGTTCCGATGTGGCCATCGCTTATGATGTGAAAATGAACGCAGCCGACCTGATGCAGCTGACTACTGATGATGAAAAAGCTGTCATCGCCAAAGAAGCAGGCAAGGATGTCTGCGCTCCCTTCATCTTTAAAATTACGGCTGAGATAAACGAAGGCGCGGTCGACACAGCTCCCGTTATATTTACCCCCTATGACGAGACGTCACCGTATTATGACACCGGCTGGTTCAGGCCCAAAGACATCGCCCCTGACGAGGAAGGTTATTTTAGTATTTTCTCCGGGGCGCCGGAATTTTCCACCGGCAGCAATGACCAGGTGACAGTCACCGTACACTGGCAGTGGAACACGTCCTTTTATATCAATGATACAGACGTTGCCGCAGTGACAGGGACCAATGCTGTCACAGCGGATCCGGCCACGGAAGTTGCAGACAGCTACCTGCCCTACTACCAGGCGGCTTATGATGTGTATTACGGCGCCGGCGGCTTGCAGGACCAGTATGTGGCTGCAACGAATGCGGTGGACCAGTACCTGGAGGTTCACGGCAGCCCGGATGTGGACGGGAACTGGCCCCCTCACTATACCCACTGTATATTAACGGACGCCGAGCATGACGCTGAGTATGCGGCGATTGAAAACGAGGAGGACCGGCAGGCTTACTTTAACACACACGGCGGCGTGATAGATGACGAGACAGGAATCATCATCTGGCCTTCTCACAACGTTTTGTGCACAGAAGACCACATATGGGAGTACATGGACCGTATCGCGGCTGCAGAAGATGCTTTAGAAGCCTGCCAGACCTCATTAATGGCGGCCTATGACGACTACGATACCTTCGCAGCGGATGCCCTGCATGAGCGGGAGTCGGTCAAAGTCCTTTTCCGGGTCAGCGGAGATCAAATAGCGCCTGAATAATTGATATAATTAGTAAAGGAATGTGAAAAATGAGAGCAAAACGGCAAAGGAGACTACAACATAGAATCAGGGTAAAGCAGTTGTATTACTGCGTTATTTACCTTTTCATGGTATCGCTTGTCGTTACTGGTGTCTCTTTTTCACGCTTCAGCACGACTTTGACCAATACAGGGGCGGAAAACATTGACGTTCCTAATCCGGGGACAACGCCGGACATTGAGTTTTCAACCTGGGCTTTAGATTATGAAGCTGCGACTTTTTACTTTAACAACCTGGCGCCCGGAGACATGAAGAATGTTACGATCTGGGTCAGCAACAAAAACAGCTCCGGGACGGTAAGCGGCTATAACCAAAATGTTACCCTGGAGTTGAAAACCACGGCTAACCTTCCTCTGGTCTTTACCCTTAAAAAGGATGGCAGCCCTGTTCTCTTCAACCATCCCGACAACTACCGTTACGTCAGTGAGACCCAGTCCTTTACGGCTAATGTGGAAGAAATAAAGGAGTATGTACTGACGGTTTCCTGGCCGGAAGGGGAGAACCATTACAGGTACAATAACGAAATAGATTATATCGAGTTGAAACTTACAGCCGTACAAGCGTAAACATAAGGCAGGTGGCATCATGCGCAGTAAGCGGTTTAATATAGATAAGGTTAAATTGATAAAAAGGAAAAATATTGCGGCTGTTGCTATAGCCGCCCTTTTACTCTGCTCATTTTTTACGGCGACACAGGCCAGTTACATTTATTCGGCCGTTATGAAAACCTATATAGCCACCGCCCGGGGTGACTTTTATTTTAACAGCGATCTTCTGACGGACGCGGCCACCGTGCCTGTGTACAATATCACCCATGATTGGAATACTGGTGCGACGATCAGCTTTGAGCTCAGGAATTATGAAAACCAGCTCAACGTTTCGGATAGCCAGATCAAATATACCGCATCTGTTTCACCGGCGGGCGATAGTGAAAGCGGCACGATTAACCCCGTCCCGGGTGGACAGGCCCAAACGGTCAACCTCTTAGTGCCGGTACCGGAGGACACCGGCGCGCCCCTGGAGGTGCTGGTGACCGCCACCTCGTCATATCCTTTTGAGAAAACTTTAAAGGGCAGGTTTATCATCTCTCCTGCTGTTACCTTTACCATGCCGGGAAATGAAGATTCGCCCGTTGCAGTCTTAAAAATTACGCTGGCCCCGGACACCCAGGCGGCACGGCCTGTTGCCATTACCTGGCCGGCAGGCGCAGCCCCCGATATGACCAACCCCATCGTGCTTAACGCGACTAGTATGGATTTGGAGAACAGGACCCTTACAACCTCTCTTAACACGGCGGCGCTCTATGAACTGGTTTTCTTTAAGGACAGTCCGGCGGCCAATTACACCGGGGTAACGGTAGATTAGCAAAGTGAGGGGAATGGGTGGAGTAGCTATGAATAAAAAAGTTAAGTATGTGACAATGGTTATACTTTTGTGCTGCGCCTGGCTGCTTTCGCCCGGGACACCTGGTCTGCTATTGTCTGAAAATACGACCGCCCGGGCTGCCAGCGCCTTATGGGACGGCTCCGTCGCCACAGGCTTTGCCGGCGGGACCGGGACTGAGGCGGACCCCTATTTAATCAGTAACGGCGCGCAGCTTGCCTATTTTTCGAGACAGGTCAATAATGATAAGAATTCCTATAACAACAAATATATTAAACTCACCCAGGACATCCTCCTCAACGAGATGAATCCCGACGGCACCTTTGTGTCCGCCTCTCCAAGTGAATTATTTACACGTGACTGGCGACAAAGACAAGATATGAATAATTTTAATGGCCATTTTGATGGTAATGGCAAAAAAATAATTGGTCTATATATCAATATTCCGGGCTGGATTTACTACGGGGGGCTGTTTGGCTATGCCGGCTCTGAAAGTGTGATCCAAAACGTAAGTATATCGGGAGCTGTCAATGGTGGATATGAAACAGGAGTGATAGCCGGCTACACGGACGGTGTGATCACAGGATGCGACATAAGCTGTACAGTAACAGGAGTAGAGACTTATACAGGAGGTATAACCGGCTCTGCCGGCGCTAACAGTGTAATAAGCAACTGCACTGTTGCAGGCGCTGTAAACGGGGGAAGAGACTATGTCGGAGGCGTGGCTGGTCAAACACAGGGTGTTATAACAGAATGCTACATAAGCAGTACTGTAACAGGAGCTAAGAATACAGGGGGTATAGCCGGCTCTGCCGGTGCTGACAGCGAAATAAATAACTGTACTGTTTCAGGAACTGTAGACGGAAGAGAAAATGTCGGAGGCGTGGCCGGTCAAACACAGGGTGTTATAACTGGCTGCAGCTCCAGCGGTACAGTGACTGGCATCGATTTTTACGTCGGAGGCGTGGTGGGATATGCCGGTACAGGCAGCGAAGTGAGCGCCTGCTCCAATACGGGACCTGTAACGGGCAGATCTGATGTGGGAGGCGTAGCTGGTTACACCGACGGCGTTATCACGGTTTGTGTCAACAGTGGTGCAGTGACGGGAATTGACTTCCGTATAGGCGGGGTGGCAGGGTATGCCGATAGCCACAACACCGTGAGCAATTGTTTAAATAAAGGAGCAGTCACCGCTACCTCAGATCCCGTTACTGGCGAAGAAGGAGCAAGTAACGGAATAGGCGGCATAGTAGGCGTTGGAAACTGGTCGGATCCCGCCTCCACCATCAACAACAATTTAAACCTGGGCTCTGTGACCGGCAATGCTAATGTTGAAGGGAAAATCAATGTGGGCGGTATAATTGGCATATCTGAGTATCCCTTAACTACTGAGGATGCCTGGAACAATTATTACAGCAATGCTCCGGCAGGGACGGGAGGCGGCGATGTCTGGGCAGAAGATGGTGCGGTTCCCTTCGGCGATATGACCTGGGAAGAAGTTATCGAGGAGCTCAACAGTGATAACCCTGCGGGTGATGATATATGGTCGGAGGACGAGGAAGGTACCCCAGTGCCCGGGGGATCTGCGCCCGATGCTGCAGTTGAAATTTTAAATGCTATCATAAAAGAAGGCAGATATTATACTGCTGCGTTACTGGGAGACGGTGTTGCGGCAACCATCACGGCAGACAGTGTTTTTACAACGGCCTTTTGCGTGGGTTATAACGAAAGCATAAATCTGGAAACCCAAACCCTTGGCCTGGCTGAGGAAGGGACGGTGGTTCCGCTGCCGGCCAACACCTCAGTTATTATGCTGGTTGACGGTGTATATTATTATAAAAATCTTTCATCTGAATTAGATACAAGACTTGCACTCAGTGAATTTATAAAGATGGGCAGTACGACGGACAACTACACCCCTGCAGCGCCGGCGCCGGCTGAGACAACAAAAGATTACTTGTTTATATTTGATTTTTCAAAAACAGCGCCTGGTGTTGCCACCGGAACCTATAAAGTGGAATTGTTGCCCACCTCCGGCGCCGTTTCCGGCACGATGCCTTCGGTTACAGTTGCAGGGGTCAACACCTATACGCTCACCGCAGGCGGGGGAAAACGGCTTTGTAGATAATATAAACTTTTCCAGTACGCTGGTGGAAGGTTATGACTATAAGACGGAGGGGAAGAATTATGCCTTTGAACTGCAATTGGCGCAGGATGGGGCAGTGGTACCTTTCCCGGTAGGCACAAAGATAAACGGGACCATTATGACCTCAAACCTGCCTTATGCCTTTACGGCAGCGGTGTTCGGGGATAATGCCGTCACTATTGATATGTCTGGTTGTGTAAACCCGCTTGTTGCGGGGAGCTATGACCTTCAGGTCAGGGCTTACGCCAGTGAAGCTGTTGCCTCGCCCCGCGAGGGCTATATGCTGGCAAGCGGCGCGACAACCCTTGCGGTAGAGGCGCCTGTGCAATATGCCATAAGGGTAAACGCCCCGACGAGGGTTTTTGACGAATCGTCAGAATCCATTCCTGTGGTTTATAACATTGAAACCCTGGGAGCAGGCACTGTAAAGTCAACCTTGCAGCGCAAATACGGGCCGGTTTATGTCAATATATCCAGCCAGAAGGACCTGCCTGTCAGCATTTCCGCCGGCAGCGCCACCCTGACTATTCCCGCCGGCTACGACAAGGGGACCTACCGCTTCCTGTTCACCCTCTACGACAATAACGGCGCCTCAAGAGCCCAGAACGCCGAAAGCCTGATCATCAAGTAGCGAAGCAGTTAAAGGTCTCTAAAGAGAAAAAGGTCTCTTTAGAGACCTTTTTTTGTTGCTAAAGTTTCGTATTAATTGACAGTAAGCGTCAAATAAACCATCACATAGAATAGAAGTTTTGAAGGTAGTACAATCACTATGAATAGGTTGAAAAAGTTGAAAAAGCAAGCAAACTTTTTCAACCTGGAACGGAGTGATTGTATGGATACACATAAAGTTGCAGCGGAGTATCGGTTATCACAATGGATGCACGTGATACAGGAACAGAAGTGCAGCGGGCAAAACATTAAGGAATTTTGCCAGGATAAAGGAATAAGTAGGAATAAATACTTCTACTGGCAGCGGAAGCTGCGAAAGGCAACCTGTGAAGGACTTTTAAAATTGGGAGAACCCGCAGATATAGTGCCAAAGGGATGGATGCAGCTTGAACCAAAGCAAGAAACGAAAACAACGCTGGATATTGAAATTGGTGGCTGCCATATCACCGTAGATGAAAAGACGGATCCTGAACTATTAAAAAAAGTATGCCGAATATTAAGGGCACTATGATGAGATGGGGCGAAAAACCAGTATACATATGCTGCGGACATACAGATATGAGGAAATCTATTAATGGTCTGATGATGCTTGTTAAAGACAGCTTTTCTCTTGATCCATTTTCGGAAGCAATGTTTGTATTCTGTAATAGGAACCGGGATAGGATAAAAATCCTGGAATGGGACGGCGATGGATTCTGGCTGTATTTTAAGCGTTTGGAGCGTGGTCATTTTCGCTGGCCGGCAAAAGGAGACAGCGCTACTATGCTGCTTGAGACCAGGGAACTATCATACTTAATAGAAGGTGCGAAACTAGAGAAAAAACTGAAGAGAGAAGAAGTTTTCGAGCGGCAAATTTCTTAAAGCATATATCTCGAAAAAGGTCTTAAAAGCGCATAAAATCTAACTTTTTAGCAGATTTTTTGGTATAATTTTATTATGAAAACACAAACTGATTCAGCAGAAAAACTGCTAGAAGTAATTGAAGAAAAAGATCGCAGGATCGCTGAATTAGAACAGCAGTTACAGTGGTTTATGTCACAGATCCGCCTTGCGAAGCATAAGCAATTTGGGGCATCAAGCGAAAAAACTGATGGTCCCCAAGTGTCTTTATTCAACGAGGCCGAATCAAACGCGGATATGACCATACCGGAACCGAGAATTACTGAGGTAAAGGCCCATTATCGCAAACGGACACGTCTTACAACTGACAAATTGCCGGAGGACTTACCTGTTGAGATAATTGAATACGAGCTGCCGGCTGAAGATTGTATCTGCCCGGAATGCAGCAGCAAGATGCATACAATGGGAAAAGAAACCCGCGAAGAACTAAAGATAATTCCTGCAAAAGCAGTAATTACTCGACATGTGCAGCATGTTTATGCCTGCCGGAATTGTGAAGAAACTTCCGATCATGTTCCTATCGTAAAGGCAGATATGCCAGAACCCGTCATAAAAGGTGGATTCGCCGCACCCGAAACAATTGCCCACATAGCAGTGCAGAAATTCATGATGGCTTCACCTCTTTACAGACAGGAGCAGGAATGGAAGCAAAACGGCATCCTGCTTTCCCGGCAGACTATGTCAAATTGGCTGATCAAAGCCAGTGAGAACTGGCTGGAACCGATATATGAAGAGATGAAGCTTAAGATATGTAAGCATGAAGTGCTTCACGCCGATGAAACTACCCTGCAGGTGCTAAAAGAACCGGGGAAAGCGGCACAATCAAAAAGTTACATGTGGCTGTACCGCACCAGCGGAGAGGCCAAAAACCAGATCGTACTTTATGACTATCAACCCGATAGAAAGCGTATACATCCGGAAGCGTTTTTAAAGAATTTCAAAGGATATTTACATTGCGATGGATATGAAGGCTATCACAAACTGCCTGAGAGCATAATCGTCGTAGGCTGCCTGGCACATCTGAGGCGGAAATTTTTTGATGCATTGAAAACCTTGCCCAAAGAGAAACAAGCGGAATCCAATGCGGCAAAGGGAGTTTCCTATTGTGACAAACTGTTTCATCTCGAAAAACAGTTTGCTTCACTTACCCCCGATAACCGCTTCATGGAACGCGAACGACTATCAAGGCCTTTGTTTGCTGAATTTTACAATTGGATTGAAAGTACCGCTGCCTTGCCTAAAACCCTTCTTGGCAAAGCGATATATTACGCAAAATCTCAGCGAAAATATCTTGAAAGATATCTGCTTGACGGCCGCCTTGAAATTTCAAACAATCGTGCGGAACGCAGTATTAAACCATTTGTAATTGGTCGCAAGAATTGGCTTTTTGCTAACACGCCAAACGGCGCCAAGGCCAGTGCAATTTATTACAGCCTGATTGTAAGCGCAAGGGAAAATGGTTTGAATCCATTTGAATATTTGACATGGATTTTTACCAATGCCCCCAACTTGGGAAAAGCAGGTTACATATCTGCAGTAGAAGACTTCCTGCCTGACAGTGTAGCTATACCGGAAAAGGTATTCGCCCCGCAGCCTGGTAATGCAAAACCGAAAAAATATGCCTGGGAGGAAGACTGATATGGGAAAGAATATTGATTACATGATGGAATTGGTAAATGAATACCTGTCAGGCAAAACTCCCCGGTATATATTCGAATTAGATTTTCAGACTGAGATCTTAGCCCGTTACAAGAAAATGGTGCGGGAAGATAGGGACTATGCCGAATATTTTTATGATTTGCTTTCGGAAGACGGTGTGGATGCGGGTGATGGACTATCGGATACAGAATTTAAACAGCTGCTCCGAAGACAGTATAATAAGGTAAAAAGTGTTGCCCATGATGGCTTCTGGTGATACCTACATTTAGTAGGTACTGGCCTGTTTGACGCTTACCAGGCCTGGGGATATTGCCGAGTGTTATGCTGATTCCAGTAAAGCTGAAAGAGAACTGGGCTGGAAGGCCAAGCGCGATATTATAGACATGTGCCGGGATGCTTGGCGATTTGAAAAAGGGTTTGAAGAGTAAAGATATATGGATGTTGATACATGAAGAAACCCAAGAAGCTTTTTACTACCGTTATCGTTATTCTGGTTGTTGTAGCTTTAATAACTCAACTTTCGCAGGACGGAAGTTGAAGCCGGCCCTTTAAAAATGAGGGCAGACAGGCTATGAACTCTTGAATTAAATCCTGTAAAGCACGATCTGTTATTGTGAGATACCTTCTCAAGGTATTTTCAAGCATTGTTAATATCAGTTGAAATGCTTCAAAAAAACTAATATCTTTAAGCTCGTCACAGCATAGATAAAATAGGTTGCCTAGCGTCCTTGGGTCCTTGCTTTCCCGGTTTTCCAGAGCAAGCATAATGTAACGGCAGAATACGATTGTGGTATGGGCCACCATGGAATCATAAGATCTCCCCTGGAACTCCTTGGCCAGGTTCAAAAATGATTTGGTGGTTTTAAAGAACACTTCGATATTCCAGCGTTTACTGTAGAGCCGGATGATTTCTTCATCGGTCAACTCTAGATCAGTGGTAAGCAATGCCAACCATTTTTTTGACCTATTACGGTCCCGTACAAATAAAATCCGGGCCGGTATTGGATTACCATCAGAATCATTGCCGATGACAACAATGGCATTTGCTAATATCTTAGCTCTGCCGGGTTTTTTGAGGAGTTCCTTGTAAAGGGTATCAAGATTCATCTTTTCCCCTTTATAAGTGTACAGTACCTTTTTCAATGATTTAAGCATGCATATCACATGAAGGCGGTGCTCACGGACCTTACAGATAATGGACGGAAAGGAAAACCAGCTATCAAAAAGAAGATACCTTGCCTGGATACCGTGTTCCTGGGCTTGGCGCAAGAGGTCAAACATTACTTCGGTAGACTTTTTGATGCTTTCCATTCTTCTTTTGTAGCCAGTAGTACGCTTATCAAGACGCGGGTCAATGCCACACAGTCGGTTACGCTCATTTTCGGAACTGAGCAAGGAAAAGGCAACTGGGAGAAAAGTATTGCCATCCGACCAGCCCAGGGTAAGCATTCGAAATCCACGGACATATTTGTTTTCCTCAAGTTTGAAACTTTTCGACGGTTTTTGCTCCTTTTGAGCCAGCAAACCCAGTAAAATCAAGGGGTCGTTTCTGAAAATTTCAAATTTGTGCTGCCACGTTTAGTAAATTGCTTCTTCCTTAAATCAGGTCAATATGGTATAATATAGGTGCCATGTATGCGAGAACTAAAACATTTACAAACAAAGATGGTTCTAAAAGAACCTACATACAGATTGTTGAATCCGTTCGCGAGAACGATAAGGTGCGCCAAAAGGTCCTCTTGAACATGGGCCGCATTGAAGACCTGCAAGATGGGGATATCGACCGCTTGATCGCCAGCTTGGCCAAATTCTCAGAGAAAAAGTGGATCCAGTCAGAGGCTCAAAAATTACTGGTACACAACGCCAAAGAATGGGGACTCGAATTCATCTTTCACCATCTCTGGGACAAGCTTCATCTGGATGTTATCTTGCAGAAGTCTTTCGCCAGTACCTATACATCTGAACAACTAGCCGAAGCAGTTTATGCTATGGTGCTCAATAGAATCAGCGATCCGCTCTCCAAGCGTGGTGTGAATCATTGGATTAATGAGGTGTATAGGCCGGCTTTTGCAAAACTGGAATTACACCATTTTTATAGGTCCCTTGATTTGCTGGCCGAACACAAGGAAAGCATCGAACTGGAACTATATCATAGTACCCAGAGCTACTTTGACTTAAAGGTGGACATGATCTTCTGGGATACTACCTCTACATATTTCGAAGGAAAAGGACCTGCTGAACTGGCTCACTATGGTTATTCCAAAGATCATCGTCCGGATCGTCTTCAGGTGATGATTGGGATTGTGATGACTCAGACAGGTATCCCTATCGCCCATGAGGTTTTTCCGGGCAACACCCCTGATTCTGCAACTTTCAGGCAAATCATTGCTGATATGCGCAAACGTTTTAACTTGGGCCGGGTGGTCTTTGTCGGAGACCGGGGCATGGTGAGTAAAGAAATATTAGACGAACTGGACCGAAACCACATTGAATATATCGTCGGTATGCGCATGCGCAAAGCCAAAGAAGTTGGCGAGGTACTGAAAACCGGCGGCAAATACAAAGTGGTACGGGATAAACTCAGAGTTAAAGAAGTCTGGCATGATGCCAACCGCTACATTATCTGCTACAACCCTCTGCAGGCTGAGTATGACAAAAAGGCCCGGGCGGAAATGGTTGCAAAGTTAGAAAGTCAGCTAAAAAACAACGGGGTGAAGTCACTGGTCGGTAATAGCGGTTACCGCCGCTACCTGTTGCTGAATAAAGACGCCGTCGTCGGCATTAACCAGCAACTCTTGAAAAGAGAAGCCCGCTATGACGGTAAGTATGTGCTTCGCACCAACTCTCAGCTTGAAACCGCCGAGGTAGCCTTGGCCTACAAAGATCTGTGGCGGGTGGAACGGGCTTTTCGGGAGATTAAATCCAGCCTGGATTTACGTCCGGTCTACCACTGGAAAGACAGCCGGGTACGTGGCCACATTATGGTTTGCTTCCTAGCCCTGGTACTGGAGTCGGCCCTGCGAAGAAAGCTTCTTGAGAAAAATATTGAAGTCGAGTACCTTTATTTGCTACGAGATTTGCAACAGCTAAGGGCTGTTGAAATGACCATCGGTGAGGACCGGTACTTGTGCCGCACAGAATTGGTCGGCAAAGCTAACGAAGCCTTCAAGGCACTCGGCCTTCGCCCACCGCTGCAGATCGCTAGGTTAGAAAACAAAAGCAAACATACAAAAGAGCAAGAAATACCAGAATATACTAATCTGACGCTCTTTCCTGAAACGGAATGAGTGTAGTGGTACGTCTGTTGATATTACCTTCAAAGCCTTGGTATTAAGGGCACTGAAAAATCCACGTTTTTGGCGTGGATTTTTCAGTCTTTGGAATGGGTAAAAGGATGTAAAATAACAGTAGAAATAAAAATCGCCTCTATCAGGCGGTAATTGGCATTGCTAACTTTACTATCCTCTTGATATTTACCGCAATCACCGTAAAATACGTTTGCAATCGCATGGCGGCAAGCCCCACGGAATCGGCTCTGCCGAGACCATGTGCCACTTTCATTTCACCATTCTTTTCTTCGATGCTATGCCGGATTTTTAGCCGTTCTTTAAAAGCTTCGCTTGCTTCAAACGCAAGCCTTTGACGATTTTTCTCGCTCGGCTGTGTAATGTTGTAGCTCCTGGTTTTAGATTTCCCTATTCGGCACTGCTCGCGGAGCGGACATTTTCGGCATTTGACTGAGCTGAATGTGAAATTGAGGTAAGTGTTGCCGTTTTTCGCCGGGTGACTTCTCTTATTTATTGCAAGTTCTCCGGCTGGGCATTGCAGCATCCCTGCATCTTTGTTAAAACTAAAACCCCCATCAAGCGGTGCTGCGGCGGCAGCTGCTACGGCTGAATTTGTTTTGGCAATCAGTGTAACACCGTTTTCTTCGCAGACATCAAGGTTTCCCTCGCTTACATAAGCCATGTCCCCGACGATTTCCTTAACTTCGACGCCGTTACTTTGAGATTTCTCAAGCAATGCGGCAAGCTGTTTGCCGTCCGGCTCGCCGCCGTTCGTAACTTCGATTCCCGTCACGATTCGTTCTTCAGTCATTGCAAGATGATTCTTGAAACCAAAAAAAGTGCTGCTGACTTTTTTATGACCAAACCGTGCGTCTTCATCGTCTTTTGAACGGATTTCACGTATGCGGTTGGTATCCAAAAGTTCTTTTATCCTGTTATACAGCGATTTCAGCAATTTGTTGTCACTGCTTTCCACACCCTCGCGAATGCTTTCAAGCAGTTTTTGAGTATACTCAATTTCTTCTTCCAAGTCGGCGGTTTCATCCGGCTTATCAGGGAATTTCTCCGACAAGTCATACATTGACTTGTAAATTTCCTTGCGCAGTCCCCGGCTCAATTCACGCAGAACCTGCGTCACGGTTTTGGCTCTGACATTAGCGTTGGTATGCGTAGAATCAACTATTATTGTTTTGCTTTTGATTATGCCTTTCTCAATCGCCTGTCGAATTGTCTCTTTCAGCATTTCTTCCAGTATGTCTTCTGTTATGCGTGTTTTTCGAAATTTAGTCATTAAACTCGGGTCAACCATTTCAGCTTCGGGATCTAAATCCAGAAAATACTTGTATGCCATATCGGTTTGAGCTTGAGAAATTAAGCGCACGTCCGAAAGATCATACAGCTTTTTCAAAAACATCAGCTTGAACATCATTTCGGGCTCTTTTGCAGGGCGGCCAAATGCCTCACAATACTGCTTTTTGAGCATTGGATTCACAAAGCTGAAATCTATATTTTCTTTGATCTGCCGAAGCAGATGATCCTTTGATACGACCAAATCATATATGCCCTGATATGGTGAAAGCGGCATCGTAATTTGACCAAAGTCTCTCAACATAAATCCTCTCAACCCCTTGATTCTGCTCGCTTTTTCTGTATAAATTATACCATTTTTATGCAAGAAAGTCCGCCACAAATGGGTCGGACTTTTTCAGTGCCCTTGGTATTAGGGAGTTTCTGAATTTAAAGTTTCAAAGTCAAGTTAGAGTATCAACAGATAGCGAAGAACAGTTAAATAGCTTTAAAACACAATTGGCGTTTTATTCCTTTTATATTATTAGCCAGCCCAATTATGAGTTTGTGGGGATCTATGCGGATGAGGGATTATCAGGAACTTCTACAAAAAATAGAAAAGAATTTAACAGGATGATTGAAGACTGTAAATCCGGGAAGATTGATTTGATTATCACAAAATCCATCTCGAGATTTGCGAGGAATACAGTTGATATTTTATATTACACTAGAATGCTTGCAACCTTAAAACCTCCTGTGTATATCAAATTCGAGAAGGAAAATATTTTAACTAAAGACTTACGCAGCCAAGCACTATTAACAATACTTGGATCTCTTAGCCAAGAGGAGTCCATAAACTTAGGAAAATCTGTGGCTTGGAGTAAAAAGAATTTAGCGGGTCGAGGAATCATTAAACCTGCGATGCTAGGATATGGCTATAAGTATGGTAAAAATAGTGAGTGGATAATAGTTGAAGAAGAAGCTAGAGTAGTGCGAAGAATTTATAAAGAGTTTTTGCAAGGTAAAAGTGAAAGGAAAATAGCACATGATTTAACTACTGAAGGCATAAAAACTCCAGAAGGTAAAAAGAATTGGAGCTTTGATACAATAAAAGAAATCCTGAACTCAGAGAGATATAATGGTGATTATTTATTCCAACGATTTTATTCGACTTTAACTGTAGAAAAAAAAATCAAGAAAAACCATGGGGAAAAACCAATGTTTCTAGTCGAAGATCACCATCAGCCAATTATTGAGCAAGATCTTTGGGAGCAGGTCCAGGAAAGAATTATGATTCGAAAAAACAAAAGTAAAAAAAATGAAAAACCACCTAGTCTTAAGGATAATGGAAAGAATGAAGTTTTTAACAAACGGCTTAAATGTGGTAAATGCGGTGCAACCATATCTTATGCCAAAGCAGGCTCAAAACCTTATGTTTATAAAAAATGGAGATGTATGGATGGATTTAGAGGATATTGCACAGTGGGAGGATTTTCGCAGGAATACTTGGAACAAAACTTCTCTCAGTTTCTTATGGATATGAAGTTTAATCCGTTGTTTCAAGCAGCAATTAATAACTTAATTGAAACGTTAAGTTTATCTGAATCAGAAAAGGAAGAAAGAGAGAATATAAAAATTAAAATCAATGAGCTTAGTCATCAGCTGCATCAAGTAGTGAAAGAAGGATTAGGAAAAAAAGGAAAAAATACAAAGAAGGTTGATGAGTTAACAAATAGAGTTTTAGAATTAAGAAAGCTGATTATAGACTTTGATAAAAGAGAAGAACAGCTGGATATGGTTGTTCATCACTTACAAGTTTTAGAAACAAATCTAAAGAATTATACTGAGCCTACGAAAGATGATTATGGATTCTATCTAAACATTCCAGAATTCCTTGATACCGTTTATAAGACTTTTATTAAAGAAGGAATTTTGCATGAGGACGGAAAAGTGACTTATAGTCTCCACTTAGGGCTAGAGTGGTCCGCACCAAATAATTATGTAAATTTCAAGCAGAGAATAAAGGATTACGAGCATAGAAGAAAGATAGAAGAAAAAGAGCGATATCTGAATGGACCGGAGGTAAAGGCATTAATAAAATTTTGCAGAACACCTAAAAGTATTCACGAAATGCATCAATTTTTTAAAAACTATAAACATGCACCTTCAATGAAGAAGAGTATTGTCGATCCACTCATTGAAAAGGGAATAATTAAAAGAACCATTCCGGATAAACCAAGTAGTAATAATCAACGTTATTATTCTGTTAAAGTTGATTAGATTATGGGGTTTTCCCGATAAAACAGACAGTCCATAGTTAGGTTTTCTCACGGAATCGCAATATTGCTCAATATTTCATAATTCCAGCTTTTTAAGCTGCCTTTTGCCCCAAATATCTTTGTTTAAATGCCGCCGGGGTTATGTATCCCAGGGCTTGGTGCCTCCTTTTGCGGTTATAGAACACTTCTATATACCAAAAGATGTCCTGGCGGGCCTGTTCCCGAGTCATATAGCGTTTATGGTAGAGCATCTCACATTTTATAGTGCTGAAAAACGTCTCCGCACAGGCGTTATCATAACAATTACCTTTCCGGCTCATGCTGCAGATCATTCCGTATTTTTTCAGAACCGCCTGATAGTCCCTGCTGCAGTATTGTACGCCTCGATCTGAATGGTGAATAATTCCCTTGGGTGGTTTATGTCTTCTGACAGCATTCTCTAGAGCTCTAATACAAAGCTCTGTTCTCATGTTATTGTCTGTTGCCCAGCCCACTATCTCCTTGGTGAATATATCTTTTACAGTGGCCAGGTACAGCCATCCTTCATAAGTGTTTATGTAACTGATATCCGTTACCCACACGGCAGCCGGTCTATTGGTCGTAAAATCCTGATTTAAAAGGTTTTCTGCCACTGGCAGTTTATGATTGGAATTTGTTGTAGCTTTAAATTTCTTTTTCCGTTTTGCATATAGCTTGTTTTTCTTCTGGATTTCGTAAAGTCTCTTACGGCTGCAATGGGGAAACTTTTCCCTTACATCCGCAAGGATTTTGTCCAGACCGCACATGCCATGACATTCATCGTAACTTTGTTGGGCAGTTTTAAGTATTTCTTGGTTCTCAAGCTTACGTTTACTTGGGAGCCGGTCTTTCCAATCATAATAGCCGCTCCGCGATACTTCGAGGACCTGGCACATCTTCTCAACCGGGAATACGGAGCTATGTTCCTTGATAAATTTATAGGTTACTTCCGGTTGCTTGTCGCGAAGATGGCCGCAGCTTTTTTTAATATTGCTACCGACTCCTCTAAGTCAGTATTTCTACGCTTTTCAGCTCTTAATTCAGCCTCCAGCTCCATTATCCTTGCTTTATCAGGAGATTGTCTCTTTTTATCTTCTCCTAACCAATTTCTCAGAGTCTGTGGATTTATTCCCAGATCCTTTGCCACACTTGCGACTGATCTGCCGTTTTCTTTAACTAATCTGGTTGCATCTGCCCTGAATTCAGTATCATAACGTTTTCCATTGTTCCCCATTTATTAATCCCTCCACAGTTGTTATTTTACCTAACTACTGTGTGTCCGACAAATCGGGTATAGGCCATTATTGTGCGGGGGGAATGGATGGATTTAAGCTATTGTGTCCCAGTAAACTAGCCCCAAAGTTTAGTTTCTCCTCAAGCGATCATAATAAGCTAACACCTCGGCTATCACACCAGTCAACATCCCGAATAAGGTAATAATAGGTTCAAATGAGAGAAACCGCTAGGTGACCAGATTACTAATAGTGAGACTAGAGGTAGGTTCATCACATTGTGGTAAACATTATTTATATTATTGATAAACCCACTAAGATAGAATCTTACTTCGGTAGAGTACCGAGGTTAGAGATAATCTTGGTGGGTTATTTTTTTTGTAAAAACCAGATGAATACGAAGAAATATCAATTTTTTACTTGACGTTTTAAATGTACATTTATTTCTGTACTGCCCCCCATATTGTCAACACAGTTAGGCAACATTTTGTAGAATACTTTGCTGGTAATATTCAGCTGGGGTTAAATATCCCAGAGCTGAATGGATACGGTTGTTGTTATAGAAATCTATGTAAGCCTCTATAGAGGTAATTGCTTCACTATAAGTCTCGTACAGGTTGTAGTAGAGTTCTTCTTCCTTGAGAGTACGGAAAAAACGTTCAATATGAGCATTATGTTCTGGTGTAGCATAGGCCGAATACAAAAGAGCTACGTCACAAGTGGACAACTCCTTAACAAACTTATGGCTGGTTGGCTGGCAGCCATTATCTACTTGAAGTATTAGGCCTTGATCCCTGGTCCCTTCAGGGAAACGGTTCTTGACAGCTTTGTCAAAGGCGATTAACCACTCGGTGGCTCTGGATCGGGAGTTGATTTCATAGCCAACTATAGAACGATCATAGCGGTCAATTATTGCCATAATATAGAGCCAGCCGTAACCAGTAAGATAGGTCTTGGTCATGTCCATTTCCCAAATTTGATTGGGCTTAGTAGGCTGACCAGGTCGTTCTTTCATTTGAACTATACGCCGGTTTTTCAACCGCTGTTGGCTCAGACCCAGTTTATTCATAACCCGGTTAACCCGTTTCTGACTGACATTTATGTTAAATTCGCGTCTAAGTATAACGCGAATACGGCGATAGCCATAAAGGGGATAGCGGTTACAAGCCATTTTGATTGCTGCAGATAGTTCTTTATCAGGTACATAGTTCTGCTTAGGTTTAGGAGTTCTATCACTCTTGCGATTACGGGGATAGAATCGTGAGCGCGGCACTCCCAATATTTCAGCAGCATCTTTGATACTGATTCCGTCTTTTCTGAGTTCGGTGGTTAATTCGGTATAGTAATCCGGATCTACTTGCGAAGTTTGCGAGTGAAGAAATCTTCCGTTTTTTTTAGTACCTCTACCTCCAGGGTTTTACGTCCCAGGGCTTGTTCGAGATCCTTTATTCTTAGTTCTAAGGCTTTAACCTGGTTGGTTTTGCCGTTGTTCTGGAGTCCCTGAACCCCACCGGCGATAAACTGGTCTCTCAGTTTATAATAAGTAGCGGTGGATACTCCATATTTTCGGCATAGGTCTGAAACTGGCACTTCCCCTTTTAATCCACTTAAAACCAGGGCCAGGGCATCATCACTTGAAAGTTTTTTCTTCGGCATGGTAGTTCTCCTCCCTTATCTGGATTCTACCATAACCGTGTTGTCACTCTGTAGGTATCAGTATATTTCTACTTATCCTTTTAGAATCATGGAGCTCAGATCATCTTATCCGGTAGAAGAATCAATGATGATATGGGCAAATATGTGGCGGAAAACACCGTTAAGAAGATGATTCAAGCCAATAAACCCATCAAGGGAGCCAATGTAGCTGTCCTGGGTATAACCTTTAAAGAAGATTGTCCTGATAGCAGAAACACCAGGGTAATCGATATTATTAGAGAATTAAAAGAGTATGGTGTTAATGTACAGGTAATAGATCCTATGGCTGATGCACAAGAAGTTGAGGGAGAATACGGGATTCATTTAAATAGGTTGGAAGATCTAAGAGGGGTGGATGCAGTAATTTTTGCCGTAGCCCACGAGGAGTTTATTAACTTAAGCCTGCAGGAAATCAAAGACTGGTATCGTGCTTGCCCTAATCATCTCTTTAGCGCAATAAATGAAGAAGTAGCTGCAACAATTGAGAATGGTTGTGAGAACAATAAAAATGTTCTCATTGATGTGAAGGGCATATTTGATAGAAAAGAAGCAGAGGAACTAGATTATTTGTACTGGAGGCTTTAGGGTGAGCTATAAGCATAATGTGGGCTATAAACATTTAGAGTTTGACCGGGATAGTATCTTCCTAGTTACCGGGGGAGCAGGTTTTATTGGATCTAACCTTTGTGAAGCTCTCTTGGATATGGGTTATCAGGTAAGATGTATGGACAACTTCTCCACCGGGAAGAGAGAAAACATTGAAGGTTTTTTACATAATAAAAACTTTACCCTAATAGAAGATGATATTCGAAACTTAGAAGCATGCCTGGTTGCTTGTGAAGGGGTGGATTATGTACTGCATCAAGCGGCCTGGGGATCAGTACCTCGCAGCATAGAAATGCCTTTATTATATGAAGAAATTAATATCAGGGGTACCCTTAATATGATGGAGGCCGGTAGACAGCAGGGAGTTAAGAAATTTGTTTATGCATCCAGCTCATCGGTATATGGAGATCATCCGGTACTGCCTAAAAAAGAGGGACAGGAAGGTGAGCTTCTTTCTCCTTATGCTTTAACGAAGATGGTTGATGAAGAGTATGGCAGGCTATATAAGGAATTGTATGGGTTGGATACTTATGGTTTAAGGTATTTTAACGTGTTTGGCAGGAGACAGGATCCAGATGGAGCCTATGCTGCTGTGATACCTAAGTTTATAAAGCAGCTTTTGAAGGATGAGCAGCCTACCATTAATGGAGATGGAAAACAGTCGAGAGACTTTACATATATTGAAAATGTTATTGAAGCTAATCTTAAGGCTTGTTTGGCACCAAGTGAGGCAGCAGGCCAGGCGTTTAATATCGCTTACGGGGGCAGAGAATTCTTAATTGATATCTACCATGAACTATGTAAAGCATTGGGGAAAGACATCGAGCCAATATTTGGACCGGATCGGCCCGGGGATATCAAACATAGTAATGCTGATATCAGTAAGGCCAGAGAAATGCTGGGCTATGAGCCGGAATGGAGCTTTGAGCGGGGGATTAAGGCAGCGATTGAGTGGTATCGGGAGAATTTGTAATGAGACGTTGGGATGTTAGTGTATGAAGAAGCCAAAAATCCTTCTTATTACCGTTATCGTTGTTCTGGCTGTGGTAGCTTTAATAAGATTATCCTTACCTTCCCTGGGCAGTTTCCTGGTAGCAGAGGATGAACCGCAGAAAAGTGATATCATGGTTGTTTTGATGGGCAGTGGCCCGGATCGGATGCTGGGTGCGGTGGATCTTTATAAGCAGGGATATGCAGATGAAATAGTGATGGTCAGAAACATGGTCAGTGGTTATGATCTGGGTGTGAGCCAAGGGGTTAAGATCCCGCATGATACTGATATTGCCAGGGAAGTGGCAGTACAGCAAGGGGTGCCGGAAGAAAAGGTAACAGTGCTGCCCGGTGATGCATTAAGCACCCAAGATGAAGCGATAGCGGTGAGGGAGTATCTTAAGAGTGAGCCAGATATAGATTCTTTGATCATTGTCACATCTAAATCTCATTCTGGGCGGGCAAAGAAGATTTTTTTTAAGGCCATGAAATCTATAGATAGGGAAATAGAAGTATTATCCTGCCCTACTCAGTATGATGATTTTAATGCTGAGAAGTGGTGGAAAAACCGGGAGGATCTTAAGCGGGGAGCTTTAGAATATTTGAAGCTGTTTAACTTTTATCTTAGGGAGCAATTTGAGTTGTAAGCAGAGAGGAGGCCACCTACCAAATGGGTAAACTATCTTTCTCTGGACAAATCACATCAATCCAACCACGAATAAGGCTAACCCGTTCATTTGATGAGGTCTCTCATACATATTTGGGCTATGCCATTAAAATCACCGGAACCATTGATGACGAAGAGACCACCTTCTCCATCGGTATTGGCAAAGCCGCCCAATCTAAGTTCAATTTCAAAGTTAATGACATTATCTCCGGTGTATGCCTTCCTGTTCCGGATCCGGACATGGAGCCAGTGGATTACTATAAAGTATCGAAGTTAGCCAAGGTAGCAGAAGGGAAGCAGGGAAGCCTATCAACACCCTGGGAGTTGGTAGCACCTGAGCTGGAGGTTTTTCGCGAGCGAGGACATCGGAGACTGGCAGCCAGGACTTATGATAGTAAATGCAGTAGCTGTATGTGGGGAGCTAGGATGCCGGTAGAAATAATAGTTGATAATTGGAACCCCAGGGGCAGAATGAAATACCGGTTTGAAACATTCTGCTATGGACCGTTATCGTGTAAATTATATAAGGCAGGCCCTAATAGGCGGGTTGAAGGCCGGGGCGGGATGGTGTATGTAGAGGAAGATTGGGTTGATGAAGCTAATGTGGCGCATAGGGGGATGGATGAATAGTTGATAAACAAATACGGTAATAATCAGGCAAGCATATGCCAATGATAGGAGGTCTTAAATGCCAAAACAGGATACACACCATGTAGTACCAAATCCAGATGGTGGTTGGAATGTCAAAAGAGGTGGAGGTCAGAAAGCTAGTCATCACACAGACACAAAGGCAGAAGCAGAAAAGATAGCAAGAGGTATAAGTAAAAATCAGGGCACAGAGCTAATTATTCACGGAAAAGACGGAAAAATTCAAAGAAAAGACTCACATGGCAACGATCCATATCCTCCCGAAGGTTAATTTGAAATATTGATCTCTAGCTTGCCTGATTATTAAATATTAAGCTAATAAAACAAATTGGAAAATAATGCTTGACGGAGGTGTTTTTTACTCTATAATTACGCTATAAGGTGAAATAAGCGGATAAGGGTAAAAGCACAAATTGTTACTTGGAACGTTTATTTTCAACAATCACCCCATAGCAGTGGAGGGAGGTGTAACAGATGAAGGAACAATACATGAGATTCGGGGATTTCATTAAAAAGAAGAGAATAAATCATCCAGATGAATTGACTCTCAAAGAAGTATCAAAAATGCTCGGCATATCTCTTTCTTTTTTAAGTGATGTTGAAAATAACAGACGAAAACCCTTTGACAAAGACAAAATTGAAATGTTTGCTGAAAAACTAGGTCTTACAGAGGAGGAAAAGGCAACCATGTTTGATTTGGCTGCCAGGGATCGTAAAGAAGTGCCGTCTGATATTGAAGATATTATGATGTATGGAGAAATTGGCGAAATGGCCCGTTTGGCCCTGAGGAAATCAAATTCTGGTGAAATCAGTGAAGAAGATTGGAAACAGTTTATCCGAAAAACGAGCAAGAATCAAGAGTAAAAAACTTGTATTAACTTAGTACCGAAAGGACGGTGAAGATTATTGATCGAATTCAGATGGAACAGAGTGGATAAAAGGAATAATAATACACCTATTATAAGCGATGCTGAAATAGATGAGTTAGCTGAAATAATATTAGGAGACTATAAGCCGCAGCTTTTACAAGAGCCTAGAAAAGTAAAATATGAGCATTTCCTTGAATCTTATCTTGGGGCTAACCTAGATTATAGGCACATATATTATGAAGAAGATGAAGGGAGAATTCTTGGAGTAACATCTTTCAACAACCGGGAAAAGCTACCGGTTTTTGATCGGGAAAAAATGTGTCTGGATACGGTCAAATTGAAGAAAAACTCCATTGTTTTAGATTTTTATGTGACAGAAGAGGGCAGGGAGGGTTTAGAACTTTTTACCGGTCTGCATGAGGGCGGGCATCTATGGATGCATCAAGGTGTTTATGCAAGAAATGAAATGCAGATGTCTTTATTCGGACACGATGCTGAATTAAAACCAGTTACTTGCTGTAGAAGAACGGATATTGAAAATTTCGGAAGGAAGGGTGGCTATCGGACCGCGGAACAGTGGCGGGAGCACCATGCAGATTTGTTTTTTGCAAGAAAACAAGCATGGGAACAAGAACAAAAAGCGAAGGAGCGGGAAGAACAAGCTGAATATTTCAAACAGGCATTAACAGCTACGATGGGTGAGAACGGTGACCTGGGGGTTACAGTTCCGGACTATGTGGATGAGAACGTGAGCACAAAAGTCGTGAAGATAATTCAGAGTTATACCGGGATAGTTAACCGGATGGTGTGGAGGAAGTAGAGAATAAAGGGTAGATGGAAAACAGCAATTGATCAGTACCTGGAGAACTTATAGTGAGAAAGTTGAATTAGTCATGAAAATACTAATAACCGGTGCGAAAGGTTTCATTGGGAAAAATCTTATCGCTGAGCTAAAAAATCGAAAATATACGGATATCCTTGAGTATGCCAGGGATACTGACCCAGTCCTTCTTGATGCTTATTGCCAAGAGACTGACTTCGTCTATCATCTGGCTGGTGTAAATCGCCCCAAAGAACAGTCGGAGTATATGGCTGGCAATTTTGGTTTTACTAAAATATTGCTGGATACCCTGAAAAAACATGGCAATACCTGCCCCGTGCTGATTTCCTCATCAACCCAGGCCACCTATGATAACCCATACGGAGAGAGCAAAAAAGCCGGGGAAGATTTGATGTTTGCCTATGGCCGGGAAACAGGGGCCAAAGTACTTGTCTATCGTTTTCCCAATGTGTTCGGTAAATGGTGCCGGCCTAATTACAATAGTGCAGTTGCTACATTCTGCCATAATATCGCCCGTGGATTGCCTATCACAGTAAATGACCCCAGTGTGGTTATGAATTTAGTCTATATAGACGATGTTGTAGAGGAACTTATCAATGCGTTGCAAGGTAAAGAAAACTGTATTGGAGATTTTTGTGCGGTTCCGGTGGTGCACACCATTACTCTTGGGGAAATAGTTGATTTACTATATTCATTTAAAAATAGTCGTGAAGAGCGCTCTGTTCCCAACATGGCTGACGGGTTTACCGGGAAATTATACAGTACCTATTTAAGCTATCTGCCGGAAGATAAGTTCAGCTATCCATTGAAAATGAACGTGGATGGGCGGGGTTCATTTACGGAGTTTATCAAGACCCCGGATAGGGGGCAGGTATCCGTCAATATTTCCAAGCCCGGCATTACCAAAGGCAACCATTGGCACCACAGCTAAAAATGAAAAGTTCCTGGTGGTCAGTGGAACCGGTGTTATCCGCTTCCGGAAAGTTGGCTCTGATGAAGTCATCGAATATTACGTTAGTGGCGATAGGCTGGAAGTGGTTGATATACCTCCCGGGTATACTCATAACATCGAAAACATTGGTGATACAGACATGGTCACAATCATGTGGGCTAATGAGCGCTTTAATCCGGAAAAGTCGGATACGTATTATTTAGAGGTGTAACTTGTCTAGCACAATAGAAAACAACTTAAAGTGGTAAGCTTTTACTTTGTTACTACTATAAGGATTTCAATCTAAATTATATGGATTTTCTGAGTCATTATGGTCACTTTGTGTGTTATATGAATTACATGATTGACATTCCCAATCTTCACCATCAAAGCAAAAGTCAGTATAAGTTTCACATGCATTGCAATAAGCATAAATGGTATTTCCCAAAGTTATCATTCCTTTGTAAATTGCAATATTAGTTTTATGCATTATAAACTTTTTGTAAAAATAAAGCAAATTTTTTCTAATAAAGTTTGTAACTGCTGGCCAGGTTGACTCTTAAGAAGAACAGTTCCGGCAAGCCGAACTCATTCCCTCTGTAGCAGAAAACCTGGCGTAGTGGGTCTCTCTTTGAGAAAATCAAAGATTATAAAGAAAGGCGTGGTATTATAAGTAATAAACTATTGGCTAAATGAAAAAATGAGGTGATCACCCCATGCCCCAAATAGCAGTCATCGGCACCGGCTACGTCGGCCTGGTATCCGGCGCCGTATTATCCGACTTTGGCCACACAGTAACCTGTGTTGATGTTGACCGGGATAAGATTAACGCCCTGAAAAGCGGCGTTATTCCCATTTATGAGCCCCGGGCTGGAGCCCATAGTTAAGAACAACTACTATTACCAGCGCCTGCGCTTCACCACGGATATCCGGTCTGCCGTGGCAGAAAACGATATCATCTTCATCGCCGTGGGCACGCCCCCGGCGGAGGACGGCAGCGCGGATCTGCATTATGTGCTGGACGCGGCCGCAGGCATTGCCGCCCATATGAACGGCTACAAGGCCATCGTGAACAAGTCCACCGTGCCGGTGGGCACCGGGCAGCAGGTGAAGGCTGCGGTGCAGTCCATCCTCTCCGGGCGGGGGGTGGACTGTCCCTATGATGTGGTGTCCAACCCGGAGTTTTTGCGGGAGGGCTCCGCCGTCCACGACTTCATGCATCCCGACCGGGTCATCATCGGGGCGGAAAGCCAGCGGGCCTTCCACACCATGAAGGAGGTCTACCGGGTCCTGTATATCAACGAGACCCCCTTTGTGGAGACCAACCTGGAGACCGCGGAGATGATCAAGTACGCCTCCAACGCCTTCCTGGCCATGAAGATCACCTTCATCAACGAAGTAGCCAACGTTTGTGAAAAGGTGGGCGCGGATGTGCAGAAGGTGGCCAAGGCGATGGGGCGGGACGGGCGCATTTCCCCCAAGTTCCTGCACGCGGGCCCCGGCTTTGGCGGCAGCTGTTTTCCCAAAGACACCAGGGCCCTGGCCAAGATTGCCCGGGACTGCGGCGAGGCCATGTCCCTGGTGGAGGCCACGGTGGCGGCCAACGAGCGCCAGAAGTTGAAAATGGTCGAAAAGATTGCAGGCGCCCTGGGGGACCTACATGATAAAACCCTGGCCATCCTCGGCGTCACCTTCAAGCCCAACACCGACGACCTGCGGGAGGCCCCGTCCCTGGTGATCCTGCCGGAGCTGGTGCGGCGCGGCGCCAGGCTGCAGGTCTACGACCCGGCCGGCCGCAAGGAGGGCGCCTGGCGTTTTGCCGCCATCCAGGACAGCCTCACCTGGTGCGATAATACTTATGAAGCCCTGGCCGGCTCCGACGCCACGGTGGTCCTCACTGAGTGGAACGAGTTTAGAAACCTTGATTTTGCCAGGTTTGCAGAAATTGGCGCGGGCGATTATTTCTTTGATTTACGCAATATTTACGATAAAAAGAGCATGGTGGAGAAAGGCTTTAAATATTACGGTGTGGGAGTATAACGATGCGGCTTAAACCGGTTGATAACAAAAAGACCTTTCTGGTGACGGGCGCGGCCGGGTTTATCGGCATGCATGTGGCCAAAAGCCTCCTGGACTTGGACTGTACCGTCATCGGCCTGGACAATATCAATGACTATTACGAAGTAAGCCTAAAATATGCCAGGCTGGATATCCTCGGGAAATACGAGGGGTTTACCTTTTATAAAATAGACCTGGCGAACCAAAGGGCCCTGGAGGCCCTGTTCCGTGAGCACAGGATTGATGTGGTCATAAATCTGGCGGCCCAGGCCGGCGTGCGCTACAGCATTAAAAACCCCAAAGCCTGTATCGACTCCAACATTGTGGGGTTTTTTAACCTCCTGGAATGCTGCCGGCATTACCCGGTGCAGCACCTTTTGTACGCCTCTTCCAGCTCGGTCTACGGCAATAACGAAAAAGTGCCTTTTGCCACTGAAGATTTCGTGGACCATCCGGTGAGCCTCTACGCGGCCACCAAGAAGTCCAATGAGCTGATGGCCTACACCTACAGCCACCTCTACCGCATACCCGCCACGGGCCTGCGTTTTTTCACAGTCTACGGGCCCTACGGCCGGCCGGACATGGCCTATTTTTCCTTTACCAGAGCCATCCTGGAAGACAGGCCCATAAAGGTATTCAATCACGGCGACATGTACCGGGATTTCACCTACATTGACGATATCGTCGGCGGCATCCTGCCTTTGATTGAAAACTCCCCGGTGCTGGGGATGCGGGATGCCCCCTACAAGCTCTACAACATCGGCAACAACCGGCCGGAAAAGCTGATGGACTTCATCGCCGCCATCGAAGACGCCGTGGGCAAAAAGGCCGTCATGGAGTTCCACCCCATGCAGCAGGGGGAAGTGTACCGGACCTATGCGGATGTGACAGATTTGGTGCGGGACGTGGGTTTTAAGCCGGACACGCCTGTTCACGAGGGCATCCGGCGGTTTGTGGAGTGGTATAAGGGGTTCTATCAAAGGTAAAATTGACACACGGGGGCGGTTCCCGTGTGTCACCGTAGTATCTCCCATGCTTATCGAAGAGACGGCAGCTTTTTACATGGCGCAGTAACCGGAGGGGCAAATAATAATGAACATAATTCTATTATCAGGTGGATCGGGCAAGAGGCTCTGGCCCCTGTCTAATGATACCAGGTCAAAACAATTTTTAAAGCTCTTAAAGAATGAACAGGGCGAATTTGAGTCCATGGTGCAGCGTGTTTTTGGCCAGATCAAAAAAGCCGGTATTGAGGCAAATATCGTTGTTGCCACCGTTGCCTCCCAGGTGGACTCGATCAGGAGCCAGCTCGGTGATCATGTAGATATAGTGTTGGAGCCGGAACGGAGGGATACTTTTCCGGCTATTGCTTTGTCCTCGGCCTATCTGGCGCTGGAAAAGAAGGTGGATTTGGACGAGGTGGTTTTGGTGCTGCCGGTGGATCCTTATGCGGATATCGAATATTTTCATACATTAATTCAGATGGAGGATGCTGTCAAGAAGCGGGTGGCTGATATCGTGCTGATGGGTATTAAGCCAACCTATCCCTCCGCCAAGTATGGGTATATTGTGCCGGTGCAGGAGGATGCATGTTCCGTGCGAGCAGCCGGGGATTTATACGGCTGTAATGTCTATAAAGTCGCAGGTTTTAAGGAAAAGCCTGCTGAAGCTGTCGCAGAAAGGTTAATAGCGGATGGGGCGGTTTGGAACGGTGGCGTTTTTGCCTTTAAGCTAGGGTTTATGATGGGTATCGTCAACAAGAGCATGGATGCAGCCGGTATTGAAGGTTTTTCATCCTTCGAAGAAGTGCGGCAGCATTACAGTTCATTTAAGAAAAATAGTTTTGATTATGAAGTCGTGGAGAAGGCGACTTCTGTTGCCATGGTTCCCTATGAGGGCAGTTGGAAGGACTTGGGGACGTGGAATACATTGACCGAGGAAATGGATGATGAATGCGTCGGCCTGGCCATTGTGGCCGAGGATACAGTGAATACCCATGTGATTAATGAACTGTCTATTCCCATAGTGGTTTTGGGCGCGAAAGATATGATTGTAGCCGCCAGCCCGGACGGTATTTTGGTATCGGACAAGCAGAAGAGCTCTTATTTGAAATCCTATGTGGACGGGATTAATGAGAGGCCTATGTATGAGGAACGCCGCTGGGGAAATTACAAGCTGCTGGACTATAATCAATATGAAGACGGCACCAGGTCGCTGACGAAGCATCTGACTATTAAGCGGGGCATAGTATCAGCTACCAGGCCCATAGGGTGAGGGATGAGATCTGGACCATCTTGGAGGGTACCGGGGATTTGCTGATTGATGGGCATGTCAGAAATGTAAGGCGCGGGGATGTAGCCTATATCACCAAGGGGCAGAAGCATGCCCTGCGGGCCCATGGGGGATGCGATCTGCATTTTATTGAGGTGCAGATTGGGACGGAATTGGCGGAGACGGATATTGAGAGGTTTGAGTGGGAGTGGTAAATTTGACACAGGGGGACGGTTCCTTTGTGTCAATTGGGTGGTATTATGAAGAGACGAAAAAAGTTTATTATCGCCATAACCGTTATTTTAGTTCCATTAATTATAGTCCTGCCCGGCCTGGGCAGTTACCTGGTAGTGCAAGATGAACCGCAGCCCAGTGATATCATCGTGGTGTTAATGGGCAGCGGGCCGGAGCGGATGCTGGGGGCGGTGGACCTCTATCAAGCCGGGTATGCCGGCGAAATAGTGATGGTCAGAAATATGATCAGGGGCTATGACCTGGTAGTGGGCCGGGGGATCAAGTATAATGCCCCCTATTGTCAAGACACGATAAGTGGATTTCTAAGTTAATCTCCTTTCTTGTTTTAGTATTTCAGGCAGCTGGGGTAAGCTCGCCACGGTAAACCTGGTCTGGGCATAAGTCTCCGATTGATGAATGTGGCCGGTACGTGTTGTACTCATGAATATAGCTATTAACGGATTTTCTCAGTTCTCTGGGAGTCTCAAATTCATTTATGTAGATCAGATCGTATTTTAGAGTTCTAAAGAAACGTTCGGTTCTGACATTGTCTAAAGCCTGGCCTTTACCATCCATCGAGATTTTAACATCGGCTTCTTCCAGAAGCTTGATGTAGTCAGGATTCGTAAAGTGGCCTCCTTGATCACTATTGATTATTTCTGGTTTACGGTTACTGAGAGCACGTTTTAAACAGTCCAGAACAAATGACTTTTCCAGAGTGTTCGAAAGCTCGTAATCGAAGATGCGCCTGCTGTGCCAGTCAATTATGATAAACAAGTACATGAACCCTTTTTGCATTCGAATATAGGTGATATCAATACCCCAGACCTGATCTGGGCGCACAATTTTGAGATTTCTAAGAAGATACGGGCGGATATACTGAGCATGATAGCGCTTGCTAAGATTGGGCTTGGGGTAGATGGTGTAAATGCCCATAACCCTCATCATTCTGCGGATCTTCTTACGGTTAACTAAGATTTTATCATCGCGTCGGATAATCTTCGTGATTGTTCTATAGCCCCAGGTGGGGTGAGCAGTGTGTATTTCGTCGATCCTGCGCATGATGAACAAGTCCTCGTCAGAAATGGTTTTCTCTTTCGGAGGATTGCGATATATGCTGCTGCGATTAATGCCCAGCAATTCAGCCTGTCGGCTGATGGTTAGGCAGGGATCACTGAGATCAACGCATTTTTTTCTTCCAATCAGGTCCGAGGATTTGTGTAGATTTTTTTTTCAACCAGTCTACCTCATAGGTAAGCTGGCCCACTTTGCGCTCAAGTTCAGCGATGTGCTCTTTACTATGTTCGAGTTCTTTTTCGGCTTCAGAAGGCCCTTTCTTAAATATCTCAGAAGCTCGTTCCAGGAACTCTTTCTTCCAGCGGGAGACAACCACTGGACTTATCTCATACTTGGCAGCGATCTGGCTGACTGTCTCTACCTCTGATAGAATCTCCAGGACAACCTTGGCTTTGAATTCTGGTGTGTAGTTGTTTCTTGCTTTCATGATGTTAGTATAACTTAGATTTCAGATTGCTTGTCTCACCCTATGGGAGCATTGTATACTGATGCTGTGAACATTCTGAATAGCGAAAAAGGCGGCGTGTTCAAGGGTGCAAGCGGGAACAAGATGAACGAGGTTAAACCGCATACTAGCTGGGCAACCAAGATTTATATGCGTGGCAGAGCCTACGGCGTCATTGAAAATGAAAGCAGCTACATTAACTTGTTCTCCACAGCGGTGGAATGATTATGAAGAAAGAGATAAAAACACCAATATCAGAAGAAGAGGTCAAATCACTTCAAGTCGGTGATATGGTCTATATCTCCGGTAAAATTTACTGCGGCAGGGATTCGGTTCTTCCTAAGATCTGCAAGTTGGTTGATGAGGGAAAACTTGGTGAGATTAATCTGCAAGGTTCTGTCATCTTCCATTCGGCGGTAAGTCCTGCTGGCGTAGGACCCACATCAAGCAATAAAGTGGAGATTGAAGGAAGCATCCCAAAACTGTCTGAAGCAGGGGTTAGGCTGCATCTTGGCAAAGGTGCTATTGGTACAGATACGATTGCAAAACTGGACGTGTGCAACTCTGTGTTTGCAATCATTCCGCCTGTCACAGCATTGCTTTGGAATAACACCATCTCACAGCGATTGGTTGCATTTCCCGGGCTTGGCATGGAAGCCTTTTATGAACTGGAAGTAAAGGACTATCCTTGTATAATCGCAGCTGCTCACAACAAGAGTATTTATTGAGAGGTGCCACATGAACGATAGAATTATTGAAATAGTAAGTAGCGGACTTGTGACATCCGGCTCTACGTTCCTTCCTGATAAAAAAGCTGCTTATGAAAGAGCCATAGCCAGGGAAACAAACAGCCAGGCCAGGTGGACGCTGGAGACAATTCTTGAAAATGCTATTGTTGCAGAGAAGAATCACAGCCCGCTTTGTGATGACACTGGTGTTCCACACCTTGTACTTGAAGTGGGCCCCAACTGTCCTGTTACCGGAGATATGCTGGAATCTATCAAAGAGGGCGTAAGGCAGGGACTCCGGAAACTACCCGGTCGTCCGATGGCAATCAAAGGCGATGAGGCACACAGAATTGATCAGTCACTTGGAATGGACGACGACCCTGGCGCACTTAGTGCCGCACCGATTCTGATACGACCAATAGATGAGGATAAGATCAGACTTCATATTATGATGTTTGGCGGAGGGCCTGCTATCAGGGCGAAAACATATCGAGTGTTTCATAAACACAACGTGGATATCGTGATGGATGAAATTGTCTCATGGGCAACGGAAGGTACGAAGCTGCTTGGCTGTACACCTTGTACTATTGCTGTTGGCATTGGCCGGTCTCATTATGAAGCGACATCAATGATGCTTCAATCTTTGGTTGATGGTACATATGATAAGCAGTCCGAGTTGGAGCAAAGAATAACGGACAGAGTGAATGCCGCAGGAGTCGGAGCATTAGGGCTTGGTGGTAATACCACTGTTCTTGCCACATTTATGAAGGTGGGTCCTCAAAGGGCAAGCGGTGTGCGTATTGTTTGCATGCGTCCATGCTGTTGCTTTGAGCCGAGGATTGCTACGGTTGAGCTGTGACAACAAATGCCCCGCTGTTGGATAATAGCAGCGGGGTGTTTCAGAGCAGCTTGCGAATCAGATACCTGGTAAGTATGTACTGATGCTAGAATGAAAATAGGACAACTGAAATAGAGATATTTCCTAGTTAAGTGTAAAATTAAGATAACTAACTAGGGGGAACTGTTTAATGGGGAAACAAAAAAAGCAATATAGTGCTGAATTCAAGCAGGATGCTGTAAATCATTATCATTCATCCGGCAAAAGCCTAGAACAAGTAGCTGGGGATCTTAAAGTTAGCAAGTCAGCCTTAAGTAAGTGGGTGGCAAGTGCTAATACAAATAATGGCACTGTTAATCACAGAGGATCAGGCAATTATAGCTCAGATGCTGAAAAAGAAATCGCTCGTTTAAAGAAGGAATTAAGAGATTCAAAGGATGCGCTAGATATCTTAAAAAAGGCTATAGGCATACTGAACAACTAACAGGATCTATCTATTCAGAGACATGGCAAGCATCGAAGGAACGCAAGATTTCTGTTAACAGTGTGATCAAATTATTGGGCGTTTCTTCATCGGGATATTACAGCTGGCTAAAACGCACGCCATCCAATCAAGAAATTCGTAAGCAAAAGATCAAAGCCGAAATAACTGAGATATATAACGAATCCTATCAAATCTATGGGGCACCCAAAATAACATCAATTCTCCAATCAAGAGGCTATGTTATCGCTGAGAAAACTGTGGGTAACTATATGCGGGAAGAAGGAATAAAAGCCATCTGGGTAAGCCCCTACACCAGAACAACAATAGATCCTGATTTTGATAAAAAACTCAAAAACATTCTTAGTCGAGACTTTAATCCGAAGGCCCCCAATACAGTCTGGGTCACAGATATAACCTATATTCACACCATTTCCGACTTTGTCTATTTAACTAGTGTCATGGATCTGTTTTCTAGGAAAATCATAGGTTGGCAGGTATCGGAGAGTTTATCCGCAGAGCATGTAATAAAAGCCATTGAGAAGGCTAGAGCCAATCGCGAAATCAGCAATCCGGTAATTATCCATTCCGACCGCGGGTGTCAATATGTATCAAAAAGTTATCTTGAAACCACACCGGCAGCGCATTTTATTCGCAGTTATTCAAGTAAGGGTAACCCGTGGGACAACGCATGTATCGAATCATTTCATGCCTTAATAAAGCGAGAATGGCTTAATAGATATGTGATCAAAAATGCTAGACACGCTCATGAATTGATATTTGAGTATATCGAAGCTTTTTATAACACCGTTAGAATTCATGAGCATTGTGGTATGAAGTCACCTTATGATTTCGAAAATGCTTTAGTAAGCTAAAATATTAAACTAGGATTATTTCTACTTTTAACTTGTCCGATAACTTGACAGAAGACCATGTGTTAATTTGACCGCAGGAGGTTCAAGATGAAACGTTGTGCTTGGGCAGATGCACACCCATTGCTTCGTGAGTATCATGATGATGAATGGGGCAATGTTGTACATGATGATAAAATTCATTTTGAATATATATTATTAGAGGTTATGCAAGGTGGCTTAAGTTGGTTGACTATTTTAAAGAAAAGAGAGGCTTTGAAAGAGGCTTTTGATCAGTTTGATTATATTAAAATTGCTAACTACAGTGAAAGTGATATAGATAGGTTATTGAAAAATGAAAAAATTATTCGTTCTCGAAGGAAGATTGAAGGTATAATAAAAAATGCTAATGCGTTTGTCAAGATTCAACAAGAATTTGGCTCTTTTGATAAGTACATATGGGGTTTTGTAGGTGATAAAACCATCCGTTATGCTGAACATGTTAATGGGTTCCCTGCAAAAAATGCTTTGTCTGATAAAATCAGCAAGGATTTAAAAGCATATGGTTTTACATATTTAGGTTCAATAACAGTATATTCACACCTGCAAGCTGCCGGGCTTATTAATGATCATGCCAGTTATTGCTATAAATATTGACACACGGGGACGTTTCGAGACCAGTGAAAAAGTGACCTTCAGTGGTCGCGGACGGTTCTTTTGAGTCAGGCACATGACCCGGAGCCGTCCCTTTAGTCTGAATGGTTATATTTACCGCTCATTTCCTGTGTAAAGGTGTCCCTTCAATACTTGTAAGATTATAAGCACCCCGGTGTATCATAGCCACGTTTTAAAATTAGCTTATAGTCCTTTTTAAACTTGCTGGAATATCTAATTTTCAGCATTTAAGTCCTCTATAAGAGCGCTGACACTATCAAAAGTTTTACTCATGTTGCGGTTATTGTTGACATCATCAATGGCTGCCAGTGTTTCTTTATTGGGCTTATCTATGCGAAGAAAATCTCAGTGGAAGAAAAATGAAGGAAACTGCGGGAATGTTAACGAAATAGAACATCCTAACACCAGGTGGGCGTAAACATTGGGTTTCATCAACTAGACACGCAGGCACACAGGGGGAAGATTCCCGTGTGTCAAAAAGCATGCGGGGAATACCTCAAAAAAGCAGCAGAAGTAAAGCTCCGGTATCAATTATTATCGACAAGGGGTATTGATAATGAAGGTGACCAAGACTAAACTTAAAGGTTTGCTTGTCATTGAGACAAATGTATACGGGGACAATAGAGGTTGGTTTACAGAAAGTTATAATAAAAAAACATTTGCTGCTCACGGAATAGAAGAGGACTTTGTTCAGGAGAATCATTCCTATTCTTCTAAAAAAGGGACTCTCAGAGGTATTCATTTTCAAATCAATCCCATGGCGCAAACTAAATTAATCAGATGTACCAGAGGTGCGGTTATTGATACTGTTGTTGACTTAAGAAAAGGCTCTGATACATACAAGCAGTATTTTAGTATTGAATTATCTGCGGAAAACAAAAAACAGCTGTACGTGCCAAAGGGATTTGGTCATGCTATCCTGACGCTGACAGATGATGTTGAAGTGCAATATAAGGTTGATGAATATTATTCAAAAGAACATGATCGCAGCATTAGATATAATGATCCGGAAATCGGTATTGACTGGGGTATGCATAACCTCATATTATCCCAAAAGGATTTGGGGGCGCCATTTTTTAAAGATAGCGATGCGAATTTCAGCATCAAAGTATTGGTAACAGGTGTCAATGGTCAGCTGGGTTATGATGTGGTGAAGAGGCTGAACCTGCTTGGTATTGATTGTATAGGCGCCGGTAGACAGGAATTTGATATCACAGATCGGGCTGGGACGGAAGGATATATTATCAATCATAAACCGGATGTTGTTGTTCATTGCGCTGCCTACACGGCAGCAGATCAAGCAGAGGTTGAGCAAGAACAATGCTATAAAACAAATGTCATTGGGACAAGAAATATTGCAGAAGCCTGCAGCAAGATAGATGCCAAAATGGTATATATTAGTTCTGACTATGTATTTGACGGGGAAGGGACAGAGGAGCAAAAAGAAGATAAGCCGGCAGCTCCGCTTAACTACTACGGCTACACTAAGGCGCAAGGTGAATTGGTTGTTAAAGAAACATTAGAAAAATATTTTGTAATTAGGACTTCATGGGTATTTGGGAAGAACGGTAACAACTTTGTTAAGAAGATATTGGAGCTCGGCAAAACAAAGGGTGAAATCAACGTGGTTAATGACCAGATTGGATCGCCGACATATGCAAAGGATTTGGCGGTTCTTATCTGTGATATGCTCCAGACTACGCATTACGGTACATACAATGCAGCCAATGAGGGTTACTGCAGTCGGTATGACTTTGCTTTAAAGATTTTTGAACTGGCCGGGATAAATATTAGAGTTAATCCAATACCGACATCTGAGTATCCAGATAGAGCAAGAAGGCCGCTGAATTCACGCATGTCGAAAGAGATGCTTGATAAGCACGGCTTTAATAGGCTGCCCCATTGGGAAGACGCGCTGAAAAGGTACTTAGATGAGTTGTCAAATTGACAGGGTGTCAGGGGGACGGGGTTGTTGACACTCTTTTCCCACGGGAACCGTCCCCGTGGGTCAAAGAGTGTCAATTAAAGCCCTCTCACCTAACCGCCTGAGGCTAAGCTATATACAAATACAACATCACCTTCAGAAAGAGTAGTATCTTCTTTAGCAAGTCGTCCATTAATAGATGTAAAACCAATATGCTTTTTATTGGTAGTAAATAACTGTTCTAAACACTCATTTAAAGTTGAATTACGCTTGACTTTGACCTGGAACGGTTTTCCCAAATCGAAAATGTCAGCACAGGCTGTAGGAGGCACGTGGGATCTGAGGGTTATAGTAATAAAATTATCTTGGGACATCTGTCTCTCACCTCCTGCAACATCCAGTAATATACATTTAAGACATCCCTGGGGCAGTAAATAAAACCTTACATCCTGCCCCAGGGAACTATCATAAGTCTTTAGATGTATACTTTAATACTCTTATAACGGTAGAGCCTTTGTCATCTCTTCATCTGTAATATCAAATACAGATTCAGTTGACGGTAGAGTTTCACTGTACATAAACTCAGGCAATCTGTCATCTTTAGCGGTAAAGCCGGCGCCTTTATTAAAAGCTAACTCCAGCGCTATGCATTGTTTGCCCAGCGCATACAGCTTATCAGCATCCCACTCGCCACCAAATCTCCCGGCCATCAAATCAAGAAGCAATGCTAAATTAGCCGGATCTTGTGAAGGCATATAAATTTGCATACAGAGCCCCAAGCTGTCACAGGTAGCCATAAAGGCTTGCAGGAAAGCAGATACTTCCACCTGGCCTTCTTTTTTATAGGGATCCACAGTAGGATTGCCGATGGGGTTGCCTGCTGTATGATCAGCGCCCATGGGCGAGGTAGCGTAAGTAACGCCTATTCCCTTTAACCCTCTTGGGTCATAGCCAGCCATTGTTTGACCTTTTACTGTCGGAATCCTTTTAACCCCGAAGTAATCACCGGCGTATTTGGCGCCATTTGCAATAATTCTTCCCAGTTCCGTGCCTTCATTCATTTCCTGAATCAGGTTAATGGCGCCCTCGCTATCACCAAATTCAATTTTCCCAGCTTCCATACAAACACCGAGGATACCGCCCATTTCTATGGTGTCTATACCTAGATCATCACAAAGCCTATCAATCATGGCGATAGCATCCAATGAATCAATTCCCAAATTTGATCCATTCAAGGCAATTGTTTCGTATTCGAAACCTGCTGTTAAATAATTGCCATTTTCATCGTTAACAATATTGGAACAAGAGATTGTGCAACCAGGCATACACCTGTGGCCATTGCTGCCTCCTCTGGTTTTTTGAATCTCAGTCAGTTTTTCCCCGGAGATGTTTTCTGCTTTATCCCATCTGCCGTCGCTAAAATTAAGTGTCGGCAATACACCCAGACCATTCAACATGTTTACCAGTCCTGCGGTACCTAATGTAGGAAATAGTTGTCCACCCACAGGATCTTGTTTGGCAGCCGCAACAAAATTCTTTGTGGCGGTGGTGAACTTTGCCCTGTCAGCGTATTCTACCGGAGCAGGTCCTGTTGCATCCAGAACTATAGCCTTGATTCCTTTTGAACCCATCACAGCTCCAAGACCGCCCCGGGCTGCTGCCCGGCAGGGACGCCCTTCCATATCGGTTACCTGAATGGAAGCGCTCCGGTATTCCCTTTCCCCTGCCACACCGATTAAAATCAGGCCAACCTTGGCGCCGAATTCTTCATGCAGCCTTTCAGTTAAAGCGTAAGTGTTCATGCCTGCGTAACTATCTGCCGGTAAGAGATCTGCCTTATCTTTGGCAATCTTTAATATAAACAACTCGTTATTGGCTGGTTTATCCTCCACAATTATCGCCTTGAGGTCAAGTCTCGCTAACATCTGGCCAGCTGTACCGCCGGAGTTGGCTTCTTTGATCCCGCCGGTTAACGGGCTTTTCCCACCTACCGAGAGCCTGCCGGTGCAAGGAAAGCTTGTTCCGTTTAACAGTCCGCCGCAGACAATCAATTTGTTATCAGGGCCCAATGCATCACATTTTGGATCAACTTCATCATTTAGAAGCCTGGCGATTAAGGCACGGCCGCCAAACATGGTATATTCTTCTTTTGCTTCTTCAAATACGATTGATTTGGTATTGGTATTAACTCTTAAAAATTTTCCCATAGTAATCCCTCTCATTCATAAATAATCAGGCATCAAATAATCAGGTAGCCTGCATGAATCAAATTATGCAGCCAGGCTATTAGTTAATTGTTCTCTTTTGTTTTTGCCTAAACCCCAGAAGACTGCTAAAATGCCCATCACCACAGCCAATGCGGCCGCAAATATGAACGCTGACTGGTTAACGTCTCCACCCATCGACACGGCAATAGGGGTTGCCACGTAGGGGGATAAGAACTGAGCCAGGTTCTGGCTGCACATCACGGCTGCGATAGCCATGGGAGCGGAGAAGGCATCGACAGATTGTGATGTCCCGACGATTACGCAAGGCATCACGATAGAAAAGGCCAAACCACAGACCACACTGCCGGCGTAGACCATATTAATACTTGGCGCATAAGCCATCATTACATAAGATATACCCAGCAGAATTAAACCCAGTGATAAAGTCAGGTTCCTGGCCATGGTCGCTACCTTGCCAAAGATGATTCCCATTACAAAGCCGCCTAAGGCAAAGAACGCAAGTGTCAGCCCGGACTGGGCGGCAGTCCCCAGCTTTTGACTTTCTACAAGGAAAGCAATGAATACCGAGTAGACTTGACCGGAGATGAAAAACAGGAACATAGTGGCGATCCAGCCATATGTGGCGCTTGTAAGCTTAACTTTCCCTGCCGGCGCATTTGCTGCCGCTGCATTTCTAACTGGCTTGTCCTTCGGTAGGCAAATAAGAACAATGATTAATGAAAGTACGGCGATAAGGTGTACATAAAAAGTCATATGCCAACCAATTACAGCGAGATATCCCCCTAAGAAAACCATTACCGCACACCCGAGCATTTGAGCTGCAGTCTGCTGACCCATAACCTTGGAGCGCTCATCACCATCGAAATACGCTACTACCAGAGCCGAGGATAATGGTTGCAACATGCCGATGCCAACGCCAAGAATAGCCCTGAACACCAGTATGGCTGTAAATGAAGTAATAAATCCTGGTGCGACGCCGCCGATAAGGAAGCATAGAATGCCGAAAAGAACAAGTGTTTTCTTTGGTATATATTCCTGCAGCTTACCTGCCACCAGTGTAACCACAATAATGGCAATACAGGGAAGCGATATGAGCAATTGGATTGAAGTTTGGGGTAGATCACTAAAATGTTGACCAATAACACTTAGACCACCTGCAATACCAATGACGCCCATCATTAAAATTGAAAAACTCAATATAGCTAATTTTACTTTGCCTTTTCCATTTTCCACGAGCTGAACCTCCCTCTTTTCATTAATTAGCTATTTGCGAATCAGGCTTATTATCTAAATAATGGCGCAGGAGCTGCCAGCACGAGTAAGCCGCAACCTGCGCCACAGCATTACAGAGTATTAACATGGTTTAACCCGTAGCGTTTTGATTAAAAGTATCGGATTTAGTATGCCATCTTGAGTATGGCAAGTACATCTGCTTCCGTTGGGGTCCTTGGATTAGCTGATGTTGGAGGTTCAAGCATGGCATCCTTAGCAATAGTTTCTAATATTGATTCAGGAACCCCGGCTTCCTTCAAAGTAGGAATCTTGACCAACTTCATAAGATTGTAAACTTCCACTACGACCTTTTTACAAGCTTCTGCTTTATCCAGACCTTGCAAATTGAGGCCCATAACATTACCGATATCAATAGTTTTTTCAGGGACCACCGGTGCATTGTATTCCATAACATAAGGCAGAACAGCCGCGTTAGCCACACCATGAGGCAGATTGCAATGAGCGCTTAGAGGGTGGGCAATTGAGTGTACCAGGGCTACAAAAGCATTATTGAAGGCGATACCGGCCATCATGCTGCCCAGTAACATATCAGCTCCTGGCTTGCAGGTCTTCACCATCAAAGACTGCTTTGGGCAGGCTGTTGTAGATCAACTGAATCGCTTTTAATGAGAGAGCATCGTTAATGGGATCTGCCAGTTTGCAGGTGTAAGCTTCAATAGCATGGGTGAGGGCATCCATACCTGTTGAGGCTGTTACCGCAGGCGGCATACCCAAAGTCAGTTCCGGGTCAACGATAGCGACTTCCGGAGGAAGGTATCTGCCGCCAACGGCAATCTTTCTGGAGTTCTGCGGCTCTGTGATAATGGTCATGCTGGTCACTTCGCTACCGGTACCTGCCGTGGTCGGGATACAGCATAATGGTTTTGTTGGATTGGGGATATTGCCCATACCGATATACTGGTTAATGGGTGAGGGGTTGGTTAATAAGACCTTAACACCTTTGGCAGTGTCTATAGAACTGCCCCCGCCGATACCAAAAACCATATCGACATTGGCTTCCCTGCCTAGTTTGGCAGCTTCTTCCATCACTGCGTCGGTCGGGTTGGGGATAACTCCATCAAACTCAAAGACTTCCAGACCGGCATCCTTAAGCGTTTGAGCAATGCCGGCAGCTATTTTGGCAACCCCTTGGTCATAAATGCATAAGACTTTCTTGGCCCCAAACTCAAGGGCAACTTCTCCGGCTTTTTTTGCAACTCCAGGTCCAAAATGAACAAAACTTGGAACGGTAAATGTGTACTGCTGCTTCATTAAAACAGACCTCCTAATGGTATTTATAAATTTGTTTATTTCTATAGCAAAACATGTGCCAATGCAAATTCAGCTATCATAATCAAATTGATTTCTCTTAAATAAATTTAACTCCACGGCTAGTTTTTGGCATTGAGAGCGTAAAGTTTTTTTTCAAAATTAGTAATTATACCGGTTTTTTACAGTGAAATGTAATTTATTGCCCCAATAATATATATTTTATGGTGAGCAATCTCGTTTTTAGCTTCAAAATTGACACAAAAAAAACTAACTAAAATTTTTAAAACATTTATGACTTCTAAATAAAGGGAATATGGCCCGAAACTTGTTTTTCAAAACTAGCAAAATACTTTGCTTTTTGCAATTAAGAAATGTAAAAGTTTTTTACAAAGATAAATAAATAAAATTATTTTGCAGCTCATTTATAAAATAATTGATATTTTCTCATTTGGTACCCTTTTCAGAAAAGACCAGCAATGATTATTCTAAAAGAATATTTTATAGTATATAATAAAGAAAAAATAAAAATGGTATCTTCCCACTTAATACATAAGGAAGTGAAAATATGCCAGTTAAGGAATCAAAAAGATTATTCGGTTCTTTTAATGAAATTCTGAAAAAGACCGATATAGTCATTGAGGACGTAACATTGCCAAAGCTCAATAAGATAGGAGATGAGTGGGAAAAGTTTATTAAAGGTAAACCAATAAATAAAGATATAGTGCCAAGGTTAATTTTTGAATCATGGGAAAGAAGTATGGATTACGGCGTTGATCCCAATTTATATAATAGAGAAGAATTATCCTTGGAAGAAATAGAAAACGAGCTAAAAAATAGCAAAAACTTAACAAAACAATTTGGCGATATTATGTTAGCCTTACAAAGGATGGCTGTAAAGAAAAATTTAAATATCCAGTTATTTAATAAAGATGCAAGAAATCTTCACGTACTTGCATCTAATTATCAGCGCCAGAAATCCAATGTTAGAAATCTATATCCGGTTCCCTCTAACGCATCTGAATCCTATGTTGGAACTAATGCCATCAATATTGCCTTACGGGAAAATAAGGCTGTGCAGGTTTCAGGGCCTGAGCATTTTAACAGATATTTACACAAAACTTATTGTTCAGCTGCTCCTATTCATAACAGTAAGGGTGAAATAATAGGTGCATTAAATATTTCAGGTACTAATTTTAAACACAATAAAATAGACACTTTACTGTTTGTATCATTTTTAGCAATGCTTTTTGACAACTTATCTTTCACTGAAAAAGCCTTAGATAAATTGGATGTATATGACTTAGCTATAAAAAATACAATTGAGTATTTACCTCGAGGTATAGTTTCTGTTAGTGGTAATGATTCAATCAATTGGTACAATAGTAGAATAGTTGACATGTTGGGTGTCAATAAAGCCAACATTACGCCGGAACTTTTAAAATATGTTTCTACCTTCCTTGCAGATGGCAATAATCAGTGTGTTGAGAACAAAGAGATCTTTCTAGATATCCGTGGCAGCAAGAAATCCTTTTTGCTATCTATCAATAATTTAATAGATGGCAATAGCAACGATGAAAAAATAATCTTGTTGCAAACTCCTGATCAAAAAGCGCAAGGAAATCAAGCAATTTACACATTTGATGATATAATCGGCAACAACGAAGACCTGAAAAAGGCCAAGGATATGGCCCGTGTAGTTGCCAAATCGGATTCATCCGTTTTAATTTTCGGGGAAAGTGGAACAGGTAAAGAATTATTTGCGCAAGCTATTCACAATGCAAGTCCAAGAAAAGGAAAACCTTTTGTTGCCATAAATTGTGGAGCCATACCTCATGATTTAGTAGAAAGCGAATTGTTTGGGTACGAGCCGGGGGCTTTTACCGGGGCTTCAACCAAAGGGAAAATAGGTAAAATGGAGATAGCCAGCGGGGGCACCCTCTTTTTAGATGAAATTGAAAGTATGCCCTTAAATATTCAAATTAAATTGCTGCGGGCTCTTTCTACCAATACAATCTGTAGGGTTGGTGGGGTAAAAGAAATACCCATCGACATAAGGATTATCTCAGCCACAAAAGTTGATTTATTACAAGAAGCTGATAAGGGTAAGTTCCGGGATGACTTGTATTATCGAATTGGCATAATCACACTAAATTTACCCCCTTTACGGGAACGAAACGATGATATACCTATCCTAGCCAAACATTTTATTGATGCCTATTCCAGCCAAAACCTGCAAATCGAAGATGAGTTTTTCGTAGCCCTGTCTTATTACTATTGGCGCGGTAATATCCGCGAATTAAGGAATGTAATTGAAAGAGCAATTGTTTTATTAGATGGCCAACAAAAATTATCTCTTGCTCAGCTGCCTGAAAAAATAGTCAAAGCTTATAACTGCGGGCGGGTGAAGGATAAGTTGAGTATTATCAAAGATAAGAAAGATTGCAATAATTTAATGAAGCTAGGCGAGGAAATTATTATTGAGACTGTATTAATCGAGGAAAACGGCAACCTGAGTAGAACGGCTGAGCGTTTGGGTATTAGCAGGCCCACTTTGACCAGTAAGATCAATGCCAGTGAGGAATTAAGGAACAAGTTTTCAAAACTTAAAAACCTTGAACAAAGCTCATAAAAGCGCACAAGGGGACGGTTCTTTTAGTCAGACACATGACCGGGAACCGTCCCCTTAGCCTGAATGGCTATATTTACCCCTCATTTCCTGTATAAAGGTGTCCCTTCAATACTTGTAAGATTATAAGCACAAAAGGGAATCATGCGCTTATCGGGGCTTACCACATGAATATAGCATTCCTTTAACCTGGTCAAATCCAGATTCCAGGCATCCTGAAAGGCCATGCCGGATATAGCCAGGGTATACTGTTTTTTTCGCTCCAAAAACTCATCTATAGAGCTTGGTTCTGCATACCTTGAAATTGCATACTTGGGTTCCGGGGCGCTGCTCCACTGGCGGGCCACATACTCCCTGGCTCTTTTGGAATCCCCAACAGGCATTTGCGCCGGGGAACCACAGCAGCAGCCCTGTGTCTTTGCTAATGCCTTGAGTCTGCCGTCAGGCTGTAAAAAAAAACTGGCGTTGAAGGAACAATAGGAGTTTTCCGCCGTACCCGGTTTAAAGTCCTCCACCTTCATCAACCCGCCGGTCTGTTCTTCTATAGCCCTCAACACATCCGGTATGGTTAAACGCTTATCTTGCAGTTCTCCGTACCGGCCAAAATAGCTGATGGGCTGAAAATGCACCCCTCTTATATGAGGCAATTTTTCTATGGCCAAACGGAGAATCGGACCGATTTCTTTTTCATTTACTCCCGGAACCAGGGTTGGGACCAGGACAATGCCTAAGCCGGCCTCGATGCAGTTTTCGATGGCCTGCAGCTTGGTTTGCAGCAGTTTGCGGCCCCGTATGGATATATAAGGCTCTTCGCTCATAGCGTCAAACTGTAAGAAAACACAATCAAGCCCTGCCTGTTTAAGCGTCTTTACATAGGCCGGCTCTTCTGCCAGGCGCAGTCCATTGGTATTGAGTTGAAAAAAAGTGAAACCCTTTTCCCTGCCCAACCGGATGATGTCCGCAATGTCATCACGCAGTGTAGGCTCGCCGCCGGACAATTGGATGTTAAAAGGCCCGCCGCACTGCAGCAAAGTATCATACCAGGCGCCGATTTCCTCCAAAGAGGGGGGAGGGGCAGTGTCTTTTTCTTGCGCGGCAGCAAAGCAAACCGGGCAGAAAAGATTGCATCTATTAGTAACCTCCAGCAGTACGCAACAGGTGCTCTGACGGTGCTCGGGACAAATGCCGCAATCATAAGGGCAGCCTTTGTCTGTTTTGGTGAGGCAATTAACAGGAGGAGAGGGGAGCTTCTCAATACCCCATGCTTCATAGTCAGGAGGACCGTTCCAGATCAAAGTTTTATAAGCGCCGTGCGCGGGACAACTCTTCTCCAAAAAAACCTGGGCGCCGTATTTGACTTTTTGGGCCGGGATGCGCGAAAAACAAATGGGGCAAAGGCTTTCTGTTTCTCCCAATACGATCCTGCTTTCTCCTCCGCGTACCAAACAACAGGTTGCCGCGTCATTATTACAATTACAAATAACCTTGCTGCTCATTCTCCGTCTTACACCACTTTCTAACAGTTTTCGTTGCCACAGCTAAAAAATAGCCCGGCTTGGCCGGCTTGATCCGGCTCCATTGCCGGCAGTCCAATATGTTCTCCAGGCTGCCGTGTTCCCAAATAGCCTTGACTAAGAATTCTGTCAGGGCTTTCGAGCAGTCAACAAACTGAATACCGGCAAACCCGCTTTGCTCCAACAATTCCACCCACTCACTTTGCAGCAGCAAATTAACGTCTAGAGCATCCCATCTGGGGATTGGCGGTTTTTGACGCGCGTATATATCAGATATCAAGACCTTACCGGAAGGTTGCAAAACCCGGTTACACTCTTGCAAAACTTGCCGCGCCGGCATCACGGAAAGGCTGCATTCGCAAATTACGGCATCAAAAGTTTCCGCGTCAAATGGCAGATTGGCAGCGTCACCCACCATTAACTGTGTGCCGGGGTGTTTTATAAGACCCTGTTGGACCAATAGCGGCGAAATATCCACGCCCACTGCCTGGTAGCCGAGCTCCTTTAATTTGCTTACCGTACCGCCTAAGCCGCAGCCAAGGTCAAGTATCCTCGCCTCGTTCACCAAGGCCGCCAGCTCCAGTAATTGTCCGGTGAGCTGCAATCCGCCCGGTCTCATAGCTCCTTGCTGTGTTTGCATCCAGCTGTTGCTTTCATATATGTTCATGTTCATGACAGCGGGTCCCTGTTTCACTGGAATCTGATTCGCCGGGGCAACCTGTGCCGCCAATGCAATCGGTTATGAGTTCCAACTGGCTCTCATAGGTCAACGCATCAATAACAGTAAGCCCGCTCCCCATAGATCTGGTCACATGATTCTCGGCCAGGATCTCAAAGGGAATTTTCTCAATGGGGCCACAGATCACCGACTCGCAATCTCTTTCCACAATTATTTTGGCCAGCTCTGTGTTGGCCGTATCTCCATCTTTCTTTTCAATTGCTTCAATAATGCGCTTTTTCTCCATATCCGCAATTAATAGCCATTGGGCGTCAGCAAACTTCTCTGTAACCTTGCTTCCTTCATCACAACCATTTGCCATGACAGCGATTTTCATCTCTCAATTCCCCTTGCTTTATCTATTTTTCTTATGGTCTATTGAACGTCAGCCGGCTTGCTACTGCGATAATCCCTGATAATCCTTTTGGCCGGAGTCCATAATTTCGGTGATGTTTCTATCTTGACGGGTGACAGGATCAAGTTTCCTTTGTTGATGTTCGCGTTAAGTGCAGTAACAGATGTCAATGCTTTGACAACTACGCCCTGTATTTCTTCAGCAGCCCCTGGGGCGGCCAGCACTTTGATCTCCAACCTGTCCTTACCCTCGTGCTCGTGGATAGCGGCCTCAAAGTCCATTACGCCGTTAACTGCCAGGATAGCCTCATCCAGCATGGACATACTGAGCAGACCTCCGCCGGTTAGGCGTACTCTCCCCTGGACCCGATCCCTCACACGGGACATGCGCTTTAATACCGTACCGCAGGGGCAGGGCAGGGGAATGAACCTGGCCATATCCCCGGTGCGGTAACGGATGAGGGGCATACCTTGACGGGTTAGCGTGGTAAAAACTACTTCGCCTTCTTCGCTTTCCGGCAAAACTTCGCCGCTGGCGGGATTGATTATTTCAAAAAGCAGATCCGCCTCCCGCAGGTGGTAGCCCGCTCGTGCTTCACACTCTACGCCGCCGCCCAGCCCCATCTCAGTCATGCCATAATGGTTAAATACCTGACAACCCCACGTTTCCTCCAAAGTCCGCACTATGATATCGGGGACGTGGTCCGTGCTGAGCAAGGCGCTTTTTAGACGGACTTGCCGGTTGCCTCTTCTGGACTGGCTGTATCTGGCAACCGCCAGCACTTGCGTCGGTATCCCCACTAAGGAGTCCACCTGTTCCCTGACCATAATTTCCAGGACATTTTCAGGGTCCCGGACCACCCCGTAGGGAATGGGCTCCACCTGCATACGGCGTAACCCGTCAGCCAGCAGATCACCCACGTTGCCTGGCACATGCCCTGGCAACAGGATCAGCACCTTGTCCCCCGGCTGCACCAGGGTGGACATACCGTGATGGAAAAAGTCCCGGGTCAGCTCCTGGTCTGCAGCAGTAAAAAATAATCTCTTGGGCAAACCCGTAGTGCCGGAACTCTTCAGGGTTACCACCCGTTTTATGTGGCCGGGTGAAACGCAGAGAAACTGCAGTGGGTCCCGGCGGATATCTGCAGGTGTGGTGAAGGGAAGGTGCCTGAGATCCTTTAAGGAGCGAAGTTTTGCTATGTCGAGCCCCCTTAAACGCTGCCGGTAAAAGGGGCTCTTTTCTATAACCATAGCCAGGATCTCTCTTACTTTCTGAATCTGGTAATTCTCGATGAGGGAGCGGGTTAACTTGCCCGTATCTTCACGGTGGCCTTTTATCCTGGCGTAGATCCAGTTTTCCAGCGGTGTTGTCCTGTACAAATTACCATACATCCTTATACAAAAATTTCGCCGGGTAAGACGTCATTTCTCACTCCGAAAGATTGCAGCCATGTTCCTCTAATAAATCTATTACTTTTGCATAGGTAGAAGCGACTATCTCCGGGCATCTTAGCTTGCGGTTATCTGGATTGCCGGCAATAATATCCTGGCAATCGATCCCGCCGTATAATTCGCCGTACTCCTTCTTAAACCAATTAACCAGATCGTTAATAAGAAAATCTTTGGACTTTTCAGGTTCAAGCAATGATAGGAGACAGGCTCCTCCTGTAAGCGAGCCACACAAGAGCCCCTCGTTGAGCCCCATTCCTAAACCGGAAACAGCCTGGATTAAATCGGAATTTGTTTTGTTTTTGAGGTCTAAACCCATTTGTAATATGATCTGGCTGCAGCAATAACCCTTTAGACCCAATTCGTTCAAACGATTACCAACATCCATGCCTATGTTTCCTCCCTTTGTGATTTAGTTAGTGTGAACAAGCTCACTTGTCTTCCAGAGACATTTCCACTTCCTTTACTTTTCCTTCAACCAGTTCCTCCGGCAGGTACACCTGTCCACAGACCGGGCATCCCGGCAATTCGGTATTGAAGTTAAAGCCCAGGTAGGTAAAGGATGCCTTGCGCAGTTCCAGCCGGACATTGCATTTAAGGCAGATAAGCGCTGGTTTATCTTGGGCTGGGGTCATTTGACATCCTCCTCTATGCTCATCCTGTGGCTGTAGATGCTTACCAGCCTGAAACCATCGCCTTCCGGTCTGTAAACTACCCAAAAGGTAATCACTTCGTTTTGGAGGTGGCCAATTAGGTTTCCTGTGGTGAGATCCTTTATTTTGTTCCCGGTGGTCTCGCAATAATGGATTGTTCTCTGGGCGTCCTCGGCAATTATTAAATTTCTGTCCATCTTCTCCATGAGTTCAGGAGATATGAAAACTTTTATGCTGGCATAATCACGAGCCGGAGACTCCATTTCTTTCCCCCCGTATTGCTCAAGGAGCTGTTTTTTTAGCTGAATGCGGTTTAACCTTCGCTGGGTAAGGGAGGGGGGCTTTCTGGCGGCACGGGCTTTTATATCTTCATGGAACATCAGATCAAGCATATGGACTGCCGGTTTTTTAGCACTGGCAAAGGTGTCGCGGCAGTTAGTGCAATAGGTGATGTAATCATAAGGCGTTCCCTGCACCCTGTTGCTGACGATAAGCTCAAGGAGCGGCATATTTACTGCGTGTATCTGTCCTCCATAGCCGCAACACTGAGCGCGTTCTCCGCTGTAGGGCAATTCCTCCAGTTGATAACCGGAATTTTTTAAAATAGTTCTTATGCTATGCCGCACCTCGGGATCGTGGCGGCTGGCGCAGGAATCAAAAACGGTAACCCTTTGCCCTTCACCGGTTCTTTTGCTTCCCGTCAGGCCTTGCTCGGCAATTACATTCCACAGGGAAATGACCTTTATGCCTGGGAGATATTGAGTAAACATTTTCTTGCAGGTGGGGCAGGCGAGTATTACCACCGGACAACCCAGGTCCTGCCAGTTTTCCTTGATCTGCGCCATGACACTTGCATGCTCTTTTTCTCTCCCAGCCCACTCGGCCGGGGCGCCGCAGCACCCGACCATGATGGAGACCCCGCCTTCAAGTCGCTTCAGCAGATAGTCATAGGTAGCGGTGACATAACCCGGGTCGGAGGCGCCCAGCTGGCAGCCGGGGAAAAACAAATACCTGCTTTTGCTCTCACCCGAAGGGTCCAAAGCAAGAAAAACGTCCTCAGAGTTGGAGAATTCCATATCCCGCATCCAAAAATCGTGGAAGGCCAAGGGAAGGTGACCACCTCTATGGAGTTCTCTCCTGCTGGCCAGGAATATCTCCTCAAAATCAAGACTATTGGGGCACACTTCTTTGCACAGGCCGCACAGGTTGCAGGAATTAAGCTGGCGGGAAGCAACTCTTTTGGTGATTGCTTTAACCACATTCAGAGAGGCGTTGACATCTTCAATAATTTTTTTGGGCGTCTTCTTATAATACGAGATCAGCTCACAGGCGGCATAACAGGCGTTGCACTCACATCTCAGGCACCTCTTAGCCTCTTCCACAGCCTCAGCGGCGGTATACCCGGCAGGTTCGGCAGGCTTCACTGCGGCTTGTCTTTCCGCACCGGATATGTCTACGCTTAGCCGTGACGGCGTCACCTCGTGATGGCCTGCAGCGCCGCCCATCTTGCCTGTCTTCAGGAAGGAGTCGATTGACTGGGCTACAGTTACCCCTTCCCGGATAGGGATGAGGACTGAGCTCTGCTTTCTGCCCGCCGTCTTGCTGCTCATGAAAACGCCGTTTTTAGCAGTTGCCAGAGATAGCGGGTCAAAGCCATCCAGCAGCCCGAATGTTTCCCCGCCTCTTCCGGTAGCTATATACAAGGCGTCAAACTCAATCTCGGAAAGAGAGCTTATCCTGGAATTTAAATGCAATTTAATTGCGTAGTTGCGGGTAATTCTATTGAGTTCTTCTGCCAGTACTTCTGCCTGGATATTGCTGTCCGTGGCCCAAAGGCATCCGCCTAACCTGTCTTTTCCTTCATACAGGCAGACGTCATAACCCTTCTGGACGAGTTTTACAGCACAGCTTAGCCCCCCCAAACCCCCGCCGACGACAGCTACGCGTTTATTTTTGGGCGGCATGTAAAAAGAAGAAACCTCGGTGCTGGTGGTAAAATCACAGCAGGCTTTTTCCAGGAGCTTTACTGAGATAGCTTCATCAATGTTTCTCCTTATACACGCCGTTTTGCATGGCTCGTCGCATATTCTGCTGACTATGCCGGGAAAAAGCACCTGGTTGCTGTAGCTTTTATAGGCTCCTGTAAAATTGCCGGAGAGAAGCCTTGCCACCATGTTTTTCACATCAACCCCAAGGGGGCACTGGTTGGTGCAAAAAACAGGTTCGTCCCGGGTGCACAGGCTCTCCCAATATCTAAAATCATCTAATTTCATCTTATCCTTGCACCTACAACCCTGATTTTATTCTTATAGCCGGCATCCGGACTGAGTATTTTGAGAAACAGTCCGGATGCGGTACTGATTAACGTTTAATAACTAGCTTTTAGGGGTGAAAGGGTTGGCTTTAATACGATCAATTGTCTCGTGCAGATCTGAACCCAGGAAATATTTCTTGGGTTTAATTTCTTCGCCTCTTGCTTTAGCCTCAAGAGCCGCTTTTACTTTTTCAGGTGTAGCGGGCAGCTCGTAAATTCTCACGCCGCAGGCGTTATAGATGGCATTAATTATCGCAACATGAGGCGACGTTTGGAAAAGTTCTGCGCAACCGGATGAGCCGTGCGGTCCGGTGGGCCTTGGTGAAACAACATATTCAGTAGTCAGATCGTCCGGTACCATATCGATGAAGGTAAAGCCGCTGCCGGCAAGGGTGGTGTGCTTTTTAAGGTCCTCGTAGTTTTCCGACAGAGCCATTCCGATACCATGCATCATCCCGCCATACGCCTGACCGTCAACAGATACTATGTTGCCGATGACACCGACGTCAGCAACACATTTCATGCTCAGAACTTTGGTTTTACCCGTGGTGATGTCGACCTCTACTTCCGCCAGGAACGCTCCGAAGGTATATTCAGCAGTTGGGTCGCCCTGGCCGGTGTTCGGATCCAGGTCGGTGGTCATGCCGGTAGTGTCAAATATGCCTGTGTATTTTGTTGCAATACCATCCGCCACCATTTCATCGTAGGTGCGGAAAGTCCCGTCTTCTTTGCGCATAGCGTTCATCAATTGCTCAGCGGCATTAAGAATGGCATTACCGGCCATATAGTGTGAGCGGCTTCCTGCAGCCGGTCCATGTATCGGGGCTAAGCCCGTATCGTTCATAACCAGTTTAATCTGATCGGGACGCAAGCCAAGGGGCCTCAGAGCTTCATAAGTATGAACAAGCGCGCCGGCATCCGCGCCCTGGCCCTGATCTTGCCAGCAGGTATACAGCGTTACCGTGTTGTCCGGATTTAGCTCCAAAAATACTTCGCAGTGATCATTGGGAGCGCTGGTCACATTGTATTCACCGCAGGCAATGCCAACACCGCGTTTTTTGGTGGGGGTGGATTCTTTTTTAGCTCTTTCCAGCGCTTCTTTATAAGCCGGGCGAAGCGTGTCAAGAATTTTTGTCATTGGGTAGACGGAGAATTTGTTGTCGTTTATGCTATCGTCGCCTTCACGGTAGACGTTGATGTAGCGGAACTCCAGCGGATCCATGCCGATTTTTTCTGCCATCATATCCATTAGCTGATCGGAGCAGGTATAGCACTGGGGCGAGCCAAAACCTTTATAAGCGGTGCTGACTCCGTGGTTGGAGACAACAGTTTTTGAAAGCCCGATGGCATTGGGAATATAATAGGGAGCTCCCAAGAAACGAAGTCCTTTTTGGACAAGCACGTCTGCCGTTTCGGTATAGGCGCCTTTATCATAGGCGATTTCATATTCCAATGCCGTGATCTTGCCGTTCTCGTCACAAGCCAGTCTGGCATTGGAGTAAGAAGGAGAGCGTTTCCCTGTAATATGCTGGTGTTCTTCATAACTCAGTGTAATCGTAACAGGTTTGCCGGTTGCCATAGTTGCAACTGCCACTAAGGCAGGCATCTTTGGCGACAGTGAATAGCCAAAACTCGCACCGGTGGGGTTTTCGATAATCCTGATTTTGTCTTCGGGATAACCGATACCGGCTGCTAAGGTAAATATATTGAGGTGCAGGAATAGGCTCTTACAATGAATGTTAAGAATGCCGTCAGCATCAATATATGCCTGATCCGTATCCGGCTCCAGGACCAGGTGTGGCTGGCGCTGGGAATAGAAGCTGCCTTCCACAACATAAGGAGATTTAGCAATAATCTCACGAGTATCCTGGCCTTTAATTAGGGGCGCTTCGATATAAATGTTGGGATATTCTTTGTTAATCTGCGGAGCGTCGGGAGCCATAGTTTCCAGGATATTTAGATACTCGGGCAGCTGTTCTAATTCAAACTTCACTTTTTTCGCGGCTGCACGGGCTTCTTCTCTGGTTCTGGCAGCCACCAAAGCAATGACATCGCCGTAGTGATAGATCATATCGTCTACCAGGATGGGGCGGTCAAAACCGTCAGCTTTACTGAGTATGTGTCCGCAAGGCCAGTTAATACGGTTATTGCCTTTAACGTCCTTATAGGTAATAACCTTTTCAACCCCAGGCATTTTTTCTGCTTCCGAAGTATCTATGGAGAGCAGCTTGGCGTGGGAAACCCCGGGCAGGACAACAGCCAGATGCAGGGCACCGGGCATCTTCATGCCTATATCGTCTCCATAGTCGCAAGTTCCGGTAACTTTAGCCAGGGCAGCCGGTCTGGGGAATCCCGTACCGTATATTTTCCCATCCTCCGGTATTTTGTAGTTCAATTCTTCCATCGTCATTTCACCGCGTATCACCTTGGCAGCTGCCATTACTGCATCTACCAGCGGCTTGTAGCCGGTGCACCGGCAGGCATTATGGTTTTTGCGGAACCACTCGCGAACTTCTTCTCTGGTGGGGTTGGGATTTGTATCAAGCAACGCTTTGGCAGACACAATAAATCCAGGTGAACAGAAGCCGCATTGCACTCCGCCGTGTATAATCCATGCCAGCTGCAAAGGATGCAGGTTGGTGGGGGTGCCGATACCTTCGATGGTTGTAATCTCGCTGCCGTCTTTAATGGTTTTCATTTTTTTAACGCAGGAACGAACGACTTTTCCATCCAGGATGACGGAACAAATCCCGCACTGTCCAACGCGGCAGCCTACTTTCGTGCCTGTAAGGCCCAGACGTCTTACCACATCGGCAAGAGTATCTGCTTCGGGGTCGCAAATAACCATTCGCTCAACTCCGTTGATATTCAGCATCATTTTTTTCAATGCCATTGATTATTCCACCTTTCAATTAATATTGGGCTCTGAATTGGCTAATCTAACTGCCGTTTAGAGTGGTTAAGCAACTACTTAAATGAAGTGCACTGTCTTAAGCGGCGAAATGCTCATGCAAACGCTCCCTCTTGTTTTTGCCTAAACCCCAGAAGACTGCTAAAATGCCCATCACCACAGCCAATGCGGCGGCAAATATGAACGCTGACTGGTTAACGTCTCCACCCATCGACACGGCAATAGGGGTTGCCACGTAGGGGGATAAGAACTGAGCCAGGTTCTGGCTGCACATCACGGCTGCGATAGCCATGGGAGCGGAGAAAGCATCAACAGATTGTGATGTCCCGACGATTACGCAAGGCATCACGATAGAGAAGGCCAAACCACAGACCACGCTGCCGGCGTAGACCATGCTAATACTTGGCGCGTAAGCCATCATTACAGTAAGATATACCCAGCAGAATTAAACCCAGTGATAAAGTCAGGTTCCTGGCCATGGTAGATACCTTGCCAAAAATGATTCCCATCACAAAGCCGCCTAAGGCAAAGAACGCGAGTGTCAGCCCGGATTGGGCGGCAGTCCCCAGCTTTTGACTTTCTACAAGGAAAGCAATGAATACCGAGTAGACTTGACCGGAGATGAAAAACAGGAACATAGTGGCGATCCAGCCATATGTGGCGCTTGTAAGCTTAACTTTCCCTGCCGGCGCATTTGCTGCCGCTGCATTTCTAACTGGCTTGTCCTTTGGTAGGCAAATAAGAACAATGATTAATGAAAGTACGGCGATAAGGTGTACATAAAAAGTCATATGCCAACCAATTACAGCGAGATATCCCCCTAAGAAAACCATTACCGCACACCCGAGCATTTGAGCTGCAGTCTGCTGGCCCATAACCCTGGAGCGCTCATCACCATCGAAATACGCCACTACCAGAGCCGAGGACATTGGCTGCAATATGCCGATGCCAACGCCAAGAATGGCCCTGAGCACCAGTATGGCTGTAAACGAGGTAATAAATCCCGGAGCGACACCGCCGATAAGGAAACACAGGATACCGAAAAGGACAAGTGTTTTCTTGGGAATATATTCTTGCAGCTTACCCGCTACCAGTGTAACCACGATAATGGCAATGCAGGGAAGGGATATGAGCAATTGGATTGAAGTTTGGGGTAGATCGCTAAAATGTTGACCGATAACACTCAGACCGCCTGCAATACCAATGACGCCCATCATTAAGATAGAAAAACTCAATATAGCTAATTTGACTTTGCCTTTTCCGTTTTCCACGAGCTGACCCTCCCTCTTTTAATCAATTAGCTATTGGCGAATCAAGCGCTTGCTATTTGAAGAATGGCGCAGGAGCTGCCAGGACGAGTAAGCCGCAACCTGCGCCACAGCATTACAGAGTATTAACATGGTTTAACCCGTAGCGTTTTGATTAAAAGTATCGGATTTAGTATGCCATCTTGAGTATGGCAAGTACATCTGCTTCCGTTGGGGTCCTTGGATTAGCTGATGTTGGAGGTTCAAGCATGGCATCCTTAGCAATAGTTTCTAATATTGATTCAGGAACCCCGGCTTCCTTCAAAGTAGGAATCTTGACCAACTTCATAAGATTGTAAACTTCCACTACGACCTTTTTACAAGCTTCTGCTTTATCCAGACCTTGCAAATTGAGGCCCATAACATTACCGATATCAATAGTTTTTTCAGGGACCACCGGTGCATTGTATTCCATAACATAAGGCAGAACAGCCGCGTTAGCCACACCATGAGGCAGATTGCAATGAGCGCTTAGAGGGTGGGCAATTGAGTGTACCAGGGCTACAAAAGCATTATTGAAGGCGATACCGGCCATCATGCTGCCAAGTAACATATCGCTCCTGGCTTGCAGGTCTTCACCATCAAAGACTGCTTTGGGCAGGCTGTTGTAGATCAACTGAATCGCTTTTAATGAGAGAGCATCGTTAATGGGATCTGCCAGTTTGCAGGTGTAAGCTTCAATAGCATGGGTGAGGGCATCCATACCTGTTGAGGCTGTTACCGCAGGCGGCATACCCAAAGTCAGTTCCGGGTCAACGATAGCGACTTCCGGAGGAAGGTATCTGCCGCCAACGGCAATCTTTCTGGAGTTCTGCGGCTCTGTGATAATGGTCATGCTGGTCACTTCGCTACCGGTACCTGCCGTGGTCGGGATACAGCATAATGGTTTTGTTGGATTGGGGATATTGCCCATACCGATATACTGGTTAATGGGTGAGGGGTTGGTTAATAAGACCTTAACACCTTTGGCAGTGTCTATAGAACTGCCCCCGCCGATACCAAAAACCATATCGACATTGGCTTCCCTGCCTAGTTTGGCAGCTTCTTCCATCACTGCGTCGGTCGGGTTGGGGATAACTCCATCAAACTCAAAGACTTCCAGACCGGCATCCTTAAGCGTTTGAGCAATGCCGGCAGCTATTTTGGCAACCCCTTGGTCATAAATGCATAAGACTTTCTTGGCCCCAAACTCAAGGGCAACTTCTCCGGCTTTTTTTGCAACTCCAGGTCCAAAATGAACAAAACTTGGAACGGTAAATGTGTACTGCTGCTTCATTAAAACAGACCTCCTAATGGTATTTATAAATTTGTTTATTTCTATAGCAAAACATGTGCCAATGCAAATTCAGCTATCATAATCAAATTGATTTCTCTTAAATAAATTTAACTCCACGGCTAGTTTTTGGCATTGAGAGCGTAAAGTTTTTTTCAAAATTAGTAATTATACCGGTTTTTTACAGTGAAATGTAATTTATTGCCCCAATAATATATATTTTATGGTGAGCAATCTCGTTTTTAGCTTCAAAATTGACACAAAAAAAACTAACTAAAATTTTTAAAACATTTATGACTTCTAAATAAAGGGAATATGGCCCGAAACTTGTTTTTCAAAACTAGCAAAATACTTTGCTTTTTGCAATTAAGAAATGTAAAAGTTTTTTACAAAGATAAATAAATAAAATTATTTTGCAGCTCATTTATAAAATAATTGATATTTTCTCATTTGGTACCCTTTTCAGAAAAGACCAGCAATGATTATTCTAAAAGAATATTTTATAGTATATAATAAAGAAAAAATAAAAATGGTATCTTCCCACTTAATACATAAGGAAGTGAAAATATGCCAGTTAAGGAATCAAAAAGATTATTCGGTTCTTTTAATGAAATTCTGAAAAAGACCGATATAGTCATTGAGGACGTAACATTGCCAAAGCTCAATAAGATAGGAGATGAGTGGGAAAAGTTTATTAAAGGTAAACCAATAAATAAAGATATAGTGCCAAGGTTAATTTTTGAATCATGGGAAAGAAGTATGGATTACGGCGTTGATCCCAATTTATATAATAGAGAAGAATTATCCTTGGAAGAAATAGAAAACGAGCTAAAAAATAGCAAAAACTTAATAAAACAATTTGGCGATATTATGTTAGCCTTACAAAGGATGGCTGTAAAGAAAAATTTAAATATCCAGTTATTTAATAAAGATGCAAGAAATCTTCACGTACTTGCATCTAATTATCAGCGCCAGAAATCCAATGTTAGAAATCTATATCCGGTTCCCTCTAACGCATCTGAATCCTATGTTGGAACTAATGCCATCAATATTGCCTTACGGGAAAATAAGGCTGTGCAGGTTTCAGGGCCTGAGCATTTTAACAGATATTTACACAAAACTTATTGTTCAGCTGCTCCTATTCATAACAGTAAGGGTGAAATAATAGGTGCATTAAATATTTCAGGTACTAATTTTAAACACAATAAAATAGACACTTTACTGTTTGTATCATTTTTAGCAATGCTTTTTGACAACTTATCTTTCACTGAAAAAGCCTTAGATAAATTGGATGTATATGACTTAGCTATAAAAAATACAATTGAGTATTTACCTCGAGGTATAGTTTCTGTTAGTGGTAATGATTCAATCAATTGGTACAATAGTAGAATAGTTGACATGTTGGGTGTCAATAAAGCCAACATTACGCCGGAACTTTTAAAATATGTTTCTACCTTCCTTGCAGATGGCAATAATCAGTGTGTTGAGAACAAAGAGATCTTTCTAGATATCCGTGGCAGCAAGAAATCCTTTTTGCTATCTATCAATAATTTAATAGATGGCAATAGCAACGATGAAAAAATAATCTTGTTGCAAACTCCTGATCAAAAAGCGCAAGGAAATCAAGCAATTTACACATTTGATGATATAATCGGCGACAACGAAAACCTGAAAAAGGCCAAAGATATGGCCCGTGTAGTTGCCAAATCGAATTCATCTGTTTTAATATTCGGGGAAAGTGGAACAGGTAAAGAATTATTTGCGCAAGCTATTCATAATGCAAGTCCAAGAAAAGGGAAGCCCTTTGTTGCCATAAACTGCGGCGCTATACCTCATGATTTAGTAGAAAGCGAATTGTTTGGGTACGAGCCGGGGGCTTTTACCGGGGCTTCAACCAAAGGGAAAATAGGTAAAATGGAGATAGCCAGCGGGGGCACCCTCTTTTTAGATGAAATTGAAAGTATGCCCTTAAATATTCAAATTAAATTGCTGCGGGCTCTTTCTACCAATACAATCTGTAGGGTTGGTGGGGTAAAAGAAATACCCATCGACATAAGGATTATCTCAGCCACAAAAGTTGATTTATTACAAGAAGCTGATAAGGGTAAGTTCCGGGATGACTTGTATTATCGAATTGGCATAATCACACTAAATTTACCCCCTTTACGGGAACGAAACGATGATATACCTATCCTAGCCAAACATTTTATTGATGCCTATTCCAGCCAAAACCTGCAAATCGAAGATGAGTTTTTCGTAGCCCTGTCTTATTACTATTGGCGCGGTAATATCCGCGAATTAAGGAATGTAATTGAAAGAGCAATTGTTTTATTAGATGGCCAACAAAAATTATCTCTAGCTCAACTGCCTGAAAAAATAGTCAAAGCTTATACTTACAAACGGATGAAGGGTAAGTTGAGTTTTATCAAAGATAAGAAAGCTAGTAATAATTTAATGAAGCTAGGCGAAGAAATTATTATTGAGACTGTATTAGTTGAGGAAAATTACAACCTGAGTAGAGCCGCTGTGCGTCTGGGAATAAGTAGACCTACTTTGAGCAGTAAGCTTAACAGTAGTGAGAAACTAAAAAAGAAGGTGTCAGGGGTGTCAGGGGGACGGGGTTGTTGACACTTTTTTCCGGTGTCAGGGGGACGGGGTTGTTGACACTTTTTTCCCACGGAAACCGCCCCCGTGGGTCAATTGGGTGACATTATGAAGAAATGAAGAAACGAAAAAAACTTTTTATAAGCATAACCGTTATTTTAGCTGCTTTAGCGCTATTTATTATAGCCCTGCCCAAACTGGGCAGTTGCCTGGTAGTAAAAGATGAACCGCAGCCTGTTTGATATCATCGTGGTGTTAATGGGCAACTGGCCGGAGCGGATACTGATATCGCCAGGGAAGTGGCCGTGCAGTCAGGCGTGCCGGCACAAAAGGTGATTATCCTGCCCGGTGATGCGGAAAGCACCCAGGCTGAAGCCCTTCAGGTGAGGGAATATCTGCAGCGTCAACAGGATATAGACTCTCTCATTGTAGTGACTTCTAAATCTCATTCCATGCGGGCGAAGAAGATTTTTGTTAAGGCCATGAGTTCTTTGGAGCGGGAGGTCCGGGTTATATCCTGTCCCACGCAGTATGACGATTTTAATGCCGTGGGTTGGTGGCAGAGCCGGGATGAGCTGAAGCAGGTGGTTTTGGAGTATTTGAAACTGGTTCATTTTTATCTATGGGAGCAGTTTCAGTTGGATTGACTCACGGGGGACGGTTTCCGTGTGTCAATCTTTTGCAATTTTATCCGATTTCGACATTATGATGTGAAGGAATTTCTCGGTTACTGTAGAATAAGCTTAGACTAAGTAAGAAAAAGTAAAATTTATTGTGTACGGTGCAACTATAATACTATAGAAAGCTGGGAAAGGGATTGGAAAAAGTGTTGAATAATAAAGAAGATGATTCCAATAGCGGGTATTCTTACGCGCAGGACGCCCAGCTTTATCATATGATCCTTGATAGCACAAGCAATCATTTCCGCACCATTATTGAAAAAGCACCAATTGGTGTCAGCATCAATCGCAACGGTATGATCCTGTTTGCTAATCAGGTTTATGCTAAAATGTTCGGCTTTAAAAGCGCTGCCGAATTAATCAATACTCCGGTTTTAGCTCAGTTTATTCCGCTCAGCCGTGATAAGATAGCTGATGTAGTCCATCGGCGGATCAAAAGTGGGCGATTGCCCGTTTCACTCGAAACAGTCGGCCGGCGCTGCGATGGGACGGTTTTTTCCGTGTTAGTGCAGGTAGACCGGATCCTTTTGCCCGATGGCCCCGCTGATGTGGTCTTTTATACTGATAATGCAGACATAAAAAGAAAGGTTAAACAGACGGCAGAGGGCTTGGAGAGTGGTCTGGGTAAAATACAGCGTCTCCTCTTAGATATAGCCTCTGCTTTAGGAACCGCTTTAGATATCAGGGATCCATATACGGCTGAACATCAAAAAAAGGTTGTGCGCCTTGCCAGGGTTATTGCTGAAGAGATGGGCTTACCTAAGGAGAGGATCGAAAGCATTGAAATAGCGGGCAACTTGCATGATATTGGCAAGATAAAAGTTCCTATTGAGATATTAAGCAAATCCGGCCAGTTATCAGACCTTGAGTTTGAAATAATTAAGACCCATTGTCAGGTTGGCTATGACATCATAAAGAGTATCGATTTTCCCTGGCCGGTAGGCGAAATTATACTGCAGCATCATGAAAGAATAGACGGTTCCGGCTATCCAAGAGGCTTGAAGAGAGAAAATATACTCATAGAAGCTCAAATTTTAGCTGTAGCCGATGTGGTGGAAGCGATGTCTTCTCACCGCCCTTATCGCCCTTCACTGGGTATAAATGCAGCCCTTGAGGAAATTGAGAAGAATAGAGGAATTCTTTATGAGCCTGAAGTGGTGGATGTCTGCTTAAGGCTGTTCCGGGAAGATCGCTTCAGTTTTAATTGACACACGGTGACATACGGGGACGGTTCCCGTATGTCACTTTTTTTAACCATCTGTCCCATTTTCCCTGCCCGGGATTTCAAATTTCTGTCAAAGCCGTTGCAGCAGTAAGTGGAGTGGTGTATAGTAACTTATAACATTACCTTAAAAGGAAGGTGGAGCACGGTGGAAGGTTATCGTTATAGAACAAGGTTGAGAGTCCGTTATTACGAGTGTGACCCCCAGAAAATTGTCTTCAACGCCAATTATCTTAGTTACATCGATGTTGCTGTAGGTGATTATTTCCGCGAAGGGCTTAAACTTGATATAGGGCAGCTTGAAAAAGATGAAATCTTTGATTATGTCCTCAAAAGTGTTTACCTGGACTACAGCAAATCTGCCACAATGTATGATTGGCTCAATATCTGGTGCAGGACGGTAAAAGTGGGCAATACCAGCATGGTTATGGAATTTGCCATTACCAGGGATGGAGACCCCGATGTTTTGGTTACAGCAAAAATAACATACGTCAACGTTGATCCAAAGTTGAAAAAAGCCAAGCCTATCCCTGACTTCATCCGCCAAACCATCGATGAATATGAAAGTGGAGCTGAAAGTGGAGCCAATTAAGAAGGCGGCAGTTTGACACAAGGGGACGGTTCCTTTGTGTCAACACTGTGTTGATTTACACGGGGACGGTAGTAACGCACCGCCCCCTCTTTTTTTGACACAATGGGACGATTCCTGCGTGTCTGTGGTGAGGGAGGCCAGTTGTGGAAGGACAAAAGAAAGAAGCTGTTATATCATCAAGCCGGGCCTGGGCTTATTTAGTTTTAGGCGGTTTTTTGGAAATAATCTGGGCCACTGCTTTAAAAATGGATATGCCGGTAGGGCCATTGATAATTGTATTGATAATTGTATTCATCATTAGTTTCGAATTGCTCATTAAAGCTGTTAAGCGTTTAGGTGTTGGAACTTCTTATGCCGTGTTCACCGGGATAGGAACAGTAGGGATTGTAATCGCTGATTTCGTGGTGTTTCAAGAAACCATGAGCATTCTAAAATTGACCCTGGTGTTTTTACTGCTCATTTTTATTATGGGTTTGAAATTCACCTCGGATAAGCAGGGGAGTTAAAATAAATGAGTTGGCTATATTTGCTTCTGGCAGGGTCAGCAGAGGTTGTTGGGGTTATTGTATTAAAAAAGGTGGCGGAAAAGGGCGGCTGGCCCATGTACATATTGCTTATTGGTGGATTTATGATCAGCCTTTCATTGCTGCGCATGGCTTTGGAGGAGATCCCGTTGTCCGTTGCTTATGCGGTATGGACAGGCATCGGAACCGTAGGCGCTACCCTGGTGAGTATTCTGTTATATAAGGAGTCCAAAAGCCCCTTGCAGGTAGTCTGTATTGCAGGGATCATTTGTACCATTATCGGCTTGAGGTTAATAGGATAAAAAAGGGAATTGGTTTGAGGCACGGGAACCGTCTCCCTGTGTCAATTGTTTTTAATTACAGCTTTTACCAGGGGATAATCCCAAAATGCGTGGTATTAAATTGTATAAATAATTCTAAAAAAGGAGGATCGAAGAAAAAGCTTTAGGCCCCAATTAGATTAGATAAGAAAAAAACAAATGCACCAACTTTTTAAAGGAAGCGGGGGAACCAATTTAAATGGATGAATTGCATAATGCAATTAAAACGCTGGCTTTTGATTCCGGCACTGCAGTTAACCTCGCAGGTGTGGAAAGAGAGGCGGCGTGAAGCAATTAAAGACTTTCTTAGCTGTGGTTGTTTTCGGTATGGTATTTTGTGCCTTGCCTCTGGCAGCTCACGCCGACACGTATTACGAGGTTAAAGCAGGCGATACGCTATGGAACATTTCCATGATGTACGGTACCACGGTTGAGCGGATTCAGGTACTGAACAATTTTTCAGGTTCTTTGATCTTTCCTGGCCAGTCTTTGCTTATTGCCAGGGACGGTGAAGCAGCCGCCCCGGGTGAAGCCAGCCCGGCAGTGGATGTCTCCAGGGGTACCAGCAGAAGTGACACGATCATAAGCTATGCCAAAACCTTCATCGGGGTGCCTTATGTTTATGGTGGGACCTCCCCCAGTGGTTTTGACTGTTCCGGGTACGTGCAGTATGTTTTCAATCAATACGGGATCAGTTTGCCCCGTACTGCCGATGCCCAGTATTACGCGGGCACCAGGGTTTCAATTCAAGAGGCCAGGCCGGGGGATATCGTGGCCTTTGCTGCCGGCGGCGGGATCAGCCATACAGGTATTTATCTCGGCGGCACCAGTTTCATCAGCGCCACTTCCAGCAGGGGTGTGCAAATTGCCGATATTTACGGCCCCTACTGGGGTGACCATTTTTACGGCATCAGCAGAGTTCTTCCATAAAAACACGGGGACGGTCAACGCACCGTCCCCTCTTTTGTGTCTTTTATTTTAATTTATGGGTAATATAAGAGGAAACTGATAAGAGGGAGCGGATAGCTGTGAATGAAGTTGATAGCTTGATTAAAGAAAAGTTGGTGCCTCTCCGTAAAAGGGTAATTGATGCCCTGGCTAAGAAACACCCGTATATTTTGCCAATGGTCAATAAGGTTTTTCAAGGACAAAGTAACAGAGTCGGTCTTGTCGTTACTGAAGAGGGGAAGAAAGTTGGCGAGTATACTTTCTTACTTGATGGAGTGAATGTAGTGGACGTAAAGACAGGCGTATTGGAGTCGGAGCTCCGTCACCCGCTTGGTGTCCTTAAGCCCTATGCCATCGTGGAAAAAAGCGTACTGGAGAAATTTCCCCAAGATGAGCAAGCCTTTATCGATGAGCCCATTAAGACATCAGAAAAGTATATGCCCGATATTACTATTAAGTTTCTAAAATGACACACGGGAACCCCCCGTGTGTCAACCCGTGTGTCAAAAGTAAATATTGTGTTCCGTGCTTTCGTCCGTATCAACCAGGAGGTTTTCCGGTATTCGCAGATAGAGAACCGTATCTCCAAAGAAGTAGTGCGGCCTTTCCATAGAAAAACCCTTGCCGGTGAACTGAGCCACAGTGAAGTCATGATCAAACCGGATCGCTTCCAGATGAATCCTTTCCGGCTGAAGTATTACCAAATGATCACCTTTCAGCCGAATATCCGGTGGATTAGCCAGCGTTAAACGGTTGGGCAGTTTTGGGGCATAGCTTACTACCTCCAGCTTGCCGTCGCGGACATCTTTTCTTTGCAGGACAATGCGGGTAGAATACGATTCATGCTCAGGGGCAGTTATTGTCAGGCGTTCACCCTGGTAATCAAAATTCCACCGGGCATTGATCTCCGCGCCTTTGTAATTGTCCAACCGGCCTTCATAGAACGCATCGTAAAACTCATCGATCCGAGAGTGATAAGAATACTGTCCCGGCCCGGTTTCAGTAGATTTGAAAGACTCCGGCGTACCAGGTTTCGCAAGCGCGTAAAACACAGGGATGGAGACAAATAATAGGGCCATATAGAAGGCGAACACCAGGCGAATCTTAGCCAGCGAAATGCGGATTTTTCTTAAGACAAAAAAAGCAATGCTAATCAACAGAAGGAACAGCAGGGTTATAAATAAAGCATTCAACGCCACTTCCTGACCTCCATTCTATTAGAAAACAGAATTACACATCCAAAAATGATGGCGGATACAAGAACAACCTTCAGGGCGAGGAGCGCAAGGGAACCTTCTTTGGAAAAAAACTCAATAGCGCTGATCAGTGTCTGGGCCTGGCCGGTACTTCGTGCCTCCACAAACAAAGCACCCAAAAACAAGCACGGTAGCAGCACGACAAAAGCAGGGTGCCGTTGTGTCAGCATGCCGGTGAGATACCCGATGATGCTGAGATGCGCCGCATAAAGGGTGGCAGCGAAGATGCCGCTGAGCAAAGCCGGCGGCGCAATCCATAAGCCGGAACTGGCATCTACCCCGCTATGGGAAAGGAATATGACGACACGCAACAGCAGGCCGCAAAAAGTGGCGGTAACCCCGGCGATGACGGCGGCAGTGAGCAGAAAGGCCAGGCTGGAAAGGTGGCTGCTCAGCCGGTTTGAAACAAAGGTAAAATCCGTCTTAAACCCGTTGTTGGCCACACTGATTCCGATACTGAAAGCCCAGATTAAAGTAAAGATAATGATCATATCGCCGGAAATATATTTTACGGTGTAAGACATGCCTTGAGTGATGCTCGTCGAGGAGCCCACGCCATTGAAGGAGAGGAGAAATGCCAGCAGCTGCGCTGCCATCAAGGTGAGGAACAGGCCCCCGTGGGCTTTTAGTTTATAGTGATACTGTGTTTTTACCACGGCAGGTGTGCTAGTTTCGGTCAAAGACATCATCGATCCCTCCTTTGTGCTGCGCTGTCAGGTACATACAAAGATCGTCGGCGGTTACCGGTGAAATTGCCACACCTCTAAGGCGGGCTTTTTGCAGTTCTTCTTCTGTAAATTGGTTGCGGACGGCCATATACATGCTGTTTATTCCCAGCTTTTTCCGGTAGAGGACCTCGGCTTTTTCGGCCATCTTGGCAATGGTTTCCTCTTTGCCCTGCAGGCCGACAGCGTATTCCTTCAGCTCATGTATAGGCAGATGCAGGCATTTTTCGCCATCCTTGATCAGCAAAATATCATCTAAAATGTCGTCGATTTCATTCAATAAATGACTGGATAGAATGACTGTGCGTGGGTGCTGCATAAAGTCTTTTAACAGTGCACGGTAAAAATCTTTCCGCACCGCCGCGTCCATGCCGGTGGTGGGCTCATCAAAGATAGTCAGAGGACAGCGGGCGGCGAGACCGAGAATCGCATTAAAGACGCTGCGCATACCTTTGGAAAGCTTGCTGTGATATTGTCCGGGATGCAGGTTGAAGTATGTACACAGCCCCACGGCTAATTTATGATCCCAATTGGCATAGAAGCTGCCCGCAGATGCCAGAATTTCACCGAGATTCATCGATGCCGGCAAGACCATGTTTTCATCCACAAAAATCATGTTGGCGGAAACCTTGATATTGTTGAATGGGTTTTCCGAGAAAACCTGGATACTGCCTGCACTGGGGAGCAGATATCCGGCAATCAGCTTCAAAAGCGTGGTTTTTCCGGCGCCGTTTCGCCCGATTAGTCCGGTGATTTTATTGGGCGCCAGTGTGAAAGACATGTTGCTGACCGCCGTAGTTCGTCCGAATGTTTTTGTCAGCCCGCTGCAATCAACGACATTCATGGTGATTCCTCCTCTGTGACCTGAGCTTTTGCTGCATTAACTTCTTTTGCCTGGACTCCTGCTGCCTGACCTTCTGCCGCTATTAGCATGTCAATCAGCTCGTCCTTAGTGACGTTCAGGCGCTTTGCTTCGGCGACCAACTCCAACACCAGTTGCTTTAAATTGCGTTTTATTCGTTTGCTGCGAATGGCCTCTCTGGCGTGGGGGGATACAAACATGCCCAGCCCTCTTTTTTTGTACAGGAGTTTTTCATCGGCCAAAATATTCAACCCTTTGGCAGCGGTAGCCGGGTTGATGTTAAACATGTCCGCCAGTTGGTACTGGGAATACATTTTTTCGTCGCCGGCAATGTTGCCGTTTAGAATCTCCATTTCCAGCCATTCTGCAATTTGGATATAAATCGGTTTTAAACTGTCTGTATCCAGCAGCAAACGCTCACCTCCAGTCGCCTATCGTAGTATAGTGCATTACTTCTGTAATGTACTATACTACGATCTCTGTTCTGTTGTCAATCAAAAATGCTGATAAATTTTCCTGTCTATCCTGGGAAATCGCCGGTTTGATCTGGGGGTTAAGGTTGCAGAGAGATAATTGACATACTGTTGACACAAGGGGACGGTTCCTGTGTGTCAACACTGTGTCGACACAAGGGGACGGTTACTTTGTGGGCGTATTGCTGCACTTTTTTCAATCCGCCACATATCTTGCAGGACCTCTAAATACTTCTCTAACATGCCAATTGATATAAACATCTTTGGGCCTGTAGAGGGGGCTCTGGGGAGGCCTTATTTCCTTTCCATGGTAGCGCATCAGCCATTCATCAAAGCCCTCTGTTCCATGCGCATTTTCCGCCACCTGAAACTTCATTGACTGGTTAATGGTAAACACTCCAAGGTCAAATAATTTATGATGCATAGTGCACAAGGCAATTCCGTTTTCTTCTTGGTCCGGCCCGCCTGCCTGATGCCATTTGATGTGAGCAGCCTCGACGGCAACTAATACATTACCCAGGCGGACATTGAAGCCACATACGGCACATTTATACTACTCCAAGGGGTCTCCCGTTATTCTGTAAGGGGCTGGCAAACCGGGCACCAATAGATCGTGCCGCCCATGTAGGCGGCCTTTTGTATTTCTGCGCCGTAGACGAAGCAGGGTCTCCCGACCGTGTTTCTACTGAGAATGGTTTTGTATCCGCCTGAATTTCCGAACAAATCCTTTTCCGTGTCGCGCCCGCCCAGCCTTGTCATTTCCGCAAGTGTATCTTTAACCGCGTGGAACATTTTGTCAAGCTCTTTTTCCGACAGTGTTCCCATCTTGCGTTTTGGATGGATACCGGCATGGACACAGGGGGACGGTTCCTTTGTGTCAACAGTGTGTTGATTAACGCACGGTGACGGTTCCCGTGTGTTACTCCGCAGTGTTAGTGCGATTGAAATTTTTGTTGATTTGATCTTTCATATGTAATATAATTCTTACAGGTGAAAGTAATTATTAATAGACAAAGAGCCGGCCATTGATAAAGGTTAATAGTAAGGGGGGATGGGAGATAAATAACGGCAATAACTTAAAACCGGCGTTACCCTCCGGAGACGAGTTGCTTCAAATGATGGAGGCGCTGGCAAATCCCCACCGTTTGCAGATCATTGCCTTACTGACGGGCAGGCGTGTCCACGTCAGCCAGCTGGCCCGTGAGGCCAGGATTAGCCGGCCGCTTTTGTATATGCATTTGAAGCGGCTGGAAACCGCCGGGCTGGTGACCAGCCGGATGGAATTGTCGGAGGATGGAAAGGCCATGAATTTTTTTGAGGTGACACCATTTGTGCTGTACCTGGATCCTGAGAGGATTAAAGAAGCGGCTAAGACTCTCACCATTAAAAAGTCTGGCAGCTCCGCTCCGGACGCAATTAATAAAGAGGGGGATAATAATAAATGATGAATGAGGAAATTGTATTCGGCATAGGCGGAATGGGGTTTGTTCTGGTAATTCTGACGCTGATAACAATAATAGCTGTAGTTGTGATCTCGCAGTACCTAAAAAACGTGCGGGTTAAAATTATGAGCGCGGCTGAAATCGCCAGGGACGAGGCCTATCGTAAGCTGGCGGAGGAAAACGTCGCGGTGCAGAAAAAAATCCAGGAAGATTTAGCCGATTTGCGTGTACGCGTGGCTTCAATGGAAAAAATGCTGCGCGAGATCGAGTGAGAGCCTATGAATACTGGGAGGGGAGATATTAAGGGGCAAGAAGGCGATGGGAAGGATGCCGGTATCAGATTTGCAGGTATTCCTGCCGGTCAGGATTATTTGCACACTGATTATCTAAACGACCTTTCCTAAGATAATGACACACGGGAACCGTCCCCCTGTGTCAAATTTGACACAAAGGAACCGTCCCCGTGTGTCAAAAATTTTTAGAAACGTATTGCAATAAGATTTTGGTAGCGATATAATACTAACGAACGTTAAATATAATAAGGAGTATGTTATGGTTGATAAGGATTTAAAAGAGCGGATAAAGGAAGTGGCAGTCGAGCATTTCAACAGAAACGGATATCACGGAACGACGATACGGAACATTGCCGGCGATGTGAACTGCTCCCTGCCGATGATTTATTACTATTACAAGAATAAAAAAGAGTTGTTTGATGAAATCATCAAAAAGGATTTTTTTAACCTTTTAAAGAAGCAGGCTTCGCTCCTAAACATGAACAACGTCATAGATTTTTATACTAAGTTCGTATATGATCTGAATTCCCTGAGCAGCCATGACAAACAAGTTTACCGGCTCGGAATCAAGGTTTATCTGTCCTTTGACGGTGATGAGGAATTGATGGGGCTCATGGATGAATGGGAAAAGACCATCCTTCCCCGGCACTATGAGATCCTGCAGCCTTATCTGAAGAATACGGACAACGATATCGCGGTGGTGCGAACCCTGATTCATGTGTTGGAAACGATGATCGAAAACATCGTCGTGAAAAATAGATATCTGCCTGAGGAAGAAATCCGGGAAGAGATTACCATCGTTCTGCGCGGGTACGTATAACCCGTTCGGCTTAGAGTGTCTAACGTGATAAGCAACCAGCGTTACGGGCAAACAAATGGCGCAATTGACCGTTCTTGCTGACAAAAACCGCAAAAGAGGAAAGGCAAACCGGCATCTGTAAATGCCGTTTTATACCCTCCTTGATTTAACGAACGTTAAATCAAGATTGCATGGAGTAAGCGAAACGCACCGCCATCGGTTCTACCGTGAATGTCCCAAGGGACACTCAAAACCTCAATTACCATAATTAAAAAATAAAATGACCGACTGGAAATTATCCCGCCGGTCATATCATAGAAGGAGTGATGATAAATGGATATTGAAAAAAGACTGGCCATGCTGCAATATACGTATGCAGCATCCATCGCGGAGACGGTCAACACGTACGACAAGTTGAAGGTCCTCGATACAATTGTTGCGAGGAGGAAAGAAAGGCAGGCACAGACAGCGCCTTATCTGAATCAGCAATTGGGCATTGAAAGCGTCGAAGATGTTTTTTACAAGCTATCGGAAATCTATGGCTGCGCGAGCTGGTCTGTCGAGAAAACGGCGGGTGGTTACATTGCCACAGCTACTTCGTGTAAGCTCTGCGCGCTGTCCAAGAATATGGGGGGAGCGAATCCTTGCCATGGCTGGTGTCTTGACCCCATGATCGCTATGCTGTCCGCCGCAAGTAAAATCGACGCTCAGCGCATAACTGTTGAAAGCACTTTAATGACCGGTGATCTCTGCAAGGTTGTTATTACTACCAAAACAGAACCATAAAATGAGATTGATTGCTGGACACTTGAAGTTACGGTTAATTTTTCTTAATTGACTCCCTTCAATAAGGTGCTTCTGATGTATTCGTTGTAGACAATTCTGAGCAAGTTCCTTTCCTCCTGAACGATGAAGGGGTTAAATCTCATGTTTCATGAGGAATTGCTTGTCCTTGTCAGTTCCCCCTGTGTCAGTTCGGCAGGATAATATTGGAATGACAAAGCATTATCCTGTATAATTAGTTTGTACAAAGAAATATGCCGGTATTTCAGACACAGAGGCAGACACAGAGGGACGGTTCCGGTGTGTCAACACCGTGTCGATTAACATTGATACAGGAGACGGTTCCTGAGTGTCAATTTACTTAGCAGTACAATATTGTTCCTTTATGGCTGTTACATAAATCTCAGCATTATGGATATGGCCGTCCGCTACACTGGTAGTAAAACTGACGTAATGGGTGTGATATCCGCCGGGAAGAGGAACAGCCGGTCATGTGTTAGTACGATACAGGTGATAATGCCTGTCTTGATAAGTTGTTAGCTGAATTAATTGTGAGGCGATGCATGGGGTGGGGTTAGTATGTTAGCTCAGTTTGCCGAACGCTGGAACCAGTATGGTCTAATCGCTGATTTGGCCTTTAAACTAAAAAATGTTTCTCCGCAATTTGGGAGACCCGTTCTACAAAGTTTAGTATATATCCTGCAGGAAATTTACAATGTCCCTTGTGGTTATGATTATTTTCTTTACAATAATTTTGGCCCATATTGCGGGGAGTTAGCCGATGACCTCAACTTTTTTGCATCAATGGGCGGGGTAAAACTTGAATGGCACAAAAGAGGGGGCTATAGAATCCTACCGGATGTCAAAACAGAGTATTTCAGGCAAGTAGCCAAGGAATTCTTAGACAAATATGAAAATGAACTGAGTGAATTAATAAAAAATTTTGGCGGGATGACCGGTAGAGACTTGGAATTGCGCTCTACTATCATCTTAGTATATAAAGAATCCTTACGGCAAAGCAATGCGGACAAAAACAATATTATAAGCAGAGTTGAAGATATTAAATCACATTTTTCGCAGGAAGAAATAAGCATTGCTTTGGAAGAATTAATTAAAGCTAATATTATTTAATTGACACACGGGGAAGGTTCCTATGTGTCACTCCCGTGTGTCACTGACTATTATGACATAGGGACGGTTCTTATGACACAGGGGCGGTTCGAGACCACTGAAAAACACCTAAAAAAAATAGCAAATATAGTATTAAATGCCTCTAAGGCGCAGCTGAAAACCCACTATATGATATAGTGAATGTGCCCAAACACCAAACATAAGGGGGTCAGTTGCTCTAGACTGATCTTAAGCAAATGAGTTTGTTCATTATTGTATACTAATATTCCCGCTGATTAATTGGCATTATTGATTTGGGAACAAACTGAGGCGATTTAAAAGGTCACTTTCTCAGTGGTCTCGAAACGTCCCAGTGTGTCTACCTCTGTCACGGATATCCGGATATCAGATGACAGGAGAACCGTCCCCTTGTCACTTGGGTACTTTTGACACAAGGGGACGGTTCCTGACACAAGGGGACACAAGGGGACGGTTCCTATGTGTCAATTACCGTGACACGAGAACCGTACCTGTGTCATTAGTGTCATTCTCGTGAACCCCTTTTGCCAACTGGACAAACGGCGACGCACAGCCCGCAAACACATCTCTCAATCTCGATGCCCCACTCCTTTTTGCGATTCTCCATAAAATCGTAGCACTTGAACGGATCCAGGCGCTCAGCATCAGCTTCCTGTTCATTGAATTCACGCCCCTTGATCGCCCCGGCCGGACAGGCCAGCCGGCAAATTTGGCAATTGTGGCAGGCTGATGCCATGGGTTGCGCTGTTGCAAGGGGAGCATCAGTAAGGATACTGGCCAGCCTGACTCTTGGGCCCTCCCGCGGGGTGAGGAAAAGACCATTTTTGCCTATCCATCCTAAGCCGGCAGCTCTTGCCACTAACTTATGTGAGATGAGACCGGCTAAACGTTCCTGATATACGCCATAGGAGGCCGGCACCGGGTAGGCCCGCCAGCCGTTGCGCTCCAGAAAATTGGCTATTCTTGCAGTGCCGGTGTTCTGCAAATAGTCGATGGCATAATAGTTGTAATTATGGAAAGATAGTATTTTGTCGCGCTCTTGCGCCTCGATGCTGTCAACAACCGCATTCGAAAGACGGATGACAAGGGAAATTGCCCGGGGGAATTGCTTGATAAATGAGCCACAAAAACTGCTCATGTAGGCGTGAAAGGGTGTCAGATCTGCAAAACCGCAATAATCCCAGCCGCAGGCCATCGCCATATCTGTTAATTGTTTTTCCAACTGCATTTTATTTCTCCTTAAACAACCGGATGATATTGGCGTATTCGCCCTGACACAACAGGGGGACGGTTCCTATGGCTCAAGACATGGGCGGGCATTGGAACCGTCCCCATGCCTGCCCATGCCTGCACCCATGCCTGCATGCCTGCCCGTTCTCATGCCCTTAGATTAGCAAAGCCGGCTGTTTAGAAAACAGCCGACTTTAAAACCAGTCCCATTCAATGCCAGGGTTTAATGCCAGGTTTCATACTCTGCTATATTTTCTTTCGTGACCACAGCCAGGGGACTGTTTACCTGTGCTGGGACTTCCATGCCCTGAATTGTTTTCAAAGCCAGAAGGATTCCAGCTTTGGCATAGGCATCCATAGAATAGGCGATGCTGCCGTCCAGTTTGCCTGTCTTCATTGCTTCTTTAGCTTCGTCAATAAAATCTACCCCGAAAACAATTTTGCCTTCTCTTTTGCCTGCTGCTTCCAGCGCGTCAGCCGCAGCTAAGGCCATGACATCGTTACAACAAAAGATCCCTTTGATATCCGGATTGGACTGCAGGAGGTTGGTCGCAATATTGTAGGCGGTATTTCTATCCCAGTTCGCCGGCTGGATAGAGACCAGCTCGATACCCGGGGTGCTTTCAAATACCTTTTTAGCCCCGGCGGTTCTGCCTTCGCTCTGTCCCGCTCCCGGTATTCCCTGAATAATGGCTACTTTGCCGCCTTCCGGGCCAATTTTCTCAACTATATACTCGGCGGCTCTTTGGCCCTGCTCTTCAAAATCCACGGTGATGCGCCCATCCAGATGACCGCCTGCTTCTTTGATAGCATCCACACTGATGCCGGGGCCAAGGTTCACTATTTTGATTCCCTTATTATTGGCCGCTACTACACCGGGGACCAGGTTGTAGGGCTCGATAGGAGACACGATTAATCCGGCATAATCTTTGGCCACCATGGCTTGCAAGGTTTCCAGCTGAGACTTGGTGTCATTTTCGGTGGGCGCTGCCATAACTTCCACATTAACGCCCAGTTCCTTGGCGGCCTTCTCATAAGACTCTTTAAGTGTAACCCAGTAAGGATTGGCCAGCGTGATAACCAAAATGCCTATTTTCTCACCTTGCTGCAGTTCAGGCAGGGGCTGCAGCTGTTCCATCAGATATTCTTTCATTTTCCGCTACCTTGGCATCATCGACTGCAGCGTTAGATGAAGGAGCGGGTTGTTCTTGCTTGCCGGAAGTAGTATTGCCCCCACATCCCACCATAGACATTAAAAAGGCAACCAATAAGCATAATGCGATTAATTTTTTTGTACGCTTCACTCTTTAATCCTCCTTTATCATATAGCCGTGTCCCGGGGCATTTCTGAGCCGGAACTCAGAAATAACGACAGCCGCCAGGATGATTAAACCGATGGTGAGCTGCTGGTAATACGATGGAATGTTTAAAATGGTCAAGCCATTGCGCAACATCCCAAGGAGCAAGCACGCCATCACTGTTCCACTGATACTTCCTCTCCCCCCCTTCAAGTCCGTACCACCTAAAACAACTGCAGCAATGGCATCAAGTTCGAACATCCAGCCTGCCAGCGGCTCAGCTGTGTTCAAACGAGCCGTAACCACCAATCCGCCAATGGCTGCAGTAAATCCCGAAATGATGTAGACAATGGTCTTATAGGTTTTGTGTGCTACGCCGGAACGCCTAAGGGCTTCCTCATTGCCGCCTAGAGCCAGGGTGTAATAACCCAATTTAGTTTTATTGAGAACCACAGCAGCCAGTATAGTAAGCAATATCGCCATTAGAATGGGCGGATTGATGGGGCCAATATGACCGCTGCCCCACCAGGTAAAGGCTGCGGGAAATCCGTAAATGGGGATACCTTTGGTGAGAATCAAAGCAATACCCCTGGTTACTGACATAGCAGCCAGGGTGACGATTAAGGGACTGATATTCAAATTGGAAATGAGCAGTCCATTGAATAAGCCTGCAGCGGCTCCGACGACCAGACCCAGGAAGATAGATAGTTCAACGGGTAATCCGGCATGCAAGGCTAAAGCCATGCAGACGCCGCTGAGTGCGGTAATAGCTCCCACGGATAAATCAATACCGCTTGTGCTGATGACAAAGGTCATTCCCAAGGAAATAATTACCAGCAATGCAGTCTGGTCTAGAATGTTACGCCAATTATCCCAGGTCATAAAGAACGGAGATGCCTGATTGAGCAGAACGATCATTATAATCAGGAGCAAGGCAAGTAAAATCTGGGAGAACTGCTCGTTCCATGACAATAACAGGCGTCTAATTTGCTGCATATTTTTGCCCTCCGGTGACTTCCCTGGTTATATGATTGGCTCCCATGATCAGTTCAACGATCTGATGGGGTTGATAATCTGCCGTGTTGCATATTGCCGCTACCTGTCCATGGCGCAATACGCATATGCGGGCCGCTATCTCGAACACATGGTGCAGATTGTGACTTATAACCACAACCGCCCGTCCCGCCCGTGCCAGTTCTTGCATCAGCCTGAGCACTTTGGCTGACTCTTGAACACCCAGGGCCGCAGTAGGTTCGTCAAAAATAATGACATTTCCGCCCTGAATGATAGCTCTGGCCACTGCTACTCCTTGCCTTTGCCCTCCAGACAGGCGGCCCACCGGGGTTTTTAAGGAAGGGATACCGACCTGGAGGCTTTCCAGCACCCGGGAGGCCTCTTTTTCCATTTTGCGCCGATTGATTAGTAAGCCGGCCTTTAATATTTCCCGGCCCAAAAATATGTTGCTCACCACGTCCCGGCAATCAACCAAAGCAAGGTCCTGGTATACTGTGGATATACCCAACTGGATGGCTTTGGTTGGCGTCAGGGAATGATAGGATTGGTTCCCTACCTGTATGGTACCGGAATCTGCTTTGACTACACCGGACAGTGTTTTAATGAGGGTGCTTTTCCCAGCACCGTTATCGCCCACAATGGCCAGGATTTCGCCTGCGTAAATATCCAGGCTGACATCGAGTAGGGCAGTTATATTTCCATATGATTTACTCAGGTGCGAAACTCTTACCACGGGACTAGCTGTTTTAGTTGCCATAATTCACTCTTCCCAATAAATGTAATTGAAGGATATGCGATAACTAGCAGTAACACATATCAAGCAGCCAGATAAAAGTGCTGTGGCCACTCGTAACCTGGCTGCAATAAGGAATTCATGCAATTCATCAAGATTATTATAAAATAAACAAATTATTTATTACAAATAAATTAATTTTATACATAATTAAGGATTAAGAAGGAAAATTTATTATAGCGAGAGAACCGCTGCCAGTTATTATGACACACGGGGACGGTTCCTTTGTGTCAACACTGTGTTGATTAATGACACACGGGGACGGTTCCTTTGTGTCAACACTGTGTTCATTGACACAGGGGGACGGTTCCCGTGTGTTACGGGGATGCCCTCTTCAGGCACGAGCAGGCATGAGAACCGTCCCCGTGCCCGCCCTCCACAGAAACCGTCCCCATGTCAGTCAGACTCCTGAAGTAATGTTTTTGGAGGAGGTGAGTTTTTGGAAGCCGGCGTACGGAATAATGTTTATGGCGAGATTGAAGAAATCAAAAGGGATAATATTATGGCCCAGGTGACCATGTGAGTTGGCGGGTGAACGGATGACGCAGTCCGACTCACGTCCGTGATGACGGGAGACAGCCTGGAAGAAGCGGGATTTGCAAAAGGTGATAAAGTAAATGCCCTGGTAAAAGCTATTAATGTCGTTTTTGTTAAGCATTAAATTGACACACAGGAACCGTCACCGTGCCAATTGACACATGGGGACGGTTCCTTTGTGTCAACACCGTGTTGATTAACGGAGGCACATTGACACAGGGGGACGGTTCCCGTGTGTTACGGGGATGCCCTCTTCAGGCACGAGCAGGCATGAGAACCGTCCCCGTGCCCGCCCGTGCCCGCCCATGCCCCCCCCCAAGAACCGTCCTCTTGTCACTTGTCACGTTTCCGTGTGTTGAGGTGGTCAAAGTGAGCCAATATTTTCCCAGTCGGACTGGATTAATAGAATAGTTACCAACGCATCTTCTACATCTTCGGTATCGATATAGCCCTTCAGTCTTACAAAGTTTTCTTCGATGCTATTGACATAATCATGATCAATATCAACTTGCATCAATGGTTTTAATTTCAGCCAGGTATTGTTAGCTTCCCCAAGGCTTGTTTTAGCCTGGACCCAATCTTCACTGCGGATATGATTTTCAGTTTCTTTTAGATAGTTGGAAAAGCCTGTCCGTTTGTCCAGGGGTTTTTGTAGCAAAGCGCAAGAAGAAATAGCTGCCAGCACAAGTGCAATTAATATGATATATATAAGCTTTTTCAGCAAAGTTAAGCCCCTGTTAGCGGTAAAATAAAATACAGCAAAAACGGCCACATAAAATACAGCAATTTCGGCCACTGAGTACAGCACCCTCGTTGGAAGAAATGGGATGTGTTACCATAAATACAGATCTCATTTCAGGGAGGAGTGCATCATGAAAAGGTGGCCTATGTATACAGAACTGCAGTCACTTAAAAACCTCGGTTTCAGCAAACGCCAGGTCGCTGAAAAGCTCCAGGTGGACTTTCGAACTGTGTCCAAGTGATCTGGTCAAGCCTAAGCGGACAATAAGAAGCTGGACTGGTTAACTCTTTCAAAATCACCAGGCGAAAGATATCCATTGTTAGAATGCAGTCTCTGCCGATTGTAAAACACCTCTATGTACTCCCTGACTTCTTTTTTCATCCTATATCTGGATTTCAACGGTTCTCCATATATCCATTCGACCTTCATACTATGAAAAAATGTCTCAGCACAAGCATTATCCTGGCATTCACCTTTACGGCTCATACTGCATATGAAACCGTGCTCCTGCAGTAAACTCTGATAAGCATGGCTACAATATTGACTGCCGCGATCTGAGTGGCAAATAAGCCTAGGAGAGGGATTGCGCCTCTTAATAGCAGTCTCAAGAGCATCAATAACCAGCTCTTTGGTCATGCGCTTGCTGATGCTCCAGCCGACTACCATCCTGCTATACAAGTCAAGAACAATCGCCAAATATAGCCATCCTTCGTTCGTTGCAAGATATGTGATATCCATGACCCAAACCTTATTGGGCTGTTGGACATCAAACTGTCTGTCCAGCAAATTCGGCGCTACCGGATGATCGTGGTTTGAGTTTGTGGTAGCACGGGTTTTCCGATGGGCTTTCGCTATAAGCCCTTGCTCAGCCATTTTACGGCTGATTCTCTGACGACTGGCAGCTATCCCCTCAATCGCTAACTGCTTCTTTATCCTACGCGTGCCATAAGTTTTACGGCTATTTTTAAAGATCCGTTTTATCTTTTGACCCAGGACATCTACGTCTGTTTTGGCTGGTCTCCTAAGCCAATCGTAATATCCACTGCGCGATACCTTGCATAATTCACAGGCTCGTTTGATACTGACCAGATTTTTGTGTTCTTGCTTGATCATCGCGTACCTTTCCTCTGGTCCCCGGCAAAGTACGCTGCTGCTTTTTTTAGAAATTCGATCTCATTCTTTAACTGCCGGTTCTCTTTTTCAAGTTGCTTCTGGTATGCCATATCCGGCTTCATATGCCCGCTGCCAGGAAGACTGTGTTCTCCGTCTTCGGATAACTTCTTGATCCATGAGTAAATCGCTGATCTGGAACAGCCTAATTCTTTGACTGCTTCTGTAACAGTTAGCTTCCCAGAATTAATCTGTTCTGCATAGGCTACTTTCGTATCTCTGTCATAATAATTTGCCATGTCGACACCTCCTGATAGCTCCTCTTTTATTATTGTCCATCTTCTCGGTGTCCGCTAGGAGTTTACCACATCAAAGTACTGGGATATGGACCCAGACTCTTTTGAAAAGACCATTATGAACCGCCGACGACAACGTGACCTGTCCCTTTACGAAGGTGTCATCTTGGATTGGCTCCGTCAATACCCCGGCATGACCGCTTCGCAAGTGCTGGACTGGCTCAAGGAACACTACAGTGTTGCAGTATCAGAACGGACAACCCGGCGTTTTGTAGAGCAACTACGCAAGCAGCACGATTTACCAAAAAACACTGCAAAAGTGCGCCATTACCTGGCGATGGAAGACCCGCCAATGGGACGCCAGATGCAGGTGGACCTTGGAGTTGTTCATGTCAAGGATGCCCGCACTATCAGCTACCGGAAGCTGTATTGCGTGGCCTGTGTGCTGTCCCACTCCCGATACAAGTGGGGTGAATGGTTTACTGGCCCACTGACCTCTTCACAACTGGTAGCAGCTCTGGAAGAATGTTTCGAGTATTTGGGCGGCATGCCGGCTGAACTGGTCTTTGATCAGGATAGGCTGATTGCCGTGGACGAAAACTACGGTGATATCATTTACACCAAGGAATTTGAGCAGTTCCGCCAGCGTATGAACTTTTCTGTATACCTTTGTCGTGCTGCAGATCCACCAAGCAAGGGCCGCGTTGAAGCGGTTGTGAAATACTTCAAAAACCATTATGCCCGGCACCGTAAATTCATGGAGTTGGATTTATGGAACGATGATTTCCTGGCTTGGTTGGACAGGACCGGCAATGCCAGGGTGCATGGTACAACAAAAAAGATACCGGCAGAAGTCTTCTTACAGGAGAAGCTCTTCTTGAAACCGGTACCGTGCACAAGAAAAATGCTCACTCCTATTGTAACAAGACAAATTCACAAGGACAACACCGTCTTCTACAAGGGCTGCCGCTATACACTGCCGTTGGGTACCTTTAAACCCGGCAGACAGGTGCAGTTGGTTGAAGAAAACGGCATCCTGAAGATATTTGATGCTATAGACCCAGTATTGTTGGCAGAACACCCGTTATCTCTGGAAAGGGGCCGTCTAGTACGTAACAACAATCATGCCAGGGATTACAGCGATACCCTGGATGTTATACAAAAAAGACTCCTGGAGCATATGCAAGACTTGGATGGTGCTGAGCTTTTCCTCCAGCACATACGACAGCTTAAGGGACGATATGTTCGCGACCAATTCAAGTTAATCGAGCGCCTACTGAAAGAATCCACGATTTCTGCTTTGCAGAAGGCTCTATCGTACTGTATTACCAACAGCCTTTTCAGTGCTACGGAACTAGCTGATGCCTGCCGGTTCTTTGAAGGAGTCAGACAGCGGGAAATACAAGAACTTGAACAAAATCCCAAGGTGACTCTCCTCCCATCAGTAAAGACACAAAAGCGTCCGCTATCCGAATATGCGGAACTGGCGAAGGGAGGTGAAACACCATGAACCTTCTTTCAAGTGTTCAAGAGCAACTATGCAGATTATCTATGAAGCATGCATCAAAAGAATTGGAAGGTATACTTGAAAATGCACAACATCATGACTGGACCCCGTTGCAAACCCTGCAGGCACTGCTCGCAATCGAACTGGAAAACCGTCAGGACAGCGGACGTTTACGCAGGCTAAAAGCTGCTAATTTCCCTTTCCACAAGACATTGGATGACTTTGATTTCGGTTTTCAAAACAGCGTATCAAAACGGCAGATACAGCAGTTAGCCGAGATGGCTTGGCTTGAAGGCGCTTACAATATTTTGTTTCTGGGACCCCCGGGGGTCGGGAAGTCGCATCTTGCGGTGGCCTTGGGGATAGCAGCGGTAAACGCCGGCTACCGGGTATATTTTACTCAGATGGACCAACTGGTACAGTTTTTAAAGACTGAAACCATTTCGAGAAGAAGCAAACAACAGTTGAGGGCTCTTTACAATGCAAATCTAGTTATCCTGGATGAGGTGGGTTTCCAGCCCATCTCTCGCCAGGAGGCGAACTTGTTATTTGGGTTAATTAACCGACTATATCAACAAACCTCGGTGATTCTGACGTCCAATAAGGGCTTCGAGGAATGGGGAGAATTTTTGGGTGATCCAGTCATTACAGCGGCCATGCTTGACAGACTTATGTACAAGTGTGAGCTGTTCAACATGACAGGTGATAGCTACCGGCTTAAGCATAGGGAATCGATATTCCAGTAGTATCAAAATTTCCAGTTTTACAGGTGGTTGAGTGCTGTATTTTTATTGGCCGAAAATGCTGTATTTTTATTGACCGTTAACAGCCCCCCAATAGTTAGTTGCCTGTTGGAATTATGTAATATGGTTTATCCCCTTTTAAATCTACATATAGGTTGCCTTTGGTATCCAGTTGAGCCAGGGCGATTTCGTTAATCTCAGCAATATTTTGCTTATTTAGTTGATAGTGCAGCCATGCTCTGGTCAGGTTAAGGGAACGCAGCGCAGTCTCCTGTACAACCCCATCCATAATGAGATTTGTCGGCAGTCCGTCATACTGGGTAGGAATATTTAGATCATTCGGTGTTACAGGCTGCTTTTGGGATTTCAATTGAACGCTGATTTCCCCCCCGGTTTCAAACATTGCGAATTCTACATCAGCCAGATTAAATACACCCTGGGTGCGCAATTGGGATAATAACTCTGCTGTAGGAATACGTATTTTCTTCAGGTTCTCGTCCAGTATTTTGCCGTTTTTGACAACAACGGTGGGACCTCCTTCGATAGCTTTGCGCGCCGGAGCACTACGTATCCCTAAATACCCCATTAAAATTGCCAGCGCCGACCAGGTGACCATGCCTGCCAGGGTTGCTGTTGTATTTTCATTTACTTGTACTGAAAGGGTAGAAGCTATGGAGCCTATTGTAATACCAACGATATAATCAAAAAAAGTAAGCTGGTTAAGCTGCTGTTTGCCTAACAAACGCACAAGTAACAACAGGACAAAAAAAGCAATGATGGAACGAATAACGACAACCAATATAATCGGCATAACAAACCTCCTTCGACCTGCCCTGCAAAATAATATTTCCTTATTATAGCAGAATCAAGCAGGAAACGGGAGGATTCTTGTGAATAAAGCAAAGCCGTTTAGTATATCCAAACAAGAGGTTTATGCAGCCTACAAGCAGGTGAAAGCAAAGAAAGGAGCATAAAGAAATCAAAATTTTTTTAATTTTTCTATACCGTTACCGGAAGGTTTATGATATAATGCTAAATAAATATTAAAGCAAATGAACTCCGAGCCTGCTTACCTAACAAATAACTTATTTCATGGTAACTAGGCCAGTAGGGTATGTTGGGAAACTGGCATGCCTCCCAACGTGGAAAGGAGAAGCAGTATCAGCTATTTAAGCGGATCGCTCCTTGCGATCCGCCTTAATTTTTGCCATCCTAGTTTATGCCATTCTTAGTCTCAAATCAAGTTTATAAGTTTCCCATATAATCCATACATACCTCTGCATTCAATGCAGAGGACTTTTTTTTGACACATGACACACAGAAACGTCCCCGTGTCAGAATGTGTCAGAGTCGAAACGTCCCCGTGTGCCCGTGTGTCAAGAGAACCGTCCCCGTGTCACCGTAATCAAAAAAAGTAAGCTGGGTAAGCTGCTGCTTGCCTAACAAACGCACAAGAAACCAGGACAAAAAAAGCAATGATGGAACGGATAACGACAACCAAAATAATCGGCATAACAAACCTCCTTCGGCCTGCTCTGAAAAATATTGTTTCCATATTGCCGGAAAACATGATTTTGACACAAGGGGACGGTTCCTTTGTGTCAACAGTGTGTTGATTAACGGAGACAAATTGACACAGGGGGACGGTTCCCGTGTGTCATGCCCCCTGTGCCCGCACAAGAACCGCACCCGTGCCCGCACCCGTGCCCGCAACGAGCAGGCATGAGAACCGTCCCCATGCCCGCCCCCGCCCCGTGCCCGCCCGTGTGTCAAGAGAACCGTCCCGGTGTCAGTGCGCTCCCCGTGTCAGATATGTCAAAGGCTGATTTTACCTAAATAAATTTTTTCGCAGCAGTAGTTTACAAAATAGAAAAAATGCCCTATAATCAAACCGTACTAACTGTACTATATATACTAGTGCAGTTATTGCCTTAGAAAGGAGGGGTTTTATGTTTGAACTGGACCTGCGCAGTCGCGCGCCCATTTATGAACAACTGGTTGATAAAATCAAACAGCTGATCATCAACAACGTCCTCAAGCCGGATGAGCAATTGCCTGCCGTACGTGTTTTAGCCGGTGAATTAACGATTAATCCCAACACCATTCAGAAGGCCTACCGGGAGCTGGAACACCAGGGCTATATCTATTCCATTCCGGGTAAAGGCAGCTTTGTCAAACCAGCTGTTCCCAAAGAAAACAAAGATCGCTTGCAAAAGCTGGCAGACGAGCTGGCCGGTATCGTTGCGGAGATGCTTTATCTGGGCGCCACCCCGGAGCAAATTGCGGCACAGGTCGAAACCCTGTTATCCCAAAACAGAGGAGGTAAGTCGGATGATTGAAGTGGCAAGAGTCAGTAAGCGCTTTCAGGGCGTAGAAGCGCTGAAGGATGTAAGCCTGTCCGTTAAACAGGGCTCCATCTACGGTCTGGTTGGTTCCAACGGCGCAGGTAAAACCACGCTTTTAAAACTATTGGCCGGGATATATAAAGAGACTTCAGGCCGGCTCTTGATTGACGGCCAACCGGTGTTTGAAAACGAAGGGATCAAGTCGCAGATAGTTTTCATTCCGGATCTGCTTTATTATTTCCCTAATTACACGATCCTGGATATGGCTCGCTTCTATGCCCATATTTATCCCCAATGGAATGAAGCCCGCTTTTTTGAGCTGGCCGGTGTTTTTGGCATCGAACTCAAACGGCGTGTAAAAACGCTGTCCAAGGGGATGCAGCGTCAGGTGGCCTTTTGGCTTGGTCTGGCCTTGATGCCGGATCTGATGATTTTAGATGAACCCCTGGACGGGCTGGATCCGGTCATGCGCCAAAAGGTGAAACAGCTCATCTTTCAAGACGTAGCTGAAAGACAAATGACCGTCATTGTCTCTTCCCACAACTTGCGTGAGCTGGAAGACATCTGTGATCATATCGGCATTCTGCACCAGGGAAGCCTGTTGCTGCAAAAGGATTTGGACGATCTCAAAGCAGATGTACATAAGATCCAGGTGGCTTTTAGCGGGGAGATCCCCCCGGCGCTGCTGCAGGACCTGCCGGCTCTCCACCGTGAAAAAAGAGGCAGCGTGTTGATTCTAATCGTGCGCGGCCCCTACGAGAAAATATTTAAGCAAATACAGTCTTACCGGCCTGCCATTTTGGATGTTCTGCCGCTGACTTTGGAGGAAATTTTCATCTATGAAATGGGGGATAACGGTTATGAAATCAAAAACATCCTTGATTAACCGCGGTATACTGCTTAACGATTTTAAACGGTTTGCCTGGATAGGAATAGGCTACCTCCTGCTTTTGCTCTTCAGCACCCCGTTAAAAATCGTCATGCTTTACAGTCAATTAAAAAATGATGCAGTGGTGGCAGGTGTAGTATTAGAAAATGGTGGTGTGGCGGCGATAGATTTAGTAAACGCCACTTCCAGGTTTCTGAGTATATTACAGTTTGATACCAATGCAGTCTTGTTACAGGTGATGTCGTTAATCGTTATTCCCGTTTTGACCGGTCTGTTGCTGTTTAGATATCTGCAGGACAGCCAGGCCTCCGATATGGTACACGCTTTGCCCGTGAAGAGGGAAACTATTTATAACACTCATGTCCTTGCCGGGATCATACTCCTGTTTTTGCCCCTAATCCTGACTGCCCTGGCCACCTGGGCCCTGGCTGTTGGGTTGAATCTGAAAGAGATAACCGGTGCGGTAATACTGACCTGGTTAGGGGTCAGCCTGTTGATGAACCTGCTTTTCTTTATTGTGACCGCAGCTGTCGGTATGGTAACCGGTATGTCCTCCGTGCAAGGCGCGTTGAGTTTTATTCTGCTGTTGTTGCCCAGCGGCCTGTCTATATTGCTGCTTTATAATGTGAGCCAATTCGTTTACGGCTTTCCTTATAGTTACTATTTGGAGCAAGTGACAAGCATATCTCCGCTAATTAGACTTACTGAAGTTTCCAATTACCCGGTAGGGAGTGTGGAAGCCGGGGTTTATTTGGCCTGCAGCGTCGTCATATATTTTTTAGGACGCTATTTTTACCGCAAGCGCCCGTTAGAAAGCGCCGGCAACGCTATTGTCTTCGATATCCTGCGGCCGATTTTTACGTACAGTGTAGCTTTTTGTTTCATGCTGCTTGTTGGCGGTAATTTTTACAGTTCACAAAACAGTATGGGCTGGACCTATTTCGGTTATTTCATTGGTTCCATACTGGCCTACTTCCTGGCCGAAATGTTGCTGAACAAATCTCTGCAGGTTTTTCAGATGCAGAGGGTCAAGGGCTACGGTGTTTTTTGCCTGGCAATTGTGGCCATAATCGGGTTATTGCAGATCGATTTTACCGGTTATGAAAAGAGGCTCCCTGCGCCGGAGGAGATTAAGAGTATCTACTTTGACAATTCATTTTACGCTTTGAGGGCGAAAGATAATATGCGGACTGTTGTTGATCCAGATGATGGCCGGGAATACACCTACCAGCTGTTTGTACCAGGCATATTTACCGAAGCAGAGGCCATAACCGATATTCACTCCCTGCACCGGCAGATCATCGCTAACCGGCTGGAAGACAAAAAGGACCTTCTGGCAAAACGAAGTAATGGGAGTTTCCAGGATCTCCAGCAAATCTGCCTGGCCTATGAGTTGGAAGACGGCAAACATTTATACCGGGAGTATACTATTTTGGTACCAAAGTATGCTTCGAGCTTAAAACCCATATATGAATCGCCGGAGTATAAGGAAGTGCACAATGAAATACTGCGCATTGATGCTGCTGATGCCAACATGCTTGAGATTAGCGCCCGCGTGAGCAACAAAAACTTGCGGATCGTTGACCGGACGTTAATCCAGCAGGCCATCAGCGCCTTGCAAAGGGATATCAATGAAGAGACTTACGAGGAAATGACAATCACAAACCGCTCACCTTCCTGGGCCAATATTAATATTACTCTTGATAACAAGTGGATTATCAGCCTGGATTGGGAAAAATCCTATGAGCATTTCGATCAATGGCTAAAAGATACCGGCCAATATGACCAGGCCCGGCTGGTTCCTGCAGACATTAAATATGTGCTGCTGGACAAATTCACGGGCGAAATCGGTGAATCCGTGATTTACGAAGAAAAGCCCGGCGTCTTAAAGCTCACTGAGCCGGAAAGACTGGAGTTTTGTTTGCGTAATTATACCCACGGTTACACCAGGGGAAATGAACAGGCGGCATATCACGTTGTTTTTGAACTAAAAGACGGCAGCATTATTTACGGTTTCCTTTTTGAAGAGGATGCGCCAGGCTTCATAAAAGAACACTTTGCCGGCTAAGAGTTTGACACACGGGTGACACACGGGGACGGTTCCCGTGTGTCTTTTGCTATTTGACACAGGGGGACGGTTCCTTTGTGTCAACAGTGTGTTAATTATTTGTTTGACACAGAGGGACGGTTCCTGTGTGTCAATTGATTTTTGGCAGGCAAAAAGATAAGATATTGACGAAGAAGCGGAGAAACCGGAGGTGATAATTAGAAGTGGGAGAATGGTATTTTAACAATTTAGCTGATTATTGGAGCAATCATAAGCAGAATTCCATCTTTGTGCATGCCCAGAAAATAAGGAAATATCCCCCATTGGAGCAAAAAATGATTCTGGTAGATATTATCGAATCGGTGGGGAGGCACGTCAGGCTCATGAGTGATGAGCAGCTTGCTGCCACGGCAGTAATTATTGCCGATGATATCTACAAGTCGGCCAATGAATTTAAGTTCTTTAATGAAACTATGGCGGATTACTTATCGGCAAGTGCCGGAACATTTTTTGAATTTTTGCATGAGAAGGGTTACGCCTTGCATTACCTGTGCAATAACAGTTTTGCCGACAACAGTTATATTGGCCTGCAAAGACCCTTGCAGATTTTTCGCCTTTGTTTTGCGCCGGCCCACATCAACTATATTTGCCCCCATGAAATCGCCTTGCAGCTGATGCTGAAGGACGGGTTGGAGGAGAAAGATTACGATCAAAATATTGCGGCTTACCTCTTAATGGCGGAACCAATAGTAAGTAAACTTATTGCCATGTGTCATGAAAAAAAGGAAAGTTACTTTTGTCTGCGCCTGGGCGCCGGCATGGAGCACTTCCAGGATTCCCTTGCTTACAGAGACAAGCCGAACATTATAACCGCCTTCAGGTTCGAGGCGCCCACCAGGGATAGTGCCTGCCAGGTATGGGCGCCCAAAAAGGAAAATTGACACAGGGGGACGGTTCCTTTGTGTCAACAGTGTGTCGATTAATTGACTTGACAAAAGGGGACGTGACACAGAGGGACGGTTCTCGTGTGTCAACAGTGTGTTGATTAACGCACGGGTACGGTTCCCATGCGTCAAAATAGCCTTTCGTAAAATGAGCACTTTCCTGCAGGGAGGTTAACAAGATGTATGAATTGCTTAAAGCAAGGAGGAGCATCCGGCAGTTTCAGGCCAGGCCGGTGGAAGAGGATAAGCTGGATAATATCTTGAAATGCGCCCTGCTGGCGCCGTCCTCCAGGAGGAGGAAGCCTTGGGAGTTTGTTGTTGTGACGGAACGGGTATTGCTGCAACAGCTGGCTGCCTGCAAAGCCCACGGGGCAGAATTTTTGGCCGGAGCCCCTGCCGCGGTGGTAGTTCTGGCTGATCCCGGGCTCTGTGACGTGTGGATTGAGGACGCCTCTATCGCGGCCATCCTTCTGCAGCTGGCGGCTCAATCCCAGGGTTTAGGTTCCTGCTGGGCTCAGATCCGGGAGCGTTTCACTGTCGCCGGCTCACCGGCGGAAGACTACGTCAGGGAGCTGCTGCATATACCTGGCGAATTCAAGGTCCTGTGCATCATCGGAATGGGATACCCGGCGGAAGACAAGCCGCCCTATACAGAGGCCGGGCTGCTGTTAAACAAGCTCCACTATAACCGGTTTTGACACAGGAGTTACGTTGGCACAGGGGGACGGTTCCTTTGTGTCAATTTTGACAGCGCGGTGACACACGGGAACCGCCCCCTGTGTCACCAATGAATAGTTAAGGTGAGAGGTGATATTTATATGTCAAATTTTGTAAGCGTTGTGGACTTGCAAGATTTGGTGGGCAAAGATATTGACTTTTTCTTGGAAAACGATTTTTTTGAAATTGAAGGTATTGTTAAAAAGGAAAATGAACAATTCATTCTGGAAATATTAGGGAGAGTTCCTGATAATCACAAGTTGGCGGAGAAGATTTATGAAATTGAATTAAAAAACAATAAAGTGTATCTTAAAACGCCGGATGAACAAGATTTTGAGATATTTATCAACAAGATCTACGAGACAATAGATAATCCGACAAAAGAACAACTAATTGCCTTAAATGACCAGGGCATCAACGAATTTTTCAGAAAATCCGACGATACAATAATAGCCTATGACGATGATTTGAGAATGTGGCTAATGACCGTTTTTAAGGACGAATTGTCAGGTGGCGATGTAAAAAGTTATACAACTTTAGGAGAGTTATACGAACAGAATTGTGATTTTATCAATGGGAAATGGGAAGCGATCCATGATAAATTTGAAACCTGGCATCCTTGAGAGTTGAGCCAAAATTGACACAGGGTTGACACAGGGGACGGTTCCTGTGTCAAAAGTGATACAAGAACCGTCCCCGTGTCACTTGTGTCACTGACTAATCCTAGATGGGGGTAATACATATGGGACGCAAAATTCTCATTGTCGGGGGAGTCGCCGGAGGCGCTTCAACCGCGACCAAACTGCGCAGGAACAGTGAAGCAGACCGGATTATCATGTTTGAAAAAGGCATGCACGTGTCTTTTTCCAATTGCGCCCTGCCCTACTATTTGAGCGGGGTGGTGAAGCAGGCCGGGCATTTGATCTTGATGAACCCGCAGCGGTTTTTAGCCCAATACAACATAGAAGCCAGGCTGCGGCACGAAGTGCTCTCCATTGACAGGAAAAACCGGAAGGTCGCCGTCAGAAATCACTTGACGGGTGAAGTATATGAAGAGACCTATGACAAGCTGGTGCTGGCCCCCGGGGCCACGCCCATTATGGAGGACATTCCGGGGCTGACGGAGGCCAACGTGTTTACCGTCAGGAATGTTGTGGATGTGGAGCGCCTCAAGCGGTTTGTTGACCAGCAGGACATCAAAGATATTGCAGTCATCGGCGGCGGCTTTATCGGCATCGAAACAGCCGAAAATTTACGGCTGGCGGGCTACAATGTCACGGTCATTATCGCCTCCCGTCAAATATTAAATACCTATGACTATGACCTGGTGCAGATCTTTCACAAGGAACTCTACGACCAGGGGGTCAATTTGCTCATCGGTGAGAAAGTCGACCGCTATGAAAATGACCGGCTGTATTTAAAGTCGGGCAAGGTGATTGAGGCCGGAGCCGTCGTTATGGCCAAAGGGGTGGTGCCGGACATCCGCCTGGCCAAAGAGGCCGGCCTTGCAATCGGTGCCACCGGCGCCATCAAGGTCGACCAAAATTATCAAACCAGCGACGAAAATATCTACGCTGTGGGGGATGCCATCGAGGTCTACAATGCGCAAACCCATTCCATGATGAAGCTGGCCCAGGCAGGCCCGGCTGTCAAGGGAGCCAGAGCCGTGGCTGACAATATCAACCAAAAAAGAACGGTTAACAAAGGCTATATCGGCACTTCCGCCATCAAGCTATTTGATTATAACGGAGCCGCCACAGGGTTAAGCGAAGGCCAGATCAAAGCCAAAAAGCTTCCTGTTAATTATGACAAAGTCCTGTTGATTCTGCCCGATAAAGTGGGGTTAATGCCGGGTGCGGCGCCCATGCACCTGAAGTTGTTGTTTGAGGTGCCCACAGGAAAAATACTGGGAGCCCAGGCCATCGGCAAAGGCGATGTGACCAAGCGCATAGATGTGATTGCCACCGTAATTAAATTCTGCGGTACGGTGGAGGACCTGAAAGACCTGGAATTATGCTATGCTCCCCCGTTTTCCACCGCCAAGGACGTGGTGAATTACGCCGGTTACGTGGGTTCCAACCTCCTGGCCAAGGAGTTTAAGCAAATTCATGTGGATCAGGTCAGAGGATTGGTTGAGAATAACGCCTTCCTTATGGACATCCGGGAGAAACCGGAGTTTGAACGAGGTCATATCAAAAGCGCGGTGAACATACCCTTAAGCGAGCTGCGGGACAGGCTGCAGGAGATACCCGGGGATCGGCCGGTATATGTGTACTGCCGTACCGGCCAAAGGAGCTATAACGCGGTTCTGGCTCTCCAAAACTCGGGCTTCGCTAACGTCTATAACATCACCGGCGGCTTTCTGGGCCTGTCCTTTTACGAATACTTCAACGACCAAACTACCGGCAGGGAGCCCATCGTCACCGGCTACAACTTTGATTGACCCACGGGAACCGTCCCCCTGTGTCATCTGTTAATCAACACACTGTTGACACAAAGGAACCGTCCCCTTGTGTTATGTTAGACAAGACACAGAGGAACCGTCCCCTTGTGTTAATCAACACAGTGTTGACACAGAGGAACCGTCCCCTTGTGTCAAAAACCGCCCCCGTGTGTTAGCCCCGTGTGTTAGGAGGATAGGATAATGACTCAAGAAATTCGCTTATTTATCAATGGGAATTGGGTGGCTGCAAAGCAAAAAGGAAAAGTAATGAACAAGGCGACCGGTGAGCCTATAGCTGAATTTTTTGAAGCTGGACAGCCGGAAATTGATGCTGCTGTTGCTGCAGCGCAAGAAGCTTTCAAGGGGAAGAAGTTATCTCCTTACAGTCGCTTTGAGATACTTAAAAGAGCAAGTGAAATATTGATGGACCGGCAAAGCGAACTGGCCTCAATAATATCTCAGGAAGTTGGGAAAAACATTAAAGAAGCCATGGGAGAGGTTGCCCGCTCTTCCCAGACGCTATTAATTTCCGCTGAAGAAAGCAAGCGGGTCATGGGGGAAATTGTTCCTATCGCCGGGTCCCCCGGTAATGAAAACCGCCGTGCCTGGACCATACGTGTTCCCAGGGGAGTGGTTTGCGCCATTACACCTTTTAATTTTCCGCTTAACCTTACCTGCCACAAAATTGGTCCCGCTATTGCCGCTGGAAATACTGTTGTCTATAAGCCGGCCAGTGCAACTCCCATAATCGGGGCCAAGTTGTGTGAGATTATGACAGAGGCTGGCTTGCCGGCAGGTTACTTAAATATGGTTTTGGGGCCTGGTGCTGTAGTCGGTGACGCCCTGGCCAGAGACAATCGTATTGCTTACTATAGTTTCACAGGAAGTTCCGAGGTTGGTAGGAAACTTAAAACTACCGTTGGCTTAAGACCCATTTCCCTGGAACTTGGCTCCAACTCACCCACGATAGTGCATAGTGATGCGGATTTAAACAAAGCGGTTGAGGCATGTACCCGCTTTGCCTTTGCCAATGCGGGGCAGGTGTGTATATCCGTGCAACGGGTATATGTTCACCGTCCGGTTTACGATGAGTTCTGTAAGCGGGCTGTTTCCATTGCCGGAACCTTAAAAGTTGGTGATCCCCTGGATCCGGCCAATGACCTGGGTTGCATGATTAGTGAATATGAAGCGGCAAGGGCTGTGGAATGGATTAATGAAGCCGTAACCGGAGGCGCCGAGGTATTGATTGGTGGCCGTAGCCGCGGACCGTTCATGGAACCTACCATATTGACCAACGTTCTTCCTGAAATGAAGTGCGTTTGTAATGAGATTTTTGCCCCAGTTTTCAGCATTATACCCTATGATACCATTGACGAGGCCATCGCTTTAGCAAATGATTCCCGTTATGGACTGCAAGCAGGTGTGTTTACCAATTCCCTTGACATCGCAACCCGGTGCGCTGAAGAATTGGAAGCCGGAGGGGTAATTATAAATGATGTTTCTGCCTTCCGTACAGACCTTATGCCCTATGGTGGGTGGAAGGAAAGCGGCACAGGTAAAGAGGGGCCTCGTTATGCAATAGAGGAGATGACTGAAGAAAAGATCGTTGTGATAAAAGTCCAATAAGGATTCTCCAAAAGAAGGCTTAATGCCCGGAATGTCTTACTATGGTCTTACTATGAAAGATAGATCCAACACCTTTGCAAAGACTGGAAAAACAATGTTACTGTTGAATTACCCACTGGGGCTGTTGTCACTGCTTCTATAATGACTTGCAAGCAAGGCTTTTTGTATGCAACTGAATTGACACAGGAGAACCGTCCCCTTGTGTCAAATTGACAAAATCAACACAGTGTTGACACAAAGGAACCGTCCCCGTGTGTCACGTCACGTGTGTCAAAAGTAAATATGAATACAGGAAATGGAGCGGGCATCTGATGATAGAATTGGGTAAAATGCAGAGCCTGATAGTGGTAAGGAAAGCGCCGGAAGGGCTGTATCTTAATGCAAAAGGGGCAGGGGACGGGCAGGCCGTCTTGCTGCCACGGGAAGAAGCGCCCCAGGATATCAATACAGGTGCGGAGCTGGAGGTCTTTGTCTATGCAGATCCGGAGTCAGGTATGTTCGCCACTCTCAAAAGACCCAAACTCGTCCTGGGTGAGCTGGCCCTGCTAAAGGTGGTGGATATTACCAGGTTCGGGGCCTTCCTGAACTGGGGCCTGGATAAGGATTTGCTGCTGCCCCTTAAGGAACAGACGGGCAGATTGATCAAAGGCAAGCCCTATCTGGTGGGGCTATTTGTCAATAACAGGGGGCGTCTGTGCGCCACCATGAAGATCTATGACCGGCTCAGCGCAGAGCCCCCCTATAAAAAGAATGAGCAGGTTGGCGGCACCATCTACAGCATCAACAAGGAGATGGGGGCCTTTGTTGCTGTAGACAACAAGTACCATGGGCTGATCCTCAACAAGGAATTGTACGGCGATTACGCCATCGGTGACCAGGTGCAGGCACGGATCGTGAAAGTAAGACCCGACGGCAAGCTGGAGCTCAGCTTAAGGCAGAAGGCCTATAAAGAAATAGAGCATGACGCCCAAAATCTTCTGAATAAGCTGAAGGACAGCGGCGGCTTCCTGCCTTTCAATGACGACAGCCCGCCGGAACTGATCAAAGACCAGCTGAAGATGAGCAAGCGCGCCTTCAAAAGGGCCCTGGGCCGGCTCCTGCAGGAGGGCGCCGTCAAAATCACGGACGCCGGCATCGAGCTGTCCTGGAATTGACACACGGGAACCGTCCCCTTGTGTTAATCAACACACTGTTGACACAGAGGAACCGTCCCCGTGTGTCAATTCTCTATTTTTGCAAAAACAGACTCCCAGGAGAATTGCCTTACCATTTCTTCCCATCCTGCCTGTGGCACACCGGGAAAAAGCTTGAGCCTGTCCAGCTGCCTGGCAATACCACGGGCCAGCCTTTCTTCGTAAGCGGGCAGTTCCTCAGTGAAAGGCATGTCTAGAGACCTGAGCACGGGTAAAGAGACATATTCGACAATTCCTTCCTCCACCAACCTGGGAACAACCCATTCCCGCATGCCCGGCAGTTCGTTGGCTACCACCAGGAGTCCCGACGCCAGTGCTTCTATTGTAACCAGTGAGACCCCCTCATAAAAGGAAGGCATGACAAATAGGTGGCATTCCCGCATCAGCTCTCCCAACTCAGCCTGTGGCAGGTAGCCGGTGAAGATCGTTTCAAAAGGGCAATTACCGGCCAGGGACAGGATCTCCTCATATTCTTCATTGCCGTTTCCCGAGCCCGCCAAAATTAATTGAAAATCAGACCGGGCCAGGGGCAGCCGGGAGACAGCCCTGATCAGGGAAGGTACACCTTTGGCAGCGCTGAGCTTTCCCGCGTAGAGGGCTTTAATTTTGCCGTCCATCTTCCGGTTTGCAGGGGGATAAAAGATATCCCTGTTAAAACCGGAGCCCGTAACGATAATCCGTTCCTTGTCAATACCGTAGGCAGCCTCAATCTTTTCCCTCTGAAAGCAAGACAGAGCTGCAACCCTGTCGAGCTTCCGGCATTCCCTGATCACCTCATCGCTAAACCGGTCAGCGAGGGCCAACTGCCTGAATTCGGTGCCGTGACAGATGCCGATGACCGGCTGATCCGGGAAAAATTTCCGCACCTTTGCGGCTAAGAGCCACAGGTGATGGACAATAATCATTTCCGGTTGAAAGCCGGCTGCTTCCTTAAGGGCCAGGGTAAAGGCCTTCTTCCAGAGATCGAGCATTTCATCAGTCATTTCCCGGTAGCAGGTGCTCGGGTAGGGCATCTCGTCGCTCATCCCCGGCACGGGAAAAGGCAGTTCATCAGTTTCGAAAAGCACAGGTATAAAATGAAGACTCTCCGGCAAGTCTTGCCTGTAGTCTCTGTCATGGACGGAAATACCCGCCACCAGGCACTGCTCATGACCACTGTTGGCAGCTACCCGAATCAGGTTTAATAAATAGATTCCGCTGCCGGTTTGGCCTGGTTTTTGAGCAATTATATGCAGGATTCTCATAGCGTCTCCTTTGGAAATAGTGCTATATAGCACATTATACCATCTAAAGCGACACAGGGGGACGGTTTCTTTTGACACAGGGGGACGGTTCCTTTGTGTCAACACTGTGTTGATTTTGTCAATTTGACACACGGGGACGGTTCCCGTGTGTTATTATTGAGCTATGGAAAGGCGGTGATGATTTTGCCCAGGAAGCCAAGGCAATTCAGCAAAACAGGCATCTACCATATCATTGTCCGGGGGATAAACCAGCAGGATATTTTTCACGAGGACAGCGATTTCGCTAAATATTTGGGGGCCGTGAAAAAACTGGGAGCAGAATGCGGCATCACGGTTCTCGGGTATTGCTTGATGTCAAACCATGCTCACCTGCTCCTCATGGAAAACGGGTATAACATATCGGATTATATGAAGCGGTTAGGCAGCAATTATGCCCAGTGGTATAACCGGAAATACGAACGGCGCGGGCCTCTGTTTCAAGACCGCTTCAGAAGTGAATGTGTGGAAGATGAGGCTTATTTGTTGGCGGTTATTCGTTACATACATAACAACCCCGTTAGAGCGGGAATTGTGAGCAGTCCCGAAAAATATCGCTGGAGCAGCGGCGCCGGCTATCTGAAGACCGGAGACAATGCGGACGGTGTGGATACCAGGTATATTCTGGACATATTATCAACTAACCGGCGAGTGTCCCTCAAGCAGTTTAGAGAGTTCTCGCAAGAGGATATAGCAGATCGCTGTTTGGAGCACAAGAACCCGCGGCCAAGCGATAGTGAAGCCTACCGGCGCCTGGTTGATTTATTACAGGGCCAACCGGCAACTGTTCTACAAGACATGGATAAGAAAACCAGGCAGCAGTTGTTGAGAACCATGAAACATGAGCACAGGGTGGGCCTGCGCCAGCTGGTCAGAATCACAGGCCTGCCGCTACATGAACTAAGAAAAATTTGACATGACACAGGGGGACGGTTCCTTTGTGTCAACACTGTGTCGATTTTGTCAATTTGACACACGGGGACCGTCCCCCTGTGTCACCCGTGTGTCAAATGTAGGTGAAGTCGCCCCTGGTCGCGCTGATCTGCCCGGCTGTTATTTCAGTAAGTTTGCTCACCAGGGTGTCTAATGACGCCGGTCGCAGGAAAACAGTCAATGCCGCTTGCTGGCCGAATTCACTGGTCAGGTTTTGCCCGCCGGCTTTTTCCACCTCCCGCAGCACCGTGCCGAGCCAGTGGTAGTCCAAAACCAGGTTAAGCTGCCGGTATAAAAGCCGCTCCACTTCGCCGGCGGCCTCAATGCCTTTTGCCGACGCTTCCGCGTAGGCCCGCACCAGACCCCCTGCTCCGAGCAGAACGCCGCCGAAATACCTGGTTACCACGATGGCGGTTTTGACCAACCCCCGGCGGTTAATCGTATCCAATACAGGCCTGCCGGCAGTGCCGCTGGGTTCGCCGTCATCGCTGAAGCGTTGGGTTTGTTCGTTAATGACATAGGCAAAGACGTTGTGGGTAGCCTGGCTGTACTCCTTTTTGAGCAAGCCGATGAAATACAGTGCCTCTTCCTCGTTGTCCACCGGAGCAGCCGAGGCGATAAAACGCGACTTTTTGATAATAATTTCTGCCGCCCCAGGGCGGAGTAAGGTTTTATACCGATCTTTCACAGCCTGGCTTCCTATTCCAAATATTTTTTGTCCTACCGTATCTACCACTTATGGTAATGGATTTCCCAGCCTGCCGCAACCAATTTGACACAAAGGAACCGTCCCCCTGTGTCAAATAAATAATCAACACACTGTTGACACAGAGGAACCTTCCCATTGTCACGCTCAAAAAATTATTACTAAAAAGGTATTATTTAAAGGAATATTGTCGATTGCAGTAGAAATATGTAGAGGTAATGTTAATTAACTAGCCATATATAGTTTCAGATGCTACGTCAGTGGCCTCTAAGCAGATGCGGGAAGAAGAACATCTGCCTGGAGGTTTTTATATGACATAAAAAGGGAGCAACCCTATTTACAAACGCGCACATTAACAATGTAGGAGTGATATGGTTGAAGGACGTTGTACAAATCAGATGGCATGGACGGGGTGGCCAGGGCGCCAAAACAGCCGCTATGTTGCTGGCGGATGTTGTGTTTAGCACGGGGAAATACGTGCAGGGTTTTCCGGAGTATGGGCCGGAAAGAATGGGCGCGCCGATTACCGCCTACAACCGGATCAGCAGCAACAAGATCCGGGTCCATTCCAATATTTACGAACCTGATTACGTGGTGGTGATTGACGAAACCCTGTTTGACTCTGTGGATGTGACCAGTGGGCTCAAGCCTGAGGGTGCGATTATTGTCAACACGGAGAAGGATAAGTCTGAGATCACTAAAAAACTGAATGGTTATTCGGGCAGGGTCTACACCATCGACGCCAGAAAAATTTCCATGGAGGCCCTGGGCAAGTATTTTCCTAATTCCCCCATGCTGGCCGCCGTGGTCAAAGTGAGCAAGGTCATGCCCGAGGACAGCTTTTTACAGGAAATGCAGCTTTCTTATGAAAATAAATTTGCTTCCAAACCGGCAGTGATCGAAGGGAATATGAAGGCATTGAGGTTAGCTTTGCAGGAGGTAAAATAGCTATGGCCATTGATGATGTAACAAAAATCACGGAAACCATCACCTGGAGGGATATCACCGAGGGCTGCAAAATTGAGGCGGCCGGCAACTCCAGGTTGTTCAATACAGGAGAATGGCGGGTGGATACCCCGGTATTTATCGCAGAAAAGTGCAACCAGTGCCTGCTCTGCGTACCAGTCTGTCCCGACAGCTCCATACCTGTAGAGGATTATAAAAGGGCGGATTTCGACTATGAGCACTGCAAGGGCTGCGGTATCTGCGTCAAGGCTTGCCCTACCGGCGCTATAGAGATGAAGAAAGGGGGCAAGTAAATGTCCAGAGAAAGATTATCCGGCAACGAAGCCGTAGCCATCGCCATCAGGCAGATTAGTCCCGACGTGATGCCTGCCTTCCCGATTACACCGTCCACTGAAATTGCGGAACTTGTCTCTACTTTTATCGCCAACGGCCAGTTGGACACGGAATTTATCCCGGTGGAAAGCGAGCACAGCGCTATGTCAGCGGCTATCGGCGCTGAAGCCGCGGGGGCCAGGACGCTGACCGCCACTTCCGCCTGCGGCCTGGCTTTGATGTGGGAAGTGCTCTATGTGGCCGCTTCCAACAGGCTGCCCCTGGCCATGGCCGTGGTCAACAGGGCTTTATCCAGCCCCATCAACATCAACTGCGACCACTCGGATTCCATGGGTGCCAGGGATGCGGGCTGGATTCAGATCTACGCGGAAAATAATCAGGAGGTCTATGATAACTTTATCCAGGCCTACAGGATTGCGGAACATCCCAGCGTCCGGCTGCCGATCATGGTCTGCCAGGACGGCTTTTATACCAGCCACGCCGTGGAAAACATGGAATTGCTGGAAGACAGCCAGGTCAAAGCCTTTGTGGGGGAATACAATCCGGAGAGCTATTTATTGAACAGCGGTAAGCCGCTGTCGGTGGGCGCCTACGGTTTGCCGGCCTACTATATGGAAGCCAAGCGCTCCCAGCTGGAGGCCTTGAAAAACGTAAAAAAAGTTTGTCTTGAGGTAGCAGGGGAATTTGCGGCACTGAGCGGCAGAAATTACGGTTTGTTTGAAGCTTACCGGTTGGAAGATGCCGACTACGCCATGGTCATCATCGGCTCTGCCGCCGGCACGGCCAAAGACGCTGTTGACATCCTCAGGGAAAAGGGCATTAAGGCCGGTTTATTGAAAATCAGGCTGTTCCGGCCTTTCCCGGAGGAAGAAATTGCCCAGGCCTTAAAGAGCGCCAAAGTGATTGCCTGCATGGACAGGACGGAAAGCTTTAGCGGCCATTGCGGGCCTTTAGGCACCGAGGTGAGAAGCGCCCTCTTGAATGCCAGGCTGATGCCCGAAGTGATCAACTATGTCTACGGCATCGGAGGCAGGGATGTGGCGGTGGATAACATCATCTCCGTTTTTGAGGACCTGATTGAAATTGACCAAACTAAAGATGCCGGGGCGAGATACCGGTATTTATCCGTAAGGGAATAGGGGGTGCGGTGAAAGTGGCATATAATTTTAAAGAAATAATGAACAAAAAAGAGCGTCTTGCCCCCGGTCACAGGATGTGCGCGGGTTGCGGCGCCACCATCGCGGTGAGGAACTTCCTGCGGGGTTTGCGTGACGAGGACGAAGCAGTCATTACTGTGGCCACCTCGTGCCTGGAGGTGTCCAGCTTTATGTACCCCTATACCTCCTGGGATGATTCCTTTATTCACAACGCCTTTGAAAACGCTGCCGCCACCTGTAGCGGCGTGCAGACTGCCTATGAGGTATTGAAGAGAAAAGGCAAGATCAAGGATAACTACAAATTTATAGCCTTCGGCGGTGACGGCGGTACCTATGATATCGGACTGCAGTCCCTTTCCGCAGCCATGGAAAGAGGCCATGATATGGTTTATGTTTGCTATGACAATGCCGCCTACATGAACACCGGCATTCAGCGTTCGTCAGCTACCCCGCTGTATGCCGATACCACCACAACACCGGCAGGCAAGGTATCCAACGGTAAGCCCCAGAGCCGCAAGGACCTGGCGGCGATCATCGCGGCCCATGGGGTACCTTACGTAGCTCAGACCACTTTTTTTAAGAATTTCCGGGATCTGCATGAAAAAGCGGAAAAGTCCATTTACACACCCGGCCCGGCCTTCATCAATGTGATGGCACCCTGTCCCCGGGGGTGGCGGTATGAAACAGACGAGATTATGGAGATCTGCCGGTTGGCTGTGGAAACCTGTTACTGGCCCCTGTTTGAAGTAATCGACGGCCAATGGGTGCTGAACTACATGCCCAAAAACAAGCTGCCGGTAGAGGAGTTTTTCAAGCTGCAGGGCAGGTTCAAGCATCTGCTTAAAAAGGGCAACGAACACCTGCTGGCGCAAGCCCAGGCCGAGGTCGACAAAAGGTGGCAGGAACTCCTTGCCAAATGCGGCGTTAGCGCCCAATAACAATTACAATTGACACAAGGGGACGGTTCTTGACACAAAGGAACCGTCCCCCTGTGTCTTGACACAAAGGAACCGTCCCCCTGTGTCTTGACACAAAGGAACCGTCCCCCTGTGTCGACACACTGTTGACACACGGGAACCGTCCCCGTGTGTCAATTAAGGAGAATAAGTGATGAAGATACAATTGACAAATAAAGGTAAGATCGGCAGTATGAGCACGAAAAACCGTATCGTGATGGCGGCTGTGCCTGCCGGGCTGATTGAAGCGGACGGTACCCCTGCTGCAGGGATGCCGGAATTTTACAGAGTGCGGGCCGGGGGCAATGCCGGAGTCATCATTACTGAAGCGGTGTATGTGGGCACTGCCCGAAAAGATGCGTCCCTGGCGCGCCAGCTGAGCTTAAATAGGAGTAGCCGTACAGAGGGCCTGGCTGGTTTGGCTGCTGCCGTCCACCAGCACGGGAGCAAATTGCTGGTGCGTCTGTGGCAACCGTCCCTGGCGCCGGCTGAGATTGAAAAGTTGGCCGCGGATTATATTGAGGCGGGGATAATCGCCCGGTCCGCCGGCTGTGACGGGCTGGAGCTGGACGGCACGCCCGGATCTCTCATGTACGATTTTTTGAGTCCCCGGTCTAACCTGCGGCAGGACCGGTACGGCGGCAGTTTGGCCAACCGGATGAACCTGGTCAGGGACATCATTGACGGCATCCGCAAAGCAACCGGTGAGGCTTACCCCGTCATACTCAGGCTTGACAGGGAAGAGCTGGAGACTATTTCTACTGCTCAAGGGGCAGCCCTGGGGACAGCCCTTGCTGCTGCCGGCCTTGACGCTGTTACTGTGGCTTGTCCAGGGGACGAGTATATCACTACCGGGGACGCACTCCTTATAACCCTGCTCAAGAACCTGAAGGAGAGTAGCGCCCTTCCTGTTATTCCCCTGTATCAAAACCCGGCCCCTGAGCTGGCCGAACATTTGCTTCAAGCAGGTGCGGCAGACTTCGTGGGCTTAAGCCGGGGGTTCCTGGCTGATGAGAACTGGGGCACAAAAGCATGCGGTTTAAGCGACCTGGCCATCAGGAAATGCATCGAGTGCCTGGATTGCGTTAATGCGGTGGAGGCCGGTGAAGGTGTCAAGTGCAACGTCAACCCCCGGGCCGGGTTGGAAACCGTCTATCAGGAACTGCAGCAAAACGGAGCCGGCCGCGTTGTGGCGATAGCAGGTGCGGGACCCGCCGGGCTGGCGGCGGCGGAGACCTTAAAGCTCAGGGGTTTCCAGCCGGTAGTGCTGGAACAAAAGGATGAGATCGGCGGTCAGACGGCCATCGGCAAATATGTGCCGGTAAAGGAAAATCTGTACCGGGTGACCGAGTATTATGAGCGCAATCTGGATAAAATAGGTATCGAGCTGCGGTTAAACTGTGAGGCCACACCGGAATTAATCAAGGAACTGAACCCGGTAGCCGTTTTTGTGGCTTCAGGGGCTGTACCCATTGTGCCCGCAGATGTCCCGGGCACGGATCTGGGCCATGTCTATTCAGTAGAGGATATTATGCGCCAAAGGGCCAACCCTGTCCGGCAGCGGGTTGTGGTGATCGGGGCAGGTCTTACCGGGTTGGGCTTAGCCGAACAGCTTGCCGCAGCGGAAAATATAGTAACAGTGGTGGATATGCAGCAGCCGGAAGGGGCGGAGGAACGCCTGATCCCCCTGGGTATTAGCTATTATCCTCTCCATCAGTTGTTTGAGATTACGGAGGAAGCTGTCATTTTGCGGGATCTGACGGCCGGGGAGACGGTGACCTTAAAGGCCGACACGGTAGTTCTTGCCCTCGGCTACCGGCCTTACCGCGAGCCAGTAGCGCAACTCAAGGATATGCCGGTAAGCATGCATGTAATTGGCAACGCCCGGGAAGTATCCCATGTGGGAGATGCGGTCCGGGAAGGCTTTCAGGCAGCCTACTCCCTGTTCCTATAGGAAATTGACACAAGGGGACGGTTCCTTTGTGTCACTTTTGACAGGTGACACACGGGAACCGTCCCCTTGTGTCTGAAAAACTGTTTTACAAAAGATTATTATTTTTTTAAAATGTCAAATAAATAAGGCTTTTTAAATGTGAAATAGTGCAAAATTTACAGCAAGTGATGCCGTTAGCGGTTTTCCTGGTTTTAGTAACAATAATTCACTGGCGTAGATTGTGCTAGATATGCAATATGCTTTAAGTTAAGACTTGAAATCTACATTGAATGGATTTGGTATGAATTATGGGTAACCTAATTTGTTCAAAATGCCAGATCCCTCTTGAGCCTGCGAACATAGAGATCGATTACCTGGGCTATCACTTTGATAATGAAAAAGTCCCGCGTTGTCCAAAGTGTGGGCTGATATATATATCTGAGGAACTGGTTAAAGGAAAAATAACCTTGCTGGAAACATCCTTAGAGGACAAATAAATCATGATTGAACAATTGCCGTTGGGTTTCCCGGCTTGCCGGACAACACAATCGGCTGACCTTTGGTGATAGATTGAAATAATGCGATATTATCACTGAACACGAAAACTTTCACATAACATAATAAATGATTATTTTAGCTCACCGAGCCTGACTACCTAAGTCCTTGGATATGGTTGAAGGCCAATGGGTACGAAAGGAAACCTTCGTGCCTCCCCTATTTGGAAAGGAGGGCTCTTTGTGGTTTGGACATAAGAAAAGTTGTAATTTTTTAACGGTTTAAAAACAAGTAATAACTAGTATCCGAGTTGTTTTTTCTAAGGGCTTTTAGCCTATGAATCGACAACCTGTTGGTGTAATAGGAAACGATTACGCCACCCGTGCTTGGAAAGGATATGTAGTTTATATAAAAATACATAAACCTGTCTTATGTACTTTATATAGTTATACATAAACCTTTCTATAGTAGCGGAAATAGCTGCTATTTTTTTTGTTCAAAATCAAATTATGCTTTTTTTGTGAGCCATGCAGCGCCAGATGATTTTTATGTTCAGGAGACAAAAATGGAGCATTCTATAAACCGCACATCAGTAGATCCTTGGATTGCTGAGAGGCTCGGCATTGCCGTAGACGAGCTTTCCCAGGAAAAACTTTTGCAATGGCAGCTTGCTTCCTTTCGCAACATGCTATAATGCCCCCTATTGTCAAGACACGATAAGTGGATTTCTAAGTTAATCTCCTTTCTTGTTTTAGTATTTCAGGCAGCTGGGGTAAGCTCGCCACGGTAAACCTGGTCTGGGCATAAGTCTCCGATTGATGAATGTGGCCGGTACGTGTTGTACTCATGAATATAGCTATTAACGGATTTTCTCAGTTCTCTGGGAGTCTCAAATTCATTTATGTAGATCAGATCGTATTTTAGAGTTCTAAAGAAACGTTCGGTTCTGACATTGTCTAAAGCCTGGCCTTTACCATCCATCGAGATTTTAACATCGGCTTCTTCCAGAAGCTTGATGTAGTCAGGATTCGTAAAGTGGCCTCCTTGATCACTATTGATTATTTCTGGTTTACGGTTACTGAGAGCACGTTTTAAACAGTCCAGAACAAATGACTTTTCCAGAGTGTTCGAAAGCTCGTAATCGACGATGCGCCTGCTGTGCCAGTCAATTATGATAAACAAGTACATGAACCCTTTTTGCATTCGAATATAGGTGATATCAATACCCCAGACCTGATCTGGGCGCACAATTTTGAGATTTCTAAGAAGATACGGGCGGATATACTGAGCATGATAGCGCTTGCTAAGATTGGGCTTGGGGTAGATGGTGTAAATGCCCATAACCCTCATCATTCTGCGGATCTTCTTACGGTTAACTAAGATTTTATCATCGCGTCGGATAATCTTCGTGATTGTTCTATAGCCCCAGGTGGGGTGAGCAGTGTGTATTTCGTCGATCCTGCGCATGATGAACAAGTCCTCGTCAGAAATGGTTTTCTCTTTCGGAGGATTGCGATATATGCTGCTGCGATTAATGCCCAGCAATTCAGCCTGTCGGCTGATGGTTAGGCAGGGATCACTGAGATCAACGCATTTTTTTCTTCCAATCAGGTCCGAGGATTTGTGTAGATTTTTTTTTCAACCAGTCTACCTCATAGGTAAGCTGGCCCACTTTGCGCTCAAGTTCAGCGATGTGCTCTTTACTATGTTCGAGTTCTTTTTCGGCTTCAGAAGGCCCTTTCTTAAATATCTCAGAAGCTCGTTCCAGGAACTCTTTCTTCCAGCGGGAGACAACCACTGGACTTATCTCATACTTGGCAGCGATCTGGCTGACTGTCTCTACCTCTGATAGAATTTCCAGGACAACCTTGGCTTTGAATTCTGGTGTGTAGTTGTTTCTTGCTTTCATGATGTTAGTATAACTTAGATTTCAGATTGCTTGTCTCACCCTATGGGAGCATTGTATGCTGGCATACGCCAAAGCACATAGCAGGTTTTATAAAAACCTGCTTCGGGATATAGACCCAGGAGAAATAAGAACCGCAGAAGACCTTCTTGGCATTCCTTATACGGACGAAAATGACCTGGCGGGAAATGAATTAGAATTTTTATGCGTAGACCAGAAGGAAGTAAGCCGTATAGTCACCGTTCCGACTACGGGTACCTCAGGGCGCCAAAAGCGCATCTCCTTTACCCGCAATGACCAGTTGAGCACGATGATCTTCGTAGGCGTGGGCTTTAAAACGCTTGTCACGCCTCCCGCTACCATGCTGGTGATGATGTCGGGTGGCACCGAGGGCAGCATAGGAAGAACAGTCGAGAAGGCTTTAGAGTCCATGGGAATACAAACATTTATATACGGAACCATCACTGCTGTAGATGAGGCATATGAATATATGCGCAAGTGCAGGCCCAATACCATTGTAGGCGTGCCGCATCAGATAGCCGCATTAAGCCGGTATGGGCTTATGTTCGGCAACCCGGAGGCAGAGCATATCGATAGCGTGCTTTTAAGTGCTGACGATATTCCGGAGTCGTTGCGACAGAGCATCAGCAAACTTTGGGGTTGCCAGGTTTTTAACCACTACGGCATGACAGAATTTGGCATTGCCGGCGGTGTTGAATGTGAGGGTTTTTCAGGCTATCACACCCGCGATTGTGATTTGCTCTTTGAAATAATCAATCCAGATCAGACACTCTGGAAACAAATCGCGAAATTAAGAGTCTGGATGATTTGGATTTCGATTGTATATATATTGCAACAGGCAGCGGCGGTGATGATTTTGGTTTGCTGCAGGGTTGGAACAGCATTAACATGGCCACTTCGCGTGATGGCGTTTTTCTTGGCGGCAAATTAACCGGCGCCTCGGATATGCAGGCACTTAAACAGGGTATTATAGCTGCAGCTTCCATGGAAAAATACCTGAAGGTTGGCAGCATGACAGGTCAGCCGGAGAGTTTCCTGCAAAGCGAATGCTTATTACCACCCGGACCCAGAAGTACCACCCCGGTATCAGTCACAGACGACGAAGGTTATTCAAAGGAAGATGCCGTTGCGGAGGCCATACGTTGTATAGACTGCGACTGCACGGCTTGTAAGGACAGTTGCGAGTTCTTAAAACATATGGATATGTTCCCCCGCAAGGTGGAAACTGATGCCAAAATGGCCGCTGCCACCCAGGAAGGTCTTATGGAACGTGCGGGGACCAGGATGATCGCCTCCTGCAGTGTCTGCGGCCATTGTGGCTCGGTTTGCCCAGAGGGAATCAATGTGGAGGATATCCTGATCAAAAGTAAAAGACAGCTGTTTGAGGATGGGCACTTTCCAAGCAATAAGGACACTGACGAAAAAACTGGGTGCAAACTTAACAGAACTTCCGGACAGCGGCCGGCAAGCACGCTGCTGTGGTATGGGGGGACATATTTACCCTGCTAACCCGGCTATTGCCCAAAAAATGCTGTCTGCAGCCATAAACCAATCTGATCTGCCGTACATCGCCTACTGTACAAATTGCCGGGATTTATTCTTAAAAGCAAGTAAGCCCTGCAGCCATATCTTAGACCATGTTTTCGGTGTTGACCCCTTGGTAAAAACTTCTCATATTTCCCAACGCAAGAAAAACAGGCTGGTGCTCAAAAAACAGCTATTAAAGCAAATATGGGGAGAAGATTTTGAGATTATGGAAAAGCAATATAATGTTAAATTGCAGATCTCGGATGAGCTCTACGAGAAAATGGATAAGCTGCATATCTCCGAAGAGGACATCTACGAGGTTGTGGAATACTGTGAGCAAAACAATGCAACTGTACTTGATACGGAAACCGGCATCCACACCGGATATTTGCAAATAGGTATCATCACCTACTGGGTGCAATATCGCAAAGATGCTGGTGCTATTAATCTTGTAAATGTGTATAGTCATAGATTGCAAATATCTTGAGGGGCCAACCCTGGCGTCAAATAAAATCTGAGTATTAAAGCTGAGAAAGGAAGCAAATATGATAACTGCCGTATCATCACAAGGAAAAACATTGCGAGATCCTGTTGCGGAGAAGTTTGAATCCAGCCCTTATCTGTTACTCGTTGAGACTGATGATTTCAGTCAAGAAATCATTGGAATTGAAGTTATCGAAAATAATGTCCAAAGTGATCCTGACGGCCTGCAGATAGCAAAAACCATTTGTGAAAGAGACTGCGAGGTCGTTATTACCGGCACCATTGAACAGCCTGCCTTTGATGTGCTTGCCTGGGGGCAAGTTACCCGCTATAAGGGTGTAAATTATTCAGCAGAAGAGGCGCTTGCCTTAATGCATGATTACCGTTTGGAACTCATCCGGGAGTATAACGGCAAAGAATGGGAACCACATGACCATAGCCACGGCACATGTTCCTGTGGTGAGCATTAATTTGGAGCTTTTCGCATGTAACTTCTAAGGAGTGGACATCAGGTTGGACACAGTGCGGATGTATGAACTGAGGCAGAAAAAATACTGTTGCTCTCAAATTGTTCTTAAAATGGGCCTGGAGGATGCCGGTAAGGAAGATAATCCAGAAATGATCCAGGCGGCAAAGACATCATAAACGACGATCCTCTCAACCGCACTTTCAAATGCCCCAAGATCCTGGAAAGAACATACGACAAGATGTGGGAATTGTTAGAGGATCATGGCTATGGTTTTAATTAACCAGTGAAAAATATTTTGTATTTCAGAGAGCTGTTGTCGTTATGAATATATATGAAAGCAATACCGATGCTGCCGATCTCCCATTTGATGCGGCATCTTTTGATGCCATAATTTCTGAATGCAGCCTTTCCGCGATGCCGACTCAGCGTGTATTGCAAGAATGTAACCGGGTTTTGAAACCTTCCGGTAAAGTCTTGATATCTGATATATATGTGCGGCAAAAACCGCCCATAACCAGATGGGATTCCCTGGACGCTAATCTGCTGCTGCAAAATGAGTGGGTGGAATTGTTGGAGCAAAGCGGGTTTGCCGATATTCAGTTTGTTGACCGTTCGAAAGCCCTAACAGAATTTTTGGTCAAGGCTATTTGGGAACACGGCAGCCTGGAGGACATTTTGGATTGCCGGCAGTGGAGCCGGATCAAGCCGGCCAAACCAGGCTATTTTTTAGCTGTTGCCACGAAAGATGTTAGAAAGTAATGTGAGGTGAAGAATGAGTAACAGTGTTGTTTGTAGCGATTTAGTTTGTATTTGTAGTGATGTAGTTTGTAATTGTAATAATGACGCGACAGCCGGTTGTTTGGTATGCGGCGGAGAGTTGATTTATCTTCCTGATTCTCATATGAAGGTTAAGTGCGCGTACTGCGGCAAAGAGGAGCAGTCCAATGTTTTTTGTATCAATGGTCATTACATTTGTGATCAGTGCCATCGGGGAAAAATCCTTGACCTTGTAGAGCAGTTATGTATAGACACAGATTTGACAGATCCTGTGGCCATTGCCCTGGAGATTTTCCAACTGCCGGAGCTGCACATGCATGGCCCGGAATACCACAGTATCGTAGCTGCAGCTTTGGTGACTGCCTACGGCAATTCAGTAAAAAATAAACAGGTGCAGGCTATAAAAGAGGCTATCAAGCGGGGCAAAGAAGTTCAAGGCGGTGTGTGCGGCACGCATGGTTCCTGTGGAGCCGCGGTAGCAGTGGGTATCGCCTATTCCATCATCCATCAGGTAACGCCTTATTCCAGGGAACAAAGGGGCGCCGCCAACCGCATGGTAGCTTTAGCGTTACTAGAGATCAGCCGGTACGGCGGACCCAGGTGCTGCAAAAGAGAAACGATGCTGGCAATTGAATCGGCCAGGCTCAACTTTGAAGAGTTCGAGCTCATCAGCAGCAGTCGCTATATTTGCAGCCAGTTTAGCAATAATCCGGAGTGCATCTTAGGCGAATGCCCGTATTTCCCGAGCCGGATCGTATTGGGAGAAACAGAAAGCCTTTGTCCCGCTTGTTTTTCGCGCATTTCGGCCCAAAAAGTCAAATACGGCGCCCAGGTTTTTTTGGAGAAAACTTGTCCAGAGCACGGTGCTTATAAAACTTTGATCTGGAACGGCCCCCCTGACTATGAAGCATGGGGTATGGAGAAACTGCCCTCTCCGCCTGTTAATTGCCTCACCGAAGTAAACAAAGGCTGTCCCTATGATTGCGGCCTTTGTCCCGAGCACCGTCAGAGCACCTGTTGTGTGGTGTTGGAGATTACTAACAGCTGCAATCTTTTGTGCCCGGTTTGCTTTGCTTCCGCGCAGGAAAAAGACACTGCCCCTGCCCCCTCTTTAGAGGAGATTGGCGCCTGGTACGATAATTTGCTAAAGTGCGGCGGGCCTTTTAACATCCAATTATCCGGTGGCGAGCCCACGCTGCGCGATGATATTGCGGACATCATCCGGCTGGGCAAGGAAAAAGGTTTCACTTTCTTTCAGCTCAACACCAATGGACTGCGCCTGGCAGAAGAGCCGGCCTATGTGAAGATGCTTAAACAGGCAGGGCTTGATTGTATGTATTTGCAATTTGACGCTATGAGCGAGGAGCCTTATATATCCATACGGGGCCGCAAACTGCTGCAATCCAAGCTGCAGGCCATCGAAAACTGCATTGAGGCCGGGTTGGGTGTAGTCCTGGTACCAACCCTGGTTCCGGGAGTAAATGAAAAAGAAATCGGCCCGATCCTCCGTTTGGCCATAGAAAAACTGCCCCATGTAAGAGGGGTGCACTTTCAGCCCATCAGCTATTTTGGCCGGTATGGGGAGCCACAGGATAAGCGCTTAACCATACCCGATGTGTTGCGGGCTATAGAAGAACAGACCGGCGGGCTGATGAAGGTGGAGGATTTTAAACCGGGTACGGCGGAAAACTCCTATTGTTCTTTCAACGCCAGTTTTCTCCTGCAGCCTGACGGCAGCCTCAAGACATTAGCAAAGACACAGGGCTGCTGTAGTACCCCGGAGCAAATACCTGTTGGGGATCCCCAAAGAGCCAGGGAGTTTGTGGCCCGTCAGTGGAGCAGTGCCCCGGAACCAAAAGATGTGATTCCCAGGCATGCAGTACCCAGCTCTATAGATGAATTTTTGGAACGCAAAGCCCAGTATACATTGTCTATATCCGGCATGGCCTTTCAGGATGTCTGGAATCTGGATTTGACCAGGCTGAAAGAGTGCTATATTCATGTTGCCAGTGCTGATAAGCGCATGATCCCTTTTTGTGCTTATAACCTTACAAGTATTGAGGGAAACCCTTTGTATAGATAGGAATGCATAGCTAGGAATGTCAGGAAGTCTTTGAGGAAGTAGGAGGGATTTATATGTTAAAAAAAAGGCTTTCCAAAACAGAAGTTCTCAAGTATTTTAGCGAAGGGCTGAGTTGCTCCCAGGTGGTTCTCATGCAATGGGCAGATGAACTCGGTTATGAAAAGCAGGAAGCGCTGAAAATGGCAGCAGCTTTTGGCGGTGGGATGTTCCGGGGTGATACTTGTGGCGCGGTAGCCGGCGCTCATATTGCCATAGGTTTGAAATACGGTGGTGCTAATACCCCGGCCGGCCAGGAACAGTTGCTGGCAAAGGTGGCGGAGTTTCAAGAGCAATTCATCGAAAAGCGCAACACCACCATTTGCCGTGAATTGATCGGTTATGACTTTTCCGTTGAGGGAGAGTTGGAAAAAGCGAGGGAAGATGGTAAGCTCATGCAAGTATGCCCTGAATTTGTTATTGAGGCCCTGGAGGTCCTGGACGAGATTATGCAGGAGCCTGCCGTGGAGTGATTTCCTATTGACACACGGGAACCGCCAACGTGGATCAAAAAAGACCTGCGGGATAGTCCCCTGGGTCTTTTTTTGTGAATGACAAGGGAACCGCCCCCTTGTGTCAGGTAGATATTCTACCATTGCTGGTAGGGTTTCTCTTTTATTTATCGAAGATATAGGCAAACATAATAGCACACGGTAACGTTCCCGTGTGTCTGTCAATTGCGAAAAATAAGGGGTGATGGTGTGTTTAATTTTACTTATTACAACCCGGTGCGTATTGTCTTTGGTAAAGATCGTTTGTCTGAATTAAATGCCTTAGTGCCCAGGGACGCCAGAGTGCTGGTGCTTTATGGCGGCGGCAGCGCTAAGAAACTAGGCGTCCTGGAAAAGGTAATGAGCAATCTGGGAGAGCGCAAAATTTTCGAATTCGGCGGCATTGAGCCAAATCCCCAGTATACCACCCTGATTAAAGCATTGGATCTAGTAAAAAAAGAGCAGATCGATTTCCTCCTGGCCGTGGGCGGCGGCTCGGTGATGGACGGCACCAAATTTGTTGCCCTGGCTGCGGCATATCAGGGAGACAACCCCGCGGATATCCTGACCAAAAGAGATGTCCAAAAACAGCTGAAAAAAGCCCTGCCCCTGGGGACGGTGGTTACTATACCGGCAACCGGGTCAGAGATGAATTCCACCTTCGTCATCAGCTATAACCAGGGGAAAACTGCTGTTGCCACCCCTCTGGTTTACCCCAAATTCTCCTTTCTGGATCCCACCCTTACCTTTACCCTGCCTGCCCAGCAGGTGGCCAATGGTGTTGTGGATATCTTTGTCCATACCACGGAACAATATCTCACCTATCCTGTGGAAGGCCGCTTCCAGGATCGCACGGCGGAAGGCATCCTGAAGACCTTGCTGGAAATAGGCCGGAAAACTATTGATGAGCCCACAGATTACGACGCCAGGGCCAACATGATGTGGTGCGCCACCATAGCCCAAAACGGCTTGCTCAGCGCCGGGGTACCCCAGGACTGGACCGCCCATATGATTGGTCATGAATTGACGGCCATGTTCGGCATCGACCATGGTAAGACTCTGGCTGTGCTGGCGCCCGCCGTCTGGGCTGTGCTCAAGGAGCAAAAGCGCGCCAAGCTGCTGCAATTTGCTGAAAGGGTATGGGATATTACCGAAGGTGATGAGGAGGCCAGGATTGACGCCGCTATTAATAAGACCAGGGCTTTCTTTGAAAGTCTCGGGATGAAGACCCGCCTGACAGATCTGGGTGTGGGCGCCGGCAGTATCGATGCTCTGATCGACGCCCTGGACAAACACGGCATGAAAAAGCTGTCTGAAACCAAGTCAGTCACCCTGGACGTGAGCCGTAAAATCCTGGAGGTGGCTCTCTAAGTAAGGTGGTTCGCTGCTGAGGCAGTCGGGGCTGGTGGAATAGGGATAGATGGCTCTCTAAGTGCAGGGGTTCGCTGCAACCGTTTGGTGTCTGCTTTCCTCCATGTATGGCGGCCCGCTAAGCAAAGGATGGGGTTCGCTATTTATAGAATTTTGGCTGCAGCCATCTGCCGGCGGCATACTTCAGTACAAGAATAAGCGCCAGGACACCGGCGGTAATCAAAAGTATAGTCTGGACATCCTGGGCTTGAAATAGGGCAAGCCCCAGCCCGGTGTACAAAAAAGCAGTGGGCAGCTTGCCCAGGGCCGAAGCGGCTAGAAAGGTCGGAAAAGATACGCCGCCCAGGGCGGCGCCTATATTGATCAGGGGTGTTGGAACCACAGGAATAACCCTGGCGATAATAATGGTCCAGAAAGCGGAACCGGGGCTTATTTTGCTCAAATCATAGCTGTAGCGTTCATAATACTTAAAGAAGAAGCTGTTGATACCAAACCGGCGGCAAAGCCAATAGGTCAAACTGGCGCCGGTGAGGGCGCCGCTCCAGGCCAGGATCACACCCTGCTTAAAACCGAACAAAAAGCCTGCGGCTGCAGCCAGAACGGCATAAGGCACAATCGGCAGGAAGGCCTGCAAGGCGAATAAGAAAAAGGCTGCCCCGGGGGCCAGTAAGCCAAACTGGTTGATGTAGATAACCATATGCTGATAGTTGTTTAAATCCATATCGAGTTATCCTTCTGTTATTAGACGAGCGCTTCCTTATACTTCCTATTAGTATGTCAATATGAAAAAGAGTATACCATATCCAAACACCATAAAAACATCACCTCCAGCCCTCTAAACTGCGAGGTGATGTTCTTTCCGGCGGCGAAAAATTAACCTTTGATTTCCTCCATCCAATTAAACTCGTCCTCAAGTTTGCCCGACTGCACACCGGTGATATAGTCAAAGAGCTTTTGGGCGAAGGGCCCGGTCTGGTTATTGTTGATGACGATTTTTTGCCCCTTCCAGGTCAGCTCGCCTACTGGGGAGATCACCGCGGCGGTGCCGGAGCCGAACACTTCTTCCAGCTCGCCTTTGGCATGGGCTTCAAAAACCTCACCAATTGATATCTGGCGCTCAATGGCCGGTACACCCCAGCTGCGGCATAATTCCAGGACGGTTTTGCGGGTGATGCCGCCTAAAATACTGCCGTTAAGTGCCGGAGTAACGACCTCGCCCTTGATCTTGAAGAGGATATTCATGGTGCCCACTTCTTCAACATATTTGCGGTGCACTGCATCCAGCCAGAGGACCTGTCCGAAACCTTCGGCGTAGGCCTCCCTTTGGGCCGCTAAACTCATAGCGTAATTGGCCGGTGTTTTGGCTTCGCCCAGGCCGCCTTTGGTTGCCCGGACGTACTTGTCTTCCACTTTAATGCTGATCGGGTTAAAACCGGTTTTATAGTAAGCGCCCACCGGGGAAAGGATAATAAACAGTTTGTAGCTGTCGGCAATCTTTACTCCCAGGTGCGCTTCGTCAGCGAAGACAAAAGGCCTGATATAAAGGGAAGTACCCGGTCGATCCGGAATCCAGTGCTTCTCCAGGGCTAACAAGGTCATCAATCCGGCATGGACTTCTTCCACATCCATTTGGGGAATGCACAGGTGGGCGGCGGAACGGTTAAACCGGTTTAAATACTCATAGGGCCTGAACACCCAGGCCCGGCTGTCACTGGAGCGAAAAGCCTTCATTCCTTCAAAGATGGCTTGTCCATAATGCAGCGTAGTCATAGCGGGGCTGGCGGGAAAATCACTATACGGCACGATGCGCGGCGAGTGCCAGCCTTTGCCCGTGTTGTAGTCCATAACAAACATGTGGTCGGTGAAAATCTTCCCGAATCCCAGTTCCTGATCAACGGGTAAAGAACCAGCTTCTTTGACTCTGTGTAAGGCAATTTCTTCCATCATAAGGCCTCCTACTTAAATCAATATGTAAATTCTATTACTCTTCATCCAAAACGTCTATAAATATTTGAAAATTTATCTAAAATTATAAAAAAATAAGCCCGACAAGCAGCGGCAAAGCTTTGATCAGGCTAGATGATATTATTGCATTTGAAAAACTGCTTTTTAGCCAATCTCACCGTATGTGCTATAGATCAGTCCGGACACCTGCAGCCAATTGAAGCTGTATGGATCAGGGTCGATATATATTTTGATCCCATCGGCCTCGGTCTCGACATTCTTGTGAACATATACCTCTATTCCCTTGGCTTGCTTTAGATGGTACCTTTCCTTTTTAAACGGCACCCCTGGCGACACGGCAGGCGCCAAGAGATTGCCCACACAGCCGCCGTAGTTATAGAGCTCAACGGTGACAGCTCCGGCATTTTTATCAGTTTTTATATATTCCACAGCTTCATCGGTAATATCAACCACAGGACATGCCCCCCTTGTGTTTTATAACCATTATATCATAATTTCAAGGGTTTAGCTGATCATTACCCATGAAAAATTGCGTGTCCCATAGTTGGAAAATCCTGCTTAAGCCAAACCCGGTGCTAACGCAAATCGCAATTATAAGATCAGGCAGGCGAAGTAGCCAGGGAGATGGCCGTGTATCCTTGTTTTCTTGCTTTAATGGCCGGGGTATATTTAATAAGCCAGGCTCATACCGGGGTTGTTTTACTGGCGGCCGCCGCCCTTATCGGATATGGCTACGGCAACTTTATTACGGTATCCCAAGTAGTTGCGCTTAGCCGCGCGAGGTATTAATTCATGTTAAAATGTTGGGAAGGATAAAGTATCTACTGTTAGAGAAATTATTGGCGGTGCAAGCCGTTCATCGCAGGCGGGCGGCCGGATGAGCCGGTAGCAGGGTAGTTGATAAGTCGCAAGACAGGTATGGTATGGGATGAACCGCTGGTCGGTCTTGACCCGCATGGGATCCGCGAACTGAAAGCGGTCATTGCTGAGCTGCGGGACAGCGGCTGCGCTCTGCTTGTCAGTACCCATATGATCGAAAGCGTGGAGGAAGACTGGGATCTAACCTACATCATGGTCAAGGGCCGTATCGCGCGGGTTTGCCGCCGTACGGACCTCACGGACGGCCAAAGCCTTGAAGACGTATATTTCACCATCACGGAAGGGAAAAGCCCGGAGGATAGACCATGAACAGTCTTATTTTTCTGCTGGCCAGAAGCGCCAAAAATACTCTTCTGGAGCTTCGGTGGAAACCAGCGAAGCTTTTGTTATGGGTGCTTACGATTGCAGGGATTGGCGGGATTTTTATCCTTTCCCTGAATACACGCCAAAGTGCGGCCGGTTCCCTTGATCTCGTCTGGCTCAAGGGTATCCTGTTCCTTTTTATCCTGTTTTTTGTCGTGCTCGCCATCCAAAAAGGCCTGGCCAACGGAAACGTTATATTCGACATGAACGATGTCAATTTACTGTTTGTTTCACCGGTCAATTCCCGCTTGATCCTGATGTACGGCATCGTGCGCATGGCGAAAATGGCTTTCTGGGCGGGCTTTTTTATCCTGTTTCAAAGCAATTCCCTCCGCACGCGCTTTGGGGTAGGGTTTGATGGGGTGCTCCTGGTGCTGCTCGGCTTTATGCTGGCCTTCGGTGTGCTTCAAGTCCTGTCGCTTCTGATTTACAGCCTGACCAACGGAAAACCGCGCCGGAAACTGGCTTTGGTTAAATCCGAAATTAATTAAGCATGGATGGGAGAATGTTTACTGTCTTTTTTTCTGAAGAAAATAAGGTAGACAATTTCAAGAATACCAACTGTATTTACTATTAAAAGCGCAATGTACCAGATCAATTGCCTGTTGCCGGCAGCATGCCAAAGGGCTATGCCCTTCCAGATAACTGCCCAGGCGATTACTAAATAGAATAGAGGACTGTCCGGCTGTAGAATTTGTAATATGCTATTCATGTGTATTCCTCCCTGAATTTGTTGTTAATTTTTCAATTATGCTTTTATAACGCGGCTCTTCTGCTAAAGCTGCAAACGCCGGATTTGATAGGACAGCCTGCAGCATGCTTTCTTTGATTATCTTTTCATTCCGTGGGGCACCGGCGCCTAAATCAAAGTCTGCAAACCAGCCATCAATTGCATCGAAGAAAGAATCTCCGTGTAATGTAAAAGTGAAGAAGCCCATAGTGCAGATATCTGCATATTTCTGTAACATATCAAGGGATTTTTCAGTATTGCCTTGTATACTGTACACCTGTGCTGCAGTAAAATAGATTTGCGCCATAGTGTTTGGGTGTAACCGTTCCAAGTTATAGGTTGCTGCTACAGATAATGCCCGGTGCAAAATCTCCCCGGTTTTCTCGCTGCTATCTGCATTTAGCATTAAATAGGCCGGTGTTGCCCCAATTAGTGCAAGGAGATGCTGATACATACCGATTTGCGTTACTTCTTTTGCCTTTGATGCATTTCCCATGATCTGATATGCCTGTGCCACAATCTCATGATCCGTCGGGAGCGGTCGTATTGATTCCCTAAGTAAATCTAAAACCTGCCGCGGCTGGTTTAACATTAGATAACATACCGCTTCAAAAGAAGTAGCATCTCTAGAGAGCCACACGTCGTCACTTTCAGTTTTAATTCTCATGCATAACCCGGCCGCTTCACTCAGTATAGCTTCTTGCCTTTTCCTTTCTTCTGCCAGCATATGATGATTGGCCAGCAGCACTGCCATCTGGAACAACAACGGAAAACAGGAATAGTATTTTTTAATTATTCCCCGGCATTCTGCCAAAACATCATCAAATGGACGGGCAGCAAAGTCTTTTGACAAACGATGATACAACTTTTTAATATCTCCTTTTGTCATCTGCGGCGCATAACCTATCAAATCGTCAATGCTGATATTGAAATATGCCGCAAGCTGCGGAAGGAAGGTTATGTCGGGATAACTCTGCGCTGTTTCCCATTTTGAAACAGATGCTTTAGAGACCCCGATATATGCGGCAAGTTCATCCTGGGTGATACCTTTTTCTTTGCGCTTTGTAACCAGCGTTTTTGCAATATTGATTTCTTTCATATGACCACCTCCTACATATAATTGTATGGATCAGCTCCTCATATAACAATGGATTGTTGGTTGATTATGGTTGAATAAATCAACCACAAGGAAACTTTCTAATAAAGAAACAACCCTCCAGATTTGCAAAAATGTAAAACCCACCTCGTCATAGCAAATAGCATAGACGGAAGGATAGTAGGGGGCTATTTTAGGCTAATATGCAGGATCTACTAAAATAGCTGTCGAAAATTAAGAATATTGAGTAATCACTTCATCTGGGCCTACTTGTAATCACGCATATGCTGGTTATCTAAAATGGAAAGGATGTTTTTTTTGAGAAAGGCGTTTATTTCACCGTCAAAATATGTTCAAGGGGAGGGCGAGCTTAAAAACCTGGGGTTTTTTGTAAAGAACTTTGGCAGACACGCACTGCTGGTCGCAAGCAAAAGCGGATATAAACGCGTGGAGGAAGCGCTGAACGAAACAGCTGAAAAATTTGATGTATCCTTTGTAATGACTGACTTTTGTGGAGAATGCTCCAAAGCGGAGATTTCAAGGCTGGGTATGCTTGCACAGAAGAAAAGCTGCGACTGTATTATTGGCCTCGGCGGCGGCAAAGCAATTGACACTGCTAAATGTGTGGCAAATGGTAAACCGCTTATTATTGTCCCGACGAATGCGGCGACCGATGCGCCGACCAGCCATCTTGCGGTCATTTACAACCAGGAGGGCGTGGTTGAGGATTATGCATTCTTTCAAAGGAACCCGGATGTGATTCTGGTTGATACCGGTGTCATCGCGAAATCCCCCGTGCGGCTATTGGTATCCGGTATGGGCGATGCGCTTGCTACCTTCTTTGAGGCGCGGTCTTGTGAAAAATCGTTTGGTGATGTATTTGCTGGTTATCCTTGCGGTGCTCGTGAAATGGCGTGTCCGCCTGCAAAGCCAACCAAAACGGCAATGGCGCTTGCAGAGCTCTGTTATAAAACCCTTCTTGCCGATGGTTTAAAGGCAAAGCAAGCCTGCGAACTTGATGTAGTAACCCCGGCTCTTGAAAATATCGTGGAAGCGAACACTTTGCTATCCGGCCTTGGATTTGAAAACGGCGGCCTTTCGGCGGCGCACGCCATTCACGACGGCCTGACCGCCGTACCGGAGGCACACGCGTATTATCATGGTGAAAAGGTCGCTTTTGGAACCATATGCCAGCTTGTTCTTGAAAACGCACCGAAAGAGGAAATAGAAACGGTAATAAAGTTTTTCCTTGAGATCGGTCTGCCCGTTTGTCTTGAAGACATCGGTATAAAATCCCTGTCAAGCGAAAAACTTACGGAGGTTTCTTTGGTTGCCTGTCACCACTCGAATATGCACAATATGCCCTTCCCTGTTAAGCAAGATATGGTTGCTGCCGCCATACTGGCCGCCGATAGAATCGGAATGACCTATAAAACGTATAGGTCATAAGAAACATGCGATGGAAAAGCTGGCATGCACTCATATTTATCATTTAGAAAAGGTTACCAGCGTAAATAAGGCAATTATATTAAACGTACCCCTATTACTTGCAGCAATTTTACAGGGGGGGTAGTTGACTATCTCAGCCACTACCCCCCCCCAATTACCGCCTTATTTTACACCTATTTGGACGTACACGGAATCCGGAATATACCCAATAGCCACTTATTTTCTGCGCAGGATCATTGCTATAAAGTTCATATATTTGCCTGCGCCGGCGTTCATGGCCTTGCGATCATTAACGGCATATTCATTGTCACAGACAAGCCAATCGTTCCAGCATTCGTCAAAGCTTTCCATTTCGCAGACCGATATAATTTCAACGCCGTCAGTATGCTCAAGCATCTTCCGCCAATAAACGGCATCATGCAAAGTGTCTATATCTTCCGCTTTCCATGAAAGCAGCATTTCAGGCGGCAGGTTGTCGTGGATATCTTTTTTGAGCCCGGGAACGACAATCAGCAAGTAGCCTCCATGCTTTACAAAAGGCAGCAAATGCCTGCCCAGGTACTCTTTATCGCATCCAAAAAATTGATAGGAGTCAACACATACCACTGCGTCAAAGAATTCTTCCGCATAGGGCAGATCGTGCGCCTCCGCATGTATTGGGATGATTTGCCAGGGCGTCAATCCCAGATCATCAAAACGCTTTTTATTGTCGGTTGCGCTGATCCATAAATCAGTTGCAAATACACGCAGGCCATACTCCTTGGCCAAAAAGACAGACGTAACACCACGCCCGCACCCCAGGTCAAGCACGGTTGCGTTTTTGGGAATACTATGAAGCGTAAATAATTCCTCCAGCAGCTTGATGGGATTTGGTCCCATTATATTTTCTTTTATAAAGGTACTGTCATAATTTCCTGATCTTATATACTTCATGGTAACCTTCCTTTCTGATCATGAATAAGTGATTTTTTAATTTGGAACACACTTTTCATACAGAAAATAAAAAGGCATAGTACAATACTATGCCAAACCCAAGACGATATCGTAAGGCCAGCTTGACATAGTTCTGTATGAAAACAAAAAATGCACACAAACAAAGGCAATCACCTATTGCCTTTGCTAACATGTACAATTATCGTGTTCCTTACAGAACAATGGCCAAACAGACACCGCTTTCTTGATTTATATGGCAAAATTTTATAGCATTTCCGGAACATTGTCAATGAGCAAATGATCATTGGCCTCGAGTGGTTAATTGCAAGTTTAATTGCCACCCATATTTTGGCACCTCTGATTATGCTACCATCTCATTAGCAGATTTATATCCATGAATTTTTCTTGGGTAATTATTCATCCAGTTCTCAATTCGCCTGATGTCTTTTTGCTTAAGCTTGCTGATATCTGTGCCCTTTGGTATAAACCGGCGGATTAACTTGTTGGCATTTTCATTGGTTCCACGTTCCCAGGCGCTAAATGGGTGGGCATAAAAGATTTTTGTCCGTTGAGTGCCTGGCTTTCTGACCGAACTCTCTAATTCAGCACTGTTAAGAAACTCGCTTCCATTGTCTACCGTAATGGTTTTAAACACTTCTGTAAAGCGTGTTCCGTACTCCCTTTCAAGCCTATCCAGGGCTTTCTTCACTGATTTCTGTGTCTTTTCCGGCATCTTTCGGATAAGCTCTTTTCTCGACTTGCGTTCTGTCAGAACTAGCAGTGCGGCTTTGCCTTTTCCTTTGCCACTTACTACACAATCCATCTCCCAATGGCCGGCTTCCTCCCGGCTACCAGCTGCTTCAGGTCTTTCTTCTATGCTAGTGCCTTTTAGATTGTTGTGGGCAACTCTTACCTTCTTATGGCGTTTTTTTCGGGGTACTCGTTTTACCGGCAGGTCTTTATTCGTTATATTTGCAAATAATTCTTTATCGATATAGTTATAGAGCGTTTTTGTACATATACTGGTCTTAAATTTTATGCCTTTTGCCCAGATTTCGCCAATGACTGCGTCAGGCGTATATTTCTCCTGGATAATCTTTTTTTCTATGTGATTTGCCAGTTCATGGTCATGACCAATCTTTAAGCATGCTCCCTTATTAGCGGCTTTTTCGCGGTATACTCGCTCGGCTGTATCTGCGCAGTATTTGTCTACATAAGTAAGGTCGTATCCTAGCATCCTGACAGTCCCACGACCAATCTCGCGTTCGATGGTTCGTTTATGCTTGCCTAACAGCTTCGCTATCTCGCTGGGGCGCTTCTTCTCCTTGAGTAGAATTTCAATCTGGTAGCGTTCTCTTAATGTAATGTGTTTAAAACGGCGTAATGTCGTGGTACAATGGGATTGACTCATGTGCATGGCCTCCTTTATGTTGTGGTTTAGTCACCTTTAACATATCAGAGGTTTTGCCATGAGTCTCTATTTTTTTGTTATATGCGGCATTTAATTTTACAACTTACCTCATTGGCCTCGAGTTGGCAAGCCATTACCGGCCAGATATTTAGCCACATAGAATAACCACTTATCCCTTGCTCAACAAATGTAACTTATACGCGTTGAATTTCGGAGTAGATATATGCCTTTCCCCAAAAGCCAGCTTACCTGAGCCTATCCAAGCCGCACATGACAGGTGAGCGGGCCTGTTTTTTGAGGCGCCGCCTATCCCTAAACACTAACTTTAACATTGTTTGCCCCTCTCAGCCCCATTTCCAATAATATCTATCCCTGCTCTATTTAAAGATAAATACCCCTATTAAGGAGGAATTGTCGGATTTTTCAAGAAATAGGTTGATATCAACGCTTCTTGTTTAGGGCGGCGTGACTGTTGATCTTGTGTCTGCTTGGCGGTATTCCCGGCCTAAGCAGGTTACAACAACATAGTAAATGAGATTACCAAATTTAATCCAAGAGTTGATTGGCAACCTTCCATAAATGATAATAATTCGATGTTGAAAAACCGATGACAAAGTCAAAGTCATTGGTATTAGGGCAGGAAAGGAAGCGAATGGTTGGAGTCTTAATAGGAACAGCAGCATCATCAAGAATTAGGTCTCTATCTAGTTATAGCGTTATCTATTTTGTATTTAGGTTTTAAAGAGTATATTTTGCATTTTTTTGTCAGGGATATATGTCGAGCTTCTATGGGATGGTGTCCGACATATTAGGAACAGCATGTTTTCTAATCATTCAACTATACTCATTAGGCTAATAACACAAAGCCTGGGCATAAGTCATACTAATTATTTATATTTATTGGAGGAATCACGATGAACAAGAAAGCTGTTATCCTGTGTATCATCCTCGCATTGGCGATAAGTCCCGTAACATATGCAACTGCCGCCAGCGAACATACGGCATATAATTTGATCGTTCCGCTTGAATATGATCCGATTTCCGTCATAAACGGCGACATGTTCGTCACGCGCGACAGTGACACCCCCTCCTATGATCCGCTTTACAGTCTTTATCGCTTTGACGGCACAAAGCTCTTAAGCGGTATGAAGGAGATTTCTTTTGCCGGGGAATATCTCCTATCTCAATATTTGAAAATAAATCAACGGATTACTCCATTAATCGCAGTATTTTAAAAATGTTAATTTCGTCGCCGTTACTATCCAAAAACTCACCCTATCATAGCTCACTGGGTCATGCCCTTACATTCCTTCGTTCTGTTTTATGGATAAAAGCGGAGATAGCGTTTAAGCTCGTATACTGCCTCAGTGGGCTAATGGAGAATTTCTCCTTATCTCCGCTTTATCGGCTATTTAATATTTTTTATGCAGCTTGCATAATTTGATTCTTCCTGATATTCCCAAGTACTAATTCTGCCCTATATTCGGTTTGTTTTTTTATCAGGTTATATATTACGGTTATTGTTTTTTTCGAAATAACAACCAGGGCTTGTTTTTTCTTAAGGGGATTATTTGGGCGTTTTTTCAAGTATTCATAAAGCCCCTTCATTTCTTCGTTTACTGCAACCATTACCATAGCCATGCGATAGAGAATGCTCCGCAAATTCTTTCTTCCGCGCTTGGATATAACTGTTCCGCTTTTACTTTTACCGGAGCTATCCTCAACCAGGTTATAGCCTGCCATTTTGCTTATTTGACGTGGATTATCGAATCTAAGCGGATCACCAATCTCACCTAAAAAGCTAGCAGCGGTAATCACTCCTATGCCTGGAATACTAAGTATTATTTCTTTAAATCCTGTTTTACCTAGTGCCACTTCCATTGCTGCTTCAATCTGGTCCAGCTGTATTGTTAAAAGTTCCAATTCCTCAATTATTAGTCCTAATCTTAACTTGGCTGATAATAATCCATACCCTACCCCAATAGAGTTTTTTGCTGCTTCAATTAGCTCTTCGGCCTTCTTTCTGCCTACTGTTTTTTTAACGGCCTTTTTTATTTCGGCTAGTACCCCATCTACTCCTAATTCAATTATCAGCGAAGGAAAGGGACAGGATTTTAATATCTGCAGAGATGCCTTTCCTTTTAAAGGGTTTTTGAACACAGTCTTTATTTCTGGAAAATATTCATCCATCACTGCTGTTATGGTGTTTTTTATGGCGTTATAACGCTTCATCAGGCTTATTCTTGAGTTTGCCAGCACCCTCAGTTCCGCGAATATATCCTGGGGCATATATACTTTGTAATACCTGCCGTCACGCACCAGTCTTGCTATAGTTAGAGCATCTTTCTTATCGTTCTTGGTCTGGCTGTTATCATCAAGTTCCTTGGCTCGTTTTGTATGGTACGGATTAACCATTACTACTGTTACTCCATGCACTATCAGATAGTTTGCCAACGGTTTCCAGTAATGCCCTGTGGGCTCCATTCCTACGATAACATCTTCAAGTCTTTTGTTCTTGCAAATTGCATCTATGCTTGCTAATATAGTTTCGAAGCCGTTTCTATCGTTTTGGAATTTCAAGGCTTTGCCTATTTCTAAACCTCGATAATTTACGAACCGTGCCCACTGTGTTTGTTTTGCGATATCTACGCCTATAATTAGTGTCTTTGGTGTTATTGCTTCTAATTTTTGATTATTACGGTTCTTCATCTGCTTTTGACCTCCTGATTTCTATGTTTTTTGTGCGTTTGCTAGGCACACATAAAATCATAGCAGGAGGTTTTTTAATTCTCAAAGATCATTTTCATTCATTACAGGAATGCTCGTAAAAGAGGGTGAAGACATGGGCGTATACTCCCGTGATCTGACGGTCATCGTACCTGCAATCTATAAGTATATCTTCATGAAGGACGCGACGCATTGCATTGCAATCGACGGGAAAGAGTTTCTCCGTCCCGGCTCGTGGTGGGGCGATATGTATTTATATGATCTGACAACCGGGCAGATCACCGACGAACTTGGCTATGGAGACGGCTTCGATAGCACGGATTACGAGGCCTCGCAAAAGCAGCTGTCTGAGCAATGGCAGATGGAAGCAGGCGGGTCGGCCGGCGTTTTCGTATCCATGAACGGAGATGGCTGGGCGCCGATTACGTATTGTAAGGCCTATAATGACGACGGGCAGCTGCTGCTGGATTTTCAGCCATATTGCACAACCGGGGATTCCGCTTACAACCAATTGTACTATGGCTGCGGCGGTCTTTTCTTTTACGGTTATAACGGCAGTGCCAAATCGCCCGACAATATGAACTATATCTTTACAGGGCGTGGCCGTCTCATCGCACAACAACCCTATGCATCGCTTACAGGCATAATTGGCGGTAAATACATTTGTGCGTATGGTAATGTCGAGACTAATATGGAGTCCTATATCATGGACCGCGATGGTAAAACCGTCATCCCCAAAGGCACGTTTGACAGCTATGCCTTTAATTATACTACCAGCAGTGCACGAAGCATAATCAGCGATGTCGACGAGTATATTGTCGTCTCGAAAGACGGGAAATATGGAATCATCACCCTGCCGGATATACAGTTGCTGCCATCCGATTGGGCGAAGTTGGAAGTGGCGAAAGCTGTGGATAAAAATCTTGTGTCGGAGGATATACGGCTTTGGTGGAAAGACAGCTGCACAAGAGAAGAATTTTGCCGCATGCTGTCTCTGAGCGTGAAAGAAATCACAGGCAAGACCATCGCGGAGCTTTCCGCCGGGTCGGAAGCCTTGACCTTCTCGGATTGCGATAACCCCGATGTTTTGGCGGCGTCGGCGCTCGGAATCGTCAACGGTATCGGTAACGATCGATTTGCGCCAAACAGATTTATCACTCGGGAACAAGCTGCGGCGATGCTTGCAAGAGTAGCCGCGGTTTTGGACGTTCCATTAACGGGGGATAGCGTTTCTTTTGCGGATGAAGACCAGATTTCCGATTGGGCTCGTGCCGGGATCGATGCGGTTTCGCGAATACTTTGCGGAGAAGCAAAAACGCCACTTATGCAGGGCGTGGGCGGCAACCAGTTTGCACCGCAAGATTATTACACGGTCGAACAATCGGCAATCACGATGCTAAGACTTACAGAAACAATGAAATAACCATATGTTCTCAGTCGAACAGTATGAGCATAATATCACGAAGAAGTATTTCGGGCGTGCTTCGCATTATTCATATAATCTGCATATTCAATGAGGGATTGTGATGTGTGATGATAGAAAAGGTAGCCGGCGTAAATAAGGCAATTATAGTAAACACGCTGGCTATTATACTTGCAGCATGCATTGCGATAATAGTTCATGCTGTTTTGCCCGCCGGTGTAAATCCAGAGAATTTTGATGGCGTAATAGTCAAGATTTAGAATTTCCTGTGGTTTCAGCTTCCTACTATGTTTTGCTATTTACACACTGTCGTTGTATGGTGTTCTTTTGGAAAGCAGTTAAATATTCCCAAACTGCAAATGAACAGCGTAGGTTATGGTAGCCATGAAATGTCTAGCATTATGAAAGCTAATGGAGGCAGTATGGATGCCAATACATATTTGATATATATAGAGCAATCTATTATAAAATACAGATTTGTTGGTTCAATATTATCAATATTGGGTGGAATCGGTGTACTAATAACAACAAATATTAAGTCGTAGTATTATTATGTTAGGCAATAGCTTAGATTAAAACAGGATGATGAACAGCAGGATAGGTGATTATTATGATTGAACTTGCATTTGGTGAAAGCGCTGCTGGTGCGCTAAAAATGGCAAAGTCAATGAAATATGGAGAACCATTAAACGGCTCTGCTGCTGTGTATGGAGGCACAAGTAAAGAACAGCGTGAAACATCGAAGCCTCGCAACTGGTCCGGCATAACAATGGGAGGCAGTCCAAAAGATGTGGCGGCGCTGACACTGGCATTGGATATCGGCGACATTTCGGATATGGATACGGGCATGAACGCACGCAAAAAGTCACTTGACGAACTGTTTGCACACTTTCCCGGTGCATCTGACGGAATATGGAAAACAAATCAGCATACCCTGACGCGGCTTCAGGATGCTAAGGCAACGCTGGAACCTGTACGTATGTGGATCTGTGTCAGTAATCCGGCGGAATTGTGCGGATTGTATTTTGTGTGCCATTTGATGGTTGATGCCCCGATACAGCTTTCTGTCGTACGAGTTCCAGAGCAAATTGAAAAAGATAACAGCATTATCAGTTATCGCAATACCGGAGAAATAAAGCCGGAAGCATTAGGTGCGTTCACTAAATATGAGGCGCCTATAAGCGATTTGCAGCGAAGAGTTTATGCGAATATCTGGAGCGTGTTGGTGCGTGAAAATGCTCCGCTGCGTGCTGTAATCAACGGGAGCCTCATTGGTGTACCAGAAGATTTTTATGATTTTGCGCTGCGGGCCAATATGCCGGATGGGGAATTCAAGGTTGCACAGCTGATTGGCAAAACATTGGGTCAAATACCGGGTGTCGGCGACCAGTGGTTGTTCCTGCGGATACAAGCCATGCTGCAAACAGGAGAATTAATTGTGGTTTCAGCGGCAACAGGAGACTATCCTTATTCGGAAGTAGTAAAACGGAGCAATGTAATTGCTGTGTAAATAATCGGGCTACATTAATAAAATATTATCGTATGGAGGAGATCCAAACAATGAAATTTCAATGCGTATTGCTGGCCGTAAAAGATATTGAGGTATCGAAAAGGTTCTACGGAGAGCTGTTTAATCAAAAGATCGTCCTTGACCTGGGCAAAAACGTGACCTTCGACGGTGGGTTTGCCATACAGGAGGGTTTTGCGTGGCTGTTGGATTTACCTGCGGAGTCTGTCATTTCCAAATCCAACAATATGGAGCTTTATTTTGAGGTGGACGACTTTGACGCCTTTATCGCAAAACTTGGCGGTTTTGAAATCAGGTATGTTCACCCGCCTAAAAAGTACGAATGGCAGCAGCGCGTCGTGCGCATTTATGACCCCGACTGGCACATCATTGAGATTGGGGAGTCTATGGCGGTTATTGCCCGCAGATATCTTGCCCAGGGGTACTCCGTCGAGGAAACGGCAAAAATCATTCAGCATCCTGTGGAGTTCGTTAAGCTGTGCAAGGCGGGAAATGTCTGATTACTCTATTAAACGATTAAATGACATGTGGTGAACCAGGAACATGCGCCTATTGGAAAATCCCCCCTGATGCTTCAGGCCCTTGTGCCTTATCGTTGGATGAATAACTGGGGTGGCGGAGACAGGGAAATATATGGACAGTTGAAGAAAAAAGCAATGGATGCCATGATAGACAGTGCCTCCAGACTGATTCCCGGCTTGCCGGAATGTATAGATTATAAAGACGCCGCAACACCGCTTACTTATGAAAGATTCACCCATAATACAGATGGGGCGACTTCCGCATAAAAACAACATGAGCGTGAATATAGAAACACCGGTAAAAAAAGTTTATATCGGCTCCTGCTGGGCGAGTCAGATCGGCGGTGTGCCCGGCACCCTGAGCAATAGCTTATCAGTGTGTCAGAAAGATAAAGTAAACCTGACACTATCCTCACTTGACATATTAATTGACATCCCGACTAAAATTAACTATCCTTGAATTAATTTTAAAAAAGAAGTAATTTTATAAAGTGACTTTGTGTATATTTAGTTGGATAGGCAGAGGTATTAAGATGATCAAGACCTATTTTTACAGCTACGAGGACCGCAAAACTCACCATGACGTGAATCTGGCCGATAAAGATCATTTTTTGAAGCATGAAAAAGACCTGCTCTGGGTGGACTTGTTTCAGTTTAGCGAGTTGGAGTTAAAACAGGTGGCCGGTATTTTTGGTTTTCACCCTCTGGCTGTGGAAGACTGCCTGCATTACAGCCCTCGAGCGAAATTGGACAATTACGGGGATTACGACTTGCTCCTGGTCCATGCCCTGCGCTATGATGAGGGGTCTGCTGACGACGAAATCGAACTGGTTCAATTGGATATCTTTCTGGGCCGTAACTTTGTGGTGACGGTGCACCATCAGACCTTGCCGGTGCTGGGCCGTATGGCTAGAGTCAGCCTGAGCAGCCCTGCGTACCTGAACCAGGGGGTGGAGTTTTTCCTCTATTCAATTATTGACGGCAACACAGACGAGATTTTTCCCATTTTGGACCGGATTAACGTGCGTATTGACGAGCTGGAAGACGAGATCTACGACCAATCAAGCAGCGCTATTGCTGAGGAAGTGCTGGCTTTGAAGAGGACTATTTTGACCATCCGGCGGGCGGTGATGCCTCAGAAGCGGATTTTTGCCGGCATCAACGGCAGGGGGCAGACCAACGGCAGGGGGCAGACGCGCTTTGTGATTCGGGAAGAGTCCAAACCGTATTTTCTGGACCTGGTGGACCATATGGAGCGGATTACCGACTCCATTGACCAGTTTCGTGATCTGGTGGATACAGCTCAGACTACTTACTATTCTTTGATCAGTGCCCGTACTAATGAGACGATCCGGCTCCTGACAGTTTTTTCTACCTTGTTCATGCCCTTGACTTTTTTGACCGGTTTCTTCGGGATGAACGTGCCTTTTCCCTACCAGCACTCAGGCCTGGCAACTGTAGCCATTACCATGATGCTCCTGGGGATCGTCGCCATCATGCTGGTGGTGTTCAAGCGCTTGAAGCTTTTTTGATCCAGCAACCAGCCTTGTTGGCGAAGGTGCTTAAGGGGGCTAAACCTTGTCTGCGTTCCTGGTTATTTTGACGATAGCTATAGTCTTGCTGGTGCTCCTGCTATTGTTGCCCATTGACTTTACAGGCCGTGGCCTGTGGGGCGGTGATAAGTATTTTGAAGCCGGACTAAAATGGGCGGGCGGGCTGGTGGCCTTAAGCTTTAAAGTACCGGGGCCTTCGCCGGTAGCTTTTAGATTTATCGGACTCACCTTATGGAGGGGTGGGAATAAGGGGAAAAGCTCGCCGCAGGCTAAAAGCGCTAAAAAGGCGAAGAGAGTTATTAACTGGCGTTGGGCAAGGGTGTTAGGCAACAGAGAACTTTTCCGGGCCGGCATGGCTTTTTTGCGCCGTCTGGTCAAAGCTTTGCGGTTGGAGGTAAGGCTTGACGGGCGGTATGATCTTGGTGATCCCGCCCTTAACGGTGTGGCAGCCGGACTGCAGGCCATGCTTGGCGGCAACCAGCTTAAACTTTACGCCCGGCCCAATTTTACCCAGGATGGTTCGGAATTTACATGTTGCCTGCAGGGCAGGGTCATCCCCGCAGAAATGCTGGCCCTGGGCATCATCTTTTTCTGGCAGAAGCCGGTCAGAAGGGTATGGCTGGCAACCATAAAAAACAAAATAAGCATAAAAAAGGGGGCAATTAAAGGTGTTTAAGGAGAACGTCGAAGCAATTTTTTCTCAACTTAACGACATGGTGTCCACCAAAACTATCGTAGGGGAGCCGATTATCCACGGCAACACGACGATCATCCCCATACTTACAGCCAGCTTTGGAGTTGGTCTGGGCGGCGGGGAAGGCAGTGAACAAAACAAGGTCAGCGGCAAGGGCAGTGGCGGCGGGGCCGGCGCCAAACTTGCGCCGACAGCTCTCATCATCCTGCAGGGCGATGATGTCAAGGTTTACTCCCTTACACAGAAGGGCACGTTGGAAAAACTGGCTGATCTGGTGCCGGAAGTAATGTCGAAAATAAAACAACAGGTTGAAGGCGAATAGCAGGGACTATATGACTTTAATAAAACTACTTAAACGAGTGTTGTCCTGGGCAGCTGTGCTTTTTTGCCTGCTGTCCATTTATTATTTATCGGCACAGCCTGCTGCTAAATCATCGGCTAACAGCAAAGGTGTCGTGGCCGGTTGTTTGGAGGTAACTACGAAGGTTGCTCAGATCCAGCTTGAAGAGCCGGAAAAAGACCGCCTGGTTCAACGCATCGATGAGGTTGCCCGTGAATATATGCACGGGGTGGTGTACCTGGTTCTGGGTTTAGCCTTGAGCAATGCTCTGCTAGTGAGCGGTGTCAAAGGACGGCAAGCCTGGCTTCTGGCCCTGTCGTTATGTGTGCTATATGCTGTTTCAGATGAGATTCACCAAGTATTTGTCCCCGGCAGGAGTTTTCAATTCAGTGACCTGGCTATGGATACGGCAGGCAGCATTATCGGAATCTGGCTAAGGGTGACAGGGGTGACAAGGGGACGGGTGACAAGGGGACGGGGTTGTTGACAACATCAAGATGTTGTCAACAACCCCGTCCCCTTGTCACCCGTCCCCTTGTCACCCCCCCTGTCACCCTTGTCACCTTATTAAATGCCGCCCCAGAAGCCGACTCCGAAGACCAGGAGAATGAAAATCAGGAAAATTATGAAACCCCAATTGCCAAAAGCATCGGTGCCGCAACCACCGCCAGCGCCGCCAGCGCCTCCAACTCCAAATGCCATATAATAACCTCCTTGTTTTTTAACTAACATATACTATGAGGAAGGTTGAATATTGGTTCCATAAAAAAACAGTTGCCCACAATCTTTCCTCCGTCAACCCCGGCAGCAATAACTCCCCAAAAGATCGCGAAAAAAACTATTGACAATGAGCTTAGAAGCAGTATTATTGTATTAGGAGCTTAATACAATAATACTATGATACAGGAGGTGCTGCTATGCCATGGGAACTAAAATCCGACCGGCCTATTTACACCCAATTAATTGAACAGATCGAGCTATTGATCTTTTCCGGCGTATACCCCCCCGGGTCTAAACTGCCTTCCGTAAGGGATATGGCCCAGGAGGCTGCAGTTAATCCGAATACTATGCAGCGGGCCCTAACTAAATTGGAGGAAGAAGGCCTCATCATTACACACCGCACCAGCGGTCGTACAGTTACGGAGGATGTGCAAATGATTCAGCGGGCCAAAGCCAAACTGGCCCAGGAACAGGTAAAGGAATTCCTGGAAAAAATGCAGTTGATGGGCTTTGAACAAAAGGATATTGTAGCCATCATCAAGGACATGGTTAAGGAGGTGCAGGCATGAGTGCGATTTTAGCATGCAAGGGTCTGACGAAAAGATTTGGCTCCAAGGAAGCATTGGTTGACGTGGACCTCAATCTGGAACGGGGGCAAATCATCGGATTACTGGGTCCTAACGGCAGCGGCAAAACCACCCTGCTCAAATTGGCCAACGGGCTTTTGACCCCCACCGGCGGGGAAATCCTCATTGACGGCCAAAGCCCCGGCATTGAAACCAAAAAAATAGTGTCCTACCTGCCGGAAAGGTCTTATTTGAATGATTGGATGCGGGTCCACCAAATCATCGAGTTTTTCACCGATTTCTATGAGAATTTTAGGCCGGAGGAAGCTTATGCTATGCTGCAAAGCCTCCAGATCAACCCCGATGACAGGCTGAAAAACATGTCTAAGGGCACGAAGGAAAAGATCCAGTTGATCCTTGTGATGAGCCGGGAAGCAAAGCTGTATCTTCTGGATGAGCCCATCGGGGGCGTGGATCCCGCAGCCAGGGATTACATTCTAAAAACCATCCTCAATAATTATAATGAAAATGCCACGATAATTATTTCGACGCATCTCATCGCGGAGATAGAAAATATTTTGGATTACGTTGTCTTTATCAATCAAGGACGGATTGTATTGACCGACCGGGTGGACGAGATCCGGGCTGCAAAAGGCCAATCTGTAGATGAATTGTTCAGGGAGGTGTTTAAATGTTAGGCAGACTATTAAAATATGAAGTCAAAGCCACCTCGCGGGTACTCCTACCCCTGTTTATTGCGTTGCTGCTTTTTGCGGCGATCACCAGGGTAATTACCGCCCTGGGTCCGTCCGCCGAGTCTATTCCTGCTGTAATCAGCATGATCATCTATGGCTTGATCATGGTGGCCATGTTTATCACGACCTTTATCACGATACTCTATCGCTTTTTCAAAAATCTTCTAGCCGATGAAGGCTATTTGATGCATACGCTTCCCGTGCCGGCCTGGCAGCATATCTTGAGTAAGCTCCTGGTATCCATCCTGTGGATTGTGGCCAGCGGTGTCATCGCTATGGTCTCAATTATGATCCTTGGTTTTGAGATGTCGGATTTCACCAGGATATTTGCCTTTTTTACTACTGGATATCAACATGTCTTTGCAGAGATTGGCCTGTCGCTCTACGTCTTGTCCTTAGAGGTTATCCTGGGGTTTTTCCTGAGTATCGCCTGCGGCATACTGATCATTTATGCCTCCATGGCCATCGGGCACCAGTTTAACCGCCATAAAATACTGGCCTCCTTTGGAGCCTTCATCGTGCTCAATACCATATCCCAGATACTGTTTATGCTTTTTACCTGGGCTCCGTTCTGGCTCACATCCAATGAAGCCCTGGAAGCAATCTATATGCAGTGGCCGAAGCAACTGGTCGTGGAACTGGTAATTGCTTATTATCTTGCATTTACAGCCCTCATAGGCGCGGCTTACTTTGCCTTGACTAATTTCATCTTGAGCAAGCGCCTGAATCTGGAGTAGCTTTTAGGCAGGAGACCTAATAATATAATATGATATTGTAAAGGAAAGTCCCGGCACTCGTAGAATAATATGTTAGATCAGGAGTGCCGGGACTGTTCGGTTGAGCCTGTGGAAGGAGTGTTATGATTGAATATTTTATTGACCGGCGGGGCCGGTTATATCGGCTCCCACACCGCCGTCACTTTGCTGGAGGCAGGTCACAACGTGGTGGTGGCGGATAATTTATGTAACAGCAATCAGGAAACTCTGGAGCGGATCAGGCAGATCACGCAGAAAGAGATCCCTTTCTATCACATAGATGTAACCGAACAAGATAAGGTGAACAGTATCTTTGCCAGCCACCGGCTGGACGGCGTCGTCCATTTTGCCGGTTTGAAGGCGGTTGGCGAGTCCGTGGAAAAGCCGCTGACTTACTACTACAACAACGTTGTCTGCACCATGGTGTTGGCCAAAGCCTGTTTGACATACGGCGTGAAGCGGTTTGTCTTCAGTTCCTCGGCCACCGTGTACGGAGAGAATGTAGTCCCTTTTGTGGAAACCATGGAGCTTTTGCCGGCTACCAACCCTTATGGCTCCACCAAGGTCATGAGCGAGCGTATCCTCAGTGACATCGTCAAGGCCAATCCTGATTGGATGGTGGCGCTCTTAAGGTATTTCAATCCCGTAGGCGCCCATGAAAGCGGCCTGATTGGCGAGGACCCGAAAGGTATCCCCAACAACCTGATGCCTTACATAACTAAAGTAGCCAAGGGGGAATTAGACCGGCTCCGGGTTTTTGGCGATGATTATCCCACCATCGACGGCACCGGCGTCCGGGATTATATCCATGTGATGGATCTGGCGGAAGGGCACATGGCGGCTCTGGACCAACTGGGACCGGGCCTGCATATATACAACCTGGGCACCGGCAAAGGCACCAGTGTGCTGCAGTTGGTGCGGGCTTTTGAGGAGGCCAACGGGGTCAAGGTGCCTTATGAAATCGTGGCCAGGCGGCCGGGGGACATAGCCGAGTGCTATGCCGACGCCTCAAAAGCCTGGCGGGATTTAGGCTGGAAGACCAGGCGGGATTTGCTGGATATGTGCAGGGACGCCTGGCGCTTTGAAAAGAATAATATTTAGGCGACCAGGGGATATTGCCAGGTGCACCCCCGACGTTGCCGCAGCTACGGAATTAGGATGGAAGACTTGACCTGGTCCAAATCCGCAATTCCCTGACATGGGTGTGGTATAATCTGGGGAAAGTATTCCATATGCACTGGTTAATTATTATTGTAATTGGGGTGATGTTGTGAATTACGCTGCTGAATACAAAAACAAGCTGGTTAAGCCGGAAGAGGCTGTTATGCTGGTTAAATCCGGCGATTGGGTTGATTACGGTTGCTTTGCCGGCTCAGCTGTGGTGCTGGATAAAGCCCTGGCAGCCCGCAAAGATGAATTGTGGGATGTGAAGATCCGGGGCACCAATCGCCAGGCCGGCCAGCCTGAAGTTGCCGTGTGCGATCCTACCCGGGAGCATTTTATCTATCACAGCTGGCAGATGAGCAAATTTGAGCGTCAGCTGAGCGACAAAGGCCTTTGTACATACATACCCAGCTTGATGCACCAAATGGATATCTATTATCAGGATTATGTGGATGTGGATGTAGCTTTAATAGCAGTGGCCCCAATGGATGAACATGGCTTCTTCAACTTTGGTCCCCAGGCTGCCCATACTATGGCCATCTGCAATAAGGCTAAAAAGATTGTCCTGGAAGTCAATCATCAAATGCCCCGTTGCTATGGCCGGGAAGAAGCCATACATATTTCTCGAGTGGACTGCGTGGTGGAGGCCGATTACCCTCTACCTGTGGTGCCCTCAGTCGAACCCAACGAGATCGATCGCAAAGTTGCTGCCATTATCATGGAGTATTTGCATGACGGTTGCTGTCTGCAGCTGGGTATTGGCGGCATGCCCAACGCCGTTGGTGAAATGATCGCCAATTCCGACCTGAAAGACCTGGGCATTCATACAGAGATGTTTGTGGACTCAATGGTGGATATGGTGGAGAGGGGCATGGTTACCTGCGCCAAAAAAAACATTGATAAATATAAAATAGTGGCTACTTTTGCCCTGGGTACCAAGAAGAACTATGACTTTATCAACGAGAACCCCATGTGTGCCTTCGTGCCGGGCAGCTATACCAACGACCCCAATGTCATCGGGCAATTGGACAACTTCGTCTCGATCATTAATTGCATTGATGTGGACCTTTTTGGCCAAATCAATTCAGAGTCATCCGGGCTGCGGCAAATCAGTGGGACAGGCGGGTCCGTTTGTTTCGCCCTGGGGGCTTTGCGCTCCAGGGGCGGCAAAGGCTTTATTTGCATGTCTTCAACCTTCAGGAAAGACGGTCAGGTATTTTCCCGGATCCGCCCTCTCCTTGAGCCAGGGTCGGTTGTAACCATCCACCGTGGTTTAGCTCCGAACATTGTCACCGAATACGGGCTGGCTTCCTTGCGGGGCAAGTCTTTGTGGGAAAGGGCAGAAGCCCTGATTGCTATTGCCCACCCCGATTTCCGGGAAGATTTAATTAAGAGCGCCCAGGAGATGGGCATTTGGCGCCGCAGCAACAAAAAATAGTGTGCGGAGAGAATGTAGCCCCATTTGTGGAAACCATGGAGCTTTTGCCAGCCACCAGGGCCATGAGCGAGCGTATTCTCAGTGACATCATCAAGGCAAACCTGATTAGTGGCGCCCCTAAAATAATTAAGCCTAGTTTTCAAAAAAAAATTAGGCTTAATTCATTTAAGGGCTTAATTAAGAAACCAGTTTTAGTCCAACGGTAGCCCCCAGAATCATAGCGATAAAGACAAGCCTTTTCCAATCCTTTGATTCACCATAAAACAGCATGCCCACCAAAGCGCCGCCGACAACACCAATGCCGGTCCAAATTGCATAAGCTGTGCCCATGGGAATAAATTGCAACGAATAACCGAGCAATGTAAAACTTATTCCAAATCCCAATATAAGCAAGATAACGGTTTGCCAGTTTCGATGGATAGTTAAGCGGTTAATCATCGCCACACCAAAGGTCTCAAAAAAGCCTCCTAAAATTAAAGTAAACCAGGCCATCAAGTTTCAGCCCCTTTCTCGACATTGTCATCAGTGACCAGTTTCAAACCAGTGACTCCGGCTAACAGTACGGCGATGAGAATAATTATCTCCACATTAAATGGTTCGCCAAAGAAAATAATATCTGAAACCACTGTGCCTGTTGTTCCTAATCCCACATAAATAGCATAGACTGTACCGGCAGGAAGCACTTGCCCCGCTGCAACCAATAAATAATTGCTGACGATAATAGCGATAATTGTCCCGGTCCAGGTCAAAAAATCATAAGCGTGAGTCAAGCCTATTACCCAACCAACTTCAATAAGAGCTGCAATAAATACTGTTATCCAGTATTTATTCATTTAGCTAACACCTCCGGTTTTAGTATGATTAACAAAAAAGCCTGAGAGATACTGTTTAACAGTTTTTCTCCCAGGCTTTTATCCTTCCGTGACACAGCGAGCTGTGAGTTTTCTCTCGGACCAGACCAGCTTAAAGCTGCGGAACCCTAGAAAACATTAGATGTATGCGTTTAACTAAATTATACACATTTTATATCTATTTTCAAGGAGTAGATGTTAGAAATGCTGACACACATGGAGCTATTTGTCGGGCTTAAATATTTTATTGCTTATGCTCCTGTGAAAAGATATCATATAACAATGAAAGATAATCCCGAATTCGGGAATTGTAAAGGGGTTTTGGTTAAAGGTTGTCATATAAAAATGAAAGGCAAGGCAATACAATGTAACAATCTATGCCTCAATGCTGTTGGCAGCACTTTGTACATGAGCAGATTGTCAATTAAGAGAATAGGGATGAAAGGTAAGGGAATACATGCTTGAAGACCATGAAAACATAACCAGGCTGCATCTGGGCGATAAAGAAGTCATTCTTATCGGCACCGCCCATGTATCCAGGCGCAGCGCGGAACTGGTAAAGGAAGTTATTGAAGCTGAAAGACCGGATGCCGTGTGTGTGGAATTGGACGCCCAGCGGTATCAAACAATAACCGAAGGCAACAAGTGGCAGGAACAGGACATTTTTAAAATCATTAAGGAGAAGAAAGCCACTTTGCTGTTGATCAACCTGGTAATGGCCTCTTTTCAAAAACGGGTAGCCAAACAGTTCGGGATCAATGCGGGGCAGGAAATGCTGCAGGGTATCGCCTCAGCCAAGGAAACCGGGGCCAAGCTGGTGCTGGCGGATCGCAATATCCAAACGACTTTCGCCCGCATCTGGCATAATGTGGGATTCTGGGGCAAAGTCAGACTGATGGCGGAGCTCATCTACACTATTTTTAATAATGAAAGCATTACCGAGGAAGAAATGGAAAAAATGAAGACCCAGGATACCCTTAACACTGTCCTCAATGATTTGGCCTCCTCCTTTCCCCAATTAAAGGCCACCCTGGTGGACGAGCGTGATCAATATTTAGCTCAAAAAATTAGAGAGGCCCCGGGTCAAAAGGTGGTGGCCGTCCTGGGCGCGGCCCATGTGCCCGGTGTTAAGAAAGAGATCTACAGGGAGCATGATCTGGAAGTATTAAATCAGACTCCGGCAGCTTCCAGGATCTATGGGGTAATTGGGTGGTCAATTCCCATCTTGATTATCGGCTTCATCGCTTATGGCTTCATCACCAATCCAGCAGTGGGAGCGCAGCAATCCTTGAGCTGGGTGCTCTGGACAGGCCTTTTGGCAGCCCTTGGCACGACCCTGGCCCTGGGACACCCGCTGTCCATCCTGACCTCCTTTGTGGCAGCGCCCCTGACTACGCTGCACCCCATGCTGGCGGCCGGGTGGTTTGCCGGGCTTACTCAGGCCTATGTCTGCCGTCCCAATGTGAGAGATTTTGAAAACATCAGTGAAGATGTCTTTAGCCTGAAGGGCTTTTGGAACAACAAAGTAACCAGGATTTTGCTGATTATTACTTTTGCCAATATTGGAGCTTCCGTGGGCACTTTTGTTGCCGGGGCCAATATCCTGCGCCTGTTTTTTCAAAATCTGTAAATAATGAAAACAAAACAAAATATATAAAAATTTGTTTAGATAACTTGTCCATATAAAAGGAAAAAACGGCTCCATGTGGAATTTTCTAGTACCAATTCTTACAAGGGGAGCTTTTATATGGGCAAAAAAATTCAGTTTACGCAGAATTACCATGATTTGAGCACGACTCAAGGTTTTCAGTTTGAGTTTTACTGCGACCGTTGTCAATCAGGTTTCAGAACCAGTTTTAAGCCCTTCGCTACAGGTATCGCCTCAAACATATTAGAAACGGCCGGCGGCCTTTTTGGGGGCGTCTTAGGTAGGGCCGCCAGTGTGGGTGAGCGAGTCCGCTCAGCTACCTGGGAAAGAGCCCACGATCAGGCTTTTGAGGCCGCCATAGAGGAGCTAAAACCTGAGTTCATCCAGTGCCCGCGCTGCTCTGCCTGGGTTTGCCGTGAAAAGTGCTGGAATACCGGGAAAGGATTGTGCAAAAACTGTGCTCCTGATCTGGGGGTTGAAATGGCGGCAGCACAAGCCAACCGCTCTGTTGAAGAAATTTGGGCCCACGCCCATATGGCAGAGGAGGACAAAAAACTGGGCGCGGAACACTGGCGGGAGACCATCCTCGCATCTTGCCCGGAATGCGAAGCACCCCTGGCCGCGAATGTTAAGTTTTGTCCCCAGTGCGGTTATAAAGTAAAACAGTCTACCAAATGCGCAGCGTGCGGCGCCGCATTACAAAAAGGTGCTAAATTCTGCGGCGAATGCGGCGCCAAAGTATAAGATAGTATTGTGGCACTTAACTTAGCCTGGTGTAAACCGGGCTGTTTTTATTGCCCGGTTCGTTTAAAAGAAAAAGCTTTTTGGCGTTGGCCAGGGTAATGGCAGGATGGCGCGGGCAATGAAAGCCCTTGTCAGGTTGGTCAGGCGAGAATCGTAAAGGAAAAAATCGTGCAGATAGTTTTAAAAGTTTGTTAAGCAGAAGCTGCAATTTTACTTGCAGCTTACCACCCTCTGGTGCTGCCGCCGCCCCCACCGGAACCTCCACCGCCGCCAAAACCCCCACCGCCAAAACCGCCGCCGCCTCTGCCACTGCCACTGCGTGACAGGACGCTGAGCAGCATGCCGAGAATAAACCCGTCGAGGAAGCGCTGGTCCGCATATAACAGCAGGATAATCAGGACAATCAGAAGTACCTTTGCCCAGAGAGGCATGGACGCCTGCTCTGCAGGCATGTCCGCCATGGGCTGCGGCGAGCCAATGTTAACAGTTACCCCGTACTCTTTGGCCACTTCCTGGACGATAGCGCTGAAGCCGTTTAAGATCCCCTGGTTGAAGTCGTTATTGCTAAAATAGGGGATCATATAGATGTCCTGGATCTGACCGGTCTTGGCGTCATTGAGGGCACCTTCCAGACCGTAGCCCACCTCGATGCGGGAAACCCTTTCCGCGGGGGAAACAAGGATTAAAAGCCCGTTGTTGAGGTTTTTGTCCCCAATCCCCCAGCCCCGTAGAATGGCCAGGGCATATTCCTCCGGCGACGCCCCGTCTAAGGTGTTGGTTGTGACAACTACAACCTGGGCTTTGGTTTGCCGGGCCAGCTCCGCGGAAGTCTGGACAATAGTTTGCTCCGTGGCCGGATCAAGGACACCGGCCTGATCCAGAACGTAAAACTGGCTGCTGGGCTGCGGTATCACCGGCGCGGCGATAGCAGGGGATGCTGCCAGGGCGGCCAGCAGCAACGCCAAGACGAGGAGAAGGGATAGTTTTCTCATAGGCTGACAACCCCTTCTTTAACTCATTTTGATCTTTTGGGAAAGCCTATCTTGAAAAATCAACTGAGGGAACCGTGTCAGCCCCTTCAGCGGCTTTGAAATACTCCCTGGGTCCAAAACCAAAAAGCCCGGCATAGAGAGAGGTGGGGAAAACCTTGATTTTGGTGTTATAAGCCTGGACGGAATTGTTGTAATCCATCCGGCTGGTGGCTATACGGTTTTCCGTACCCGCCAGCTCGTCCTGTAAGGCCCGGAAGTTAGCGTCTGCTTTCAACTGCGGGTAATTTTCAGCGATGGCCAGTAGTCTGCCCAGAGCACTGTTGAGTGCCTGATCCGCCTCAGCCACTTCACTCAATGTGGCGGCGCCGGCTAGTCCAGCCCTGGCCTCAGCTACTTGAGTAAAAATCTCTTCTTCATGAGCAGCATATCCTTTAACAGTCTCTACTAAATTAGGAATCAAGTCCTGCCGGCGTTGCAGCTGGTTTTCCACCTGACTCCATTTACTGTCGACATTTTCGGCCTCGCGCACCAGGCCGTTATAGCCGGAAATAAGCATCAAGCCCAAAATGATAATTATACCAACCGGTACCAGCCATCTTCTCATCTATCCGACCTTCCTCCTTATGAGAGAATAATTTATGCCATATTATATCATCTGTGACAGCAAGTAAAGTGAAAATTTTATTGTTGTCTCTTGAAAAGTGAACGATTTTCTCATATGCTAGATTAAGTTGTTAGAGGTCCTGAGGCCATACCATAAATACATAATATTCGGAGGAGTACAGTAGAATGGTGATTACAGATTTATTGTCCCGCAATGCAGAGTTGTACGGTGAGGAGCTCAGCTTGATCGAGGTCAATCCTGAGCTGAAGGAGAAGCGCGGGGTTACCTGGAAGGAATTTGAGTTAATTGAAGCCAATCCGTTGAGGAAATACCGCCGGGAGATGACCTGGCGGGAATTTGACGACAAAGCAAACCGGTTTGCTAACCTGTTGTATATCAAAGGCATCAAGAAAGGCGACCGGGTGGCGATCCTGCTCATGAACTGCCTGGAATGGCTGCCCATTTACTTTGGCGTACTCAAGGCTGGCGCCGTAGTCGTGCCTTTAAACTACCGCTATACGGCGGAAGAAATAAAGTACTGCGTCACTCTGGCTGATGTGGACGCCCTGGTTTTCGGACCTGAATTCATCGGACGGGTGGAGACGATTGTTGACCAAATCCCCAATGTCAAGTTGCGCTTCTTTGTAGGCGCGGATTGTCCCACCTTTGCAGAGAGCTATTATTACCTGACAGCGGCCTGTTCCAATGGGACCCGGCCTGTACCTGTACCCATCGATGAAGAGGATGAAGCCGCAATTTATTTCTCCTCCGGCACCACCGGTTTTCCCAAAGCCATCCTGCACAGCCACGAGGGATTAATATCTTCATGCCGGACCGAGCTGAGCAATCACGGCCAGACCAGGGAGGACAATTTTCTGTTGATCCCGCCCCTTTATCATACCGGAGCCAAAATGCACTGGTTCGGCAGCCTTCTGGCCGGCAGCAAAGCGGTTCTGCTGCGGGGTGTGTCTCCGGAATGGATCTTGAACACGGTGTCCGAAGAGCAGGTTACGATTGTCTGGCTGCTGGTGCCCTGGGCCCAGGATATCCTGGACGCTATTGAGAGAGGCGAAGTGAAGCTGGAGGACTACAAACTGGAGCAATGGCGGTTGATGCATATCGGCGCGCAACCGGTGCCCCCCAGCCTGGTGCGCCGCTGGAAAAACTATTTCCCCCATCACCTCTATGATACCAACTACGGTTTAAGTGAATCCCTGGGTCCGGGCTGTATCCACCTGGGTCTGGAGAACATCCATAAAGTGGGCGCTATCGGCAAACCGGCTGCGAATTGGCAAGCCATGATTGCGGACGAGTCCGGCAACCCTGTGAGCCAGGGCGAGGTAGGGGAACTGGCTCTAAAGGGCCCCGGCGTGATGAGGTGTTACTATAAAGATCCGGAAGCGACGGCAGACGTGTTAAAGGACGGTTGGTTGTTCACCGGCGACATGGCCTTACAGGATGAGGACGGTTTCATTTTTCTGGTTGACCGCAAGAAAGACGTGATCATCAGCGGCGGTGAAAATATCTATCCGGTGCAAGTGGAGGATTTCTTGCGGGCCCATGAAGCAATTAAAGATGTGGCGGTGATCGGTCTGCCGGACCCGCGCCTGGGTGAAATAGCCGCGGCGATCATCGAACTGAAACCGGGGCACAGCTGCACGGAAAAAGAAATTCTGGATTTCTGCAAACCAATACCGCGCTATAAACGCCCTCGCAAAATCATCTACGACCAGGTCCCCCGCAACCCGACCGGTAAAATTGAAAAGCCGAAGCTGCGGGAAAAATTCTGGGGCGATAGCTGGGTCGCTGCTCAGAACCGGGCTTAAGCAAATAGAGCAGCCGGATGGTTATCAAATCATCCGGCTTGTTTATTATTTAAGCCGGCAAAATAAAAAGGCCCTGCCGCGGTTGCACAGGTCCTTGACGATGATCAATTTTCTAATTTCAAACTTTCAAACCGGCGCTGTTTAGAGCGTTAAGGCTGTCGGCTTCACCGATGGATTCCACTTTCAGCGTAACCGGGTTGGTTTCATATTCATGGATCACAAACTCGGTATTAAGCATTTTCATTTTTAATTCTTTACCCTCAGCGGCGCTAAGCTCTTCAGCGAGCCTCTCCGCTAAAGGGGAAGCCGCTTTGAGAATCATTTCGTAACCCATGACGTTGGAGCCGGTAAAACCCATTTTGACACGCATTTTGGGAAGGAAGCTATCAACTTTCAGATATTGGATTTCCTCATTCTTGATTGTAATCATTGCTACTCTCCTTATCATCAACAATATCAGATTTCATTATAGATCGGCCTAGGCGGATCGTCAACGAGACCAGCCCGGGTAAATGATTTTTTGCCGGGCCTGGTTTGAAGGATAGGGAATATGTCGAAGATTGTAGTGACTGTAAGGGCATTTCATGATAATATGTGGGTATTATTGGTGTTTACTGCACAATATGCTATTCTAATTCCCGGGGTTGATTATCTTTGTCCTTATTCTTATTTTCCATCCGCAACGCTTTTCGCAAAAAAACTGTGGCGGCTCTGGCCATACTGGGTGTGGCTTTTGGTTGCGCCCTCATGACCTTTCTTTTAGCGATCACTAACGGTATGGAGAACCGTGTAGCCGGCACCTTTAACAGCCTTTACGGGCGGATCACCATTACCCAAAAGGGTTCTATTCTTGGTGGTTTGCTGCAAGGGATTGGGTCATCCGCTATACCAGACTCTTATATTGAGCTTGTGGAGAGTGTGCCGCATGTTTACAATGTGACCGGTCAATTGACCGGCATCCTGCGACCTGCCGGCTCGACTATGGTGATGCCGGTCTTTGGCTACGGCTCCTCTGTCACCGGTGCGGGCGACCAGCCTTTTCAATGCATCATCGAGGGAAGAGCGCCGGTTGGGACTGATGAAGTGATTATCGGCAAGAGCATGCAGGAATACCTGACCTTTACCAACACTTCATATATTACAGGTGGCTCCTATGCTTTTGAAGTTAGCGGCACTGCAAACCGGACCAAAGATCTGAAAGTGGTGGGTGTTTACCGCACCGGCAATGAGCTCCTGGATAGCGGCTTTAGCAGCACGGAAGAACTGGTGCGTGAGATCGGCCGCCTGCAGCCGGGCAAATTATCAGCTATCAGCGCTCAGGTGGACAGTATAGAAAACCTGGAAGGAGCGATACAGCAGATTGAGCAGCGCCTGGCCGGCAAAAAACCTGAGGTGCAGTTGTCTACGCCGCGAGAAATGCTGCTCCCGCTGCAAAATGTGTCTGACATGCTGAGCCGTTTTTTCCTGGCGGTTTCACTGGTGGCAGTGCTGGCGGGCAGCCTCTCGATTATGGTGGTGCTGCTGTTTTCGGTGTTGGAACGCAAGCGGGAGTTCGGGATCCTGAAAGCGCTGGGCTGGACGCCTCGCAATATTGCTGCCATGGTGCTGGCGGAGTCTGTTGTGCTGAGCTTTTCCGGCGCTGTCCTGGGGGTAGCCCTGGGTTATGCCGGTCTGACGGCCGCAAAAAACTCCCTGAGCATTGACATCGGGACCCTTGACTGGCCGCTAGCTGCGGCGGTGGTGGCTTGCGGCGTGCTGGTGGGAGCGGTCGGGGGGCTTTATCCGGCCTGGCGGGCCAACCGGTCTGCTCCGGCTGAGATTATGCGGGGTGTCTAGAAGGGAGGGGACAGCAGTGGCGGATAATATTATTCTAGCTTTGAACTTGAGCCGTGTTTACGGCCGGGGGCCCTCTGCGGTGCGGGCTTTGGAACTTAAGCGTCTGGCTGTTGCCAGGGGCGATTTTGTGGCTTTAACAGGGCCTTCCGGCTGTGGCAAAACGACGCTGTTAAATCTACTGGGTTCTCTGGACAAACCCACCCGGGGGCGGATCCTCATCGGCGGCAGGGACATTGCCAACCTGGGCGAGGCAGCCCTCTGCCGTTACAGGCGGGAAAAGGTGGGCTTTGTTTTTCAAGCCTACTGCCTGCTGCCTCATTTAAACGCACTGCAAAATGTTCTTACACCGGCTTATCCCGTTGGCGCCAATAGCCGCATGCGCGAGCGGGCGCGCCAGCTTTTGCGGCAGGTGGGACTGGCCGGCGTTGAAAAAAGGCTGCCGGGAGAGCTGTCCGGCGGCGAGCAGCAGCGGGTTGCCATAGCCAGAGCGCTTCTATTGGATCCGGACATTATCCTGGCGGACGAGCCCACCGGCAACCTGGATTCGGCTAACGGCACGGTAATTATTGAATTGTTGCGAGAATTAAATGACCTGGGTAAAACGGTCCTGGTGGCAAGTCACGATGAGCGGGTTGCCCGGGCCTGCCGGAAAGTCCTCCGGTTGGAGGATGGTTCCCTGGTCAGTGAGACAGTTAATGAAATTAATGAGGTTAATGAAACAGTTAAATAGATAAAAATTAAGGCGGCGTTTTTACTCAGGGCCTGACGGATGATAGTATCTGGTCGGCCCTGCTCTGTTTGGTGGCTTCGTAAGTTTCCCGGGCCGCCTGGGCAGCAGTGGTAGGGCAGGCATTATCCCTCAGTTCCTGTTCAAATGCGTCCAGCAATGCGTAGGCTTCCAGGTCACATTGGGCTTCCAGATCTCTTGCCTCGGCTGCGTATCGCCTGGCCAGTTCCTGCCGGTTAACCTGGGGATTGCTTTGCTCCAGGACCTGCAATTCGTAGCTGGCCGCAGCCACCAGATTATTCAACCTGGCTTCATAAGCTGCGCAAGTCTGCAGCAACTCTGCCTGGTACTTCTCCTCAATGCGGGCAGCGATTTGCTCTTGCTCAAGGGGAGCAGCTCCATCGTCTCCCTGTACTCCGGCTGCTGGCGGTGCCGGGTCAGCGGCGGGCGCGCCGGAGCCGTCAGGCTGATGTTTCTCCTGCCAGGGGGCTCCCAGGTTGGCGATGCCGTTTCGAATACTCTGGGTAGCTTTTTCTGGCAGGTGTTCAGGTTTTTGGTTGAGCAACAGGACTGCGCCTGCTGCTAGCAGAATTAATAAAAAAAGACGCCTTTTAACCTTGGACACTCCCTTCTCATGGGCTATTCAATCGTATAATATCACGATTACTACTTTAATGGAATGTTTTGCACCTTATTAGCTCTTTGGAAAGGCAGGTTTAATTGTTCTGTTAAAGTTCAAATATAATAAAAAAATGGTTTTATGGGTTTTGGTGCCCAACTCTCCTGCACATAATTCTTTTTTGTGAAAAACCCTGACCGGCTCAACATTGTGAGAATCTGTAAAAATGTTTACTAAAATGGCTGCAGTTGGATCGAAAAGATGCAACAAGATCCACATAAGCAAAGTTCATCCTGGTAAATTGTTATTTATTGCATTATAATGTATAATATAATAATAAATTATTGATTAAAAGGAGGTTAGTTAATTGAAAAACGTGCGAACTAAGTTATTATCTATTTTTGTGGCTTGTATCTTTTTCTTGAGTTCGGTGGCAGCAGTTGGTGTGCCAGCCGCAAGTGCACTTACAGAGGAGGGTTTGGAAGGTATTGAAGGCATTCCTGTTCTAATCGATAAGTTCAAAAAATTGACTCCTGAACAGGTAAAAAATGCTCTGACAATTGGCCAGGATATCATCTTTGATAGCGACATAATACCTGGTATCCTTACCGATGATCAAAAAGCTAATCTTAAAAGCTTGGGCCTTACCTATGACCAAGTTAAGTACGCATACGAGTGTGTAATTGATCAATTGAAAACCGATGATCAAATTGTTGAGCTGCAAAATGGTAATCTGGAAGCTTACTTGGAATTCGTAAACAATGTTAGCAATAAATTCTCCTCGGAATATAAAGAAAACCTCAAAAATAAAGGGGTCACTGTTTCAAAATTAGTGCTGGTCGCATTAAAAGTTTCAGAATTGACCTTTGACCCGTATGGAGACATACCCAAAGCTGATTTAGAGAAGATTTTAAAAGAAGATATGGGTATAGCTACTGAGACTGCGACAAAATATGGGTTAAATTGGACTAATGTTGAAGCGCTTAGAAACAAACTAACTAATGAGCAGAAGGAGCAGTTTGTAGATATTCTTAAAACTATCGGAAACCTCAGTCCTCAAGAGACAAAAAAACCGGAAGCTAATGACGATACTATAGTATTAGATGATGCTACTAAACCTGTAGCGATTGATATCCCTGCAGGCATCACTGATACGAAAATCCAAGTGCCTAAAGTTGGAGAGAACTATCAACTCCCGTTAGTGCAGGTGCAGGTCCAAAGCGATACGCCAGGCGCTGTGCAGGGTGTCTTCATGCAAATTCCTCATGGAACAACGGTAACAGCCCCTGATAACTGGGATGGTACAATTCAACTGCCTAAAGTTAAACCTAACGCTGAAGTAAGCGGCATTAACGGCACAGTAAGCGCGGTGGTAGAGGTTGGGTTGCCAGATGGAGAGATTGTTTTCGATAAAGCAGTAAGGCTGGTATTACCTGGGCAAGCCGGAAAAGTAGCGGCTTTCAAGCGACCGGGCGACAGTGGGTACACAGTTATTAACAAGACAATTAGCGCTGATTACCAGTATGTAGCCGACCAAGAACTAGGTGACAGAGAAGCGGGTAAGATAGACGTCGGATCTGACCTGGTGATCTGGACCAAGCACTTTACTGAGTTTATCGCTTATACGCCACGTAGCAGCGGTGGTGGCGATGGCGGCGGCGGTGCTGTCACTCCCGGCACAAGGGTAGTTCCCTCTCAGGGAGGTACCGTGAAATATGACGATGCAGTTACGCTGGAAATCCCCGCAGAGGCTCTCCAGGGCACATCATCTGTAAAGGTCCTGGTGGAAAAAGCTGCGTCACCGGCGGCAGCGCCTGCTGGGTTCAGGATACTGGGTAATGTCTACTCGATCACGGTAGATGGAAAATCCCACTACACCTTCAATAAACCGGTGACACTCACCTTTACCTTTGACCCTGAGGATCTGGCTGAAGGTGAAATACCAGTAGTGTATTACTATGATGACGAAGCATCCAGCTGGGTAAATCTCGGCGGTACCGTTTCCGGTAATAAAATTACGGTGACTATAGACCACCTCACCAAGTTTGCGGTGATGGCTCAAGAATATCTCTTAAATGACATCGCAGGACACTGGGCCGAGGACAATATCAAACTGTTGGTAGCTGATGGGGCCATTACCGGCTATGAAGACGGAAGCTTTAAGCCGGACAGCGATATTACCAGAGCTGAGTTTGCGACTGTGCTGGTAAGAGCGTTGAAGCTGGAGCCGCAGAGTGGTAAAATCTTTGCTGACACCAGCAACCACTGGGCGAAGGATTTCATAGCGACAGCCGCCTGGAGCGGGATCATCCAGGGATATGATGACGCCACTTTTGGTCCCGATGACTTAATTACCCGTGAGCAGATGGCAGTGATGATTTATAGAGCCGCCCAGTTTGGTATTTCAACCGACGAGATTGCTTTTGAGGACGCTGCAAGCATCTCGTCCTGGGCCGAGGAAGCTGTTGCCTTGATGGCAGAAGAAGGCATTATTACGGGTTACCCGGATAATACATTTAAGCCACAGGCCAATGCTACCAGGGCAGAGGCGGTAACAGTAATAGTCAGAGCGCTGAAGTAATAAGAGACACCAGGGACCCTTGAGAGTTTCAGCTTCTCAGGGGTCCTCCCTAATTTAACCATGTCCATATTGATTTACTTTAATGAAAAAACCGCACGCCATTTACGGCGGTGGCGGTTTTTTACAGCTTCAAAGCCGGGAAATAAAGTGACAGTATGGCAGGGGTCTTGACCAAACAACAGTGAGGGGGTACATACTGTAAAATGATTAAAAAGGCTACCGGTATAGTAATACTTACATTGGCCTTGCTATTCAGTCTGGCGGGTTACGCCTTTGCCTCCGGCTTTGCCGACCTGGAGAGCCACTGGGCTGCAGGGCAAATCAACCAATGGGTTGAGCAGGGCCTGGTCGCCGGTTACGAAGACGGGACCTTCAAGCCCGACCGGCAGGTTACAAGGGCGGAATTTGTGGTTCTGATTAACCGTGCCTTCAAGGTGGACAAGGAGGCCTCAGACCTGCAATTTACGGATGTCCGGCCTGGAAGCTGGTATTACGAGGATGTGGCGGCAGCGGCAGCGGCAGGTTATATCACGGGTTATCCCGACGGCAGTTTTGGAGCCGAGCGCAGCATCACCCGCCAGGAAGCGGCAGCTGTTTTGGTGAAGTTGTTAAAACTTGCGCCGGCTGAAGGTGGCGCAAGTGATTTCAAGGATGCCGATCACATAGCTGCCTGGGCCGCCGGCTATGTGGGCGCTGTTGTCCGGGACGGGTTGATGATGGGTATGCCGGATCAGACCTTCCAACCCCAAAAAAGCATCAGCAGGGCGGAAGCGGTTGTATCCCTGAGCCGGGCGCTGGAAGCTAAGGCCGCGCCTCAGGAAAGCGGCATTGCCGGCAAAGTGCTTTACAATAACGAGGCTGTTCCCAATGCTGTCATCAAAGTCTATCAGGCCGGTGACTACAGGGTTTTGCAACTGGCCAAAACCAACGCAAAAGGGAATTTCGAGCTGAATCTCTCCCCGGGTGCTTACGATGTAACTGCCGGCACCGAAAATGAAGTTGCCTATCGGAGTGGCGTACAGGTGACGGCTGGTAAAGTAACCGAGGTTAATCTGACGCTGCAGGCGGCTGCTACGCTAAGCGGTGAGTTGCTGGATCAGGAGGGTAAGCCTTTAAAAAACACTACGCTGGTTTTCACCACCAATCCCACCTTTACTGCCGGCACAGATAATAACGGTGCGTACTCGGTGGCGCTGGTCCCGCACCGGGACTATCAGGTCCGGTTTGTTTCTGATGGGGGAGATAACGAGCCGGTGGAACTTGACAGTATATCAGTAGGAGCTGCCGGCCGGCAAAGCATGTCGTTTACTGCCAGCGACGATGCTAAAGAGCAGGCCGGCGGCGGAGGTGGCGGAGCTGGCACAAATAAACCCCCGGTAGTTGAATCGGTCACTTTTATCGTGGATGGCAGGGAGATTACCGAAACCGGCTCCAATAACAGCTTCTCCATTGACCTGTCCGACTATACCGATGATTCTGTGTTTACAGGTCTAACCGTTAAGGCGTCGAGCGATGCTAAAACAGCCAGTGTTAGCGTGCTGGGGATTTCCAAAACAATAACCTTTAACAACGGAGTAGCGTCCGCCTCAGTAGGCAAGAGTGGTATTAGCTTGAAAGAACTAAAATCATATTTGAAGCTATTGGGCACCAACAAAATAACTATCACCGTCACCGGTGACACAGGTCTTACCTCAAAGGTTAAAGTTACCGTTAATACTTAAGTTAGTTATATAAAATAAAACATAGCACCTGGGACAACAGCCTGGCCAGGCCCGGTAAATAGAGTTGCCTGATTGAAAGCACCCCGCTCCGGCATAGAGCGGGGTGCTTTTTGAGCGGCAGCTACACAGTAGCTGTAATAGGCCTATGAGGCTATTTTTTAGCCCTTCAAGCAGCATTCTTGCTTTGGCGATACCTGACATACACTTTGTTGAGCTCCACTACAAAAAGCGGTATGAGGCTCAAGGCCAGCACAAAAGACCAGTCTGAAGGCCGGAGCATGGCGGTATCAAAGGGAATTCTCAAAAACGGTACAAAGACGATCATGAGCGTGGCTACCAGGGATAGCAGCAAGGCATAGATCAGGCTGCGGTTGCTGCCCATGCCCAGGGTGAAGAGGGATTGCTCCCTGCTGCGCACGTTCAATGAATGCACCAGCTGGGACAGGGCCATAGTTACAAAAGTCATGGTCTGGGCTTCCTGGGGCGTTCTTCCCCAGGTCAAAGCGAATGCGTAGGCGGTCAGGGACAATAAGCCGATCATTAAGCCCTGCCAGATAATGGCCGCACCCATACCTGCGGCAAAAATACTCTCCTTGGGATTGCGGGGGGGCCTGTTCATGATCCCTTTTTGGGGCGGCTCAAGACCCAGAGCAAGTGCGGGGGGGCCGTCTGTAACCAGGTTCAGCCACAGGATCTGAATGGCGGTCAAAGGACTGCCCAGTCCCAGCAGCAAGGAGGTAAAAATGGCGGAAACTTCCCCTACATTACAGGAAAGCAGGTATTGAATTGCGCCCCGGATATTTTTGTAGATGGTCCTGCCTTCCTCAACTGCCCGCACTATGGTGGCGAAGTTGTCGTCCTGCAGGACGATGTCCGCGGCTTCCTTGGCCACATCGGTGCCGCTTTGCCCCATGGCAGCCCCGATGTCGGCCCGCTTAAGGGCCGGGGCGTCATTGACCCCGTCACCGGTCATTGCTACCACATGACCATTATGTTTCAGAGCTTCCACAATGCGCAGCTTGTGCTCGGGGGATACCCGGGCAAAAACTCTGGTTTGCTCAACGGCGCGGAATAATGCATTATCATCCATATGTTCCAGTTCTTCACCGGTCAGGGTTTGGTCACCCGGCTGCATCATGCCCACTTCCCCGGCGATGGCAGCGGCTGTATCGCGATGGTCGCCGGTAATCATAATAGTGCTGATGCCTGCCCGGTGGCACCTGGCCACAGCTTCCTTAGCCTCCTGCCGGAGCGGGTCCTGGATGGCGAAGAAACCGATAAAAGTAAGCCCCTGCTCCACTATTTTTTTATCCAGCGGCCGGGGGATTTCTTCCCACTGTCTCGTTGCCAGGGCCAGCACACGCCTGCCTTGCAAAGCCTGTTGGGAGTTGACGGTCAGGAGCCGATCCCTTTCTTCACCTGTCAGCGAAACTGTTTGCTCCTGCCTTACGTGGGTGCAGCGTCCCAGCACCACGTCCGGCGCTCCCTTGGTGAAAGACTGGCAAGAGCCGTCCACCTGGTGGAAAGTGGTCATCATCTTGCGATCAGAATCAAAAGGTATTTCTGCCAGCCTGGGGTAATCCCGCCCGGCTTGCTCTTTATTTAAGCCCGCCTTGGCTGCTGCCACTACCAGCGCGCCTTCTGTGGGATCACCGATGATCCTGTAGCTCCCTGTCGCTGCTTCGGCCTCCAAAATGGCGTCAGAGCAGAGTAAACCACCCAGCAGGGTAAGATAAAGGAGCTTTTCCTCTGCTAAGTCTACATCTGCGCCTCCATCACTTAGAAAGCTTCCAAGAGGTTCGTAGCCTGCGCCGGTTATTTGGAAGGTTTTGCCGCCGGCATGGACAGCGGTGGCAGTCATTTCATTTTTCGTAAGGGTGCCGGTTTTGTCAGAGCAGATCACGGTAGCTGTTCCCAGGGTTTCCACGGCAGGCAGCTTTCTGATGATGGCCTTATGCCGGCTCATTCTGGTCACACCCAGCGCCAGCACAACAGTGATGACAGCCGGCAGTCCCTCGGGAACGGCCGCCACAGCAAGGCTGATGGCTACCATAAACATTTCCATCAAATCTTCAGCGCGCCACAGCCCCAGGGCAAATACAACAGCCACGATTAAAGCCGCGCCCAGTCCCATGACCTTCCCAAGTTGGCCCAAACGCTGCTGCAGGGGAGTTTGTTCGACATCGGTCGTGTCCAACAGCTCCGCGATGCGGCCTAATTCAGTCTGCATACCGGTGGCCGCTACGATGGCTTTAGCTCTGCCGGCGGTTATGCTGGTGCCCATGAAGAGCATGTTCTTCCGGTCACCCAGAGCAACCTGCCGGTCTTTGATGGTGGCCGGATCTTTTTCAACCGGTAAGGACTCACCGGTCAAAGCTGATTCATTGGCGTGCAGGTCGGCTGCCTCCAGAAGCCGCAAATCTGCCGGGACAGAGTCGCCGGCATCCAGGAAAACCAGGTCACCGGGAACCAGTTCCGCAGTACTCAATTGCACCAGAGTGCCGTCACGCAATACCTTGGCGGAAGGCTTGGTTAACCCTTTCAGGGCTTCCAGGGCATGCTCGGCTCTGTTTTCTTGATACACTCCGATGGCGGCGTTGAGAATGACGATGATGAGAATGACGGCAGCATCCGCCCATTCACCCACCAGGCCGGACACGATTACGGCAATGAGCAGGATGATGACAAGGATCTCCTTTAATTGAGAGACAAACATGGATAAGAGGCTGCGGGGCGGCTTTTTCTTCAATTCATTGGGGCCGTAGGTTTTTATGCGCAGCCCGGCTTCAGAACTATTAAGACCCCGCTGCGGATCTGTGCCAAGTTTCATGCACGTTTCTTCAACATCAAGGGAGTACCAATTCCTGGTTTCCATAACAACCTCTTTTCTATCAGCTTTAACAATACCTGTATATTATTATGCTGGGTTAGCGGGGAAAGTTATGCAAAGATACGGCGATTTCGACAGATCAGCCGGCATACAGGCAATCTGGGTGTCGATCAACCAGCAGCCTCCGGCAGCTCAGGAGTCGGCTCCCATAGGAGGCAAAGGGGACGGTTAGTTAATATCCGTCCCCCGGGTTTAAAAAGTTATATTGATTTCTGATTACGGTTAAAGCCCTATGCCGGCCCTAAAAAACCCGGCTTTCAGCCTGCACATCACTCTGCAAGCAAGGCTTAATCCGGTTCGGCCTGGACCTCCTGGACTAAGTTATCGAAGATTTTCTGCACCGGCAAAATGCTGTTGATCTGGCCAACATTTTTGCCGGCGAAGACTATTCCTTCGTTGACATTGCCCAGGCGGGCATTTTCCAGGGCCTTGATGATGCAGTATTCTCTGGAGCAGTCTTTGAGGCAGAGTTCGCAGCCTTTAATGGGAGCCGGGCAACCCAGCATGATGTCGTTGACGAAAGGGTTGCGGATAGCCCGGCCCGGCATGCCCACAGGGCTATTAATGAGCATAATGTCTTCCGGCCTGGCCTTAAGGTACATCTGTTTAAACACATCCGCAACGGTGCACTCCACACTGGCCACAAAACGGGTAGCCATTTGCACGCCGCTGGCGCCGAGCCGGAAGGCTTTAGCTATGCCCTGGCCGTCGACAATGCCGCCGGCTGCAATAACAGGCAGCTTGACGCTGGCCACTATTTCAGGCAGGATTTCAAAGAGGGAACGATCAGTGCCCAGATGCCCTCCGGCTTCATTCCCTTCAGCAACGATGGCGGCAGCGCCTAATCTTTCTGCGATTTTTGCCAGCTTGCTGGAAGATACGATAGTTACGATAGGCACGCCGCTTTCAGCGCCCCATTTGAAAATGTCCCGGGAAAAACCGGCGCCGGTGATAATCAGGTCGATTTTTTCCCCAATGGCTGTATGCACCAGGTTGGCGAATTGCCTTACGGCAAACATGATATTAATGCCGATAATGCCCTTGGAAAGCCGTCTGGCCTCTCTAATTTCTCTTTTCAATTCCTCTATGGACATACCGGTCGCTGCTATAACGCCGATGCCCCCTGCATTGGCTACAGCCGCGGCCAGAGGCGCTGTGGAAACCCTTGTGGCCATGCCGCCCTGGACAATGGGGTAACGTGGTATGAGCTGGGCAATCTTTAACTGTGGAAATTTCATATTGCTGTCTACTTCCTTTGCTTTCCTTAATAGGGACTTGATTTAGCATGCTTATTGTATCAAAAAATCCTAAAAACACAAAAAAATCCATTACACCTATACAAGTGGAAATACATTCTAGATCAATGGCGTTTTTCCTCTAAAAAACAAACAAATCTTTGTGAGTACATTAGAGAACCGGAACCACCCTTTGACAAACTTTTGAACTTGCACCGCTAAATGAATACTCACATATACTCTCACAGGCAGCAATTTTTTTTTGTGAGAGGTGAGTGAATTTGCATTTCCTGACAATTGTCTTGCTGGCGTTATCCATCAGCCTTGACAGTCTTGCAGTTGGCATTGTATACGGGTTGCGCAGGATCAGGATGCCCTGGTCTTCAAACCTGTTGATTGCTGTGTTAACAGGCCTGGGGACTTTTGCCGCCATGCAGGCCGGCTCCTATGTCATTACCTTTATGCCTCCCGATTGGGCGTCCTATATCAGTTCAGGTGTTATGGCCGGGGCTGGTCTTTGGATCATTCTTCAGAGCAGATCCGGGGGTGCGGCAGCAGGTGACCTGCCGCCTGCGCCGGGTGACCATAAAGATCTAAGGCAGCCTCCCGCCGCAAGGGAATATGTGCAGCTGGCAAGTATTGAAATCAAGTTTCTGGGGCTGCTGATCAGAATTTTAAAGGAGCCCGCTGCCGGGGACAGGGACGCTTCAGGCACCATTGATTTTAAGGAAGCCTGCATAGTGGGCATGGCCCTGTCGTTAAACAACCTGGCCGGAGGCTTAGGCGGCGGCATGGCCGGCCTTAATCCCCTCTACACGGCCCTGCTGGCTCTGGTGATCAGCATCTTGTTTTTCATCACCGGTCTTAAGGTTGGACAAAGGTATCTCTCCAGGTGGATTGGCGAACGCTCTGCCGTGATCGCCGGCCTGATCCTGATCCTCATCGCTGTATACGAGCTGGTCTTTTAGCAGCTAATAAAAGACTGAACAGTTTTTTTGCCGGGTACGATAGTTTTTAAGCTTTTTTTCAGCCTCTTCATGTAATATATGGACTTAGAAATATAGACTTGGAAAATAATTTTTGTTAAGATCCATACAGGGGAGGCATATTAAATGAAAGAGTATCTTAATAAGCCTGGGGTGAAAACAACCCTTGGGATCCTGACTGGGGCTTTGGTGGTAGCGCTGGTCTTTTTTGCCGGCAGCATGTACGGCCTGCCGCAGATTAGCTGGCAGGAAGAAGCAGGACAAGCCGTAGCCGGCACCCTCGGCCCGGATGTAATCCCGAATATTGTTGCCGGCACTAGCCCGGCTGTGGTGAGGATCGACACGACTATAGTGTATAGTAATAACGATCCATTCTTTAACGACCCATTCTTCAGGCAATTCTTTGGCGATCAGCCATATACCCGGAAGAGTGACGGCATGGGCTCGGGCTTTATTGTTTCTGCAGACGGCTATATTCTCACCAACCAGCACGTCATCGAAGGAGCCACCAGCATTGAGGTCACTCTGACTTCCAGCGAAAAACCCTATGCGGCCAGGCTGGTGGGTTCTGATAAGGATCTCGATCTGGCAGTGCTTAAAATTGAAGCCGGCAACGACTTGCCCTACTTGCAGCTGGGCAATTCCGACAGTATACGGGTAGGGGACTGGGCCATCGCTATCGGCAATCCCTATGGTCTGGATCATACGGTGACGGTGGGCGTGATCAGCGCCAAGGGTCGCCCCATTACCGTTGATGACCGGCACTACCGGAATCTCTTGCAAACAGACGCGTCGATTAACCCCGGCAACAGCGGCGGACCCCTGCTCAATATCAAAGGGGAGGTTATCGGGATCAACACGGCCATCAACGCTGCCGCCCAGGGCATAGGCTTTGCTATTCCCAGCAATACAGTTAAGGAAGTTTACCAGGAACTGGTCGATAAGGGCAGTGTGACTCATCCCTGGTTAGGGGTATACCTGCAGGATGTGACGCAAAAAGTTGCTCAGACCTACGGTTATGGTGACCGGACAGGGGCGGTAGTGGCCAGGACTGTCAGTGGCGGACCGGCTGATAAGGCGGGGCTGCAAAGCGGAGATCTGATCACAGGCTATAACGGTGTGCCCATTAAAAACGCCGACAGCCTTATTGAGCAGGTAACCGCCACCCCGGTGGGCAGCCAGGTGGAAATTCAATATCTCCGCAACGGGCAGGCTAAGAGCACCGTGGTTACTATTGAAGCAAGAAATAGCTAACCCGGCTGTAAGATCAATCCTGCCATGCCCTTTACTCGCACCTGGCCCTCGAGCCTGCCCCGGGCAGGCTTTTTCTTATGGTAACGAAATTTAAACTGGTAGTTTCCGGGGAGGATGTTTATGACCGCTAAAGTGCTGGTTATCGATGATGATCGGAAAATTACTGCTTTTCTGCGCCGCTCGCTGGTCTTTGAAGGTTACGAGGTGCAGGTGGCGGGCAACGGCGAAGAGGGACTGCGCCTGGCAGCCGGCTGGCGGCCGGATTTGGTCTTATTGGATGTGCTGATGCCTGTTATGGACGGTTGGGAGGTATGCCGCAGGCTGCGCAGCGCCAGTCCCGGCCTGCCTGTTCTGATGCTGACCGCCAGGGATGAGGTAGCTGACCGGGTTAAAGGCCTGGATCTGGGGGCTGATGACTACCTGGTAAAACCTTTTGCCCTGGAGGAGTTGTTAGCCCGGGTCAGGGCCCTGCTGCGGCGCAAAGGCGAGCAGGACACAAATGGCCGGGCCCTTGTTTATGGGGATCTGCGACTTGACCATCTTACCCGTGAGGTCAGGCGGGGCCAGCGGGAAATCCAATTGACGGTTAAGGAATTCGGGCTGCTTTCTTTATTTATGGAGCACCCCCGCCAGGTCCTCACCAGGGATACGATCATGGATCGGGTCTGGGGCATTGATTACTTCGGTGAGTCCAACGTACTTGAGGTGTATGTGGGTATGCTGCGGCAAAAGCTGGAGGAAGGCGGCGAGAGCAGGCTGATCCATACGGTAAGGGGTGTTGGTTACGTCTTCAAATAGTATACTGGAGCGACTGGGGTCCATGTCCCTGCGCCTGAAGCTAACCTTCCTATACAGCGGTGTCCTGGCGTTCATCCTGCTGTCCTTCGGCAGCCTGGTATATTTCTTTTTAGAGCGCAATCTGTCTGTGGAAACGGACAGGTCGGTAGCAGAAATTGCCCAGGAGCTTATTCATTCCACTAAAATCGTAGGACCTCATTCTTTACGGCAGGTGGTGCTGCCGAATCTGGATGTCTTCGCTACGCCCAGCACTTATATCCAGGTGATAGACCGGTACGGGACGATTGTGGCTCAATCCGTCAACCTGGGCCGCCAGAGTATGCCGATCCATGAAGAAACCTTAAACAAGGCTGCGGCAGGCGCCGGCTTCTATGAAACTTTGCTGTCCGGCAGTCAGAGTCTGCGGATCTACAACCAGCCCTTGATCCTGGGGCAGCAGGTCATCGGTGTGCTGCAGGTGGGGCGCTCCCTGGGGCCTACATATAATGCCTTAGCCCGGCTAAGGTTCCTTTTGCTCTTTGGGGGCGCCTTAACTCTGTTTTTTACCGCCATTCTGGGCTGGTTTTTAGCCGGGCAGGCGCTGCGGCCTATCGATCGCATCACCGAAGCGGCTGCTGCTATCCAGCAGGCTCAGGATCTGTCCAGGCGGATTGATTACACGGGCCCCCGGGACGAGGTGGGGCGCCTGGCTGATACTTTTAACCTGATGCTGGAGCGGCTGCACCTGGCCTACCGGGAACTGGAGGAAGCCGGAGAGGCCCAAAGGCGTTTTGTGGCCGACGCCTCTCATGAACTGCGCACACCATTGACCACCATCCGTGGTAATGTGGAATTGTTAAAGAAAATGGGGGATGCCGATCCCCAAACCAGAGCCGAAGCCCTGGATGATATTGCCGGCGAGGTAGAGAGGATGTCCAGGCTGGTGACAGACCTGTTAGCCCTGGCCAGGGCAGATGCGGGCTTTACACCGGCCCTTGGACCGGTTGATCTGGGGGCGCTGCTGGAGGAAATCTACAGGCAGGGAAGCATTCTGGCCGGAGAGGTGGCTTTTACTCTCGAAGGTCATACCGCTCTGTCCGGCGTATTGGTCAATGGCAACAGCGATTACTTAAAACAGCTATTCCTGATCCTGCTGGACAATGCTTTCAACTATACCGGGCCGGGTGGCGCCGTCACTCTGGCAGGCAGGCTGCATGGCGGGTGGGCTGAAGTGGTGGTGCGCGACAGCGGCAGCGGTATTGCCCAGGAGGATCTGCCCAAAATCTTCGATCGCTTCTATCGCGCGGACAAGTCCAGACAGGCTTCCGGTACCGGGCTGGGTCTGGCCATTGCCAGGTGGATTGTTGAACAGCACAGCGGGTCCATCAATGTGGACAGTCAACCGGGCGAGGGGAGTGCCTTCAGGGTCCGTTTGCCCCTGAGCTGAGGTGGTTTGGCGTATGACGGGCATAAAAAAAAGCCGACTGAATTGCATGAATATACACACAAATAAAAGCAGAAGCAGAGTAGCGCCTGTGTATTCGTTTTGCATACAAAAAACATGAGAAATACTTTGGGCAGCGCCTTTTGCTACTTTTGCCCGTTAGTATTATTCTATATAATAGTAGTGGTTTTTTGTTTAAGGGCGGGACAATGCTTTCCTGTCATGGGTAGGGCGTATATAGGGTGCAGCTGATGTGCACGAATATTGTGTAAATATTTATTGCGTAGGAGTCATCTTTAATATATGGTATAATTATTTGGTTAACCGGTGATTGATCGTTGATTGGACTGATTATTTTCTTTTTGTATATTTATGCAGCAGGGTGTGGAGGTGAAAGAGCAAGGACAATTACATAAAATCAACATAAATTAATTTCATAGTTTATTTATATTCATGAGGAGGTTTTGTGTTTGAAAAAGGGAAAGTGGTTTGTACTGGCTATCACGCTGGTTACCGGCCTGGCCATGTTGCTCAGCGGTTGCAGCGGCGATGGCGGGGATACGATCAAGGTAGGGATAGTATTGCCCTTGACCGGCAGTGAAGCTATGTTCGGCACAATGGAAAAGAACGCCTTTGAAATGGCCTATGAGGAGTTGAAGGCTGCCGGTAAAACTACGGTAGACGGCAAGGAAATCAAGTTGATCTTTGAAGACGACCAGGGCAAACAGGATGTTGCCAGATCCGCTGCCGAAAAACTGATCAATCAGGATAGGGTGTCTATACTCAGCGGCGGTTACAGCAGCGCCTGCACCAACGTTGTCGCCGGTACGGCTCAGATTAATAACGTCCCCTTCCTGGTAGCAACCGGTTCTTCCGACGATATTACCAGACAGGGCTGGCAGTACGTTTTTAGAGGCACTGCGGCTCCGGCCAGCAAGTATACCGGCGCTCTCTGGGATATGCTGGATCAGGTAGTGGAACCTAAAAATATAGCTGTTATTTATGAGAACACCGACTTTGGGCTTTCTTCCGCCAAAGCCTTTAAAGAAGACTGTGAAAAAAGAGGCATCAATATTGTCTTTGATCAAGCTTATGAACACGGCGCTTTAGACTTTAAACCGATGTTGGCCAACATGCGCAGCACTAACCCCGAGGTGATCTTCGCCGTATCCTATGTCATGGATGCCGCCATGATTGTCAAGCAGATGAAGGAGCTTGACTTCAACACGGATCTCTTTGTCGGCGGCGGGGCGGGTTACACCATGCCCGAATTCAAGGAGAATGCAGGGGACGCGGCCAACTATGTAGCTTCTACAACTCTGTGGGTGCCCAGTGTGCAATGGCCGGGGGCCGGCGAGTTTTTCGAGAATTATATTAAGAAATACGGCAAGGCGCCCGATTATCACGGGGCCCAGGCTTATGCCACCATGTACGTAATCGCGGATGCCATCAACAGGGCCCAGTCCTTTGACGGCGCCGGTATGCAAAAAGCCCTTAAAGAGACCGACATGGACACCATTATGGGGCCCATCAAGTTTGAAGACTGGGATGGCTATACCAACCAGAACAAACCCATCACCTATGTGGTCCAGTGGCAGCAAGGAGAAATGGAAGTGGTTTGGCCTCTGGAAGTGAAGTCGGCAGATTACACTTATCCCGTCCCCAACTGGCGTTCACGTTAATACGGGAACCGTCTCAGTGTGTCAAGTAACATTACTAGCAAAGGAAAAGGTTTCTTAGCGGTCACATCATGCGGAGATTAAAGCTGTGGTCGGGCATTAGACGCGCGGCTTTAATCACGCTTGGCTGCAGCTTCCGTGAGGTCGGCGGAAGTGCCGGGAAACCAGGTTATGCGTATGGGAGTATTTGGTCAGACAGTGATCAGCGGCATTCTCTTAGGGGGGATGTATGCTTTGATTGCTATTGGTATGACCCTGATCATGGGTGTGATGAAAATCGTTAACCTTGCCCACGGGGCCTTGATGATGGTGGGCATGTACGTCACCTATGTTTGTTTTCAAAATTTCGGCATAGACCCTTATATCGGTATGTTAATCGCCATGCCGACCTTATTCTTTCTGGGTTGTCTCATTCAGAAGTATATGATCAACCGTCTGGTGGAAGTCGAGTCGATCCTGCCGGAGAACCAGGTTCTGTTGACGGTAGGAATTATGCTGGTTTTAACAGAGGCGATGCGGCTAATCTTTAAGTCGGATTACCGTTCGGTGGTAACCGGTTATTCTTCCGATACGGTGTTTCTTAGCGGCATGTCCATCAACTTGTCCATGGTGATCGGTTTCTTTATCGCCATTCTCTTTACACTGCTCCTGCATCTTTTCCTGACCAAAACAGATCTGGGCAAGTCCATCAGGGCTGTGGCCCAGGACAGGGATGCGGCTGTGTATATGGGGGTTAATTCTTCCAGAATCACCATGCTGACCTTTGGCATTGGCGCAGCCCTGGCGGCAGCCGGAGGTTCCCTCTTGTTGCCCCTCTTCTACCTGTGGCCTGATATCGGTCATCTTTTTACCGCCAAGTCCTTTATTATCACTATACTGGGCGGCCTCGGCAGCACTATGGGCGCTGCTATAGGCGGGGTGTTGCTGGGAGTGGCCGAATCACTGGGTGCCACATACATCTCCATGGGCTACAAAGATCTCGTGGGTTTAGTTATGTTCCTGCTGGTGCTTCTTTTCCTGCCGGGCGGCTTAAGCAGTTTGGTGAGGAGGCGTAATTGATGAAAAAAGTAAACGTCATATTATTATTACTGTTTGTGGCGATCATGGCCTTATTGCCCCTGTTTCTCAAAGCCCCTTACCAGCTGCATATCCTGATCCTGATCTTTATCTGGGCGATTATCGGCACGTCCTGGAACTTGCTCAGCGGTTATTCCGGACAAGTCTCTTTCGGGCACGCCGCCTTCTTTGGGGTGGGGGCCTATACAGCCGGGCTGTTGCATTTTCACCTGGGTATATCACCCTGGTGGGGTATGCTTTTGGGGCCTGTTGCGGCAGCTATTATCGCACTGCCCATTGGTATGATTGCTTTTCGCTTGCGGGGTCCTTATTTTGCCCTGGCCACCCTGGCCTTAGGCGAAATTTTCAGGCTCCTGTTTCTTAACCTGTCTTTTACCAACGGAGCCAAAGGGATTCTCCTCATGCCGGCCATCACCTCAAAAGTATTCTATTACTATGTGGGGCTGGCCTTGCTGCTAGTCACTGTGGGCATAACATATTACATTATCCACTCCAAGGTCGGTTATTACCTGGTGTCCATCCGTGAAGATCAGGATGCGGCTACCTCCCTGGGTATCCCCACCACCCTGTATAAGAACTTCGCCCTGATCCCCAGCGCCTTTTTCACCGGCCTGGCGGGGGCTTTGTATATGAATTATGTTGCTTTTATCGATCCGAACATTGTGTTTAACCTGTCCAACATCTCCATCATGGTGATCCTGGTAGTGATGCTGGGCGGGGTGGCAACAACCTGGGGGCCCACAGTGGGCGCTGCGGTTTATATTTTCCTGGGTGAGTTGTTCCGGACTACGCTGGGTCCGGCCAACGTCCTGGTCTTCGGTATCCTGGTCATCCTGATCATCCTGTTCTTGCCTAACGGTGTAGTAGGAGAACTGGACACGCTGCGCTCGTATTGGAAGAGGAAAAGAGGAGGCGCGACAGGGGGTGTTGAAGCTTGAGCTTCTTTGAAGCGAGGAATATCACGAAACGATTTGGGGGCCTGGCAGCTGTGGCCGATTTGAGTTTCACTGTGGAAAAAGGTGAAATATTCGGCATCATCGGCCCCAACGGTTCCGGAAAAACAACAGTTTTTAACTGCATCAGCAGGTTTTTTCCTTTAACCTCCGGCGAGCTGTATTTTAAAGGGCAAAGGATTGACCAACTGCCGGCCCACAAAATATGTGAACTGGGTATCGGCAGGACCTTCCAGGTGGTGCGGCCGTTGAGGCGCATGAGCGTGGAGGACAACGTTATGGCGGGTGCCTTCCTGCGTACAGCGAATATCGCCACTGCCAGGCACCGGGCCCGGGAGATTATTGATTTTTGCAACTTGACCAGATACAGGGAGCGTGAAGCTAAAACCCTGCCTATTCCGGTGCGCAAGAGACTGGAAATTGCCAGATCCCTGGCCACCGAGCCGGAAATGCTGCTTTTGGACGAAACCTGTGCCGGCTTGAACCCCAAAGAGTCCGAGGAAGCCATTGAACTGATCCTGAAAATTCGCGATGCCGGCATAACCATTATTATTGTGGAGCACATCATGAAGGTGATGATGGGTATTTCGGATCGCATCCTGGCCATTAATTTTGGCAGTAAAGTTGCTTTGGGCAATCCGACGGAAGTAGCAAACCATCCTGAGGTTGTCAAAGCCTATCTGGGTGATGCCTATGCTTAAAGTAAAGGGAATTGATGTTAGCTATAGGGACTTGCAGGTGCTGTGGGATGTTACTTTTGAGGTCAAGAAGGGAGAACTGGTGGTTATCCTGGGCGCTAACGGCTCCGGCAAGACTACCATCCTTAACGCCATCTCGGGAATCTTGCAACTGGACAAAGGCTCCATAGAGTTTGAGGGCAAGGATATCTCCAAAATGCCGGGTCACAAAGTCGCCGAACTGGGTATCGTACATGTGCCTGAGGGCAGGCGGCTGTTTCCGGAGATGTCGGTGCTGGAGAACCTGGAGATGGGCTCCCTTTTGGGTGAAGCGAAGAAAAGACGCAAAGAGACCCTCCAGAAAGTCTTTAAACAGTTTCCCATCCTGGAAGAAAAACAAAAACAGGAGGCCGGGACTTTAAGCGGCGGCCAGCAGCAGATGCTCGCTATCGGACGCGGACTGATGGCTTTGCCCAAGCTCTTGATTTTAGATGAACCTTCTTTGGGCCTCTCTCCTTTGCTGGTCAAACAGATTTTCGAGATTATCCGGGGGATTAGCAGCAAGGGCGTAACCGTGCTCCTGGTGGAGCAGAATGTCAGCCAAACCTTAAACCTGTGTGACCGGGCCTATGTGCTGGAAAACGGCAGGATCACCCTGCAGGGCAATGGCGAGGAGTTAATGAATAACGAGCATATCAAAGAAGCCTATCTTGGTATTTAACCCTAAGGGAGCAGGAAAAATATCGTTTACCTGTTCCCTTATTTTTACCTTATGAGAGGACAAGTGCCCCTCACCTGCCGGCATAGGTGGATGCCGGCCAGTCGTAATTTTTCGTCGTGCATGATTTTCCTTCTCTTGCACACAATAACATAAATTCCAGATTAAGGTTTAGGCAGTTCAGAGGAAGGTAAAATGACATATTTAGAGAATATTTGAACAGGTAGACTCCAAATTGGGAGGGGGAGCAACCGGTGCGAGAATTCTTCAATTCCTTGAAAGTGAAAAATAGCCTGATCATGATTATAGTCATGGTTCCTCTGATCGTAGGCTTTTTAGCGTATAACCTGGAGCGTCAGGCGGCTTCCATGCGCCAGGCGATCACGGAACGGGGCATTATCCTGGCGATCACCGGTTCGGAAGCAGTTAGTAAAATTTTGACCGACGCCATCACTACAGGAGAACTTACCGAAGAGCAGTTGTTCGACAGGGATTACCAGTTGATCCCCAATACGGAACCTAAAAAGTACCACACGGCTTATGATTATTATACTGATAAACACCTGACCAAATTTCAAGATTCCTTTCTGGCCGACGAATATATTATTTACGCCATTACTGCTGACATAAACGCTTATGTGCCAACCCACAACACCATCTCCAAAGTTGGCTATGACGACAACGCCGGCCGTTCCAAGCGTATTTTCGATACACCGGTTACCCGCAACAGGACCTACAGCGAAAAGACCTATCTGTTCCAGGAGTATCAACGGGACTCAGGGGAAGTGATCTGGGATATATCGGCTCCGGTGTATGTCAACGGGCGTCACTGGGGTTCCTTTGGGATCGGCTTTTCGATTGCGGAAACCGAGGGCCAGATTGCGCTGCTCAGAAACCAGACCATCCTGGGAGGAGCAGTGTTGATCCTGGCGATGATCGCCCTTATTATCTATATCTCCAACCTGATCTCCGGCAGGGTAAAAAGGCTGGAACAGGCTGCTGACCGGCTTGCCGCAGGGGATCTGACAGGGAGCGACTTCGAAAGTATGAAAGAATCCGACGATGAAGTAGGCAGGTTGGCCAGGTCTTTGCATAATATGGCCGGGGAATTGCGCCGGGTGGTGGAAGGGACAAGCCAGGCCAATGAAAATCTGCGGGAGCATACCGTCAGGCTGCGGGACAGCATGCTGCATACAGCCGACAGATCCGGTGTGGCGGCAGCCAAGATGAGCGGTCTCTCTCTCACGATGCAGAGGTTGGAAACTGATTCTGAAGAAGTTGTTAAAGCAGCGGAACTGACCTTGCATAATCTGAGAAGGGCTGAAGAAACCGCCTCGAAATTTTCTGAGCAAATGAAGTCAGGCAGCCGGATAGCGACCAGAGCAGGGGAGTCTGTCAGAGAGCTTGATTCCCAGGTGGAAAAAATCGGCGAGATTTTAGCTTTCATTTCCCTCATCGCGGAACAGGCCAGCCTGCTGGCTGAAAAAGCTGTGCAGGATATTGCTGAAAAAGATATTGAAGAGAGCAATTTTTCCAGCATGGCCAGTGAAATCGGGCAAAGGGCCAGAGATGCATCTAACGCCACCAAAGGAATGTCCGGCCTGTTTGACAATGTGCGCAAATATGCCGCCCAGGCTGCAGCAACCCTGGAAAAAGACCAGAAGGTGGTCTATGATGCTTACAATATGGCCAATGAGCTCGCCGGCTCTCTAAAAGACATTGTTGCCGATCTGGAACACCTGTTTAAGATCATTGGGGAGGTTGGTGTGCATGCCAAAGTGGTCGGCGACGGTATAACAACCCTGGATGCTTCAGTTGCAGAACAGGAGGCGATGGCGCAGAGCTTTACAGAAGCGCTCCAAAAGATGGAGGCCAGTATCCAGGAGCTGCAGGACAACCTGTCCCACCTGAAATTATAGTTGGTTGGTGATATAAATGGAGTTGATCGGACTGGCCACCAGCGCTTTCGTGCTGGGTCTTTCCGGGGCGATGATGCCGGGCCCGCTATTAACTGTAACCATCGGAGAAAGCGCCAAAAGGGGCTTTCTCGCCGGGCCCTTGATTGTGCTGGGACACGCTTTGCTTGAATTGGCTTTGATTCTGGCCCTGGTGGCAGGTTTGTCAGTTTTTCTGACCAGAGCCAGCGTTACCCAGGCCATAGCTGTTGTAGGCGGTATTTTCCTGGTCTATATGGGCTGGACTATGGCAAGAGATGCCCGATCCGGCAAAGTGTCCTTGCCCCTTAACCAGGGCGTGTCCAGGGAGCCATCCCCGGGAACAGATCAGGGACCGGCAGCAGCTACAAGCGGCAGCCCGCTCCGAAGAGGCGGATTTAGACCCATCGCCGCAGGTATCCTGGTCAGCCTGGCCAATCCATACTGGACTCTATGGTGGGCTACCATCGGTTTAAGTTTCATCACCTTATCCCTGCAGAGCGGCTATACTGGACTGGCAATTTTTTTCTCCGGTCATATCCTTGCCGATCTGGTCTGGTACAGCCTGGTGGCCGGTGTTATCGCCGGCGGCAGAAGGTTTATTAATGATCAGGCATACCGGGGTATACTGGTGGTATGCGGTATTTTTCTGGTTGGCCTGGGTATTTACTTTATGTATAGCGGCTTAACCGCAAGGGTTACCATGTAAATGCAGTATTAAAATTAATAAGGGGGAATCATCTAAGATGCCTGTAGTATTATGTGCTGTTAGTCCACACCCGCCTATAGTGGTACCCTATGTGGGTAGAATGGAAGGCGAAAAAGCCAAAGAAACACAGTACGCCATGGTTGAAATTGGCGGGCGGATTAAAGATAGTAAAGTTGACACGGTGGTCATTATTTCACCCCATGCTCCGATGTTTCAAGATGCGGTGGGGATCAACGCACTACCGACTCTGGCCGGTGACTTTGGGAAATTCGGCGCCGGCTTTGTGAAGTTTGAGCTGAAAAATGATTTGCCCCTGGTAGCAGAAATAAAAAAGCAAGCGGAAGGCCTGGGATTCAATGTTCTTGCAATGGATGATCATGTTGCCCGGCGTTATGATTTGGATCTGAGCCTGGATCATGGGGCCATGGTACCCCTGTTTTTTATGGAAGAAGGCGGCACGATTAAGCCCCTGGTTCTTGTGTCAATGACTGTTGACTCGCCGGAGCAGCTTTATCTCTTTGGCCTGGCAGTGCGTCAGGCGTCGGACATCCTGGACCGGAGAGTTGCTATCTTGGCCAGCGGGGACCTTTCCCACTACCTGTCTAATGAAGGGCCTTATGGCTATAACCCGCGGGGCGAGGAATTTGACCTGGAAATAATAAGGCTCCTGGGGGAGGCGGATTTTGAAGGCATTGTCACCATGGACCAAAACCTGGTGCAGGAGGCCGGCGAGTGCGGTTACCGTTCCATCGTGATGATGCTGGGCGCCCTGGACGGTTATGATGTAAAGTCTGATGTTCTTTCCTACGAAGGACCTTTCGGGGTAGGTTATATGGTGGCGATTATTGATCCCCTGACACCTAATCCGGAGAGAGCCCTGGTGGATAAATTGCAAAAAAAAAAGTAGCTGAGCTGCAAGCCCGGCGCGCCGGGGAAAGCTTTCCCGTCAGCCTGGCCAGAAGGACCCTGGAAAGCGAAGTGACCGGGGCGGCTGAGCCCCGGCTGGAGTCTATCCCGGAGGAGTTTAAAAAAAGAGCCGGTGTGTTTGTTTCGATTAAAAAACACGGCCATTTGCGTGGCTGTATCGGTACCGTAGAGCCTTACCAGGAGAATATTGCCGCGGAAATCATGGCCAATGCCCTGAGCGCCGGGTTGCGGGATCCCCGCTTTCACCCTGTACGGCAGGAAGAGCTGGATGACCTGGAATACTCAGTTGATGTGCTGCAGCCCCCCGAACCGGTAGCAAGCATCCAGGAGCTGGATCCGGTGAAATACGGGGTGATCGTGCGGGCCGGCTCTAGAAGCGGATTGCTGCTGCCCAATCTGGAAGGGATCAATACCGCGGAAGAGCAGGTGGCCATTGCCCGGCAAAAAGCAGGCATAGGTCCGGAGGAAGAAGTGCAACTGGCAAGGTTTGAAGTTGTCCGCTATGAATAAAGCAGGGGACATGGCATAAGCTCCACGGCCATAACGGTAGACAGGCTTTTGCGGCGCTGCAGCCGGACTGAAGGGGGAGGTGAACCCAGTGAGGGAAGTAATGTTCTACGATAAAAAGGGAAACGGCCTGGTCACCTGTCTGGTATGCCCCAGGCAATGCACCATCAGGGAGGGAAAAAAAGGTCTCTGCCGGGTGCGCGAGAACCGGGGCGGCAGCCTGTATGCCCCAAATTATGGTCAGGTGACGGCGGCAGGACTGGATCCTATCGAAAAGAAGCCTTTGTACCACTTTTACCCGGGGTCATATATCCTTTCCTTTGGTTCCCATGGCTGCAACCTGCGCTGCGGTTTTTGCCAGAACTGGCATATTGCCCACGGTGATCCACCCACTCGCCGGCTGGAGCCCCGGCAGGTAGTTGAGCTGGCTCTGATGGAAAAGGAGCGGGGCTACCCCAATATCGGTGTGGCCTATACTTACAATGAACCTTTTATGTGGTATGAGTTTATCGCGGACACCGCTCCTTTAGTGCGCCAGGCCGGCCTGAAAAATGTCCTGGTGACCAACGGCTATGTGAACGAGAAACCTTTGCGGGAACTCCTGCCCTATATAGATGCCATGAATATTGATGTCAAAGGTTTTACCGAGGGGTACTACCTGGATCAATGCGGGGGCAAGCTGGCGCCGGTGCTGCGAGCAGTTGAACTGGCCTGCAGGGAGTGTCATGTGGAATTGACCACCTTGCTGGTAACGGATTTGAACGACTCGCCGGAGGAAATCGGCGGCCTGGTGGATTGGGTGGCAGCGCTGGACCCGGATATCCCGCTGCATTTCTCCCGCTATTTTCCTAATTATGAGTTTGACTTACCTCCTACCCCCCTGAAGACCCTGCAGCGGGCCCGGGAAATAGCCTTAAAAAAACTTTCATATGTCTACATAGGTAATGCGCCTGAGCTGGATGCCGGCAATACGGCATGTCCGGCCTGCGGTGAACTATTAATCAACCGGTCGGCCTACCGCACGAAGCCGGTAGGCCTGGACGGTAAAAAATGCCGCCGCTGCGGCAAAGAAATCCCCATAGTGGGGTAAGGCTTTAGCGTCTTAGAGTTCAATAACTTTTGTGGCGATGTTTTTGCAAAATTCACTGTCATGTTCTACAAAAAGAATGGTTGGTGTGTATTGCAGCAATAACTCCTCAATTTGCATGCGGGAAATAACATCAATATAATTAAGAGGTTCATCCCAAATATGCAAATGGACTTTTTCACACAGGCTTCTGGCAATTAGCACTTTCTTCTTCTGGCCGGCGCTAAATGCTGACATGTCTTTTTCAAACTGGACTCTGGAAAAATCAAGCTTTCTTAAAATGGCTTTAAATAAGCTTTCATCAACCCCGTACCGGGCGGCATAGTCACTTAAATTGCCTGCCAGCTGCGATGTGTCCTGGGCGACATAGGATATTTTAAGCCCGCTGCCTCTTCGTAAATTCCCTGTGCAGCTTATATCCTCACCACATAGGAGTTTTAAGATACTGGATTTGCCGGAGCCGTTTTTGCCCAAAAGGGCAATCCGGTCGCCTTGCTCAATTGTAAAATTTATATTCCTGCAGACCGCCTTTGTCCCGTAAAAAATTGAGACATCCTCCAGTTCGGCCAGCCGGCTTTTATGATAATCCAGTTGAGCGATCTTCAAGCTGTCAGAGCTTTCAAGGTTTTTTAGGAGTTGAGATTTTGCGGCAACAGCAGCTTGCTGTCTTTTTTCGATTGATTTGGAACGCTTCATCATTTTAGCCGCCTTGTGGCCGATATAACCCTTATCCGCCTTGACGCCGGAGATTTTTGATCCCTTTTTGGTTTTCTCCACTTTATGGGACCATCCACTCTTTTGTCTGGCGGAATCCGACAGGCGCTTAATGTCTTTCTTCAGCCTGTCGTTTTCTGCCAGTTCAAAGCTGTCCTGCCTTTTTTTATTCTCCCACCAGGATGAGAAATTCCCTTTTTGGATTTCGATATTGGTTTTGTTGATGGAAAGAATGTGGTCAATGCAATTGTCCAGAAACGCCCTGTCGTGAGATACCAGGATGAAACCCTTCTTGGTATTGAGATAGTCACTGACCAGTTTCCTTGCCTTCATGTCCAGGTGGTTGGTGGGCTCATCAATCAACAAAAAACTGTTTTCCTTCAAGAAAAGGGCGGCAAGCAGCAATTTTGTCTGCTCTCCATTGGACAATGAACTAAAAGGCCGGTATAAAACATCCTCGCAAACATCCAGCAGCGAAAGCTCGCGCATCAGTTCCCAGTGCACATAATCCGGTATAATACCACTAATTACATCAAGGGTGTCGTATTCCCTGTAAGGGACATGGAAAGGGAAATAATCAAAGCTGACACTTGCTGCGATATTACCTTTGTACTGATAGTTGCCCAGCAGTAAATTGAGAAAAGTTGTCTTTCCCCTGCCGTTTCTCCCTGTAAACCCCAGTTTCCAATCGGTATCTATTTGAAAACTCACGTTCTCAAACACGTTATCATAACTGCCGTCATAGGCAAAAGTCAGGTTGCTAACGCTTATTAAAGACATAAATCTGTCCTCCCGCAAAAAAAATATGAGCTGCAAGAAATCCTTGCAGCTCATACGCACCAACCCAGACCATAACTGTATGGCAGGGTAATGGATATTATTTGAGCGCCAAAAAGAAATCAGTAACTTTCTTGCAATAAAAAACACAATAAAACAAGCGGCATTTCCGCTGTCATGATTTTATTATGCTTTGATCATTAGCAAGAAAGGTTACGCATCTTTTCAACTCCAGTAACTTTATTTAAAAACACTATACCATACCGCTTTTCAAAACTCAATACCAGGTTATTCGTTGGCGTCACAAGAACAGCAAAGTGGGTATATGAGCACCCGGGAGGAGCAGAAAGTTAAGAAGTTGGTAAGGTTAAACTATTTACATGAAGTTGGACAACTAACTATACAGTATGCTGCTTCGACACAGGTAATCAACGATTCACTTAATAATCTAAAAATTTACTGGATTATAGAGGTATAACTCAAGATATGTATAATACATATCCAATATCTTTTGGCGGTTTTGGATTTTTGTGAGCAGATTTCATTAAAGATGGAGAAATGTTGATGGATAATGCCGGAAGAAAACTAATGGAACAAGCCGTACTGTTATCAGCTGAAAAGTTCTACAGGGCTTTCAACGCCAACCCATTACCATGTAGTATTTCTACGCTAAAAGAGGGCAGGTACGTGGATGTAAACGAAAGTTTTATGGACTATTACGGTTATACTCGTGATGAGGTCATCGGCAAGACCAGGTTGGAGTTAAATATTTATGCGGATCCCACACAGCATGAAGAGATAAAACAGTTATTTGCCAGGCATAACGTAATCCGTAATTTCGAATATAAATGCCGCACCAGGTCAGGCCAGATCCGCACAGCGCTGTTGTCATTGGACAGGTTTGACGTGGGAGAAGAGCAGTGCGTGCTAGGTTCGATAATTGATATTACTAAACGGAAACAGATGGAAGAGGACTTGCGCTTATCCGAAGAAAGGTTTTTTAAGGCGTTTCATTATAATCCTACGCCTATGGCTATTGTTCGCTTTAGCGACGATAAGCATATTGATATTAATAAGGATTTTGAAGATATTCTGGGTTTTAGCCGCCAGGAGGTTATCGGTCGTACCGTTTATGATATAAACCTTTATGTTGACTTTGAAAATTTCAAAACATTTAAGAAGCAGCTGCTGGAACAGGGGTATGTCCGCAATCAAAACGTCCTTTTCAGGACGAAGTTTGGCGAGATTCGCAATATATTGAAGTCGGGTGTGATAGTTGAACTGAATGGTGAGCAATGCAGGCTGCTGGTGTTAAATGACATTACTGATTTTATTAAGATGCAGGAGGAAATAGCGCGGCTGAACCGTATGAACTTGATCGGGGAGATGGCTGCCGGAATTAGCCACGAAGTCAGGAATCCCCTCACATCCATCAGAGGTTTCCTGCAATTGCTGGCTAAAAAGGAATTGTATGCGTCAGACAGGAGCTACTTTGAACTGATGATTGAAGAACTGGACCGGGCGAACTCGATCATCACCGAGTTCCTTTCCCTGGCCAGAAACAAAGTAGTTCATAAAAAGATGCAAAACCTTAATAAAATAATTGAAGTCATGCGCCCTTTAATTGAACTTAGATCCGGTAAGTAAAGCTTAAAAAACCAGTCAAAATGCGGCTTGAGGCTGATATTTTCTGCAAATAATTTGACAAAAAAAGAGGAACACCAATCCTAATCGGTGAATTGGTAAAGCGCTCAAACAATACCATACCGAAGGAAGGTGTCCTCACAATTATGGTATCACGGTTTCTTACCAATAATCAATTAGAATCACTCAGTCGCCAACAAAAACGTGACTTGCAACGTCAATACGAAAAATCAATTAAACAGTTGCAGAGGGCAACCGGGAAAACCAATCTGCCCGTTATCTTTGACAATACGACGGTGACAAGCTTCGGCAACTTTGGGTTACTTGAATCACTAAAACAAGCGGTTGACTTCACGGGAATCGTCAACAAACACTTTACGGTTCACCGACATCACAACAGTACCTACAGTGCTGCAGAAATTATTGACACTATGGTTGACTGTGCTGCTCTTGGACTTCTACGTTTCGACCATATGAATCAGCTTAAATTCGACCCCGGTTACCAGAAGATCAAAGGGATAGACCGGGTTCCCGATGAGCGAACATTACGGTACTTGCTCTCTAAACTCAACATTGAGGATATTGAAAAGCTCAAAAAAGTTAACCAGGCCATGTTATCAATGAAAGCCAAAATAGATGCCCCCAGGGAAATTTGGATTGACATTGACGACACCGTAATTACTGTTTTTGGAGCACAGCAGGGTTGTGAAATTGGCTACAACCCACGCTATCACGGCCGCAGCTCATACAAAGCAAAAGTCGCCTTTGTTTCCGGCAGTTGTGAACTACTAAACGCCGGTTTGTATGGTGGTAAAACCTCCAGCAATGGCAATTTCCTTGAGTTTTTCCAGGAAACCCTGTCATTAGTTGGACACAATACTGTAGTCAAAGGTGTCAGAATGGATAAAGGCTTCTTTGACCAAAAGAACTTCACCTACTTAGAGGACAACAGCATCGAATACGTTTGCAAAGCCCGGCTTAATTCAAATATGTGGAAAGTAATCAAATACCTTAACAGCCAGAATTCCTGGCAGGAACTTGACAACACATATGCGGTGAATGAAATCACCGTACCGCTTCAAAGCTGGGAACGGGCCAGAAGGTTTGTTTTCATTAGAGAGAAAGTAAAAACAACCACCAAAGGTAACCAAGACGCTTTTGCATTCACTGATTTATATGATTACGAAGCCATTGTGACAAATATGGAAGATCTCTCACCTGAGGAGATCTGGCACTGGTACAATAAGCGCTGTAATGTGGAAAACAAAATCGATGAGTTGAAAACAGGCGTAGGTATCGAGCAAACCAGTCAGAACGAAATGGTAAGAAACATAGCCTTTATGTGGATTAAGATATTGTCTTACAATCTCTTGAACTGGTTCAGGCTAGCGCTGTTACCGGCTGGCGCATCCAGCTATGAAATCCCAACCATAAGAAGGTTGATTCTCAATGTCCCAGGCAATGTGGTTGGCAATGGCCGCTATCGTCATGTAAGGCTGGCAGCCAATCAGTGGTTGCAACAGGTTGTAGATAACACTAAAAGCAGGCTGAAGGAATTCATATGTCAAAGAGCATGGTTACTTGTCTCACCATCTGAATGACAGCGCCAAAGTTAAATAATAGTGATATTTTACTCCCGGAATGGCCCCGGCTTGTTTGAGGCACCCTTTTCAACAGCACTGTAAGCTCAGCTCTTTGCTAAGGGAAAATCAATGTTATTTGATTTAATAATTACCAGGTATAATGTGAGCTTAATTCCTTTTATTGGGTGGTTACTTCACCTCAAATAAAAAAACGGGAGTTACTTACCGGATCCAAGTTGAAGCGGATGCAATTAAGACAGACAAGAACCTGGTGATGGAGCTTGGTGAGATACCAGATATACTCCTTGATGAAAAAGAAATGCGTCAGTTGATCCTAAACCTGGTACATAACGGCCTGGAAGCTATGACAACGCCCAAAGGCAGGCTGACTGTGCAAACCTTCTGCGAGGGCAAGGAGGTGGTGCTGGCTGTCCGGGATGAGGGGACCGGTATCGATCCGGCAGTGCTGGGAAAAATCGGGACACCCTTTTTCACCACAAAGGATAACGGTACCGGCCTGGGGTTGGCCACCTGCAACAGCATCGCTGACAGGCATAACGCCAGGATTGATATAGATACCGGTGAAACGGGAACCACTTTTTATGTCAGGTTTAACGGCCAATAATACTTCAACCGGATCGTCCTGTGGACCCTTTTTGTTTGGCTGAATGCATATGGCAGGGTTCAAACTGATTGCACGGCAAAAGTATGGTAAAAATGCACCTATTTTTATGGCTTTTCGTTGTACTTCCCCCAAATAGCTTGTTTTTCCAGTATAATTATACTGTAGTCCAGGCTGATGCACGACTGCTGTCAACCTGGCGGAAGACATCCGGAAAGCAAAGGTGTATTTAAAGTATGCTTAATAAGACAGCTCCGTTATTGGTTATTCTTGCGGGATGTATGTGGGGGGCAATTGGTACATTTGTCAGAATCATGAGCGCAATGGGCCTTGATTCTACGACTATTGTCGAGTGCCGCATATTCGGTGCCATGCTCATGCTGGTTGCGGGCCTTCTGATCTATGATAAAAAACTGCTTAACATCAAGGTCAAAGACATATGGATTTTTATCGGCGCCGGATTATTGTGCACGGCATTATTTAACACCTTTTACAATATTGCCATCAACGAGCTGACCCTGTCGTTGGCGGCAATTCTATTATGCACGGCGCCGTTTTTTGTCATATTGCTGGCTAGAGTTTTCTTTGGAGAAAAAATCACCTCCCGGAAAATAAAAACACTGCTCCTGGCTTTTTGCGGCTGCGTATTGGTATGTGGCATTTTTGATCAGGGAGCTACGTTGTCCGTCCGGGGTATTCTTATTGGTATCCTGGCCGGTATCGACTACGCTTTTTTCAGCATTTTTGCCAGGGTTGCCATTAACAAAGGCTACCATACCCTGACCATCAGTACCTGGAGTTTTATCTGCGCCAGCCTGGGCCTGGCTTTATTTACCAACTGGGGACGGCTGGCAACACTGGTCACAGCAGCGCCCCTTTCCATGGGCGGCCTGCTCTTCTTACATGCCCTGATAGGCACGGCAGCCCCTTATATTTTATACACCGTAGCCCTAAACTATATTGAAACCGGACGGGCAGCGATCCTGTCCTGCTCCGAACCGGTAAGCGCCACTGTCCTGGGCTACCTGCTTTACCAGGAAACCCTGTCCCTTTACGCCCTAACCGGCATGGTGATGGTGCTGGCCGCTTTAATCGTTTTAAGCAGGCCGGAAGCTGAAAAACCCGCCCGGGACACCGCTGCCTGACAGGCAACAAATATGATCAAAAGTTGTATGTTGCAGATATTTTTTGGCTATTTTCCACACAAAAGATTAGAGTAGGTTTAGGGCAAGCAGAGGTCTTGCTAGCAAACAAATTTTACTAAAATCGGTTTATAATTACGTCAGGAGGTGTTTTCCATGTCTGAACTCAGAAGGGACTATGTTAAAAATAAGTGGGTATCTATCTCATCTAACGCGGCTTTAAAACCTAAGGATTTCCCTGTTATGAAAATGGCGGCGCCTGGGGGGTCCTCCGGCTTTTGCCCGTTTTGTGAAGGCAATGAAGCCGCTACTCCGCCTGAAATATTGGCTTTTAGAAAAGGGGAGGGAAAGCCCAATAGTACAGGGTGGCTGGTCCGCACTATTCCCAATAAGTTCTCTGCCTTTGAATTGGAAGGGAAGCTTGAGGAGAAACAAGCTGGGCTCTACCGCTTTTGTAACGGCCTGGGCAAACATGAAGTCATCATTGAAACACCGCACCATGCTACAGAGTTCCATGAGTTAGAGTCCGAACATGTGGAAATGATTATTTCCACCTTTAAGCAACGCTACAATGATTTGGCCCGGGATGAGCGGATCAAATACATCCAGATCTATAAAAACCGCGGCTTGTTTGGCGGAGCATCACTGGGGCATAGTCATAGTCAGATTATCGGTTTTCCCTTCGACCCCGGCGAGAATGAAGGCCTGCCCCAGTATTATAAAGAGAAGGGCAGTTGTCTTATCTGTGATATCTTGCAACAGGAACAGAACGGCAGCCAGCGGCTTATCTACGAAGGTGAACACTTTGTAGCGCTGTGCCCCTATGCTTCGCGTTTTGCCTATGAGGCCTGGATCGTTCCCAAACGCCATACAGAGCATTTTGGAGAGCTAACTGAAGCTGAAGAAAAGGAACTGGCCTGGTTGGCGAAAAAACTCAGCAGGGCGATTGTTGATGCCCTGGGCAATCCCTCCTACAACTTTATGATCAATACGGCACCGGTGAATTCCATTAACGAACCCGGCTACCACTGGTATATGGAATTTACCCCCAGGTTGCTTGTAGCTGCCGGGGTGGAGGTAGCAACAGGTATATATATTAACCCAACAGCGCCGGAAATCGCAGCCACGGCATTGAGAGAAAGCTGGAATTAACAAAAAGGTAAAACACGCTATATTGCCAATGAAATAACGGAATATCAAGGTTTGCCGGTAATTAACGCGTTAACCGACATTGTCAAACTGGTTGACTTAATTGAGGAAAAAGTGCCTGAAGTAATGCCGTTTGTTAACGGTCTAGAGCATTGCGACGCCTGCGGCAGCAATTGCCGGGAGCTGGCATCCCACCAGATACCTGGTGAGTTGATTAAAATCTCAATAAGAAAGTAGTATTTTATGGACGATTCACTTAAAAAGCTGGAAGGGGCCCTGGGGGTAAAAGTAATTTCCAGTGCCAATAAATTCAGCAGGCGCAATAAGGTTCAACTGATTGAAGCGGTTAGCGGCGCGAATATAAAGCAGCTGTATGTCATCAAGGAGCATCTCCATACGTCGGCGGCCAATGAAGTGTTTATCTTGAAGACATTAAGGCAACAGGGGTTCAGCGTGCCGGAAGTTTTATGGTATGACAATAGCGTAATCATCATGCCCTATATCCGGGGCCAGTTGCTGGCGGATGTACTGGAAAGTTCCGATCGGGGAGAGCAGTTGTGGATTGATGAACTTGCTCAATGGCTGTTCAAGCTGCACCGGTTGATGCGCAGTAACAACCGGCTAGGCCTGTGCATGTCTGATTTAAACCTGCGCAATTTTATCTTTGACGGTCAAAAGATTTATGGTCTCGATTTTGAAAGCCTGTGTTTCTTCCCTCCGGAGCGGGATTTGGGCGTTCTATGTGCTTTTATCTTAAATAACGACCCTATGTTTACCAATTGGAAGTATGATCTTTGCAGGTCCCTTATCAGTTCTTATGAGGCCTTATCCCTGAGTAAAGGTAAATCGGAAATTAGTTATAGCTCCGTCTGGTTTTATTTAATTGAAGAAATGCAGGCAGCTGCCAAAAGAAGAGAAAAGCAGCGCCAGGTTTTAAATACCCATATAGAACAATTGAGTTATAGCAGATTGTTCAGGCAGGATTAAGTTTATAACCTTGAAGCCAGGGCTCAACCGGCATAATTGCCACCGGTTGAGCTTTTTTGAGCTGCTTTAATGCATGGACATATTGCCGTAAGGAAACTGGTTTTGGTAGCCTGTAAACTGTTGGTGGGTTTGTTGGAGTTTTTGCGGCTGTTCTGCTTCCAGCCCGTAAAAGCCCTTTTTAAACATGAGGTTGTAGATGTCTCTGGTCTGAGAGTGAGTTTCGATCAACATATTCATTACATCCCGGTGTAGCGCCTGGTGGCTGGCTTCGTGGCTGAAAACATTGAGATTCCCGGCCAGGTGTTTTAAGCCCGACAGGGTATCATTGAGCATATCCCGGTCGTTCAGCTGTGGACCTTTGGGTTGGGTGGGCTGGGGATTTTGGATTTTGTTTTGCTGGAGCATTTGTCATTCACCCTTTCTTATCGATTTATAGCATTGGCCGGATTAACATGGTTCAAAAGCCTTTGGTAGTGGTTCATATGAAGTTGTCCGGTTCTGTCAAGAGCTGCCTTGATTTCAGGATCTGTTGCCTCTCTGGAAAAATGGAAGCATTTTTTCATGGCGGTCAATTCCCAGGTCATAGCATCCTGCAGGTACAGGTGGTCTTTAGTGGAGATCATCCTTGGAGGTTCCGGCATTATTTGCTGCTGCAACTGGTTTTGAGGTATCTGGCTTTGATACTGATTTTGTTGGAACTGATTCTGTGGCATCTGGTTCTGCTGCATCTGATTTGCCTGGAATTGGCCCTGGAACTGTGGGTACATCGAGTTCATTGACACCTTAAAAGTCACTCCTTCTTTTTTTGTTATTGTTAACAGGGTTTGTAAAATTATGCGCATATTTTGAGGAAGCCGGTAACAGTTGCCGTCTATAAGCGGAGAGGGTTATAATGGTCTGGTTAAGGGTGGCTATGCAATAACCGATAAGGGAGAATAGCATGGAAAAGTCTGTACCGGTGGTAGGCTTGGCCGGTTATTCCGGTTCCGGCAAAACCACTTTTTTAGAAAAGCTAATCACCGAGCTTAAAAGCCGTGGTTACCGGCTGGGTGTTATTAAACATACCAGTCATCAAGCCACTCGGCCGGCAGGGCTGATGGGGGCAGATGCAGAGGTGCTGGTGAGCCCGGGCAGTATTTTTATTACCAAAGATCTTACTTATGCTCCCAAACCGGAAGATGTGCTGGCTATGATCTCCGGTGTAGACCTCATTTTGATTGAAGGGTACAAACGGGGCAAATGGCCAAAATTGGAGATATTCCGCCAGGGCGTCACCGAGCGGCCGGTCATAGATGAGGAGGATCTGCTGGCTGTAGTCGGTGACGTGCCGCCTGGCTTAAAAGGTCCCCATTACGGAGCGGACGATGTAGCCGGGGTAGCTGATTTATTGGAAAGGGTTATTTTGAAAAAATTGCGGTAGACAGCCATAATCGGTTGCTTTTCAAAAAACCCGGGTGCATGTTTCGCCGCATAGCCGGAAAAGATTTTTAAATGATCTCTTGAAAAAGGACTTCACTGGCATGGTAAAAAATATTATAATTTATAATAACGATATAATTTAATATAATATATTTGAAATCGAATAGTACTCCGAACCGGGTTTGCCTAAGACATTAGAGTTATGGCTCCTTGGTCGATAGGGTAGGATGGGAAACCATCCTGCCTTCCATTGTGAAAAGGGGATCTGTGATGGTGTTACGCCGGACAGCTTATTTTTTCACAAAGTTGTCCGGTTTTTGTATTTTCTAGAGGTGGGTTACCTGTTATATTAAACAGAAAATGCAGGAGGAAAAATGAACGAAAAAGAGTTCCATTATCATTTCTTTTATAGTTATTCTGACTGCCGGGGTGTTGATCATGTCCGGTTGTTCTAGTAAGCAGTCAACCATGCCGACAAATTCTACAGCGAAAGAACAGGTGCAGCTGGCTTCCACTATCGGCCCTATTGATGCCGGTATTGTACCGGCATTGGAAAAGGCCTTTGAGGAAAAGACCGGCATCCGGGTCAGGCATGTCGGCGCCGGTACCGGAGCAGCTCTTGAACTGGCTAGAAGCGGTACTTTCGATGTTGTATTAGCACATTCCAGGGCCCTGGAAGAACAATTTGTCGCTGAGGGTTACGGCACCGAACGCATTGACCTGATGTACAACGACTTCGTTATAGTCGGACCTGAATCGGATCCCGCTCAAATCAAGGGCTTGAAAGCGGCTGAAGCCCTGAAGAAGATTATAGATACCGAGTCATTATTTATCAGCCGCGGCGATAATTCAGGCACCCATGTGTCTGAAAAGGCGCAATGGCAAGCCGCCGGCCTGCAACCATCAGGCAAATGGTACAGGATATATGAAAAGGGCAGGGAAGGAAGTGTTCCGACTTTAAAGTATGCTGACGAGCAGAATGCTTATACTTTTATTGACCGGGCCACATACCTTGTCCTTAAAGACCAGATCAAACTGCAGGTGTTAGTGGAAAAGGACGAATCCCTGCTGAATTATATGACCTTGATTCCGGTAAACCCGCAGAAATTCCCGGGAATCAATGAGAAAGGAGCCCGGCAGTTCATTGATTTTTGCACGTCAGTGGAAGGGCAAACCCTGATCAGGGATTTTGGCAAGGATAAGTATGGCGAGCCGCTATTTTTCCCCAATTCCGCGGAGGGAAAAAAGCTGTCCGGCTAATCCCACATCTTTGCAAGTTTGATAACATCTACAATACTACATAGGAGGTTTTTATATTGCGTAAAAGAAATTTGTTAGTCTCAATGGTTGTCCTGGTATTGGCAATGCTTGTAGCATTTGCCGGCTGTGGACAGAATCAAGCCCAGCAGCCGCAAAACACACCCGAGCCCCAGGTGAAAGATGTGATCCTGGCGACCACAACCAGCACTCAGGACAGCGGCCTTTTAGACGTGCTGATCCCGATATTTGAAGAGCAAACAGGTTATAATGTTAAAACCGTTGCCGTGGGCAGCGGCGCGGCCATTGCCATGGGTGAAAAGGGTGAAGCTGATGTGCTGCTGACTCACTCCCCCAATGATGAAAAAAGGATTGTGGAGAGCGGCGCGGTGATCAATTACCAATTGATCATGCATAACGATTTTATTATCATCGGACCAGAAGATGATCCAGCGGGGATCAAAGGTTTAAAATCAGCTGAAGCCTTCAAAAAGATCAGTGAAAATGAAGCGGCATTTGTTTCCAGAGGTGATAACTCGGGTACTCACAGTAAAGAAAAAGCCATCTGGAAAGCAGCTAACATCACACCGGAGGGCAGCTGGTATCATCAAAGCGGCGCCGGTATGGGACAGACTCTCAATGTAGCTAACGAAAAGCTGGCTTATACTTTGACCGACCGGGCAACTTTCCTTGCCCAGCAGAAAAACATCAGCCTGGTTATTCTTTCGGAAGGGGATGCGCCACTTCTTAATATCTATCATGTGATGCAGGTTAACCCGGAAAAACACGCTAAGGTCAACAAAGAAGGCGCAAAGGCTTTTGTTGATTTCATGGTGGACGCCGATACCCAAAAAATAATCGGTGAGTTTGGTAAGGATAAATACGGCCAGAACCTTTTTATCCCCGACGCCGGTAAAAAAGTAGAGGAACTCGGCAACTAAAATCTACCTTAAACAGCTATAATAACAGGTGAAGTCAGCGAAAAGGCGCGAAGTAATTCGTGCCTTTTCGCTGCTTTACTAGGCACCACCATGATTTAGTTATCCATATTTTACCTGAAAAAGCAGCGTTTATAAAACCGGTTAAAAATAAATATTAAGGAGGAGTGTTAAATATATAGCAGAGAGTTTTTCTTCAACTGTTGGGAGGTTTGATTTATGTTTCCTTTCAGGGTTGTGTCCGTCACCCCGAAGCTGCCGGCGTCAATAAGCAGGCTCAAAGAATTGGCTTATGATTTCTGGTTTTCCTGGACGATTGAGGCTGTCGAATTGTTCCGTGATATCAAGCCTGACCTGTGGCGTGAGACGGGTCATAACCCGGTACGGTTTTTGATCAGAATTTCAGGCGAAGAACTGGAAAGGGTTGCCCAGGATGATGATTTTCTGGCTTCGTACCGGCGGGTTTTTGAGCTTTATGACCGTTATCAATCGGAAGAAACCTGGTTTGATCGACACTACCCGGAACATAAGGAAGACGTGGTGGCTTATTTTAGCGCCGAGTTCGGGCTCCATGAGTCTCACCCTATTTATTCCGGGGGGTTAGGGTTGTTGGCCGGTGACCACTGCAAATCTGCCAGTGATCTTGGACTGCCTTTTGTTGGGGTGGGACTTTTATATAAGCACGGCTATTTTACGCAAAGGATCAATAGCGAGGGCTGGCAGGAAGCCGATTATCCCCGCTTGAATTTTAACGAACTGCCGATTACGCCTGTGTATGATGAAAAGGGAGGCCAGCTTACGATCAAGTTGCGCTTTCCGGGCCGGGATGTCTACATTCTGGTATGGAAGGTGAAAGTGGGCCGGGTCTGGCTGTATCTATTAGATGCGGACACCCCTAAAAACAGTGCTGAAGACCGCCAATTAACAGGGAGACTCTACGGGGGAGATCACAGATACCGGATGAGCCAGGAAATCTTGCTGGGGGTTGGCGGGGTAAAGGCCTTGCATGCCATGGGGATAAAACCCAGTGCCTGGCATATCAACGAGGGACATGCGGCCTTTCTGATTGTGGAGAGGATCAGGGAGCTGCTGGCTGAAGGACTGACCTTTAATACAGCCCGGGAGGTGGTAAGGGCTTCCACCATCTTCACCACCCACACACCGGTTCCGGCCGGCCACGATGTATTCAGCCGGGAGACCATGGTGGATTTCTTCGCTCATGTGTTAGATGATCAGGGGCTGGATATCAACAACTTGCTGGAATTGGGCTGGGATAGGGAGCGGGGAGGCTTTAATATGACTTTGCTGGCCCTGAACAACTCCTGCTTCAGCAACGGGGTCAGCCGGCTGCACGGTGAGGTCAGCAGAAAAATGTTTTTGCATTACTATGCCGGACTACATCAGGAAGAGGTCCCGGTTACCAGCATTACCAACGGGGTACACATAGAAACCTGGCTGGCCAGTGAGCTGCGGGAGCTATATTTCCGCTATCTGGGTAAGGATTGTCTGGAAAACTTTAAACCTGGGGTTTGGGATAAAATTGAGCAGATCCCTGATGAAGAGATCTGGCGGATCCACCGCTTGCTCAAGGTGAAGATGATCGATTTTGTGCGCAGTGCGATAAAAAGACAATTAATGCGCAATTATGAGTCCTCCAGGCGTATTAATGAGGTGCATGACTACTTAAATCCGGATGTGCTGACCATTGGTTTTGCCAGGCGTTTTGCCACCTATAAGAGAGCTACCCTGCTGTTTCGTGAGCCGGAAAGACTAAAACAAATGCTCAACCATCCGGAAAGACCTGTGCGTTTTATTTTTGCCGGCAAGGCCCATCCTGCCGACAAGGCCGGCCAGGATCTGATTAAAGCCATATATGATTTGAGCAATGAGCCGGAATTTAGGGGCAAAATACTGTTGCTGGAAAATTATGATATTCACATGGCGCGCCACCTGCTGCATGGAGTTGACGTGTGGATGAACACCCCGCGCCGGCCTATGGAGGCCAGCGGCACCAGCGGCCAAAAAGCAGCTTTAAACGGTGTCATTAATATCAGCACCCTGGACGGGTGGTGGCCGGAGGCTTATGACGGCAACAACGGTTTTGCTATTGGCATGGCTTGCGATTTCCAGGATGAAGAAGCCCAGGATCGAGAAGACTGCCATTCTCTTTTCAGCACTCTGGAGGAAAAGCTGATCCCCAGGTATTACCGCAGGCAGGCCGGCTTGCCCCGGGAGTGGATCGCGACAATGAAGCACAGTATCAAAACTATTGCACCGGTTTTTAATACCTATCGCATGGTGGCTGAATACGCCAATAAGTTCTATATCCCGTCTATGCGCAGGGGCAAGATGAGCCGGGAGAATAATTATGCTCTGGCTGAAAAGGTGAGCCGATGCAAGGAATTGCTAAGAGATAACTGGGAGCAAATCAAATTTATCCGGATAGAAACAAACGGCGTGCCCAGGATGAGCTCAGGGCAAAGCCTGGATGTGAAGGTGGAGTTGGAGCAGGGCCCGCTGCAGCAGGATAACGTGGTTGTGGAACTTGTTTACGGCCAGGTTGGCGACTTTGGCCTGAAAAAAATCAAAATGCTCCCATTGGAGCGGGTCGACAGCAGCGGGGGGAGGCACCTGTATCAGGGCAGCCTGATCCTGCCCCAGGGCGGCCTGGGTTATACCGTTCGCGTGAGAGCTGCCAGTGAGGATTTTCCCTACACGGAATTGCCGTTGGTCAAATGGGCGCCGGGATTTTAATAGAGGGTGTCGCAAACTATTTTTTAGTTGGCGACGCCCTTTCTTAATTTAGTAGTACATATTTTTCAGAAAATAACTTTTTGTCCGGTCCTTGAGGAGACACCAGACAAAGATACAGCCTCCCAGGACAATGAAGATATCCCCGACACTGTAAACAACCACGTTTGGTATGGCGAAAATATCTGCCAGAAAGTAAAATTTGGTATCAGGGCCGGCGGGAATATAGTTAAAGGCCGCTAAGCCTTGCTCGACTCTTGCCAGTTCTTCTGCGGAAGCGGCCAAAAGAAAATACTCTTCTTTAATAGGCATATGGCCGCCGTTGGCAAATATGGCGAGCAGGTTGCCCAGTAAGCCAAGGCCGATGAAGGCAAAGCCCCGCAGCCGCAGGTTGAGGAGGACAAAAAGGGCGACCAGGGCTAAAGAAAGCATATATAATTTAGGAGCCAGCGGGTCTGCAATATGAAAAGTGTAACGCAGGCTTGAACCGGTGATGATTTTAAGACCTACTGCTACAAGAACCAGCCAGGTATGTTTAAAACGGAGTTCTTTGATCCTGCTCAAGCTGCCGCCGGTGAGAAGGGCGACAGCCGCAACCGCGCCAATAACAATAATAAAGAAAGCCATCTATAACCTCTCCGTAAGATTTATTTGCTTTCCCGCAGTGTTTCAATAAATACCCGGACAATTTGAGGATCAAACTGTGTGCCTGAATGTTTGATCAGCTCCTGGATGGCTATTTCCATATCCAGGGCCTTGCGATAGGGACGGTCAGAAGTCATGGCGTCATAGCTGTCGGCAACGGCCATGATCCTGGCTCCCAGCGGTATTTCCTCGCCTTTAAGTCCTTCAGGATAGCCCTTACCGTCGTACCGTTCATGGTGGCAGGAGACAATCCTGGCGCCGGCCTTGTAAAAACGCAGGTTGCTGAGGACCTCATAACCGCAGGAGGAATGGTTGTTGATGATCTGCCGCTCTTCAGGTGTTAAAGGCCCATCTTTTAACAGAATAGCGTCCGGCACCGAGATTTTACCCAGGTCATGTACTTTTGCGGCGGTGACAAGAGTTTCATAATCCCTGGGACTGAGCATGAGCTTGTTGGCTATTGCCTCACAGTACTTCGACACCCGGGAAGAATGCTGGGCTGTATAAGCGTCTCTTTGGTCGATAATATCGGCCAGAGCCTCAATGGTTTTCCTGGTCTCCGTGCGCAGGGTGATATAATTGTCGAAACTGAAATGTGCCATAGCCAGCGGTAATACCAGGATAATGATGGCAAGAGGTTCATAGGTGTAGAGGATAACGATCAAAAGGCTCACCGGAACTAAAGCTGCAAAATGGATTACTTCCAGTTTGATGTCGCTGGTTAACTGGCGTAACCAGTTGATCCCCTGGCTTAAGGAAATTATGGTTGTTACCAGGATAAAATTGACGATCACATAAACCAGGCAGCTCAGCACCAAGGCCCAAAAATCAGACTTAAAGTCTACCGGACCGGTATTTGTCCTCACCAGATGGTACACAAACCAGCTGCAATAAATGGTGATGGCATACTGGCTGATATTAAATAGCACTTTTTGCCAACCGCGGCGGCCTATAATATCGGTGATAATATTGGCGATGGTGCACGACAAAACAGCCATGGGCAGTCCAAATAAAATTAAGACCGAAATATGTACCGCAAAAGAGATGGTTAGTAAATCATTGTTGGGCATGTTGATGGGTTTCATCTCAGTAGCTGTACTAAACACCAGACAAAAGATGAAGACCCAAAGCATATCCGGCTCCCAGCCCAAGGTGGCTTGACAAATTGCTCGAAAAATAATGAACAAACCGAGACAATTAATAACCAGCTGATATATGCCGGCCAGGCTTATATGACTTATATGATCAACAAAAAATTTTTTAGTGTTGGCGATGACACTCATGTGCAGGATACATCCCTTTTTCATGGTTCAAAAGTAATGATTTGACAGTATTAAGCAAATACCTTCATAGATGTGGTTAAATTTATAAAAGTTACTTTTTTGTAGCAGGAAATATCAATAATATAGAGAAATTTCCGGAAATAAGGCAAAGAATACGCTTAGGAGGCATAGGTTGTTGAACAAGCTCGCGAAATTTCTTATTTTGATTTTATTGGTGCTAATAACAGCCGGTTGTTCGTCAAATACGTCATCCAAACCAGACCAGGCTGTTAAGCAGACAATCAAGTACAATATTGGAGCTGAACCGGCCACCCTGGATCCGGCACTTGCTGAAGGAGCTAACGAAATGACCATAGAAAACGCCCTGCTGGAAGGTCTGGTGCGCATGGATCCCAACGGTAATGTTTCCCCCGGCATGGCCATCAGCTGGGAGATTTCAGATGACGGACTTACATATACTTTTAACTTGCGGGAAGCTCACTGGAGTAACGGGGATCCTGTTACCGCCGGGGACTTTGTCTACGCCTGGCGCCGTGCCCTGGCTCCGGAAACAGCTTCTCCCTATGCCTACCAGCTCTATTATCTAGTTAACGGCAAAGCGTATAATTCCGGTGAACTTGATAACCCGGCTGAAGTCGGTGTCCGCGCCGAAGGAAAAGACAAATTAATCGTAACCCTGGAGCACCCGGTTCCTTATTTCCTGTCCCTAACCGCCATCCCCATCATGTTTCCGGTGCATCAAAAGGCCGTGGAACAGGACAGCGCCGGTTGGGCTCAGAACCCGGCGTCTTATATCTGCAACGGACCCTTTAAGCTTGCTGCCTGGGAGCGTAACCAGCAATTAACCCTGGTCAAGAACGAAAACTATTGGGATCGTGACAATGTCAAATTGGAGGAACTGGTGATCACCCTGGTGGCTGATTCCAACACGGAGCTGGCCATGTTTGAGAGCGGTCAGATCGATATAGCGGAGACGCCTCCCTACCGGGAAATGGAACGCCTGGCCCGGGGTAATTCCCTCGAGCTGAGTCCGGAACTATCCAACGAGTTTTATATGTTTAATACCAACAACACCCCCTTTAACGATCTGCGGGTGCGCAGGGCTTTATCCCTGGCCATAGATCGCGAAGCCCTGGTAAGTAAAGTGACCATGGGCGGGGAAAAGGCAGCTTATGGATTTGTGCCCTATGGCGTAGCCGGTGCGTCAGCCGGCAGTGATTTCAGAAGCATGGAAGAGAAGTTAATTGAAGGCTACAACCCGGAGAAGGCCAGTAAACTGCTGGCTGAAGCAGGTTTTCCGGCAGGGCAGGGTTTCCCTAAAATTGAACTGCTGCTCACCAATAACAAAAACCACCTGGCTGTGGCCGAGGCCATTACCGGCATGTGGCGGGAAAAACTGGGGATTGAAACGAATATTAATGTGCAGGAGTACAAAGCCTATTTTGCTACACTGGATGCAAGGGATTTTGATATCGCCCGTGTAGGCTGGAATGCGGATTACAATGATCCCATGACGTTTCTGGATTTGTTTTTAACCGACAGCCCCAACAACCAGGCTGGTTGGAGTAATGAAGCATATGACGGTCTGCTGCAAGAAGCCAATGCTAACGCAGACAACAACGCACGAATGCAAAGCATGTTGCAGGCGGAGAGAATACTGATGAACGAATTGCCGGTCGTACCAATCTATTACTATACCAACCCTTATCTGGAAAAAGGTAATATCCATAATGTGCTTCATCCCAGCTTTGCATTCCTGGCCGATTTTAAATGGGCCTATGTCAGTTAGGTTATGGGCTATATTTTAAAAAAAGCAGCTTTTTATCTGGGAGTCATGTGGGTTGTCGTGACTCTCACCTTTTTCTTAATCCGTTTTATACCGGGTGATCCGTTTTTTAATAAGCGTGTGCCCCCTGAAGTAAAAGCCAATTACCTGACCAGGTATGGCCTGGATCAGCCCGTAATGCTCCAGTACGGCAGGTATTTGTCGGATCTTGTTCACCTGGATCTGGGGCCTTCGTTAAAATATCCCGGGCGTACCGTCAACGAAATTATTAAGGAGTCATTTCCTTTTTCAGCAATTCTCGGACTCCTGGCTCTCATGCTGGCAGGCGTCCTGGGTATAGCTTTAGGTGTGTCCGCAGCGGCCTGGCAGGAAAAGTGGCAGGACAAGGCAATCCTGTTGCTGGCTACCCTTGGACTCTCCATCCCAAACTTCGCCCTGGGAGCCGGCCTTATCTACCTTTTTGCCTTGAAATTAAGGTTATTCCCGGTGGCCATGTTCACCAGCCCGCTTGGCCTGGTCTTGCCGGTGTTGACACTTGCCGTACTTCCTGCCGCAGTTATCACCCGCCTGGTGCGGACTGAAATGATTGAGGTGCTGAACAGGGACTATATTATTGCTGCCAGGGCACGGGGGTTATCACCTGGCTCGGTACTTTTCCGGCATGCCCTGCCCAATGCCCTGCCGGGGATTGTTCAGTACCTGAGCCCGGTAGCAGCCAACCTCTTGACGGGGAGCTTTGTGGTAGAAAAAATATTTGCCCTGCCCGGGCTGGGACATTATTATGTCAATTCGGTAGCTAACCGCGATTACAATATGGTGGCAGGGATAACTATCTTCTATGCTTTTATCCTGTTGATTACCACCTTTGCGGCAGATATCCTGGTTTCCCTGATCAACCCTAAAACCCGGCTCAAGGATGGGGTAATATGAAGTTTGCCGGTGCTTTTAAAAACAAGCTCGTCCTGACTTGCTTGATTATAATTTTATTGTATATAGCTATTGCCATAGGTGGTACGCTGTTGTTGCCTCTTGAGCCCAATACTCAGGATTTATCCCGGGCCAATCAAGGGCCCAGCCCCGAACACTGGCTGGGGACGGATTACCTGGGGCGGGACTTGCTGGCCAGGATTATTTACGGAATCAGAGTTTCACTGACGATTGCTTTTTTTGCCACCTTGATCAATATAGTTGTAGGTTTTTTAGCCGGCAGTGTCTCAGGTCTAATAGGCGGTCCGGCGGATCGCCTCATTATGACTTTTGTGGCTGTTTTTTGGTGTATCCCGACCTTTTTATTTGTTGTGATGTTCACTGCCTTACTGGGACCGGGCATCGCAAACATTTTTATAGCTATGGGTCTGGTGCTCTGGATTCCTACGGCGAGGCTGATCAGGGGCGAAGTCCTTGTCATAAGAGATGCGCCCTTTATCCGGTTTGCCAGGCTCAATGGCGCGTCCAGCTTGGATATAGTCGGCCGGCATATACTGCCTGGCTGCATCCCGGTGCTTTTGACCGCGGCTGCTTTTTCGATCCCGGACGCGATTATGGCGGAAGCTTATTTAAGCATTCTGGGTCTGGGGGTACAGGTGCCTAATGCCAGTCTCGGCGTATTGATTACCGACGGTTTGCAGTCCTTCCGGGTATATCCCTGGCAGTGGATCTGCCCGGTGCTGTCCCTCACAGGGTTGGTGTTATGTTTTAACTTGCTGGGTGACTCGTTACATAAGGCCTACAGTAAACAGTCGAAAGGACTGCTGGAAAATGATTGAGGTAACTGGTTTAAATCTTCTGCTCAAAAAAGATAGGGTGCTTTTACCCTTGCTCAAAAATATAAATTTTCACCTGGCAGCCGGCCGTACCCTGGGCATTATCGGTGAGTCCGGCAGCGGCAAAACATTGATTGCCTATGCCTTGCTGGGTTTGCTGAATCGCACGGATGGTCTGACCGGTTCCATTGAGCTTTTTGGAACCGGGAATATACTGGCGGGCAACCGCCGGGAAGTTTTGCAGACAAGGCGCCAAAAAATTGGTTATGTGCCTCAGGATCCCCAGGGCTCCCTTACGCCGACACAACGGATCGGTGCTCAATTAAGGGAAGTGGTAGAGGTCAAAACCGGGCTTTCCCGCCAAAGGGCTGCGCTACAAGCGGCAGAGCTGTTAACCAGGGTGGGTTTCAGAGAACCCCAGCAGATTATGTCCAAATATCCCCACCAGCTCAGTGGCGGCATGTGTCAGCGGGTGGCCGTGGCTATGGCTATAGCAGGCGCGCCGGAGCTAATTGTGGCCGATGAACCGACTTCGAACCTGGATATGTTGTCAAAGAAGGAGATTATGGCTCTTCTCCAACAGGCACAGACTGAGCTGGCCTGCACTATGGTCATAGTGACACATGATCTGGAGCCGGCTTTGCAATATTGCGATACCCTGGCCGTTTTCTATAGTGGACAATTGGTAGAAATGGGTGCAGTCAGAGAGGGTTCTTTCAACCCGCGGCACCCTTATACAAAAGATCTGTTATCCTGCTTTTTCCATGAGTTGGCGGGTAACCCGTTACGGTTTGTGCCGGCCGATCCTCCCCCGCTATATGAACGGTTGAAGGGATGCAGGTATGCGCACTGTTGCAGTGAATGCAGACCTCGCTGCAGGGAAGAGGAGCCGCCAACGAGAAGATTTTTAGACGGATTGGTCTTATGCTGGCTCAATGGGGGTGGGGAGTAACAGTGTTGGAAGAAGATCTGGTTACGCTGGAGGACGTTTATTTTTCCTATAAAAATTCTCCGCGACAGGTGTTGCAGGGGATTAACCTGGTGATCAGGCAAGGGGACATGATCGGATTGCTGGGTGAGAGCGGTTCAGGTAAAACAACGCTGTCCCTGGTCTTAGCCGGCTTTGAACAACCCGGTTCCGGCAGGGTTCTATATAAAAAGGCCGATTTGCGGCAGAGAAGAGTTTATCAAGAATACCGGAGCGTTATTCAGTATCTTTTTCAAAATCCCAGAGCGGCGGTAAACAGGTTTATGCGTGTTTTTGATCTGGTGGCTGAGCCGCTGGTCTACCGCAAATATGAACAAAAGATCAGGGTTAAACTGGTTGCCGAAACACTGAACATGGTTGGATTGGAAGAAACCCGTTGGTATGATTACCCGGACCAGTTGAGTTTAGGGCAACTGCAGCGTATTTGTCTGGCCCGGGCCATGATCACAAGGCCGCTGATGATTATCTGTGATGAACCGTTTTCCGCCCTGGATGTTATTAGCAGGGTAAGGATGGAAAATGTTATCTTTGAACTAAATGAGAAGAATTCGACCACCTTTGTAATCATAAGCCATGAACCAAAGACATTGCTAAAATTGTGCCAAAAAATCATGGTTCTGCAGGATGGACGGCAAACTGATTTTTGGCGCTGCGACCAGAACAACATCCTTAGTCAATATGCCCGGCAGTTATTGCCTGAAACTACAAAGGATTTTAAAAACATTTGCGTCTGATGTCGCAAATGTCTTTTTTATTAATAATGACCATAATTTTTAACTTTGTTGATTATTAAGACCATAATATGGCATTTTATCATTAGTTATGTATAATGGCATTATAAGTTGCACTTTCCATATAATAATACAAATATAAACCAAAAAGGCAAACCCATCGAAAGGTGGGGACGCAAAGCCTACGGGTCTACAAGTTTTTACTAAGGCGGCCGGGTTGCTGGTTAAAACTAGCGATTAGCCGCCTTTTAGTTTTGACTTAATGGCTTAATTTGCGTTATCGCAAAAAATATATGTTTATGTCAAAAGGACAGGCCTGGTGTTGCATGAGGCTTATTTGTGTTGCTTTTTTGCAAAAACGTGCAAAAGGGGGAAATGTATATGCGTTGGTAAAAGATTTGCACACTTGATGGTATGTAATCCTAAACTATCGATGTCTTATTAAGTTTGTTTGATATATTCAAATAATTTTAAGGAGAGATGAGAAATGCGTTGGATTTATCCCCTCATGCTAGTGCTTTCCTTGATCATCGCATCAGGCGCAGGACATAAGTGGTAGAAACTAATTGACTAATATCAACTATTAAGGAGAGATGAGAAATGCGTTGGATTTATCCCCTCATGGTAGTGCTTTCCCTGATCATCGCATCAGGCGCAGGACATAAGTGGTAGAAACTAATTGACTAATATCAACTATTAAGGAGGAAAATAAATGCGTTGGATTTATCCCCTCATGGTAGTGCTTTCCCTGATCATCGCATCAGGCGCAGGACATAAGTGGTAGAAACTAATTGACTAATATCAACTATTAAGGAGGAAAATAAATGCGTTGGATTTACCCCCTCATGGTAGTACTTTCCTTGATCATCGCATCAGGTGCGGGTCATAAGTGGTAGAAGCTTTACATATTTAATGAGTTAGAGAAAAAGCGTCTCAGCTGTTGTAAGTGAGACGCTTTTTAGCTTTTAGTCCGGCAACAAAGCGTCTTCCAGCAGGCGGTAAAGGTTTTTCTTGAAGTTGGCGTCGTCTATGGAGGTCCTCTTGCGGGGACCTTTGGTTCTGCCGCCGCTTCTTCTATATCGTGCCTTAAGCTCTCTCTCCTCTAAGAGAAATTCAATGGTTTCCTGTCTGTAAATCCTGCCGGCAGGAGATATTACAGCAGCACCTTTACCTAATAAAATGGCAGCCAGGCCCCAGTCCTGGGTAACCACGATGTCTCCTTTGCCCGCCAGGTTGATTATTTGCAGATCAGCTTCCTGAGGGTCATTGCCTACAGTGATATGATGTTCCGATTCAATCCTGTGGTTAAAGCTTGCCACGGTCACTAAAGGTACAGAAAATTTTGCTGCCCCTTGCCGGCAGATCTCCATTACCTTTTTGGGAGCGGCATCTGCGTCTACGATGATCTTCATACTTACAATTTATCGCAACTACCAGGTAATAGCAATGTTTTCTTCAGTAAAGGGATATAGTGCAATATTATTAGTCTTGCAAAAAATTCTATTTAAGCGCACAATAGGGTTTGCCGGCGTAAGGGAAAAATGAGTAATATATTATGTGCGAAATTCATATTGTCTACAATGAACCGCCAGGTATGCGTATGCAGTCAAACAAAAAGGGGGTGAGAAGAAAAGCATCTTTTACCGGGTTATAGTACTGGCTTCAAGCTAGCCTTGACCAAACAGGTTATAATAGTATAAGAACGCCAAATGCTGGTTAGTATAGGGACGCTAGCTTAATTACAAAGCAATGGAGAGGTTCTTTCTTCGGCCTTTCGAAACAAAAAGAAGGACTTTTGCTCTCTTAGCAGAATGTTCCTTTTTTAAAGGATAAATTTATGTTGAATTGAATATGCGGTTATGTTAATTCAATGGTTGCAAAGGGGATAGACATGGAAGTACTATTTTACGGTTTTCAGATATGCCTGACCGTGTTTGGTCTTTACTGCTTTGTTATCTCATTGTTTGGTTTTTTTCGCAGGCCTGAGGACTACTCTGTGCCGGCAACTTCACGTTTTGCGGTAGTCAGTGCGGCTCATAACGAGGAGATGGTAATTGGGGAGCTAATCCGTAACCTGCAAGAATTAAACTATCCAAAAGAGCTTTATGATATCTATGTTGTGGCAGACAATTGCAATGACCGGACAGCCGCTATCGCCAGGCAGCAGGGCGCCCAGGTTATTGAACGTTTTAACAAAAAAGAGATCGGCAAGGGTTATGCCCTTGAATATGCTTTTAACCATATATTTGCCGGAAAAAAAGAATATGATGCAGTTGTTGTTATTGATGCGGACAACCTGGTGGACGGTGATTTTTTACGTATTATGAATGCCCACCTGCTGAAAGGTGAAAAGATTGTGCAGGGTTATCTGGATACCAAAAACGCCGCCGATACCTGGATTACGAAATCCATCTGTATCAGCTATGCCCTGACCAACCGCCTGTGGCAGCTGGCCAAGTATAACCTGGGGCTTACTTGCGCCCTGGGCGGTACAGGCATGTGTATTTCCGTGGAACTTTTGAAAAAATACGGTTGGGGTATGACCTCCCTTACCGAGGATTTGGAATTCCAAACCAAAGCCCTGCTGAATAATATCAAGGTGTGCTGGGCCCACGACGCCAGAATATACGATGAGAAGCCACTGCGCCTGGGGCAGTCCTGGAACCAGCGGCGGCGCTGGATGCAGGGGCATACTAATGTTGCCGGACGCTATATGGGCAAACTGCTGCTGGAAGGCTTCCGCACTAAAAACTTCGCCATGCTTGACGGGGCCCTGTATCTCTTTCAGCCCTTCTTTTTGATGATTACCGGTATTAACTGGATCGTCAGTTTATTATTCCTGGGGCCGGCGCTGCTTATTCAAAATTCCATTTGGATGCTTGTTGCTTTACTGGCTATGTTCTTCTATTTCAGCCTGGGTTTAACTCTGGAGAGAGTTCAACCCAGGGTATATACCTGGCTCCTGTATTTCCCTATCTTCGCTATTACCTGGGTGCCTATTGCCTATGTGGGGTTTGCTATGCGCAAGAACAAAGAATGGTCTCATACCCTGCATATACGCAATATCAAGCATGAAAATCTGCCCAACCTGTACTTGCCTGCCAAAGCGGAAAGCAGGCGCTCAAGTTAAAATCAGTTTTACCTGTGAACAAAACCCCGTGCCGGGGTTTTGTTTTTTAGTTAACCTGTTCGTTAAAGAATGGTATACTAACAGTACATATGTTTAATATTTTAGGAGGTTTGCCTTATGAGCAAAGCCCAGACCTACTTTATTGTTGCTCTCTTGTTTGCCCTCAGCGTTGCTGTATTTGCTATCCAAAATACGGAGAGTATTAGTATCAATTTTTTATTCTGGCAATATGAGGGTATCTCCAAAGTGTTGGTCATCCTTGCTTCGGCAGCAGTTGGTGCCATAGCGGTTTTGTTTTTAGGTTTTTGGTGGCAATTCAAAAAAGCTATGTATATCCGCCAGCTGGAAGGGGAAATAAGGACATTAAAAGCCAGGCTGCCCCAGGAACAGGCTGCGGCTGCTAAGGAAGAGCAAAATACCCCTGAGGAAACGGCCAAGACCAAATAATCGTTTGTTGCTCCGGCGGGCATGGTTAAAAATGTCTGAAAGCCGGTGTCATTTTACTCTTGACTAAACTTTGGAGTTCCTCTATTATTAAATAATAGATTATATAGCTAAAAACGATGAAGGGGAAAAGTAGACGGGACACAGCAATGCAGGGAGGAAGCGTCGTGACTGAAAGCGTTTCCATTGTATGAGTCGTTGAAGTTCTCCCCCGAGTTGCCGGGTTGAAACCGCATGGCAAGTAGGCCCGGACGGAAACTTCTACCGTTAAAAAGAAGGGGGTATAAGGAATATTTCCCGTACCCTGCTGAAGTGGGCTTATTTTGGTAAGCCAACTAGGGTGGTAACGCGAATAACTTTTCGTCCCTATGGGCGGAAGGTTTTTTTTATTGTTTCAGCAGGCGCAAACGGGGTGCAGGCAATTATTGAGAAAGTAGAGGAGAAGTTGGAATCTGTCAGAGGAGGGCAAAAAATGTACTGGAATAAGGAAATCGAAACCATGCCTAGGGAGGCTCTGCGGGAGTTGCAGTTGGAGCGGCTCCAGGCTACGGTCAAAAGAGTCTATGAGGCAGTGCCGTTCTATCAAAAAGCCTTCAAGGAAAAAGGACTTGAGCCGGGTGATATCAAATCCCTGGATGATCTGAAGCATTTGCCGTTTACTAATAAACAGGATTTGCGGGACAATTATCCCTTTGGTCTTTTTTCAGCGCCAATGAGCGATATAGTTCGTTTTCACGGGTCTTCAGGAACCACCGGCAAACCTATTGTGGTGGGCTATACCAGGAGGGATATTGAAAACTGGTCGGAACTGTTGGCTCGCGCACTGACCATGGCCGGCGGGACTAAGGATGATGTGGTGCACAACTGCTATGGTTACGGTCTTTTCACCGGTGGTTTGGGGATGCACTACGGTATTGAGCGTATCGGGGCTTCTGCCGTGCCAATATCTACCGGTAACACGGCCCGCCAGCTAATGCTGCTGCAGGATTTTGGCGTCACGATTATTGCCGGGACCCCGTCCTATGCCCTGTACCTGGCTGACGAGGCGCAGGCTGCAGGTATCGACCTGAAAAAACTGCCCCTCAAGGCGGGTGTGTTTGGCGCGGAACCCTGGACAGAAAACATGCGTACACAAATTGAAGAGAGATTTGGTATTAAAGCATATGACATTTATGGTCTCAGTGAAGTAATGGGGCCGGGTGTGTCGATGGATTGCGAAGCCAGATGCGGCGGACACGTCCATGAAGATTTCTTTATCCCTGAAATTATTGATTCTAAAACCGGGGAACAACTGCCCTACGGTCAACAGGGCGAATTGGTCTTCACGACGATCAATAAAGAGGGTATTCCTTTACTCCGTTATCGTACCCATGATATCTCCGCTCTCCTGCCTGAAAAATGTGCTTGTGGCAGGACCCATGTGCGGATGCAGAGAGTTACCGGCCGTAACGATGATATGCTGATTATCCGTGGTGTAAACGTCTTCCCCTCCCAGGTGGAAAGTGTGCTGCTGGAATTTGGCGAGACGGAACCCCACTATCTTCTGGTGGTAGATCGCAAGGGCGAATTGGATTCTCTGGAAGTTTGGGTCGAGTTATCTGAGAAAATGTTTTCTGACCAGGTCAGAAAACTGGAAGACCTGGAAGCAAGGATCCGCAGTAAGATCCTGAGCGTCCTTAATATCAACGTTAGGATCAAATTTGTGGAGCCGAGGACGATCCCCAGGAGTGAAGGCAAGGCTAAACGTGTCATCGATCGGCGTGATTTAGAAAGCTTGCAAAAATAAGCAGTTTATCTGTTGCTGCAAACAACGGGAGTGTTGCAATATTGCTTTTTCAAGTAGTGAGCGACGCTCCCTTTTTTTTATAATATTAAAATCAGCTGTTAAATCCGGTAATAATTTAGTTTTTTGTTGTACTGCAAGTGCGGGTTCTGCGGAACTCGCATCTGTATTTTTCTACAAAAAAGGCTGCTGCCCTCGAACTTTAGTCCGTTGTGCAACAGCCCCTTTGTTTTTGGCGCCTGGTGTTTGCTAGATGAGACCCTGAGCCCCGGTATAGTTGATGTTAGCCTGATGCGGCATCATGCCCTGGGTGCCGGAGTGTTGGTAGATATTCATGAAGTTGTCCTGGGTCTGCTGTTGCATGGTGGGTACTTGATACATACCGCGCTGGTTCATAAAGGTGAACAATTCGTAGGCCTGTTCCGCGCAGGAGTTGGCGCCCTGCATTATAATCCGCCGCAGTTGCGGGTCGGCGCACTCAAGGGCGGCATTCATTTTGCAGACAGCGCCGCACTTGTGCATGCCCATCATGATGGAGGCGCAATCCCGGTCACTAAGCTGAGCCTGAGTTGCAGGAGCAACCTGACCGGGCTGACGCAAACCGTAATTAATCGAGGCGGATCTCTGGGCCTGGTAGACTTCAGGGTTAATCCCGCGTTTTTGAGTTACATAGGACAAAAGATCATTGTATTCCTTTTCCATGAAGTTTAACTGGCGATCCATGATCTGGCTCAGCTGCTGGTCCTTAATCTGACCCTTAATTAAGTGAAAAGTATTCATTGTATTGATGGCGGTGGTCAGAATCTCATGTGCCTGCATAGTTTCGTGAGCACCAAGTTTGTGCATAACAAAAACCTCCTTATATGTTGATGTTCTAATTATTCCCCATCTAACGGAGGTTATGTGTTCATGATTAATTTGTTATTTTGCGTTTTTTAAGCCATATATGCCCATAAGAGCGCTTGGGGTAAAGGATTATGCTGTTTTACGTCGAACTGGTTTTAGCAAGAGACGAAATGCTTCGGGGGATAATCTGTCAGTTTTCGGTCAATCCTAGTCTTATCAAGATCAGGTGGTGGGTAGAGATTATGAGAGTTGCAAAAAATACGAGAAGATTCATCAGTATATGCATCGTTATCTTCTTTGCACTGGCCGGCGCGGCAGGCTGTGCAGTAACAGAAAAAACGAATCCTGCCGGTTTGAACGATATCACCGGTGATAAAGCCTTCGTGGAACAGCAGGAGAGCGAAAACGGGACAGTCCCGGCTGTTGTTGACGGTGATAACGACGAGGCCGGTGCGGGTGACAATCAAGCTGAAGGGGAGGTTCCCGCAACACCCACTGAGCCGAAGCCTGAGCCTGCTCCTGCCGGCAGCACTATCGATCCCAGCGGCCTTTCCAACGCCAAGAAGGGCTGGGGTTTGAAGCGCAACGATCAGCACCAACAGCCGGAAATGCCGGCCTCCATCAGCGCAGAGCTCAGCAAGTACGGCGCTTACTGGATTGGCAACCCCGACGAAAAAGCAGTATACCTGACCTTTGATGAGGGTTATGAGAACGGCTATACCGGCCGCATCCTGGATATTCTTAAAGCCAATGACGTTAAAGCAGCTTTCTTTGTTACCGGCCATTATCTGGAGTCACAACCGGCTTTGGTGAAGCGTATGGTTGAAGAAGGGCATATAGTCGGCAACCATACAGACAGCCACCCCAGCTTGCCCGATATATCGGATGAGAAAATCAAACAGGAACTTCTGGCGGTGGAGCAGGCTTATGAAGAGATTACCGGCCAGAAGGGCATGCGCTACCTGCGTCCCCCCATGGGCGAATACAGCCAGCGAACGCTGGCGCTGACCAACAGCCTGGGTTACCATAATATTTTATGGAGTCTGGCCTATGTGGACTGGGTGCCCATGCCGGGGGGGCCGGATGAGGCTTATAGCTCGGTTATGAATAATATACACAACGGCGCTCTGATTCTCATGCATGCGGTCTCCCAGGATAACACGGAAGCATTGGATAGAATTCTCAAGGATATAAAGGGCCAGGGCTATGTTTTCAAGACCCTGGACGACCTAACCGGCAATTAGCGGTGGTTCAAAAACCGGACGAGGGCGGCGTAATGCTGTCCTTTTCTAATTTTTTTCCTTTTGATAGGGAATTAGTGGTTGTAATATTATACAGTCATTTGTATAATTATTAATATTGATTTTAGATGGAACAGGGGTGAGCTTTTGACAATCAAAGCGAGCATTATTGGCGCTACCGGTTATGCCGGCGCGGAATTGGTCAGGATCTTGTCGGGGCATCCTGAAACTGAACTGGTGGCTTTAACTACTCAGAGTTACGAGGATAAACCTTTTTGGGAGATTTATCCTCATTTGTATAAGTATAATCAGCTGAATGCTGAAAAAATGGATTTGGATAGGATTATCGAGCAATCTGATGTGATCTTCATCGCCTTGCCCCATGGTCATGCCATGCCGATGGCGCTGGAGGCGGCCAGCCGCGGCAAAGCGGTGATTGACCTGGGGGCTGATTTCCGTTTCAATGACCACCGGATCTATGAAGACTGGTACAAAGTGGTCCACGCGGCTAAAGAGTTGCTTAAGAGCGCTGTTTATGGCCTGCCGGAACTGAATAGAGCGGCAGTGCGCCAGGCCTCCCTGATTGCCAATCCGGGTTGCTACCCCACCAGCGCTATCCTGGCTTTGGCGCCGCTGTTGGAGCATAGACTGATCAACCCCCGCAGCATTATCATTGATTCTAAATCCGGTGTCTCCGGCGCGGGGCGCGGGCTGTCATTGAATACTCATTTTTGTGAAATCGGGCAAAATTTCAAGGCCTATGGTGTAGCCAGCCACAGGCATACACCTGAAATCGAGCAGGAGCTCGGCAAGCTGGCGGGGGAAGCTGTTACCGTGTCCTTTACACCGCACCTGGTGCCGGTTACCAGGGGTATTTTAAGCACCATTTATGCCGAACTGGGTAACCTTATGCAACCGGAAGAGCTGCAGAAGCTTTATGAGGATTATTATAAGGAAGAGTTTTTTGTCCGGGTTCTGCCCCAGGGCATGTTGCCGCAAATAAAATGGGTAGCCGGTACCAACCATTGCGACCTGGGATTGACAGTGGACCCGCGCACAGGCCGGGTGATCGTGATCTCCGCTATAGACAACCTGATTAAAGGTGCTAGCGGTCAGGCCGTACAAAATATGAATATCATCTTCGATCTGCCGGAATCAACAGGCCTGGCTGGTCCGGGGATGTACCCTTAAAGGAGGATTTTTAATGGGGATGCTAGAATCCAAGCTGACATGGCTCCGGGCAGGTGTCACAGCGGCAGCCGGCTTTAGTGCCGGTACTGCTTTTGCCGGCATCAAAAAAGCTGACAAAAGAGATATTGCCGTGATCTATTCCAGGGTTCCGGCTGCAGCGGCCGGGGTTTTTACCTTGAATAAGGTCAAAGCCGCCCCCGTGCTGTTGACCATGCAGCACCTGGCCAATGGCGCCGCCCGGGCCGTGGCGGTCAACAGCGGCAACGCCAATGCCTGTAACGGTGAGCAGGGGTTGCAGGACGCCAGGGCCATGGCCGGTGCCGCTGCAGAAACCTTAGGCCTGGCTGCGGAGGAGGTTGTTGTGGCCTCAACCGGGGTTATCGGCGTGAAAATGCCCATGGAAAAAGTGCTGCCGGGCATCCGTGCCGCTGCCGGCGCGGTTGCGCCTGAAAACGGTCACTTAGCGGCACAAGCGATCATGACTACCGATACATTTCCCAAGGAAATCGCAGCTCAACTGCAGTTGGGCGATCGCCGGGTCACCATAGGCGCTATGGCTAAAGGCTCCGGTATGATTCATCCCAATATGGCGACGCTGCTGTGCTTTATCACTACCGATGCGGCCATAGCACCGGCATACCTGAAGCAAGCCTTGCGGTATGCCGTAGAGCGCAGCTTTAACCTGATCACTGTGGACGGGGATACCAGCACTAATGACATGGTGGTAATCCTGGCCAACGGGTTGGCAGCTAATCCCGTCATCGACCAGGAAGACAGCAACTATGTTGCTTTCCGTGACGCGCTCACCGCAATATGCATCAGCCTGGCCAGGGATATCGCCAGAGACGGCGAGGGCGCCACAAAATTAATCACCGTAGAAGTGCGTGGTGCCAACACGGAAGAAGACGCCCGCAGGATCGCTAAAGCGGTGGCCGGCTCAAGCCTGGTCAAGGCAGCTATATTCGGGCGTGACGCCAACTGGGGCCGGATTATCTGCGCTGCCGGATACTCAGGGGCGGATTTTGATCCGGAAAAGGTAGATATATACCTGGGCGATGAACAGGTGGCCGGGCAGGGTAGTTCCATGGATTTCAGCGAAGAGCGTGCCCTGGATATACTGTCAAAGGACAATGTTACCATCACTCTGGAACTGAATTCAGGACAGGCCGGGGCCGTTGCCTGGGGCTGTGACCTCACCTATGATTATGTTAAAATAAATGCAGACTACAGGACATAAGACAAGTAACATGCTGTTCAGTAAATAATAGAGTAAGGGTTGGGACGATGATGGCCTCAGCGCAGGAAAGAGCTAAAGTGCTGGTAGAAGCACTGCCTTACATCAAGGAGTTTTACGGCAAAACCATTGTTATCAAATACGGCGGGCACGCTATGCTGGCTTCTGACTTAAAAGAAGCGGTGTTTACCGATATCGTATTAATGAAGTATGTGGGGATGAACCCCGTGATTGTCCACGGCGGCGGGCCTGACATTACCGCTATGTTGCAAAAGCTGGGGAAAGAATCCAAATTTATGTCCGGCCTCAGGGTTACCGACCAGGAAACCATGGATATTGCCCAGATGGTTCTGGTGGGCAAAATCAACAAAGAAATAGTGACCAAAATTAACCGGCTGGGAGGCCGGGCGGTCGGCCTGTCAGGACAGGACGACAACCTTTTTGAGGCGGTTAAAAAGTATCACCGGATTAGTGCGGCTGATGGGTCTGTAGAGCTTATTGATATTGGTTTTGTTGGCAATATAACGAGGGTTAACCCTGAAATTGTTACGGCGATCATCCAGCAGGGCTGTATTCCGGTTGTGTCGCCTGTAGCTGTAGGCCCGGCAGGGGAGATCTATAATACCAATGCCGACCATGCTGCCGGGAAGCTGGCGGCAGCCCTGGGGTCCGACAAGTTAATCATTCTTACCGATGTGGAAGGGATCATGGTCGACCGCGAGGATCCTGCTTCGTTGATTTCTTCTTTACATGCCCATGAAGTTGCTCCGTTAATTGAACAAGGCGTCATTGACGGAGGGATGATTCCCAAAGTCGAGAGTTGTCTGGACGCCCTGGCCGGCGGGGTGAGGACAGCCCATATTATTGACGGCAGGGTGTCCCACTCGATCCTGTTGGAGGTTTTTACAGATAAAGGTATCGGTACCATGGTGAAAATGTAATTTTATAATAGGGGGCGAAATATTGAGGACAAAGGAAATAATAGAGCTGGGCGAAAAATACCTGATGAAAAACGTAGGGCGCATACCCCTGGCTCCGGAGCGCGGTGAAGGGGTACGTTTATGGGATGTGGACGGTTTGGAATACCTTGACTTTGTCAGCGGTATCGCTGTAAACGCACTGGGCCATTGCCATCCTGCCCTGGCTGACGCTATCAGCTGGCAGGCGCACCAGTTAATGCACTGCTCCAATCTTTACTACATTGAACCGCAAGTTCTGCTGGCCCAACTTCTGGTGAACAATTGCGATCAGGACAAGGTATTCTTTTGCAACAGCGGGGCTGAAGCCAACGAGGCAGCCATCAAGCTGGCCCGCAAATTTGCCAAGGAAAACTACGATGAAAATAAAGTTGAGATCATTACAGCTTTGAACTCCTTCCACGGCAGAACCCTGGCCACAGTTACAGCCACAGGACAGCCCAAATACCAAAAAGGTTTCGAACCCCTGCCTGCCGGGTTTAAATATGTGCCTTTTAACGATCTGGGTGCAATGGAGGAGGCTATTGGTCCTGCCACCTGCGCGGTGTTATTGGAGCCGATCCAGGGCGAGGGTGGTGTTAACATGCCGGAGCCCGGTTATCTGCAGGGTGTGGCCGAGCTGTGTCAAAAGCACGGGGCGCTCCTGATCTTCGATGAGGTTCAAACAGGCCTTGGCCGCACCGGGACTCTTTTGGCTTACGAAAATTTCGGGGTGGTACCGGATATTATCACCCTGGCCAAGGCTTTAGGCGGAGGTTTCCCCATAGGAGCCATGCTGGCTAAAGAACATGTGGCTGCAGCTTTTCAACCCGGTGACCATGCTTCGACATTCGGTGGTAATCCCATGGCCTGCGTGGCTGCGCTGGTCACGCTGCAGGAATTGATGTTCGGCGGGGTGATCGACAATGTTGCCAGGGTTGGGGAATACTTGTATGAAAAACTAGTTGGCCTGGCTAACAAGTATCCTTTTGTCAAGGATGTCAGGGGTATGGGGCTGCTTTTAGGCATGGAGCTCACCGTCAAAGGCAAGCCCTTTGTTGACGGTTGCCATACCAGAGGGTTGTTGATCAATTGTGTCAATGATTATGTCCTGCGCTTTCTCCCGCCTTTAATTGTTACTACCGGGGACGTGGATGTAGCGATAGATATCCTTGATGAAGTCATGGCTGAATATCAAGCTGCACAGTAGTTATATTGCGAGCGCTTAAAAAAGATATCGCTGCGTTCAGGTCATTTTAGAAAGAAGGTTTTAGTTTGTTGCCTGAAGGAATAAATCTGAAAGGCCGGGATTTTTTAACGCTGCTTGATTACACAACGCAGGAAATACTGGCCTTAATTGATCTGGCCGGGGATTTGAAAAGACTGAAAAAGAACAATGTGCCTCATCCCTACCTGCAAGGTAAAACCATGGGGATGATCTTTCAAAAATCATCAACCCGTACCCGGGTTTCATTTGAGGTGGGCATGTATCAACTGGGTGGCTATCCCTTATTTCTCAGCGCCGGCGACCTGCAGTTGAACAGGGGTGAAAGCATAGCCGATACAGCCAGGACTCTTTCCCGTTACCTGGATGGGATTATGATCCGCACTTATGTGCACTCCGATATTGAGGAACTGGCCCATTACGCCGACATTCCCGTGATTAACGGTCTAACTGACCTGCTGCATCCCTGTCAGGTCATGGCGGACTTGCTGACCGTAAAGGAGCGTAAGGGCCGGCTGGCGGGACTCAGGCTGGCTTATGTGGGGGACGGCAATAATATGTGCAATTCCCTGTTGATCGGCTGTGCCAAAGTCGGCATGGATATTGCCGTAGCCTCGCCGGAAGGCTATCTGCCGCAAGAACGGATTGTGCGTGAAGCCCAGGCAGTGGCCGTCCAATCCGGCACCAGGATTCATATTACCACTGACCCCGTGGCAGCGGTTACCGGTGCGGATGTGGTGGTGACCGATGTGTGGGCCAGTATGGGGCAGGAAGCTGAGCGGGACCAACGTGTAGCAGTTTTTACCCCGTATCAGGTAGACCGGGAATTAACGGCTCATGCCAAACCGGATTATATTTTTATGCACTGCTTGCCGGCCCACCGGGGTCAGGAAGTCACCGCCGAGATCATTGACGGGCCTCATTCAGTGGTGTGGGATGAGGCGGAAAACCGTTTGCATGCCCAAAAAGCCGTGCTGGCTGCTCTTTTATAATGCACAATACATAGAGCTTGTAGCCGCAATACTAAAATAAGGAGCTGTTGTGAACATGCCGAAAGTAGTACTGGCTTATTCCGGCGGACTGGATACTTCCATCATCATACCCTGGCTGAAAGAAAACTATGGTTATGAGGTTATCGCCATGGCGGCAGATCTGGGCCAGGGAGAAGAGCTGCAACCGCTGCGGGAGAAAGCCATAAAAACCGGCGCCAGCAAAATATATATTGAAGATGTCCAGCGGGAGTTTGTGGAGGAATATATTTATCCCACCCTGAAAGCCGGTGCGGTCTATGAGGGCAAGTACCTGTTGGGTACCTCTATGGCCAGACCGCTGATTGCCAAGAAACTGGTTGAGATCGCCAAAAGAGAAGGGGCTGAAGCCATCGCCCACGGCGCCACCGGCAAGGGTAACGACCAGGTGCGTTTTGAACTGGGCATCAAGGCTCTGGCTCCTGAGTTGAAGATAATTGCTCCCTGGCGGGAATGGGATATCCGTTCCCGGGAAGACGCTGTGGACTTTGCCAGCGCCAGGGGTATTCCCATCCCGGTAACCAAAGCCCGCCCATATAGTATGGACCGTAATTTATGGCATTTAAGCCACGAGGGAGCGGATCTGGAGGATCCCTGGAACGAGCCCCGGGAGGATATCCTGTTGATGATCACGCCGCCCCGGCTGGCCCCGGATGAACCGACCTACGTTACACTGGAGTTTGAACAGGGGATACCCGTCAAGTTGGACGGAGAGGCACTTGACCCTGTAGCTCTGATCAAGAAGCTCAATGCCATTGCCGGCGCCAATGGCGTGGGTATTGTAGACATGGTGGAAAACCGCCTGGTGGGGATGAAGTCCCGGGGTATCTACGAAACTCCGGGTGGCACGGTGCTCTTTGCAGCCCACCGGGAATTGGAGCTGCTGACATTAGACAGGGCTACCCTGCATTACAAAGAAAATGTGGCCCTCCGCTATGCCGAGCTGGTTTATGACGGAATGTGGTTTGCTCCTTTGCGGGAAGCGCTGGATGCTTTTGTAGACAGCACGCAGCGTACGGTGACAGGTACTGTAGTGATGAAGCTGTACAAGGGGAATTGTTCTCCGGCCGGCGCCAGGTCGCCATACTCCCTTTATGATCAGGAGCTTTCCACCTTCAGCCGCGATGAGATTTACAATCAGCGTGACGCCGAAGGCTTTATCAACCTTTTCGGCCTGCCGCTGAAAGTTCGGGCTATGATGGAAATGAAAGCAGGTTTAAAATAGACTGTAAAAATTATTAAATTTATCCAATCAAGCCACCCCTTAGTTGACGGTAATAACAACAATTAAGGGGTGTTTTGTCTCCAGGCCGGCGTTTTGCATGAGCGGTTATGGATTGATTGTGCTATATTCAAGGATTATGTCATATTATTATTTCCAAAGCGTATTATTTATTAATCTGTGATAAGAGGCGTGCTAATTGAGAAAACTAACAGTGACTTTCATGTGCGAAAACAGGCATGAGGTAGAGAGTGTCACCGTAGACCTGTCGCGCAGGCCTGAAATAATAGAGGAAGATATCTGGGAACTGCAGACCAGGGGCTCCTACTGCCGGAAATGCGGTAGTAAGGTTTTTGTTTACCATGTAAGATATAAGTAGGAAAATATTTACAACGAAGCATGGTAATGGTATTATATGATCATGCCATTAATTAAGGGAGGGGAAGTTATGACCAGGGAGTTGATCAATGAAATCCTGACCAGCATAGGTCTGGAACGGCTGGACGAAGAAAGCAGGTTAGCCGGTTCCGGTATTGAGAAAGATGTCAATCAAAAATGAGCAGAGGTAGGTAAGTAAAATTGCCTGCCTCTTCTTGTTTTTGTTTATCTTGCATAAAAAGCGATCCATGTTAAAATGAGAGGAAAACTGTCTTTCCTGGTATTGAGCAATTTGCTGACAGGCAGGCTATTCATGTTTTTCAAAAAAGGAGCGCGAATTATGAGCAAACTTTGGGGAGGGCGTTTCCAGAAGGAGACCGATCACCTGGTAGAGGATTTTCATTCATCTATATCCTTTGATCGCAGGCTATATAAATATGATATTAAAGGCAGCATCGCCCACGCCAGGATGCTCGGCAAGTGTGGTATTATCACCACCGGGGAGGCTGACGCCATTGTGAGCGGGCTGGAAGAGGTGCTGGCGGATATTGAAGCCGGCCGGGTGGAGTTTACCGTAGAAGCCGAGGATATCCATATGAATGTGGAGCAGTTATTAACGGCTAAAATCGGTGACCTGGGGAAAAAGCTCCATACCGCCCGCAGCAGGAACGATCAGGTGGCTCTGGATATCAGGATGTATCTTAAAGACGAGATCGACCAGGTCATTCAATTGCTGCGAGCCCTGCAGGAGACTTTGCTGGCGCTGGCCGAAGAGCATCTGAACACGTCGATGCCCGGATACACCCACTTGCAGCGCGCCCAACCCATCACCCTGGCCCACCATCTGCTGGCTTATTGCCAGATGTTCAGCCGTGATGAAGACCGTCTTAAGGACTGCCGGAAAAGAACTGATGTAATGCCCCTGGGCTCAGGTGCCCTGGCCGGGACCACCTTTCCCCTGGATCGGGCTTATGTGGCGGAACAACTGGGCTTTGCGGATATTACCCAAAACAGCCTGGATGCGGTCAGTGACCGGGACTTTGCCGTGGAGTTTACGGCGGCAGCTTCTCTGATCATGGTGCATTTAAGCCGCTTTTGCGAGGAAATTATCCTGTGGTCGTCAGCTGAATTTGCCTTTATAGAGCTGGACGACGCTTTCAGCACCGGCAGCAGCATGATGCCCCAGAAAAAGAACCCGGATGTGGCTGAACTGATCCGGGGTAAGTCCGGCCGTGTTTTTGGCGATCTGCAGGCTCTATTAACCATGCTGAAAGGCCTGCCCCTGGCCTATAATAAGGACATGCAGGAGGACAAAGAAGCTCTGTTCGATGCTGTAGATACGGTGAAAAAGTGCCTTCTTGTCTTCAGGCCCATGCTTGAAACCATGCGGGTTAGAGGGGAGCGTATGCAGGAGGCCGCCAGCAAGGGCTTTACCAATGCTACCGACCTGGCTGATTACCTGGTCCGTCAGGGTATGCCTTTCCGTGAGGCCCACGAGGTGGCCGGCAAGCTAGTATTTTATTGCCTGCAGCAAGACTTAGCCCTCGACCAGTTAAGCCTAAAGGAGTATCAACAATTTTCCGGTCTCATCGAAGCAGGTGTCTATGACGCCATCAGTCTGGCCACCTGTGTGGCAGCTCGCAAAGTGCCAGGGGGGCCGGCCAGGGAGGCCGTGCAGGCAGCCATCGACAGTGCCAGACGGCGCCTGGCCGGTGAATAATTAAATCGGTATGGCTGGATAAGCAAGGTCCTCCGGCGGAGGTTTTGCTTATCCAGACCTTATTCCATTATTTTTCTTTTTTTTCGTCTTCCTTTACCTCATTTGTCTCATAGGGTACGCCCGGGTAAATATCAGGAAATAAGCCGGGGATAACGCCGGGTGGGGCAATAGGTATCGACGGCGGCAGTGTGGCTCCGGGTCCCGCCGGGGGCAGGATGCCGGGAATCTGGCCCGGGACGCCGGGACAGCTGACATCGGGTCCCAAGCCTGGACCTGGCCATGGGCAGGGCGCCGGGCAGGTTACATCGGGCGGTCCTAGCGGCATGGCCATACCGCCGTAGGCACAGAGTATATGATGCAGGAACATGGCTTCTTCCAGTTCCCCGCCGGCGAAATGCAGCACCTTATGGCGAACCAACTCGTTAGGCGCAAACATGGCCAGGCGGGCTGCCATGCAGATTTGCTGGAGTTCCATGTTTAGCAGTTGGTTTACCTGCTGCAAAAACGTATTTAACTGCATGTTACAGGCCTCCTTTCGCAGGTCTCTATTCCTTTTTGGTATCCTGTTGTTCTTCATTGAAAAAGAGCGGTGGTCCGAAGTTGGGATTGTTCATCCAGTCAGGTCCGGAGCCCTTGCCGGTACCCGGGTGGGGAGTCCCCGGTCTGAATTCCGGGACCAGAGCCTGTAATTTTCGCACCTGCTCGGCATTCTCATCACACAGGTGTTGAAACATCATTCTCAGGCAGGCGTTTGGCGCGGTTTGAATCAACTGGTTATAGATGGGCGCTTCCATTGTTTCACTCTGTATAAGCCTGTTTAGAATTTCAAGGGGATTATTGGAGCACATCATGTTGTCCATCATGCCTCCCGGCATACCCCCAACAAGGCTTTCCTTGCTTGCATCCATAGGAATTCCTCCCGGTAGAGTAATTTGCTGTACACTCATATACTATGAATAATGGATTAATATGGTTACTTACCCCACAATAATATGCCCGGGAAAATACTTCTTGACATGGATCAAGTTCTTTATGTATACTGGTTTACAAATCTATTTTCGGTAAAGGCTTTGAAGGGGACTTAAGCTTAAGGGCATGGCGGCAGAGAGCCGGGGTAGCTGAAAACCGGCGCCTATGCATAAGACTTATCATCACCCTGGAGTTGCCGGTTGAAAGAATTCAGTAGGCTAGGCCGGGTTGGCCCCCGTTAAGAGGCCGTGCTTATAGGCACATCAAGGGGCCCTTATTGTTAGCTGGGGCAAGTAGGGTGGTACCGCGCGGGCTTAAAACCCCTCGTCCCTGGCAGTTGATCCAAGCTGCCGGACGAGGGGTTGTTTTATTTTGCAGACCTGTATCAGAGCGTCAAACTAACCTCAATATCTATGCTAAAATGGTAGAGACAGTCCAGGACTGATCATGTTTATTTAATTATGGCAGGTGCTTAAGTCCAGCTTCGAATTGTTTTTTTGTGAAATCTGTCAATGACTGGTGAGGAGGGCAATAGATTGGATGGAGTGAAATTATCCGGGGCCGATATTCTGTTAAAAAGCTTAATCAATGAAGGTGTGGATACCATATTCGGTTACCCCGGCGGACAGGCACTGCCTATTTATGACGCATTATATGATTCTGAGATCCGGCATATTCTGACCAGGCATGAACAAGGAGCTGCCCATGCGGCAGACGGCTATGCCCGCGCTACCGGCAGGCCGGGTGTTTGTCTTGCTACGTCGGGACCCGGAGCTACCAACCTGGTAACAGGTATCGCCAATGCCTATATGGATTCCATCCCGCTGGTGGCCATCACCGGCCAGGTTTCCCGTGCCAGTTTGGGCAGGGATTCTTTTCAGGAGGCGGACATTACCGGGATAACCATGCCTATTACGAAACACAGCTACCAGGTTGAGGATCCATCTGACCTTTCCCGTATCATTAAGGAAGCTTTTTATATAGCTACAACGGGCAGGCCCGGTCCGGTTTTGATTGATATGCCCAGCGATGTATCAAAGGCTGTCGCTGAATATGAATTGCCGGGGGAGATGCAGCTGCCCGGCTACCGCCCGGTTTTAGAGGGGGATCCCGTCAAGGTAGAGGAGGCCGCAAGAGCCATTGCGCAAGCAGAACGCCCGGTCATATATGCCGGCGGGGGCGTGATTTCCTCAGGGGCCCATGAGGAGCTATTGCAGCTGGCCGAATTGCTCATGGCGCCGGTTTGCAACACCCTGATGGGGATAGGGAGTTTTCCGGCCACACATCCCCTTTCCCTGGGTATGCTGGGTATGCACGGGACTAAGTACGCTAACTATGCAGTTTCTGAGTGCGACCTGCTCATCGCTATCGGAGCCCGCTTTGACGACCGGGTTACCGGTAAGCTGGAGACCTTTGCTCCCACAGCCAAAGTTATACATATAGACATAGATCCGGCTGAGATTGGGAAAAATGTAAGGGTTGACGTACCAGTTGTGGGTGATGTTAAAAAGGTTTTAAACCAGCTTATAACTTTCCTGCAACCAAAGATTGGTGAAGCCTGGCGGGATAAGATCGAAACCTGGAAAAAAGAATATCCCCTTACCTTTTGCAACGGCAGCAAATTGAAGCCCCAGGCAATAATTAAAGAAATTAGCAATATGACCCAGGGAGAAGCCAGGATTACCACCGAGGTGGGGCAGCACCAGATGTGGACTGCCCAGCACTACAGTTTTACCAGACCCCGCTCATTTATTACTTCCGGCGGCCTTGGTACCATGGGCTTTGGCCTGCCTGCCGCCATTGGTGTCCAGATTGGCTGCCCGGATGAGCTGGTCTTTAATATTGCAGGGGACGGCAGCATTCAGATGAATATCCAGGAACTATGTACAGCAGTGAATTATGAACTCCCTGTTAATGTGGCGATTTTGAACAATGGTGTGCTGGGTATGGTCAGGCAGTGGCAGGAGCTTTTTTACAACCGCCGCTATTCACAGACCGAGTTAGCCAACCCGGACTTCGTCAAATTAGCTGAGGCTTACGGGGCAGAAGGGCTCAGGGTAACCAGGCAGTCAGAAGTGCATGATGCTTTGGAACAGGCGATCCAATCCAGTAAGCCGGTGATGATTGATTTTGTTGTCGACAAAAAAGAAAACGTCTTGCCCATGGTTCCCCCCGGCGGCTCTATAGGTAAGATGCTGGGCTAATGAGCAATAAAACAAGCCGGGAGAAATGACAGGGAGGGTAGAAGGATGAGGCACATACTAACGGTAACGGTAGAGAACAATCCGGGAGTCTTGACCCGGGTAGCCGGTCTTTTCAGCCGGCGGGGTTTTAATATTGACAGCCTGGCGGTTGGCAGAACTGAAGATCCGCGTATTTCCAGAATGACCATCATCGTTGAAGGGGACGATGCGATTGTAGAGCAGGTAACCAAACAGCTGCACAAACTGGTGGATGTAATCAAAATTAACGATATTACGCGCAGCGCCTATGTTGATCGCGAGTTGGTGCTGATCAAAGTGTATGCCGCCGAATCTGCAGTCCGGGGTGAAATCATGCAACTGGCGGATATTTTCCGGGCACGTATCGTCGATGTAGGTCCGAAATCCCTCACCCTTGAGGTAACCGGTGACCAGGGCAAAATAGATGCCTTTGAAACATCCATGCGTCCATTTGGGATCAAGGAACTGGTTCGGACAGGCAAGATCGCTATGCTGAGAGGCTTGAAGACCGGTTCAAAAAATAACGGCAATAAAGAGGAGGATTCTGAATAATGGTAAAGGTTTATTACGAAGAAGATGCTGATTTGGGTTTATTGAAAGGCAAAAAGATAGCGGTTATGGGATACGGCAGCCAGGGGCATGCCCAGGCGCAAAACCTGAAGGATAGCGGATTAGATGTAATCATTGGTTTGCGCGAAGGCAGCGCCAGCCGCAAACAGGCTGAAGCAGCCGGCTTTAAGGTCATGACGGTAGCTGAAGCAGCTGCACAGGCTGATATTATCCAAATTCTGCTGCCGGACGAAGCCCAGGCCAAAATTTACAAGGAACAAATAGAGCCCTACCTTGAGGAAGGCAATGCCATAATGTTTTCCCACGGCTTCAATATCCATTATGACCAGATCGTGCCTCTTAATAATATTGATGTTTTCATGGTGGCTCCGAAAGGGCCCGGTCATATGGTGCGGCGTATGTATGAGGAAGGTAAAGGTGTACCCGCGCTGGTGGCAGTATATCAGGACTACACGGGCAAAGCCAAAGACCTTGCCCTGGCCTATGCTAAAGGCATCGGCGGTACCAGAGCAGGGGTCTTTGAAACCACATTTAAGGAAGAGACAGAGACGGACCTCTTCGGCGAGCAGGCCGTATTGTGCGGCGGTGTCACTGCTTTGATGAAAGCAGGCTTTGATACGCTGGTGGAAGCCGGTTATGCTCCTGAAATGGCTTACTTTGAGTGCATTCACGAAATGAAGTTGATTGTTGACTTGATCTATGAGGGCGGCCTTAGCAATATGCGTTATTCCATCAGCAATACTGCCGAATACGGCGACTATATGAGCGGGCCCCGTTTGATCACTGACGAAACCCGTAAAGAGATGAAAAAAATTCTGGCTGAAATTCAAAACGGCGAGTTTGCTAAAAAGTGGATCCTGGAAAACCAGGTCGGCTGCCCGTCCTTTAAAGCGGTTGCCCGTCAGGAAAAAGATCTGCAGGTGGAAAAAGTCGGCGCCAGACTGCGTTCCATGATGCCCTGGCTTAAAAAATAGCAAGTTATGAGCATGTAATTAATAATATAGATATAGTATTGCTTTATGGATTAATAATTTTTGTATTCTTAAAGGAGAGGAGCCGGCTATGCAAATCACCGTGGCTGAGGCGCTGGTCCGCTGCCTGGAACAGGAAGGCGTCGAAGTCATCTTCGGCTATCCTGGGGGGGCGAATCTCCCTATCTATGATGCCTTGCGCAACACGTCCATAAAACATGTCCTGGTGCGGCACGAACAAGGCGCTGCCCATGCTGCTGACGGTTATGCCAGGGTCACCGGTAAGGTGGGTGTCTGTATGGCCACTTCCGGTCCCGGCGCCACTAACCTGATTACCGGCATTGCCAATGCCTACATGGACTCGGTACCCATGGTGGCCATCACCGGCCAGGTTGCCACCTCCATGGTAGGCACGGACGCATTTCAGGAGGTTGATATTACCGGCATCACCCTGCCCATCACCAAACATAATTATCTGGTGAAAGTACCCGAAGAGTTGCCTGTGATTGTGAAAAAAGCTTTTCACATCGCGTCTACGGGACGTCCGGGGCCAGTTTTAATCGACCTGCCCAAGGATATTGCCGAGTACGTAATCGACTTTAAGTATCCCAAATCATTCCACCTGCCGGGCTATAAGCCCACCTACAGAGGGCACCCCTCTATGGTTCAGCAGGCGGCCAAAATAATTATGGCCTCTGAGCGTCCGGTGATCTATGCCGGCGGTGGCATCAGGGCTTCCGATGCCGCTGAGGAATTATTGCAGCTGGCGGAGACTATCTCTGCCCCGGTGACTCACACCCTGATGGGCCTGGGCTGTTTTCCCGGCAAGCACCCGCTTTTCTTGGGCATGCTGGGGCTGCACGGGACCCGCTACGCCAATCAGGCGGTAACGGAGTGCGATTGCCTGATCGCTGTGGGGGCGCGGTTTGATGACCGGGTGGTAGCCAGGATCAGTGGTTTTGCCCCGGGCGCCAGGGTTATCCATATCGATATAGATCCGGCTGAAATCGGCAAAAACCTGCGTATTCACCTGCCCATTGTGGGGGATGTGAAAACTGTGCTGCAGGCGCTCCTGCCTCTTTTAACCCGGCGGGAAAATACTGCCTGGACCCAGCGGGTGCAGGGATTAAAAAGGGAATACCCTTTAAAATATGATCACAGTGGTATGCTGAAACCGCAATACGTTTTGGAGAAATTAAATGAGCTAAAGTCCGACAGTGACATCGTTGTTACCGATGTAGGGCAGCATCAGATGTGGGCGGCTCAGTACCTGCTTTTTGAGCAGCCGCGCTGTTTTTTATCATCAGGAGGACTGGGCGCCATGGGCTTTAGCATCCCGGCAGCAGTTGGCGCCAAAGTGGGCGCGCCGGAAAGAGATGTCCTGGTAGTATGCGGCGACGGTGGTTTCCAGATGAATATGCAGGAGTTGGGCACTGCCGCTGAGCAGGGGCTTAACTTGAAAATTTTTGTGCTCAACAACCACCGGCTGGGGATGGTGCGTCAGCTGCAGGAGTTTTATTGCGATAAAAGATATACGGCGGTTGACCTGGAGTTTGATCTGGATTTTGCCGGGCTGGCTAAGTTTTATGGTATGGAAGGTTACACCGTCGCTACAGAGGAAGAGGTGGCGGAAATCCTGCCCAAAATCCTGGCCTCACCGGCGCCGGCGATAGTTAATTGCCTGATAGATCCGGATGAAAATGTTTTGCCGATGGTTTTAAGCGGTTCTGCGATTAGCGAAGCAATAGATTAGCATAACCAGGGCGATTTCTTTCAGCTTAGTTCATAAATTAAAGCCTGGTGTAAAAAAAGAGAAAATGGGGGGACACTATGAGCCAGAAAATTTATGTTTTTGATACCACCCTAAGGGACGGGGAACAATCTCCGGGTGTAAGCCTTAACATCAACGAAAAATTGCAAATCGCCAAACAACTGGCTAAACTTGGCGTCGATATCATCGAAGCCGGCTTCCCCATTTCCTCCATTGGTGACTTTGAAGCCGTCCGTGCCGTAGCGCAAGAGGTTAAGGGCGTCACCGTAGCCGGACTGGCCAGGGCAAACATCAAGGATATTGACCGGGCCTGGGAAGCTGTGCGCTATGCCGAGCAAGCCCGCATTCACACCTTTATTGCCACCTCGGATATCCATATGCAGTATAAGCTGCGTATGAGCCGGGAAAAGGTGCTGGAGGCAGCGGTAGCAGCGGTTAAACACGCCAAAAGCTATACCGGGGATGTGGAGTTTTCAGCGGAAGACGCCTCCAGAACCGATCCGGAATTTTTGTTCCAGGTTATCGCGGCGGTTATTGAGGCCGGCGCTACGGTGATCAATGTTCCGGATACGGTGGGTTATGCCGTACCCTGGGAATGGGGCAGCTTTATCGATGCTATTTGCCACCGGGTCCCCGGCATTGAAAAAGCCATTCTCAGCGTTCACTGTCATAATGATCTGGGTCTGGCGGTAGCCAATACCCTGGCTGCCGTAGCAAACGGAGCCAGGCAGGTGGAGGGTGCCATCAACGGTATCGGCGAGCGTGCCGGCAATGCGGCTCTTGAAGAAATCGTGATGGCCATTCATACCAGAAAGGATAAACTGGATTATTACACTGATATCCGGACCGAGGAGATATATCGCACCAGCAAACTGGTCAGCACTCTGACCGGCATGCGCATACAGGCCAACAAGGCTATTGTCGGTGATAATGCCTTCGCTCACGAAGCCGGCATTCATCAGGACGGCGTACTGAAGGAACGCACTACCTATGAGATCATGAACCCGGCCATGGTGGGGATTGCTAAGAGCAACCTGGTTATGGGTAAACACTCCGGCCGGCATGCCTTCCGCCAGAGGCTGGAGGAGATGGGTTTTACCCTGTCCGATGAAGCGCTGAACAAGTCCTACGCCTATTTCAAAAAACTGGCCGATAAAAAATCGCATATCACTGATGATGATCTGGAAGCTATTGTCGAGGAAGAGTTGAGAATGACACCTCAAACCTACCAGCTGGACTATTTGCAAATATCCAGTGGTACCACGGTTGTCCCCACCGCCACCATCGGACTTTTAAAGGACGGTCAGCGGCTGGAGGAAGCCGCCTGTGGCAACGGTCCTGTGGATGCCATCTGCCGTGCCATAGACAAAATCACCGATATCAGCTGTACGATGATCAGCTGGGGCATTAACGCCATCACCTCCGGCAAGGACGCCCTGGGTGATGTCAAGTTGAAGATTACTACCGACGGTCAAAAGGTCTATGCGGGCCGGGGGATCAGCACCGATATTTTGGAAGCCAGCGCCAAGGCCTATATCAATGCTGTGAACAATTTGGTCTGGGATGCACAACAGACGAGGGATTCGGAACAGGAATAATATAAATCATCATTTAAACCAATTATTGAACGGAGTGAGTCCAGCATGCCGATGACCATCACCGAAAAGATCCTGGCTGCCCATGCAGGCAGGAAGAGCGTAGAGCCCGGCGAGCTAATCAATGCCCGGGTTGATCTGGTATTGGGCAATGACATCACATCGCCGGTTGCTATAAGGGAATTCGAAAAAATCGGGGTGGCAAATGTCTTTGACCCGGAACGGATAGCCCTTGTGCCGGACCATTTTACCCCGAATAAAGATATCAAATCAGCGGAACAGGTGGCCGTGATGCGGGAGTTCGCCCGCAAGCACAACCTGCCCAACTTCTTTGAAGTAGGCCGCATGGGTATAGAACACTGCCTGTTGCCGGAGCTGGGGTTAGTAGGCCCCGGCGACCTGGTGATTGGCGCTGATTCCCATACCTGCACTTATGGCGCCCTGGGTGCTTTTTCCACCGGCGTCGGCAGCACCGACCTGGCTGCGGCCATGGCTCTGGGAGAAATCTGGCTCAAGGTACCGGAATCAATTAAATTTGTTTTTGAAGGAGAGCTGCAGCCCTGGGTGAGCGGCAAAGACTTAATCCTGCATGTTATCGGTGATATCGGTGTGGATGGCGCCCGTTATCAGGCCATGGAGTTTGCCGGTCCGGTCATCGGGAACCTGTCCATGGACAGCCGTTTTACCATGTGCAATATGGCTATAGAAGCCGGCGGCAAAAGTGGGATCGTTGCGCCTGATGAAAAAACCAGGGCCTATGTGGAAGGACGCTGCCGCCGCCCTTACACGTTTTACCAGAGCGATCCGGATGCCGTATACAAAGATGTGCGTTATTATGACGCCTCGCAAATAGAACCCCAGGTAGCATTCCCCCACCTGCCGGAAAACAGCCGTCCCTTGAGTCAAGTAGGTGATGTGGAGATTCAACAGGTGGTGATCGGCTCCTGCACTAACGGCCGCATGGAGGATCTCCGGGAAGCCGCCGCGGTACTGAAAGGGAAGAAAGTGCATAAAAATGTGCGGTTGTTGATCTTCCCCGGCACTCAGGCGATCTACCTGGAAGCCTTGCGGGAAGGTATCATCGAGAGCCTGGTTGAAGCAGGCGGCGCTGTCAGCACCCCCACCTGTGGTCCCTGTTTGGGCGGTCATATGGGTATTCTGGCCGGTGGCGAGCGTTGTGTTGCTACCACCAACCGCAATTTCGTAGGCAGGATGGGCCATGCCAAGAGTGAGGTCTACCTGGCTAATCCAGCCGTTGCGGCAGCATCAGCAGTATTAGGCCGGATCGCCGGTCCTGCGGAGGTGTTATAATGGAACTCAAAGGAAGAGTATGGAAATTCGGCGATGATGTGGATACCGATGCGATTATTCCGGCACGCTACCTGAATACTTCCGACCCGGATGAGCTGGCCAGGCACTGCATGGAAGACGCTGATCCGGAATTTCCGGCCAAGGTTGGTACGGGAGACATCATAGTAGCCGGGAAAAACTTCGGTTGCGGCAGTTCCAGGGAGCATGCTCCCATCGCCATTAAAGCGGCGGGGGTCTCTTGTGTGGTAGCCGGCACCTTTGCCAGAATTTTTTACCGCAATGCCTTCAATATTGGGTTGCCGATTTTGGAATCCCCTGAAGCGGCGGCAGAGGTCAATGAGGGGGATGAACTGGCGGTAGACACAGCTGCAGGGGTGATCACCAACCTGACCACCGGCAAAAAATACACGGCCAACCCGGTACCTCCCTTTATGCAGCAGATTATTGATGCCGGTGGCTTGATCGAGTATGTGAAAGAAAAAGTTAAGCAGTAACTTAAGCAGTAGCTATAGATCAATAGATTAGGAGAGAATTATGTATAAAATCGCAGTACTGCCCGGTGACGGGATCGGGCCGGAAATTATTAAGCAGGCAATGCGGGTATTGGAAGCGGTAGGCAAACGCTTCGGAATTGAATACAAATTCACCAAGGCTCTGGTAGGCGGTGCTGCTTATGACGAGACCGGCTTGCCTTTGCCGGAGGAGACACTGGAGCTTTGTTTGAAAAGTGACGCGGTACTCTTTGGCGCCGTGGGCGGTCCCAAATGGGATGAGTTGCCGCTGCACCTGCGGCCCGAGGTGGGGGCGCTGTTGCCCTTACGCAAAAAACTCGGCTTGTACGCCAACCTGCGCCCGGTTAAGGTATTTCCTTCTTTAGCCAACGCTTCTACCTTGAAACCGGATGTAGTGGCAGGCATTGACCTGCTGATGGTACGTGAACTTACAGGAGGCCTGTATTTTGGTCATAAATACAGGGAAACCCTCCCGGACGGCAGCACCCGTGTAGTGGATACTCTGGAATACACAACACCTGAAATTGAGCGGATCCTGCGCAGGGCTTTTGAGCTGGCCAGGCAACGCCGCCGCAAGGTGACTTCGGTGGATAAATCCAACATCCTGGAAAGTTCCCGCTACTGGCGGGAGTTGGCCATGGAAATAGGAGCCGAGTACCCTGACGTGGAGCTTGACCACATGTATGTTGACAACTGTGCCATGCAGCTGGTCAAGTATCCGGGGCAGTTTGACGTCCTGGTCACGGAGAATATGTTCGGCGACATCTTGAGCGATCAGGCTTCTATCCTGGGGGGCTCCTTAGGGATGCTGCCATCGGCCAGCCTGGGCGGCAAAACAGGTTTATACGAACCTGCTCATGGCACCGCGCCGAGTATCGCCGGCAAAAACATTGCCAACCCCCTGGCCACCATCCTTTCGGCTGCCATGCTCCTGCGCTATTCTCTAGGGCAGGACGAGGCAGCGGATTGCGTCGAGGAGGCAGTGGCCCGGACACTGGAAATGGGCTACCGCACCCGTGACCTGATGGAAGAAGGCAAAGAGCTGGTTGGCACAGAAGAGATGGGCAGCCAGGTTGTTAAGCTCATTGAAGAAGCTTGAAAATACAAACCCCGCTTGTTGCTCTAAGGTTATAGACGAATGCGCCTTGTACCCTACGAACATTAAGGAGGTTTAGCAATGCCCTCAATACAGATCTATGACACGACATTAAGAGACGGCACGCAAGCTGAAGGAATATCTTTATCCTGTGAAGACAAGATCAAAATCGCTCAGTACCTCGACAAAATGGGCATCCATTATATTGAGGGCGGTTACCCGGGTTCAAATCCCAAAGACGTTGATTTCTTCAATGAGATGCGCAATTACAAATTCAAACATGCCAGGCTGGCCGGATTTGGTTCCACCCGCCGGGCAAAATCGACGGCGGAAAGTGACGCCAACCTCAACGCTCTTGTTAATTCCGGTGTCAGTGTCGCAACAATTTTCGGCAAGAGCTGGGATATGCACGTAACCACGTCTTTAAGGACCACTCTTGAAGAAAACCTGGCCATGATCAGGGACACGGTGGCTTTCCTCAAGAGAAACGGGCTGGAAGTCTTCTTTGACGCCGAGCACTTTTTTGACGGTTTTAAAGCTAACCCGGAGTATGCCCTGGCCGCTCTGGAAGCGGCCGAAGCAGGTGGGGCCTCTACGCTGGTGCTTTGCGATACCAATGGCGGCTCTATGCCCCTGGAGGTCAAGGAAATAGTAGAGGCGGTAGCGCAAAAGCTCCGGACACCACTTGGCATCCACGCTCACAACGACGGTGAACTGGCCGTAGCTAACTCGTTAATCGCCGTGCAGAGCGGCGCTATCCAGGTGCAGGGCACTATCAACGGTTATGGTGAAAGATGCGGCAACGCCAACCTCTGTTCCATCATTCCCAACCTGTCCTTTAAGCTGGGTTATGAAACGATTCCCCGGGAGAACCTGTCCCGTCTGGTGGAGATGTCCCGTTATGTCAGTGAAGTAGCCAACGTCAGTCCCGACTCCCGGCAGCCCTATGTGGGCGCCAGCGCCTTTGCCCATAAGGGCGGTATTCACGTCAGCGCTATTATGAAGGACTCCAAAACTTACGAGCATATCGACCCCGAACTGGTGGGCAACCAGCGGCGCGTGTTGATTTCCGAGCTTTCAGGCATCTCCAATCTTCTTTACAAGTATAAAGAGATGAACCTGGACATTGACCGGCAGAACCCAGAGAGCAAACGGATCCTGGAAGAAATCAAACAGTTGGAAAACCAGGGCTTTCAGTTTGAGGGCGCCGAGGGTACCATCGAGCTTCTTTTGCACAAAGCCCATAACAACTTCAAGGAGCCCTTTTCCCTGGAAGCTCTTCGCTTGTTAGTTGAAATGAAACCAAACAGCCCGGCTTATTCCGAGGCGGTGATTAAAATCAAGGTGGGGGACCAGGTGGTGCACACGGCAGCAGAAGGCAACGGTCCGGTGAACGCCCTGGATCACGCTTTGCGCAAGTCTTTGAAATCCTTTTATCCCAACCTTGAAGCCATGCAGTTAAACGACTACAAGGTGCGTGTGCTGGATGAAAAGGACGGCACAGGGGCCAGCGTGCGTGTGCACATCGAGACCGGCACCGGCCAGGATTCCTGGGGTACGGTGGGCGTATCGACAAACATCATTGAGGCAAGCTGGCAAGCCCTGGCGGACAGCATCGCATACGGCCTGATGAAAGATAGCGACACAGGTAAGGATAAGGGCAATGAACCTGGAGATTAAATAAATATTCCCTGCAGGAAACAGGTACCCGCTGCTGAAATATTATTTTGAGGCAGCGGGTATTTTATTGCAAGATGATGCCGCCGGCCGCTTTTGGGGGAGGGACGCCTGTTGGAGCAGTTCTGGCTGCCTAGTATTGATTATTTTAAAGCAGTTCTTCAATTCAACCTGATCAGCGTTATCGATATTGCCATCGTTGCTTTTGTTATGTACAGGATCATGCTTTTAATTAAAGGGACCAGGGCGGTTCAGTTAATTAAAGGCCTGATTGTGCTCATTGCCCTCACTGCTTTGTCCGGCCTTTTTAATCTCGATACCGCCAACTGGCTACTGCGCCAGGCCATGACCGCACTGGTGGTGGCCTTACCCATCGTATTCCAGCCGGAGCTGAGACGAGCCCTGGAAAAACTGGGCCAGGGCCGCTTCCTCTCCACCACCGCCAACAGGTACGAGGTAGTGGATCAGCCCGCATATATTGTTGAAATTGGCCGGGCTACCACTTTGCTGGCCAAGAATAAAATGGGTGCGCTGTTCGTTTTGGAGCGGGAGACCGGTCTGGAGGAGCATATTGATACCGGTGTGAGAATTGACGGTCTGGTTTCTGCCGATTTGCTGGTCAACATATTTGTCAACAAGACGCCGCTCCATGATGGCGCCGTCATTATCCGCGGCGGGCGGGTGGCCGCGGCTGCTTGTTTCCTGCCCCTCAGTGAAAACCCGCATCTCGCCAGCTACCTTGGCGCCAGGCACCGGGCCGGCATCGGCATCACCGAGCACTCTGATGCCATCGCCGTAATAGTATCTGAGGAGACCGGGAACGTTTCCCTGGCGGTTGAAGGGAACCTGACCAGGTGCCAGGACGAAGCCGGCCTGGTGAAAGAGCTTTCATCCTTGATGCATAAAGCGAACAGCTCATTATCCGCACTTTTGCTCGGGAGGTAGGCATATGGTTCGTCTGGACTGGCAAAAAATTTCGATGCGACTACTGGCGGTATTGCTTGCCTTTGTCATGTGGCTTTACGTGAGCAATGAACAGAATCCGGTCCGGGAAATGGTCCTCAATGTCGAACTGGAATACAACGAGCCGTCCCAGAATTATTTTATTACCGGCGGTATGCCGGAGAGCGTTAAAGTTAAGGTGCAGGGAAACCGGGATGATATGAACAACCTTACAGCCGCTGATCTCAGAGCTGTCGTCAACATTCCGGAAGGAAAGACGGGAGAGCTGGTTCTGCCGGTAGAGGTAACCGCCCCGTACAAATTGAAGGTGGTTCAGGTTACCCCGGAAGAGGTCACTATCAGCCTGGATCGTATGGTAGAAAAGCAGGTGGCCGTTGTAGTCAGCTTGCAGGGCACAGCAGCTCAGGGTTACACCGCCCTGGCACCTGTATGCCGGCCTGAGACGGTGACGATCAGGGGGCCTTCGCGAGTGGTTAACGATATTAATCAGGTGACTGCGGCGGTGGATATCCAAAATGCCGCCCAGGAAATAGTCCAAACTGCTGCTGTTAACTCGCTAAGTGCACAGGTTGTTTTAAACCCGTCATCTGTCCAGGTAACAGTGCCCGTGATCGCAGCCTTAGCCTCCAAAACGGTAACAGTGACGCCTCAGCTAATAGGCAGCGTCATGGAAGGGTATAGGGTGGTTAAGAGCACCAGTGACCCGGTTGTCGTTACAATTTTCGGCGCGCCGGATGCTATTAATCATATTACCGCGCTGCAAACAGAACCGGTAGATGTTCAGGGCGCAGGACAAAACTTGAGTAAAGAAGTGGGTTTGTCTATACCGGCGGGTGTGACTGCTGCCCAACCCTCCCGTGTCAATGTCCTGGTAGAAGTGGACATGGTAGAGGAGACACCCCCTGCTTCCTCAGAGGAATCTGATAACACCTGACAACACTGCAAAACTGTAAAGTTGCTGAAAACAACTTGTTGCCGGCGGGCTGTTTGGCACATACAATAGCCTGAGCCTTGAGAAATTGACAATCCTCAGTCCTTATAGTTATAATTAGTTGGTGTTTTTTCAGTGGAAAGGAGAACCGATCTAATGGCAGCTTTGTTTGGTACTGATGGTGTAAGAGGAGTGGCGAACCGTGAGCTGACAGCGGAACTTGCCTTTAAGTTAGGCAGGGCGGGGGCCTGGATCCTGGCTGGTGAAAACACCGGCTCGCGGATCGTAATCGGCAAAGATACCCGGATCTCCGGGGATATGCTGGAAGCTGCCCTGATCGCGGGTATTTGTTCCGCTGGTGTGGATGTTTTAAGAGTCGGGGTGATGACCACGCCTGGCATAGCCTACCTGACCCGTAATCTGCAGGCTGTAGCAGGAGTAGTCATTTCAGCCTCCCATAACCCGGTTGAGGATAACGGGATTAAATTTTTCGGTCCCAGCGGCTATAAGCTGCCTGATGAAACAGAAGCGGCTATTGAAGCCCTGGTGCTGGAAGATTGCTGTTCCGTCACATCTCCGGTAGGGGGTGGGGTAGGACGCGTCTACCAGGTGGACGACGCCGTCCAGCGTTATGTGGCATATGCCTGTGGCACGATCAGCACAGACCTGGCCGGCATTAAGCTGGTGGTAGACTGCGCCAACGGAGCAGCTTCTCAGATTGCCCCCCTGATCTATAAAAGGCTGGGTGCTGAAGTGATACCTATCTTCAACCACCCGGATGGGGTAAATATCAACAATGGGTGTGGTTCTACCCACCCGGAGGAGCTGATGGAAGCAGTTGTTGATGCCGGCGCTGATCTAGGTCTGGCCCATGACGGGGATTCCGACCGGGTGCTGGCGGTTGACGCTTCGGGCAGGCTGGTTGACGGTGATCAGATTATGGTTGCCTGTGCCGGCTACTTAAAAGCCAAAGGGCAGTTGGCAAAGAATACGGTAGTGGTAACGGTTATGAGCAACCTTGGCCTGCACCTGGCTTTTCAGAAGCTGGGCATCAAGGCCGTGGAGACGAAAGTGGGCGATCGCTACGTCTTAGAGGAGCTCTTGCGTACCGGAGCGTGTTTTGGTGGTGAGCAATCCGGCCATATTATTTTCCTGGATTATAACACAACTGGTGACGGCATCATTACTGCCCTGCAGCTCATGGCCATGATGAAGGAAACCGGCCAACCCCTGGACCAGCTGGCGGCTCAAATGGAGCGCTTGCCCCAACTGCTGGTAAATGTACAGGTGGCAGATAAAGATGCAGTGATGAAAAGCCCTGTCCTAAAAGAGGCGATCCAGCAGGAGGAAAAAAACATGGGCGGCAGCGGCCGTATCCTGGTCCGTCCCTCCGGCACAGAGCCGTTGGTGCGGGTGATGGCGGAAGGGAGAGACATGCTGCAGTTGGAAGGGATAGTTGGTAGATTAACGAATATAATTAAAGAGTTATAACCACAATCGAATACTAATAGTGCCTGAACCCCGCCCTGAGTATTATCTCAAGGGCATTCTGGGCATTCATTAGTAATACATAATATAATTGTTGTACAAAAATGCCTTCCTGCTGCAGGAGGGCGTTTTGTGTAACCACGGTTACTTTTATATTATCCGGTTTTAGGTATAATATAGGAAATTAAAAAGAAAGGATGTTGGCCATGTTAGAAAAAGTGTACAATTTTTCAACTGATGATGCAAAGCATATAGAACAATTAATCGATGATGATCCAGTAATGATAAACCATATCATTTTACCAAAGGGTGAGAGGTTGCCCGAGCATTATTCCAATTCCAATACGTATATGGTCGTCATCAGGGGGAAATTGACCTTAAAGCTTAACGAGCAGGAGCCCCACGTATATACCAGCGGTAAGATAGTTAATATTCCGTACAAAATAAAGATGAATGTAAGCAACCAAAATGATCAGATACTGGAGTTTTTTGTAGTAAAGGCTCCTAATCCACGAAATTATAATGAGGCTTGATGCTTTAAAAGATGGGTAATGACCGGCAAAATGGCCGTCTAAGGTGAGCTAACCTTAAGACGGCCATTTTGCCCATATCTTTAAGGATTCATAACCAGGGGATGGGAATGCAGAGTTTTTTCAGTCCCGCATTTTGTAAGCCTTTGGCCGGTGCAATCGTGGGCCTGTTATTTAAATACATGGTTATAAAAAAACTTTAGAAAACCTGCTGAGGTTCGCTGGGCCAGTGGTAATAATTTCGCTACGGTATAATGGTTGTTTTCCGTTGAACGGCCTTTTACTAAAGGAAAGTATTTTTTCGCCTGCCGGGCATTTTCCGCCACCCAATCCTCCGGTTTGCCGGAGATGTCATAAATGCCTCCATCTTCCACTGTATAGTTGTACTTTCTCAACTCCGACCAATCCTCGAATTCCTGATGGCCATACAATACCTTACAAACAGCATGATGCGGCACGCAAAGATCCTGCACTAGATGCAGGGCTGCTCCGAGATAAAACATGGATTTTGGGTGATTCTTTTTTTTCCACAGGGATACAGCCTTGTTAAAAAGCTCTGAACACTTTTCTGCCGCGTTGGGCCATAACCACATGCCGCTTTTGCTGTCCGGATCGTAAAGGTGGCAGCAGCTCTTGAGTCCTTTATCTACCCATTGAACGCCACAGTCCAACTGGTCGGTAAAAATGTTAAAGAGATGCGCTTCTTTTTTATAACCGTCATTTAACAATATCTGCCTTCCCTGAATATTATTAAAGACATGGGTAGTGCTGGCCCCTTTCACCATCTGTGTTGGTATAGACATCGAAGGTGCTGTAAATTTATTCAACAATAACGCAATATCCACCATCTCAACCCCGCTATGTAAAAGACTACAATACTATAATTCAAGAATATATAAAGTTGGGATAGATAAATTATAACATAGAAATGTAAATTTCAATGTTGTTTCAACGCCGTTTCTGATGAAGGATCGACGGGAAACTATGATTAGCCAGGATTTACCCTGCTTAACTGGTGTTTTTCTTGCTTATAAGCCCCGGGCAACATTATTTAGTTAGCCATTTTTGAGTTATGATCCTCGACATCGGGAGATACTTCACTTGATCACTAATTACTTTTTGCTGTAAGTGGATTTTTATGCAATCAATAATGTATACGTTGCTGCAGAGTCTCTGGTCAGGTAGGCGGTAAGTTGTAAAATTAAATGCCGCATATAACAAAAAAATAGAGACTCATGGCAAAACCTCTGATATGTTAAAGGTGACTAAACCACAACATAAAGGAGGCCATGCACATGAGTCAATCCCATTGTACCACGACATTACGCCGTTTTAAACATATTACATTAAGAGAACGCTACCAGATTGAAATTCTACTCAAGGAGAAGAAGCGCCCCAGCGAGATAGCGAAGCTGTTAGGCAAGCATAAACGAACCATCGAACGCGAGATTGGCCGTGGGACTGTCAGGATGCTAGGATACGACCTTACTTATGTAGACAAATACTGCGCAGATACAGCCGAGCGAGTATACCGCGAAAAAGCCGCTAATAAGGGAGCATGCTTAAAGATTGGTCATGACCATGAACTGGCAAATCACATAGAAAAAAAGATTATCCAGGAGAAATATACGCCTGACGCAGTCATTGGCGAAATCTGGGCAAAAGGCATAAAATTTAAGACCAGTATATGTACAAAAACGCTCTATAACTATATCGATAAAGAATTATTTGCAAATATAACGAATAAAGACCTGCCGGTAAAACGAGTACCCCGAAAAAAACGCCATAAGAAGGTAAGAGTTGCCCACAACAATCTAAAAGGCACTAGCATAGAAGAAAGACCTGAAGCAGCTGGTAGCCGGGAGGAAGCCGGCCATTGGGAGATGGATTGTGTAGTAAGTGGCAAAGGAAAAGGCAAAGCCGCACTGCTAGTTCTGACAGAACGCAAGTCGAGAAAAGAGCTTATCCGAAAGATGCCGGAAAAGACACAGAAATCAGTGAAGAAAGCCCTGGATAGGCTTGAAAGGGAGTACGGAACACGCTTTGCAGAAGTGTTTAAAACCATTACGGTAGACAATGGAAGCGAGTTTCTTAACAGTGCTGAATTAGAGAGTTCGGTCAGAAAGCCAGGCACTCAACGGACAAAAATCTTTTATGCCCACCCATTTAGCGCCTGGGAACGTGGAACCAATGAAAATGCCAACAAGTTAATCCGCCGGTTTATACCAAAGGGCACAGATATCAGCAAGCTTAAGCAAAAAGACATCAGGCGAATTGAGAACTGGATGAATAATTACCCAAGAAAAATTCATGGATATAAATCTGCTAATGAGATGGTAGCATAATCAGAGGTGCCAAAATATGGGTGGCAATTAAACTTGCAATTAACCTGGTCAGGTAGGCAGCAAAAAAAGTCTTGACAGAAATTATAAAATTTGATAACATTGCGGGTAATTAATTGTTTTATTTAAATGCGATGACAGGGAAAACACCTTGCGGTATTTCGCTTCAGAGAGCTGTTGGATGCTGAGAAACAGTGCGTAACGCAAGTTGTGGACTCCCCCTTGAGCAGTTAGCTGAAAGCTCAGGTTGCTGTTGTAGCGACCCGGGCAATTAGGTGCGACCGGGTTTCTCGCCGTTATCACGAGAGGGCATTCGTCATTTTTGACCGATGCTTATGAGCGGGTATGTTCCATCATACCAACGAGAGTGGTACCGCGGAAGTTTAAGCTTTCGTCTCTAGCAGAAATGCTATGTGACGAAAGCTTTTTTATTTTACAAGGAGGATTTACGATGAAACTTGCATTCTCTACACTTGGGTGTCCAAATTTCACCTGGCCCGAAATCTATACCATGGCCAAAGATCTTGGCTTCAAAGGTATCGAAGTCCGTGGTGTGGGTAAAGAAATATCTGCAGTTAAAGCGCAGCCTTTTTCCGATGAACAGCTGCCGCAAACAAAACAAAAGCTGGCTGAGCTGCGCCTGGAAATCCCTTGCCTCACCTCCGGCTGCTGCTTGAAATTTGCGGAAAAAGCCGAGGAAAACCATGCTGAGATCGTCCAATATATTACGTTGGCCTCCAGGCTCGGCACGCCCTACGTCCGTGTTCTGGCTGACTTAGAGCCCCATGTCACCGGTGAGGTGGATGACGGTGTCGTGCTTGCCGCATTGCAGCGCCTGGCGCCGGTTGCCGAAGAGGAAGGTGTGACCCTGCTGGTGGAAACGAACGGGGTCTATGCCGACACGGCCCGGCTGTGCAAATTGCTGGATCAGGTAGCCAGTGACTCGGTAGCGGCCTTGTGGGATCTGCACCACCCCTACCGGTTTGCAGGCGAGACCCCCGGTAAGACGGTACAGAACCTGGGCGTCTATATTAAATACGTGCATATCAAGGATTCCATCGTAGAAGACGGCAAAACACGTTATCGCATGATGGGTGAGGGGGATTTGCCCATCGACGATATGATGCTGGCTTTGCGCTCGATAAAGTACGACGGTTATGTCTCTCTGGAGTGGGTTAAGCGCTGGGCGGCGGACCTTGATGATGCGGCAGTTGTTTTCCCCAATTTTGCCAACTACATGAGCCGTTATAGCGATATCAACGTGGTCAAGGGCCACCTGTTTGAAAACAAAACTCACACGGGTAAATATATCTGGCAGAAGGATACCCTCATAGATCTGACCTTCCCACAGGTACTGGACCGTGTTGTGGAAGAGTTCCCTGACCAGTATGCTTTTCGCTATACAACCATGGATTATACCAGGACCTACTCCCAGTTTCGTGATGATGTGGATACCTTTGCCCGCTCGCTGATTGCTCTGGGTGTCAGACCGGGTGATCACGTGGCTATCTGGGCAACTAATGTTCCCCAGTGGTTTATCACCTTTTGGGCTACCACTAAGATCGGCGCCACCCTCGTCACAGTGAATACGGCGTACAAAATTTATGAAATTGAATACCTGCTCCGTCAGTCGGATACCCATACCCTGGTAATGCTCGATGGCTACAAGGACTCTGATTATATCAGCATCATCAAGGAGCTATGCCCCGAGCTGGAAACTGCTGAGCCCGGTAAACCCTTGCATTGCAAGCGGCTGCCTTTCCTGCGCAATATTATCACCGTTGAGTCCAGGCAGAAGGGTTGCCTGACCTGGGATGATGCCCTTGTCCTGGCTGAAAAAGTTCCGGTGGAAGAAGTTTACCACCGGGCCCATACCGTCAACAGGCATGATGTAGCCAACATCCAGTATACTTCAGGAACCACAGGTTTTCCTAAGGGAGTAATGCTTACCCATTACAATGTAGTAAACAATGGGAAATGCATCGGTGACTGCATGGATCTTTCCACGGCTGACCGGTTTTTGCTCCATGTGCCTATGTTCCATTGTTTTGGTATGGTGCTTACCATGACAGCGGCAATGACCCATGGCGCTACGCTTTGCCCCATACCGGCTTTTTCGCCCAGGTTAGCTCTTGAATGCATCAACAAGGAGAAGATCACCGCCTTGAATGGTGTGCCTACTATGTTTATAGCGATGCTTGAACATGAGGATTTCCCGAAGACAGATTTCTCCCATATGAGAACCGGTATTATGGCCGGCAGCCCTTGCCCGGTTAAGGTCATGCAGGATGTGGTGGATAAAATGAACATGAAAGAGATTACCATTGTCTTCGGCCAGACTGAATCCTCACCCGGCTGCACTCAGAGCCGCGTCGATGATCCGATAGAAGTGAGGGTGAATACTGTGGGACGCCCCTTGCCCGGCATTGAGTGCAAGATTGTTGATCCTGAAACCGGTGAGGAATTGCCCGATGGCATGGACGGTGAATTTGTCGCCCGGGGCTATAACATCATGAAGGGTTACTACAAGATGCCTGAGGCAACGAAAGCCGCCATCGATGAAGACGGGTGGCTGCATACCGGGGATTTGGCCAGGCGTGATGAAAACGGTAACTTCAAAATTACCGGCCGCATCAAAGATATGATCATCAGAGGCGGCGAGAATATCTATCCCAAGGAGATTGAGGATTTCCTCTATACCCATCCGAAAATCAGGGATGTTCAAGTGATCGGTGTGCCCGACAAGCAGTATGGCGAGGAGATTATGGCCTGTGTCGTCCTCAAAGATGGCGCCACCATGACAGCCGATGAACTAAAAGAATACACCCGCGCTCATATGGCCAAGCACAAAACCCCGCGCTATGTGGAATTTATGGATGAATTCCCCATGAATGCCGCTGGCAAAATTTTAAAGTACAAGATGCGTGAACAGGCGGTAGAGATACTGGGCTTGCATGCAGACAACAGCATTGAAACAGCATAAAGGTTTTTTCGAACAGAACACCGGTGGTATAACGCCACCGGTGTTCTGACAGCCTCTCTATGAAATAGTCTCTTCCTTTTCTTCTTCACTGGCAGGTTCTTCTGCTGCTGCACGTTCTGCAATGATAGATACCACGTAGGCCCCTGGTTCTCCAAGTGCCTTGACCCCGTCCGGCAGGACCAGATCTTCCAGGATGATGGCCTGTCCGACTTCCAGATTAGAAATATCAACCATAATCTCCTCAGGTATATTGGCTACCTGGCATTCCACTTCTATCGCATGAAGTTGCTGGGCCAGAAGCCCTCCTTTAGCTACTCCCGGAGCATCGCCGGTCAGGCTGATGGGTATGGTGGCGGTTACCGTATCTTTTGATGAAACCTGGTGAAAGTCTACATGGATCAAGTCACCGCGGATCGGTTCGCGCTGAACAGATTTAATTAATACCTGGTGAGTCTCTGCGGGGCCGTCCCCCGTAATGCTCAAGTGAATCAATGCGTTGGCCCCTGCGTCAGAAATGATTTTTTGCAGCTTATTGGCGTTGACGGCAACAGCCTTGCTGGCTATGCTCTTGCCGTATACTACCGCTGGAACGAAACCTTTATTACGTAAACTGTTCCTGTGGGCTTTGTTTCTTTCTAACCTTGCCGTGGCTTCTAATTTTATTGCTTGCATATTTTTCAAATCCCCCTTTCCCTCAATTATACCCACTTTTGTACATGATTTTCAAGGCTGCCAGAACTGTTCATGGCAGCCGCTGGTAATTCCTTCAAAATTAGCCCCTATTTTGGTGCATGGTGCGGTTTACCAGAACAGCCGCACCATTTGAGTTATGCTGAAAGTGACGGCTATCCCTGCTATAGTAGGGATGAGAAAGGCTGCCACGGTCCACTTCATAGTTTTTGTTTCTCTATTAATGGTTAACAGGGTGGTGGCACAGGGAAAATGCATTAAAGACAGGAGCATGAAATTTAGCGCAGTAAGCCAGGTCCAGCCGTTGGCTACCAGGAGCTCGCTCAAGGAGCGCAAGCTTTCCAGTTCGCCCATTGAACCGGTGGCCATATAGCTCATGAGCATAATCGGTACCACAATTTCATTGGCCGGAAACCCCAGCAGGAAGGACAACAGGATATATCCGTCCAGGCCGAGCTGGTAAGCAAATGGCTGCAGAAAAAGGGCCAGATGATTAAGAAGACTTACGCCCTTTACCTGGTAATTAGCTACGAGCCAGATGAGCAGGCCGGCAGGGGCTGCTACTATGACGGCACGGCCTAAGACGAAGATGGTGCGATCCAGGAGGGACCTGATCAGGATTTGTCCGATTTGCGGTTTGCGGTAAGGCGGCAGTTCCAGGGTAAAAGAAGAGGGCATACCTCTCAAGAGTGTTTTTGATAATATCCATGAAGTTAAAAGAGTCATGATGATCCCAAGAACGATGATGCCGGTGATGATCAAGGCAGCTATGATGGACCGGGCTGGCCCCGCATAGGCGCCGGCAAAAAAGATTATGGTTATGGCAATTAATGCGGGAAAACGGCCGTTGCAGGGGACAAACGTATTAGTCAAGATGGCAATCAGCCGTTCCCTGGTGGTGTCGATAATCCGGCAGCCGATAACCCCCGCTGCATTGCAGCCAAAGCCCATGCACATGGTCAGGGCTTGCTTGCCATGAGCACATGCCTTTTTAAAAAAGTTATCCAGGTTGAAGGCAACCCTGGGCAAATACCCCAGATCCTCCAAAAAGGTAAACAGCGGAAAAAAAATCGCCATGGGCGGCAGCATAACGGAAACAACCCAGGTTAGCGTGCGATATACACCCAGGACTAAAACGCCGTGCAGCCATGGAGGGAGATCTTGAGTGATAAAAAAAGCGGTCAGCCTTTCTTCAAAACCCAAAAAGACACTGCTGAGCCAGGCAGAAGGCACATTGGCGCCGGACAGGGTGATCCAGAACACAAGGGCCAGCAAGGCCAGCATGACGGGAAGTCCATAGATTTTAGAGGTTAGAATATTATCTATTTTGCGGTCTAATTGATTATAGTTTTTATGTTCCGTATACACTACCTGTTTGCTGATTGTTTCAGCTAAAGCAACATTGGTTGAGGCGATTTGTTCGCTGATGTATTCGCCCGGGGTTACCGGCAAACCCTCCGCAAAGATCTTATCCCAGACTAAATTGGGTCTCACGTATTTCTTGACTGCCGTTAATATGTTGGTGTCATTTTCCAGCAGGCGCAAAGCCAGCCACCTGCTGTTAAGGCCATTACAGGCAGGTCCGATTTTTTTAACCAGCGATGCAACGCTTTCTTCAATACTAAGGTCATATCTTATCTGCAGCGGCTTACCAGCTAACCCCCGGTAGGCCATTTGCTCAACTGCCGCCATGAGTTCATCTAAGCCGCTGCCGTTTCTGGCGCTAACACCGACCACGGGAATACCTAAAACTTCGGAGAGCTTCTTTAAATCCAGATGAATTTTTTTTCTCTTGGCTTCATCCATCAGATTGACACAGAGAATTACTTTTGCGGTAATCTCCATGATTTGCAAAACAAGAATAAGGTTTCTTTCCAGGCAGGTAGCGTCTGTTACTACCAGGGTGGCCTGGTGGCTGCCGAAGCAAAGAAAATCCCTGGTTACTTCCTCCTCTGCCGAGTTGACCGACAGGGAGTATGTGCCGGGCAAGTCCACAAGGTTATATTTATGGCCGTTGTAAACATAGCTGCCTTGAGCCATAGCCACTGTTTTGCCGGTCCAATTTCCGGTATGCTGGTTTAGGCCTGTCAGCTTATTAAACAAGGTGCTTTTACCGGTATTAGGATTACCTGCCAGAGCCACCAGGATATCATCAGCAGGAGCTCTTTTTAGATCATATACACCTCTTAGCGTACCTAAGCCGGTAGATTGACTGGTTAATCCCATACTACAACCTCCGGCTTACGTCATATTAATTCTTCGACCAGAATGGTAGCTGCTGCTTCGGAGCGCAGGGCGATGACTGTGCCCCGGATCTCGTAGGCAGTGGGGTCACCTGAGGGACTTTTTCTTAAGGCCTCGATTACCGTACCGGTAACCAGGCCCAGATCCAGCATGCGCCGTTTTAGGTTGCCGGCAGCCGTCAAGGCCCGCACCCTGGCTCTTTTACCGCAGGGAATTAAATGCAGTGGTATTAGATTTTTTTCCATGGATTGTTGCCTCCAGTTTTACGCTCCCAGGGGTTTTCAAGTTAGCCCCGTGCAAGATTTTTGTCTCGGTCTAATATATGAAGGCTATTAAAAAGTGTTACTCATATAATGTAGCAATATGGAATATGATTTTGGATTAGGGTGTGAGTTTATGGATAATCAGGGTTTTCATACGGTCAGAGGCTACGAAATAATCGGTAAAAAGGCTCACCGTTTATCACACAGCATGGAAGATTACCTGGAAATGATATATCGCCACAGCCTGGAGGAAGGCTATGTCCGGATCAATACTCTGGCGGAAGCCTTGCACGTACAGCCCCCCTCAGCTACCAAAATGGTCCAGAAATTAGGAAAACTGGGGCTGTTGCATTATGAGAAATACGGGGTTGTGTTATTGACCGGGGAAGGAGAGAGGCTTGGCAAGTTTTTATTAAAACGCCACCAGATTATTGAGACCTTTTTGAAAAATATCGGTGTGGAGCAAAAACTGCTGGTCAATGTGGAGTTGATCGAACACAGTGTCACAACAGGTGCTCTTGAGCAAATAGAGGTGCTCAATAACTTTTTTAAGGTGCACCCGGAAATATTAGAAATGTATAAGCATTATAGAGTCTCAACAAAAAAATAACTGCAGTTGAAAAATAATTGCGGTGTGACAAATTGTGACAAGACTTTCCAGGGATAATTGATAAAATGTTAAATAATTAACGTGGCAAAGTGACGAGGGGGGATGACACTTTGATTAGCTACAAAGATGAAAAACTTGACCCAATTAGCGACTTAGGCGTCTCCTCAAAAGAGGATTTGCTTGATAGAATAAAAGATCTTGAAGCAAATCAATTACAGTTGAACAATATAATTAAAAAGCTAGAAAAAGAACTGCGTATGGGGCAATCGTTATTCTACAAATTCTGCCATGCACTTCCTGTGCCTTTAGTGATAATGAAAAAAGAGAACTTGGTGCATGAAATTCTGAACGGGCACATGTTAGAGTTAACTGGTTACACCGCGGAAGAAATCATCGGAACCAGTATGCACGAAATACAGCTATTTGTGGAGGAAACTGAGAAGACTGATTTTGTTAATGAAATTTGCAGAGAATGTTGTGTAAAAGAAAGAGAAGCAAGGTTGCGCACCAAGTCAGGTAAAGTAATAACGGTAATATTGTCAGCCGTTGTCATTAATGTCTACGGCTCTGATTATATACTCATCGTTGGCCGGGATATTACTCAGCTAAAGACCTATCAAAAAGAAATGGCGCGCCTGGATTGTCTACACCTGGTGGGGGAGATGGCGGCCAGCATCTCACATGAAATTAGAAATCCCATGACCACAGTCAGGGGTTTCCTGCAGCTGTTGAGCAAAAAGGACCAGTATGCCCTGGACAAAAACTATATGGATCTAATGATCGAAGAACTGGACAGGGCTAATGGTATTATCACAGAATATCTTTCCCTGGCTAAAAATAAAGCCGTGGAAAAAAAGAGGCAGAGCCTCAATCAAAGGATCAGGACGATATTCTCCTTGATTCAAGCGGAAGCCCTGAAACAGGAAAAAAGCATCAAGCTTGAACTGGGAGAAATACCATACACGGTTATGGATAAAAACGAGATCCATCAGTTGCTTTTAAATCTTATCCGCAATGGCCTGGACGCAATGGCGCCAGGTGGTGTGTTGACCATAAAGACCTACCGGGAAGGGGATCAGGTTGTGTTATCTGTAATAGATCAAGGCCAGGGAATTGCGCCGGAAATATTGGATAAAATAGGCACACCTTTCTTTTCCACAAAAGAAAACGGTACCGGTTTGGGACTATCCGTATGCTACAGTATTGTTCAGAGGCATAACGCCGAAATTACAATCGATACTAGCCCCTCTGGAACAACATTTTGCGTAAAGTTTAAAGTCTAATTATAGTATTGGTGATACGGCATTTTTAAAAAAGGGTGGAGAGGCTGGTCAACTAAAGGCAAAAACCTGGCAGCGGCCAGGTTTTAGTGTTTTTGCTCAGGGTTGGTTTCGCCCATTTCCTGTCTTAGGATGAGGATCCCTTCCATGCAGGTGGGGAAACCGGCTGTAGGCGCCACCAGCATCAGCGCGTGTTCAATTTCCTCTCTGCTGCAACCGCTTTTGATGGCCTTGATGATGTGGGTGCGCAGGGCATAATGATGCTGACCGGCGGCGGAAACGGCCACCTTGATCAGCCAGCGTGTTTTTTCGTCTAGGGGGCCGCCTACCGTATGTACCAATTTGCCGTAGTTTTCATATGCCCGGTAGATTTCCTCGTGTTTTCCTTCAAAATATTTTAGATTTGCCTCTATCGTGTCCATGTACCCAGCTCCTTTTTATGCTAATATTTACATTTAATATAACCACCACAGCCGGGTTTTATGCAAAAAGTCAGGCTCATCCCTGTAAGCAGTTGAGGTTGGCATGCAAAACCTTATATTTGCTGTGCTGCGCCAGGCAAATTATAATAGTTAAGAGCCGGGTATGCTTGGCCGGCTGCTCAGATGAAGCGATGTGAGGTGCAATATTGATGCATGCGTTTTCCAGAACAGAGATGCTTATTGGCAAGGAAGGACTCGCCAGGTTAAGAAAGAGCAAGGTGGCGGTATTCGGCATCGGCGGGGTGGGGTCTTATGCGGTGGAGGCCCTGGCCCGCAGTGGTGTGGGCAGCTTTGTACTGGTGGATGGTGACGATATCGCTCTCACCAACCTTAACCGCCAGATTCATGCCACCACTAAGACAATTGGGTTGCCCAAGGTTCAGGTAATGAGAGAGAGGATTTTGGAGATCAATCCCCTGGCCGGTGTGGAAACCCACAGGGTGATGTATGGTCCGGCTAATGGGGCGGAGTTGATCAGCACTTCATACAGCTATGTGGTTGATGCTGTAGATATGGTAGCGGCTAAATTGGATCTGGTTGAAAGGTGCACTGCCGCCGGTATACCCGTCATCAGCAGTATGGGCGCGGGTAACAAGCTGGATCCCGTGCAGTTTGAGGTGGCAGATATCTATAATACCAGGGTGTGTCCTTTAGCCAGGGTGATGCGTCATGAGCTGCGCAAAAGGGGGATCAAAGCCTTGAAGGTGGTTTATTCCCAGGAGCCGTCTGTGGGACGGTTTCCTCAGGAAAATGATTTTACGGATGACGGCGGCGCCCAAAGCAGCAGGGACATAGCCCGGGCGAAGCGGGGGAGCATACCGGGCAGCGTGGCTTTTGTTCCCCCGGTGGCCGGTTTGCTGCTGGCTGCGGAAGTAGTTAAAGACCTAATCGCAAGAGATTAGCTGGAGGGGGAGCTATGCCGTACACATATATACTTTTGTGTTCTGACGGGACTTACTATACCGGCTGGACGACGGATCTGGAGGCCAGGCTGAAGGCCCATAACAGCGGCAAGGGCGCTCGTTATACCCGCAGCCGGTTGCCGGTACAATTGGCTTATTGGGAATTTCAACCGGACAGGAGCGCGGCGCAAAGCAGGGAGTATCAACTGCGCAAACTGGGCAAGGCACAAAAAGAAGAGTTGGTTTCTCAGGGGCAGCCATCATACATCCCGGCAAGAGCCCCCCATAGTTAACCAGTTGATCAACACCAGCAATAATTATTCAATATCAGGCGGTGATAATAATGGCCCACGATTTAACCAGGTTTCTTGAGCTGGCCAAAAACCTTGGCGCTGATGAGGCAAAAATTATTGATCCCGTCACGATCAAAACAGCAGCCTGGGTCCGGCTGAAGTGCATGTATGGCTGCAGTTCCAGGCGGGGTCGCTGTTGTCCTCCTCATACTCCGCCCCCCGGGGAAACACAGGAAATAATCGATTGTTATGAACAGGCTATGCTGATCCATTGCCGCCAGGGCGTCCACCCGACTAAAATTGTTGTGCAGCTTGAGCGGGAGATGTTCCTGGCCGGTTATTATAAAGCATTCGGATTGGGTTATGGCGTCTGTGAGTTGTGCCGGCCCTATGCCAAAGAAAAGTGTGCCTATCCCGGGGGAGAAAATTGCGCCCATCCTGCGGCAGCGCGTCCCTCCATGGAGGCCTGCGGCATAGACGTATTTGCCACCGTACGGGCCAATGGTTTTCCCATCGATGTTTTACCGGATTGGGAAACTGAAGGTAACTATTACGGTTTGCTGTTGATCGAATAACTCTGTATCTCAATCCCGCTCAAATAAGAACAGGAAATCACCGTAGCCTGCAGCGGTTAATTCTTCTTTGGGAATAAAGCGAAGGGCGGCGGAGTTAATACAGTAACGGAGCCCGCCGGGCCCGGGTCCGTCCGGAAAGACGTGTCCCAAATGGGCATTGCTGTTTTTAGCGCGCACCTCAGTCCGGGTCATCCCGTGGCTTTGATCAATTTGTTCAACAATACCGGCGGAAAAGATCGGTTTGGTAAAGCTGGGCCAGCCGCTACCGCTGTCAAACTTGTCCCTGGAACTAAACAAGGGTTCCCCTGTGATAATATCCACATAAATACCTTCCCTTTCGTTATCCCAGTACTCGTTTTGAAAGGGCGGTTCTGTGCCGTTCTCCTGGGTTACATGATATTGGAGAGGCGTGAGTTTCTCTTTTAAGTCCGGCTGGTCCTGGTGCCAGTGCTTTCTAATAAAGGCGTCCCGCCCTGAGCCTGTGCGATATATGCTGTAACGCAAGGGGCTCTTGGCGTGGAAGTCCTGGTGATACTCCTCGGCAGGATAGAAGGTTTTGGCCGGCAGGAGCTTTGTCACAACCGGCCTGGGAAAGCGCCTGCTTTCATCCAGGGCCTTAATGGATGCATCCGCTTGCAGCCGTTGGGTTTCATCATGATAAAAAATCGCGCTTTGGTAAGGCTCGCCCCGGTCACAGAATTGACCGCCCGGGTCGGTGGGGTCGATTTGCTGCCAGAATACCTGCAGCAGCTGTTCATAAGTTATTATATCCGGGTCGTAGGTGATCTGGACTGCTTCATAATGCCCGGTTGTCCCGGAGCATACTTCCTGGTAAGTTGGATTTTCCTTGGTTCCGCCGGTATAGCCCGAGACTACGCCGGTTACCCCGGCAAGTTTTTCAAAAGGAGCCACCATACACCAGAAACATCCTCCAGCAAAGGTCGCCAATGCCACTTGTGCTGCCCCCTTTTCTTGTAATTACAATTACTATTATAGCATGCTAAAATGCCGGTTGATTATGCGACAAGATCTGTTGGTCGTAATAGATACAACAAAAAAAAGAATATATTTTGTGCCCAAAGGAAACAAATAGCCTTGGAATATTAACTCACAAGGAGGCAAAACGATGACAGTCTCAGCACAGATAAAGCAAACATTGGCCGGTCTCAAAAGCGCTCAGGCCAACCTGGAAACTTACGCTCTCCAGACCCAAAACCAGCAGGCCAAACAGCTCTTCGCCAATGCAGCCCAGCAGGCACAGATGATCATTGATAACCTGGAACCAAGAGTAAATGATCTGGCAAGCCAGGAACCCCAGTACAAAGGTTTTTAAGCTGTATGGCCATCGGAACAATCCTTGAAAGGACCGGATAAACGAATCCGGTCCCTGTTTAATGCATATAAATCAGCGCATGCATACAAAATATTACCGGGAGGTGGCGCCGGATTGACAATAGCGGCTCAGGTCAAGCAAACGCTGGCCAGTCTAAAAGGCATCGAAGCAACTTTGGAAAGCTTTAAGTTGCTGGAATCCAGCAATCAGACAAATGATATCTTGGACCTTAACATTCAGAGGATCCAAAAGGTCATTCGGGACTTTGAAGACAGGCTCGGCGTCTTGGAATTTGAGGAGCCCCAATACAAAGGTTTATAACCCCACCCTACTGCTAAGGAGTAAACGCCTATGTCTGATTGGCAGGTCATTTTGCTGCGTTCGTCAGGTTTAATTATCCTCATTCTATTTCTGGTGCGTTTAATGGGAAAAAGGCAGCTGGCCAGGATGACCTTTTTTGAACTGGTGACTGGTGTGGCCATCGCTGTGATTGTTGCCGCCATCTCACTGGATCTGATTGTCAAACCCCTTAATGCCTGGCTGACCCTGGCGGTATGGGTATTGGTGCCTGCGCTGATCTACTTTTTAGCCTTTAAATACAAGAGAGTCAGAGATCTTATCCAGGGTGGCGAAACCGTTCTGATCAAACAGGGTAAAGTAATGGAGGACAATCTCCTTGCAGCCGGGCTTACTTCGGAAGATTTGCTGGGCTGGCTGCGTCAAAAGAACGCGTTTAATGTCGCTGATGTGGAATTTGCTGTTATGGAACCTACCGGAGACTTAAGCGTCCTGCTCAAAAAGGACAGGCAGCCGGTAACTCCCTTGACCCTTGGCCTGCCGGTGGGGCAGGCAAGGGCACCTCAGACGGTGATGCTGGACGGTGTTGTCATGGACGGAGCCCTGACAGCTCTTGGTTTGAACCGGGGCTGGCTGAATACTGAGCTCCAGAAGGCGGGGGTAGCCCCTGAGAATGTATTCATTGCCCAGGTGGATGCGGCCGGTCAGCTGTACCTGGATTTATTTGACGATACCATCCAGGTGCCCCAGCCAAAAACCAAAGAGCTGACCTATGTTTCCCTGAAAAAGTGCCAGGCGGATTGTGAACTGTTTGCTTTAGGCACTAAGAAACCAGAGGTCAAAGAGATGTATGAAAATGCGTCTAAGCTGCTGGCTGCGGCAGTCCGTGACCTTGCACCTTTGCTGAAAAAATAAGCTCACTGCCGGTAGGTATTGCCCGGCAGAATATGTTTTGGGATAAGGTGAATTGATGTCCGATAAGAAAAAGAAGAAACTTACTCCGGTACAACAGGAATATCAAGCCTTTGCCCAGGCCAGGGAACCCCGGCGGCCGGTTTTGGCTAATGTCTTAAAGGCTTTTTTTGTGGGCGGCACCATTTGCCTGCTGGGGCAATTTGTCATGGACTTTTTTATCTGGAACTTCGATTTCACTGAGAAGACGGCAGGGAACCCGGCTGCGGCGGTAATGATTTTAATATCCGTCATTCTGACATCTCTTGGGGTTTATGATCACATCGCCCAATGGGCCGGTGCAGGTACCGGGGTTCCTGTAACGGGGTTTGCCAATTCCATTGCTTCGGCGGCCATTGAACACCGCAGTGAAGGTTTTGTCCTTGGGGTGGGCAGCAATATGTTCAAAGTAGCCGGTTCTGTAATTGTGTTCGGTGTTTTTGCTGCTTTCCTGGTTGCCTTACTCAAAACTGCCATAGCGCTTTTAGGGGGCTTTTAATATGCTGCAGGGACACCAGACCTGGGTTTTTAAGCAGCAACCGGTGATCCTGTCTGCCGCTGCCGTGGGAGGGCCCTTTGAAGCAGCGGGGCCTCTGGCAGAAGATTTTGATCAATTGTACGATGATTTATGGCTGGGGCAGGACAGCTATGAAAAAGCTGAAAAGATGCTGCTGGAAGAGGCATGCAGCACAGCCATTACCAAAGCTGGTTTAGAAAAAAGTGACGTGCAGTTTTTTTTAAGCGGCGATCTGATGAACCAGACTATCTCCAGCAGTTTTACCGCCAGGACCCTGGCCGTGCCATTCTTTGGCCTTTTTGGCGCCTGTTCAACCTCCATGGAAGGTCTGTCCCTAGGGGCTCTGATTATCGACAGCCGGGCCGCTGACTATGTCCTCTGCGGGACTTCCAGCCACAACGCAACTGCTGAAAAACAGTACAGGTACCCGACAGAATATGGCTCCCAAAAGCCCCCAACAGCTCAGTGGACAGTGACCGGCGCAGGTGCCGCCCTGCTCGGCAGGGAGGGTGAAGGGCCGAGGGTCATAGCGGCAACCATCGGCAGGGTGGTGGATATGGGCCTTAGTGATCCCTTTAATATGGGAGGTGCCATGGCGCCGGCAGCGGTGGATACGCTTACGGCTCATTTCAGGGACCTAAAGCTTGACCCCCGGGAGTATGATCTCATCGCCACCGGTGATCTGGGCCGGGTGGGCTTTAAAATCGCCGGTGATTTGCTAAAAAAACATGGTTTGCAGCTACCGGCAGAGAATTTCACTGACTGCGGGTTGCTTATTTACAGCGAGCAGCAACCGGTTTTTGCCGGAGGCAGCGGGTGCGGTTGTTCAGCTACGGTAACTTACGGCCATATTTTAAACCGGATGAAAAAAGGCGAGCTGAAGAAGGTTCTGGTTGTGGCCACAGGGGCCCTGATGTCGCCTCTGTCCTACCAGCAAAAGGAGAGCATCCCTGCCATCGCTCACGCTGTTGCCCTCGAGTATAATACCCAGGGGTGATTCTAAATGGAAACATATTTTTGGGCTTTTGTCGTCGGCGGACTGTTCTGTGTCATAGGTCAGTTGTTGATGGATGTGGGCAGACTCACCCCGGCCCATACCATGAGTGTACTGGTAGTCTCAGGCGCCGTTTTAGGCGGCCTGGGGCTCTATGCTCCTTTAATAGATTTTGCCGGGGCCGGGGCTACCATCCCCATTGTCAGCTTTGGCAATTCTTTATACCAGGGCGCCATATCGGAAGCTGAGGCCTATGGGATAATCGGGATTCTTACCGGGATTTTTGAGATAACCAGTGCCGGCATCTCTGCGGCCATTATCTTTGGTTTCATGGCAGCGCTGTTCTTTAAGCCCAAAGGATAGTTCAGGTGAAAGTAAAGATAGGATAGGTGAAAGTTATGAAAAGCCCGGCCAGGGTTGTTGTGTTTATGATCTTAATGTTGTTGACAGCCGGCTGTGGGCAGCAAGCCCCTATGCAAAAGCAAATGAGTCAGGAAGGCCAGGATTTGTCTTTCCGTGTCGATGTGGCCCTGGCTGAAAGGGCCCGGGAAGCAGCCCTTTCTGTCCAAGGAGTCAAGGAGAGCACGGCAGTAGCTCTCAACCAGGAAGTGACCGTTGGCGTAAAAGTGACGGGTTTTGACAGGCTGCGCCTCAAAGCCATCAAAAATGAGGTGCATAATAAAATTAAGGCTATGGCCGCTGATTTTAACGTGCATGTAACCTCTGATAAAAAGCACTATGTGCAGCTTAAGCAAATGGAAGAACAGTTAAACCAGCCTGGGGGTCAGGATTATCCAGGCATTTTTAAGCGGATTGAAAAGATGATCGGAGAAATCGACAGTTAACCACAATAATACAAGCGAAAACTGAATATCTTGAATTAAGCTATTCAGCAACTGATTATTAGATATTTTGGTTTAATTTAAGGCTTGCAGTTACCACAGGAGGTATAACCTGCCGCCAGCGCTTCACGGCGGCCGGCAAAGTAGATCCTGTTCTTTTCCGAGGGTAAGTTGGCACAAGACGGCAAGTGAAAAACTTTGGAATTGATATTGCCGATGTAAGTGCCACTTTCAGGTTGTTTTTCAGTGGGATTGGTCTTGATGTTGGCGTTTTTTCCCGTCCGGAAGGTTACCTTATGACCGTCGCTTACAGCAATCACATCACCCTGTAAATCAGTCCGGTAAACGGCTGTACCTGCGTCACGCAGGCGGCTTAAAACCTGCTCTGACGGGTGTCCATAGGGATTGTCAGCTCCCACTGATATCACTGCATAGGCGGGTAAGACTTCACGCAAAAATACATAGGAAGTAGAACTGTTGCTGCCGTGATGCCCAACTTTTAAAACTGTCGAGCCTAGCTCATAGCCGGCTTCAAGCATAGCATGTTCAGCTTCATAACCGGCATCTCCGGTAAAAAGGAAGGATGTTTCCCCGAAAACGACCCGCAGGACGATGGAAGACTCATTAAGGTCATCATGGTTTGGGATGACGGGCCCGATAAATTGCACGGTGCTGTTGCCCAGGTGGAAGCTCTCACCGGGGGTGGGCACGGTAATGTCCAGCCCCTGCCTGGCCACGGCCTTAAGAAAACTTTGATATGGAACTGAATCATAGGTGATATCTGTTGCAAAGACCTTGCCTGCTTTATAGACATTCAACGGACCGGCCAGACCACCGGCATGATCTTCATGGGCATGGGTGCATACTACATAATCCAGTCGATCAATATTAAGTTTCTTCAGGTAAGCTACCAGCAAGCTGCTGTCCCCAGTATTGCCGCCGTCGATTAAGAGAGTTTGCCCTGCGCAGGTTACAACAGCGGCGTCAGCGTTGCCCACATCAAGAAAGTGAACGGCAAAGGGGGCTGTGCTTATGTCGGAAACGTCTAGATCCGGAGCCCTGTCTACGGGAGCCTGGCAGGCTACTCCAACAATCAGTAATAATGTAATAAGGCCCAGTAAAGGAAAAAGCTTTTTCATCTTAAGTCTCACTTTGTAATATTTTATTGGCAACCAGTATTTTAACAGAATATCAGCTGGAAGGTAAAGCTGCTTAACGTGAAATAAAGACCTGATAGAGTAAAGTATGTGCCCGGTATCCGGGATTTTTTGCTATTTGAGCAGTTCGTGCGTGGACTTGTCTCCTTGCTGCTTGCTATAATAGGTGCTGGAGAAAATTTATCATATGAGCATATTATTCATATGGCATGTGTTGCCTGATGTGAAATGCAAAGCAAAACTAAGCTGTTAATAGTAAACATTAGATTATAAAGGGAGTGTTACTATGGGAGATGTTACGGAGAAAATACTTCATTCAGATACAATTTTTCAGGGTAAAGTGCTTAACTTAAGAATTGATACGGTAGAATTACCCGACGGCAGTATCGGCAAGAGGGAAATTATTGAGCATGCGGAAGCGGTTATCGTCGTCCCTGTGACCCGGGAGGGAAAGCTGCTGCTGGTAAAACAATACCGGTGCGCCGTGGGGAGGAACACCATGGAATTGCCGGCCGGGAATATTGACCCCGGTGAAGCAATTGAGGCGGCAGCCAGGCGGGAATTGCAGGAAGAAACCGGCTATAAAGCAGGAGAGATGACCAGGCTATTCAGTGTCCACAGCACCCCCGGTATCTGCACTGAGGTTTTGCATGTGTTTTTTGCCTCAGATTTGTCCAGGGTGGAGCAAAACCTGGATGAAGGGGAATTTATTGAAGTCTATGCGGTGGATTGGGAAAAGGCCATTGAGATGGTCTGGTCCGGTGTTATCTCCGATGCAGTGTCGGTGGCCGGGATCCTGGCTGTGGACAGCATCATGAAAAAGCAGCGGTCGAAAGGTTGAGCAGATCATCCGGGCAGTGTGGTGTCCTCCTGGCGCTGTACCGGCAGGCGGCTGATTTCAAGCTTTCTTTTAACCCTCTGTAGAATATTAATGGCGCCGGTGCCAAAAAAAAAGTAGAATAGCACATTGCCTATGCCATGCAGGGTGTCAAACCAGAGGCTGGCGGCGTAGGTAACCAGAAAGGAATGCCAGTTTAAGGGCGAAATGAACGTGGTCCAGGTCCAGATATTCATAATGCAGCCAAAAAGGTAGCCCCAGGCGAACTGGAAAGCGATCATGGGTCCTTTACGCGGGATTGGAAAGAGCCGCCGGAAATAGCCCGCGCTGGCACCGGCCAGGCCCCAGGCAAACATCTGCCAGGGTGTCCAGGGGCCATGGCCGAGAAAGAAATTTGAGGTCAGGGCGGCGGTAGCGCCGACCATGAACCCCGTCCTGGGGCCAAAAACATAACCCGTTACGATGACCAGAAAGGTGGCGGGTTGTATACTCGGCACGGCTGCCAGGGAAATTCTCCCCAGGCCGGCGATGGCCCCGAGTACGGCAATGACAGCAATTTCCCTTGTGGTGGCAGAACCTGTTTCAAAGCTCCAGTATAAAAAAAGTATGATCAAAAATATGATGGCACCGGCCAGCAAAGCCCAGTTCAAGTTTATCCCCCTCTCGCATAACAGGTTAACAACCCCTCTAGCAATCCAAAGGCGAAACCTGGGTAGCAAGGTCTTTTCGGTTCTGCAGGAGCCGTATATGTAAGACACTTTACTATAAGTTACCTTGTGCCTGGCGTAATCTGGTGAGTCCTTCCTCGAAAGTAAACACCTGGTCGTCAATATGCCGAAATAGCCTGCTGATTTGCGGCGCGTAAAACATGGAACCGCCCAGTATTTGCTGTTTGGGTCCGTCCGCCGCAATCCTGCCGTCAAACAGCATCACAGCCCGGCGGGCATATTCAGCCGCAAACTCCACATCATGGGTCACTACCAGTATGGTGGTTCCTTCCGCTGCTATTGCCCGCAGCAGCCGGCCCAACCGTTCTTTTAGCCCGTAGTCAAGGCCCCTGGTGGGTTCGTCAAGGACTAAAAGCTGCGGTTTTGCTACCATGACCGAGGCCAGGGCTACCCGCTGTCTTTCGCCGCTGCTTAAGTCCCGGGGATTGGCCGCCCGGAAGCTTTCCAGGGCCAGCTTTTCCAGCACCCGGTCGATACGGTCCCCCTCTGCCAGGCCCAGGTTGGTGAGGGTGAAGCGCAATTCGTCGGCCACAGTTGCTTGAAAGAGGTAATCGTTAGGGTTTTGGGACAGGTAGCCCACGAAGTGCGCCAATTCCTGGGGGGTGGTCCGGCGTGTATCCCGTTCTAAAATGCGCACCCGGCCGCGATCCGGTTTTAACAGCCCCACCAGGTGTTTCAGCAAAGTTGTTTTGCCTGCGGCGTTTTCTCCCAGCAGAGCCACAAATTCGCCGCTGTATACCTTCAGATCAACACCGTGCAATACTTCATTGCCGTTAGGATAGGAAAACCAGAGATCTTCAACGTCAATAACCGGGGTCCGATCTGCCGGTCGTTCCTGTTTGGCGTTGTCAAGGGAGATTTCGGCCGGGGTGCTGCGGTAAAACATTTTTTTTACCAGCAGTCGCCCTTCCTTAACTGTAAGGGGCACTGAGGGGGAGCCTGCCCTGGCAAAAAGGGCTGCCACCGGGGGCACAAAAGGGAGGCCCCTGGCGCACTGCCAGGCTGCCGCTGCAGCAGGTGAACCGTCTTGGACAATTGAGCCGTTTTCCATGACGAGCACCCTGTCGGCCAGGTGAAAACAGCGCTCCAGGCGCTGCTCCACCAGGATGATGGTGAAGTTCATTTCTTCGTTCAAACGCTTGATTAAATTAAAAAATTCCTCGGCGGCCGCGGGATCGAGTTGGGAGGTGGGTTCATCCAGGATCAGCACGCCGGGTTGCATGGCCAGAATTGATGCCAGAGCCAGCTTTTGTTTCTGCCCGCCGGAAAGGCCGGCTGTAAACGAAAGTTTAATTGGGGTCAGGTTGAGAAAACTCACTACTTCGGCTACCCGGCGGAACATCTCTGCCGGGGGCAAGCCCAGGTTTTCCAGGCCGAAGGCTATTTCAGCCTGCACGCCGGTCATGACTAATTGCTGTTCCGGATCTTGAAAGACCATGCCTACAGTGCCGGCAATTTGGCGCCTGTCCAGAGTCTGTATGTTTTGCCCCTTAAGCAATACCTGACCCCCGATCCTGCCGCCGTAGAAATCGGGGATGAGCCCTGTAAGGGCCCTGGCCAGGGAGGATTTGCCGGAGCCGGAACCTCCCACTACCAGCACGAATTCGCCTTCCTCTATTGCCAGGTGGATATTCTGTAGCGCCGGCCGTGCTGTTTCAGGATAGTAGTAGGTTAGATTTTTGATTTCAAATAACGGCAATGGTTCCACCCCCAACTGAGTAAGGCAGGCCAACTGAGTAAAAGCAATAATAAAGCCAGTGCCGGCAGGGTTGTCTCGCTGCCGTAAAGGGCACTCAGGGCCGGGAAATATTCGTAGCCGGCCGCGCCGCTAAACAGGCAGTAAAAGGATATGGCCAGGGCTAAAAAACAACTGCTCAGGCAGATACCATCCCGCGGGCGGAACAGGTTCTGCCGGTAGCGGGTGCGGGGTCCGCTGCCGAAAGCCCTGGCGTGCATCGCCTCAGCCACCTGCAGGGAATCTTCCAGAGAAGTCACCAGCAGGATGTTCAACAGGTCAGTACTTTTTTTCAGGCGCTGAGTAAGGGTGCCTTGGATAAAATCCACGCCGCGCAGTTGCTGGGCCTCGCTGATCCGCCCCATGGCCAGGGCCATCACCGGCAGCAGCCTGGTGGTCAGGGAAAGGACCAGGGCGGACTTCCCGGCAAACCTGGCCAGCAAGCTGAAAAAGCGGTCCGGGTGGATAATCTGGTTAAACAGGCAGAATATGCTCACCAGCGCCAGAAGGCGTATGCCCATGGCCGCACCAAAAGCAACCGCTTCCATGGTGACGGTAAACCGGCCAAACAGAGGCAGAGCCGGCCCGTACCATATCACGCTGGAACCGTTGTGATTGACCAGAGGGTTAATGAGCATGACCAAAAGCGCCAGCCAGAGGGCAACCTTTAAGTAACTTTCCCAGGCAGTCATTCCGTCGGCTGCCCGGATAGCAAGCCAGGTGGCCAGCAATATGCTCACCAGGTAAAAAGGATGGTCGAAGACCAGGGCTGTTAACAGCAGGACCGTGATATAGGTAAGAGAAACGGCAGGGTGCAGGCTTTGCAGAAATGTGCCTTTCTCCTGATAAAATAAGCTCTGTAACATGGGCTCGCTCCTATGCCGGCTTTTGGGCAGTATTATTTTGCCGCTATAGTGACCGTTTGATCTTGCCCTTGCCAGCTAACCTGGTATCCGAAGGCTTCAGCCACGTAACGGGCCGGCAGAAAAGTGCGTCCCGGCGGCTTAATCAGAGGAACGACATCCATCGTCAGCGGCTGGTTGTTGATGTAGATTACATTGTCACCTATGGCCATAGTGACAGTGATGCCATTATGGGACAGCTCTACGGTTTGGGTGTCCGGCAGCCAGCTTATGCCGCTTTCCGGTATGCCCAGGGCAAGGGCCAGATAACGCACAGGGACGTAGGTGCGATCATTTTCCAGGAAAGGGGCCGCGTCGGCGTTCATAACCTGTTTTTGGCCGTTCTCCACTACCTGATAGGCAGTTGCGCCCAGAGTGAATTTAACCACCCGCCGGTACTGGTTTTTTTGTTGCAACCGTTCTACAACCGTGTTGCCGTAATATACGTCGGACAGGCCGATTAAAGACTGCTCCGTAGCCATGGGATTGCTGCCTCCGCCTTTGGTGTGTTCAAAGGAGCCGTCGGGCAAGCTGTGGCTCAAGATAGCGCTGGCCATATTGCCGCCGGGTTTGGTCCATTCAGTCCCCAGGGGATCGATGCCGACAGCGGTTAGGCCTTCAATAACATAGCTGCAGGATTCGGGATTCACAGCTCCCCAGGAGGCGAAACCACCGTTGTTTTCCTGGGCCTGCTTTAAGTAGTTTACGGCCTTTTGCACCGCGGGGCTGTCCTGCCTTTCCCCCAGCAGGCCCAGGGCCGTCAGGGTCATGCCGGTGGAGTCCACATCAGAGCCGGCATCAAGTAAATTCCAGTTGAAGCCTCCATCAGGGTGTTGCTGGTCGATGAGCCACTGTCTTGCCTTTGCCTCGTCCGGGCATTCTGCCCCTGCGGCGTGCAGGGCTAGTACCGCCCAAACATGAGCGTTGAGCAACACCTGCTGGCCGTAGGCCCCCGCGCCGCTGTGGTCTATGTTGTCTGCAAACTTGCCGTCCGGTAACTGGGCGGCTTGCAGCCGGGCCACAAGATTATGTCCCTTGAAGTTATGGGGATCCTGCCCGGCAGCGAGCAGGGTCAGGAGCAAGAGGCTATAGTTGTTCAGCTCATCGTCAGGTTGTAACAGCTCCAGTTGCTGTGCACAGGACTGCAGCACCATAGTGCCGTCCAGGTCTCGTCCGCTGGTGGCCAGGGCGATATAACTCCAGGGTGAGAGGGGGCGATTTTGCTCCTTCTCCTGGCCTAAAAGATAAGCAGCCGTTTTATCCAGGTGGTGCTTGATCTCCTCTGGGGTAACGGTTGTAGCTGCCGCAGCGGGGATGGATAACAGCAGCATGGCTGCTATCAATAAAACTATACGGCTTATTCTTTTTATTATCATCATTATTTACCAACACCTTTGTTGTTCAATTAAGTATTTCAATTGAAAGGAAGCAGGGGGCGGTTTTTTGCTTTCTTAATTTAATTTACTTCAATAATCTACTTCAATCTACTTCATTTACTTATACTTAGTACAAGCTCAAAAGCTGCTTAACTTAAGCTTATTGTGTCAGCTGTTCCCAGCTGGGAACGGGGTCGGTGATGCTGTTGCTGTACCACCAGAGCACCCGGTCATTGGCCGAGACCTCTTTTTTACCGGCAGCCACTAAAGGCACTTCGTCATTCACCTGGTAGAGCCAGCCGGCCTGCCCCTTATTGCTGAAGCCTGCTATTGTTTCGACTAGCTCAGGGTAGCGTTTAGAGGTTGCATAGTCCAGGCCGGTGGCTGCCAGGGCATCTAAGGCTGTTGCCTCTGAAGCAAGCTCTACTGAACCGGGACCAAAGAGGAGTTGCCCGTCTTTACCCGCTACGGCGATGTTGACCTTGACCGTCAATGTTTCATTGCTGGCGGGTTTGGTGGAATTGTCAACCGGATCGCGGGGAACCGGTTCCTGCACCCCTTCGGTGTTAGCGTCAGTTGTCTCTTTTGCCTCTTTGGCCGCCTCAGCTGGAATGCTCGCGGCTTGCTGCGTCGCTGGCGCATCACCGTTGCTCTCTTTAGCATCGCCGTTGCTCTCTTCACCGGAGAGGGCAGGCATGGCCGTATCCCCGGCGGCAACGGGAAGGTCTGCCGGTTCGTTGCTTTTACCCTGCCTGTCGGCCAGGATGCCCGGGACCAGCAGGCAGAGTATCAGTAATAAGAAGGGGAGCAAATACCACAGTTTTTTTGGCATGATGGTCACCTGATTTTAAATTATTTTTACTTTATTTCGTTGCACAAGGCGCGATAAAGCATAACTGCGCTCTCAGCCCTGGTGACTTGCCCCCGGGGCCGGAAGGTGCCATCCGGGTAACCATGGAGCAGCCCGCAGCCGGCAGCGATTGTTACACTGTCTTTAGCCCAGGTGAAAACCTCCTCCGCATCGTTGAAGGGCAAGGTTGCGCCCGGCCGGGCGGTTAATTCCAACCCGCGCACCAGAATTACGGCCAGTTCCTCCCTGGTAACGGGCCTGTGGGGACGAAAAGAGCCGTCTTCGTAACCCTTGACCAGACCAGCTCCGGCCGCAGCTGCAGTGTAACCGGCATACCATGCTGTGTCAGGAACATCAATAAAGGTGGTGGCGGTTTCATCCGCCGGCAGGTTTAATGCTTTGACCAGTAATTTGGTCAATTCAGCCCTGGTAATCGGCAGATCCGGCATATAATGCTCATAGTCAGTGCCGTCAAGCACACCGGCTCCGGCCAGGGTTTCTATTGCCTCCAGGGCCCAACCACAGGCAGCCGGAGTTACATCTACAAAAGGCTTTTTCTCCAACTTAGCCAGTACAATATAATCCGAGAAATGATTAATCTGGGCCAGAATTAACCCGTTGTCTGCATCCACTACCGCCGGCAGGGCGATCCAGGCTTCTTCAGCTTTATTATAATAGGCCAGGACCAAATTGTCTGTCTTGACAAGAGGTGGCAGGGCGATTTTCAGGGTACAGGCAACCGGTTTGTTGAAATAAGTGCCGTCGGGCCCAAAACTGAATACGGCGGTGACTGGCAGGTAGCCTGCAGGATAGCTGATCAAGTTGTCGGTGCTCGCCTTTGTAACGATGATTTCTTGATCCTGGCTCAAGGCGCCGCCCGGTATCACCAGAGTGATTTCATTTAATGTATCGCTGATGATCGCCCCTGTGCCGGTTGCCACCAGCTGTTTCAGGTGGACTGTATTAGCGGTCAGTTTTGCTTGCAGGCTCAAGTATGAGGATCTGGAAAGGAGTTTATCTCCCCCAACCACATGCACAGCCGGGCCTGCTTCCTCCACGTTACCCAATTCGCTCTTGTCCTGGGGTAAGCCCAATAAATGGTTTAATTCTTTCAGTTTCGCCAGCACTTCCTGGCTGGTAAGCTGTTCCAGGGACTGATATTCGTCAATGACTTCAGCGTTGTCAGCGCCGGGTAGGGCAATGTAACCACTTTGCAGTTCATTCCAGCCAGGGCCGGTTGAATTGATATCCTGGCTGTACCACCAGACGATACGATCACCTTCCCGCACCCGCTGCTCTTTGCCGGATGTTGTTGCCACCACTTCATTGACCTTGAACATCCAACCGTTCATGCCGCTGTTGGTAAGGCCTTCGATGTCGCTGACGAAGCCTGTGCCCGCGTCAGCGGTGTAGCTTAAACCTGTAGCGTCCAGTGTTCCCAGCACAGTTTGACCCCATAGTCCATCCCTGCTGACCCTCACACTCCCGGGACCAAAGAGGATCCGGCCATCTGCTCCAACGACGGCGATTCTGACGTTGATCACGTCTTCATCCGGTGGAGTCCCGGATCCTCCTCCACCTCCTCCTCCGGAAGGATTGCCCTCGCCTGTTACCAGCAAGAGGGCGGACAATGCTTCAGCTGCACCCATGATGTTCCTGGAGGTGCCAAAGCTGCCGTCCTCGTTCATAGTATTGTTCAACAGGTAGTCAACTGGAGTTAAACCTGCCTCATTTTCCCACTCAACTGCAGCTGGATCCTGTTTTAACCGGTAGAGGGTGACCACCAGTTCGGAGTTGTCGATGGCCGGATCATCAAAGGGCGCTGCATATATGCCCCCGTCCGGCTGCTGCAGGCTCTTTAAATAAAGAAGACCTTTGTCAATAGCCGCCTGTACCGCGGGGCTTGCCGCATCAGGAAAATAAGTAAGGGAACGGATGGCCTGGGTGGTAGATAAGACATCGGGATAATAGCTATCTCCGAAAGTCTCGCCCCAGGAGCCGTCGGCGCCCTGTTTTGCCAGGATGTAGCTGCAGGCGGCCCCGGTATCAATGGCGTTGAGCCTGCCGGCTTCGCCCAGGGCAAGATAGGCCCACATATCGCTGTAGACGCTGTTTTCAAAGGAGCCCTCACCGTCGCCGGCAGCTATTTGCCGCCCTGCCAGCAGGTTGACCAGGCGGTCAACCCGGCCGTTATCCTCAGACTTGTTGGCCGCCAGCAGGCACTGGGCTATGGTTTTGGTAGGTGATTTTTTCAGCCAGGCAGATCCTTCGCCGGCATAATCCTCATATCTCCAGCCCAGCGCTTTTAGGGCCAGCAGGGTTTCTGCCGTGGCATAGGTGCTGTCCCACTCAGCAGTAATAGCTGCTGTGTTCTGATCCTGGATAGCGTTGAGATAGGCCAGTCCGTCCCGGATAGCCCCGTAAACGCCGCTGTCCGGGTTTGCCGCATCAGTGCAATAGGCCAGTGTGTTGAGCACTTGCGCCGTCAGATCCGGTTCCGCGGGGGTAAAACCTCCCCAGGAGGCCCCGGCAGGCTCACCCATGCTGTCATAATGGACATGCCGGTAAGTATTGAGATAGTCCAGGATTTCATTCTGATCCAGGTCGCCCAGCCAGCCTGCCTGGCCAAGGGCGTTCAGCACCAGCACATCGTCATAAATGCTGTCGCCAAATTGCCCCGGCCTGGCGCTGTCAGCCCGAGCAATAATGCCCTCCGCCAGAGCAGCGATGTCCGGTGAGGCAGGGTCAACGGCCAGCAGCACGATAAGCTCCTTGGCCAATTCCACCGGGGTGCGCAGTTCCGGGTTGGCCGCGGCCTCCCCGGCCAGATCTAACACCTTTTCTTGTAATGATTGCCCGTCATATACCCAATCGCCTGCCGCGAGATCCTCACCGGCAGAGGCCAGTGCCGCCACGCAGCGGTAATCGAAGCTCCAGCCGTTGGGCTCATAGGTCAGGGAACCGCTCCGGTAGCCCTCTTGAAAATAAGAGACAGCATGGCTGATCGCCTTATTTACCCTATCGTTCACTTCCGTGCCGGTGGTATCGCCCGCCACTGCCGCCAGGGCCTGCAGCGACACCTTGGTGCAATACTCGTTGGCATAAGGGCCGAAGGTGCCGTCACTGTTTTGAGTAGCGATTATGTAAGTGATCAGAGTGTTGCCATCGCCAAGCAGGCCGGCCAGGCTGTCCATTTTGGCTCTCAGCGGCTGATGGTCTCCTTCTCTTTTCCATGCATCCCCGGAGAGATCCTCGCCGGCCAGCTCCAGGATATAGGCGGCAAAGCCGTCAACCGTCTGGCCGCTCAGGTACTGTTCCTTAATAAAGTCAATGGCCCTGCCGGCCTGTGCGGCGGCAGTGAGTGTCGCGCCATAAGAGGGCTGCAGCAGAGGCAGCGGGGTGAGCACACTTACCAGGGTAAATAGCGCCAACAGTACCAGGAAGGCTTTAAAGCGCTGAAATTTTTTAAACAACACAAAACCTCCTTTGATTTGATACATTGCCGTAGAAGCAAAAACCCCGGCCTTTTTACAAAGACCAGGGTAGTTAAACAAATAAGCACAAATACATATTTGCCCCTAACACCACTGACCTTTCCTTGGAAGGCCACATGATCGCCAACACTATCCAGGCAGGTATCCTGACTTGCGGCTCATTGTGCACTTCCCGCCTTCCCAGGCATAAAGCCCAGTGGCATATTGGGAGACACTCCCCACTTACAGTGGCCGGACCGTCCGGGATTTGCACCCGGTTCCCATTTTTATCCCCCAGCCCGGGGGATGCCTGAACAGCTATTCATTTTTTTTATATTAACACCGCTGCTAAAATATGTCTACCATAATTGTTCTATAAGTAATAATCAGGGAGGTTGTACAAGCATATGTATGTTATAATTATTACAAATAATTTATCAATAGGTCTCTTTTGGTAGTTTGCCCTGTGAAAGGGGGATGGTTTTTTACCCCGTGGTTTTTAAAGGCATAAAGGAGCCGGGTTCTTTGCTGAGCATGCTGCTGGTTAGTTAATTGACGGGGGTTACTGGGCGGCCAGTAATACTGAGGCCAAGTGCTGCATGCCGGTGTGACAATCGTGAAATCTTTTTGTTTTGCTAAAAAAGGAGTTGGTAAGTTTGAAAAAGAGCATGTTTTTGGTGGTATTGGCCGCGTTGTTGCTGGCACTAACAACTGCGCCCGCCTTTGCCGCTGCTCAGGCCCATTTGTTGGTCAATGGTGACAGAGTACCCGCGCCTGTTTTTGTCATCGAGGATGGAGTGACCATGGTAGCCGCTGAAACTTATACCGGCTTGGCCGGCGCTGATTTTAGTGAAGCCGGTGATACCTACACCATTACTGAAAATGATGCTACCCTTTCTTTAACCAATGGTAAATATGAAGCCATGTTGGACGGCCAAGCGGTAGCATTGCCCCGGGCTCCATACAGGGCTAATGGTACCGTTTATATCCCGCTGCGCGCGGTGGCCAGTGCTTTTGGTTTTGAAGTTGACTGGAATGCAGAGACTCTGGCAGTGATCCTGAACAGAAATGAGACCAGGGACGGTATGAACCCATCTGATCTGTTGGTTAAGGCAACTGCCGCTTCCCAGGCTTATAACACTTATTCCATGTCCGGTGGCTTCGACTTGCTCATGAAGCTCATGGCAGATGACAAGATTGTGGAGTCACCCGTCCAAATGAGTATGACTCTTGAAGGGCAAATCCAGGAGAATCCCATGAAGCTTTATGTGGTCGAGACGGTTTTGGCTAATGAGGCTGCGCAAGTTCCTGAGATGACCATAGAAATGTATATGGATGAAGAGAAGATGTACATGAAAATGCCGGGGCAAGAATGGACGGCTTTGGAGCAGCCTTTCTCGGCAGAATTCTTGCAGGAACAGATGTCCATTCAGTCCGATCCCCTTAAAGCCGTAGAACAGATGAAAGAGATGGGCGTTATCCTCAATTTCGGCAACGATAAGGTTGTTGACGGCAAAAACTATTATGTGGTTAATGCATGCTTGGACTTAGAGAAATTTATGGGGAATTTTCATGGTATGATCCAGCAGGTCATGCAGCCGGTACCGGTTGATCCGGCAGCAGATGCAACAGCTGAGGAGGTACAGGAAGAGCTGCAAAAGCTGTTGGCTAACTCCAAGATGGATTACTCATATACCGTTTTCATCGACAAGGAAACCCTGATTAGCGATGTTGTTGAGATGGATATAATGATGGAACTGGCCATGGAAAATCCGGAAGTAGTTGAGGATGAAACCGGGGAACCGGGTCCTCAGACGATAAATATGCTCTTCGATATGAAAGGTAAGTTTAATATCAGCGGTTTAGGTGAGCCCTTTGTAGAGCCTGAGATAAATGCCGCTACTGTAACTCCATAGAGCGTTGCAACAAATATGCAAAGTTGGCTATAGGCAAAAAGGCGTTCTTAAAGGACGCCTTTTCCTTTTAGTAGGCAACTCGTACACAGAGCTTGTCAGGATAATAATCATGAGTGCTCAGCTGCTTTAAGTCTTATTAAGAAGTGCCGGTGTATTATACTATACCACCGGCTTATTTGTTACCGGGAAGACTCATCCGGTCCCCTTGTTCTGGTTTAAAACTGATTGCACCTACCGGGCAGACGCGCACACAGCGCCCGCAATCGTTGCATTTGTCTGTAATCACATACTGTTTCTCTTCCTCAACGATTGCGCCTAACGGACAAACAGAACCACTGCAGTATATCCTGCATTTATCCCCGTCACAATTAGGGTTAATAGGGCAACCTTTGGCACAAAGATTGCATTTTATACAGCTGCTGCTTATTACGTGCATTAATAAAACCTCCTGCTGTGATGAATAATTAAAAGATGTTAAGTTTATTCATTACTCCGCCCACAATATCCTTTTATGATCATCATAAATTTTATTTATTAAATATGTTTATCGAATTCAATTTTTTTTGCAAACGGAAAATATTGCTTCAGAAAGTATGAATAAGTACAGCCAGCTATGCGGGTATATCCCTGAATCGGCTGGCTATACTTTTTTTATGTGTCTCTCACAAAAGCAAAATTATTTGACGGTAATATTATTGCAATATTGGATAAGATATAAACAATGATTATATATTTAATAGATTTATCGCATATAATGCTTCGATTAATATGATTTATAAATCAATGATATAACCAATCTTTATTATGCGAAAATACTATATTAGATTTTTAAATTTGTCTTATAAGTAACGCTTATTTATAATTATTATAGTCCATAGTAATGGAAAGCAATGGCTTTCATCGCCTAGAGCATGTACTTGTAAGTCTTGTGCGATAGGGTGGGTCAGGGCCGCATTGCAGTGGCCTGTATATAGACAGTATTACAGGGATTCAGAGGTCGTTGAGGTTATTATTGATATTAATTATATAGAGGAGGGGTGTTGTCGAATAAAGGTGTTCCTCGGCCTCGGATCTTCTGACCCTGGGCAGTTGTTTTCTGTGTGCGGTAATTAAGCAGGTGAACAACTAGTAATTCGAAGTCCCAGATATGCTAAGGAGGTGGCTTGATAGTGATAGCAAACGATTTTGAGTATTATGTTCCTGAAACGCCGGGCGAAGCTTATGAATTGATGGAACGCCTGGGCGGTAAGGCCAGAATCCTTGCCGGCGGTACAGACCTGATTGTATTGATGAAGGATAAGCTAGTAAAGCCGGAAAACTTGGTTGACATCAAAAACATTAAAGAATTCCATGGCATTCATAACGAGCCCGGCAATGGAATGAGCATCGGTGCGACTACCAAGATTTCAGAGATTGAGTTTTCCAAGGAAGTACAAGAGAAATATCCAGCCCTTGCCTATGCTGCGAGCAGGCTTGGGTCAACCCAGGTCAGGGCAATGGGTACTGTTGGCGGCAACAGCTGCAACGCTTCTCCAGCCGGAGAAACCCCGCCGCCCCTAATAGCCTATGGTGCTAAAGTGGTTCTCGGTAGTGTTAAGGGTGAAAGGGAAATGCCTCTGGAAGACTTCATCCAGGGTGTCAGAAGGATCGACCTGAATGAAAACGAGATCTTGACCAAGTTTGTCCTGCCGGAACCAGCTCCCCATTCGGCTTGCCGTTTTGCTGATATGGGCGCCAGGGATGCAGCTGAGATTGACTGTGTCAATATGGCGGTCAATATTGAACTGGAAAACGATAAGCAGACCATCAAGAATGTAAAAGCAGTCTTGGGTTCTGTTTTTGTTAAACCACTGGTGTCTGAAAAGATTCCCGCCCTTTTAAACGGGCAAAAACTGAGCGATGAATTAATTGAAAAAGCTGCCGAAGCAGCTCAGAGCGAAGCTGTGCCTATTTCTGACGTCCGAGCTTCCGCATGGTACCGCAATGAAATAGTTGGTGTGCTTACCCGTAGATTACTTAAAGAGGCGTATGCCGCCGCCCAGGAGGTGTAAATATTGAAAAAACCTATTCATTTAATTATCAACGGGCGGGAATATGATATATTTGTCAACACCAGAGACTTGCTTGTTGACGTGCTCAGAAAGCAGCTAGGTCTTACCGGGACCAAGAGAGGTTGCGGGAAAGGCGACTGTGGCGCTTGCACCGTGCTGGTGGATGGTGAACCCACTTTATCCTGTCTCACCCTGGCCGTAACCTGCAATGGCAAAGAAATCTCCACGGTGGAAGGACTGGCTTTACCGGGTGGTGAACTGCACCCGATCCAGGAGGCCTTTGTCAACCATGGTGCGATCCAGTGCGGTTATTGCACACCTGGTATGCTGATGTCAGCTAAGGCACTGCTGGACAAGAACCCCAGGCCAACCCTGTATGACATCAAGCATACTATCGAAGGAAACCTTTGTCGTTGTACAGGATATAAGAGGATAGTTGAGGCAATAGAAATGGCTGCCGAAACTATGTCTGCACAGGAGGTGAAGTAAATGAAATACTTTGACGAGCGGGAAACTTTAGTGCCGGAAGGCCAACCATCAGGGTATGTGCGTGAAGGAGTGCCTTCGTATTTAGATGAAAGAAGGTTTACTCAGGTCGGAAGAAGCGTGCCGAAAGTGGATGCGCCGGCTAAAGCTAAGGGTGAAGCAATTTATGCTGATGACATGGTCCTCCCGGGCATGCTCTATGCCAAAATAAAACGCTGCATGGACTACGCCCATGCAAAGATTGTTAAAATCGACACCAGTAAAGCAGAGGCTCTGCCTGGAGTTGTGGCAGTGCTCACCGGGGATGAAGCCCCGAACAGGTATGGTATCGTGCCTCACAATTGCAACGAGACAGTGCTGGCTATTGATAAGGTCCGCTACCATGGTGAAGGTGTAGCTGCGGTGGCAGCTGTTGATGAAGAAACTGCCGAGAAAGCCCTTGATCTAATTGAAGTGGAATACGAGCCCCTGCCGGTACTGCTGGATCCCTTCGAGTCTATGGCGCGGGCTGATGAGGTTCTGATCCATGAGGACAGGCCCGGCAATATCTGCCACGAAGGTAAACAAGTTTACGGCGATGTGGAAAAAGCCTTTGCCGAGTCCGAATATGTCCTGGAAAGAGAAATCAAAGTGGGCAGGCCGCACCAAAGCTTTATCGAACCACAATCTGCCTTAGCCAGCTACGAGCCCCAAAGCGGCAGGCTTCAGTTGTGGTCCAGCAACCAGGTGCCCCACTATCTGCACCGCCAGCTATCAATAGTCTTAGATATGCCGATGAGCAAAATTCGGGTCACCATCCCCACGGTAGGCGGTGGCTTTGGGGGTAAAGGTGAAGCTTGCCCCAATGAATTTGTCGCCAGCTTGCTGTCCAGAAAGACCGGCCGGCCGGTTAAATGCACCTTTGAGCGCGAGGAAGTATTTTTGCACGGCCATGGCCGTCACCCATGCTTCATGAAAATGAAAATTGGTCTCGACAAGGAAGGTTATATCCAGGCTGTTGATTTTGAAAATGTCATGGATAAGGGTGCGTACGCCAGCTGGGGTGTTGTGGTTATGTTCTACACCGGCTCGATGATTCACTTACCCTATAAAGTCCCCAATGCACGTTCCATTCTGAAAAACGTATATACCAACAAGAACAGCAGCGGCGCCAACCGCGGTCTCGGTGGGGTGCAGCCCAGGTTCGCCATGGAAGTAATGCTTGATGAATTGGCCGATATGATGGGCATTAGCCCCTACGAACTGAAATTGAAAAACGCTGTCGTTTCAGGCTATACATGTGCCAACAATATGTATGTGCCCCATACGGAATATAGCCGTTGCCTCACCACTGCAGTGGAAAAATCAGGTTACCTGGAAAAGCGCGGCAAGTTGCCTTTCGGTAAAGGTATCGGTCTGGCCGGCGGTAACTACATCACTGGTACAGCCTATACCCTTTACCTGAACTACAAGCCCCATACCACTGCATTGATCCGGGTTGATACCGAAGGCGGAGTGACCCTGCATTGCGCTGCCACCGATATCGGCCAGGGCGTTAATACGGTCATGGCTCAGATGGCCGCTGAAGCACTGGGTGTTCACTTCGAAGATGTCCACGTCCAATCACACGACACGGAAACAGGCACTTTTGACCTGGGCACTTTTGCCAGCCGGCTGACCTACGCCACCGGCACGGCAATTAGAGCAGCCGCCGAGCCCATCAATCAAAAGCTCAAAGAAATTGCTGGTCAGAAGCTGGGTGTGCGGGCTGACCACCTGATCATCAAAGATCATACCATCTCTTCGATGTATGAGACCAAGAAATCCATGTCCTGGTATGAAGCAGTGGATATAGCCACCAGCACCACCGGCACCCTGGTAGGTATCGGTCACTTCTCGCCGCCGCGGCGCAAAGGTATTGACCTCGTAAGCGGCAACAGGGTTCAGGGCGCCAATATCGGTCACTCGCCCACCTTTGGTTTCAGCTGCCAGGTGCATGAAGTGGAAGTTGACACAGAAACCGGCCGTGTTTACGTGAAGAAGGTAACCGAATCCGGCGATATGGGCACCATGGTCAACCCCATGGCTGCAGACGGCCAGGTGGAAGGCTCCATTGTGTACAATATGGGTTCGGCACTCTATGAAAACCAGGTATACGATGAAGATGGCAAGCACTTGAACCCCAACTTCCACGACTACAAAATACCGACTGTTTGGGAAATGCCTGAAATGTCCATCAATACTCTGACGGACAGCTACGACCCCACGGCTCCCTTTGGCGCCAAAGAAACAGGTGAGGGCGCTGTGCAGCCTACGTTCCCGGCTATTTCCAATGCTATCTATGATGCTATCGGAGTAAGGTTCTACGAAACCCCGATTACACCGGAAATGGTTCTCAGAGCTTTAAAGGAAAAGAAAGAAGCTAAGTAAGTTGTAACATCATAAAGAATTTGTCAGACACATACCGGTTTATCGTAAGCCGGTATGTGTCTTAAAAACAAGATTGCTCCTGGTATCATCTACAGGGTGAAATAGCCCATTCGTCCAGGACTATTTTCCGGCTGTAGAGTTGGTTGGCGGCAATGGCAGTTATTCCTTGCCGTTAACTAGATCACCTAAGGCTTTAATATATTGTGATGTAGAATAAGGTGACACGATGAACAGATCTAACGAAAATATTGCAGCAATTATCCTTGCTGCAGGGTATTCCTCCCGTATGGGGGACTTTAAACCTCTTTTGCAGCTTGGGGATTATAAAGCTATTGAACATGCCGTGAGGTGTTTTAAACAAGCCGGGATAGGTGATGTTCAGGTAGTTACGGGCTACCGTGCAGCAGAGGTTGCGGCGGTTGTCAAACCTATAGGGGCCGGCGTGGTTTGTAATCCTGATTTTGACCAGGGCATGTTTACCTCAATTCAAGCTGGCGTGAGGGAACTGGCTCCCGGCACGCAGGCTTTCTTTTTGTTGCCGGTAGATATTCCGCTGGTTAACCATAAAACAATTGAAAAGATAATTAATTATTCGCATGTATATCAATATGGTATAATTTACCCTGTTTTTCAAGGGAAACGGGGCCACCCTCCCTTAATATCAACCAGATATAAAGATGAGATCCTGCAGGGCGCCGCACAGGGAGGTTTACGGGGAATTCTAACGCTTCATGAACATGATGCTTTTAATATAGAGGTAGATGATGAAACAGTGTTGCTGGATATGGACACGCCGTCAGATTATCAATACTTGTTAAACTATCAGCAGCAAAAGAGCATTCCCACCCTGGAACAGGCTTTGCAAATCCTTAATAAAGCCGCTGTAAACGAGCGGATCAAGGAACACTGTTGCGCAGTTGCTTATACAGCCCTTGATCTCACGGAGAAGTTAAATAATGCTGGGGCCGGGCTGGATGAAAATTTAGTAATGGCCGGCGCATTGTTGCACGATATAGCACGCCACGAACCCAACCATGCTCTGGTTGGGGCCAGGTTGGTGGAAGCCTGGGGCTATCCACGAGTAGCTTCAGTTGTGGCGGTCCATATGGATATTGAAGTATGCGAGGATGAGTCCATTACAGAAGCGGAAGTCGTTTATTATGTTGACAAAATGGTCAAAGGTAAAGACCTGATCCCTGTCACGGATCGTTTTCTTGCCTCCTTATATAAATACAAGGATGATGTGCAGGCCTGTCTGGCAGTATTGAACAGGGTGGAACAAGCCGGACGGATTGCCAGAAAAATTGAAGATATTTTAGATTATACCTATGAGAGCTTGTTGGGACTTAGTTGTTCCAGGGAGCAAACAGCACCTTGTTTAAAGGATATGTTATACAGCAGTATTATAGCTAATAAATCTTTTGCGAGCATCCAGTTTTAAATGAATACCGTGAAAATATACCTGGTGCGCCATGGTGAAATATTAATTGACAGCGAAAAACGCTATATCGGCCAGATTGATCTGCCGTTAAATGAAAATGGCAGGAAACAGGCGGCCCGTTTACGTGATCAGCTATCCAGGGTGAAACTTGACAGAATTATTTGCAGCGATCTGGCGCGGGCTGTAACAACCGCTAGCATTATAGGCGAGAAACAAGAGTCGCAGCTGGAAGTCAAAAAGGAGCTGCGTGAAATAGATATGGGGGTATGGGATGGTATGACTTTTGCTTCTGTCCGCCGTTCTTACCCCGGTGAGTATGAAAAACGCGGCTCTGACTTAATTAATTACCGGCCGCCGGGTGGCGAAAGCTTTGCCCAGTGTGCAGCCAGGGTCCTGCCGGTTATAGATGATGCCCTTCAGGTTACTGCGGGCAAGATCCTTATTGTGGGGCATGCCGGTGTCAACAGGTTGATTATCTGTCGGGCTTTGGGGCTCCCCATGACAGGAATGTTTGACATCAAGCAGGATTATGGCTGCCTTAATATTTTGCAGGTAGCGCAAGGCTGCTGGAAAGTAGAAGTATTAAACAATCAATTGTACAAATAAGGTTATTAAATCACTTAATATCAGAAGATAAGTATTTTTAAATACAATGTTTTTATAGGATTAGTAACTTGAAGTATTAGTAGATTGAAGTTAAGATTAATAAAAAGGGGGGCAAGCAGCTTTAATCATGGAAAAAAATTGCGGCAATTGTACCTACCTGCATGAATGTCCACATGAATTCCAATACATACAGTCTATAAAGGATGGTTATTGTGAAAATTGGAAAAAAGACGAAGGTTATGGACTGACCAAGAGACAAATCATCGTTGAATTAAATCAGATTATTAGAGATAACGATATGCTGGCAGCAACAACCGGACCAGAGGACCTTGTGAAACATTACAGGGATAGAATAAATACCCTGATTGCACTGATTAGTATTTAAAATGAATTATTTTATTAAAAGCTATGGAGTCTTATTGACACACGATCCGTCCCCATGTGTCAATACGTTTTGCAACTCTATAAGTGAGAGCTGCTCCGCTAACCGGGTAATATTCTTGCGTGATTAATCACAGCCTGCTTCCCTTTGATGAGAAAGCAGGCTGTTTTCGTATGCACCCTTTTCTTTTTTGTTGAAAAATAAGCAATTAGATTACACAAATATCGTCGTCCAGATCATTTAACAGCTGGAGGCCGTTTTCCGTCATGACGTAAGTATCTTCAACCCCTACAGTCCCGAGCCCGGGGAAGACAAATTTCGGCTCCAGCGCCAGCACCATGCCGGGTTGCATGGTATAATTGCGGTTTTTGGCGATCACAGGCAGTTCGTCCAGTTCCAGACCGAGGCCATGTCCTACAAAACTGACACCCTGGCCCATAAAGTAATTACCGAAGCCGGCCTCCGCTGCTATTTGACAGGCCAACTCATAGAGCTCCTTGCTGTCTATGCCGGGACGTGCTTGCTGGAGAATGCTCTGTTTGATCTGCCTGGCTGCCTGGTGGGCCTGGTACAGATTATCCGCTACCCGCCCCAGGGAGTAAATTCTCGTGTGATCTGCCGTGTAGCCGTATAACGCGGCGCTGACATCAACAAGAATGGGTTCGTTGCGGTTGAGCTTTTTGAACCCCGGGCCCTGGGGGAAGGCGGTGCTGGGCCCGGCGCCGCCGGTGGGGCCGTCAAAAAAGCTGGCGTAAGCTCCGTTGCTGCCCGATAAAACATGCGGCGGCGCCTCCTGGTTAAAAGCCCGCATGCGGGGATTACCCTGATCACCTTTAATTCCCAGGCGATACTCCAGGCTCCTGGACAACTCCAATTCGGTCATGCCCTCCCTGATGAGGGTGGGTACTTCACGATACACATCTATGCTGACATTGACAGCTTCCTTGATAATCTCTATCTCGTAAGGGCTTTTGATCATCCGAATTTCCCGGATATAGCCGGAAATATCGGCGGTTTCCAGGGGCGCCAGCATTTCTTTGAAACGCAGGTACCTGCTGGTAGGCAAAACGTCATACTCCAGGCCTACCGGCCCATGGCCCTTCAAAACAGCAAAGATGTTGTTCTTGATATCATGATAGTTTTTGATGGGGATTATTTTTTCCAGGGTGCTTTCTTCCAGCGCCCTTTCGTAGCTTTTTCTGACCATCAACAGCGGCTCGCCCTGGGCCGGGACTAAAAGGTGCGCGTCCTGGCAGGTGCCGCTGAAATAAAGCAGATCAACATTTTGCGCCAGCAAGGCCCCCTGCAGGCCTGCTGCGTTAAGTCGCTCCTGCAACCGGGCAATCCGGTTATATAATTCATCTTTCGGTGTTATGTTATAGTTTTTTTTCTTCACCAAAATGCCTCCCCTGGTAATCTTAGGCACGATTAAATTTTTTCACATAATTACTATATATTAAAGTAATTTTATTGTATTTGTCAGCATATGTAAATGTTTTTTGTGTTAACAAATGTACGTTTATCAGGATCCTTATGAGCCGGCAGCCTGTAGAAGGCGGGGGCCTGGCTGCTCACCGTTACGCAAACGTACACCTTAGCTGTAATTGTTAAAATTTTTATCTAGAGGATAAACCGGGAAGGGTTATCTGGCGTCAAACAAGTAATCAAGTAATAATATTGTACATAAACAGATGAGGAGGTAAGGAGGATGGATTTTCGAAAATGTTTGGTTGCAGGCTTCGCAGCCCTGGCGTTGTTGAGCTTTGCGGTGCTGCCGGCGGCAGCCGAAGAAGCTGCAGCGCAGAAAATGGTCACGCCGGCTATGGTTTCAGACAGTGGCCTGCCGGAGCCGGGAGAGACGGCGGTCAGCCTGGAACAGGCCATCAAACTGGCCAGGGAGACTTTCCAGGTGCCGGCTGTTTTTGACAAGTTCTCCAATGGTTTTAACCAGTCCGAGCAAGGTGCTTTTTGGGAATTGCATTGGATGCCCAGTGGGGATGCAGGGGGTTATATGGATGTGCGGGTGAATGCCCAGAGCGGGGAAATCTGGAGCATGAGCATGTGGAACCCGCCTGCAGATGACAGCGGTTACCGCGGACTGCCTGCTTACAGCAGGGAGCAGGCCAGGACAATCGCGGAGGCTATAGTGCAAAAAGTACACCCTGAGCGCTTCCGGGAAACGGTTTTACAGCCGGGCAGGGACTACACGCCGCCCCTGCTGAACCAACCCAGAGGAGCGGTGGAGTACAGCTTTAATTTTGTGCGCCAGGTAAATGGCGTACCTTACATGGAAAACAGTATTGAAGTAAGGGTTAACGGGGATACGGGGGAAGTAATCAGCTTATATCTTAATTGGGATGACAGCGCCAGCTTCCCCAGTGCCGCCGACAGTATTGCCGTCAGTCAGGCGGAACAGATCTTCCGGGAGCAAGCCGCACCTCAATTATATTATTTCCGGCCGCGCATCAGCGGCGGCAGTGAGGTGCCGCTAAAGCTGGTCTACACTCTGCCCGGCCAGAGGTCCCAGGTTTTGATCGATGCCCTGACGGGGGAGGTTCTGGATAATGATGGCTATTATTACGGGTATCGTGACATGGCCGGCGGCAGCGAAAAGATGATGGCTGATGCCGCAATGAACGGATATCAGTTAAATCCTGTGGAAATCAGCGCTGTAGAGGCGGCCAAAAACCTGCTGTCCCGGGAAACGGCCCTGGCTAAAGCCACAGCGGCTGTTGCCGTACCGGATGATTTTGTTTTAAAATACAGCAGGCTGGAGCAGGATTATCTGTTTACGGATAATAAGTTCTGGCATTTCAGCTGGGAAGGAGGAGAGGAACCGGAGCGTAAGTGGCTGGAGGTCACAGTTAATGCTAAGAACGGGGAATTGGTGTCCTTTTATTGGAATGATTACAGGCTCATCACTGACACTTCCAGCGCCGGGATCCCTCGCTTGAGTGAGGACGAGGTTCGCACAATCGCGGAAAGCTTTATTAAAAAGGTGCAGGCCTCAAAATGGGAACAGGTGGTATTTAGAGATGCCCAACCCTTCACAAAATATTATTATAAAGAAAAACCACAGTTGCCCGATGGCTACACATTTAATTGGACCCGTGTGGCCAGAGACGGGATCCAGTATCCCGACAACGGGTTTACCGTAACTGTAGATGCTGTGACCGGAGAAATAAACAGCTATCAAATGAGCTGGTATGATGTGGAGTTCCCCACCGCGCAAGGAGTTATGGAGGTTGGACAGGCGGCCGACAGGTTCCTGCAGGAAGCGCCTCTGACCAGGTCTTATCTCAGGTTATGGCCTGGGGTACAATGGCCTTCCGCACAGGAAGAGGCAAAGATCTACCTGACTTATCATTTGACTAACGATTATTTCACCATGCTCGATGCCTTTACCGGGGAGATATTGAATTCCGAAGGTAAACCGGCAACAGTTCTGCCCCAGGAGGGTGACTTCACCGATTTAGCAGGCCATCCGGCCAGAGAAGCTGTGGAGATGCTTGCAGGTGCCGGCATCATCAGCAAGGTAGCAGGCCCTTTTAGACCGGAGGATACGATCACCCAGGCGGAGCTAATTGCCATGCTGGTGAGAGCAGGGACTTATTCCGGCGGTGGTGTGCAACCCCTGACAGCCGGCAGCAGTGATGAGTGGTACAAACCTTATTACGAAAAGGCGGTGTTGATGGGCATCCTGTCTAAAGATGAGCAGCCCGATCCTGATGCCCCGGTAACCAATATCTTGCTGAGCCGTTTGTCCATTCATGCCATAGACCTTTACCGGGTGGCGCGTTTGAGCGACATCTTCGCCCTGGATTTTAAGGACGCTGATGAAATCCCTGTCTACCTGCGCGGTCATGCGGCCATAGCTGTGGGCATGGGGTTAATGGAGCTCAAGGATGGATACTTTAACTCCCAGGGTTTGGTCAGCAGGGGGGAAGCCGCCGTCACCCTGGTCAAACTCTTAAATAGCTGGAAATAAGTTCATGACCAGTGAAATATAAAAATTATTTGACGGGATCAAAAAATGGGATTACTATATTCTTAATAACTGAATAATGAAGTCCTGACCGGTAGGGTGCGCCTGGCTGGGAGGGAGGTCTGACAAACTGCGGGGAAGAGTGAAATCTCAACTCCAAGGTGATGCCATTTAGCTATACTGGTCAATGAACCTCCCATGCGGGAGGTTTATTTTTTTACATGAAGAAGGGGGTAGTAGGCTTGGAGAAAAAGTATGTAGGTGACTTTATTGATGAAACCTTAATTAATCAACTGCTGGCAGAAACAGCGGCCAGCCCAAGAAACGAAATTGAGGAGATAATTGAAAAAGCCAGAGCCGCCAGGGGCTTGAGCCCGCGGGAAGTCGCAGCCCTGATTCAGTTAGAAGATGAAGAGCTCCTGCAAAAAATGTTTGCGGCAGCACTGGAAATCAAGGAGAAGATCTATGGCAAAAGGATTGTTATGTTTGCCCCGCTTTATTTGAGCAGCTATTGTATCAACGGTTGTGTTTACTGCGGTTTTCATAGCACCAGCAATGCTGTGCGCAAAAAACTGACCATGGATGAAATCCGTGAAGAAGTGCAAGCTATGGAAGAACTGGGTCACAAGCGTGTCATGCTGGATATGGGTGAGGATCCTAAAAATGCGCCCATCGAGTATGTCACAGAAGCAATGCAAACGATATATAATACTATGAAGGACAATGGGTCAATCCGGCGGATCAATGTCCAAATTGCCGCCACTACGGTGGAAGATTACCGGAAATTGAAGGAGGCCGGAATCGGTACTTATATCCTGTTCCAGGAAACCTACCACCGGGACACCTATGCTAAAATGCATCCTTACGGGCCAAAAAGAGATTATGACTGGCATACTACCGCTCTGGACCGGGCCATGGAAGGCGGCATAGATGATGTAGGGATGGGAGCTCTGTTTGGGCTGTATGACTATCGCTTTGAAGTAGTGGCGCTGATTTTCCACGCCCTGCACCTGGAAGAGAAGTTTGGAGTGGGTCCTCACACTATTTCTTTCCCGCGCTTGCGGGCGGCTGAGGATGTTGACTTAAGCGCCTTTCCTTATCTGGTTAACGATGAGCAGTTTAAAAAAATCGTGGCTGTATTGCGTTTGGCGGTGCCTTATACCGGTTTGATTATTTCCACACGTGAAAAACCGGATTACCGGAATCAAATCATCGATCTGGGTATATCCCAGATGAGCGCAGCCTCCAGTGTGGGCATAGGCGGTTATAAAAAGAAGTTGGAAGAAATCAGGCAAGGCGTGTCCCTGGAAGAAGGCACTACGCCTCAGTTCCAGGTGGAGGATGCCCGCACGCCGGATGAAATCCTGCGGCATCTTTGTGCATCAGGCTACATACCCAGCTATTGCACTGCCTGCTATCGCAAAGGACGCACCGGGGAGCGGTTCATGGCTCTGGCTAAGACCGGGGAGATTCAAAATGTATGCCAGCCTAACGCAATATTAACCTTCAAAGAATACCTGATGGATTACGCCGGCCCGGAAACAAAAGAAATTGGCGAAAGGGCTATTCAGAGGCATCTGGAGGCGATTCCCGATCCAAAGGTTAGAGCAATGACAGTCAGTGAGCTGCAAAAAATTGAAGCAGGTGTCAGAGACTTGTATTTTTAGGGCCTGTATAAGTACTCCTGAACAATTATTGTTAAGTAGAAGGCTTGGCTCAACAAGGGTCAAAGCCTTCTTTTATTTAATATTTGTGTTTCATTCGAGGCTTTAGGCTGTATAATGTAAAAAGAGACTTGCTTCAGGTGTCCGGGTTGTGGTTAACACAGCCTGGCTAGTAGGGAGTATTGTTATTTATTGGGAGGCGGCATGGATAATGAATATCTTAGGTTCGATCGGCAACACACCCCTTGTGGAGTTGAAGTCGTTACCCAACGGTTCAAATGTAAAGATCTTAGCGAAACTGGAGAACTGCAATCCAGGCGGCTCCATAAAGGACCGTCCAGCTTATTATATGTTGAAAAAAGCCGAGGAGTCCGGGGAGCTAACTAAAGGAAAGGTGATTCTGGAGCCAACTTCCGGCAATACGGGTATTTCTCTGGCGATGATTGGGGCGGCCAAGGGTTACCAGGTGACACTGGTGGTTCCTGGTTGTGTCAGTGCGGAAAGGAGCCGGATTTTGGAGGCTTTTGGGGCGGATGTGATCATTACTCCCGCCTGTGAAGCCACGGATGGGGCCATCCTAAGAGCTCACCAAATCCTTGATGCTGAACCGGACAAATATTTTATGCCCAATCAATATTCCAATCATAGCAACCCGCTCGCCCATTACGAGAGCACGGGACCGGAAATATTCGCTCAGACCAAGGGTGAAATTGATGTATTTGTAGCAGGTATGGGTACGACGGGTACGTTAATGGGTACCGGCAGGTACCTGAAGGAGAAAAAACCCGGCATTAAAATAGTCGGCATTGAACCCACCCTGGGCCATGCTATCCAGGGGCTGAAAAACATGCAGGAGGCTATTGTGCCGGAAATATACAATCCGGATATGTTGGATGAAAAGATCATTATTGAAGACGACGAAGCCTACGAAATGGCCAGGTTGCTGGCTACTAAAGAGGGGATTTTTGCCGGTATGTCCAGCGGCGCAGCAGTAGCCGGGGCACTCAGGGTAGCTGAGCGGATGGATTCCGGCACCATCGTGACCGTTATTGCCGACCGGGGTGAACGCTATCTCAGCACCACTCTGTTTAGATCTATCTGCGCCAGGTGCAACCCATAAGTTAAACTATCTAAAATTTAAGCAGAGGATCAGGAACCGGCTTATGCCGATCCCTGATCCTCTGCGGCTGTATGCTTCAGTTTCGCTGCACCTCATTGGAGCTCTTACTGCTCAGGAAGCCTTATTGCAGCGCTTCCTGCAGTGTCAGCAGGTTTTGTTCCATGATGGTCAGATACGCGTCTGCTTCCATTGGGCCGGATACTACCGGATCCAGGGTGTATATTTTGGCCCCGGATTCCCTGGCGATGGTTTCCGCTGCCCGGGAGGAGTACTGGGGTTCAGCAAAGAGCGCGTTGATCCCGGATTGTTGAACAAGCTCTATGGTTGCGGCCAGCTCGGCGGCGCTGGGCTCGGAGTTCGGTTCCTGTACGATGACGGCGGCAACGTTGAGATCGAATTCCCTGGCGAAGTAGCTAAAGGCCTCATGAAAAGTGATGATATCTCTTTGGGTTATGCCATCCAGGGCCTGATGCATTCTAGCCTTAAGCTCCTCCAGTTTTTTGATGTAGTCTGCTGCATTGGCGGTGTACCGGTGGGCATGCTCCGGATCCAGAGCCGCCAACTGCCGGCTGATTGTCTCTACCTGTTCAATGGCATGGGTGATGCTCACCCAAACATGAGGGTTATTTTCTTCATGGTCACCTTCGATCAAAGGGATGCCCTGGCTGGCATCAATTACTTGCAACGCCGGCAATTGATTGATCACTTTATCCACAAAGCTTTCCATGCCGGCGCCATTGATAATGAATATCTGAGCGCCGGCGAGTGTTTTTAAATCCTCCGGCGTCAGCTGGTAATCATGCAGGCAGCCCGCGGTGGTTTGGGTTAAATTGACAACCCTCACACCGGGCACTTCTTTGGTTATATTGATGGTGGCGATATAGATGGGGTAGAAAGAGGTGACGACGGTCAACTCTTGATCTGCCGCCGGCGTTTCAACGGCGGTGGGGGGTGACTGGCATGCGGACAGGAATATGGCTATCCCGCACAGTAATAAAGTAAGCAAGAATAATAACAAGGGCTTGCGCATGACCTGTTTCCTTTCACTCATCCTGTTTGTTTAATCCTATTAGGTATTAACCCCGGCTATGATTATCTATTAGTATTAAGGTATTAAGCAAATAATACTGTCTCCTAAATAGTAATATACTTAATTAACTGGTTTGAGAATTACTATAACTGCCAAATGCATTCCCGTCAAGCCTATTTATACTAATAAGCCGGCACTGGGGCATCCAGTATCTGCTTAAATATTTTACGAAATTGTTAGGTAACCGGAGTAAGAAATTATTGGCGTAATTGGTCTTACGGCTGCTTTCTCCTTCAACAGAACAGGCGAGATTGGTTCTATGTGGATTGTTTTCCTGAACCTTCTAAACGCTTTAAGGCGTCCAGGATATAAAAGCATCTTTTATCCCGGTCTTTTTGATGCAGCCTTACGCTGTAAGATCCGGGAATGATCATTTATTGAAAGGATGGTGAGCATACAGGATACTTGTAGGTGGGAGTAAGATAAAAACTGCGAAAGGATGGTGGGAGCATGTTAAGAAAGATTATGATGCTGGGAGTCGCAATGCTGTTGCTGTTGTCTTTAAATCAGGTAGGCTTTGCGGCAACCAGGAGTCAGCCTGACATTGTCCTCAACGGCGCTAATATGGAGGCTGCCGCCTATGTGGACGGAGAAAAACTTTACCTGCCGCTGCGGGCAATGAGTGAAGCACTTGATTATCAAGTGCAGTGGTCGGAGCAGGACAGAACCATTCAGGTCTCAAAACCAGAGAAGAATATACTGCTTGATTTGATTAACCTCAGCCATAGGGTAACTGCCGGAGACCACGCATATTATCTCAGCCTGGATTACACCATAATTGCGGACAGAACATACGTCGGCACGGATTTTGTCTATGACAATCTGGGTCTTGCGGTTAGCTGGGACAGACCGGACAACGTAGTCCGGCTAACCAGTATAAAAGAAAATGAAATTACCATCAAGACAGTAAAAGATGTTGCTGAAAACGAGATCGTCAAAATAACCAGCCAGTACCCGCAGTTAGAGGGACTGGCGGATCAGGCCGTACAGGATAAGCTCAACGCAAGCTTCGCCGGATTATCTGCGGCGGCAAAAAATGAAATATTGCATGAAGCAGCTGAGATGCAAAAAGAAATAGAGATGAATCCTGATTTCCCCGGAAGCCCGCATAAGTGGGAAAACTTCTTTGACTACCGGGTGAAGTACAATCAAAACAATTTACTGAGCGTTGTATTCTTAGATTACCGGTATACCGGCGGGGCCCACGGTTCAACGGTGCAAAGTTCCCATACCTATGACCTGAATACAGGTGTGGAGTATCAGCTCAAAGATTTGTTCACAAGTGACGCGGACTACATGTCTTTAATCAACAATGCGGTCAAACAGGAGATTGATGCACGGGTCAAGGAAGGAATCCTGCCCGAGTATACCCTGGCGCCTTTTGAGTCGATCAGAGAAGATCATGATTTTTATTTATACGATAATGCGGTGGTAGTATATTTCCAGCAGTACGAGCATTGGCCCTATGCCGCCGGAATACAGGAGTTTCCAGTTGAGTTCGACCTGTTGGGCGAAATCCTGAAACCTGAAATACGATAATTAAATTAGCTTGCTCTAATAAAACCCGCAGCAATCCTGCGGGTTTTAATTACCTCATGGGCGTTGCCGGCTATGTTGAGGAGGGGAGTAGGAACCTTATAGAGAAAAGGTATAAGATTAGGAGTAGGTTGCATAACTGTTTATTTTACGGGAGTATCAAAGATGCTGCAAAAAGTGAGAGCTATATTAAAAGAACATTTCGGTTACTCTTCCTTCAAAAAAGGGCAGGAAGAGATTATTGAGAGTATTTTGCGAGGTAGTGACACTTTGGGTATTATGCCTACGGGGGGCGGCAAGTCAGTCTGTTACCAGCTGCCGGCGCTGTTGTTGCCCGGGCTCACCCTGGTTTTTTCTCCCCTGATCTCCCTCATGAAAGATCAGGTGGATGCCCTGGACAGCCTGGGTATCCCCGGTGCTTTTATTAACAGCAGTCTGAGCTTTGCCGAGGAGGAGGCATGCCTTCGCCAGGCCAGGCAAGGCCGGTTGAAACTGCTCTATATTGCGCCGGAGCGGCTGGACTCGCCGAGGTTCCTGCAAGTTATACGTGCCTTACCGGTTTCTTTGCTGGCCGTGGACGAAGCGCACTGTGTATCTCAGTGGGGCCATGATTTCCGGCCCAGTTACCGTTTGATTGAGCCTTTTATTAAAGAATTGCCCCGCCGTCCGGTGGTGGCGGCTTTTACAGCCACTGCCACAGCCGAGGTGCGCCAGGATATTATCACCATGCTCGGTTTGCAGGCCCCTAAATGTGTGGTGACCGGGTTTGACCGGGAGAACCTTTCTTTCACCGTATTGCGCGGCGAGAATAAAAGGGAGTTTTTGCTGTCGTATCTGACCCAAAATAGAGAGCAAGCCGGCATCATCTATGGGGCCACCCGCAAAGAGGTGGACAATATTTATGCCTTTCTTAATAAGAAGGGTTTTGCGGTAGGCAGATACCACGCCGGCCTCAGTGATGAGGAAAAAACGGTCGCGCAAGACCGGTTTTTATATGATGACATCAGGGTTATGGTAGCCACCAACGCCTTCGGTATGGGCATCGATAAATCAAACGTGCGCTATGTGATCCACTACAACTTGCCCAAAAATATGGAGGCCTACTACCAGGAAGCCGGGCGTGCCGGGCGCGATGATGAACCCGGCGAGTGTATCCTGCTTTTTAGCCCTCAGGATACCCTGGTGCAGAAATATTTGATCGAGCAGACTCTGTCCTCACCGGAGAGGAAAGCCAACGAGTATAAGAAGCTGCAGGCCATGGTTGACTATTGCCATACGTCCCAATGCCTGCGCCAATACATCCTGCAATATTTCGGGGAGAGACACGTCCGGGACGAATGCGGCAATTGCGGCAACTGCAACGGCAGTCAGGAACTGGTAGACGCAACTGTGCAGGCCCAGATGGTTTTTTCCTGCATCTTGCGCATGCGGGAGCAATTCGGGGTGTCCCTGGTGTCGGAAGTGCTCAAGGGGTCAAACAGCAAAAGAGTGCGACAGTACGGCTTCGGCAACTTGTCCACCTACGGTTTGATGAAGGACCGTACCTTAAAACAGATCAGCGATCTGATCAATGTCCTGGTGGCGGAAGGTTACATCCAGTTGAGTGAAGGCAAATATCCGGTGGCAAGTCTGACTCCCAGGGCTTATGCCGTCCTCAAAGGCCAGGAGCAGGTTTTGCTGAAAGCCCGTCCCGCAAGTGCAGGGCCTACCGTAGAAGATGTCCTTTTCGAGCAACTGCGGGGGTTGCGCAAGGATATTGCCCAAAAGCAGGGCATCCCACCCTATATTGTTTTTTCCGACAGTACCTTGCGGGAAATGGCCGTCAAACTCCCGCTGGAGCGGGAAGCCATGCTGGCTGTTAAAGGAGTGGGGCAAAGGAAATTCGAATTGTACGGGGAGTCGTTTTTGGAATATATCAAAATATACGCGGCTACCCATGGCATTGAGCCCCAGGAGGCCGCGGCGGGTGAAAAGCCCGGCAAAAATAAAAAACCAAGCCACCTGATCACCCTGGAACATTATCAGGCGGGAGCCTCCCTGGAGGAGATCGCCAGAGAGCGACAGTTGAGCCTGATCACCATTCAAAATCATCTTGTCCGCTGCAGTATGGAGGGCTACACGGTGGACTGGGATCAGTTTATCCCTGCCGGGTATGACGAAATGATCGTCATAGCAATCGAAGAAACCGGTGCACAAAGACTAAAACCAATCAAAGAGGCCTTGCCGGATGAGGTGGATTATTTTGCCATCAGGGCTGTGCTTTGTAAAATGGGTTACGATGCCGGTTAACTGTGGTTGAAAAATGCTTGTGTCTAACGCCCCGGTCTGCTGGGGAAGGGCCTGGTCCCAACGCTACCAGCAATCCTTAGATAAATTAAGCCCCGGCATGCTGGGGGAGGGCATTCCCGTTACCGGAGCCGGCCGGCTGACGGAGGATAAGTAAGTCATGTGCTCATGTCTCCGGGGCTGTTGATAGTTGAAGCAGCTTTTGCATGTCCACAGGTAATGAGGCTTGTAAAACCAGCGGTTTGTTTGTCAACGGGTGGAGCATACTAATCCTCCAGCAGTGTAAGGCCTGCCTGTTGATGCCTTCCTCTCTACCCCCGTAAAGAGTGTCGCCCAGCAGCGGGTGCCCGATATGGCTCATGTGCGCCCTGATCTGGTGGGTGCGTCCTGTCTCAAGACGCAGCTTTACCAGGGTGCTGTCTGCCAGGTGCTTTTCGACCTGGTAATGGGTCACTGCCCGTTTACCGCCGGGCTGAACAGTCTGTCTGATGTAGCTTAACGGGCAACGGGCCAAAGGCTGGTCTATAGTACCCCTGGTATTAGCTAATAGCCCGTGCACGACAGCCAGGTATTCCCGCACTAATTTTCCTTCGCCCAACTGTGTGGTTAAGAGATGTCCGGCATGAGCATGTTTGGCGACAACTACCAGTCCGGAGGTATCCCGGTCCAGGCGGGACACAGGACGATATACCGGCTCTATCCCATTCTGAAGATAATGATATAATACGGCGTTGGCCAGGGTGTTTAACGGCTCTTTTTTTAAGGGATGAACCAGCATATGGTAGGGCTTGTTGACTGCCAGCAAATGCTTGTCTTCATACACAATATCAAGGGGTATAGGCTGGGGCAACACGGGGGTAGCCTTGCCGGTATGAAGATCGATGCTCAGAAGATCCCCTTCCTGCACAGGGCGGTTTAAATGTGACGCCTGGCCATTTACCAGCACTCCGTTAGTATTTTTTAGTTTGCGGACCATGCTGCGGGAAAACCCCAGACTCTGCCTTAATATCTTTTCAACTGAAAAGCCTGCTTCCTTTGTTTTTACCTGATAGTTATATTGCAATTTTCTTTCCTCTATTCTCCCAAATAAACGAATGAAATAATAATAAAAATGGCTATTATAAAGGTAAATGATATAATAATCTCTAATTATTAATATAGCAAGAAATCATTTCTATATATCTATATATTTATATCAGGAGGGCTAAAATAATGGGAAAAAAAATAAAAAACATTAATCCATCCGAGGTTGTTAAGCTGGAGGAATTGGTGGATTACCGGGAGGGCCAGGTCATCAGCCGGACATTAGCGCAGATACCGCAGGTGTCTGTAACGCTATTTGCGCTCAGTAAGGGTGAAGGGATCAGTGCCCATACGACACCTGGCGATGCCCTGGTGCAGGTTTTAGACGGAGAGGCGGAGATCACCATTGGTGAAAAAATCTATAACGTTAAGGCCGGGGAGAGCATTGTCATGCCGGAAGGCATAAGCCATGGTTTGGAAGCCCGCCAGCAATTTAAGATGCTTTTGACCGTCATCAAGGGTTAGCGACTACCGATTTGTTTAATAAAAATGTTTCTAAAATATGTTGCTATGATTGGGGTAACTTAAATGTTGCCCTTTTTATTAAGTATGGGTAAGTTGTAAAATTAAATGCCGCATATAACAAAAAAATAGAGACTCATGGCAAAACCTCTGATATGTTAAAGGTGACTAAACCACAACATAAAGGAGGCCATGCACATGAGTCAATCCCATTGTACCACGACATTACGCCGTTTTAAACACATTACATTAAGAGAACGCTACCAGATTGAAATTCTACTCAAGGAGAAGAAGCGCCCAGCGAGATAGCGAAGCTGTTAGGCAAGCATAAACGAACCATCGAACGCGAGATTGGCCGTGGGACTGTCAGGATGCTAGGATACGACCTTACTTATGTAGACAAATACTGCGCAGATACAGCCGAGCGAGTATACCGCGAAAAAGCCGCTAATAAGGGAGCATGCTTAAAGATTGGTCATGACCATGAACTGGCAAATCACATAGAAAAAAAGATTATCCAGGAGAAATATACGCCTGACGCAGTCATTGGCGAAATCTGGGCAAAAGGCATAAAATTTAAGACCAGTATATGTACAAAAACGCTCTATAACTATATCGATAAAGAATTATTTGCAAATATAACGAATAAAGACCTGCCGGTAAAACGAGTACCCCGAAAAAAACGCCATAAGAAGGTAAGAGTTGCCCACAACAATCTAAAAGGCACTAGCATAGAAGAAAGACCTGAAGCAGCTGGTAGCCGGGAGGGAAGCCGGCCATTGGGAGATGGATTGTGTAGTAAGTGGCAAAGGAAAAGGCAAAGCCGCACTGCTAGTTCTGACAGAACGCAAGTCGAGAAAAGAGCTTATCCGAAAGATGCCGGAAAAGACACAGAAATCAGTGAAGAAAGCCCTGGATAGGCTTGAAAGGGAGTACGGAACACGCTTTGCAGAAGTGTTTAAAAACCATTACGGTAGACAATGGAAGCGAGTTTCTTAACAGTGCTGAATTAGAGAGTTCGGTCAGAAAGCCAGGCACTCAACGGACAAAAATCTTTTATGCCCACCCATTTAGCGCCTGGGAACGTGGAACCAATGAAAATGCCAACAAGTTAATCCGCCGGTTTATACCAAAGGGCACAGATATCAGCAAGCTTAAGCAAAAAGACATCAGGCGAATTGAGAACTGGATGAATAATTACCCAAGAAAAATTCATGGATATAAATCTGCTAATGAGATGGTAGCATAATCAGAGGTGCCAAAATATGGGTGGCAATTAAACTTGCAATTAACCTTTTTATTAAGTATGACCGAATAATATTGAAAACATATGCAGAAGCGTTTTATAATTAGTAACTAGGGTGTTTTTTTGCTATCGTCCAGATAATTGAACTCTTACTTAAATAATGGCTAATTTAGGGGGCTTATCGATGCCATATGATCCAACGCAACTTAAAGATTTTGAAATTGCCGAATTAGCTGAAAAAAATATGCCCACAACAGCAGCCTGGCAAGAGCGACTGGGGCTTACCGGAGATGAAATAATTCCTTACGGCCGCATCAGCAAACTGGATTTTATGAATATTATGGAACGTTTCCAAAATCGGCCCGACGGCAAATACATTAACATAACCGCCATTACGCCCACACCCTTGGGGGAAGGTAAAACAACCACCACTTTGGGTTTGGTAGAGGGACTGGCTAAGCGGGGGATGAACGCAGGCGCTACCATAAGACAGCCTTCCGGCGGCCCTACCATGAACATTAAAGGAACTGCCGCCGGTGGTGGCAATGCCCTGGCCATCCCCATGACGGAATTTTCCCTGGGGCTGACCGGGGATATCAACGATATTATGAATGCCCATAACCTCTGCATGGTCGCTCTCAATGCCCGGATGCAGCACGAGCGCAACTATGACGACGCCGAATTGGCCAAGCGCAACTTAAGGCGCCTGGATATCGATCCCACCAATGTAGAAATGGGCTGGGTCATCGATTTCTGTGCCCAGGGCTTGCGTAAAATCATCATGGGTATCGGCGGCAAAATGGACGGTTATATGATGGAGTCGAAGTTTGGCATTGCGGTCAGCTCCGAATTGATGGCCATTCTGGCCGTTGCCACCGACTTAAAAGACTTGCGGGAGCGCATCGGCAAAATCATTGTGGCCTATGATAAAAAAGGCCGGCCGGTGACCACCTCGGACCTGGAGGTGGCAGGAGCCATGACGGCTTTTATGCGCAATGCCATCAATCCGACCCTGATCAGCACGGTGGAGTACCAGCCCGTGCTGGTGCACGCGGGCCCCTTTGCCAACATTGCTATTGGCCAGTCCTCCATTATTGCCGATCGGATTGCCTTAAAGCTCTTTGACTATAATGTTACCGAAAGCGGCTTTGGCGCCGACATCGGTTTTGAGAAATTCTGGAACGTTAAATGCCGCTATAGCGGGCTCACTCCCAATGTATCGGTGATCACTGCCACCATCCGGGCCCTCAAGATGCACGGGGGCGGCCCCAAAGTGGTACCCGGCCGGCCGCTGCCGGAAGAATACCGCCGTGAAAACCTGGAACTTCTGGAAAAGGGGATGCCTAATCTCCTGCACCATATAGCCACCGTGAAAAAATCAGGGATCAATCCCGTTGTCTGTATCAACGCTTTCCATACGGATACCAAAGAGGAAATTGCCCTGGTGCGCCGTTATGCGGAGCAGGCCGGTGCCCGATGTGCCCTGTCGG
>JBMNHK010000005.1:0-16334 GCA_050950345.1 Pelotomaculum sp.
TTTTCCCTGATAGCAATAGAAAGGAGATAAAGAAGCATGTTCAAAAAAATACTGGTACCTATAGACGGATCTCAATACTCCGATCATGCATTACAAAAAGCAAAAGCCATCGCCAGCGCTTTTGGTAGCGAGGTAGTATTGTTAAATGTAATAGAAATCACCAAAAGCGATTACCCTACTAACCCATACAAATTCTCCCAGGAGCTGGTTAGACAATTTCAGAACGAAAGCAGAATGATTTCCGAAAAGATTTTAGGTGCCGCGAAAACTCAACTTAGCGGTCTAAAAGTCAGTACTCAGGCTATTGAAGGCAGGCCTGCCGATGTGATTATGAAATATGTTAAAAACAACGATATCGACCTTGTGATTATGGGTTCCGGCGGTATTGGCGGTGTGCGCAACATGCTGGGCAGTGTTACCCGCCAGGTTGCACTTGGATTGGAAATACCCATTCTCATCGTCAGGTAGAAAAATTCATGGGAAAAAATCAGGGCAACTCGTTTGACTTATCTATAGCGAGTTGCCTCTTTTGTTTTTCATCACGCCAGACCGCATAATTGCCTGGCCAGTTTTACTGCGCCGTGGGCATCTTTAGCATAACCGTTCGCGCCAATTTCCGCTGCATAGCTTTCATTGACTACGGCGCCGCCAACCATAATTTTTGCTGCCAGTCCCTCACGCCTGGCCAGTTCCACCACAACTTTCATTTCCACCATTGTAGTGGTTAACAGGGCGGATAGGCCGATAAGCTGAGCCCCGGTCTCCTTGGCTTTAGAGATTATGCTTTCAGCGCTTACGTTCTTGCCCAGATCATGCACGACAAAGCCGTTATTTCGCAGCATCAACCCGACGATGTTTTTGCCGATATCGTGAATATCTCCTTTGACAGTGGCCAGGACGACAGCCGGATGATCCTGGACGGCGCCCGTCCCGTCTCCGGTCAGGTAAGGAGCCAGGTAATCAAAGGCTCTCTTCATCGTCTCAGCGCTCTGGATGAGCTGAGGCAGGAAGTATTTTTTTTCTTCGTACAGGCGTCCTACTTCGGTGATGGCCGGCACCAGGCAGTCATCAATGATCTGGCCGGGTTGCACCCCTTGCGCCAACACCTCCTTGAGGAGCTCCAGCACATTATCCCCCTCGCCCTCAAGTATCGCCTGATAGATACGCTGCCCGGCGGTCAAATTGGTTTTCTGTTCTGTTTTGTAGGTTTTTTCCCGCTGGCCTTCCCCGTATTGGCTGATATAGTGATAGCTGTTTTTATCACGCACTGTTAAAACGTCACTGGCTGCTTTTATCGCCATGAGCAACTCGCTGGCCGGATTGGCTATGGCCATACAGAGGCCCTGGCCAATAGCCATGGCCAGGAAAGCCGCGTTAATATAGCCGCGGTTAGGCAGGCCGAAGGACACATTGGAAAGTCCGATCACATGGTAGCGCAATCAAGTTTTTCAGTACACCATTTAATCACCTTTAATGTTTCTGCCGCCGCATTTTGGTTGGCGGAAACCGACATCACCAGTCCATCCACCACGATATCGGTGTTGGCAAAACCCCAGGCCTTGGCCTCATTTAGGATGTATTGAATTACCTCATACCTTTCTTCCGCCAGTTCCGGGACGCCTGCCTCACTTAAAGGCAGCAGGATAAACATAGCCCCGTACTTGCGGGCAATGGGCAGCAGGCGCTCTATCTTAGCCTTTTCAGCCGAGATGGAATTGATTAAAGCCCGGCCCGGGTATAGCCGCAAGGCTGCTTCCAGAGCCTCGGGAGAAGAGGAATCCAGACACAAGGGCGCCTCCACCACATTGCTCAGCAGCTTGACCGCATCGACCATGGTTTTTCCCTCGTCAATGCCGGGCACCCCCACGTTGACATCCAGGATATGAGCCCCGCCGGCCAACTGTTCGACAGCAAGACGCCTGACCTCATTGAGCTTGCCCTGTTTCAGCTCTTCACTGAGCTGCTTCTTGCCCGTAGGGTTAATCCTTTCACCCACCACCGTGACCGGCTGACCGGGGCCAAAAAACACCGTCCTTCTGGCCGACGTAACGGCCCGGAAGGGCCTGGGCTCCTGTCTGACCGGCCTGAGCCCGGCGATATTCTCCCGGACGCTCTTGATATGCAGGGGGGTGGTACCGCAGCAGCCGCCGATGAGACCTACCCCTTTACCGGCAAAGTCCACGGCAAAAGCCCCGAATTCTTCCGGTCCCATATCAAAGACCGTCTTGCCCTCCACCAGCCTGGGCAAGCCGGCATTAGGCTTGACCATGATCGGAACCCTGGCGTAGGGTGCCATCTCCCCGACTACCTTCAGCATATCCTGCGGCCCGGTAGAGCAATTGGCGCCGACGGCATCGGCGCCCAAACTCTGCAAAGTGATCAAGACCGTCACGGGATCGCTGCCAGTCAGGGTTCTGGCGCTGGTGTCAAAGGTCATGCTGGCGATGACCGGCAAATCGCAGGTCTCCTTAACGGCCAGAATAGCCGCCCTTGTTTCCTGCAGATCGATCATCGTTTCAATAACAAAAAGGTCCACGCCCCCTGCCAGCAGGCCCCGGGCTTGTTCTTTATAAACATCTACAAGGTAGTCAAACTGCATGGCGCCGAAAGGCTCTACGAATTGCCCCGTAGGCGCCAGATCACCTGCCACCAGGGCCCTTGACCCGGCAACAGATTTGGATAACCCGGCCAGTTCCCTGTTCAATTCCACAACCCGGTGGGCATACCCAAATTCTTTTAACTTGATCCTGTTAGCTCCAAAAGTGCAGGTCAGGATTATATCCGAGCCTGCTTCAAGATAACCTGCCTGAATATCTTTGAGTACCTCCGGATGCTCCAGGACCCATTGCTCGGGACAAACATCCTGGGGGATGCCCCGCTTTTGCAGCTCAGTACCTGTGGCGCCGTCCAGGATGATTATTTTCTCCGCTACCATTTGTTTAAATAAAGCTTTCTTCAATTAGCCACCTCGATTCCAGCAATCGCTATGACCGATTTCTCCGGTTCAAGCATAAACCTATCCGTTATCATTATATCCAATCGCTTCAGATCAAGCAGATCATAGATAATTTTCTGGTGTTCCAGCCCCAAATCCCCATAGCCCGGGCTAAACCGGTGTTTGGTCAGGCTCTGTCCTTTTATTCTGATCATCTTGTTGATCAAATCCACCAGCCAATCCAGGGCGGTATCCACTACCTGGGAGGCTACCGCATCAAAAACAAGGCCGGTGACCGGGTTGCCGTTTTTTACAGCCCTGGCGATCTCTGTGGTGATTTCTCTGCCTAAGGTTGCTGCCATCAGCACAACCTCACTGGAATTCGCTAAAAACTTCGCTAGTCTAGCGCTTAGGAATTCGGTCCCGTCAGCTAAAACAACCTTATTGTCCCCATGCTCCTTAATCGGGCAAAAACATATGGCTCCCCTGGCCTGACATAATAACAGCGCCTTTTCAATCTGCTCATTGATCAAATCACAGTCTTTCTCCTTGAGCTCCGTTTTACCCTTCTTGTAGCCCAACCGGGCAAGAATTAAGCTTCTGGAAGTTGACGTGAACGTTGATGGAATGTGACTGAAATATTTAACATCTGGTTCTCTCAATACTCCAACCACCATTCTTTAGCTTATAAGTTCCACCATCTTTGGCCAGATGTAAAAACACCCCTCTTCCACAAGCGGGGCAATAAGTAAAACCATTCATTGCGTTTATAGAAGAAAACTGCGGCTTCTTTACAGGTCGTAGTCGCTATCTTTGCTGGACCTGCTTTTGATCTTCAAACCAGCCTCCACCAGAGCCTGCAGGCTATCGGCAACGCCTTCTGAAGCCACAGTAAGCCTGTACTCCGGCGCGGCTGCAAAGTTTTGAATGGAAAACTGGGTGTTCAAAATTTTCATCATCACGGGTGTTTCCTTCTCGCGCGCCTGTTCATACTCTGCGGCAAACTTTTCCGCCAGAGGGGACTTGAGAATAATGATTAATTCATAAGACATGATGTTTTTGCCCCTGAAGTGAAAACTGTTAAACATCCTGGGCAGGAAACTATCTATCTCCATATACTGCATTTCTTCTTTGGCTATATCGATCATCAATATTCTCCTTAGAAAGATTTTATTTGTAAATTATATATCCTATCGTCGCCTAACGTCAACGAATAGCGGCTTTCACTGCTGAAAATTATCTTGCTGTCTATATATTAATCTCCGGTATTCTTTGGTCATTAAGCTGACGTCCATGCTGTGTTTCCTGCTGTAATACCCAGACCTTACCGTTCTCCAAAGCCACATTACCGCTGTCAGAGGTAAGACCACCGCTAATGATGTTTGAAAGGGTGAAGCTCATACTAAAAAGCGGCCATGAGAAATTGGCCGCTTCTCCTTCACTACGGTTTCTCTTGCAGGTACAAAGCACTCAAATTGAACCAGTAATTGATCATATCCTGCCGGGGATCAACATAAATTTCCACATCACTGAAAACCAGCAAGACAGTCACTTCAGGGGTTTCCAGCTGCAGGCTCATATCTTCTGCCTCAACCCTGGAGGGCAGGGACTGCCCTGGCGGGTACTTGGCGGAGAGTTTTTCGGCATAAGCCTGCAGGTTCTGCTCCAGGATCACCCGGTCGTCCAGCTCGATCCGGAGCGCCGGTATTGACGGTGGAGGATTCGCCGTCCAAATCAACCGGTACAGCCCCTTTTCACCTTGCACCGTAACAGTGGTGTTGCCTTTTTCACTGTAACCCGGCATAACTACCGCCCAGCCATAATCCCTGATGTCGATAGCCCCGGGTAAGATGCTTAAAGATGTGCCTTTATAAACATCTGGCGCCCTGTCCTCCGGCGTTGGCCAGGTTTGCTCAAAGCCCATTCTGGTTTTGAAGGTATCGCTTTCAACGAGTTTCTGATCAAACCAGACCGGCAGCCTGGCTGCATCAGCATAAGCCAGATAGTTGACTGCGTCGGTAATCGCCACACGCACCTCCTGCTCCGGTTCCCTTGCTGCGGGCACCAGCCGGTCTTCCTTGAGCATATCCTGGCCGGCCAGCAGCTTTTCCAGGCGCTGGACCTGCAAGGTCACCGGCAAGTCATGATAGCCAACTACCGGCAAAACCGCGAAAACGGCACCGGCACAGCACAGTAAGGCAATGAAATTATGGGCTTTATCCTTCATGACCAGGAGCAGAACACAGGCTGCCACCGCAATAACCCAGATCAGGCTGAAATTATACTCGGTCATTTTGAGGCCCGAAGCCTGCAACTGCACGATCAAAGCCCAGGCCATAAAGGCCAGGATCACCAGCCCTGCTACAGGATAGACCCGCCGGTAGAACTTAGCCGGTCCTGTTTCGTGCCGGGTAATCATGATATGAAGCCAGACGCCTAAGATAGCATAACTGGTAGCGATACCGTAAAGCTGGATAAAGGATGACCGCACTCCGGTAATGATAGTGGTTGCCGCCCATAGCAGCAAAACGGCGGTCATGGCCAGCGCTATAGGAACCATAATATAACCAAAGAGAATCTCGATAAAGCGAGGCTGTTTCTGGGCTGCTTCACGTTTTTCATCAAACTCTTTTTTGCGAAAATCCGGGAAATAACCGGTGAAAATCGTAAAGGCAAGAAAGCCCACGATGGTGGCCAGGTATTCGTATACTTTTATGCTCATCCCCTGGTACAACAGGGCCTGTACCGCCCCTGCCACAGCGGAAGCCCCGGCCATAATCACTGCGCCGTAGATCAGGGCGATGAAGAAAGCTTTTTGCGCCATAAACAGGGAGCGGGCAAAGTCCGACAGCTCTTTGGGATAACCGGCCAGGATGATAAAACCCAGCAAACTCACCAGCATGGCCGCGCTCACCCGGGCTGCCGCCAGGCCGGAGACCGTGACCAAAGAACCCTTGTCCAGGGCCGGGCCGGTTCCGCCAAAGTTATAGAGCAGCAGAAAAGTAACGACTACAGCTGCGGCTCCCAGCAGGTTGGCAGCCAGAAACGCCCCGGGCTTACTAAACCGGCTATGGGCCGCGGTGATCGCAGCCAGGCTAAATACAGCTCCCAGAGCAAAGGACAGGTGCAGGCAGTTGAACAAAAAATTGTAGGCTTCCTGCTGGGGCCAGTCCATGTGAATGCGCACCAGCGTCACGACGGCAAACCCCAGCGCGCTGGCGTTCGCCGCGGGGAAAGCCTGAAAAGCCTGGGCAGCGCCCTTGAATACTTGCAAGATCGACCTGGTAAAAGCGCTCATTATCTGCACCTCCTGAGTAGCACGTTTGATTAGAAATGGTGTCTGGCAGCAGCCGGTTTGCTGCTTTAAGAAATTAAGCAAGAATTCATATATCCATTGTACAATAAAGCAGCCAAAATATACATTGACAGTTAGTTAGTTAGCTCGGTATACTGCCATTATACCGGGATATGTTACAACATACTTTGATTTCCATATTTCACAAATAGCACTAAATAACAGGGGAAGGGGTATTTATGGAAATAAACCACAGGCAAGAAACAAACACAAAAACAAAAAGCAGGCGCATGATCACGTTAAACGTCAATGAAGAGGAACATGAGCTTCCCGTTTATGACCATGAGACATTGCTGGAGGTTTTGCGCAACAAACTGCATCTTACCGGGACAAAAGAAGGCTGCGGCACAGGAGAGTGCGGTTCCTGTACGGTCCTGTTAGACGGCCAGCCGGCGCTGTCCTGCCTGATGCTCGCAGTTGAGGCACAGGGAAAGAAGATCACTACCATAGAAGGCATTGCGATTAACGGGCAGCTTAGCCCCCTGCAGCAGGCTTTCATCGACCACGGGGCCGTCCAGTGCGGCTTTTGCACACCCGGCATGATTCTCTCAGCCACAGCCTTGCTGGCCGGCAACCCCAATCCTACCCGGCCGGAGATTCAGAAGGCACTGGAGGGTAATCTTTGCCGGTGCACGGGTTACAACAAGATCGTTGAAGCTATTGAAAGTGTGAGGGATAAAGCATGAAGGATACTTTAATTGGTAAGCGTGTACCACGCATCGACGGACCTGCTAAAGTAACAGGCGAGGCTAAATATACGGTAGATATACAACTACCCGGCATGCTCTGCGCTAAAATACTCAGAAGCCCCTTGCCCCATGCTAAAATCATTAATATTGACACCTCTAAAGCATTGAAGATCCCGGGCGTAAAGGCCGTAATTACCGGCCGGGATGCCTGGGACGTGCGACACGGCTTTGTGGCAACACCCCGTTACCCTGCCGACCAGTATGTCCTGGCCAATGACAGGGTGCGCTATGTCGGCGAAGAGGTGGCTGCTGTGGCAGCTGTAGATGAGGAAACGGCAATCAGGGCTATTAACGCCATTGATGTCACCTACGAGGAACTGCCTGCGGTTTTTGATCCCCTGGAAGCAATGCAGCCGGAGGCGCCGGAAATACATCCGGTGGAAATTCCCGATTTAATCGGCGATTTTAAAAACATCGGCGGACAGTGCTCCAAGAGTTTCGGGGATGTGGATGCCGCCTTTGCTAAGGCGCACCTGATCCGCAAAGACCGTTTTGATGCCAGGCTAAGAACCCACTGCTACCTTGAACCCCAGGCAACTGTAGCCCATTATGATAAGTCAGGGACCTTGCATGTCTGGACCTCAAGCATGGGGGTGTTCAGAAAACGCATGCACCTTTCCCGCACTCTGAAAATACCCGCCAACCGCATCCAGGTGCATAAAGCCTGGGTGGGAGGAGCCTTCGGCGGCAAGATAGATCTTTTCTCCCACGAATTCTGCACTTCTCTTCTGTCGATCAAAACAGGGCGCCCTGTACGCTATGTGGCAGAAAGAGAGGAAATATTTTCTTATTACCGGCACAGCCAGCCTTTGATCATTGACCTCGAGACCGCCGTGGATAAGGACGGACTGATCCTGGGGCAAAGAGTCCGCTGCTATGACAACGGCGGCGCTTATCGCGGCAGCAGTGTGGTCATGGTCTTTCTCTCCTGGGGCTTTGTAGTCCTCCCCTACCGCATTCCCGCCCTTGATTATATCGGCTACGCCGTTTATACCAATAACCCTGTGCGCACACCGCAACGTGGTCATGGGGCGCCTAAGGTCCGCTTTGCCGTTGAATCCCAGCTGGATATGATCGCAGAAGAGCTCGGCCTGGATCCCATCACTATCCGGCTGCGCAATGCCAGAAAACCCGGCGAAGTGCTGCCCAACGGCGACAGTATCAAAAACGCGGGCCTGCTGGAATGCATTCAACAAGCTGCGGCTAAAACCGATTTTATCAGTAAATACAACAAGAACCGTTCTTTGCAGGCGTCCCCCGACTACATCAAGCGCGGCATCGGCATGGGCGTAAGCGGGTACTTCACCGGCAGCTTGATTTACCCCAATAATTCCGCAGCCTTAATCAAGTTTAATGATGACGGATCAGCCCATCTCCTGACCGGGGCCACTGATATCGGCCAGGGATCTGAAACAATATTGGCCCAAATTGCTGCCCAGGAGCTCGGCTTACAGATGGAGGACATCCAGGTTATTGCCTCCGATACCGGAACCACCCCGGTGGATATCGGCTCATGGATTAGCGGCCTGACTTTCGTTACCGGTAACGCAGTAAAAAAAGCAGCCGAGGACGCAAGACGGCAGCTCATTGCCGCCGGCTCAAAGCTGCTGCAGGTTGCTCCGGAGGAGCTGGTCCTCCACAATAAAAGAATTTTTATTAAAGGAACGGATACATCTGTTCCCTTCGACAAAGCCATCGCCCTCCATATCAAGGAACACCAGGGGGATCCGATTGTGGGCAAAGGTTCCCGCAGGGGCCAGGAAAAGGCTGAGTTAGGCCCCAGCCTGAAGAACGCCAGAGGAGGCTGGAGTGATAGTTACGCCTATGATGCCCAGGTGGCTGAGGTGGAAGTAAACACCAGGACCGGTCAGGTGAAGGTCCTCAAAGCCCTTACATCCCATGACTGCGGCTTTGCCATTAACCCGCTCCTGGTGGAAGGACAAATCGACGGCCAGGTTTCCATGGCTGTAGGCCAGGCTTTGGCAGAAGAAGTGATCATGCACAAGGGTGTTACCCTCAACCCTTCTTTTCTTGATTACAAACTACCCACGGCCCATGAGATGGTTGAATCTGAATACCTGGAAATAATCACGGAAAGCTATGAACCTGACCGTGAATTCATTACCAAAGAGGTGGGTGAAGGTCTGGTTTCCGGTATTCTCGTTGCCATATGCAATGCCGTTGCCAACGCCACCGGGGAATGGCCCAAAGAATTGCCCATCAAAATCACCACCGTAGAGGAGGACCATAGATGATACTCCCTTACTTTACACACCACGCCCCCGGCACCGTTCAGGAGTGCATTAAAATACTGGATGATGCCAGATACAAACCCCAGATTTTGGCGGGAGGCAGCGATCTTCTTGTCAGGATGAAGCTGGGGCTGATAAACCCCGAGGAGCTCGTGTCTCTATCCAACATAGATGAGTTACAGGAAATTTCATACAGCCCGCTGATGGGTCTAACCATTGGAGCAGGGGTTACTCTTGCCCGTATGGCCACTGATCCTGAAGTAAATGAAAATTGCCCCGTTCTTGCCAGAGCGGCAGAGCTCGTAGCCACCACGCAGATTCGGAATACTGCCACTATAGGCGGCAATATATTGCAGAACACCCGGTGCCAGTATTATAACCGTTCTGCCGAATGGGCTAAGGCAGTCGCCCCTTGTTACAAACGCGGCGGCGACCTCTGCCATGTTGTTGCCCCGGGCAAGCGCTGTTTTGCGGTATACCAGAGCGATCTGGCACCCATATTAGTTGCCCTGAACGCATCTGTGACACTGGTCTCCAGAGGAAATGCCCGTAAGGTCGAACTTAATTCCCTGTACTCCAAAGACGGCGTCAATCCATTTAAAGATGTTGCAGGTCAGCTTATGACCCAGATCACGATACCTGCCGCTTCGCTGGCTAACCGCTGTAATTACAAAAAGTACCGTCTGCGGGACGGGATAGATTACCCCCTGGCCGGGATTGCTGTGGCGCTAAAAACCAATGAGGGCTATGTAGAGGAGCTCAGGATCGGCCTTACCGGAGTCGCCTCCTACCCTGTTTTGCTTATTCTCAACGGAGAAAATGTCGCCGGCAGGCCATTAAACCACAATCTGATCAAAGAATTGGGCCAAATGGTCTATGATGCAGCCCGGCCTCTGCCCAATCTGGAAGGAGACCCTGCCAGACGCCGGGCCATGACCCGGATCTTAACTGAGGATATATTAACCTCCTTTATGGATTAAGCGGGTTATTGGGATGCCGCACCTGCAACAGCGTAAAAGTCTGTGTCAAAAGCATTTAGGTTAAAGCGAATAAAACACCTCGTGCCAGGATAAAAATGGCGCGAGGTGTTTTAATTTACTTTGCCATAAGGCTTTACCTTTTAAGTTAACGCAACCTTACTCACCGTGTTATTCTTTCCCGTTCCAGCAATAGGTACAGATTTTATCCTTATCTATGCCTATGGCGTCAAGCATGTCATGTATGTTTTGAAACTTCAGCATGGAAAAGTTCAGCAGTTTTTTAACACAGTCCACCATAGCATCATATTTTTCATGGTCAGGATCACAGTATTCCGCGAAGGAATCCGGCTCTCTTCCTTCCAATTTAATAATAGCCTGTCTGGCCACAAGATCCATTTCCGACCGGTTTCTGGAAAAATTCAAGTACTTGCACCCAAAAACCAGGGGCGGACAGGCCGAACGGATATGCACTTCCCGGGCGTTGCTTTTATACAACAGGTCGACAATCTCCCGCAGTTGGGTGCCCCGGACAATAGAATCATCGCATAAAAGCAGGCGCTTGTCGTTAATAAGCGATGGGATGGGCATTAATTTCATTTTGGCGACAAGTTTTCTGATGTACTGATCCTGGGGCATAAAACTCCTGGCCCAGGTAGGAGTGTATTTGATGAACGGACGCCCATAGGGAACTTTGGATTGATTCGAGTAACCCAGAGCATGTCCCACCCCGGAATCAGGGATACCGGCAACCATATCGATGTCCAAATCGTCGTTTTTGGCCATCGCCGCGCCATTTCTATAGCGCATAAGCTCCACACTTTCTCCTTCATAAGTAGAAGAGGGATAGCCATAATAAACCCACAAAAATGCGCAAATTTTCATTTTGTCCCTGGGGGGCGCAATTCTCTCCACCCCTTCCTGTGTCAGGAGGACAATTTCTCCCGGGCCCAGTTCATAACTGAACTGATATCCCAGATTGGCAAAGGTGCAGGACTCAAAGGAAACACAGTAGGCCCCTTCTTTCTCGCCTACAATTATTGGCGTCCGGCCTAGCTTGTCCCTGGAAGCATAAATACCTTTAGGGGTCAACAGCAATATCGAACAAGAACCATCAATCAACTCCTGGGCTTTTAACAGGCCATCCTTGAAGGAGTCTTCCTGATCAATAATTACGGAAACAAACTCGGTTGGGTTAATAGTACCTTTGCTGGTTTCTAAAAAATGAATGCTTCGGTGAGTGAATTCTTTGCTTACCAGCTCATTTAGATTATTAATTCTCCCAACTGTACTGATGGCGTACTGTCCCAGGTGGGAACGCACCGTCAAGGGCTGTGGCTCCGTGTCACTGATACAGCCAATGCCCATATTGCCTTTAAACTTCGGAATATCGGGTTCAAATTTTGATCTAAACTGGGCACTTTCTATATTATGGATGGACCTGTTTATACAATCACCGGCCCAGATCGCCATCCCGCCCCTGCTAGTCCCCAGATGCGAATGGTAATCCGTGCCGAAATAAACATCCATGACACAATCTTCCTTTGAAACAACGCCAAAAAAACCGCCCACAGCAAATACACCCCTAAAGTTATTTTTCACCCTGTCGGCTCCAGGCAATCTAACCTTATTGCTTTAACAGGGTATAGCGGGTTACAATGTTCGACTTATTCTACCCAATTGATGCTTAATTCTACAAGAGATCGGGCATACCTTTTTTAATCCCTCTGCAATAACGAGGAAAAAACCTGCTGACAATGCTCGCGCATCTAGCAGCAGGTTTTCCAGGCTCATTATGGCGGCCGGCTTAATTAAAGGGCCACAAGTCCATTATTATATACATCAGGGGTTTTGCGATTATCAAAACTCATGGCGACGGCTTCTTCCATGGTATAAACACCTTTGCCTTGCCCCATTAACCACTTGGCGGCATAAATGGCGCCCTGGCCAAAGGCTTCTCTGCCCAATGACTCATGAATTATACGGATAGTCTGATTTGGGAGGCCGAAGACTACCTCATGTTTGCCGACTACCCCTCCCACCCGTATGGAATTGACATGTTTTCTTTTATCCAGGCCCAGGTCTTCCGCAATTCTTAAAGCAGTGCCGGATACATCCTTTTTACCGCGAAAATGCTCTTCTATAATCTCAATATCAGCCTGAGGCACAATACGCTGCAGCACTTTGGAAGCCTCGATCAAAAAATTGATCCCCAGGGTGATGTTGGGTGAGTATAATACCGCCGTTTTCTTACCCAGGCTTTTCAATTGTTCTAATTGCGCTCGATCATAATTGGAGATAGCTGAGACGATGCGGGTGCCGTACTTCGCCGCTTTGGCATACTTCTCAACAGCAGAGCTGGAGGAAAAGTCAATAATCACATCAACATAATTATCCTGATAAAAATCATCGTAATCATCCCGGGTCAGGTCATCAACAGAATAAATCTTCCCTTCGGCATGTTCAAAGCCCAACAAATAGCTTGCGTATTTGCCTTCCATAGCATGCGTTCTTCTCATTACCCAGCTCAGTTCGCAGGCTCCATCCTTGATGATCTCCTGAGCCACCACGGAACCCGTACGACCAAAACCAAACATGCCCACCTTAATCGTCAATAAGATACACCTCCTATACTTTTACCAGTTCTGTCTAAAGACAAAAAAACCCCACGTAACAATGTGTTTGCGGGGACGTGAAGGGACGCTGCTCTAAGCCGCGACAGCTTATTACCTCCCTTTCAACGCTTACGAAGTTAGCTGACGGATTCGGGCCGAAAAGTAACCCTACGATGAGACAAGAAATGACCTTGCCCTATCGATTCACCCCGGTAATTGGTTCCCCCGCTCCTTGATTAGGATTAAGCGATTCAGGTATATTCAGTTATGTACACAACCGACAACTTGGCAATTAAACAGGAAATGCCTCTTTTATTATAGCATGGCAAAATAAGTCCAGTCAATAATGCGTTGGCTTATTTGTCATAATATTACATTTATACAGACCCATTGACACGCGGGGACTTGGACGATTCCGGGGTGTCAATTGAATTTGTCATATATTAGACCGGTTACTTGCAACCTGTTGGGCTCATCAGGATTGTCTTTAACGGAGATCTTAATTCCCCCGGGTTCGGTTTCAGCGCCTTTGTAGACATAGACGTTGATCCCGTCTACAGTGACCAGGTCATTATCCTCAGGTGAAATTGGTTTTCCTAAAGTAACTACAGCTTCATTAATTACGCCGTAATAGTGAAGCGTCATGATCTCAACAGTAATGGCATCAGTGTTATTCTGGCGAATGTAATCCCGCGCCGCGCCTGTTAATTCCACCTTGATCATTTGGTTGCCTCCTCAGCCCTCTATTTGCTACCGGTGTTGCACAATTAAGCGATAATCTAAAAAACTTACGCTGCCTGCCCTCATGAAGCAACCTGCTAAAGCCCCTGTCTCTTAAGCAACCGCCATAAGCTTAGCAAGGCCATTTCGGCAGCGCAGACAGCCACCTGGTTTCTTGTATCCCAAAGCCATAATTCCTCTGTGCTCACCTCATTCTCCAAATCAATGGCCACAAGTGACCGTGCTCCTGGTCCGCTCCCGGAGTTCCCGGGCGGTCGGCCCCAGGACAGCCATACCAATGCTGCTGCCGGTCAGCTGGCGAAAAACAGAGGCCAGGTATTCAGCCGCTTCCGGCTCAGGAAGGTCTGTGGGACGTAATAATCTTTCAGGGAGGCCTTGCGCCCCCAACTCCTGCCCCCGCAAAAACCATACCCCCGGCAAAGATTCCGGCAGACAAAGGATCCTCCAGCAGCATCCGGGCCAAATGGCCGCCGCTTAACTCCTCCGCCACCGCCAGGCTATAACCCTGACGGGCTAATTTTTTGCCCGACTACACCAGGCAGGGTATCATCATTAATACCAAAAATATATTCATCGATATACTTCCTTAAAGTCCCCCTCCATCTCCTCAATAGCGCGCCGGGCAGCCTGCTCATCATCTGCTTTGGCTGTGATGCTCAGATCTATGAAAACTTCCTTTAACACAGGTAGATACTGTCGGATTCGAACTTTTAAATAAATCCCCCAATATATTCACCAGATAAGACTCCCCGGTACCTCCCAGCTTCAGCACCCGGGTGTGGATAGCGCCCAACTCTTCCGGGTAGCGGGACTTGAGATAAGGCACCACCTGATCGGACAACATCAGCTCGAATTCATCCGGTGGGCCGGGTAATAGAATAAAGGTCTTTTCCTGCTGCTCCAAGATAATTCCCGGGGCTATGCCGATGGGATTATCCAGCACCATCCCGCCATCAGGCACCAGCGCCTGCACCAGAGCCGTCTCAGGCATAGCGGCGCCTTTCCAGCCGCGCTGCACCACTGCAAGGGCTGTTTCATTATGGTTTAGAGGCACTCCAACTGCTTCACTGAGAGCTTCACGGCTCACATCATCAACGGTGGGTCCCAGCCCACCGCCGACAATAATAATATCCGCTCTGGAGGCAGCCTGAAGAATCGCAGCAGCACAACGCTGCCTGTTATCACCCACTGTAATCATATGGTATAGGGCTATCCCCATATTGGCCAGTGTGCGCTGGAGGGTTTGGGCATTAGTATTTAATATTTGCCCCAGCAGCAGCTCAGTCCCGCTAAAAATCGCCTCGGCAATCAACCTGCATCCTCCCTTCCAGAGTCCATGAAAACCATATCTTTGTCATGCAAATGATCTATTAATACTATAATGTAGCATTCAGCAATAATACAAGATCTGTTCTAAATAAATGATGCGGTCTCCGGTAACCGCACAGAAGACCGCACCCCATAATCATATTTTTGTACAAAATCATGCTGTAATACCGAATTTCAATTGGATATATTTTAAAAATAAACTCAACGCTTGCATCTATCCCGAGCCTACCAGTGTTTATAGTAAGGTCATTACCCGGTGGCTTCCGTCATATCGTATCCAGTAAATTGGAGGTAATGCTCCCTTCTGGCTACATCTGTTTCATTGATCTGTTTCTTTGCTTCCTCCTCAGTCAGATTATATAATTGCTGAATACGCTTGATGCGAAAAAGCTAAAATCGCTGTGCAACAGTATGCTCAGATGCTTTGGGTGATCACGGAGTATATGTGTGGCGCATCTCCCCACAAACACTGCCGATTGCTCTTTGGACATACGCCTGATAATCGCTGCTTCGGTATCAAATAACAGACGGGCTGAAGGGATTTGAGGAGCTGGTGGCGCATAAACATAAGGTTTATTAGTGATTAGCCTCTGAATGAATGTTTTCCAAAAAAAGTTGACTTTTTCATCGACAGCTTCCAAATCCTCCTCCAAAAGCATGAATTCTTTGGCTGCCTGACCGGATATTTCCCTGTCCAAATATAAAATATTCAACCTTTTGGCCAGCTGCTGCCCAATATACATGCCTCCGCTGCCTAGCAGGCGGGAAAATTGAAATGGCTAATGGCTGCTGATTATCCATTGTCTCACCAACTTTCAATATTTTTTTAATTTAAACTGTCCTGGCTCCATCTGTTACTCTTATAGTAATAATATAGATCTAAAGGGTTGTTGGCAAGAACCGGAGGCTTTTTAAATTGCATTTGGCGGATAGAGTATCGCTGGCTTTAATCTGCCCCGCCAACCTGCAGGTTTACCTCATCCCCGGACTCCCCTTCCTCTAATCCCAAGCTGGCTCTTGACCATCCGGTAGTAAGCGCCATTTTCTCTCCATGAGTTCTTTATGGGTTCCTCTTTCCAATATGGCACCATTGCCGATGACCAGGATTTTGTCGGCATCCCGGATGGTGGAAAGCCGGTGGGCGATTAAAAAAGCTGGTGCGGTGCTCCATCAGGGAAAGCAGAGCCTGCTGGATCTCCTTTTCTGTCTTGGTGTCCACGCTGCTGGTAGCCTCATCAAGAATCAATATAGGCGCTTGGGACAGAAGTGCCCGGGCTATGGCCAGGAGCTGCCTTTGACCCTGGCTCAGATTATCCCCCGCTGCCGGTTACCAGCGTATCATAGCCCCTGGGCAGGCGGCTGATAAATTTATCGGCATGGG
>JBMNHK010000006.1:0-70052 GCA_050950345.1 Pelotomaculum sp.
AGCCGGGTCATATACCTTATTGACTTCCGTTTTTCCTACTAACGTCAGGTGGGTAAGCAGTTCGGAAACCTCCTGCGGCGTATAATATTCACCACCGCTCTTTCCGGCATTGGAGGCATACATACCCATTAAGTATTCATAGGCATCACCAAAGGCATCAATGGTATTATCTTTGTAATCGCCCAGTTTCATTTCTGCAACAGCATTCAATAGCTTAACCAGCTTTTCATTGCGCTTTGCTACAGTGTTGCCCAGCTTATTGCTGTTAACATCAATATCGTCAAACAAGCCTTTGATGTCATCTTCGCTTTCTGTTCCCTGCGCAGATGCTTCTATATTACTGAAAATCCGCTCCAGCGTTTCATTTAAGTTTTCGTCGTCCTTTGCACGGACTCTGACATTTTCAAAAAGCTCGCTGGGTAAAATGAAGAAGCCTTTTGTCTTAACTAAATCCTCCCGCGCCTGCTCTGCTTCATCGTCAGAAAGCCGGGCATAATCAAACTCCGTATTACCTGCTTCCCATTCCCCGGCATTAATGTACTTAGTAATATTTTCAGATATGTAACGGTAAAACAGCATACCCAGGACATATTGCTTAAAGTCCCAGCCATCTACGCTGCCTCTTAGATCATTGGCCATATTCCATATCGTGCGGTGCAATTCCGCCCGTTCCTGTTCTTTTCTGTTGTTTTCCATGACTCTACTTCCTTTCTTCAACCATATGCGGCACTAATTCCATAATATCTTTAAAGGGTCAAAAGGAGTACGAACAGGCGCATGCCCGTATTCTGACACAGACAAAATCAACTAAAAGCTGTATGAGGACAATGACGGGCAAAATTCCCGAAGAGTTTCTACAAATTGTCAGCTGAATATATGAAGCCTGGGAGAAGGCGCTTGAGGAAGGGTGACTGAAAAAACATACCATTGATACAGAAAAAAACAGTCCCTCAATACGACCGCTTTCTTGCACTGGGAAAAAGCATATAGAAATTACAGAAAAGGATGCAAAGATTTCGGAAGTTCATGGACAAAATTTCGTTGACAAAATCATCGTTCAAGGTTAAAACGGTCGAGGGCCGCAGAACTCAACGGATAGCTTTTCTATAAATGAAATGCCTTGGCGCAATTGACTTATCAAATTAAATGATGGACAGATCTTCCTTCCACATGATCAGGGCATCTTCGTTATTGTCCGTATAGTAGCCCTTACGGCGTCCCCTGACCACAAAGCCTAGCTGTTCATATAACCGGATGGCCGGGGTATTGCTGGGGCGCACTTCCAGTGTCATAGACTTTGCGCCGCCTTGCACGGCTAGATCGATCATCTGGAGCAGCAAGGCTTTGCCGACCTTGAGCCGGCGGTAATCAGGGTGGACGGCGACATTCGTGATGTGGGCTTCGTCCAGGATCAACCACATGCCGCAGTAACCGACTACCTTTTCTCCCTGCAACGCCACAATGTAAAAGGCCAGGTCATTCTGCTGCAATTCGTAGGCAAAAGATTGATAAGGCCATGGCGCGGCATAAGAAGCTTCTTCTATTTCCAGCACCTGGCTTAAATGCTCCAGGCGCATTTGATCAAAAATGAGCTCCAATAATCTAACCCCCGGAACAATTCTTTCTCAACCAGTTTAACTCAGCCTCGGAAGGTCTGATATACTCCGGCTGCAGGGCTGCAGGGTCAATACCACGTCCTGCCTGAAAAGCCGCCAGTCCTAATTCTGCCACCGCAGCACCGCGGGGATAACTGGCGGCAAGGGGCGCCAGAATAGCCCTGCTGCCCAGGGCGTCGATCAATTGCTCCTTATAAGCCTGGACACCGTCGCCTAAAAAGAGCACCGGCCGTTGCAACGCCAGCAGTTGTTCAGCTAACTGCTGCGGGCTTATGGCCATGGGGGCGCCGATACAGTCCAACATTCCGTTCCGGCATTCGTATATCGCAGCATAAAGCTGGTTCTTGCGGGCGTTTAAGACCGGACAGACCAGGCCTTCTCCTCCAGATAAGGGATATGCCAGAGACTGCAGCGTGGAAATGCCCACTACCTGCAACCCCCAGACCCAGGCCAGAGCCTTGGCGGTGCTCATGCCGATCCGGAGCCCGGTGAAAGAACCGGGTCCGCTTGAAACCGCGATGCCCGTCAACCGGGTTTTATCTATTTCAGCTTCCTCCAGGACAGCCTTGAGCATGGGCAGGAGGTTCACCGAATGTGTTCTCCTGTTCAACACCATTCTTTCAGCCAGGATACCACCTTGTCCCGCTACCGCAACTGAAGCTACCGGTGTGGCGGACTCAATCCCCAGAACGTACAATAGACTTCAACTCCTCCACCAACAACCCGTATCTTTCACCCCGGGAGCTTATTTCGATCACTCTGGCAGCTTCCTCATCCGGTTGCCTCTTGATACGCACTTCCAGCCTTTCGGCAGGAAGAGCCTCTTGCACCCGTTCTGCCCACTCCAACAAAGTTACCCCATCCCCATAAAATATTTCTTCATAGCCCAGATCCTCCAGCTCATCAGAGCTGTTAAGCCGGTAGACATCCAGATGGTAGAGAATGAGCTCACCATAATACTCGTTGACCAGAGTAAAAGTCGGGCTGCTTACAGGACCCTCAATCCCCATGCCCCGGGCAACTCCCTGCGCAAAACAAGTCTTTCCGGCGCCGAGATCACCTTCCAGACAGATCATATCACCGGCTCTCAGCAAGGCCCCCAGCACCATACCAAGCCGTGCCGTTTCTTCAGGTGAATGCGTGATTACAGAAAACAACCTCTTCACTCCAGTATATGACGCTAGCACTGTGTTACAGAATATTATTACCTTTGCTAAAGCAGGCCAACCCTTGTTTATTACTATATTTCACCACAAATAAACAAAACCCTCCATAGGAGGGTTTTGTATGTCCAAATCGGAATGTTAATAAGAACCACTGCAATTCTTCAACACAAAAGTGTCTCCACCGTCCAGGTCGTTAAGAATTAATTTTATCTTTTCCACATCAAAGGGTTTGGTAATACAGAACAAAGCTCCGGCTTCCATAGCCCTGTTAATGGTTTCCTCCGATTCATATGCAGTCATGATGACGACTTTTGCCTTGGAGCCAAGAGCATTTATATGTTCAAGGGCTTCAAGACCGCCCATTAAAGGCATCCGCACATCCATGAGAATTAGGTCCGGGTTGATAGTTTTAGCTTTTTCAATGGCCTCCATCCCGTTCTTGGCCATTGAAACAATGTGGCCGGCCTCCCTGAGTAAAATATCAAGGAGGTAACGCACCCCGGGTTGGTCATCGACGACTAGCACTCTTAAGGGCATCGACAAATTTCTCCACCTCTCAACAAATTATTACATTCAATAACAGTACAGCATAATATTTCCTTATAATGCAATGGTACGACTATTTTCCTCTTTTCGCAACATAAAATTATTTATTTTACTACTTGTTTTTATTTTATAGAATAAATCTTTTGTCCGTTGATAAAAACCTGCTCGACCTTTGATGAAATAGCCAGTGGATCCCCGTCCCAAATGACAATATCAGCGTCTTTGCCTGTTTCAATACTGCCCAGGCGATTCTCCAGCCCCAGGATGGTTGCAGCGTTAATGGTCACAGCTTGCAGCGCCTGTTCCTGGGACAAACCACCCTTTTGGGCCAGAGCAGCCGAGGTAGCCAGGTGTTGAATAGGCACTTCAGGATGATCGGTCATGATGGCAAAGGTAACGCCCGCCTCAGCCAGCTCTGCAGCTGTCTTGAGAGAAACACCCTGCATTTCCACCTTGGCCCGGTTGGTGATGATGGGTCCCACCACTGCAGCTACACCTTTAGCCGCCAATTGCCCGGCCACCAAATGTCCTTCGGTGCAATGTTCTATCACCAGCCTGATTCCGAACTCGCCGGCTATCCGCACCGCCGTCATGATATCGTCAGCCCGGTGGGCATGTACACGCAAGGGCACATCACCACGCAGCACCCTGGCCAGGGCCTCCATTTTCAAATCTTTTTCCTCTGCCTCTTTTTTAATATAATTCTGGGCCCTGGTAAACGCCTCCCTTAATAAGGCAGCCGCAGCCATACGGGTGGCAGGCATTTTTTTATTGGCGCCGTAGCTGCGTTTGGGGTTTTCTCCCAGGGCAGCTTTTAAACCGGCAGGAAAACTCACCAGCATCTCATCGACCACAATACCATGGGTTTTTAGGGCCGCCATCTCCCCACCAATTATATTGGCGCTGCCGGGTCCGGTCACGACAGTAGTCACACCACCGGACAGAGCATCACCAAAAGCAAGGTCGGCTGGATTGATCGCGTCTATGGCTCTTAAGTGAGGCGTCACCGGATCAGTAATCTCGTTGGCATCAGCACCTTCTTCCCGGTAAATCTCTTCGGCAATGCCCACATGACAATGGGCATCAATCAGTCCGGGCATGACAACTTTACCTGTAGCCTCTATTACTTCGGCGTCTCGCGGAACGGTAATCCCTTCCAAAACACCGCTTATTTTATCTCCTTCTATTAATACTGTGCCTTTTTCGATAACTGCGCCTGCCATCGTTATTATTTTCCCGCCCACTATAGCCAACATACAACCAAATCCCTTCAGAATGATTTAGATTAAGTGAGAGTCAAGAAAGTTCACCATAAAAATTAAAACACCCTTGCCGGATTCGGCAAAGGTCTTAAGTTTACATTGCGATGTATTATATATCAACCAGCCCAAGGCTGATCTCCACAGCCTGGTTTACTCTGCCCATCATTTCACTATCCAGGGCGCTTACTTTCTCCATCAGCCTGCTTTTGTCTATAGTCCTGATCTGTTCAAGCAGTATTACCGAGTTTTTCTCCAAACCCCCTGCGCTTGCCGGCATCTCAACATGGGTCGGCAGCTTTGGTTTTTCGATGCTGGAGGTAATAGCGGCCACAATAGTTGTGGGGCTGTACTGGTTGCCGATATCATTCTGTATAATCAGCACCGGTCTGGTACCACCCTGCTCAGAACCGATAACAGGGCTTAAATCCGCAAAATAAATATCTCCCCTCCGGATCATATTTTATTTTACCTCCGGATATGGGAGTTCATATATGTTTGTTACTTCTGATTCGAGTCGATGGTGTTCCATAGCCAGGGCGAGATTGATCTTGGCCATTTCTATATAGCCTCTCTTCATCTCTTCCCTTAATTTACGTCTTTTTCGCTCCGCAATATAGAGTTTCATAGCTTCACGGATGAATTCGCTGCGGTTTAACTGCTCTGCAGCAGCAATCCCGTCAACCTCTTCCAAAAGCGCGTCAGGTAAGCTGATCATTACTCTCTTGACCTGTGACACTGTTGTTCCTCCCCCAAGAAGCAGCACAATCTTGTATAACCTAATATATACACTACAGCTTCAATTATGTCAATATCACTACTGGCTAGTCTTAACAGCTTCCGAGCCCCTCCGGAGCACCACCTTGCCCGTCCGGACCATTTCTACAATACCAAAATCCTGCAGCACTTCACAAAAAGCGTTGATCTTCTTTTCATCGCCCAGGATCTCAATAACCATCGTATCCCTGCTGACATCAATAATATTGGCCCGAAAAACAGATACCAGGTTAACGATATCTGAGCGGCGTTGCGGCTCAGCATTTACCTTAATCAAAGCCAATTCGCGATCTACAGCCACCTCGGACTTGATTTCAACAACTTTAATCACATCAATTAGCTTGGAAAGCTGCTGCATGACCTGATATAAAATATCTGCATCGCCGTTTACCACCAGAGTTATACGGGTAATGTCCGGTTCTTCAGTATAACCTGCATTAATGCTTTCAATATTGAAGACCCTCCGGCTTAAAAGACCGGATATACGAGCCAGAACACCCGGCTTGTTGACCACAAGAACGGCAAGTGTGCTTTTCAAAACCATACCTCCAGCTTAGCCCCAGCTGGGCTGATTTCTTCCATTTTACCATAAACCAGACAACGTGACCACAGAACACCTTAAAAAGTCCTCCTGCTGGGAGGCTGTTTACAACTTGTATTTGGCTCCCATATTAGGAGGGAGACAAATAATAGCGTTACGCTTATATTGACAGACTCATTTTAGACTGCTGTATAATAAAGAGAAAAGGGAAGCTGAGAGTTTCCGATAAGATCGACCGGGTTGTCACCAACCGCTTCCTGGCGTTTCCAATCTTTTGTGACTATGTGCTGGGCGGTTCAGTAAACAGCAGGAAACTAACAAACTGGTCCTGCAGGAGGTGATGTAATGGGTACCTGGATCGTAGGCTTTATCGTTGTCGCCATTGTAGCAGTCACATTTTCTATGGCATATCAAGACAACAATAACCGTATAGGTTGCAGCGGGTGCGCCGGTTGTTCCGGCTGTGGTGAAGATGTAGAACGTTGTATTGAAAAAAAAGATGAGCCTTGAGGCTATCGACAATGCGTGTTGCGCCAGTGTGGTTACGAAATGATGACAGCGTGGACTCGTCCAGTTAAACCGGACGAGTCCATTTTCCCTCTCTCCCATGATGCAATTAAAGCCATCTGCGGCCCAAGCTTAAAATTTAGTCAGATATTCTTCCAGCTCCCAGGCATGCACCTGGACTCTGTAGCGCTCCCATTCGATCCGTTTGGCCTCAATATACCTACTAAAAACATGTTCACCCAGCGCTTCTCTAACAACCTCATCTTTTTCCAGTTCCTGCATAGCCTGATTGAGGTTATCCGGCAGGCATTCAATACCGTGTTCTGCCCGTTCCGAAACCGTCATCTCATAAATGTTCCGGTTACAGGGGGGAGGTGGCAGGATTTTATTTTTAATACCGTCCAGCCCGGCCATGAGGCATACGGCCAGGGCCAGGTAGGGATTGCAGGCAGGATCCGGGCTGCGCAGTTCCACCCTGGTAGAGGCGCCTCGCTTGGCCGGTATCCGGACTAGAGGACTCCGGTTTTGAGCCGACCAGGCAATATACACAGGGGCCTCATAACCTGATACCAGCCTCTTATAGGAGTTAACACTCTGGTTGGTTACAGCGGTGATAGCCTTCGCATGCTTAAGCAAGCCCCCGATATAATACAGGCAGTCTTGACTCAAACCATCCCTGGCGTTCGGGTCATAAAACGCATTCTTACCATCTTTTGTTAAAGACTGATTCATATGCATACCAGAACCGGCAATACCAAAAATAGGTTTAGGCATAAAGGAGGCATGCAGGCCGTGGCGTTGTGCCGTTGTACGGATCACATATTTAAAAGTAACAATCCTGTCGGCAGTAGTTAAAGCGTCAGCGTACTTAAAATCGATTTCGTGCTGGCCCGGCGCCACTTCGTGGTGCGAAGCCTCGATTTCAAAACCCATGTCTTCCAGCGTAAGCACCATATCACGCCGCGCGCTTTCCCCGAGATCTATGGGAGCAAGATCAAAATAACCGGCTTTGTCATGGGTGATGGTTGTTGGCCTGCCGTCTTGATCTAAATGAAAAAGGAAAAATTCCAATTCCGGGCCAGCATTCATGCTATAACCCATCTCTTCAGCGGCTTTAATCGCCCGGCGCAAAACGTTACGCGGATCTCCCGGAAAGGGAGTGCCGTCGGAATTATAAATATCGCAAATCAACCTGGCCACAGAAGTGTCGTTGGGCCGCCAGGGAAAAATGGCAAAAGAGGAGGGATCGGGTCGCAAGTACATATCAGATTCTTCAATCCGGACAAAGCCTTCAATGGAAGAGCCGTCAAACATCAATTCTCCGGCCAGGGCCTTGTCCAACTGTTCTACAGTAATGGCAACATTTTTTAAAACCCCAAAAATGTCGGTAAACTGCAAACGTACAAACTTGACCCCATATTCCCTGGCAATCCTACCCACATCTTCGTTAGTAAGATTAGGCAATTATTATCAGCACCTTTCCTAAAGCAGTATATCAATGGGCCCCAAGAAAAAACATGAGCTATTCTTGTCCCTGTTTAGAAACTGTTCCACCAAGCAGCACTTTTTGTAGATGTATTTTAACATAATAGTATTAATAATGATATGAGAAGCTTCGCGGGTCTTTAAATTATAGTAGTAATGTTAAACCCTATTGGAGCAACACTCCTGCATTCCCATTATTTTGAACTTTATTAATTTTGAAGTATCATTATTTTGGACTTCATGAATTACGAAGTATCTTCATATGGTAATTAGACGGGGTATCAAAATGATCAATAAAAAAATAATGCTTCGATCCGCATAAGGAGGTACTTCCAATGAAGGGAAGAGTGATTAAGTTTTTCCCGGGCGGCAACACTGCCTACGGCTTTCATTCATTTTACGACAATATTATTGAAGCAGATGCTAACAGGATCTATATTTTAAAGGGCGGGCCCGGTGTGGGCAAATCAACGTTTATGCGCAGCATTGGTGAAGCGGTACAGGCATTGGGCTACGATATTGAGTTCCATTGCTGTTCTTCCGATAACGGCTCCCTGGATGGTTTGGTTATTCCATCTATTCGGGTGGCTTTGCTGGACGGTACAAGTCCGCACCTTGTTGATCCCAAGAACCCGGGAGCTGTTGATGAAATATTAAACCTGGGTGATTTTTGGGATGAAGGAGGGATCAGGGAAAAACGGGATGAAATCCTGGCGGTTAATAAAGAGATCAGTCGCCTGTTTAAGCATGCCTATACCTACCTTGCCGCAGCTAAAGCCTTCCTGGACGAGGTAGAAACCTTCTATACGGAAAGCGGAGCTTTTAGCCCGGGCGCCTTTGACAGAATGGCACTGGAACTCACCCGTGAAATCTTTACAGGTAAATCCCGGCAGACTGATGCTCCAAAGGCACGCCATCTTTTTGCCACTGCTATAACCCCAGACGGGCTGGTCAGTCACCTGGAAACCATAGTGGGGCACCTGGAGAAACGGTATATCATCGAAGGTGATGACGGCACCGGCAAAACCGTCCTGGTAAGGCGCTTAATGGAAACAGCTCTAACCAGGGGCTACAATGTGACCGCCTTCCATTGTGCCTTAAACCCAAAAGAAATCGAGCATCTGGTGATCCATGATCTGAGCCTGGCCATTATCAACAGTGTTGAACCTCATTTCTATCAACCCCAGGCAGGTGACGTGGTAGCCAATACCATGGACTGCGTGGCCCCTGTTACCAGCGCAGAATATTTAGCTGAAAGAGATACCGCCAGGGGTTTATACCGGCAATGCATGGAACAGGCCGTAGCCTTTATCGGCCGGGCTAAAAAGCAACACGATCTGCTGGAGCAATACTACGTACCTTATATGGATTTTGACGGTATCAATCAAATGCGGGATAAAACTTTGCACAGTATCCTGGCCCTATTGGAAAACAATAAAGAAAAATAGTTTGGCCGGCAATTGCCATTAAGTACCTCCCATTTTGTTTTGTATGAGGTTTCATATTTGGTATATTATATTTACATAAAAAAGGGAGGAAATTAATGCTTTTACTCGAAACACTTTTAGGTAAACGTTTTGATGCGGACAAATTATAAAGATTGAGATTTATAATTAGAAGTATTTTGAATTAACTGTTTTTGTCTAAAAATCAAAACAAGAGAATAAGGAGGCATCTCAATTGGGTCTTACACTGCAAGCAACCAAGGACGTAATGGAACAGGTGATTAAAAGAAACCCCGGTGAGGATGTATTTCACCAGGCCGTTATTGAAGTACTGGAATCCTTGGAGCCGGTTATCGAAAAGAGCCCTGAATATGCTGCTGTACTGTCCAGAATAGTAGAACCGGAAAGGCAAATCATCTTCCGCGTACCCTGGGTTGATGACCAGGGCAACATCCAGGTTAACCGCGGCTTCCGCGTTCAATTCAACAGCGCTATCGGACCTTATAAGGGTGGCTTGCGCTTTCACCCTTCAGTAAATATTGGGATTATTAAATTCCTGGGCTTTGAACAAATATTTAAAAACTCCTTAACTGGTCTGCCTATTGGCGGAGGCAAAGGCGGCAGCGACTTCGACCCGAAAGGAAAGTCAGAGGCTGAAGTCATGCGTTTCTGTCAGAGTTACATGAACGAGCTGTACCGCTATATTGGAGCAGATGTTGACGTGCCTGCCGGAGACATTGGTGTGGGCGCCCGTGAGGTAGGTTTTTTGTATGGCCAGTACAAGCGGTTGACAGGGATTTACCATGGTGTGTTTACCGGTAAGGGTTTAACCTATGGCGGCAGTCTGGCCAGAACTGAAGCTACCGGTTTCGGACTTGTATATTTTCTAAATGAGATGCTGAAGGAGAAAGGTGAAAAACTGGCCAATAAGACCGTTGTTGTTTCAGGCTCCGGCAACGTGGCCACTTACGCCGCTCAAAAGGCCCAGGAACTTGGCGCCCATGTTGTCGCCATGAGTGACTCCAATGGTTATATTTATGATCCCAAGGGCATTAACCTGGACGTGATTAAGCAGATCAAACAAGTGGAAAGAAAACGGATCAGCGCTTATACCGAACAGATCCCCTCTGCCGAGTACCATGAAGGGGCGGCAAATATCTGGTCCATCAAGTGTGACATAGCCCTCCCCTGCGCTACCCAAAACGAGCTTGACGGGGCCTCAGCAGCAAAGCTTGTGGCCAATGGGGTCAAGGTTGTAGCAGAGGGAGCCAATATGCCTTCTACACCGGAAGCGATCAAAACGTTCCAGGACAACAACGTATTTTTTGGCCCGGCCAAAGCCTGCAACGCCGGCGGTGTAGCCACCTCGGCCCTGGAAATGTCCCAAAACAGCATGCGGCTGTCCTGGTCTTTTGAAGAAGTCGACGCCAAACTAAAGGATATTATGGTTAATATCTACCGCGCAACCAGCGAAGCAGCTGAGGCATACGGTTTAAAAGGCAACCTGGTCGCAGGCGCCAATATCGCCGGCTTCATTAAAGTAGCCAAAGCCATGCTCGCTCAAGGCGTCGTATAACCTAAAAGCCTCCTGTTTATAGTATTTATAGAATTCCATTTACAAACAAACAGGTTGTCTCGCCATATGGGAGACAACCTGTTTATCTTTAATTAAATTTTAATCGATGATGCTGTGCGAATAATTCCTTCCCTGGGAATATCACCTTCTATGGTAAAGAGCCACTCATCAAGCTGCCAGCAGAGGGTAGTATAACCGCTCTGCTGAGCAACACCCTGGTTTTCTATTACTAAATAGGCTTTTACACCGTTAATATAGATTATTTGACCACCTTGCCCGCTAGCGCCTGCAGCGCCAACCCGGCTTTGACTGATTCTGAAAGACTCCCTGCCGACCTGATAATTCTGGTAGACAATCCCCGTCTCCCAGGTAACATCAATTAGCCTGGCCTGTGACGGCAGGTAATCAGGCACCACAGGGACAAAGCCGACTTCCCTGGCCGCCTCTTCCAGAGTACCACTGTGTGGCTTAGCAGTGTCTGCTATGGAAAACATTCTGGCGTCTACCCCAGGGTCGCTGGTGGCCATAGGGATAAAACTGTCTTCCCCCGCGGCAACGCCTTCCCCGTTGGCAGCTTTCTGCTTTGGCTCAGGGTTTCCTGCGCCGGCAGCAGCTGTGTCCTGCTGCATTCCCGTTATCCCGCTCCTGCTGTCATTTGTCTCTAGATAACGGCCCGTTGCTTGTTGCCCCGGGTTTTTCAAAGCATCACCGGCAGGCTCCACCACCGCAGGCGGCGCGGTTTCAACCGGATCTTCCGCCGGGGCCGTTTCTTTTGCGGCAGACGCCGCAGTTGTCTCCGGTGGTGTTGGCTCCAATGGAGACAATGACTTTGTGCTGATGTTTCCCGCCTCATCAGCACCCAGCCGGGTTTGGTCGTTGAACAAAGCTACTGACGGATTTGTCTGCTGCGGCAAATAGTACTTTTGGAAACCAAAGTAACCGGTTATCAGTACCAGGGCCAGCATGGCTGCAGCAAATGCCGGCGTTTTGAGCAAGTTGAAAAATCTGTTGCCGCCGCCTGACAGCTTAACCTGATCAGCCAGGGCATGCTCAATCCTCTGGTTCAGGTTGGGAGGTACTTCAATACTGTTGAGCATATCCAGCACAGTAGTCCTCAACATATCATCCGCGGCCTTGACCATTTGAAACTCATCGCGGCAGTGCCGGCAATTGGCCAGATGGGCCCTAACCGCCTGTTCATCCCGGGGAGAAAGCGTCCTGTCCAGTAAATCGTTAAATCTTTTGATAAACTTCTCACAACGCATACTTGTTACCTCTCTCCAGGCGTTCCCTCAGCAGGTTGCGGGCAGAGTTCAGCCTTGATTTTACAGTCCCCTCCGGGATCCCCAACACTTCCGATACTTTTTTCACGCTGAAATCATTACCATAAAAAAGTGTGAGTACCAGCCGGTGCTCCGGGCTTAAGGTAGCAATTGTTTTCCTGAGATCTAACCTCTGTTCCACTTCGGCAATTTCCCCATTTCCGGTTCCAGGATTGTTAGAGATTTTATAGATAATCTGGCTGTCCCGGTTTAGTTTGCGCAATCTGTCGTAGCATAAATTTACCACTATCCGGTAAAGCCAGGTCTTAAAGGATGATTCCATGCGAAATGTGTGCAGCTTGCGATAACAGGTCAAAAAGGCCTCCTGCACCACATCTTCAACCTCGGTATGATCCCTCAAAACCATGGATGCGGTACGAAAAGCGTCAGCTGAATATAACTGCACCAGCTGGGCAAAAGCATCTTTATCACCTGATTGAGCTAATCTGATCAGACTTTTTTCGGACAAAGTCCTATCTCCTGTCCTCCAATTTATCTAAACGCATTTATTTGCGGTATACTTATTAGACGCGAGTGCCACCCAACAGGTTCACCCGTGTCTACTGCTTCAAAGCAAAACAGCTTTTTCTTATTGACAAGTCTAACATTTAAGTGCCATAATTGTAATGGCAATATTTTCCTGGAGTAGTGTCGGGAACACAGCAGGGGCCGGGACCCGCTACACGGTTCGATTCCGTGTTTCTCCAAAAAAGGAAGCCCTGGCTTTTAGCTGGGGCTCTCCTGGCTACTTTAGACATATACATTTTGTGGCCATGCCGTTATACCATCACCTGCCCGGAGCTTCCTCTATCGCTTCCGGCTTTTTTGGAGGTATACCGTTTCGATTTTCTTCACCCGGTTAAATAAATACTCTCGGGACACGGTGGTTGACCATACAGGTTACCTCGTAATTAATGGTCCCCAGAGTTTCTGCAACCTCATCGGCAGAAATCTCCTGCTCCCTTTGCCTCCCGATGAGCACAGCTTCATCTCCAATTCTAACGCCAGGTATATTGCCCACATCAACCATGATCTGATCCATGCAGACTCTGCCGACGACAGGGGCCCGACGGCCGTTTAACAACACTTCCCCCCTGGAGGACAACAGCCTGGCATAACCATCGGCATAGCCTATGGAGACCGTAGCGATCACCGTATCCCGGCTGGTTTCATAAGTGCAGCCATAGCTGACCTTAAAGCCTGCCGGCACCTCTTTGACATAAGACACCCGGGCTTTCAAACTCATAACAGGAGTAAGGGCAATTTTGCCGCGGTCCACCTCATGGGACGGATACAACCCGTAAAGGATGATGCCGGCCCTGACCAGATCCAGATGAGTAGCAGGCAATTCCATGATCGCCGCACTGTTGGCAGCATGACGCAAGGGGAATTCCAGACCGTTTTGACGCAATTTTTCAATGAGCTCTGTGAATCTGTGCAACTGCTGCAGGGTATAGCTCTTATCTTTTTCATCTGCAGCGGCAAAATGGGTAAAGATCCCTTCCAATTCCAGGTTTGGCTGGCGGGCTAACTCCAGGATATCCTGCACCAGGTGCGGCGAGTCGTGCCAGCCCAGCCGGCCCATGCCCGTATCCACCTTAAGATGCACTTTAGCCTTAGTTCCCAACCTGGCGGCAACTTCACCCAAAGCTATGCCCATATCAAGAGTATAAACAGCCTGAGTTAGCTGGTAATAAACTGCTTCACTATATTGCTCCGGCGTCAGGTACCCCAGCACCAACACAGGCGCATCGATGCCTGCTTCGCGCAACTCCACGCCTTCCGAAACACGGGCTACCCCCAGCCAGCTGGCGCCGGAAGCCAGAGCAACTTTACTGACCTCAACAGCCCCATGTCCATAGGCATTGGCCTTCACCACAGCCAGGATGCCGGCCGCCGGGTCAGTAACCCGGCGAATTTCCCGCATGTTTGCGGCAACTGCTCCCAAATTAATTTCCACCCAAGCAGGATAAGACTGCAAAGCATTTCACCTTCTAAGAAAATAAATTTATGGATGTTTTAATTAATCTCTATTTTGGCTGACCTCTAAAGACGCCTCCGGCAGAGCTGCCAGGATATCCCCGGCGACCATCGCCATCATGCCCCGGCGCCTGGCCGCAATATCGCCGGCCAGGCCATGGATATATGCCCCTGCCGCAGCCGCCTGGGAGACTTCCAGACCTTGCCCGATGAGGGCTGCCACAACACCTGTCAGGACATCGCCGCTGCCTGCTGTGGCCATGCCGGGATTGCCGGAAGGGTTGATGTAGACAGCGCCGTTAGGTGTGGCTACAATTGTCCTGGCTCCCTTCAAAAGAACCACCACATTCCAGTCAGCCGCTGCACTGGTAGCTACTGCTAATCTATCCCGTTGGATCTCGCGTGTACTGGTCCCCATCAACCTGGCCATTTCCCCCGGATGAGGCGTTACTACCACAGGAGCCTGCATTTTTCTCAATACATCCGTGTCTCCAGCCAGGGCATTCAGGGCGTCTGCGTCCAGCACACAGGGAACCTTGACACCCGGCAGCAATTCTTTGATCAAAGCCACCACTTCCGGGTCTGTTGACAGGCCGGGCCCGATGGCCAGGGCATCCATGCCGTCTAAAAGGGTTAAAATCCGCTGTTTGGCTCCCCTGGCCAATCTGCCCTTATCGGAGTCAGGCAAAGAAGCTGTCATCACTTCCGTTAGTTTGGCTTCCATAATATCGTGCAGTGTTTCCGGAACTGCCACCGTAACCAAACCAGCCCCGGCCCGTATGACAGCTTCGCCGCAGAGGCTTGCGGCTCCGGTCATGCCACGGGAACCTGCAACCACCAACACCCGGCCAAAATCACCCTTATGGGCGGCAGATTCACGGTTAGGCAACCATCCTCTCACCAGATGAGGGGTGGTCAGGTATCTCTGAGGACCGTATTTTTCCACCAGTCCGGCCGGGATAGATATGTCTACCACATGCAAGTTGCCTACATAATCAGCCCCGGGTTCCAAAAGCAAGCCAAGTTTCGGCAATCCAAAAGTTACCGTATGGCCGGCCTGGATGCAGGAGTCACTGACCTTGCCGCTGTCAGCTTCCAAACCGGAAGGAATATCCACGGCCACGATGGGTTTACCGCTCCCATTTAAAGCCTCAAAAATCCGGCCGGCCTTTTCACCAACCTTGCCTTTAAAACCCGTCCCATAAACAGCGTCTACAATCAAATCGGTATTCATCAGTATGAGCCGTGCAATATTTATACCGTCACCATGGAGTAAGGAATACACCTTTTGTCCCATTTTATGCCATATGCCCAGATTAACGGCGGCGTTTTCAGAGAAATCCTCCATATCGGCCAGAGCCAATAGCTTCACCTCTGCCCCCATATTCACCAGATGGCGGGCGGCAACCAGCCCGTCACCACCATTGTTGCCCTTACCGATAAAGATGGTTACTGTTTTATCCCGCACGTCACCCAATACCTGCCTGACAACTTCCGCAACATGACGGCCTGCGTTTTCCATTAAGACCAGACTGGGCAAGCCATAATCCTCTATGGCAATCCTCTCCAGTTCCTTCATTTCTGCGGCAGTAACCAGCCTCATACATTTCCCCTCCGTCCGGTGGCTATGGCAAAAGCCACCGCATTTTTTTTACTATGGGATACAGACAGATACCATTCCCGGATACCTCTTGCCCGGGCCAATTCTGCTGCATTGCCATGCAACATTACTTCCGGCGGCCCGTCCGTACCGCGTCTTACTTCCACATCAACCCACCGGCAATGCTGTAAGCCGCTGCCCATGACTTTCAATACTGCTTCTTTGGCGGCAAAGCGCGCTGCATAGCCCGGGAAACGGTCACGCCTGGCTTCGCAATAAGCAATCTCAGCCGGGGTAAAGACACGCTCTAGAAACCTGTTGCCGGAGCGTTCAATGGCCTGCCGGATCCGGTTTATTTCAATTATATCCGTGCCTACCCCGATGATTGAGTTTGCCTGTTTTTCTTTGTAGAACAAAGGCACACCTCCAACCAAAAACGATAAAAACTTCCCTTCTATATTCCGCGTCATACCTATTGTTCACAGGAAAGCTTTGCCATATACCACGGGCTAACTTGTGAGCCGGCTGTTATCCCTTAATTATAGAATATCACATATCCCAACGAAACTGATGGGTTTTCCTGGTCAAAACACCCGTGAAAATCATTCTTTATCCTCATAAAGCAAAATATTTGGTAGCTTTTATTATGGCGCAGATATATCATGTTGATAGAACAATTATTATATAACTTGTTTAATAGTTAAAAGGGGATGCTGGCAATATACTCTAACGGTGTTGAACAGGAAACTACCGAAAGCCCCCAAGGCAGCCATACTGCAGCCATTTGGACTAGAGATTTCACCTTACTCTGTTTGGCCAACCTGTCATTATTTATCAGCATCCAGATGATGCTTCCCACCCTGCCTTTATATGTAATCCATATAGGCGGCAGCGAGCAGCATGTGGGCTATGTGATGGGAGTCTATGCTATCAGCTGTATGCTCATGCGGCCCTTCGCCGGTTGGTTGCTGGATCACTATGGCCGCAAGCCTTTTGCCGTCCTGGGCATAATATTGTTATTTATCTTTTCCCTGCCGTATTTATTCGCTACCGGCATACCATCCCTGACAGCGATCCGTTTCTTGCACGGACTGGCTTTCGGACTGGTCAGCACGGCCATCAGCACCATGGTAGCGGATAGTCTGCCCATCAGGCATTTCGGAGAAGGCATGGGTTATTTCGGTTTAACTACTTCTCTATCCATGTCTTTAGCGCCCATATTAGGTTTATTCCTGACCGAAAAGTTTGACTACCAGGGTTTGTTTATCGCGGTTTGCCTGATGGCTGCCCTGGCATTTTTCATTAGTTTGCCGGTGAAAGATCGGCATAGTCAGGAAATTATTCACCCTCAAGATGACACCAGGAAAAAAACCGATCTATTTGAAAAAACAGCGCTGTCTCCCTCAGTTGTGATGTTTTTCCTGGCCGTTGTTTACGGTGCGGTGCTGCTATATGCTGCTGTCTACGCCTCTGATATCGGCGTCAGTGGTATCGGCTGGTTTTTTACGGTCACAGCTCTGATGATGATGGTTTCGCGCCCCGTCTCCGGCCGCTGGACAGATAATGGCGGCGCCAATAGTGTCATTTTGATCGGGCATTGCTCAATTCTTATAGCCATGCTCCTAATTGCTTCTACTAATAATCTTGCAGGCTTCATTTTCGCCGGGTTATTAGTGGGACTTGGCTTTGGCTTCTGCATGCCCACCTTGCAGGCTCTGGCAGTGCGCTTTGCCGAGGGCAACAGGCGAGGCGCCGCTGTAAGCACCTTCTTTATCTTTTTTGATCTGGGTTTTGGTTTTGGCACGGTGTTCTGGGGACATGTCGCTGCCTGGGCAGGTTACCGGCAGATGTACCTGGCCACTTTGCTGCCGCTGGCTTTAGGCGGGCTTATATATTACTGGTTTATGTCTGCCCGCATCAGGGCCACAGGAGGGCACCTGTAACCGGTAAGGGCAGCCCTGTTCCTGCACGAGGCAGCAGCATTCATGATGGTCAAAAAGCCTTCCGTTACCAGAAGGCTTTTGGTATACTTACCCTCTTTTAGAATAGCCATAACTGCCGAGCTTATCGGCAATTAAGCGGTATTCGCGCATACAGTAAGCATATGGTTGAATTTTATCGATGTCCGGCCTGCCCTTTTCGTCTAAAACATCCTCACTATACTGGACAGCCACTACATCGGCAATGAAGACATTATGGCTGCCCAGCTCCAACACCTGTCTCACCCGGCATTCAACATTTACCGGGCACTCGGCAATTAAAGGAGCTTTAACTTGCGTGGCAGGCATAGGCGTCAAACCGGTTTCCTCAAATTTATTGACGTCTTTGCCCGACACCACGCCGCAGAGGTCAGTTGCCCTGGCCTGAGACACAGAAGGGATATTGATGACAAATTCACCTGACTCCTTGATCAGCTGGTAGGAGTACCTTCCCTCCGAACGCACACCTATGTATACAACCGGTGGTTCGGAATTCATCACGCCGGTCCAGGCAACAGTAATAATATTGGGGGCGCTGTCCGCAGACTGTGAAGTAACCATAACCACCGGGACTGGAAACAAAGCTGCAGCTGGTCCCTTAACTATTTTTTTGATCATAAGCATTCGTTCCTTTCCTGAATATGAAGAAAACAGTTTTTTTTATTATATCAAATACCGGCTTGATTTAATGGTTTTGATAATTGTTTATATTTAAGTTATACATTTGTTATAATCATCAATATAGTGCATGACAGTTTTTTCATATTACACATATGGATGGGAGTGAGCAAGGATGGATAAAACACTTACCCAGATGACCCGGTTTTCCGGGTGAGCTGCTAAAGTGGGACCGGAGGTCCTCACGGAGATTTTACATGATTTACCCAAAAAGATTGATGACAACCTGCTGGTAGGAACAGATACCTCAGATGACGCAGCCGTTTACAAGTTAACAGAAGATCTGGCTATAATTTTCACTGTAGACTTTTTTACACCGATGGTGGACGATCCCTACCAGTTCGGACAAATTGCTGCCGCCAACGCTTTGAGCGATGTGTATGCCATGGGCGGCAAGCCTTTGATGGCCCTCAATGTTTTCTGTCTCCCCGGCTGCCTGTCTTCCGAAGCAGCCTTTGAGATTATTCGCGGCGGGGCAGACAAAGTGATGGAAGCAGGAGCTTTAATCGGCGGCGGTCATACGGTCCAGGACGAAGAACCCAAGTACGGCCTTGCTGTAGTAGGATTGGCTCATCCAGACCGGGTCCTCAGCAATGCCGGAGCACGGCCCGGCGACCTCTTGATCCTGACCAAACCTCTCGGTACCGGCATCATCAATACCGCTTATAAAGGCGGTCTGCTTGGTGAGGCTGCTTACCAGGCTGCGGTGTCGAGTATGGCAGAATTAAATAAGGCGGCGGCAGAGTGCTTAACTGAAGCAGAGGTTTTTGCCTGCACCGATATCACCGGTTTTGGTTTTCTCGGCCATGCGGCTGAAATGGCCAGAGCCAGTAAAGTGAGTTTGAAAATCGATGCCCGGGCTTTGCCACTATTGCCGGAAGCTTTTGAGCATGCCGGCATAGGACTGATCCCGGCAGGAGCTTATGGCAACCGGCAGCATTTAGAGCATGATGTGGTCTTTGCTGCAGAGGTAGCCCAGGAACTGCAGGACATCCTTTTCGACCCGCAAACCTCAGGCGGTCTTTTGATTCCGGTACAGCCGGCACAAGCCCCACTATTGCTGGAGAAGTTGCACAAGCAGGGTGTGACCCAGGCATCTGTAGTGGGTGAAGTACTCCCGCCGGGAGAAGTCTTAATCCAGGTGCAGTAAAGAAGCATTGCTTGCTTCTTTTTACCAGTACTGTGGCTGCGACTTCAGCGTCATAAAAGTTTCATAAAGCAGCTCCCATGCTCCCTTATGGCTACAGAAGCGCTATTTGCCATCCCGGCTGCGATGGCTGGGGAGTTGATAAAATTGCCAGGTAGATACTTGCGTATTCACCTGGCTATTTGTTTGCTTAGCTATTTTTACAGGTTGCAATGATTTATTTAATTTTTTTATTAACACGCCAGTTGATGATAAATTAATCTAATACAGAGCATAAAGGATATCCATGTAAATAAGTCAAATAGACTTATATTGTTTCTCAAGTTCATATGGAAAATCTATGATTAAAATCGAGGTGTAAACTATGTCCAACGATTACCGTTCTATGTGGGAATCCCTTGGTTTGGATTTAGCATCACATGACCTGTTACTGCAAGCCATTCCTCAATCCTACGGAGAGGTTTATCTACAACAGGAAAACCGGCCGGCGGAGATGGAGTATTATGATTTTGTGGTCAGCGAAATCCATGGCCTGCGGATTCAGGAATTACAGGAGCACAAAGCAAAGGGTGGCAAAGTGGTCGGCGCATTTTGTGTTTTTGTGCCGGAGGAGATTGTGCGGGCTGCCGGAGGGATATGTGTCGGGCTTTGTTCAGGCGCCGATATTGGAAGCGCCCAGGCTGAACAGGTGCTGCCCAGCAGCATTTGCCCCTTGATCAAGTCCTTCATGGGCTTTAAACTGGCTCATGTTTGCCCCTATTTTGAGTCCTGCGATATGGTCGTGGGAGAAACCACCTGCGACGGCAAGAAAAAAGCCTTTGAAATCTTAAATGACTATGTTCCCGTGCATATGATGGAAACTCCGCAAATGAAACGGGAAAAAGACAAAGTCCTGTGGCGCAGCGAGGTGCGCGATTTCGTCACCGCCATGGAACAGTTTACCGGACAGAAGATCACCTATGAATCCCTTCAGAAAGCCATTCAAGACGCCAACGGCAAGAGAAAGGCGCTGGCCCGGTTGTCGGAACTGCGCAAAAATATTCCGGCGCCCATTAGCGGCAGAGACAGCCTGCTCATAGAACAAATTGCCATGTATGACGATGTAGACAGGTTCACGGCACAAACTCTTAAGCTCTGTGATGAACTTGAAGAACGCGTCCGCAAGGGCGAAGGAGTGCACGAGCCCGGCGCCCTGCGCATTATCGTTTCAGGCACCCCCATGGCCATTCCCAACTGGAAGGTACCTTATCTAATTGAAACCAGCGGCGCAGTAATAGTAGCTGAAGAACTCTGCACGGGCTTGCGTTATTTTGAAAATACCGTGGCGGAAGATGGGCGCGACCTGGAAGGGCAGGTTGACGCGTTGGCCGAACGCTACTTAAAAGTGGACTGCGCCTGCTTTACGCCAAACGACAACCGTACCGATAAACTTGTTCAACTGGCTAAAGAATACAAGGCTGACGGGGTCATCCATTGCTCCCTGGCATTCTGCGACCCTTACCTGGTAGAATCCAACCGGGTTGAAAAAGTATTAAAAGAAAACAATATTCCACTGCTGCGCCTTGAAACTGATTATAGTCAGGAAGATTCAGGCCAGCTGAAAACACGCATTGAAGCATTTTTGGAGATGCTGGCCGCTAAAAAATAAATACTCTCCTAAGAGTTTTATACTTCCAGATTTTTATACTTCCAGATTTTTTTATTTCTTAATGCTTCGCTAAGAAAGTGTTAAATAAAACATGAGCTTTTGGGCTTTAGCACAGAAAGGTGGGCTATCCAATGCGGCCCGAAATGATGAGGGTTTTTGATCATCTTCGTGAACAGAATATTTTAGACCTTGAACACGCTAAAAGAGCAGGTAAAAAAATCGTGGGGATGTACTGCGCTTTCTCTCCTCAGGATCTGGTAATAGCCGCCGGCGCTATCCCGGTGGGTTTGTGCGGCACCAGCAATACCCCTGTTGCCGCAGCTGAAAAGGTGCTGCCCCGCAACTTGTGCCCGCTGATCAAATCCAGCTATGGGTTCGCTATTACCGACACCTGCCCCTATTTCCGGTTTTCAGATTTTCTCGTTGCCGATACCACCTGCGACGGCAAGAAAAAGATGTTTGAACTTCTCAGCCGCATAAAACCTATGCATATATTGCACCTGCCCCAGGGGACAGACAGGCCCGGGGCCTTAAACTGGTGGACGGAGGAGAATCGTCGCCTCAAAGAAGAGCTGGAGGAGTTTCTGGGCGTAACCATCGACGATGACAGCCTGCGGGCCGCTCTCAAGCTGTGCAACCGGGAGCGGCGCGCCCTAAAACGGTTGCATGATATGAATCGTATTGATCCTGCCCCCTTATCCGGTTTAGATCTGATGACTGCTACCTGGTTGAGAAGTTTTAGTGCGGATAAAGCGGAAGGCGTGGAGATGCTGGAACAACTGATCGATGAAGTCCAGGAAATCGCCGACAAGGGGCTTTCACCCTTTCAACCCGGTACGCCGCGCATTTTGCTAACCGGTTGCCCGGTGGGTGCAGGCTCGGAGAAGGTCTTAAAGCTGCTGGAGGAATGCGGCGGCAGTGTGGTCAGTCTGGAAAACTGCAGCGGGATTAAACCGCTGGTGCATCTGGTGGATGAGGATGAAGCCAGAGACCCGCTGGAAGCCATTGCTGAAAGGCACTTGAATATCTCTTGCTCCTGCATGACGCCCAACGACGGCAGGCTTGAACTCATCAGCCAGCTAATTGAAGAATTCCAGATTGACGGTGTGGTTGATCTGACCTGGCAGGCCTGCCACACTTACAATGTGGAGGCTGAACTGGTGCGCCAATTGGTCACGGAAGAATACGGCCTCCCTTACCTGCAGCTGGAAACCGATTACTCCACCTCGGACGTGGAACAGTTAAAAACCCGTGCCGCCGCCTTTATCGAGATGATGGACAGGAGCTGAAAATACATGATCACAGTGGGTATAGACGTCGGTTCGATCACCACCAAAGCAGTATTATTAAACGGCGACCAGTGGCAGAGCCTGATGCTGCCCACAGGCTGGAGCCCCCGTGATACGGGCCAGAGTGCCTTTGAGCAGATCGTGGCCAACTCCAATCTAACCCGGGATGATATAAGCTATGTTGTGGGCACCGGCTACGGCAGGATCTCGCTGCCTTTCATCGACAAAGCAATAACGGAGATCACCTGCCATGCCCGGGGCGCGCAACACCTTGTTAACGGAACCGACATGGTCATCGACATAGGCGGCCAGGACAGCAAGGTGATCTTAATTGATGAAGAAGGCAATGTGGTTAACTTCGTCATGAACGACAAATGCGCTGCCGGCACAGGAAGGTTCCTGCAAGTAATGGCGGCTGTGCTGGGCGCCGATGTGAGCGAGCTGGCCGATCTGGCTAAAGACGCCGAACCGGTGCAAATCAGCAGCATGTGCACGGTTTTTGCCGAATCGGAGGTAGTAAGCCTGCTGGCCCAGGGTGTCCCCAAAGAACGAATTATTGCCGGCATCCACCGCTCTGTGGCCGGCCGGGTTGTTTCCATGGCTGAAAGACTGGGGCGGGGTGAGCGGATAACCTTCACCGGCGGCGTTGCCAGAAACGACGGGGTAAGAGCCTTCCTGGCTAAGGAACTGGGACGTGAGGTCACAGTAGCTCCTGAACCAGAGCTGGCCGGGGCACTGGGCGCCGCACTATTGGCCAGAGATAGAGCCGCAAACAGGTGATGGGCGGAAAAGACAGTGCCCCGGCAAGGCGGTGCCACTATAAAAGCTCCAGGAACTCCTCCACCTCATTAACCGGCCTCTGGCAGGCATAATTTTGACAGACATAGGCCGTAGCACGGTCATTAATCAGCCCTTGTTCACTGACGAATGGAATCAGCGTCTCTATTTCCCTACCGGCGTCACCCTCCGGGTGAAAAATCAATACTGTGTTTGGGTTGTAACGACTCCTGACGGCAGCAAGCATCCCTCTGGTATCAGCCGCATCAGGCCTGCCGGCGATAATTACTTCCCTGGTGGGACCCAGGTAAAAATCTAACCCCTGCAAGAAAAAAGCGTAACCGGGGGGATAATTGGCAACTTCACCGGCAAAAGCATTGAGCTGTTTCTCCGCCAGTTTGGTGAACTTTTCATCCCCCGTCAGGCGCGCCAGGCGCAGGAGGTTGAACAAGAATACCGAATTGCCTGACGGCATAGCTCCGTCATACACTTCCCTGGGGCGGGCGATCAGTTGCTCGGCATCGTCACCGTAAAAAAAGAAGCCGCCGCCGGCAGGATCCCAAAACAACTTGACTGCTTCTTCAGTCAAAGCAAGGGCCTGGCGCAAATATTCAGCAGCAAAGGTTGTTGCATAGAGTTCCAGCAACCCCCAGATCATAAAAGCATAGTCATCCAGATAGCCGGGATAGGCGGCTTCGCCGTCACGGTACCTGGCCAAAAGCCTGCCGTCACTCCTCATTAGTTTACTATAAATAAAATCCACTGCCTTAACTGCCGCAGCCGTAAAGGCAGCTTCACCCAACACGGCGCCACCTCTGGCTAAAGCCGCGATCATCAAGCCGTTCCAGGAAGTCAGTATTTTATCATCTTTATGGGGATGTACCCTTAGCTCTCTGGCCGCAAATAATTTGCTGCGCAGGCCTTCGACGTAAGCAGCAAACTCACCTTGCTCCATTTTTAATTCAGCAGCGATTTCTGCAGGTTTTACTCCCAGGAGGTTGGGGATGCTGCGTCCTTCGAAATTCCCTTGCGGTGTGATACCATAAAGCCGGCAGAAGGTTTTGCCGTCCTGTTCTCCCAGCACCTCCAGGATCTCCTGGGGACTCCAGACGTAGAACTTTCCTTCTTCTCCCTCGGAGTCAGCATCCTCAGCTGAATAAAAACCGCCTTCCGGTGAGGTCATATCTCTTAACACATATGTAAATATCTGTTTAGCCAGATCCGCGTATAGTTCCTTACCGGCAACCTGATAAGCCTCAAGATATGCTATAGCCAGTAAAGCGTTATCATAGAGCATTTTTTCAAAGTGCGGCACCAGCCATTTTGCATCGGTGGAATAACGGGAAAAGCCCTTACCGATGTGATCATAGATACCACCCCGATACATTGACTCCAGAGTTTTTTCCACCATGGACAGGGCTTCTTCCTCCCCGCTTCTCTTCCAGTAGCGCAAAAGAAATGTCAGGATATGAGGCGTGGGAAACTTGGGCGCACGGCCAAAGCCGCCGTACTTCCGGTCAAAGCGTTCCCGCAGCTCCAGATACCCCTGTTTTAAGGTGGACTCATTGAGAGCTGAAACTGCAGCAGCACCGCCCCCTGGCTGAATCGCGCCGGCTATGCTTTCCCCGGCCTCTATGACCTGCTCGCGCTGATTAGCCCAGAGCTCAGTCACCTGAGTCAAGATATCTATCAAGCCTGCTCTGCCCTGCCAGGCGGTTTTGGGGAAATACGTCCCGGCAAAGAAAGGTTTCTTATCCGGGGTCAACAAAACAGTCAGCGGCCAGCCGCCCTGACCGGTCATAGCCTGGCAGGCCGTCATATAGATGTGGTCAATGTCGGGGCGCTCCTCCCTGTCCACTTTGATTGCTACATAGTCCTGGTTCAGCAGTGCCGCAACCTCTTCGTCCTCAAAGGACTCCCGTTCCATCACATGGCACCAGTGACAAGTGGCTTTCTGCAACCAATGTCAGGAGTACCCAATAGAAAGAAATACCGGCTTGTCTTCAGCTCTTGCCTTTTGGAAGGCTTCTTCGCCCCAGGGGTACCAGTCCACAGGGTTATAGGCATGCTGCAAAAGATAAGGCGATTTTTCATTGATCAATCTATTGGGTACTCTGTTCAAATCAGTCATTTTATCACCTTCTTTCCTAAATACAATAATTCGCACTCTAGTATACCCTAAAAAATTAAGGATACTATTATTTTCTAGCAATATTTTCTTTGACAAGCATGAGCATAATAATTAGTTCTGCTCACTCCGTCTCCTTCATGACCTTCGCTACATCCTATGTCCATGGATTAGATTAAGCTGAGCCTAAGTTGTTAGAAACGTGTAATCCATCATTTGGCGTGAATTGGAAAGAAGACCAGGCTGGTCAGGGACTATTACCATTGCACAATGCCTTTTAGTCCAGCATATAATAATTAGAGATCAGGTTAACCCGGCTCCAATTCTAATTCTGCTTCTAAACCGTTGCACTGGATTATGCTGACCTTATAATGTCCTCCAGCGTTTTTCCTGCAATAATGCTAGTTTATTTGCTATTGTGAGACAATTTATAGATTGACAAATCAAATGTAAAATGCTAGCATTAAGTTGCACGAGTAACAAATTATTTCACATAAAGCGGCGGTTTGCAGAAATGTGGACGCCGTATGTTTTTGTTTTTTGGTAGTCTTTGGGAGGGATTTGAATGTCCAGACAAATATTTATAACGACAGTAGACAAGGAAAGACTAATAAAACTCATTAACGAGGAAAAAGAATTTTCCCCAGGCAAAAAAGAATACCTTAGAAAACTGGAGCGGGAACTTGAGCGGGCACAGGTTGTGGTTTCTGATGATATTCCCCATAATGTAATCACCATGAATTCACAAGTTTCCTTAAAGGATATGGAAACCGGTGAAACAATGACATATACTCTTGTTTATCCCTCTGAGGCAAATCTCCTCGAAAACAAGATTTCCATTATGGCCCCTGTAGGGACTGCGATTCTAGGCTTTTGCGAAGGGGACATTATCTCATGGGAAGTTCCAGATGGTGTGGTAAAGTTGCAGGTTGAAAAAATCCTCTACCAACCGGAAGCTGCCGGTGATCTTGATTTATAGAAATGGTTGCAGCGTTGGTACAGAAAAAAGCCCCTGCCCGGGGCTTTTGATTTATGATTCCATTTGTTTGGCTAAAAAACCAGCAGCCGTTTCAGCAAGCTTGGTTTCCAGGTTGCCCAGCGTGATCCCGGGTTCTTTAGCGGCAATAATTACCGCACCTACCGCATCCCCTTCGGTAATAATCGGCGCTATCACGGCGGAACTGTAACTGATATCCTCATCTGCTGTTAGGAAGCAAGGTTCATTAAATAAAACCATTTTTCTATCGGTCATCACTTTTTCAACATCAGGGCTAAGCTGTTTATTCATCAATTGCTTTTTAGGGGCTCCTGCCACCGCGATAATTGTGTCCTTATCGGCAATGCAAGATATGTGGCCTAGCGCTTCATTAAGTGAATCAGCATACTCTGTTGCAAATTCCCCTAATTCACCAATAGGCGAATACTTCTTTAAGATAACTTCTCCTTCTCTATCGGTGAATATTTCAAGTGGATCCCCTTCTCTGATTCTCATTGTCCGTCTTATTTCCTTCGGAATTACCACCCTGCCTAAATCATCAATACGCCGGACGATTCCAGTTGCCTTCATTCTGACGCTCACCCCCTTTTAATGTATTATACGCAACCATGCCTTAATTTAATCAGGACTGAAAAATAATCTTTTTGGGCTGCTGATAAATACCAATGTTGATTTTGACAATAACCCAGCTTCCATAATTATTTTTCGCTAAAATGGAATTTATATTAGTAAAAGACTTAGTAATTTATGGGTAATGCAAAAGCAGCCGTCATAAACGGCTGCTTTTGCTGTGTTTTTAATTATATCTAAAAGAAAACTTTTATCTATAATTTAACAACATTTGAGGCTTGCGGGCCACGGTTGCCCTGGACGATGTCAAACTCTACGCTTTGACCTTCATCAAGGGTTTTGAAGCCTTCGGATTGGATGGAAGAGTAATGAACGAACACATCTCCGCCTTCTTCAGTTTCAATGAAACCAAAGCCCTTATCCGGATTAAACCATTTGACCTTACCAATCATGCTTTTACCTTACCTCCTAAATTCACCTCTTTTGAGGCCAGTAATCCAAGTATACACTATGGCCGCAAAAATGCAAAGTATAATTAACATTAATTGCATACAAATCTTTACCATTATATCCATTGTCCCTATGTATTATTCAACAAATAATCAGACACAAAAAATTGACAGGGGGCTGTCAACTCCTCATACCCCCTGCCTTATTTGCTTAACGCTGGATAGACTCAATTCTTTTATTCACATCATCCCAGTTTACCAGATTCCACCAGGCATCTACCCAGGCCGCCCGCTTGTTCTGATATTTCAGGTAGTATGCATGTTCCCATACGTCTACAGTCAGTAAGGGCACAACACCCCATTGGGTGAGGTTCTGGTGTTTTTCCGCCGTGAGAATAACCAGCTGTTCAAAATCAGGGTTGTAACATAACACAGCCCAGCCGGAACCCTCTACCGCAACAGCTGCCGCTGTAAACTGCTTTTTAAAAGTTTCAAAGCTGCCAAAATTTTTGTCAATCAATTCAGCTGCTTTTCCTGTAGCCGGCCCGCCGCCACCCGGTTTCATATTTGTCCAAAAAAGGCTGTGCAACAAGTGCCCGGAACCATGGAAAGCCAGTTCTCTTTCCCAGTGCTTCACAAGGGCAAAATCACTTTTTTCTCTGGCTTCCGCCAATTTAGCCTCGGCATTGTTCAGTCCGTCAACATAAGCTTTGTGGTGAACATCATGGTGCAGACGTACTGTCTGCTCATCATAGTAAGGCTCAAGCGCATCGTAAGCATAAGGGAGCGCCGGCAATTCATGTTTAGCCATTAAAAATTCCCCCATCCTAATTGTTTTTTATCAAGCTTCCTTTTCAAACATGTCTTTACCTACACCGCAAACAGGGCAGACCCAATCCTCCGGCAAATCCTCAAAAGGTGTCCCGGGCTCAATACCTTCCGCTCCAACAGCAGGATCATAAACATAGCTACATACAGTGCAAACCCATTTGTCCACAACCCAACCTCCTTTATTATAACATTGATGACATACTGTGGTAAAAAATCTTAACTGCTTTAAACCTTCTATTCACTGTATCCCAGCGTATGGTTCTAAAAAAGCTTTCTACATATTCTTCCCTGCTGTTGAAAGCTTTGTAGTAAGCATGTTCAAATATATCAAGGACTAAAATCGGAATAAGCAACCACACGCCCTCCGCATGGTCATCGGTTATAAAACTTCTCAGGACGCCGTCCTTTAAGTCAAAGCCTAAAACAACCCACCCCCTGGAGCACATGGACAATCCCCTAAATTGTTTTTCCCATTCTTCATAAGAGCCAAAATCCCGCTCCATAAAAGCCATCAGCTCATCTGAGGGCTGTTCCTCTGTATGACCATAGTTATCAAAATACAAAGCGTGCAGCCTGATGGAATTTATAGCGTAAGCCTGTTCTTTTTTTAAAGAACGGAGCTGGCAGTAGGTGGGGTTAACACAGATGGTATCAGCTTTGATTAAACGTGCTTCTATTTCCTTAAGTTTAGAGGCATGGAACTCAGGATATAGCCTGCTATGCTCTGCCAGTTGCTCTTCTGATAAATGGGGAGGCCTATTAAAGTTTTCACCAGACATCATCATCCAACCTCCCTTACATTAACCCCCTTACGCTTAGATCATAATATAACCAGCTTACACTCCAATTACAAAAATATTAATTATTTATTAATATTGCCCAGGCTCAATCTCCGTTTTCAAATTTGTAGCCAATCCCCCAGACAGTTTTAATATAACGCGGGTTTGAAGGATCCTGCTCCAATTTTTCCCTGAGCCGCCTGATATGTACAGTAACTGTATTATCATCCCCATAAAAGTCGCTTTCCCAGACTTTGTCCAGCAAATTAGCCTTGGTAAAAACCTTGCTGGGATTAGAAGCCATCAGCCATAAAATCCCAAACTCCTTGGGGGTCAATTCAACCTTCCGGCTATTATGCATGACTACACGCTTGCCGTAATCGATGGTTAAGTTGTCAAATTGCAGAACCTGTTTTTGTTGTCCATGTTCCCCCAGCCGGCGCAGAATAGCTTTGATGCGCAGGCTTAGTTCAGTCGGACTAAAGGGTTTGGTCTGGTAGTCATCAACCCCCATCCGAAAACCTACTACTTTATCGATCTCGTCACTGCGGGCAGACAGGATAACAACCGGTATATCATTATGCTGCGCCTTTATTTCCTGAAAGGTTTCAAATCCGTCCTTGCCGGGCATCATGATATCCAGAATCACCAGGTCCGGTTTGTGGAGCTTTACCTGTTGCACGGCTTCATCTCCGCTGGAGGCAGTGCTCACTTCATACCCATCCCTGCCCAGGCTATGCTGCAGTATTTTTAAAATTTTAGGATCATCATCGACTGCTAAAATACGCGCCATTATTTTCCCTCCTTCCTACCTTCCCATTCTGCAGATGGCAATGTGAAGGTAAAGGTACTTCCCTGTGATCGCTTGCTGGTTGCTGTTATTGTACCATTGTTTAACTCTGTCAACTTCTTGGCCAGGGTTAAACCGATACCGGTGCCGCCATAGCTTCTTGATGACGAACCGTCAACTTGATAAAAAGGTTTGAATATATGCTTCAACTCCAGCTCATCAATGCCGATGCCTGTGTCTTTAACAGAAATACAGATTGCTTCTCCATATTCCTCCAGACTGCTCTCCACAAGCACACTTCCGTTAGGAGGCGTAAATTTGAGCGCATTGAACAAAAGGTTGGTCAATACCTGCCCGGCTTTTTCCCTATCGGCAAAAGCACAGCTGCCCTGGCAAGATGATTGTGCTTGCAGGACAACTCCCTTATTATTAAATAGCGGGTTCATTCTAAAAATAATATCCTCAATCAAATCATCTACAGAAAAAACCTCTTTATAAACTACAGCCTTGCCGGAAGCAATTTTCGATAGATCCAAAAAGCCGTTAATCCTGTTCAGGAGTTCCTTGCTGCTATCATTTATTTCCTTAAGGTAATCCTTTTGCAAATTATTTAGTTCACCAGCAGAAGGATCCATTAAAAGCTCCGTAAAGGCAATAATAGCTGCCAGGGGCGTGCGCAATTCATGGTTGGTGTTGGCCAGAAACTCATCTTTTAGCCGGTCTTGCACCTGCAGCTGTCTGTTGGCCTCAGCCAGCAGTTCCTTTTGCTCCTCCAGTTGACTGTTGGTTTCATAGATCCTGCCGACGGCTTCCTCAGAAATAGCTGTAAAAATATAGCCATATGAAAACACTTTGAGGATATGTCCCAAAAGGTTATAGATATCATACGCATTGCTATAGAAGGTAAAAGCAACCTCACTCAGCGCCCCCAGAAATAACGCCAGGCAAAGGTAGTAACCCTGCCTTGTCAGCGGCCCCTGTTGAAACTGCTTAACCATGGCCAGCAATAGTAAGGCAATGATGATATATTCAAGGTAAATTTTGAGCTGTGTTTGGCTTCCCGCCAACGGGTCATACATCGGCGGCAGATAGGGGAGGTACCAGGCGACCGCGATAACCAATAATCCCGCGGCCAGGACAGCCAGGCCTAATAAAGCATTGACGTGTTTTACTTCTTTAATCTTATTGGAAGAAATTACAGCCGCCAGCAAACCGGCGCCAAACAGCAGATTAAATATAATCCAGTAGGTAGAGGCCTTGTTCACCGAATTCGGTGTAATAAAATCAGGCATACCCAGATAGGATAGCGCGTGGGCAAATTCAAGAACCGCCACAACACAAAAGGTGAGACACAGCACCAGCACCCGCAACTCATGCTTATACTTATAATCGTACCAGCTCATCAGTGATGAGCAAATAGCAACCACTATACCCACAAACTCCATGATCATATGGGCGCCGGGGTAGATATCCTTGTCTACTATCACATAAAACCTTCCGGCTATGAAGGTTATAAGCATGAAAAACAAGATCGAAAAGACCAGTTTAGGCAGCAAGTTGCGACCTGCCGGTGTCTGTTCGCTGGTTAAACTCTCTGTATGCATTGGCACAGCCCTTTCTTACAGCACTGGGCTTAGAAATTCGCTTAGAAAGGACAAGAACCCTGCAAATGTTTAGAAAGGGATATATGAGCAAATTAAGACGGGCGGGCATATAATCGTGGGCTAAAGTGCATCTTTATCGAGGTGTGAGGTATCAAAGCGTCAGCAATCTGCCGTTCTCTTTCAGCCAGGCGCGATGGAGGGAATAACCGGGGTAGATCTGTTCCACCAGGGCCCAAAATTTCCTGGAATGGTTCATTTCCACCAGGTGGGCCAGTTCATGGGCAACTACATAATCAATAACCGGCAACGGCGCCATCACCAGCCGCCAGTTAAAACTTAAATTTCTTTGCTTTGAACAGCTACCCCAGCGAGTTTTTTGTCCTTTTATAAATACCCGGTTAAAGGGCTGTTTAAACGCTGCATTCATGACCCGGATTCTCTGGTTGATGATCAGCCTGGCCATTTGGCGCAACCATCCCTCCAATACCTCAGGCGTCTTCCCCTCAAATGCGGGAGGTACCACGACAACAAGCCGGTCTTCTTCTACTATTACTTCACTACGGGCTACCAAAGCCACCCGGGTTTCAACGGTAAACCGCCTGCCTCTGTAAAAAATCGCGTAGCCTTGTTGTTGGGCTGCCTCTTTCTCTTTCTTGAACAAAGCCGCCTGAGCGAGCTTTTTGATGATCCATTTTTTTTTGGCTTTCAGTATCTCCGGCAGTTGTGACAGTTGAAAAGCCTCAGGGACAATCACCCTGAGAGCAGAGGTTTCCCAATGCACTTCCAGCCGCAAATGCCTGGCCCGGTTGCTATATCTGACCGTATAGGGAACCATACAGCCATCAAGTATTATTGCATCCTCTAGTTCCTTCAATCTTAAACTCCTTTGACTTACTGCAAATACCTTTGACCATTATTCACTGCAGCAATAACCAGGCCCGGAGCAGTCACCGGGCTGCTCAGCGCCACAACAGGTGTTGCAAGCGCCATTGGCCGGCATACCAACTGAACTGGGCAAGAACGGAGCTGAGATCAGTTTCTGCAAATTAGTGCTGCCGCAGGCCGTACATTTCAGCTCTGTCTCCCTGCCCGGCAGTTGTAAAATATCAAATACTTTTTCACATTCTGTGCATTTGTACTCAAAGATCGGCATTTTTTCCTCCCAAAAACCTAATCCAAAAAAATTTAATTCTCTACTGGTACTCTACGCAGTTCGAAGATCACCGGGCGATCCGGATCGGGGCAGGCCCAGGTGGTGGTAGTGTCACTGTCGGTGGCCCATGGAAAATTGCCGCCGTACAATAGTGCGGCCACGGCAGAACGCAGCGCGTCAGCGGCAAACTGGCACAGGCCGCCCGGTGTAAACTGGCCAAACTCAAAACTGTCACCTACCTTATGGCCATAAGTACACACCCCATCGCCACGGATTTCTACTATCGTAGCGATCACCTTGTACTTATACATCCCTTATCCCTCCTTTCCGCTAAGTTGGTTGCATAAAGGATAAATTCTCCCGCAGACAGCTTATTCCTGCCGGATAAGGCCCTTGCTTTGGAAAAATAATGCATTAGCAGCAGCAGCTTTTAACATAATACCTGTATGGCTAAGCAAAACCACCATGCCGGCCTTTTTAATAGACCGCTATTTAATAACCAGGCCCCAGGCTATACAAAAAGAAAAGATATGTGTTACATTAAGCAAAAGGGAGGTGATTCTTAGCATGAGCAAGAGCTACTACAGCAACTCTCCTTTGGAACTTAAGATAAAAAAGGATTTAACTAAGGCTAAACTAGCCCGGCGGGCAAAAATGATGAAGGAAAGGGAGTTGCTCGGCTCCCCAAAAGAATTGGCGGCCTTTGACACCCGGCAGGCCGGCGAGACCATAAAAGCCTGCCGGGAAATCCTGCACAAAAACCTTGGTCTGGAGCACAAGGTGGATTGGGCTTCTTTTTATGATGACAGCCTGCTCCCGCCATATATTCCCAGTGAACCGCCGCCCCGCTATGAACTGGTGGCTAAACAATTAAACGTACCACGCCAGAGCTTTTGGGGTGAGCTTTTCTTCCCTTCCCGCAAAAAAAAGCGCCTGCAATTAGAGGAGGCCGCAAAAACCGCCTTCCAGGAACAGTTAAGAGCCTATCAGGCGGCTCAAACAGCGGCACAGGCCGAATATGAGGCACAAAAAGCCATCCTGCTGCATGAACAGGCTGAACTAAACCGCTTCATCGATCAGTTGCAGTTGGATGTAGAGAAGGGACGCCCAGCTGCCGTAGCTGCTTTGGCGCGCATAGCTCTGTCCCGGCTGGCAGTACCTGATAACGTTGAGCTTGGTTTTGAGGCCGATTACAACTCAAGGGACAAAATACTCCAAATAAACGGACTTTTACCGGAACCCGATCAGCTCGGCCATGTCCTGCGCTATGAATACCAGGACGGGGATAGCGCCATCCTGCCGGTGGCAATGGACGAGGCCACCTTTAATGATTATTATGAATCCACCCTGCTGCAAATAGCTTTAAGCGCCGTTCAGATCATATTTACGGCTTTCCCGGACAGGCAGGTACGTGAGTTGGCTTTTAACGGCTTAACCGGTGAGGACCCCAAATGCATTCTCACCTGTCATATCAAGCGCGAATCATTTGCTCAATTAGACCTGGCCGGCAATGACCCAAAAGTCACTTTTCGTGCCATGGGCGGAGTCATGCACAAACCACTGACCGCTTTAACACCGGTTGCGTCACTGGCCATACCCAGTGACGCAGAACAAGGGGTCACTACGGCACTGACGGATGTATACCGTCCCGGCGAGATCAAAAAAGCTGCCGACAGTATACTGGTGCATCTACTCGATGAAATTGAAAATGATTTCAACCCAAACCCGCCTAAAAGGGATTTGCTGCACTGATTCGGCTTTTTTAAACAACCGGCTACTCCCCAAGTTTTACTACTATCATAGCAGGAATCTTTTTTGCCCCGTACCGGATGATATTTCTGTCCAGCCGCCAATCTGGGCTTGGAGGAAATACAACAGGAGCCTCGAACTCTTATTAGTTAAAATACTAAACTAGGTGGTGTTGGTAATGCGGAAAAAATTAATAATCATGCTCTCACTCCTGATAGTTTTATTGGTTGCCGGCTGCAGCAGCCAGGGCGATCAAACAAAGGGCAGCACTCCCCCGCCGGAAAAGATTGTGGTTCAAGCACCCATCGGGCCTCCCACTGCGCCCTTGCTCAGCCTGGCTGAAAACAACGCCTTGCCTGATACCGAAGTGGAATTGATCATCTATAAGACCGTTGAGGAAGCCACAACCCGGGTGGCCAAAGGTGAAGCGGATTTTACCGTCTTGCCCATAAACGTTGCCGCTAAACTATATAACAAGGATCTGCCTATTTCACTGGCCAATGTCAGCACCTGGGGCATTCTATATCTGGTTTCTGTTGACAGTGAGCTAAAAGAATGGAGCGAGCTTGCCGGTAAGGAGCTTTTTGTAGGCGCCAAAGGTTCGTCTCCGGATGTACTGACCCAGTACCTGCTCAGCAAAAACGGTGTCAACCCGGAAGAAGTCAAGTTGACCTACTTGCAATCGCCGGAAATAGCCCAGATGATGATCAACGGCCTGGCCACATATGCCGTGTTGCCGGAACCTATGGTCACCCAGGTCCTTTTAAATAACCAACAAGCCAGGGTGGTAAGAGATTTTTACAGCGATTGGCAATCTGCGGCAGGCAGCTCCGCCAAACTGTCCCAGACCGGGATGGTTGTACGCAACGATTTTGCCAAAGAGCACCCGCAAATAGTGCACGATTTTCAACAGGCTTACGCCCAGCACCTGGAAGCCACTGTGGCTGATCCTGCAAGCGTAGCCCCTCTGGTGGAACAGTATCTCAACATGAAAGCTCCGGTATTTGTCCAGAGCATGTCCCGTACACGCCTGCAGTTTGTACCCGCAAGCAGCGCCAAAGCTGATGTGAATACTTACCTGAAGGCACTGCTTGATATATCACCGGATTTGGTGGGAGGAAAACTGCCAGATGAGAAATTCTTCCTGGCCGACTAGGACTCTGGTTCAGCTTGCCGGACTGGTACTGTTTTTTGCCCTCTGGCAAGTGTTGTCCGGTCTTTATAGTCAGGTCATCATACCTTCGCCGCGAGAGGTCGCGGGTTCCATAATTGACCAGACAATTAGCGGCGAACTATGGGAACACGGCCGCCAATCCATTGTCCGGGGTCTTACCGGCTTTGGCCTGGCCCTGGCCATCGGAACTCCATTAGGGCTCCTGATTGGTTTAAACCCGGTGGCATCAGGGCTTTTTCGTCCGGCGGTCGTGGTACTTCAGGTTACACCCTTGATTTCATGGCTGCTGTTGGCCATGATCTGGATTGGCTTCAGCAAAGTCCCTGTTTTCATAGTTTTTGTCACCACCCTGCCACTGATTGTGATTAATGTCTATCAGGGCGTACGCAACATCGACCGGCAATTGCTGCAGATGGCCTCTGTTTTTAGGGTCAACAACAGCAGAATCATAAGGGAGATTTATCTGCCCCAGGTAGCTCCCTACCTCATGGCCGGCATTGCCAACGCCCTGGGTACCACCTGGAAAGCTGTGGCTATGGCCGAATTTTTAAGCGTACAAACGGGTATCGGGGCCAGCATGTCTGTAGCCAGGATTAATCTGGAGACCGCTGACCTGTTTGCCTGGACTATTTCTCTGATTGTCCTGGGGCTGTTAACGGATCGGCTATTAAATTACCTGACCGTTCGCAAACTGAGTCATTGGATGTGATGGGCGCCTTGATACAATTTGAGCAGGTCAGCAAAACACTGGGGCACACCCACATCTTAGACAATTTTTCGTTTGCCATAGATGATAACAAGATATTCTGTATCATCGGCCCTTCCGGCTGCGGCAAGACAACTATATTACAAATGCTGGCCGGGATAGAACAGCCGGACAGGGGCCGGATCACAGGTTTGACCGGTCAGAGGGTAAGCTATGTATTCCAGGAATCAAGGCTGCTGCCCTGGAAAACCGTGGCCGGCAACCTTGATTTCGTATTACGGGATGTGCTGCCACCGGCAGAGAAAGAGCAACTCATCGACCATTATCTCAAAATAATGGGGCTCGACGGGTACCGCGACAGTTATCCCAAAGCACTGAGCGGCGGCATGAAGCAGCGTCTCGCCATCTGCCGGGCTCTGGCGTATCCCCATGATGTTTTGCTGCTGGATGAACCTTTTAAATCACTGGACATGCCTCTTAGACTGGGCCTGGTACAGCAGGTGGCTAAATTGTGGCAAACAACCCCACGTACCATTGTGTTTGTCACCCATGATATTATTGAAGCGCTCCTTTTGGGCCACAGGATCATGGTATTGGCAGCCCGGCCAACTGAAATCCTTGAAATCATTGACCTGGATATGCCTCTTAACCGGCGCAATATGGGTGAGGAACTTCTAGGTTCACTTTACGCCAGGTTGCTGGATTTATTAGAAAAAGAAAATAAGAAGTATTTTCCGGGATTATGATTATCTCTGAGACCATATAATGGCAAAGGGGGCTGCTGCACTCGAACTAAAAAGTTCGAGTGCAGCAGCCCCCTTCCCCTTCTTAAGAATACTTTAGTCCAAATCTTGTCTTTATGGATAAGGGCTTTTAACAGCCCTATATGCGCAATTCATTGTTGCCTAGTCCGCGTAACGGCGGCTATTGCGGAAGCAATCACTGCAGTAGACAGGTTTGGAACCATCGGGTTGGAACGGCACCCTGGCTATGCCGCCACACTCGTCACAGATGGTTTCAAACATCTGGCGCGGTTCCCGGTTGCCTTGGCCGCCGCCGCCATTGAATCTATTCTGGCTTCCACGGCTGTTTTTGCGTGCTGCTCTGCAGGCGGGACACCTGGATGGTTCATTGGTAAAACCCTTCTCAGCGAAAAATTCCTGTTCTCCCGCAGTAAATTCAAATTCACTTTCACAGTCCCTGCAAACTAGTATCTTGCCTGTAAACAATAAAATATCCCCTTTCTGGAACATAGCGTGCTCTGCTAAGACGAATGATGAATCCCAACCCAGATCAGGAGATATCTATCGCTCTCTGGCAGGCGAGATTATTATATCATCTTCATTAACCATTTAAAATATTTAAATATTATAACATTAAATTTTTTCCAATCTATACAGCGCTTATAATATACTAGTGACCCTGGCACTCAATTAAACGACAACCATAACCTCCCCCTTGCCCCGAAGGCGGTTAAAAGTTAAAATATAAATAACAGGCAACTAAAAGGAACAGTGGCAGTAATAAATTCCAGGAGGAGTTCTGCGCCTCCAATAAAGAAATATTTCACAACCTTACTAGTGCCGCCCCTAAATGCAGGTCAATAACACCTTTTTTAGATTTAATGATTGGCTCGCAGCTTGCAGCTTGTTGATATGGAGGTTTATGTTTGAACTACCTGATCCTGACTAACGGCTCCTACGGCAACCTGGAATGGTACCGCAGGCAGTCGAACAATTTTGATCGAATTATCTGTGTCGACGGCGGGGCAAGTCTGGCTAGAACCCTGGGTATAACACCTGATTGGCTGATCGGGGATATGGACTCCATCAAGCCGGCCGATCGTATCTACATGGAACAAGCCGGTGTCGCCATTAAGATCTACTCAAAGTATAAAGATTATACCGATACCCAGTTGGCTTTAATTCTGGCTGCTGAAGAAGGAGCCGCCAAACTGGTAATCTGGGGCGGTACCGGTTCGCGGTTGGATCATACAATGTCCAATATCTATAGCGCTGCGGTATTTCTCCGGCAGGGTATTGATATTGTTTTTGATGCTCCTGATTTAACAGTCTATCTGGTCAGAGAACGTCTTGAGGTGCCTGCCGCAGTAGGTGATACTGTATCCCTGCTGGCCCTGGGCGATAAGGCCGGCGGTGTAACACTGCATGGGTTCAAATACCCGTTAAAAGATGCTACACTGGAGGGGTGCTGGCCCTACGCGGTTTCTAATATTGTTACAATAGCACATCCCCTGGTAGAGGTATCTTCCGGTGTCCTGGCCGTATTTCATTATAAAACTATTGTAGACTAAGGATAAAATTATCGATATTGGATCAAAAAATATGAATTTCCCTAGTTTAGCAAAGCATTTCATAGTAAACTATTTCTGGAGCTATATCATTACATACCATCATTTGACACCTTAAAGAGTTGTTTCAAGCAATGGGTAAATAGGAGGAAACTGTAATGAACTTTGCTTTGTCACCCAAGCATGAAATGATGAAGTCAATGTTTAAGGATTTTGCAGAAAAAGAGGTTGCTCCTGTGGCGGCAGAGCTTGATGAGAAGGCTGAATTCTCCTGGGATCTGTTTAAAAAAATGGGTCAGCTGGGGATGCTTGGTTTGCCATATCCCCGGGAGTACGGCGGTGCCGGGGCCGACTACCTGAGCTATGTTTTGGCCTGTGAGCAGATAGCCCATGCTTGCTGTGCCGCAGCAATGATCTTAACCGCTCAAAACTCCTTAACCGGTTGGCTAATCTATAAATATGGTACCGAGGAGCAAAGACGGAAGTATTTAACTCCGCTTATTACCGGACAAGAGCTGGGGGCTTTTTGTCTGACAGAAGCCGATGCCGGCTCAGACGCTGCCAATCAGCAAACGACCGCCGTACTGGAAGGTTCCGAGTGGGTGCTGGACGGCAGCAAAAGATTCGTCACCAACGGCGGTCTAGCCGGTATATACATTGTCGTCGCCCGTACTTCCGGGAGCCGTGGGCCTAAGGGGATCAGTATCTTTATTGTGGAGAACAACACCCCGGGCCTTTCTTTCGGCAGAAAAGAAAATAAGATGGGCATAAGGTCTTCGCAAACAACAGAAGTAATTCTGCAAAACTGCCGGATTCCCAAAGAAAACCTGCTTGGGAAAGAAGGAGACGGTTTTTATATGGCCATGCAGAACTTAGACGGCGGCAGAATCAGCATCGGAGGCATCGCCTTGGGCCTTGCCCAGGCTGCCCTTGATGAAGCAGTAAAATACTCAAAAGAACGTCAGCAGTTTGGAAAACCACTGGCAGCTAACCAGGCTATCCAATGGATGATTGCCGATATGGCCACTGAACTGGAGGCAGCAAGGTTATTGGTCTACCGGGCGGCCTGGCTGCGGGATCAGGGTAAAAAACACACCAAAGAAGCCTCCATGGCCAAGCTATATGCTTCCGAAGTGGCGACGCGGGCAACAAACATAGCCGTTCAGATCCATGGCGGCTATGGTTACATGAAGGAATATAAGGTGGAGCGCTTGATGCGTGATGCCAAGATCTGTGAAATATTTGAGGGGACATCAGAAATCCAGCGGATGGTTATTTCACGCGCTGCCCTGAAATAGGAAGGTGTAAAATGCAAATAATCGTTTGTCTAAAACAGGTACCCAATACCAATGAAGTCAAGTTTGATCCCAAAACCGGCTCTTTGATCAGAGAAGGAGTGGCCAGCATCATCAATCCTGATGACAAGAATGCTCTGGAGGAAGCGTTATCGCTGAGAGAGCAAAATGGCGGTAAAGTCACCGTCATATCGATGGGACCGGCCCAGGCCGAATTTGCTCTCAGGGAAGCCCTGGCTATGGGTGCGGATGAAGCAATATTGCTGTCAGACCGGGCTTTTGCCGGGGCCGATACCTGGGCGACCTCCTTCACCCTGGCCCAGGGCATTAAAAAGCTCGGCAATTTCGACCTGATTCTCTGTGGCAGACAGGCTATCGACGGTGATACTGCCCAGGTTGGTCCCGGCATAGCTGAGCACTTAGACCTGCCCCAGGTGACTTATCTTAGAAAGATAATCTCCATTGACGATACTAAAGCAGTAGTTGAAAGAGCAATGGAGGACGGTTATCAGGTTGTCGAAGTAAGTCTGCCGGCTGTTTTAACAGCGGTTAAAGAATTAAACACTCCGCGCTACCCTAGTACTTACGGGATCGTTGATGCTTTTGAGCTTAAGCAAGTAACTGTCTGGGGCTTAGAACAACTAGGCGTTTCAGCTGATCTGGTGGGACTGCAGGCATCGCCCACCAAAGTCAAAAAAACCTTTAGCCCGCCAGGCAAAGGTGAGATTAAGTTTTTAGAGGGAACTATCAAGGAAAGTGTCCTGGGGCTAATAACAGAACTCCAGGGAAAAAATGTATTACAGAGAGGCTAAATTATGGCTGTAATTATTGAAAAAGCACTTTGTACCGGCTGTGGCGCTTGTGAAGCCTCCTGTCCGGTAGGCGCAATCAAAATGGACGGCAGTGTTGCCATCGTCACTGACGAGTGTATCTCCTGCGGGGCATGTGTGGATGAATGCCCGACGAAAGCAATTCAACAGGAGTACACTGAACACTACACCCCGCTGGCTAATAGGGAAACCGACATTGAAGACTATAAAGGCGTCTGGGTATTTGCTGAGCAACGCCAGGGAAAACTGATGAACATTGGTCTGGAGCTGTTGGGTGAAGGTAGAAAGCTGGCAGATGATCTTGGTGTGGAGTTGAGCGCAGTTTTAATCGGTGATCAAGTAGCTCCTCTGGCCAAAGAGCTGTTTGCTTATGGCGCTGATAATGTCTATCTGGTTGATAACCCGGAACTTAAGGATTACAGAACTGAGTCCTACTGTGCCGCTGTGGAAAAACTCATTAAAACTTATAAGCCTGAAATAATGCTGTTGGGCGCCACCTTCATCGGACGAGACCTGGGGCCACGTGTATCGGTAAGGGTTTTTACCGGCTTGACTGCAGACTGCACCAGGCTCGATATAGATCCGGATACACGCCTGTTGCTGCAAACCCGTCCCGCCTTCGGCGGCAATATAATGGCGACAATCATTTGCCCTGACACCATGCCTCAGATGGCTACAGTCAGAGCCGGTGTAATGAAAAAAGCAGCCCCGGATTACAATCGAAGCGGTAAACTTATCGAGATGGCTTATCCTGACGATGCACAGGTGCGGACCATCGTCAAAAAGATTGTCAAGGAAGCCAGAAAAGTAGTTAATCTGGAGGAAGCCCAGATCATCGTATCCGGCGGCCGGGGGCTTGGTGACCCCGAAGGTTTTAAACTCATCGAAGAAGTGGCCGAAGCCCTGGGAGGAGTTGTCGGAGCATCCCGCGCCGCTGTGGATGCCGGTTGGATTCCCTACAGCCACCAGGTAGGACAAACCGGTAAAACAGTACACCCCAAGTTATACATTGCCTGCGGCATATCAGGCGCCATCCAGCACCTGGCAGGAATGCAGAACTCAGGCATCATTGTAGCAATCAATAAAAATCCCGAGGCCCCTATTTTTAAAATAGCTGACTACGGCATTGTCGGGGATCTCTACAGAGTTTTGCCGGCACTGGTCGAGGCACTACAAGAAACCAATACCGAGTTATAAAGCTTAGCTCTAATCAACGATTTTATCTACCAACTAACAAAGGACCTCCCGCAGAGATCTCCGGGAGGTCCTTTGTTAGGTTAGTTTGTTAGTTTGTTAGTTAATTTCGCAGTTAGTAGGTAAATACGTGGTTACCGATAATTTTGCTTATAGGCCTGGACCAAAGCCATTTGCTTTTTACATAATTCGCAAAAAAGTACAGGGCCCCGTTGGTAGGATCCCAACCGTTTAAGGCATCCTTGGCCGCATTAAGCGAATCCTTGCTGGCAGGTTTATTAATTTGACCGTTCATCACCGGTTCAAATTGATATATACCATTCCCGTACTGGTAAATAACACTCTTGATGCTATTGGGGAAATCCGGATTGTCAATGCGATTTAATACCACAGCGCCAACTGCAACCTTTCCCTCATAAGGTTCTCCATCAGCCTCGGCAGTAATCAACCTGGCCAACAGGTCGATATCAGCCGCACTGGGCCGGGTAAAATATCCCCCCCTGCTTACGCCTGAGTTGCTCGAAGCTCCGTTTGCTGCAGTGGGTATGGTCAGGTCCATACCGGGATATATTGTGGTATCATACAAACGGTTAGCAGACATAATGGCCTGATAACTTACCCCATACCACTGTCCCAGCAAGTAAAGGGTGTCACCCGCTTTGACGGTGTGAACGATTGAGCTTTTCCCAGGAATATATAGCTTTTGTCCGGGGTAGATCAAGGACCCGGTAAGCCCGTTGGCTTCCATCAGTGAACTCAAGGAGATACCGTTGCTCCGGCTGATGGTGTAAAGGCTTTCACCGGCAACAACGGTATGGGTATAGGCGTAAGACAAACCAGGAAAAACCAACAATCCCATCATAACAAAAAAACCTACCAACAAACGGGTAACCAGAGACATTAGATCCCTCCTTCGGCCTCCGGGGTTAGCTGAAGGGTTTGGGTAGAGGGCAACCCTACAATCCAGATACTAAAAGATCGATACCTCCAAAATCATGTCCCCCCGTACCCCTTTGCAACACGGGGATTCGGCCTAATTTTTCTAATATCATACACTTTGGCCTTAGTTTGGACAAGCAACAATATCTGGCAATACCCGTAAAGGTTTGACACAAGGGAACCGTCCCCCTGTGTCTGAAGGTTTGACACAAGGGAACCGTCCCCCTGTGTCTGTGTCAATTAAGTTAAGTTTGACACAAGGGAACCGTCCCCCTGTGTCAATTATTTGATATCAGCGTGATACTCCTGCAAGGATTTCGGGACGTCGACCAACATATTGTTACCATTATAAGCTGCTATACCCTTGGCGCTGGCCATAGCTGCCGCCATAGTTGTGATATACGGTACGTTATATTTGATCGCCGTCTTGCGGATGTATGAATCATCATGCTGGCTGTGTTTGTTGGAAGGGGTATTGATCACCAGGTGGATCTCTTTATTGGTAATACCGTCGCCAATATGAGGACGGCCCTGGTATATTTTTTTAATCGCTTCGGAGGGAACCCCGTGCTCCTGCAGGAACCTGTGCGTCCCTTCGGTTGCTTTAATCTTGAAACCCAGTTTGACAAATTCCTTTGCTGTTTCAAGGACAGCCGGTTTGTCCTGATCAGGTATGCTGATCAAGACCGTGCCTGAGGTTGGCAGAGGCGTTTTAGTAGCCTCCTGAGCTTTGTAATAGGCCAATCCAAAGGAATCGGCAATACCTAAAACTTCCCCGGTGGAACGCATTTCAGGGCCCAATACCGGATCGACTTCCGGGAACATATTAAAGGGGAATACCGCCTCTTTGACCCCAAAATGAGGTATTTTCCTGGGCACCAGTGTGTGCATGGGATAGGTTTTGCCCATATAAGCGTCCATCATTATTTCCGTGGCCACCCTGGCCATGGAGACATTGCAGACTTTGGAAACTAAGGGCACTGTCCGGGAAGCTCTCGGATTGGCTTCCAGGACATAAACCTTGCCGTCGGCAATGGCATATTGCATATTCATGAGGCCGACCACGTGCAGGGCTTTAGCAATCTTTTTGGTATATTCCACAATAGTGTCAAGGTGTTCTTCACTTATACTGATCGGCGGAATTACACAGGCAGAGTCACCGGAGTGGATGCCCGCCAATTCGATATGTTCCATCACCGCAGGCACGAAAGCATCCCTGCCGTCAGCTATGGCATCAGCTTCAGCCTCAATGGCATCTTTCAAAAACCTGTCGATTAAAACCGGTCTTTCCGGTGTAACCCCTACTGCTGCAGCCATATAATGGCGGAGCATTTCCTCATCGTAAACTACTTCCATCCCCCGGCCGCCCAAAACATAGGAAGGCCTGACCATTAACGGGTAGCCGATCCGGTTGGCGATAGCCAGGGCTTCATCTATGTTCACAGCCATACCCGACTCAGGCATCGGGATCTCTAATTCCTTCATAATCTTACGGAAACGGTCGCGGTCCTCCGCCAGGTCAATGGTATCGGGTGTGGTGCCGAGGATATTAACGCCGGCTTTTGCCAGCTCTCCAGCGATGTTCAGGGGTGTCTGCCCGCCGAACTGGACAATTACACCCAGCGGCTTTTCTTTTTCATAGATGCTGAGCACGTCTTCTACCGTCAGCGGCTCAAAATACAGCTTGTCCGATGTGTCATAGTCAGTGGATACCGTTTCGGGATTGCAGTTAACCATAACTGTCTCATAGCCCAGGTCGCGCAGGGCTAAGGCAGTATGCACGCAACAGTAGTCAAACTCAATACCCTGGCCGATCCGGTTCGGCCCGCCACCCAGGATCATCACTTTGGGCCGGTCGCTTACGGTAGTCTGATCCGGGGTATGATAAGTGGAAAAATAATAAGACGCGTTTTCCACACCGCTAACCGGGACAGCCTCCCAGCCCTGGATAACCCCCAGTGCGATTCTGCGACTGCGTATTTCTTCCTCCGTTAAGTTTAACAGGCCGGCTAAATAACGGTCGGAAAAGCCGTCCTTTTTCGCCTGAATCAGCAGTGCGTCAGGCAACTCCTTGCCTTTATATCCCAGGATCTCTTCTTCCAGCAAAACAAGTTCCTGCATTTGCTCAATAAACCAGGTCTTGATACCGGTTAAACGGTGCAGCTCATCTATGCCCGCCCCTTTGCGCAAAGCCTCATACATAATAAACTGGCGTTCGCTGGAGGGTTCGGCCAATAGTGACAGCAATTCCTGCAGGGAGCGGCTGTTGAAATCCCTGGCAAAGCCTAAACCGTAACGGTTGGTCTCCAGGGATCTAATCGCTTTTTGCATGGCCTCTTTATAGTTTTTGCCTATGCTCATTACTTCACCCACAGCACGCATTTGCGTACCGAGGACATCTTTAGCCCCGGCAAATTTTTCAAAAGCCCAGCGGGCAAATTTTATGACCACATAGTCCCCATCAGGGGTGTATTTATCCAGTGTGCCTTCCCGCCAATAGGGGATTTCATCAAGGGTCACGCCTGCTGCCAGCATAGCTGAGATTTGAGCAATGGGAAAACCGGTTGCTTTAGATGCCAGGGCAGATGAGCGGGACGTGCGCGGATTGATTTCTATAATGACCACCCGGTCTGTTTTAGGGTCGTGGGCAAACTGAACGTTGGTTCCGCCGATAACCCCTATAGACTCTACCACGGCATAGGCGTATTTTTGCAGGCGCTGCTGCAGCTCCCGGCTGATGGTCAGCATGGGAGCAGCACAAAAAGAGTCACCGGTATGTACGCCCATAGGGTCGATATTTTCGATAAAACAAACCGTGATGATCTGGTTTTTGGCATCCCTGACGACTTCAAGCTCCAGTTCCTCCCAACCGATCACAGACTCCTCCACCAGGATTTGTCCGACTAAACTTGCCGCAATCCCGCGATTAGCAATCATCCTCAGCTCTTCTACATTATAGACGATACCACCGCCGGTCCCGCCCATGGTATAAGCGGGACGGACGACTACCGGGTAGCCAAGTTCCCCGGCTATTTTTTCCGCTTCCTCCACACTGTAGGCAGGTTTGCTGCGGGGCATATCAATGCCCAACCGGTTCATCGTCTCTTTGAATGCAATGCGGTCTTCCCCACGTTCAATAGCATCGATCTGTACGCCGATGATTTCTACGCCATATTTGTCCAGAACGCCTTTTTCATACAACTCCGCGCTTAAATTAAGCGCGGATTGTCCTCCTAAATTCGGCAACAACGCGTCAGGGCGTTCTTTAGCGATAATCTCCGTCAATCGCTTGACATTTAAAGGCTCGATGTAGGTCGCATCAGCAATTTCCGGATCCGTCATAATCGTGGCCGGATTAGAATTGACCAGAACAATCTGATAACCCAACTGGCGCAAAGCCTTGCAAGCTTGCGTTCCCGAATAGTCAAATTCACAAGCTTGACCGATTACAATCGGGCCTGAACCAATAATGAGAATCTTGTTGATATCAGTCCTTTTTGGCATATTTAACCTCTTTTCTCTTGCGAGCTAAATAACTCCATTAACAAAAAATTATATCAAAAAAATCATCAGATGTAATCTTAATAATTACCATCTTTAACTTTTTTACTCCGACCTCTTCAACAACTGCCAGAAGTGCACCAAGGCCGCTTCAGCCATCAGACGGGCTGTGTTAAACTCTTCTTCCCAGATCAGTTGCTCCTTAACATATACCTTTTGGCCTGAATTATAACCGATGGTGACCCTATCCTTTTTATGAGGCAGGAACGGACCGACTACAGCCAACCCGATACTGCTGGCAGTAAGGTCCCGCACAGCACCGGACAGGTAATCTGCAGCTTCGTGCTCATTCATATCACCGGTGCGGCTTAATTTACCGTTAAAACCCCGCCAATTATTGTTCTCTCCCCCCAGGACCACACCACCCGCAAACACCCTGGCAGCATAAGGATCGTTAGATAGAATATGGGCCAGCCAGCCGTTGCTGAAATCCTCCACGACGCCCACAGTTTGTCCCCTGCTGAGCAGTTCCCGGCCAATAACTCCCTCCAGGGTATCTTTGTCCACACCAAATATATACTTATCGATGTATTGCCGCAAAGTGGTTTCCATATCGTCAATAGCCTGCCTGGCACTATCCTCATCCCGGTCTTTGGCGGTGATGCTCAAGTCTATATAGCTGCCTTTAACGCAAGTAGATACTGTGGGGTGCTTACTTTTAAACAAGTCCCCTAATTTTTCAGCCAGAAAGGATTCTCCGATCCCGCACAGCTTAAGAACACGGGTGTATATGGTAGCAATTTCCTCAGGAAAACGCTCCCTTAAATAGGGCGCGACCTGATTATCCAGCATATTCTCAAACTCATAGGGCGGGCCCGGCAGCAGGAAGTAGGTCTTACCGCGGTGTTCCAGGATAATGCCCGGCGCCACACCGACGGTGTTATCCATAACCCGGCTGCCTTCAGGCAACAGGGCTTGCTTTAAATTAACTTCCGGCATCCTGATCCCCCTGGCCAGATAACGCCGCTGTACAATCTGCAGTGCCGCATCATCATGGACCATTGGCAGTCCGCATGCCTCAGCCAGCGCTTCCCTGCTGATATCATCCTCGGTGGGTCCCAAACCACCGCCTACAAAGATCAAGTCAGCCTTTGCAGCAGCCTGGCGGATGGCTTCCGCACAACGATGTTGATTATCCCCTACGGTCACCATATGGTACAGATCTATGCCCAAAACCGCCAGGGTTTGCTGCAGGTACTGGGCATTGGTATTCAAAATCTGACCCAGCAGCAACTCCGTGCCTGTAAATATCGCCTCTGCAATCATCTGGCTATCTTCCTTCTTCCTTAAAAGTGTAAACATTAGCTATGCTGCTGCATTAAATACTAACCCGATAATGTTCTCGCTTTCAAGGATAAAATCCTCTATGCAAACTGTGATGATTTCTGATCAGGCCTGCAGCAAAGCTGACAGGAATTGGTCGGGTAAAAAATTGGTTTTGAGTTTCCTTTATAAAGAAGGTAAAATAAACTGGTGTTATATCATAATTAGTGAGGATGCTGTGGAATGACTGCTGACGTAAATATTCTGCTGGTGGTTGCCATCTCTGCAGCTTTATTTTTTGCCCTTACCAATGGTTTGCACGATGCCAGTTCCGTTGTAGCTACATTTATTGCCTGCGGTGCCGCTACTGCCAATCAAGCCCTGGCGATGGCCGTAGTCTTTGGCTTCCTTGGCTCCATGCTGGGCGGCAGTACCGTGGCCAATACCGTTACAAACATTGTAAGCGTCAATATCAACCCTTCACTGCTGGTTATAATAGTATCAGCCATTTTAGCTGCCGTTGGCTGGAATTTGCTCACCTGGTATTTCGGACTTCCCTCCAGCTCGACACACGCTCTGGTAGGCGGCATTATCGGAGCGGTATGGGCTGCCAGCGGTTTTCACCAGGTTCTCTGGGGCTGGGAGGAACTCTTCGGTATGCCGCACCAATTGACCGGCATGATGAAGGTTTTTGTCGCGCTGATGCTGGCACCGCCCCTGGGTTTCGCCGTGGCTTACCTGCTGCAGCTGTTGCTGACCCTGGCGTTGCGCAACGCCAGGAATACAGTCAACCGCTGGTTGAAAGGCATCCAATGGGTTATGGCAGCGGTACTGGCCTTCAGTTTCGGAGCCAACGATACGCAAAAGGTAATGGGTTTGATCACCCTGGCCCTGATGGCCGCAGGCCATCTGGATCAACAGATGGTACCGCTCTGGGTCCGGAGCAGCAGCGCTGCAGTGATGCTTATTGGAACGGCTCTTGGAGGTTGGACCATTATCAGGACTTTAGGGGAGCGAATATTTGATATTCGTCCCATCCACAGCCTCAATGCGCAAGTATCATCAGGATCTTTAATCATGCTGGCAACCCATCTTGGCCTGCCGGTATCCACCACCCATGTTATGGCCAGCAGCATTCTCGGTGTAGGTGCTGCCGACGAACACCGCATGGTTAACTGGAATATCGGGAAGGAAATGATTATAGCCTGGTTTATAACGATACCTTCTGTTATACTGGTAGCTGCGTTAATATACTATCCGGTCGCCTGGTTAGCAGGTAACCCTTAAAAGGTGGTATATGGGATGAATTTTCTCAATAAAGTCTTTCCTCAAAAGTGGGATTTTGTCGGTATGTTGCGTACCCAGGCAGCGTTAACCGCCCAGGGTGTGCAAACCCTATGCACGTGGCTACATGAGCCCACAACAGAAAACTATGATTTATTGTTACAACTGGCAGATCAAGCAGACGATGTCCGTATGGGAATGGAAGAGAAACTAATCGAAGCCTTTGTGACGCCTTTTGACCGACAGGAGCTGTACTATATCTCAGTCCAAATGGATCGCATCATTGAGTGTGCCAAGTCCACGCTGCTTTCAATTGTTGCCTACAAAGTGGAACCCTCTGATTATGTGATCAAAATGGCGCATTTTTTAAGTGAGGGGACGAATATCCTGGCAGAGGCGATGATTTCTATTCTTGATAATAAGCCCATTGAGTCCCGGGCACGGATCCAGGAAATAAGAAAAGCCCATGCAGAAGTGGAAAATTACTACCGCAAGGGCATGGCGGATCTTTTTCAAAAAGCCGATGCTATGGAAGCCTTGAAGCAACACGAAATCTATAGTCAGCTTGAAGATGCCGCTTTTTACCTGGGCAGCACTGTGGACGTATTTCACCGCATCGTCGTCAGGATCGTTTAGTATAAGCTGCCAGGCCCATAAGCTAACCTTTCTCCTGCCTGGGTCACATGATCAGACTCTACTTCATTTTCAAGCATGGCCTCCTGACAAAAGCATAGTAATAAATTCTTAAGCATTTTGCAATAAATTTTTAAATTAATAATGATATGGTTAATTTATACCTAACAGCATATGGACAAGCTTCAGCTTAACAATGATATTCAGCATGCAAAAAATAATAGGAGGGGTTTTCTTGAACTTAAAAGGAACTCAAACAGAAAAGAACCTTCTTACGGCATTTGCTGGTGAGTCACAGGCGAGAAACCGCTATGACTACTTTGCTTCTGCCGCTAAGAAGGAAGGTTATGAACAAATCGCAGCTATTTTTGCAGAGACCGCCCTTAACGAAAAAGAACATGCCAAACGTTTGTTTAAATTTCTTCAGGGTGGCGAAGTGGAGATCACGGCTGCATTTCCTGCCGGGGTCATTGGCCAAACGACTGCCAATCTGGAAGGAGCGGCAGCAGGTGAAAAATATGAGCATGAGGAAATGTATCCCGAATTTGCCAGGATAGCTAAGGAAGAGGGCTTTGATGAAATAGCCAAGGTATTTTTAGAGATTGCCAAGGCGGAAATAGCCCACGAAGCACGTTTTCGTAAACTCCTTTCCAACATCAAAGAAGGCAGGGTATTTCACCGTGATGAAGAGGTAGTATGGAAATGCGCTAATTGCGGTTACCTGCATAAAGGTAAGGACGCACCGGAAATCTGCCCTGCCTGCGACCACCCGCAAAGCTTCTATGAAATCTGGTGTGAAAACTATTAATCACCAGCAGGCCCCATTTGGGTGTTCAGGCCAAATGGGGCCATGATATTTATGTCATGCTTTACGGGGGTTTAGTTGATGATCAAAGCTAAAGCTGTTCTTTTTGATTTAGATGGCACCCTTCTGCCCATGGAGCAAAGCGTGTTTATCCAAGAGTATTTAAAAGAGATATCCCTGGCCGTACAACCTGCCATAGAACCCGACGCTTTTAGACAAGCCTTGCTGGCCAGCACCTGGGTAATGTCGTCCAGCAACAACCCTGAATACACCAATGAAGAGGTCTTTTGGAGGGATTTTCAGGCCCGTCTTGGCAATAAGCTTACTAACGTCAGACCTTTACTGGAGGATTTTTACTCCGAAAAGTTTTGCAGTCTATCTTATGTGTCCAATCCATGCCAGGAAGCCGGTATTTTAGTTAACGCCGCTGTGACCCGGGGACTGCGTCTTGTTCTGGCCACTAATCCCCTGTTCCCTTTGAGCGCCATCCTGGACAGGATGTCCTGGGCCGGTGTGGCCCAATACCCATGGGAACTGATCACAAGCTATGAAATAATGCACTATTGCAAACCTCACCAGGGTTACTATCTCGAAATTGCCCGGCAACTGGGAGTTAGCCCTGATGAATGCCTGATGGTAGGTAATAACGTTGAGGAAGATCTGGTTGCCGGGGAACTGGGTATGAAAACCTACCTGGTAACTGATTGTCTCTTAGGAGATCCTGCCGGGCTAACTAAAGCCGACTGGCACGGCACAATACAGCAACTGGCCGGCTTGTGGGGGCAACAGGGTATTCCCCTGGATTAGCGCAAAGTTAATAAAATTAAGTAATAGGTCTAAGATAATACCGACAGCAGCAATTCTCTAAAGTTTTGCTTGGTCAATATATCAGCCTTCAAAGGTGTTCTGGAAAATAAATGTCTCCAGATACCTTCTCCATCCCTGATGAAATCCATACTCACATTATTGGTTTTCATTTCGATATGTCCAGTAGCGCCCACACTTACCCTTTTGGAAGGAATGAACTCAATTTCATCTCCCCCGACAAATAAGTTAAGTTTTCTTGTGTAAACCGCTCCCTGTTTATGTTCATTGACATGTAAAACTTCATAGTGGAGAAAAATTATTTTTTCTTCGATCATGTCTGCCAGCCAGTCTTCCAAACACCTGTAGAATGATTCAACACCTGCAGGCCATTGTTCTTTATCAGCAGCGTGTTGTTCATTCTGCTGGTCTTGCATTCTCTTCTTCTGTCTTAAGAATTCTGCAAGAGCATCACTCATATGTCAACCTCTTTTCAATAATATTATCTATAACACTATTATACAGGAATACTTATAGAACATATAAGCCTTTTTCTTTATCTAATTGATTAATGCTGCAGCAATGAATTCAACAGCCTGCGAAGATATTTTTGGGACAAAATTTCAACTTTTAAAGGAGGTTTGGAAATAACATGTTTCCAGATACCATCCATATCCCTGATTAACTCTATATGCATTTTCCCCGTTCGCATTTCAATTCGTCCCGTTGTCCCCACGGTAAGCCTTTTTGCAGGGATAAACTCAGCGACATCCTCTCCCGCCTTTAATATAAGCCGCCTTGCATAAGTTGTGCCTTCAATAGTAACTGGTTCATATGAAACGGACACAATTCCTTCATCAATGAGATCCGACAGCCATTCCTCAATTCGCTCGTATAAGAATTCCGCACCTGCAGGCCAATGTTCTTCCGAAGCATTTATGGGCGGCTCTAATTCTGCCTTGCGTTTCTTTTTTTCCCCGAAGATTTCAGCCAGGTTGTCATTCATTCCAATAACCCCCTCTGTGTTATGAAATATACTATTATAGGCTATAATAATATATTTCATATTATTATATAACATCTCTCACCGCAAGGGGTAACTTTTTTTCTTTGACTCAAGTTTGAAACTTTTCGACGGTTTTTGCTCCTTTTGAGCCAGCAAACCCAGTAAAATCAAGGGGTCGTTTCTGAAAATTTCAAATTTGTGCTGCCACGTTTAGTAAATTGCTTCTTCCTTAAATCAGGTCAATATGGTATAATATAGGTGCCATGTATGCGAGAACTAAAACATTTACAAACAAAGATGGTTCTAAAAGAACCTACATACAGATTGTTGAATCCGTTCGCGAGAACGATAAGGTGCGCCAAAAGGTCCTCTTGAACATGGGCCGCATTGAAGACCTGCAAGATGGGGATATCGACCGCTTGATCGCCAGCTTGGCCAAATTCTCAGAGAAAAAGTGGATCCAGTCAGAGGCTCAAAAATTACTGGTACACAACGCCAAAGAATGGGGACTCGAATTCATCTTTCACCATCTCTGGGACAAGCTTCATCTGGATGTTATCTTGCAGAAGTCTTTCGCCAGTACCTATACATCTGAACAACTAGCCGAAGCAGTTTATGCTATGGTGCTCAATAGAATCAGCGATCCGCTCTCCAAGCGTGGTGTGAATCATTGGATTAATGAGGTGTATAGGCCGGCTTTTGCAAAACTGGAATTACACCATTTTTATAGGTCCCTTGATTTGCTGGCCGAACACAAGGAAAGCATCGAACTGGAACTATATCATAGTACCCAGAGCTACTTTGACTTAAAGGTGGACATGATCTTCTGGGATACTACCTCTACATATTTCGAAGGAAAAGGACCTGCTGAACTGGCTCACTATGGTTATTCCAAAGATCATCGTCCGGATCGTCTTCAGGTGATGATTGGGATTGTGATGACTCAGACAGGTATCCCTATCGCCCATGAGGTTTTTCCGGGCAACACCCCTGATTCTGCAACTTTCAGGCAAATCATTGCTGATATGCGCAAACGTTTTAACTTGGGCCGGGTGGTCTTTGTCGGAGACCGGGGCATGGTGAGTAAAGAAATATTAGACGAACTGGACCGAAACCACATTGAATATATCGTCGGTATGCGCATGCGCAAAGCCAAAGAAGTTGGCGAGGTACTGAAAACCGGCGGCAAATACAAAGTGGTACGGGATAAACTCAGAGTTAAAGAAGTCTGGCATGATGCCAACCGCTACATTATCTGCTACAACCCTCTGCAGGCTGAGTATGACAAAAAGGCCCGGGCGGAAATGGTTGCAAAGTTAGAAAGTCAGCTAAAAAACAACGGGGTGAAGTCACTGGTCGGTAATAGCGGTTACCGCCGCTACCTGTTGCTGAATAAAGACGCCGTCGTCGGCATTAACCAGCAACTCTTGAAAAGAGAAGCCCGCTATGACGGTAAGTATGTGCTTCGCACCAACTCTCAGCTTGAAACCGCCGAGGTAGCCTTGGCCTACAAAGATCTGTGGCGGGTGGAACGGGCTTTTCGGGAGATTAAATCCAGCCTGGATTTACGTCCGGTCTACCACTGGAAAGACAGCCGGGTACGTGGCCACATTATGGTTTGCTTCCTAGCCCTGGTACTGGAGTCGGCCCTGCGAAGAAAGCTTCTTGAGAAAAATATTGAAGTCGAGTACCTTTATTTGCTACGAGATTTGCAACAGCTAAGGGCTGTTGAAATGACCATCGGTGAGGACCGGTACTTGTGCCGCACAGAATTGGTCGGCAAAGCTAACGAAGCCTTCAAGGCACTCGGCCTTCGCCCACCGCTGCAGATCGCTAGGTTAGAAAACAAAAGCAAACATACAAAAGAGCAAGAAATACCAGAATATACTAATCTGACGCTCTTTCCTGAAACGGAATGAGTGTAGTGGTACGTCTGTTGATATTACCTTCAAAGCCTTGGTATTAGGGAGTTTCTGAATTTAAAGTTTCAAAGTCAAGTTTGACAACAGATTTTCTATTCTCATGAAAAAAAGGGATTTCCTTCCCTGTTTACTAAAATGTTTTACTAAACAACAAAGGATAATCCCCGATATAAATAAAACAAACCCGCTATTCATAGTGCGTTTTCTTACTTCTTCAATTTCTTATTTCTTCAACCGGTTTATTTCATCCTGCAGCTGCTCAATCCGCTCCAGCAAATCCATGATAATTGCCGCAGCCTTTATGTTTACACCCAGGTTGTAGCGTAAGCGCATCAACTTTTGCAAACGCAATACCTGAGTATCCCGAATACGGTTCTCCCTGATTTCAACGATGCCGAGTTCAGCCAGCTTTGCAGCAATATCGGGATGGATTTCCAAACTGCTTATATCCACCCATTCCCCGTCCGAACTTGCGGCAAGGGTGTGCTGATAAACCTGCAGATAATATCTCCTCACAGTGCTACACCCCTTTCCTTAGCTCGGCCAGTTGCCGGTACAGCTTTTCTTCTTCAGGGGTTATATGCCCAGGTATGTCGATTTTGATGACCACATACTCGTCGCCCCTGCCGCCCTTATGGGGTAACCCCTTACCCCGCAACCTCAGACGTTTGCCGCTGCGTGAACCGGCAGGTACTTTCATCAGGACGGGGCCATCCAGTGTGGGCACAGAAACCTGATCCCCCAGGGCAGCCTGTTCAGGCCATAAAGTGACCTCAGTCTCTAAGTCACTGCCTTTAAGTTTAAAGATATGGTGGGGCAGTATGCGTACCTTCAAATACAGATCACCCCTGGCACCGCCGTTTAACCCTTCACCGCCCTGACCTTTCAAACGAATCCTGCTGCCGTCAGCAACCCCTGCCGGAATTTTAACAGATAGTGTTTTGTAATTGGAGGTAGAGCCGGTGCCGCCGCAGTTGGGACAAAAAGATCGCCCGTTGCTGCCCAGCCCGTCACAGGCCTGACATATTTCCCGGGTGGACAATTGCAAAGATTTCTGACCGCCTCGATAAGCTTCCTCCAGGGTGAGTTCCAGCTCGCTTTCCACGTCCTGACCAGGCACCGGACCACGCCTGGACGTTCTGGTTGAGGGACCAAAGCCACCTCCGAAAAAGGCTTCGAAAAAATCGCTGAAACCGCTGGAGCCAAAATTCCCGTCCGTATAAAAATGGAAGCCTTCCGCACCTGGCGGCGGCTGGAAATCATCACCTGCCCGCCAATTAGCGCCCAGACGGTCGTATTTTTCCCGTTTTTCCTTGTCACTGAGCACCTCATAGGCTTCGTTGATCAACTTGATCTTTTCCTCGGCGGTTTCCTTATCCTTCCCTGTATGCAAGTCCGGATGCCACTTGCGGGCCAGCTTGCGGTAAGCCGACTTGATCTCCTTATCAGTAGCCGTCCGGCTGACACCCAGTATTTCATAATAGTCCTGGAAAGAAACACCCACTTAACTTCACCGTCCTTTCGCAAACCATGACAGACCGGCAGCAATGCTGCCGCCAGTCTGTCAAAGGGTTCAGTTTATTAAGGAAGTATAATTTTTACGACACGAAGTTGATTATTTTTCCTCAAACTCTGCGTCCACCACGTCGTTATCGGCTGGTTTGCCGGTGCTGCCGGCGGCGCCTGCCTGCTGATAGGCATTCTGGGAAAGACTATAGGCAGCTTGCTGCAAGTCTTCTTTAAGGGTGCGGATCCGATCCAGGGGCGCGTTTTCCTTAAGGGCAGCCTGCAAGTCCGCCAGCAGCTGTTCAATGCGCCCTTTTTCGTGCACCGGTATTTTATCGCCTAGATCTTTTAGCTGCCGTTCCACCTGGTAGGCCAGGGAGTCCGCCTCATTGCGAGCCTCGATTTCCTGCTTACGCTGCTTGTCTTCGGCGGCATGAATTTCCGCTTCCCGCACCATGCGGTCAATTTCACTCTGTTCCAGATTGCTGGAACCGCTAATCGTGATCGTCTGCTCCTTGCCGGTACCTTTATCTTTGGCACTTACCTTTAATATGCCATTGGCGTCGATATCGAAAGTCACTTCGATCTGCGGTACCCCTCTGGGGGCCATTGGTATGCCATCCAGCTTAAACTGACCCAACGAACGGTTGTCCCGGGCCATTTCCCGTTCACCCTGCAACACGTTGATATCAACGGCAGGCTGGTTATCTTCTGCCGTAGAGAATATCTGACTGCGCCGCACCGGGATGGTGGTGTTGCGCTCGATCAGTTTGGACATCACGCCACCAAGGGTTTCCACTCCCAGAGAAAGTGGTGTAACATCAAGGAGCAGCACATCCTTTACTTCCCCTGCTAAGACGCCTCCCTGGATCGCGGCGCCAATTGCCACCACCTCATCCGGATTGACACCCTGGTGAGGATCTTTGCCGCCGGCAAGGGAGCGAACCAATTGCTGCACTGCCGGGATACGGGTGGAACCACCCACCAGGATTACCTCGTCAATATCCTTTTCCGTGAGCTTTGCATCTGCCAGGGCAGCCATTACCGGACCACGGCAGCGTTCTACCAGGTGCCGGGTAAGCTCATCAAACTTGGCCCTGGACAGTTTCATCTCCAGGTGCTTTGGTCCGTTGGCGTCGGCTGTAATAAAGGGCAGGTTGATCTGCGTTTCCATGGTGGTGGAAAGTTCGATCTTGGCCTTTTCAGCCGCTTCGGTCAGCCTTTGCAAGGCCTGTTTGTCCTTGCGCAGGTCGATGCCATGATCCTTTTTAAATTCATCGGCAATCCAGTCAACTACCGCTTTGTCAAAATTATCACCGCCCAGGTGGGTGTCACCATTGGTGGCTTTCACCTCAAAGACCCCGTCCCCAACCTCCAGTAGGGATACGTCGAAGGTACCGCCGCCTAAGTCAAAGACCAGGATCGTCTCATTGGACTTTTTATCCAGACCATAAGCCAGAGCAGCGGCAGTGGGCTCATTGATGATCCGTAGAACATTTAAACCGGCAATTTTACCGGCGTCCTTGGTTGCGCTGCGCTGGGCGTCGTTAAAATAAGCCGGTACCGTAATAACGGCATCTGTGACCTTTTCACCCAGGTATTTGGATGCATCGTCAACCAGCTTGCGCAAGACAATGGCAGAGATCTCCTCTGGAGCCATCTGCTTGCCCCGCACGTCAAAACGCACCGCATCGTTGGGACCGGGTACGACTTTATAAGGAACCAGGTTGCGCTCATCCGCCACTTCACTAAAACGACGGCCAATAAACCTCTTGATGGAGTACAATGTGTTTTCCGGGTTCAGTACCGCTTGTCGCCTGGCTACCTGCCCGGCCAACCTTTCCCCGTCTTCTTTGAAAGCAACCACGGAAGGTGTGGTACGAGCCCCTTCCGCATTAATGATAACAGTAGGCTTGCCGCCCTCCATTACTGCTATGACGGAGTTAGTGGTGCCTAGGTCAATGCCGACAGTTTTACTCATAACACGCAAACCTCCTTTGATCACGTTATTAAATATAGCAAGAGCAATTAAAAATATTCGACAGCAAAAATTGCCCTTGACAATATTATACGTCAAAGATAGTCAATGTCAATAAGTAATTGTATAATTCTTTACAAAAAATGAAAAGAATCGGCAAAACCCCAACCAGCCCCGGTAAAACCGGGGCATGGTTGAATTGAGCCCTGGTTCATGCATTCAAAGGATTGGCCCCTAGAGGTTAATGATTAATTGGTTTTGTTAACGGCCTTAACTGCCTGGATAGCTTTATTAACAATATTATCCACCGCAAAGCCAAATTTATCAAACAATACTTTAGCCGGCGCCGACGCCCCAAAATGATCGATGCAGACAGTTTGACCGGCATCACCCGTATAACGATGCCAGCCCTGGCTGCTGCCGGCCTCCACAACAACCCGCGCTTTAACCTCCGGGGGCAGCACCTCCTGCCGGTATTCCTCCGGCTGCTGTTCAAACAATTCCCAGCTGGGCATACTGACTACCCGGGCAGCAAGGCCCTCCTCAGCCAATCTTGCCGCTGCCTCCAGCGCCTGATGCACCTCTGACCCGGTGGCCAGGATAATCACGTCAGGAGTAGCTTCACCGGTCTGATACAGGGTATAGGCGCCGCGGGAAAGACCGCCGGCTGCTGCATAAATGGAGCGATCCAAAACCGGCAGAGCCTGCCGTGATAGAATAAGCGCCACAGGACCGCTTACAGTAAGCGCAACACGCCAGGCTTCTGTGGTCTCATTGGCATCAGCGGGGCGGATAACTGTCAGTCCGGGAATGACTCGTAAAGCTGCCAGGTGCTCCACAGGCTGGTGGGTGGGACCGTCTTCGCCTACTCCGATGCTGTCGTGGGTAAAGACATATACTACTTTCAAACCCATCATCGCCGCTAACCGGATGGATGGACGCATATAGTCGGAAAAGACCAGGAAAGTTGCCCCGAAGGGGATTACCCCCCCGTGCAGGCTCATGCCGTTAAGGATTGAGCCCATGGCGTGTTCACGGACACCGAAATGAAGATTGCGTCCCAGGTATTGTCCGGCAGCAAAATCACCGGCGTCTTTGATGTTTGTTTTATTGGATGGAGCCAGATCCGCCGAGCCGCCTAAAAAGTTAGGCAGAGCAGCTGCCACTGCATTAATTACTGTGCCTGATGCTGCCCTGGTGGCCAGCTTTTTCTCCCCTGCAGGGAATTTAGGCAGCCTGCTGTCCCAACCTTCCGGCAAAGGTCCATTGACCCATTGCAGCCATTCCTGAGCAAGTTCCGGGTATTTTTGGCTATAAGCCTCAAAGAGTCTCTGCCAGGCATCTTCACTGGATTTGCCAACCTCTACAGCTTGACGGAAAACCGCCAGGGCCTCTTCCGGCACATAAAAGGCGGGCTCAGCCGGCCAACCGAGTTTTTCCTTGGTGGCTTTCAATTCTTCAGCGCCCAGAGGCTCGCCGTGGGCGCTGGAAGTGTCCTGTTTATTAGGGCTGCCGAAGCCTATACTGGTGCGCACCATGATCAGTGACGGCTTTTCCTTTTCTGCCAGTGCGCTTTTGAGGGCAGCCTCCAGAGCTGCGGTATCGTTGCCGTCCGCTACCCGCAGAACCTGCCAGCCATAAGCTTCATAGCGCTTACCAGTGTCCTCGCTGGTAGCAATTCCGGTATCACCTTCGATGGTAATATGGTTGTCATCGTACAGGCAGATCAGACGGCCCAGCTTGAGGTGACCGGCTAAAGATGCCGCCTCATGGGTGACACCTTCCATCAGGTCACCGTCACCGGCAATCACATAAGTGTAGTGATCCACCACGGTAAAATCCGGACGGTTAAAATGTTCTGCCATAAAACGTTCAGCCATGGCCATACCCACTGCGTTGGACAGGCCCTGGCCCAAAGGACCGGTAGTTACCTCGACGCCCGGGGTAAGTCCGTATTCAGGATGGCCCGGTGTTCTGCTGCCCCACTGCCTGAATTCCATTAACTCTTCCAGTTTTAGATCATAACCGGTTAAATAAAGCAAGGTATAAAGAAGCGCTGAGCCATGTCCCGCAGACAGGACAAAGCGATCCCGGTCAGGCCAGGCCGGATTGGCCGGATTGTGACGCAAGAACTTGGTCCAAAGCACGAATGCCATGGAAGCGGCTCCCATAGGCATGCCCGGGTGACCTGAATTTGCTTTTTCTACCGACTCAGCCGCCAATAAACGTATAGTGTTTACACATAGTTGCTCCTGTTGTCTCGTAATACTCATCTGATATCCTCGCTTTTTCTACAATATTTTTGGCTTGAGTAGTCTTAACTTCAACCTTAAGGATATAGTTCCTGCCTGGCAAAAATTAATTCTCGCAAATTTGTCCAATTAAGGGAATACTCTTAAGGGGCATTTAAAAATCTTGGAAAAAAGACCACAGGTTAACTGTACCACCTTTACTTGACTTTGAAACTTTAAATTCAGAAACTCCCTAATACCAAGGCTTTGAAGGTAATATCAACAGACGTACCACTACACTCATTCCGTTTCAGGAAAGAGCGTCAGATTAGTATATTCTGGTATTTCTTGCTCTTTTGTATGTTTGCTTTTGTTTTCTAACCTAGCGATCTGCAGCGGTGGGCGAAGGCCGAGTGCCTTGAAGGCTTCGTTAGCTTTGCCGACCAATTCTGTGCGGCACAAGTACCGGTCCTCACCGATGGTCATTTCAACAGCCCTTAGCTGTTGCAAATCTCGTAGCAAATAAAGGTACTCGACTTCAATATTTTTCTCAAGAAGCTTTCTTCGCAGGGCCGACTCCAGTACCAGGGCTAGGAAGCAAACCATAATGTGGCCACGTACCCGGCTGTCTTTCCAGTGGTAGACCGGACGTAAATCCAGGCTGGATTTAATCTCCCGAAAAGCCCGTTCCACCCGCCACAGATCTTTGTAGGCCAAGGCTACCTCGGCGGTTTCAAGCTGAGAGTTGGTGCGAAGCACATACTTACCGTCATAGCGGGCTTCTCTTTTCAAGAGTTGCTGGTTAATGCCGACGACGGCGTCTTTATTCAGCAACAGGTAGCGGCGGTAACCGCTATTACCGACCAGTGACTTCACCCCGTTGTTTTTTAGCTGACTTTCTAACTTTGCAACCATTTCCGCCCGGGCCTTTTTGTCATACTCAGCCTGCAGAGGGTTGTAGCAGATAATGTAGCGGTTGGCATCATGCCAGACTTCTTTAACTCTGAGTTTATCCCGTACCACTTTGTATTTGCCGCCGGTTTTCAGTACCTCGCCAACTTCTTTGGCTTTGCGCATGCGCATACCGACGATATATTCAATGTGGTTTCGGTCCAGTTCGTCTAATATTTCTTTACTCACCATGCCCCGGTCTCCGACAAAGACCACCCGGCCCAAGTTAAAACGTTTGCGCATATCAGCAATGATTTGCCTGAAAGTTGCAGAATCAGGGGTGTTGCCCGGAAAAACCTCATGGGCGATAGGGATACCTGTCTGAGTCATCACAATCCCAATCATCACCTGAAGACGATCCGGACGATGATCTTTGGAATAACCATAGTGAGCCAGTTCAGCAGGTCCTTTTCCTTCGAAATATGTAGAGGTAGTATCCCAGAAGATCATGTCCACCTTTAAGTCAAAGTAGCTCTGGGTACTATGATATAGTTCCAGTTCGATGCTTTCCTTGTGTTCGGCCAGCAAATCAAGGGACCTATAAAAATGGTGTAATTCCAGTTTTGCAAAAGCCGGCCTATACACCTCATTAATCCAATGATTCACACCACGCTTGGAGAGCGGATCGCTGATTCTATTGAGCACCATAGCATAAACTGCTTCGGCTAGTTGTTCAGATGTATAGGTACTGGCGAAAGACTTCTGCAAGATAACATCCAGATGAAGCTTGTCCCAGAGATGGTGAAAGATGAATTCGAGTCCCCATTCTTTGGCGTTGTGTACCAGTAATTTTTGAGCCTCTGACTGGATCCACTTTTTCTCTGAGAATTTGGCCAAGCTGGCGATCAAGCGGTCGATATCCCCATCTTGCAGGTCTTCAATGCGGCCCATGTTCAAGAGGACCTTTTGGCGCACCTTATCGTTCTCGCGAACGGATTCAACAATCTGTATGTAGGTTCTTTTAGAACCATCTTTGTTTGTAAATGTTTTAGTTCTCGCATACATGGCACCTATATTATACCATATTGACCTGATTTAAGGAAGAAGCAATTTACTAAACGTGGCAGCACAAATTTGAAATTTTCAGAAACGACCCCTTGATTTTACTGGGTTTGCTGGCTCAAAAGGAGCAAAAACCGTCGAAAAGTTTCAAACTTGAGCTTTAGCCCCAAATAATTCAATCCCTTTTCCTGTATGTAAAATTGCATAGAAAAACCAGGTATCATGTACCTGGCCGGTGTCCGGGTTGCTTACCTGGTGGTTTAATTAAGATCAATTGGACCTTCATACAAAAATTCCTACCCGCAGTCTATTTCAATCCCAACACTCTGCGCCACCAGGGTAACCGGACCTTCTCCTGCCGGACTGCTAACCGGCCTTGTATTTTGCGGATGGCGCGCATTACTTCCTGATCCCTGTCAGCCATTTTTTTTTCTAACTGTGATATACGCCGGTCAACCGTATCTTCAACCATCCTTTGCGTAAGGGCTAAAAGCACCTTAGCGCTGTAAATATCGATTGTTGGCACTAAGGCTCTGCTCCAATTGTTTTCAGCTGCCACTTGCTCCTGCTCCGCGAGCGGGTCTCCTTGTTCCGTCGTGTTGATACACACTAATTCTCCCATTTTGCCTACCCCCTTCACCAACTGTGTCTTCAAACATGCAATTCGCTTTCCTTTTCCATAAGGCCAGCTATTACCATTATTTTACATCATATCTGGACCTATTACCACTATAAATTCGCCTTGCAGCCATAAACACAAAGGATTAGCAAGGCAAGTTGCCGGATTAAGTGCAATAATTGTGATTTTTTTGAGGACAGCCTAAATAAAAATCGGCCGCTATACAGCGGCACGACTATTGAATTACCTCCTCAAGAGGTCCTTGACGCCCTTCCATAACGGGTTCTGGTTGAATAGCAGCCTGACTCAGGGGCAGGAGGAAGAAGCGGACAGGGCCGTAACTATTGGGGGCCAGGCTAAAACGCAGCACGTGTTCATGAGGGCCTGGTGTATCAAAAACACCTATAACCTTACCATAACCAGGTTCCCGCAATGAATCAAAATCCATGTAATAAAGATCGTAATTGGGATCCTTGATCACCACAGTCTTGACCACGCCATCCAGCCAGACTGTATTAATCTGGTTATAGACATCAACGAAACCTGTCTGGGTTGCCCCCTGCATAACCAGCGCCACGGGTCCCGTCAGAGATAGCTTGATCGTGTAGCCTGCCCCATAATTACCCTGGTTGACTCCCTTTACCTGCGGCATAGCAGAGTCAATACCGTTCAGCATGAGATCGTTGACAAATACGTCCGGTTCCTCCTCCCCGCCATTGGCGGCAGCCAGGGCAAAGCCGGCAATTTGACCGCTCCCGGCGGAGTAATTAATGGTGAAATATTTGCTGGTAGCTTCCCCGGCGGGATTATTTGGATAACTGCCGGGCACAAACAGCCCGCGCATATGGTGCCTTAAATACTCACCCGGTGGCAACACCAGGCCTTTGCTCAACCGCTCGGCAATAAAGTAATCCAGATCAGCGCCTGACGGGGCGATAAACGTGGCAAGCCCTACCTTTTCAGCCTCACTGCAGCTATCAGGATTCAAGGGTTGTCCCGTGGCTGTGTCCACCACAATAAGATCGTACATGCCCACTGCCCAACCCCTGGGTCCCACATCCTCGCTGATGATCAACCTGCACCCTGGTTGGATCCTGCCCAGATGGACCATACCGCCCTCTTCGGATAGATAAAATTGACGGATCATATGATTGCCGACAGCTGAACCATAGTATTCCGGTTCACTCCTGCCGGGCACCAGCGGGGCGGCATCCTCCAGAAAAAGTCTGGTGCCGTCCGGCGCCACGCTACAGGCCAGCGACCCGCGCGGAGCATAAATATCCAGGGTGCGCCAGGTCCGGTTTTCCAGAGTAAAACCAACCTGGGCCGCTACATTTCTTGGCTCATCATTTGAATAATCAATGAGCAAATTCATATGGCTGAAGAGCACCCGCACAGCGCCGTTCATAGAAAGAGCATCGTCTGCCCAGGCCAGGATGCCGGGATCTGTGGGGAATTCCGGCAAGTTACTTAAAAAGAGGTTATAGGTATTATCCAGCAGCAGCTGTTGGCCCGCGCTTAAGGATACGGCTCCTTTAAGCATGTGGGGGCTTACCTCCTGCCCCTCTCTAAGAGCATAGGGAATATTTGAGCTATCTGCAGGAGAAGGGCTAATGTTGGGGCTAACCTCTTGCTCCTTTTTAGGAGCATAGCCCGTGGCCTGGTCTGATGCCGCCAGCACAGGACGGGGTGATACCAGGCTTATTAAAACCAGTAGCAAAAAGGGCCATACAATAACAGGTATGGGAATAACCTTTTTTTTATGTAAGCATGACTTATTAAACTTGGTCACAGCGATTTTCCAAACACCCCCAGAACTTTGTTTGTTCATGTCTGTCCATATTATATGAGTATGCTTTTTACTCCTTTATTCTTGCGCTTACCTGGGCCACCGCTTTTTCTTTTAATACTTGCGCCTGTCCGGCAATGCTCTCCCTTTCCTGCAGAGCTTGCCCGGCGAAGGTAGCGTCAGTCACCTGGTTTAAATTGATGTCCACATTCAGCAAAACAGCCTGGAGCGCACCTTCGCAGACATAGGCGGCAACTCCCGCATCGCTGATGGCCATTTTGTTGCCGATCCCGGCCAACCGCTCTATCAGCTTCAGCATTTCCAGTAAAGCAGCGGCAATTTCCAGGGGCACACTGGTAGCGCCTTGCAACGCCTTTTGCAGGGCTTCCTCACGTTTGGACTTTTCAGCTTCGTTGCCTTTGGGCATTCGATAGGCAGACATCAGCTTATTGAAAGCCGCCATATCGGCTTCCATTAACTTTTCCAATCTGGCCATGACAAAATAGGCCTGGCCGGTGATCTCTTTAACTTCCGGCGCAACGGCAGCATACTGCTGTTTCCCCAAAGTCAGGTTTCCCACCATGGCAGCCATACTGGCCCCTAAAACGCCGGCCATAGCGGCCACACTGCCGCCGCCCGGCGTGGGAGCCGCAGAAGCAGCCTCCGCTAATATTTTTCTAAAAGGATAATCAAACCATTCCGCCATCCGCTTTGCCTCCAGAAAAACTATGTATTTATTTATTATTCTTTTTATTTAGTCTGATTGCTTTGAGCAGGTTCCTGATAATTAACGAAGTAGTGACACTGCCCACGCCGCCGGGCACAGGGGTAATGGCGCCGGCCACCGGCATAACGCTGGCAAAGTCAACATCGCCGCGGATACTGCCGTCGGCCATTTCGTTGATTCCTACGTCTACCACGACGGCCCCGGGTTTAACCATATCGGCAGTGATCATCCCGGCAACACCAACAGCGACGATCAAGATATCCGCCTGCCTGGTATGGTAAGCAAGATCAGGAGTCCTGCTGTGGCAAATCGTAACCGTGGCATTCTGATTCAAGAGCATATAGATCAGCGGTTTACCGACAGATTCACCGCGCCCCACCAGAACCGTATGCTTGCCTTCGATAGTAATACCGTTGCGCAGCATGATTTCTATGCAGCTCTGAGGTGTAGAGGGGAAAAGGCCTTCATTATTGCTGAGATTATAAGCCCTGTTGAGGGGGTGAACACCATCTAAATCCTTTAAAGGAGAAACTGCTTCCAGGATCCTTTGCTTGTTCATTTTTTTCGGCAAGGGCAGCATAATCATGATGCCGTGAGTTTCCTCATCCGCATTTAGACGCTCAATTACTTGCACAACCCTGTCCTCTTCGCCGGCATCTTTAAATGAGAAGTGTTCAAAAAGCGCTCCGGCATTGATGCAGGCTTTCTCTATCGAACGCGTGTAGATAACTGACGCCGGATCGTTACCCACCAGGATAACAGCTAATTTGGGGCTAAGGCCTGTTTCCTTCAAGGCAGCGATCTCCGCCTTATTCTCTTCACGGATGCTTGCAGCGACGGTTTTCCCGTCGAGGATTATTGACATTGGGCTAATACCTCCAGGTGTATTATTGACAATTACATATTCCGCTAATCCCGGGTTAATCCAGCTGAACCGCAGGGCGCGGGAAAAGACCTGCCTGCTCTACAATGCCGGGCACAATGTCCTCCCAGGCAATAGCCATGATATGGATACCGTGCACCCCCTTGATATTTTCCCGGATATATTTGATCTGTTCAACGCAGATAGCCACACCTTCACTCTTAGGATCCGCCGCCTTCTGCAGCCGTTCCACCAGATCTTCCGGCACAATCATCCCGGCTACCTGGGTTTGCATGAATTTAGCCGCCCGCGGGCTTTTCAGAGGGATGACGCCGGCTAAGATATGGGCTCTTCTATCCAGGCCCCTAGCACGGACAAGCTCCATAAAACGCTCAAAACGCTCCATATCAAATATCCCTTGCGTTTGGATAAACTGGGCCCCCGCATCTATTTTTTTCTCCAAACGGTCAACTCTGAATTCAAAAGGATCGGCAAAAGGGTTGGCCACCGCTCCAATGTAAAAGCCGGGCTCATCCCCCTTAATTTCTTCACCGCAAAAAAACTTCTTTTCATCCCGCATCCTGGTCATGAGGCTAATTAATTGGATCGAATCCACATCGTAAACGCCCTTTGCCGTGGGGTGATTGCCAAATTGCTGATGGTCCCCGGAAAGGCATAACAAATTGCGCATGCCCATACTATAGGCCCCCAGCAGGTCGCCCTGGATGGCAATGCGGTTGCGATCCCGGCAGGTCATCTGTATTACCGGCTCCAGCCCGCTATTAGCCAGGTGCACGCCTGAAGCTATGCTGGAAAGCCTGACTACGGCAGTCTGGTTATCCGTAATATTGGCCGCGTCAACAAAGCCTTTGAGCAGCAGCGCTTTATTGATAAGGCTTTGGGGAGAGGCATTTTTGGGCGGTCCGATTTCCGTGGTAACGGCGAAGTGGCCCTCCTCCAGTACAGCTTGCAATTTGCTGAGATACTTCACTTGGTTATCAAATCCTCTCGCAACATCCTGCGCGGTCCTCCGCCGGCAGCCTTCGACCAGTCCTTAAGAGGTTGCACGGCCTTTAATTCCTGCAGGCGCCCCAGCCGCTTCATTCGTTCATAGATCAACTGCCAGGCGCAGGGCATGTCCCGATCCAGTTCACATTTGCCACCCTGGGAGCCGCCGCAGGGACCATTAAAAATGCTTTTGGCACAGCGGATCACCGGACATATGCCGCCGGTGCGGTGCAGGATACAGTCGCCGCAAAGACCGCATTTTTCTTCCCAGCGGCCGTATTCCACAGCGCCGCCGGCAAAAAGGGTGTCCTGGGCGGGAACCACCCATTTGTCGATATATTTATCAGCCAGGTATTGCACCCCAACACCACAGGCCAGGGATACTATGGCGTCCACCTCCCCTACCAGGTCATCCAGGGAGGTCAAAAATTCGGGATCGCATTGCCTGGTCAGTGTGGTAGTTGTAGTTTGCAAGGGTTTCCCGGCTGCTTTTCTCATCATGCGCAGAGAAGCAGCCAAGATCCCGGTTTCTTTTTCTCCGCCGGACAAACACACACTCACGCAGCCGCCGCAGCCAACTATAAGCACCCTGTTGCAATCTTCCAGCATGGCGGCAATGTCTTTAATATCCTTTTGCCTGGCTATGATCATGGCTGTCCAACTCCTTTTGCTGATGCGCGCTGTATTTGCCCCTCAAAAGCCTCTAATGCTGCGACCGTCTCTTCTGCTGTCGGGGTTTCACAGTAGTAAAGCCGCGCAGGATCCAGGCCAATAGCCGCCAGCAAGGCCTTCGCCCTGGACAGCATACCTTTTACCGCTCCCGCATCATCCAGGTGCCGCCGGAAGTTTTCCCCGGCGCCCAGCACGGCAACGCCGCCGGCCCCGTTTTCAAAGGCGCTGAGTATCCATTCCAGCTGCAGGGCGCTTACCGTGGGCAGCCTGATAATCACCGCATTAAAACTATTTAACTTCAAGAGCTCCACATAATTCTCCTGCCCGGTAAATATCACCAGCGGTTCTTGTCCGGACAAACCGGCCAGGGTTTCTTTGATCCCCTGTTCGTTGATGTTTTCTACTGCAATAGCATAAGCCGGACAGTGAGCCGCGCAGATGCCGCATGCCTGGCAGGTTTCAACAGGCATCCGGGCAAAACCGCCGATGAGCGGCACTTCGTAGGGGCATACCCTCTGGCAGCTCAAACAGGCAACACATTTATCTTCCACCACCCGGGCTCCAAGTCCACAGCTCAAACAGCGGCCGGCCTCATAGACGGCTTTTTCCTCATCCAGACCCAGCTCATACGGGCTTAGGCTCCTTCTCCTGACAGCAGCCGGCAACACCGGCATCACCGCCCGCGGTAAGCCGGGCAATTTTTCCGCCACCGTCCCGGAGAGGGCGCCGATTGACGCCACATCTCCTGCCGGCGTCAGGCATTTGCTACCTGCCAGATAGCTGTTGACAACAGCAGCCGCCTTATGCCCCGAGGCAATCGCCGCTATAGCCAGCCCCGGCCCTTCCGCGATCTCGCCGCAGGCAAAGACTCCCTCCACACTGGTATGGAGAGATTCTTGATCTATAACGATAAAGCCCCGGGCATCAATAGCCAGGCCGCTGTCCTTGATAAATTCCCGGCCCGGTCCCTGCCCGATGGCTAAAATGATCGTATCACAGGGCCGGGTGAGCAAAGCATCAGGCTCAAAAACAGGATTAAACTTACCGGAAGCATCGAAGACACTGCGCACTTTTTGGGTACGCAGCCCCAGGATTTGATCGCCGTCACTAACCACCTCCCGGGGGCCGTAGCCGTTAATCAGGCCCACACCTTCTTCCAGGGCTTCTTCGATCTCCCAGCTCTGGGCCGGCATTTCCGCACGGGTTTCCAGACAAATCACATTAACCTCTGCGGCTCCCAGACGCACTGCAGTGCGGGCTGCATCCATAGCCACGTCACCACCACCGACTACCAGCACCCGGCCGCCGATGGCGGGTTTTTCACCCCGGTTAACCTGCTGCAAAAAGGGCAGCGCTTTTAATATACCGGGATGATCTGCGCCGGGCACAGATAGCGTCCTGCTTTCCTGGAGCCCCACAGCAAGAACAACGGCGTCATATGCTGCCTTTAACTCCCTGACGGTAACATCCCGCCCTATCTCAACCCCAGTCTGGATTTTTATCCCGGCAGCCAATATAGCTTTTATATCCTGCCGGAGCTTTTCCCTGGGCAGCCGGTAAAGGGGCAGCGAGGCAAAAAAATGACCGCCGGGGGTCTGGTTTCTCTCATATACAGTCACATTATGACCGAGCCGGGCCAGATCGTAGGCCGCAGTTAGCCCGCCGGGTCCCGCGCCGACAACGGCAATATTCTTGCCCGTGCCCGGAACAGCGGGAACGTCCACGCAATCAATCCCGGCATTTTCAACAGCAAACCTTTTCAGGTTGCGGATGGCAATGGACGCATCCACATCCCCCCTGCGGCAGTGTTCTTCACAGGGATGGGGGCAAATCCAGGCACACACGGCTGGAAAGGGGTTTGTTAGCGCGAATCAAGCGGTAGGCTTCATCGTAATCTTGCCTGGCGATAGCCGCCAGATAGCCTCGCACGTCGGTATTAACGGGGCAAGCATGGATACATGGCGGCAGTAAATCCTTCATGCCAAAAATAACCTCCAAGACCTGGATATATATCCAATCAATTATCTAACAAAAGCATTCCGGTCAGCGATAAGATTGCGGGATCATTAAACTGTGGGTGACTCCAGTCCACTGACTTGACGAAGCACAGAGCAAGATCTCCGGTCAGCGATACACTGGGCTGCCGGTCAGCTTTGTGCGACTGAATGCGCACCCACATCATTTGTATAAGTTATCTTTATATAAAACACTTAAAACAGTCCCAGGACCCGGCCGGTATTGACATCTACATCGATCCTCCGGTACGCCGGATCGGAACCGGTACCGGGCATCAAACTGATGGCTCCCGTTACAGGGCATAAGAACTTGGCCCCGGCAAAGACCAATAAGTCGCGGACCGGCAGCCGCCACCCCCTGGGCACGCCTTTAAGATTGGGGTCGTGGGTCAGGCTCAGGTGGGTCTTCACCATCATGGTGGCAAAATCAGCATAGGCCGGATCAGACTCAAAGCGTTTGGCCTTGGCTTCAGCCTCCGGCGTCCAGGACACACCGTCCGCGCCATATACTTCCCGGGCAATCAAATCAACCCGCTGTCTCAGGGGCATGTCCAGGGGATAGAGGTATTTTAAATTA
>JBMNHK010000007.1:0-524521 GCA_050950345.1 Pelotomaculum sp.
TTAGCCGCCCGCCCCATTTTACCACCGCACCCCTGTCCGCTTTCCGCTTCCTTCTCCCGAAAGCTTACTCCTTCGGGCGCGTAACTCATGCGGGAACGTAATACGTTTCCCTAGTATAATCAAGTCAATAATTAATAGTTGAATCACAACTCTGGTTTTGAGATGATTTTTCTCGATAGAGTGGAGTTCGCCGCACGTTCCCCTGAGGTTCTATCCTCGCGCTGTAGACTGGCGCCTCCGCTTTAACGGGATTTTACGAATGAGCTGGATGTTGACTGGCTTTTTAGCCTTTTCTCCGTATATCGCGCTAGGTTGTAAGCTCGTAAAGTTAGGAGAAACACTCTCAAATATTACCGGAGGTGTTTACATTGATAATCGGTATTGATATCGCTAAACGCAACCATGAAGCTACTGCAATTGATGATGCAGGTCAGATCCTGGGCAGAATCACTTTTGCCAATTCCAATGCCGGTGCAGCAAAGCTCTTGGATTTCATTGCCAGGCTAAAGTCCGAAGATGAAAAAGTCGTGTTTGGCATGGAAGCGACCGGTCATTACTGGCTTGCCATTTACTCCTATCTGGTTGAAAGAGACTTTGATGTCTTTGTCATCAATCCTATTCAATCTGACAGTCTCCGCAACTTGTTTATCCGGAAAACGAAAAATGACCAACGAGATTCCTTTATCATTGCTGAGATCATCCGCTTCGGCCGCTATACCGAAACGCAACTGTCAGATGAAAACACCCTGGCCTTAAGGCAGCTTTGCCGTTATCGTACTTCCCTGGTGGATCAGACCACGGAGCTTAAGCTGCAAGCAATCGCTGTTTTAGATCAAATCTTTCCTGAGTACGAAACCCTTTTTGCGAACATCTTCGGCGTTAGTTCCAAGGCCTTATTAATGGAATACACCACCCCGGACGACATGTTAAGTGTCAGTGCTGAAAAGCTGGCTGAAGTAATTGACAAAACAAGCCGGGGAAGATTTAAACTGGAAAAGGCTAAAGAGATCCAAGAAAAGGCTCGTAACTCTTTTGGCATTACCATTGCCATCGATGCTTTCGCTTTTCAGTTGCGGCAGCTCATCGAACAAATCAAGTTTATCGAGGAGCATATCAAAGAGATCGAAGACCATATTAAAACCTACTTTGATACCCTTGATTCATGCCTTCCGACCATTCCGGGCATTGGCATGATCACGGCTGCCATCATTGAAAGTGAAATTGGCGACATTAATCGCTTTGCCAGTCCGGAAAAGCTGGTTGCCTTTGTTGGCATTGACCCCAGTGTTAAACAGTCCGGAGATTTTACTGGCAGTCAAAATCGGATGTCTAAACGAGGGTCTCCCCATCTTAGAAGAGCAATTTGGCAAGCCGCTGTCCGGGCCGTGCAAGTTGATCCGGTACTTAAAGCCTTTTTCGAGAAAAAACGTTCCGAAGGCAAAGCCTATGGTACTGCCATTGGGGCTGTAGCCCGTAAATTAACCTATATTATTTTTGTTATTATGCGGGACAAAAAAACATATGTCCCCATGGCTTGATTACATAAAAAGCCTCCAAAAATTTAATAAATATTGTTGACTTTATATAGCTGGTCTACAGCTGGAATCCAAGCAGTGATTCTCGTAAAAACACCCATAGTTACCGCTTACCCTACGGGTATGGCAAATACTATAACTCTGGTGCTGTAGATTATAGTATTGGTACTAGGGGCGTAATGATCAAATTACCAGCATTACTGCCGGTACAATCGTCATTGGTGGTTGAGTATATGGTAACCAGTGGTAATACGAGACCTATTAACACTCAATACGGTATCTGGCATGTGGCGGCTTAGGAGGGAGAATCATTGGAGATAAATGAAAATGGTCTTATCTATGAAATACAGATGGAAAACGGGGTTGAGGTGGCCAGATTCATCAAGTGTGCCTTCCTGCGGCTTGATATATGCTGCGCGGACACAGTGGTTGTTAATCAGGAACTAAATGTAACCATCGCCTACTTGGACTACGAGGGTAATCCCCAGGTTAACAGCGAGGATATTACAGTACAGGTAATTATAGAGGGTGAGGTTGTTGCCGAAAAAACGATTACCCCTATCAACGGGACTGAGAATCTGGTCCTGGAATTTGCCGGTCCCGGAGAATATCGAATCAGCGCGATAGGGAACTGCACCTGCGAACCCGCGGAAAAGAAGGTGATCGTCAATGGCTGAGAAGCTAGTGGTGGCTAAGACGCAAAAGCACCTGGCGGCTGAAGCGGAGGCGGTCAAAATATCCGACAGAGCGGCTAAAATAAAAGCCTTAACGGGCAAGGCCAACAAGGATGTGGTGCTTACTGATATCTATGAGCAAAATAAACTTATTTTAGAGTTTCAAAACGAAATACTGGGACTATTGAGAAACAAATAGTACCTGTCAAAGATGTGTGAGCCGCAGGGCTCTTTTTTTATTGCTATAACCAAGGAGGAAAGAAAACGCATGAAAAATGCCATTAATACAATTCAAATTGCCCTTTCGGCCTTTGGCGGCTGGCTGGGCTGGGTTTTGGGGGGCTGGGACGGCTTTTTATACGCGCTGGTAACCTTCGTGGTTATCGATTACCTGACAGGCGTCATGTTGGCAATACTGGAAAAACGCCTTTCCAGCGAGGTAGGTGCCAGGGGCATCTTTAAGAAGGTGCTGATTTTTGCCATGGTGGCAGTGGGACACATTATCGACGCCCAGGTAATAACAAACGGTAGCGCTGTCCGTACCGCGGTCATCTTCTTCTATTTATCCAACGAAGGGATCAGTATTCTGGAAAACGCAGCCAAGATCGGCCTGCCTATTCCGGAGAAACTTAAACTGGTTTTGGACCAGCTGAATAAGGAGGAAAAGATTAATGGCTAGATTATGTTTCGACTACGGTCATGGCGGCAATGACCCGGGTGCAGTATATAAAGGAAGAAAAGAAGCCGATGATGTGCTGAGCCTAGGTCGGGCCGTAGCAGCAGTGTTGAGACGCCATGGAGTAATCATCGATGAGACCAGGACGGCTGATGTTAGTGTAAGCCTGAAAGCTAGATGTGATTTTGAAAACAAGGGTAGCTTTGATTACTTCATATCCTTTCACCGTAATGCTTTTAAACCGGAGGCGGCTGCCGGTGTAGAAACTTACACTTATTTAAATCCGGGAGCCAAGTCAAAGGGGCTGGCCGAAAAAATTCAAAGCTCCCTGGTGGGGGTCGGTTTTGCAAACCGGGGGGTTAAAACTGCTAATTATCAAGTATTAAGAGAAACCAAGGCTCCTGCAGTTCTAATTGAAATCGGCTTTATTGATAACAGCCAAGATAATGCACTGTTTGATGCCAAGAGAGATGAAATTGTCAAAGCAGTTTCTGGCGCTATCCTTTCCCAACTGGGGTTAGCATACATAGAAGAAAACAAGAATGGTCTGGAAGGAGCTTTGGAGGTGTTGGTAAGAAACGGCATACTTAAAACCCCTGAATATTGGCTGCAAAATGCAAGAAAAGGCCAGAGCGTAAATGGCGAATACGCCGGGATGCTGATTGAAAGAATGGCCGAGTACATTTCATCCCTATAACCTTAACGATTATTACCTAAAAGAACTATCCTTGAAGCATTAGCTCGGCTTTTACTTCTTTAATAAAACCTAAAAACTGATTCCAAATCGCCGGGTGATTGATTTCACCCGGCATTTTTTGCTTTAACCCTAAGCTACTGGTACTCAAACCGCCCTTCGTTGTCCTGTGGATTGTGAGGGAACGATTCACGCCCTTCGAAGAGAGGAACCGATATGAACGGCTTGCAAAAAGAGCGGATTGCTCTTCTTCGCGCCGAAGGTAAGAGTTACACCAAAATAGCCGATACCTTAGGTTTATCGATAAACACGGTGAAGTCTTACTGTCGCAGAAACAATCTGGGCGGAAATGCTACTATAATGTCTGACTCTGTGGACGGTACATTTTGCTGCCAGTGCGGAGTGCCGCTTAATCAGACCATCGGGAAGAAGCAGAAAAGGTTCTGTTCGGACAAGTGCCGTATGGCGTGGTGGAATGCCCATCCAGAGGACGTTAACCACAAAACCATCCGGTCATTTACCTGTCAGACTTGTGGCCAGTCCTTTGAAGCGTATGGCAAACGAGAGCGCAAATACTGCTCCCGCGCTTGCTACGGCAGGTCGAAGGCGGTGCGGCATGAATAGTAAGGCATTAGCAGTCATCTACTATACAGCCACTATGGCAGTTTTAAAGAGATGGCTTGCAGCAGGCATTATCCGAGAAGATGAATTGATTAAAATTGAGGCAACTATCGCTCAAAAATACGGGCTTTCCGAGCGCAGCATATATCGCCAAAACACTTGATAATATGGGCTTTTGGAGCGAATATGTCATAGCGAAAGGAGGTCATTATGGAAAAGATAGTTACGAAAATATCCCCTTCGGTGCCACCAATCCCTGCTAGATTACGGGTTGCCGCCTATGCCCGCGTATCATCCGGAAAAGATGCGATGTTACAATCTCTGGCAGCTCAAGTCAGCTACTACAGCAAACTCATTCAGCAGCGCTCGGATTGGGAATATGCTGGTGTATACGCCGATGAGGCACTGACAGGAACCAAAGACACTCGCCCGGAATTTCAGCGTCTAATTGCTGACTGCAAGGATGGCAAGATTGACCTGATCATTACAAAATCGATATCACGTTTTGCCCGCAACACGGTAACACTGCTTGAAACAGTGCGAGAGCTAAAACTGCTCGGTGTTGACGTTTATTTTGAGGAGCAGAATATTCACTCCATGAGTGGGGATGGCGAACTTTTGCTAACCATCCTCGCATCCTATGCTCAGGAGGAAAGCCGTTCGGTTAGTGAGAACTGTAAGTGGAGGATTCGCAAGCGGTTCCAGCAAGGTGAGATTGTAAACCTGCGTTTCATGTACGGGTATCGGATCAACAATGGTCAAATTGAAATCGATCAGGAACAGGCCGAAATCGTTCGAATGATCTACGCCGATTACATTAAAGGCCTGGGATGCGATCGGATTGCTGCCAGGCTGCGGGAAATGGGTGCTCGAACGTTCAGCGGTAGGCAGTGGACAGCAAAGCGAGTCCTGGCCATCCTAAATAACGAGAAATATTCTGGCAACGCGCTGCTTCAGAAAAAGTATGTAGCCGACCACTTGTCAAAGAAGCTGGTTTATAACCGGGGAATTCTGCCAAAGTACTATGCCGAAGGAACCCATCAACCGATTATAGACATTCTTACCTTTCAAAAGGCGCAGGAAATCATGGTTCTACGCCGGGAGAACAGAAATGTCAGGCAAAACCCGGCCAACCGTTACCCATTTTCAGGCTTAATCTTCTGCCCTCGCTGCGGCAAGAACTACCGGCGGGTAACCTACAAGGGGCATGCAGCGTGGAACTGTTCCACCTTCGTCAATTACGGTAAGGACGCCTGCCCAGCGAAGCAAATCCCGGAACCAATCTTATTGTCGCTGACCGCTGAAGTGTTGGGCCTGCCGGAATTTGATGAAGTAGTTTTCCGATCCCAGATCAAGCAAGTGCAGGTGCCGCAAGCAAATAAGATAATTTATATTTTTCAAGACGGTCATGAAGTTGAAGCCCTCTGGCAAGACCGGTCACGCAAATCAAGCTGGGACGACAAAAAGAAACAGCAGGCGCGGGAAAGGGCGCTTGCCTACCAAAGGGGAGATTTGAAGTGAAACCAGCTCGAGCCGTTACTGTCATACCACCAACCATAAACCGCTTTGCACCGGAAACGACTGGTGTGGCCGCAAGAAAAAGAGTAGCTGCATATGCCCGTGTTTCAACAGATTCTGAGGAACAGCTTACCAGCTACGAAGCCCAGGTAGACTACTACACCAAGTATATCAACGAACGTGCTGATTGGATATTTGCCGGAATCTACACCGACGAAGGTATCAGTGCCACCAATACCAAAAAGCGCGATGGGTTTAAGCAGATGGTCGCCGATGCACTGGACGGGAAAATCGATCTGATTGTTACCAAATCAGTTAGCCGCTTTGCGAGAAATACAGTTGACTCTCTGGTTACGGTTCGCCAGCTAAAAGAAAAAGGCGTTGAGGTTTATTTCGAAAAGGAGAACATTTACACGCTGGACAGTAAGGGGGAGCTTTTAATCACCATTATGTCCAGCCTGGCACAGGAAGAAAGCCGTTCAATTTCTGAAAATGTAACCTGGGGCCAACGCAAACGTATGGCTGATGGGAAAGTAAGCATGCCTTATCGTCATTTCCTTGGCTACGAAAAGGGTGAGGATGGTTTACCTAAAATCGTTGAAAAGGAAGCAGAAACAGTGCGGCTGATTTACAGAATGTTTCTCGAGGGTAAAACGCCTTCAGCCATCGCCAAGCATCTTGGCAATCTGGGTATCCCATCTCCAGCCGGGAAAAAAACCTGGCAAGTGGCGACAGTGATAAGCATTCTGACTAACGAGAAATACAAGGGTGATGCTCTGCTGCAAAAAAGCTTCACGGTGGATTTTCTCACCAAAACCACCAAAGTCAACGAGGGTGAAGTTCCTCAATACTATGTGCAGAATAGCCATCCTGCCATTATTGAGCCGGACGAATTTGATGCGGTGCAGCTTGAAATGGAACGGCGTAAAAAAATCGGTAGGCCAGTCAGTTGCCACAGCCCTTTCTCAGCAAAGATAATTTGCGGCGAGTGCGGCGGTTTTTACGGTTCCAAGGTTTGGGGTTCCAACACCAAGTATCGGCGCACGGTATGGCGGTGCAATGAGAAGTACAAAAACGATAAACCATGTTCAACACCTCATATTACAGAAGATGAAATTAAGCAGCGTTTTCTGAAAGCATTTAACATATTGATGGGTGATCGGGATGAGGTTCTTAGCAACTGCCGCCTAGCCCAAGAAGTCTTATGCAACTGCACAGAGATTGATGCTGAACTAAAAGAACTCCAGCGGGAAATCGATGTGGTAGCTGAATTGTTGCGAAAGGCCGTTTATGAGAACGCCCGTATCGCCCAAAACCAGGACGAGTTTAATGAACGCAACAACCGCTATTGGGAACGCCACCGTAAAGCAACGGAACGTTTCAACCAATTAGAAGAAATAAAGCGAGAGCGGCAGGCTAAAAGCTTATCACTTGGAACCTTCATCCGCGAACTGGAAAGCAGCCCGTCCGTGGTCGAGGAGTTTGACGAGCGACTTTGGGCGGTAGCAGTCGATACAGTCACTGTCACCAAGGACGTCAAGTTGCACTTTCGCTTTAAAGATGGCACGGAAGTATGATAGGTGCTTTAAAGGAATCCTAAAAAAGCGTGCAGGGCTTCGGCTTTGTAGGCTTTTTCTTTTCCAATGACCGGGCTTGACTGTTTGCACACCCCTCCGGAAAATGCACACCCCCTTTGCACACACCCTGCTAAAGTTCAACGATTACCTCCAGGCGCGATGACAATAAGTGGAAGGATTTCCCCTTATCAAAAGAGAATAACCCACCAGAAATCGAGAAAGCCACTCCGCTAAAACGCAGAAACGGCTTTAATACCCGCTTTTCAGGCAATATAAAAACCACCCACCGATAAAATCCTTTTTATCAATAGATGGTAGATAATCTGGTGGAGGCGGGGGGAATCGAACCCACCGTCCGGAAGACCGACCACAGGAGTTTCTCCGAGCGCAGGCTGTAATTTAGTTTTCGCTCCGCAGGCGCTTACAGCCAAGCTCCGTTGGAACTATCTCGATGAATCTTGCTTGAACCCTCCGAGAATTGGTCTCAAGCCAGCCCGTTTAAATGACCCCCTAGCCCGGGCCACGGGCCCAGCGCGGGTAGAAGGTTAGACAGCAATTAAGCTGCTAAGGCGTATTCGTTCTTGGCAATTATAAGTTTTCCACCGTTTAACGGGCTGATGGAACCCCGGCTCGCTCCTCCTGCCACCGCTTCCCCCGTCGAAACCTTTACGCCCCCATGTTTGGTTTATTAGGGTATTTTCATCGGGTAGTGACAGAAAATATTTATACTAATTAGAAAGTTTTATGCGCATCAATGTCCCGTCATAAACTAGTAACTCTGCTTTGCCCGCTCCTTCATAGCCCGGTCCATTTCCCTCCGGGCATCTTTGGCTGCCATGTCCTCCCTGCGGTCGTAGAGTTTCTTACCTCTTGCCAGGGCTAGCTCTACCTTAGCCCAACCGTTCCTGAAATACACCTTCAGCGGGATCAGCGCCAGGCCTTTCTCCCTGGTCTTGCCCAGTAAGCGCATGATCTCCCGCTTGTGCATCAGCAGACGACGGGGGCGCTTGGGTTCATGGTTGAACTGGTTGCCCTGCTCATAGGGGCTTATGTGCATATTATATAGCATCAATTCACCCTTATCAACGCGGGCAAAACTGTCCTGCAGGTTGGCCTTGCCGGCGCGCAGGGATTTAACCTCCGTCCCGGACAGGGCTATGCCGGCTTCAAAGGTCTCCATGATATGATATTCGTGCCGGGCTTTTCTGTTTTCAGTGACAGTCTTGACGTTCATCCGTGTCTCCCGAAAAATAAACCCTTTTCCTGCTCTGGGGATAAGGGCGCTTTGTGAATATACTTCTGCGTATTCTAATTATAGCAGCTGGCCTGTAATTGTCAAGCGGTTACAGCTTCATCTCCTCAGCTATACCCTGCATGGCTTCCAGGCCAAGGCCCACAAATTCTTCCAGGGAAAGTCCCAGTTCGGAGCAGGCTTGCATGGTTTCACGGTTGGCCCCGCGGGCAAAAGCCTTATCCTTGAACTTTTTCATTAGAAAGGCACATCTACTGCAGCCAGTTTCTTCTCCGGCCGGATCAAGGCGCCGGCCACAATAAAGCCGGTCAGCGGGTCAGTGGCGTAAAGGGCCTTATCCATCATAGATTGACGGGGAAGACCTGTTCGAAATGCGCGGCTAGCCGGCGCATAACGGTTTCAACAGCGAGGCTATGGTTAAACAGGTTTTTATTGGTCAGGTTCTGTTTAAGCAGCGCCAAAGCTTCTGTTCTGTTCAAGTTGAATACGGCTCCCTTCTGGTATTATTGAGGATTGTTCAGACTGAAATTATTAAATATTGTACGGGACAAATTTGGCGGTTGCTTTGGCCGCCACGGCGCCGTCCGGGAGCGTGGCACTGGCTTCCATTAAAAACAAGCGGCGTTTGTCAGCCACCTGCCGGCTTTCGATAGTGATGGGCACGCCGATAGGCACCGGGTTGATGAAACGCGTCGTCATTTCCGCCGTCATGGCGGATTGTTGCCGGCTGATGAGCCATTGGGCCATAACCTCATCAAGGATGGTGGCCAGCAGCCCGCCGTGCATAACACCATTCCAACTCTGATGCTCCGTTCCGGCCACAAAAGTAGTACGGCAAATATCCCCATCAGACTCAAAGACCAGCTTCAGTCCAATAGGGTTCCTGGGGCTACAACCAAAGCACATGTGATTTGCCGCCTCATTTGACTCCGGCATAAAGCTCCCTCCCCAAAGCAGGTTATATCAAAGAAGCTGGGTTTCCCCAGCTTTGCTATGCATGTACGCTCTTAACACATAATTGCATAATTGCTATTTGCTTAATATTACCAGCACCAGTGATGTCAAGCCAAAGAGTATCCCAAGGACAACAGTAATTTTAGCTAATAGCTCATCAAGGCCTTTTTTCTTGCCACCAAACAGCGCTTCAGCGCCACCGGCGATGGAACCTGACAGGCCCGCACTCTTACCTGACTGCAAAATAACGGCTGCAATAACGCCAATAGCACAAAGGATGTGAAAAACTTGCAATACTATCTTAAGTACATCCATTAAGATCACCTCCCTGACTTCTAAACCAGGATATTATACCACGATGCCAGGAAACAAGCAATTACAAATTATATCAGCTGACCCCTCGGTTAATTGCAAGTTTAATTGCCACCCATATTTTGGCACCTCTGATTATGCTACCATCTCATTAGCAGATTTATATCCATGAATTTTTCTTGGGTAATTATTCATCCAGTTCTCAATTCGCCTGATGTCTTTTTGCTTAAGCTTGCTGATATCTGTGCCCTTTGGTATAAACCGGCGGATTAACTTGTTGGCATTTTCATTGGTTCCACGTTCCCAGGCGCTAAATGGGTGGGCATAAAAGATTTTTGTCCGTTGAGTGCCTGGCTTTCTGACCGAACTCTCTAATTCAGCACTGTTAAGAAACTCGCTTCCATTGTCTACCGTAATGGTTTTAAACACTTCTGCAAAGCGTGTTCCGTACTCCCTTTCAAGCCTATCCAGGGCTTTCTTCACTGATTTCTGTGTCTTTTCCGGCATCTTTCGGATAAGCTCTTTTCTCGACTGGCGTTCTGTCAGAACTAGCAGTGCGGCTTTGCCTTTTCCTTTGCCACTTACTACACAATCCATCTCCCAATGGCCGGCTTCCTCCCGGCTACCAGCTGCTTCAGGTCTTTCTTCTATGCTAGTGCCTTTTAGATTGTTGTGGGCAACTCTTACCTTCTTATGGCGTTTTTTTCGGGGTACTCGTTTTACCGGCAGGTCTTTATTCGTTATATTTGCAAATAATTCTTTATCGATATAGTTATAGAGCGTTTTTGTACATATACTGGTCTTAAATTTTATGCCTTTTGCCCAGATTTCGCCAATGACTGCGTCAGGCGTATATTTCTCCTGGATAATCTTTTTTTCTATGTGATTTGCCAGTTCATGGTCATGACCAATCTTTAAGCATGCTCCCTTATTAGCGGCTTTTTCGCGGTATACTCGCTCGGCTGTATCTGCGCAGTATTTGTCTACATAAGTAAGGTCGTATCCTAGCATCCTGACAGTCCCACGGCCAATCTCGCGTTCGATGGTTCGTTTATGCTTGCCTAACAGCTTCGCTATCTCGCTGGGGCGCTTCTTCTCCTTGAGTAGAATTTCAATCTGGTAGCGTTCTCTTAATGTAATGTGTTTAAAACGGCGTAATGTCGTGGTACAATGGGATTGACTCATGTGCATGGCCTCCTTTATGTTGTGGTTTAGTCACCTTTAACATATCAGAGGTTTTGCCATGAGTCTCTATTTTTTTGTTATATGCGGCATTTAATTTTACAACTTACCATCAGCTGACCCCTCATAGATTAATATTGTAGAAACCTTTAATACCCCGGAATTGAGATAGATCTCCCAGTTCCTCTTCTATGCGGAGCAATTGATTGTACTTGGCTACACGATCCGTGCGGGCCGGGGCACCGGTCTTAATCTGGCCGGCGTTGGTGGCTACCACCAGGTCGGCAATGGTAGTATCGCCAGTCTCGCCGGAACGGTGTGACACCACAGCAGTGTAACCGGCCTGTTTAGCCATCTCGATGGCGTCCAGGGATTCGGTAACCGTACCGATCTGGTTTAGTTTGATCAGGATCGAGTTGGCTACCCCGCTCTCAATGCCGCGGCTTAACAGGGCGGTATTGGTAACAAAAAGATCGTCCCCTACCAGCTGCACCCGTTTGCCCAGCCTTTCGGTGAGCTTCTTCCAACCCTCCCAGTCGTCTTCGGCCAGTCCATCTTCAATGGAAATGATGGGATATTTATCTACCAGCATGGCATAATACTCCACCATCTCTTCGGCCCCGCGACTCTTGCCTTCGGCTTCGAAAACATAACGTCCATCTTTATAAAACTCCGTAGCGGCGGCATCCAGCGCCAGGGCTATCTGCTCACCGGGCTTGTAGCCTGCGGCATTGATGGCTTCTACAATTACAGCTAAAGCTTCTTCATTAGAAGACAGCATAGGCGCAAAACCACCTTCATCGCCTACAGCCGTACTCAAGCCCTTACCTTGCAAAACTTTCTTCAGCGTATGGTAGACTTCCGTGCCCATGCGCAGGGCTGCGGCAAAACTGCCCGCCCCCACCGGCATGATCATAAATTCCTGGATGTCAACATTGTTGTCCGCATGTTTGCCCCCATTTAAAATGTTCATCATCGGCACAGGGAGCACCTTGCTGTTGCTACCGCCAAGATACTGATACAGAGGCAGCCCGAGAGACTCGGCTGCAGCTTTGGCGCAAGCTATGGATACCCCCAGAATGGCATTGGCGCCTAGCCTGCTCTTGTTCGGGGTGCCGTCCAGGTCGATCATGGCCCGGTCTATGCCCAGTTGGTCAGTGGCATCATAGCCCTCTATCTCGGGGGCCAGGAGCGAGTTGACATTTTCTACTGCCTTTAGGACTCCCTTGCCCATATAACGGTTCTCGTCATTATCCCGCAGTTCCACGGCCTCATTGCTGCCGGTGGAGGCGCCTGAGGGCACAGCCGCGCGGCCCATGCTGCCGTCTTCCAGGTATACATCTACTTCCACGGTAGGATTGCCCCGGGAATCTAAAATTTCCCTGGCGATGATTTCTTCAATGATTCTGGACACTGGTATTTCCTCCTCAGTATTAAACGTTAAACGTTGCCACAAGTGATTAATGTATCTCCGGTCATCTCCGCCGGCTTTGGTATGCCCAGCAGATGGAGGATGGTAGGAGCTATATCTTGCAAACTGCCGTCCCGCAGGGTAATGCCGGCAGTGTCGCGTCTGATTAAAATGAACGGCACCGGGTTGACGCTGTGGGCAGTAGAGACGTTCCCTGCCTTATCCCTCATTTCGTCCGCATTGCCATGGTCAGCTGTAATCAGGACAGCGCCGTTTTTCTCCAGCACCAGGTGTACCACCCGTCCCAGGCATTCATCCACGGTCTCCAGAGCCCGGACGGCGGCGTCCATATTGCCGGTGTGTCCAACCATGTCCGGGTTGGCGTAGTTGATGATAAACACCCCAAACTTGTCTAGTTGCAGCTGTTCTATAAACTTCTCCGTGATGGCGTAAGCGCTCATTTCCGGCATCAGGTCATAAGTAGCTACTTTGGGGGAGGGAACCAGGATCCTCTCTTCCCCCGGATTGGGCACTTCCACGCCGCCATTAAAGAAAAAGGTTACGTGAGCGTATTTTTCGGTCTCGGCCAGGCGAAGCTGGGGGATACCATGCCTGCTCAATACTTCACCCAGGGTATTATGTAATTTCACCGGCGGAAAAGCTACCGGCGCCTGTATCGTCTGATCGTATGTGCTCATACAGGTAAAAAAGACTCCCGGATAACCATGTTTCCTGGTGAAGCCTGAAAAATCCCAGTCCACAAAAGCTCTGGTAAGCTGGCGCGCCCGGTCCGGACGGAAATTAAAGAAGATCACCGAATCCCCGGCTTCCACCCTCGCCACCGGTTCCCCTGTTTCCTGCAGCAGCACCGTGGGCTGGATAAACTCATCCGTCTCACCCCTGGCATACCCAAGATCAACCGCTTCCCAGGGGTTCGCCGCCGTGAGACCCTCACCGTAGACAATGGCGTTATACGCACGCTCAACCCGCTCCCAGCGCTGGTCCCGGTCCATGGCGTAATAACGGCCCATTACCGTGGCCACATGATGACCATACTTACTTAATTTTTCCCCCAGTTGATTAAAATAACCCCTGGCACTTTCCGGCGGGACGTCACGGCCGTCCAGGAAGGCGTGGATATAAACGTTGCACAAGCCTTCCCTGGCTGCCAGTTCCATAAGGGCATAAAGGTGGGTCAGATGGCTGTGCACACCGCCATCTGACACGAGTCCCAACAAGTGCAATGAGCTGTTATTGAGTTTAGCCCGCCGCACCGCTTCTAACAGCACCTTGTTTTGATAGAAGCTACCATCCCTGATGGAACGGGTGATCCTGGTCAAATCCTGGTAAACGACCCGTCCGGCTCCGATATTCATGTGTCCTACTTCGGAATTGCCCATCTGCCCCTCCGGCAGTCCCACCTCTTCACCACATGAGGTCAGGACACTGTGGGGGTAGGTGGTCAGGAGATTTTCGTAATTGGGAAGCCTGGCCCGGGCCATGGCGTTGCCTTTCACTATGTTGCTTACGCCCCAGCCGTCCAGTATGACCAGAACAATGGGCTTAATTGCTGCTGTCAAGATAATCCTGATCCTCCAAATATAATATGCTGCCCATGACTATAAATCAATCTGCGTCACTGCCCCGCCGCGGCTTTAATGATTGCCGCAAAGCTCGCCGCTTCCAGGCTGGCGCCGCCTACCAGCGCCCCGTCAATATCCGGCCTGGACATTAAGCCGGAGATATTACCGGGTTTGACACTGCCGCCATACTGGATGCGCACGGCATCGGCCACAGCTGCGCCAAAGTGTTCTCTTACCACGGAGCGGATATAGGCGATGCCCTCCTGGGCGTCGTCATCTGAGGCCGTTTTTCCTGTGCCAATAGCCCATACCGGCTCGTAAGCGATGACCATGCCGCCTGCCTCCTGGCCGGCAAGCCCCGCCAGTCCGGCAACAACCTGTTTATTTAATACTTGCAGGGTCTGCCCCGTTTCCCGTTCCTGCAAGGTTTCCCCCACACACATAATCGGGACCAGGCCATGCCTTAAAACCGCCTTTAGCTTGCGGTTCACCTGCTCGTCTGTTTCGCCGAAATATTGCCTCCGCTCGGAATGACCAATGATCACATAGCCGCAACCTACATCCTTGAGCATAGTTGGAGCGATTTCACCGGTGAAGGCCCCGCTGTCCTCCCAAAAAACATCCTGAGCGCCAACTCCTATGCCGGAGCCGCCCAGTACCGTAACCACCCGTTCCAGGGCGGTAAAGGGCGGACAAACAACAATATCTATGCTGCCGGTCATAGCGCTCAGGTCTTTTAAATCCTCCGCCAACAGGGCTGCTTCTGATGGAGTTTTAAACATTTTCCAATTCCCGGCGATGATAGGTCTGCGCAAAGTCATTCACTCCCAACTTAAACTATTTATCCAGCAGAACCTCAACTCCCGGCATTTTGCGCCCCTGCAGGAATTCCAGGGTAGCGCCGCCGCCGGTGGAAATGTGGGTTATTTTATCGGCCACGCCGGCCTGGTGCACCGCTGATACGGAATCACCGCCGCCAACTACTGTGATCCCGTTAACTTCTCCCAGTGCCCTGGCCACACCAACAGTCCCTCCGGCAAAGGGTTCCATTTCAAAAACACCCATGGGCCCGTTCCAGACCACTGTCTTACATGGTTTGATCGCCGCGGCAAAATACGCCACTGTTTTAGGGCCGATGTCAAGGGCCATCCAGTCCGCGGGTATTTTGTCCACCGGCACCGGCATCTGCTCGGCATCGGGAGCCATACTGCGCGCAACTACCACATCTACCGGCAAGAAAAGCTCCACACCCCTGTTTTTGGCATCCTCCATCAAGGATTTGGCCAAATCCACACGCTCTACATCCACCAGGGACGTTCCCACATCATAGCCCCGGGCCTTAAGAAATGTGTTGGCCATGCCGCCACCGAGGATCAGGCGGTCGACCGTATTCAACAGGTTGGAAATTACAGCGATCTTGTCTGAAACCTTGGCCCCCCCGATCATAGCCAGAAAAGGATGTTCCGGGCTGCCCAGCAGCCGGCCCAGAACATTCAGTTCCTTATCCATCAGAAATCCTGCCACAGCAGGCAGGTGTTTGGCTACTCCTGCCGTTGAGGCATGGGCCCGGTGGGCTGTTCCGAAGGCGTCGTCAACATATATATCCGCCAATTCGGCCAGCTGACGGGCAAAGTTTTCATCGTTTTTCTCTTCCTCGGCATAAAAGCGCACATTCTCCAGGAGGATCACGTCGCCATTTTGCATCTTCTCAACTGCCTGCCTGGGAATGTCGCCGACACAGGCGTCTACCTTTACAACCTGCCGCCCCAATAATTCAGATAGGGCAACGGCCACCGGATCCATGGTAAATTTCTCATTAAACTGACCCTTGGGACGTCCTAGATGTGAGATCAGGATGACTTTGGCGTTTTGTCCCAGCAGGTATTCTACCGTAGGAAGTGCTGCCCGGATGCGTGTATCGTCGGCCACCTGACCGTTGTCCAGGGGCACGTTAAAATCCACCCGCAACAGCACCCGCTTACCTGTTACATCTATATCCCTAATCGTCTGTTTAGCTATACCGGAACCCTCCCATTCATGTTCCTCTTTAAAGCGCCAATACCTGTTTTATCCTACCAGCCTTTTTTGGCTATAAAAGTGACCAGATCCAGCACCCTTTGTGAATAACCCCATTCATTGTCATACCAGGCAATGATCTTGGCCATATTGTCGCCAATCATCATGGTAGACAGACCGTCAATGATGGCGGAGTGAGGATCACCCTTGTAATCAATGGAAACCAGCGGCAGCTCGTTATAGGCCATAATGCCCTTCATATACCCCTCTGATGCTTCTTTCAGGGCAGCGTTGATCTCCTCACGGGTAGTGGGTTTAGCCAGCTCAACCACCAGATCCACCACGGAGACCGTGGGGGTAGGTACCCGCATGGCAAAACCATTCAGTTTGCCCTTGAGCTCCGGCAGCACTAATTCAACTGCTTTGGCCGCACCGGTGGTGGTAGGAATAATTGACTGGGTGGCAGATCTGCCGCGTCTCGCATCCCGGTGGGGCATATCAAGAAGCTCCTGGTCGTTGGTGTAAGCGTGCACGGTGGTCATCAGGCCTTTAACAATGCCGAAGTACTCATTAATCACTTTTGCTACCGGGGCCAGACAGTTGGTGGTACAGGAAGCATTGGAAACCACATGCTCCGCTGCGGGGTCATACTGGTCTTCGTTGACCCCCAGCACGATAGTGCGGCATTGTCCTTTAGCAGGAGCGGTTAAGACTACCTTTTTCGCCCCTGCCTCAATATGAGCAGCTGCTACTTCCGGCTTATTCAGAGCGCCGGTTGATTCCACTACGATATCGGCCCCCAGTTCTTTCCAGGGCAACCTGGCCGGATCCCTGTCAGCCAGGATCGGTATCTCATGGCCATCGACGATAATGGCGCCTTTTTTGGCTTGCACATCTCCATCAAATTTTCCGTAGCTGGAGTCGTATTGGAGCATCAGAGCGATTTTCTCGGCATAGGTATCGGTTACCTCTAACCGGCTGGATTTATGGTTAACGCCTACAACTTCCAGATCAGGACGTTTTAAAGCCCCTCTTAACACATCGCGCCCAATCCGCCCCAGTCCGTTAATCCCAATTTTATATGCCATTATAATGCCCGCTCCTTTCATTAGTATGCCATATTAGTATGCCTTGTTGGCATTTTTGATATCAATAGTACATACTATATTCTCTTTATGCCTAAGCTCTTCCTTTAAATGAAAAAAAATAATTGCAGGGGAACAAACTAATTTTGCCGGTGTCCTGCAGGCAGCCCGGATCAATACCTCTTTCTTTGACGGATAGAAGGAATATTCAACTGACTGCGGTATTTTGCCACGGTGCGCCTGGAGATAAGGATCCCCTTTTCGGCCAACAAATCGGCTATTTTTTGGTCGTCGAGGGGTCTGGTGGCATCCTCCCCGGCTATGATCTCCTGCAGTATCTTTTTGGTGCTCTCCGCCGATGTAGCCGTCCCCGATAGGCTGTTTAACCCGGTAGGAAAGAAGTATTTCATTTCAAAAACACCTTGTGGTGTCTGGATATATTTGTTGGCGGTAGCCCGGCTGACCGTTGATTCATGCAGCCCAACCCGTTCCGCCACATCTTTCAAAGTCAGCGGTTTTAAGTATTTGACACCGTGCTCCAAAAAATCCCTCTGCAACTCCACCAGACACTCTGTCACCTTGTAGAGAGTCAGGCGCCGCTGTTCAATGCTGCGAAGCAACCAGGCGGCAGCGTTGAGCTTGCTTTCCACATAGCGGCGGGCCCCCAGATCACAGTTCTTGTCCTTACCCAGTACCGCATGGTAGGCATTGTTGATGGTAAGCCGGGGAAGGGAGCTGTCGTTGACGATAATCATGTACTCGTCATCAACCTTTTCCAGAATGATATCAGGGATAATTAAGCGGGCTTCATGGCCGCCGGCAAAATTACGCCCCGGTTTGGGATCCAGTGTATGGAGGATATCTACCGCCCCTTGGACCTCCTGGACAGTGACACCCAGCACCTGCGAGATATAGTTAAGCTTCCCTTTGGACAGGTCTACCAGATGCTCCTTGATCAATCTAGTAAGTGTAGTGTTTTTGATACCTAACTGGTTAACCTGCAACAAAAGGCATTCGGCTAGATCTCTGGCGCCTACTCCGGCCGGCTCGAAACCCTGGACAATAGACAGAGCTCTTTCGGCTTCGACCCCGGTGATATGCAGCCTGGCACAGACTTCCGGCAGGGAAACCCGGAGATAACCATTGGCATCGATATTGCCGATTAAGTAGCCGGCTATTTTTTTCTCCTGCCCCTGACAGGAAATCATGCTCAACTGGAGCAACAGGTGTTCGGACAGGGTGGTGCGGTGGGGCAAAAATTGCTCATAGCTATACTCCAGCCTGTCCTGAATTCTTTCCCGGTGATATGCGCCGGAATCGCTGTACCGGAAGTATTCCTCCCAATCCAGCCCGCCTTCTTCCAGCTTATCTACAGGTTCGGCCTGTTTGTCCTCCAGCGGCGCGCTGTCGTCCTCATTAAATTCCAGCAAGGGGTTTTCTGCAAACTGGCGCTCAATATAAGAGGAAAGCTCATAATAAGAGAGCTGCAGTACCGTTATAGCTTCACGCAGTTCAGGGGTCATGATCAACTTTTGCGATTGTTCTACATTAAGATTGAAACCAATGCGCATAACGCCCACACTCCTTTAAGAAACCCCAGTCACAATGCGCTTATTTTCTCAATAATCTGTTAATTCTCCAGCGGGCAGGGTTATCCTGTCTGCCGCTGAACTTACTAAAAATTTCAAGGCTGCATGGCTCAATCTACCCGCCTGACCCAGAGGATAAGAAGGAGTAAGGCAGTAAGGGTAAAGGCAGTCAGCATGGCCGCGGTTGTCTGTCCCGCCATAAATAGATAGGGGTGCAAACTCGCGCCGTAGTCCATGAGATCATTGAGCAACATCCAGGCCCCGGCAGTCAACACTCCGGCGCGGCCAAAGCTGTAAGCCCGCAAAAAGACTGCGCCTTCCACCGCCATGCCCAGATGCGAAATCCACAGCATAGCTTCAGTGGCTTCCAATGCCCCACCGCTGGCCCAGTACTGGGAAATCATAACCACAGCCCAGATCCCGTATTTAATGGAGATACTGCAGGCCAAAACTTGCAGCAGCGTTTTATGAAAACCGAACAGACTCAATAAAAGAGCCAGTACAAAGAGGCTGGAAGACAGTGGGCTGTCCGGAACGAAAGGCCAAAAGTAAACAGGTGTTGCCGCCAGCTGTTCCCGGTACCAGTAGAAACCGTATATTGAGCCGGGCACATTAATACACAGCAGAGGGATGATATAGCGCACCTGCTGTGGGTTCTGCCAAAAGTCGCGCCATAAGCGGAGCATCAAGGACCACAAGGCGGCTATTATGCTCATGCTTCGTCCTGTGACCGGCGGATAAGCTTAACCGGTACACCACCGGCCAGGGCTCCTGCCGGTATATCCTTATTCACCAGGGAACAAGCGCCCACTACCGCGCCGTCCCCGATGGAAACCCCGGGCAGAATAACGGTGCTGTTGCCGATGACAACGTTAGAGCCGATATCGACCCGTCCTTTGCGATACTCCTTGATCAGAAATTCGTGGGTCAGTATTGTGGCGTTATAACCGATAATACTGTTCTCCCCGATGGAAACAAGCTGGGGAAAAAAAACATCGAACATGGCCATGAGCCCCACCGAAACGTTCCGGCCGATTTGCATACCTAAAAACCGGCTGTAAAGCCAGTTCTTAACGCCCAACCAGGGGAGATAACGGCATAAGGTGAGCACCAGAAAATTAAAGGACACCCTTGGTAGTCCGACTATGCGGAAACAATATTGCATGGAATTTTTCTCACCGGGTGAGGGAAATTTCTCAAGTCTTCTCATGTTTTTCGTTCCCTTATGCGCTCTGCGATTTCTTCCAGCTTGCGCAGGCGGTGATTGACGCCGGACTTGCCCAGTTGCGGCTGCATCATGCTGCCCAGCTCTTTAAGACTGGCATCGGGATATTTTATCCTCAGCAGGGCTGTATCCCGCAGGGCTTTCGGCAGCTTATCCAAACCCAGGGTTGCTTTGATCAGTTCAATGTTTTCCAGCTGCCGCAGGGAAGCATTAACCGTCTTGTTCAGATTGGCTGTTTCACAATTAACCAGGCGGTTAACCTGATTGCGCATATCCTTGTATATTCTGGTGTTTTCAAAGTCCAGCAAAGCGGCATGCGCCCCGATGACGTTTAAAAAGGCTGCTATCTGTTCACCTTCTTTAAGGTAAAGCAAAAAGCTGTTTTTGCGCCGGCTAATTTTGGGGCTCAGACCGTACCTGGCCATGAGGCGGGCAACGAATTTGGCGAAACTCTCCTGCCCTGTGATGATCTCCAGATGGTAGTTCCCCTCGGGATTATTGACCGAGCCACCTCCCAGAAATACACCGCGCAGGTAAGCACGCCGGCAACAATCCCGGTGCACCAGTCTCTCACTGACCTTTCTTTGCAGCCGGCCGGCGCTGTCCATCAGACCCAGGCGCCTCAAAACCCCGTTCATGCCCGGTTGCGGGGGCAAATGCACGATATATACGTTGTTATTACGCAGGCGATTGTTCCGCCGCACCCTGACCTCTGTGTACAGCCCAAAGAGCTTTCTGACCAGGGAAAATATTTTCCTGGCCACAGCAATATTCTCCGTGACGATATTCAGGCTCAATTGCCTGGCGCCGCTGATCTGGATACTGCCATCCATCTTTACCAGAGCGGCTAACTCCGCCATGGAGCAACATGAGTGCTGACCTGCCACCCGTGCCAGTTCGTCTTTAGCAACAGCAGAAAAGGACAACGCGGCTCCCCTCTTTCCATTGCATATATTATACCATAAAAGAACGGCAGGGTATTCCTGCAACCCTCCGTCCCATTAATTGCTGATCTTTATTTTTTTATATCCGTTAAGATGTCTTGTTCTTTCGTTATTTCCTTTGGCTGCCAGGGCCAGTTGCACTACCGCCTGGGCCAGCTTGTCGGGATGATGTCGCACTACATCTGTCTGCTGAACCAGATCCCCTCCCACAGCTGCAACACCCAGCTTTTCAATCTCATCCAGATCAGGAGCTACCGGCTCCGCCCCCTCCAACTTGTAACGGTTCCGCAACCGGTAAGGTATTTGACCGGTATTGACCACGGCATAATCGATAGTATGCGGCAGGTAGTTTAAGATGGCACGCAGGTGAGATGAGGCCGTGTAGCCCCCTGTTTCTCCCCGTTGAGTCATCACGTTGCAGATATAGATCTTGATCGCGGAGGTCCTTGCCAGGGCCTCAGGGATGCCTGTTACCAGCAGGTTAGGGATAATACTGGTATATAAGCTGCCGGGTCCCAGAACCACGGCGTCGGCGTTACGAATAGCCGCCAGCGTTTCCGGCAGCGGCAGACACCTGGAGGGTTTGAGAAAAACCCGTTTTATCCGGTGGCCCCCTCTGGGGATACTTGATTCGCCTTGCACCAGCGTACCGTCCGCCAACTCGGCACACAGGGTGACATCAGTCAGCGTAGCCGGCAGGACATGGCCGCGGATGGCGAGAACCTTGCTTAAGCTGCGGACGGACTGGTCAAAACTGCCGGTGACTTCGTTTAAAGCCGCTAAAAGCAGGTTGCCGACGCTATGGCCGGCCAGATCCCCGGCGGCAAAACGATACTGCAGAAGCTCCTCCATCAAAGGTTCTGTATCTGCCAGGGCCACCAGGCAGTTTCTGATATCACCCGGCGGCAGCATCCCCAGATCGCCGCGCAAGCGGCCGGAGCTGCCGCCGTCATCTGCAACTGTGACTATGGCGGTGAGGTTGCTGGTATGTTCTTTCAAACCTCTTAACAGCACCGACAGGCCGGTTCCGCCCCCAATCACCACGATCTTGGGACCGCGGCCCAAACTGCGCCTGGTGTAGATAAGATCTGCCACCCGGTCGCTCTGCTCCGGAGCCAGGACAGCGGCTATGGAGTTAACCAGCTTTAATAGACCCGTAACCAGCACCACCAAACCTGCGACCACAACTAGCACCCCGGCAATGCGCTGCAACCGGTCCCCCAATAGCTGCTCTTCCAATTCGTGGAGCGGGTGAACAAAGTCCCCCAGCAGGTTCCCTTGCAGCAGCAGATCCACACCCAGGATGATCAACAGCAACCCGGCAAGGGCCAACCACAACCACCGCTTGATCCGCATGCCCGGATAGAGCCATTTAAGCATCATTCCACCCCCTAAGATCTTTTTAGATCACGGTGACGGACAGTTACTCGCAACTCCTGTTCATTCAGCAGATCTCCCAGTCTATTGGCCAGGGCTACCGAGCGGTGCTTGCCCCCGGTACAGCCGATAGCCACCATCAGGGTGGTTTTACCCTCTTTAATATAATAGGGCAACAAAAATTCAAGAAGATCGGCATACTTATCCATAAACTCCGTGGTGACCTGAGAGGAGAAGACAAAGTCACGCACCTCTTTATCGTTACCGGTTAACGGTCGCAAATCCGGCTCATAATGCGGGTTCGGCAAAAAACGCACGTCAATAACTAAATCAGCATCCAGGGGGATACCAAACTTAAAACCAAAAGAAATCACCATGATATGCAGTCTGGAAGTATCGGCCGTATCGGCAAATACTGAAACTATTTCTTCCTTGAGCTGCTGCACCTTCATATTGGAAGTATCGATAATCTTGTTCGCCCGGCCGCGCAGCTCCCTTAAGCGGTTGCGTTCCTCCCTGATCACCTCCAGGACTTCTCCGTGTGAGCTCAAGGGATGCCGGCGGCGAGTCTCTTTATAACGCCGCACCAGGGTTTCATCCGATGCCTCCAAATAAAGGATTTCATAACCAATACCTTGTTTATCAATGTCCGCGAGCACTTCAAAAAGGGTGTCGAAAAACTCGCCGCCCCTGATATCTACTGCCAATGCTATTTTATTAATTTGACTTGCCGCCTGTGCGCAAAGTTCAGCAAATTTGGGAATGAGTGTTGGCGGCAGGTTGTCCACACAAAAGAAACCCAGGTCCTCTAGGATGCGCATAGCCTGGGTCTTACCCGCACCGGAAAGTCCGGTTACAATAATAAGCCGCGGCGATTCCATCAATACCCCTCCACTGCGTTGATTACCTGCTCAGGCGGGAAGTCAAGCCGTTTCAGGAGCGCCGCCCCTTCATCCAGTTGCCCCACCGAGGCTGGCAGGTGGGCATCACTGTTGACAACTAGCTTGGCCCCCCAGCGGGCGGCAGCATGCACTATTTTTTCTTTATTATAATTATGTCCGGTGTTCACTTCAAGAGCTGTTTCCCTGGCTGCGCAAGCCCGGGCCAATTCATCCAGGTCCACGGGCATCATCAAACCTGGATGGCTGGTAAAGCTGACCGGGTATTTATATACCGCCCCCACCAGCGCCTTGGTATTGGTGTTGACCATTTTATCCCAGAGGCGCCGGTTTAGCCTGACCACCAGGTTGGGCAGGGTAAAACCCAGGGCGTCTCCCAGGGTAGCGGGCAGGCAATAGGGGTGAAGACCGGCGATGAGCAGGTCAAGTTCTTGTATAAGCTTCCTGGACAGTTCCAGGCGCCCGTCACGGCCTGTAACCGCAGCCTCCGCCCCGACTAAAACCTTAATCTTAGGCAAGAGCCGGGCTATGCTGGCTACTTCCTCCTTGATGGCTAAAAAAGTTGCCTCACCGGCAACTCCGGTACCGATGTTTTTAGGACCATGGTCGGTGAGGGCCACCTCCCGCAAGCCTTTGTCCCAGGCCGCCTGAATGTTTTCCAGGGGTGTGCCCCGGCCGTCACTGTAGGTTGTATGGGTATGGTAATCAGCAAAAAACCTGACTGTCCAACAGCTCCTTATCAATTACTAATCAATAGAAAAGATTTTGCTGCCCTGCTTGTGCCGGGCAACTTTTTCTTCGTAATTTGCCCTGGTATGGCTGTAGTCTTCCCTGCCCATTAATGCATAGGTAATATTCTTGCCTTCTTCAACACCCGGCTGATCATAGGGGTTAATCTGCCACAGGCCCGCCGTAAAGACCACCAGTGCTTCATAAAAATAAAACAAACCGCCCAGGGTGCCTGGGGTGACGTCCTGAAGAGTAATAGTGTAACAGGGCTTGCCGTCTTTGACCAGGCTCATCTCGGTAGCGAGCTGCTCGATGTGCAGCTGCTCCTGCATGGTGTGGCCGGTAAAATAGGCATATTCCTTTTCCCCGGTGAACTCGCTAACCAGCTGGATCTCATCAGGCACCTGCTTAATTTTAGTAAAGCCAAAGACCTTATCCGCCGGGCCTTCTTTAAACAACTGCAGTATGGAATGCTGGTCCGTGGCCCCCAAACAGGTCAGGGGTGTTGTCCCGGCGTTGACCACCTTTTGGGCCAGATCATACTTCTTCCCCAGGCTTTCCGCCCACAGCTGCACAAACCACAGGCCGAACTCCGACAGCAGGTTGCTGTAGTTAAAAAGTACATGGATGGATTTGCCCTTTAAAGCCAGCTCAAAAAGGGCTGCTCCCAGGTTAAACAGGGCGTTCTGCTGCGGGGGGACGGTTACGATCGCCTGATGCATGGCCCGCGCTCCCGCCAATAACTCCCGGCTGTCGATACCGGCGATTTCCGCAGGCAGGAAACCAACTGGAGATAATACGGAATAGCGGCCCGGCAATTTACGGGGAATGTGCAAAAGCCTGCAGCCTAGATTTTGGGCGATGCGGTTAATACCGTTATTCCCCGGATCGCAGCAGATAACGATATCGGCAGTATCTCCCCCTGCGGCTTTAACCTGGTTATAAAAGTGAATAAACAAGGCCGCCGTCTCAGGGGTAGAGCCGGATTTACTGATATAAATCAGGAGGGTTTTGCTAAAATCAAGAGCTTGTTCATAATATTTCACCAACACCGGATCCAGGTTGTCCAGGATGAATAAGCGCGGGCTTCCATGCCGGATCAGGTTATACAGGGGTCCCTTAAGGTACTGGAGCACGGCTTTTGCCCCCAGGGCCGAACCACCTATGCCCAAAAGCAGCACATCTTCATATTTAGCTGAGATTTCTTGCGCCAGGGATTTTATCACCGGCAGCGATTCTTCGGCCGCAAAGGAAAGGGTTAAGCTGGATTGGCTTTCCTTTAAGGAGGACTGGAAAGCGCGAAATGTAGCGCCGTGTTTGTCTTCCAAAGCGGCAAATTCCCCAGGAGAGATAAAACCAGGCTGTTCACCAATCAAATGACCCACATCCAGGCTGAGCATTGGTTCCAAGAAACACCACTCCCAATTCTATATTTTCTCTTTAACCCATATCTAGCTTTTCCTCATAAGGCGGCCTAATCTCCAGCACGTCTTCCACCAGAGCCCGCAACACTTCGGCCACGCCCCAGGCCTGGGCATAGCAGCCCCGTGGGTACACCGGCTCATCGGCGTCAAATATTTCGGATATATAACCCACCCCGTGTTCACGCAATTGGCTGCGAAAGGGCTGGATAAAACGCCGGGCCTGGGCCCGGCTGGCCGGGCTATAACCGTTGACCCGCCGGTAAGCGGTGATGAAGGGGCCCATAAGCCAGCTCCAGGCTGTCCCCTGGTGATAAGCCCCGTCGCGCTGCAGCCGGTCGCCCAGGTAGACACCTTTGTAGCAGCTGTCAGAGGGCGACAGGCTCCTGATCCCGTATGTAGCGTAAAGCTCCTGCCACACTCGCTGCACCACCTGCCGCCCCATAGCGCGGTTGAGCATAGTGAAAGGCAGGCTGACCGCCATCAGCTGGTTGGGCCGCAGGCACTTGTCCGGTCCTTCTGGTGTGACTACATCATTGAGGTAATTATTCTCCTCATCCCAAAAGGCTGCGATGAAACTGTCCTTAATCCTTGCCGGCAGATCCGGCCAGGGCATTTGAAACCCCAACCTGGTTGACAATGCGTTTAAAATGGAGACGGCATTGTACCAGAGAGCATTGATCTCCACAGCCTTGCCATGCCGGGGCGTTACCACCCACCGGTCAACCTTGGCGTCCATCCAGGTCAGCTGCAACTCCTCCGAACCAGCCGTAATCAGGCCGTCCGCATCCATGCGGATGTGGAAGTCGGTACCTTCCTTATACCACTGGATAATATCCCTGGCCACGGGATAGAGTTTTTCCCGCACAAAGTCCAGATCCCCTGTGTAAATCAAGAACTGGTAGACCGCATTGACAAACCACAGGGATGCATCCACCGTATTGTACACCGGTTCTTTAAGACCATCAAAAAAGGCATTTGGCAACAGGCCCCTGCGACAATGCCGGGCAAAGGTGAGCAATACTTCCCGGGCATCGGCAAAACGCTTCGTCACCAGGGTCAACCCGGGCAGAGCGATCATCGCGTCCCGGCCCCAATCGTCAAACCAGGGATAACCGGCAATAATTGATTCTTTGCCTGTTGAACGCCTCTGCACAATAAACGCGTCTGCAGCCTGCACCAGGCTGCAGGCCAGATCATCCCCGTAACCGGCCTGTCGCACCAGGCTCTTAAGCCTCTCCCTTTCAGCCTCCAGCAAAGCTTCACCAAAAAGACTGACTGTTTCCTCCGTGGAGGCCGCTACGGTAAAAGTTTTGACCTCGCCGGGGGCAAGGGGGATTTCAAAACGACCGGGAATGAAGTGGTCCTCATAGGGATTCTCGCCCCTTTCCAGCTCACCGGCATAGGCCATACCGTTGTACCAGCTTTCGTCCGGTATATAAGTGCCGCTGCTAATAGCCAGTAAAAGGGGCGGCAGCCCCTCCCGGCCTTTGATCAGCACCCGGCCCTCCTTGTTTTGCTGGGTAAATTTTATTTCCCCCCGGCTGGTTATATGATGGTGGCCCCGGTTATTAATCATGGGGGTCAGAGTGAGCACTGCCTTTTTTGCTCCATTGAACACCTGGTAATTGATCAGCGTCGTGTTTTGGCCATGGACCATGAAGATAGTTTTCACCAGGGTGATGTCGGCAAAGCTGTAAGTAAAAGTAGGCAGCGGTTCTGCCTTCACCTGCTGCAGGTGGATAAAACCGTATTCCACAAAGCCTGAACGGTTTTCGTTAGCGGCCAGGATGTAGGTGCAGTCCCCGGTATGGAAGCGCTCGTCCAGCTTGGCCAGGTGCAATACCCTGTGGCCGGGGGGATTGTGGGCAGCGATGAGCAAGCCGTGGTACTTGCGTGTATTGAGGTTGATTATGGTACCGGAAGCATAGCCGCCGATGCCGTTGGTAACCAGCCATTCATGCTCGATACCCTTTTCCAGGGTGCGCCAGTCCTCTTTGCCAAAAAAATACATGCTGGATACATCCTTCCATATATTGTCTCCATCATTGCTTCTTATGCCGCACTTGTTATGCCGCTATATCAGCCTGCAGCGCCAGGGCAATAGCGCCCATAACCCCGGAATGCCCGCCTAATTTGGCCCGCACAATCCTGGCTGCGGCGCCGGCATCTTCCATCACATGGGCTTGAACTTCCTGCCTGATATCCTTTAACAGCGGTTCCCCGATATTGATTACCCCGCCCCCCAGAACTATCCGTGACGGGTTGAGCAGGGTGATGATATTGGCGAGGCCAATGCCCAGATAACGGGCCGCATGCTTGATAATATCCAGGGCGGCTGGATCGCCTGCCTCTGCTGCGCCGGCCACAGTTGCAGCAGTGATTGCTGCAATTTCTCCTCCGGCGAGAGCCAAAATCTTCTCAGCCTGCCCGCCGGTAGCAAGCTCCCTGGCCTCCCGGGCAATAGCCGTGCCGGAGGCCACTGCCTCCATACAGCCCCTCTTACCGCAGCCGCATAAGGGCCCTCCGGGCATGACGGTCATGTGCCCGATTTCGCCGGCCACGCCGGAAGCCCCATGATACAACTTGCCATCCAGGATCAAGCCGCCGCCAATACCGGTGCTGACAGTCATATAAACCATGTGGTTCACACCTTGCCCGGCGCCGTATACATGTTCGCCCAGAGCGGCCAGGTTAGCGTCATTATCCAGAAACACAGGCAGTGACAAATGCTGCTCCAGCACCTGGCAGATAGGCACATCATGCCAGACCAGGTTGGGAGCGAAATGGATCACCCCGTTAACCGCATCAACGGGACCGGGAGCTCCCAGGGCCAGGGCCCGGACTTGTTCCCGCTCTACCCCGGCAGCCTGAAGTACATATTCCACAGTATGGACAATCCGGTTGATCACATGCTCCTGCCCTTTGGCGCTCTCAGTGGAAATTTTTTGTTCAGCGATTATATGGCCAGCGCCATCGGCCAGGGCGGTCAGTATTTTTGTGCCCCCCAGATCGACGCCAACAACAAATTGCTCCGTCACTTAAGCCACCTCCCAGCAGCCGGTACCCGGCCGGTCATACCGCTGCTGTAATATTACTTTTCCCTGCTTCCGCAGCAATCATGTATTTTGTGCCAAAACACACTTTTCCAGAACTTCTACCACGCCATCCCCATAGCCCTCTGAGGTTACATTATCGGCAACAAGCTTGACATCCTCTCTGGCATTGGCTACAGCCACCCCAACCCCTGCATATTGCAGCATCTCCACATCATTGTAGCTGTCACCTATGGCCATAACCCCGGTTTGCGGCACGTTCAGGTATTCGGCCAGGTAGGCCAGGGCCTCCCCTTTGGTAGCCAGGGGATGGGAAAATTCCAGATAGCCGGTCAAGGATTTTGAGAGATGCACCTTCCCCTGATAGACCGGGAGCAGTTCGGCCATCAACTCGGTCACCTGCTCTTCCCCGGCAATGACTACGAGTTTTGTGGGATCCTCATGAAAATATTTATTAAAATCCCCCACGACCTCCAGATCTACTCCGTTCCGGGCTGCGTAGCGGCGGCCTACCTCATTGGCCTTTTCCACCAGCAAACGATCTCCCAGGTAGCCGTTCATATGGTAGCCCAGTTGTTGCACCCTGGCGATGATGTCCCTGGCATATACCAGTGGCAACGGCAGGTACCGCAGCACCCGGCCGGAAATGTAGTCTTTCACCAGCGCCCCCTGGTAGGTGATCAGGGGCTCTTCCAGGCCCAATTCCCGGGCAAACCGCACCGCCGAGGAAAACATGCGGCCGGTGGATATAGTTACATAAACACCCGCCGCTCGGACTGCCGCCACAGCGTCCTTAACCCGGCGGGTGATGGTTGATTCTTTTGATAGCATTGTGCCGTCCAAATCCATTGCTACTAACTTTATCTTCTGCATATTCCCACAAATTCCCTCCAATGATACGAGAAAGCCGAAGTTGGTTCTTTTGCTTCCTGCTCTATGCTTGAGGCAGAGGGACGGTTCCTTGAGGCAGAGGGACGGTTCTTTTGCCTCCCCAAGGAGGCAAAAGAACCGTCCCTCTGCCTCCCCTCTGCCTCCCTCCCTTAATGATGGAAAAAGTTATATACGGCCTGGGCGGCTCTTTTGTTCATACCCGGGACGGCAGCCAACTGCTCCGCAGAGGCTTTTTCGATCTCGTCCAGGGAGCCGAAGGCCTTAAGCAGCGCCCGCCGGCGCACCGCCCCGATCCCTTCTATCTCGTCCAGCAGGGAGCGCAACCCTGCCTTGCCCCGCAGGTTGCGGTGATAAGTTATGGCAAACCGGTGCGCCTCGTCCCGCAAGCGCTGCACCAGGTGCAGCGCCGGGGAATCTTTCGGCAAGACGATGGGCGCAGAGGAACCTTCGATAAAAAGCTCTTCCTCCCTCTCGGCCAGGGCGCAGGCCGGGATATGGGCAAAGCCCAGTTCCCGCATCACGTGTCTGGCTGCGGCAAGCTGTCCTTTACCCCCGTCCACTATAATCAGGTCCGGCAAAATGTGAAATTTGGCGTCTTTACTGGACATTTGACCGGTGTTAATCAGGGCCAGTTCTTCCCTGGCCCTGGTAAAGCGCCGGCGAACAACTTCCTGCATGGAGGCAAAGTCATCCGGGCCTGTTACCGACCTGATTTTAAAACGGCGGTACTGACTCTTAGCAGGCTTGCCGTCTTCAAAGACAGCCATGGAAGCCACGCTCTCGGCGCCCTGGGTGTTGGATATGTCAAAGCATTCCATGCGCTGGGGCGCCTGCTCCAACCCCAGGGCGGCTGCCAGCATGGCCAGCGCATCGGCTGTATCGCTGCGGCGGGCAGCCTCCTGGGCAAGAGTTTGCTCCAGGGTTATGGCGGCGTTTTTGGCCACCATCTCCACCAGCTTCTTTTTCTCCCCGCGCAGAGGCTTTTTCAGACGCACCCGGGCGCCTCTCTTCATGGTCAACCAGCTTTCAATCACAGCCCCTTCTTCCGCCAGGTCTTCCTGGAGAAGAATCTCGCCGGGAATAATGTCCACAGTATTATAATACTGTTTGATAAAAGCACCCAGCACCTCCAACCGGCTCAAACCCCCGGTGCCCTTTAACATGAACTGCTCGCGCCCGATGAGCTTGCCTCCCCGGACAAAAAAAACCATCACGCAGGTATTGTCCCGGTCACTGGCCATAGCCACCACATCCCGCTCCTCAAAGCCCCCGGAAATGATTTTTTGTTTTTCAACCACTTCACGGACAGCCTGGGCCTGATCCCGCAGCCGGGCCGCCTTTTCAAACTCAAGCTTTTGAGACGCTTCCTCCATCTGGGCCAGCAGGCTTTTTAACAGATCCTCCTGCCGGCCCTCCAGGAACATACAGACCTCCCGGATCATCGAACGGTACTTCTGGGGATCCACCAGGCCGCAGCAGGGCCCCAGGCAGCGGTTAATATGCTGGTTCAAGCAGGGACGCTGCCGGGGGGGCGGCTCTTTTTGGCCACAGGTGCGAAAAGGGAACAACTTTTTTAACAGGCGCAAAGTCTCATTTACCGCGCCCACCCGGGTATAAGGCCCAAAATATCTGGAGCCGTCCTTCACATGCCGGCGGGTGATCATCACCCTGGGGTAAGTCTCTCCCAGGGTGACTTTTAGATAGGGATAGCTCTTGTCATCCTTGAGCAGGACGTTGTAATGGGGGCGGTTCTCCTTGATCAGGTTTTGCTCCAGGATCAACGCCTCCACCTCGGAATCAGTGACAATGTAATCGAGATCAGCAATTTTTTCCACCATCAGCCTGGTTTTAGGCGGCTGGCTGGCCCTGGCCTGAAAATAAGAACGGACCCTGTTTTTTAAAGACAGGGCTTTGCCGATATATATGATTTTATCTGCCGCATCCCGGAAAATATAGACACCGGGCCTGGCAGGAAGCAGTTTAAGCTTGTCTGCAAGCTGCATAGCTCATCACCGTTAAAACTTACTACTATTTTTTCAAATAACCTGCAGCGGGGTGACGGTTTCAGCGGCCCACAACCCTGTGCCTGCTCTGACGCCTTTCTCCAGCACCTTCATCAAGTACTGACCGGTGTAGGATGCAGGTACAGCGGCAACCTCTTCCGGCGTTCCGGTGGCCACAACCTGGCCGCCTTTGTCGCCGCCTTCCGGTCCCAGGTCAATGATATAGTCCGCCGTCTTGATCACATCCAGGTTATGCTCAATAACCACCACGGTATCTCCCGCATCCACCAGCTGGTGCAGTACATGGAGCAAGCGGTCAATATCAGCGGCATGCAAGCCGGTGGTAGGCTCGTCAAGAATATAAAATGTCCTGCCGTTGGAGCGCCTGGCCAATTCGGTGGCCAGTTTCACCCGCTGGGCTTCGCCTCCGGAAAGGGTGGTGGCAGGCTGCCCCAGCTTAATATAACCAAGACCCACATCCTGCAGCGTCTTAAGCTTGCGGTATATTTTGGGGATATGACGGAAAAACTCCACGGCCTGTTCCACGGTCATATCCAGTACGCCGGCAATGTTGACGCCTTTATAACGGACCTCCAGAGTCTCCCGGTTATAGCGCTGGCCCTTGCAGACCTCACAGGGCACATAAACATCCGGCAGAAAATGCATCTCAATCTTGATGATGCCGTCCCCATGACAGGCCTCACAACGCCCACCTTTTACATTGAAGCTGAAACGGCCCGGTTTGTAACCCCGCATCTTCGCTTCCGGGGTCTGGGAGAAAAGCTCCCGGATATCAGTGAACACACCTGTATAAGTAGCAGGGTTGGAGCGGGGCGTCCGCCCGATGGGGGCTTGATTAACATCTATGACCTTATCCAGGTATTCTATGCCGCGTATCTCCCGGCAACTGCCGGGCAGTGTCCTGGCGCCGTGCAGTTCCAGGGCCAGCTTGCGGTACAGGATATCATTGACCAGTGTGCTCTTGCCCGAACCGGACACCCCAGTGACGCAGGTGAAAACACCCAGGGGGAAAGCTACGTTGATCCCCTTTAAATTATTTTCCTTCGCCCCCAGCACCTCAACCACTTTGCCATTGGGTTTGCGGCGGAGCGCCGGCACCGGGATGGTTTTCTTCCCGCTCAAGTATTGCCCGGTAATAGAAGCATCATTGGCCGCAATTGCGGCGAAATTGCCGGTGGCCACCACCTGTCCGCCATGGACACCCGCACCGGGACCGATATCGATGATATGATCGGCTGCCCGCATAGTCTCCTCATCGTGTTCGACTACGATCAAGGTATTGCCCAAATCCCTCAGCCGCTCCAGAGTCTTCAGCAGGCGCCGGTTATCGCGCTGGTGCAAACCAATACTGGGTTCGTCAAGGATATACAGCACTCCCATCAGGCCGGAGCCAATCTGGGTGGCCAGGCGAATACGCTGGGCCTCACCACCGGACAGTGTTCCCGCCTGCCGCTCCAGAGTCAGATAATCCAGCCCCACATTGACCAGGAAGCCCAGCCGCTCGTTAATCTCCTTGAGGATCTGCCTGGCAATATGCTCCTCGCTCTCCGACAGCTCCAGCTCACGGAAAAATGTCAGGGCTTGCACCACCGTTAAACGGGTCACCTCTGCAATGGAGCGATGGCCCACCTTAACCGCCAGCGCTTCCGGCTTCAACCGGGCGCCCCGGCAGGCCTGGCAGGGCTTGCTGCTCATATACATCTCCAGATCCTCCCGGTAAATCTCGGAGGTAGTCTCCCTGTAACGCCGGGCCAGGAGGTTGATCACCCCTTCAAAGGCCACATTCACTTCCTGCCTGCGTTTATAAATGTCACTGTCAACGACAAAACGAAATTTTTTGCCCTCCGTGCCGTACAAAATCACCTGCAAGTGTTCAGGAGCTAATTCCGCAAGGGGGGTGTCGAGGCTGAAACCGTAATAATCGGCCAGCCCTTGGATGAACTGGTAATAATAACCTCCCTTCTTGATCCCGCCAATAGCTCCTTCGTTGATGGAACGCCGCCGGTCGGGTACAACCAGATCGGGATCTATTTCCTTTTTGAAGCCTAAGCCGGTGCAGTGCGGGCAAGCCCCGAAGGGGCTGTTAAAGGAGAACAGCCGGGGCGTGATTTCAGAAATGCTGATGCCACAGTCAACACAGGCAAAGTTCTGGTTAAAGGTAATTTCCCTATCTTCCAGCAGAGCCACAACCAAACCGCCACCCTGCTTTAAGGCCGTCTCCAAGGAGTCTGCCAGGCGCCTTGCAGAGCCGGGGCGCAGGATGATCCGGTCCACCACGATCTCAATGGTATGCTTTTTGTTCTTATCCAGGACAATTTCCTCAGTGGTTTCCCGGATCTCCCCATCCACCCTGATGCGGGAAAAGCCGTTGCGGCGAATATCTTCAATAATTTTAACGTGCTCACCCTTCTTACCCCTTAACAGCGGCGCCAAAAGCTGCACCCTGGTCCCTTCCGGCAACGCCATTAACTGATCCACCATGTGCTCCACCGGCTGGGTGCTAATCGGTTTGCCGCACCTGGGACAATGAGGGCGCCCGATCCTGGCATAGAGCAGGCGCAGGTAATCGTAGATCTCGGTAACGGTGCCCACTGTGGAGCGGGGATTGTGGCTGGTGGTCTTCTGGTCAATGGAGATGGCCGGCGAGAGCCCTTCGATATAATCAACATCCGGTTTATCCATCTGCCCAAGGAACTGCCGGGCATAGGAGGACAGTGACTCCACATAGCGGCGCTGTCCTTCGGCATAAATGGTATCAAAGGCCAAAGAAGACTTGCCGGAACCGGACAACCCGGTGATCACCACCAGCTTGTCCCGGGGAATCTCCAGATCAATATTTTTCAGATTGTTGGTGCGGGCGCCTTTAATAACAATTTTATCCAGCATAAATACCTCTCTTTATGTGCCTGGGCCTGATTCAGTTGGTTTACTCTACTTCTCTTAAGGGCATATCCTCCGGGATAACGGAGGCCAGGGATGGCCCGCCCCGCAGCTGCAGCCGCAGCTCGATAATCATGTCCCGGAGCTGGGCTGCCCGTTCAAAGGCCAGCTCCCGGGCTGCCTCCCGCATCTCTTTTTCCAGCACGGCAATATGCTTCTTCAACTTGGCTTTAGACATCTTTTTGCCGCCGCTGCTGACTTCATAAAGCACCTTCGGCTCTGCCGCCCGGGTAGCTTCAATCACTTCCCGCACGGACTTGCGGACCGTCTCCGGCGTTATGCCATGCTGCCGGTTGTATTCCAACTGCAGACTGCGGCGGCGCTCGGTTTCCTCGATGGCCCGCCGCATGGAATCTGTAACCTGGTCGGCATACATGATCACCTGGCCGTCAGCATTACGGGCAGCCCGCCCGATGGTCTGGATCAGAGAACGTTCCGAACGCAGAAAACCTTCTTTGTCCGCGTCGAGTATGGCCACCAGGCTGACCTCCGGCAGATCGAGACCTTCTCTTAACAGGTTAATCCCCACCAGCACGTCAAAAGTCCCCAGGCGCAAATCCCGCAGGATCTCCATGCGCTCAATGGTCTTAATATCCGAATGCAGGTAGCGGACTTTCACCGCCAGCTCCCGGAAATATTCGGTCAGGTCTTCGGCCATTTTTTTGGTCAGGGTGGTCACCAGGACTCTTTCTCCCCGGCTCACCCTTAATCTGATCTCCCTTAACAGATCGTCAATTTGGCCCCGGGTCGGCCGGACGCTGACATAGGGATCCACCAGGCCCGTCGGCCGGATGATCTGCTCCACTACCTGGGTGGAGTGCTTGAGTTCATATGGTCCCGGCGTGGCCGAAGTGTAAACGACCTGCTTAATCCGCTCCTGGAACTCCGCAAATTTCAAGGGCCGGTTGTCAAAAGCCGAGGGCAACCGGAAACCATGCTCCACCAGAGCCTCTTTGCGGGAGCGATCTCCTTCGTACATCCCTCCCACCTGGGGAACGGCTACGTGGGATTCATCTATAAATAGAATAAAATCATCGGGAAAATAATCCAGCAAAGTGTACGGGGGCTGGCCGGGCAAACGCCCGGTGAGATGCCGGGAGTAGTTTTCAATCCCGCTACAAAAACCCATCTCCCGCATCATTTCCAGATCATAATTGGTCCGCTGTTCCAGGCGCTGGGCCTCCAGCAACTTCCCCCGGCGCTTGAGTTCAGCCAGGCGTTCTGCCAGTTCCGCCTCAATGGAAACCAGGGCTCTATTCATCTTCTCCTGGGAGGTAGCATAGTGGCTGGCCGGGAAGATGGAAACATGGCTGCGCCGGCCCAGTATTTCGCCGGTCAGCACATCAAACTCCAGCAGCCTTTCCACTGTGTCAAAGTCAAAATCCACCCTGATGGCTTTTTCTGTGTTGGAAACAGGGAAGATCTCCAGCACATCACCCTTGACCCGGAATTTACCTCTGGTAAAGTTGATGTCGTTGCGGTCATACTGGATGCTCACCAGCTTGCGCAGTACCGCATCCCGGTCATAGGTCTCGCCCTCCCGCAAAGAGAGCACCAGGGTGCTGTACTCCTCGGGATCCCCCAGGCCATAGATACAGGACACGCTGGCCACGATAATGACGTCCCGGCGCTCAAACAGGGCGCAGGTAGCGGAGTGGCGCAGCTTATCGATCTCGTCGTTTATAGAGGCATCCTTCTCGATATAGGTGTCGCTCTGGACGATATAAGCTTCCGGCTGATAGTAGTCGTAATAGCTGACAAAGTACTCCACTGCGTTATGGGGAAAAAACTCCTTGAACTCGCTGCACAATTGAGCAGCCAGGGTTTTATTGGGCGCCAGCACCAGGGCCGGCCGCTGCACGGCCTGGATGACATTGGCCATGGTGAAAGTCTTGCCTGTACCGGTGGCCCCCAGCAACACCTGACCCCGGTAACCTTTATTCAAGCCCTCCACCAGGGCTGCGATGGCTTTTGGCTGATCGCCCCTGGGTGTATATTCTGATTTTAATTGAAATGGTCGCATAATTGACCTTACTCCCTCTAAAGTATTCATAATAGTATACCATAAAGGGTGCCTGGCCTAAAGTACGAACAATCCACATCTACGGCTTTTATGTATCTGCTTATATAATATAATGCCATTTCTGCTGCAAGAAAGAGGCATCGCCGGCTGCAAGCCGTTGATGCCCCTTTTTCAGGTAACTTATATACGAAAATCTGTTTATTGTCCCCCGTTGCCCCCTGATTGACCGCCTCCGCCTCCTGCGGCACCGGCGCCGTCAATGGTTTCGATTTTTTTTATTTCCCCATTGATCTGCATTTCAACGGTTTTACCATCCTGGGTGGTTATGCGCAGGGTGGTCTTGGGCCCTTGTTTGCCTTGCTGAGCTTGCTGACCCTGCCCTTGTTGACCCTGTTTTTGATTTTGCTCTTCTTGCTCACCCTGTCCTTGCTGTTGTCCCTGCTCCTGTCCCTCTTGTCCCTGTTGCTGTGTTTGCTGGCCCTGTTGCTGACCTTGCTGCCTCTGTTGCCGGTCCTCCTCGCCCGTCAATTTACCCCAGCGCTGCTCAAGTAAATAGGCATCCTGTTTAGTCAACAAACGCACCGGCGTGATTTTAGCCGGCACGTCAAAATCACCGTTTTTGACCTGCTTTTCATATTGCCAGTGCCCGGTAGTTGCCAGCCCTACTGCTGCATCATAAGCATGCTGCGCCATAATCTCAGGCATCAAATCCACTTCAGCCTGGTGGGTGCCGGCCACCAGGGCCTGGGATGCCTGTTGATCCGCACCAACACCTACGGTTATAATTTTTTGGTTCAGGCCCCTGCTGTTCAAGGCATTGATGACGGCGGCAGCTATCCTCCCGTCAGTTGCCAGCACTGCGTCGATCTGGTTGTTGCTATCGGCCAGGGCCTGTTCCAGGGTGGCCACGGCAAGCTGCGGCTCACCCCGGGCATGATTTTTAGCTTGAATAACTCTCACCTGGGGCTGGTTTTGCAGATTTTGCAGGATAGAAGAAGCTATCTCTTTAGAGGTCTGATCGTTTTCATCCCCCATCAGCAACACCGTATTCAGCGGCGCCCCTCTGTACCGGGCAGCCGTTAACAGGTAGCGGGCCTCCAACTCCCCTGCCCTGGCGTGATCTGAAGCAATATATCCGTCCACCGGAGCGTTGGCCGGCAGCGCCTCAAAGGCAATGACCTTGATATTGGCCTGGGCCAGTTTGCGCACAAGATTGGGAGCTGTGGCCGGGTCAACCGCCTGAAGGATCACAGCTTTGACATCCTGGCCAACCAGCTGCTCCAGGTCCTTTTCTTGCTGCAGGGGGTCATTTTTGGCATCGAGCCAGGTGATTTTCACCTTTGGCTGGCCATTTTGCTGTCCCTGTTGCCCGTTGTTCTGCCTGCCCTGTTGCCCGCCGTTTTGGGCCTGCACCGGTACTGCGGCTTGCCCCTGAGCACTACTTGGCTGCCCCTGCCGGCTACCTTCCTGGCCGTTTTGGCCGGCCCGTTCATTCATTGTCTTCATAAACACCTGATTGCCGTCTCTTTCCATACTGGCCAGACTGACTGCAATCTTGATTTCCTGACCATTATTGACTACGGCCTTCTTCTGAGGCTGTTGCCCACCGCAGGCCTGGAGTAAGGGCGCCATGATGAGCATCGCTATGATTACGAGTAAAAGACTCCTGCCGCCCTTAACGCTTACACTAGCCAAACCATCACCTTCAATAATTTCTTTATCTGCTGTCATGCTTCAAATATTATGCTTCAAACAGTGTCTAATTATTGAGGTATGTGTCTTATGAATTAATTGACATATAATACACTATACTGTAGAATGCCCTTCTTTTTCCTCTCTAAAAAAAATATAATACTGGGGAGGTGGTAGGAATGAAATTGTTGGATATTCCTTTACTGAAAGGGATCATTGTCGACAGAAGCGCAACGCTTTCATTGGACACGGCATTGCAAAACGCCCGTGCAGAGTGGCAGCAGGCGCTAAAGGAAATGGACTACATCGATGATGACCTGGTTGATTATGTTATCTTCAAAATCAATGCCGCTGAGAAGCGCTATGTCGCCCTGCTGGAGCAAGCAAAAAAAGAACAGTTCGTTGCCTGGGGGTATTTAGATTTAGCATGTTCCCCCGGCGAGGAAACCAGCGAAGGACTCTGCAATACTGGGGCAGGAAATGCTCCCGCCTGAGCTAAAACAAGCCGGATTAAGCCATCACCAATAGAAATGGCGTGCCGATTAACCCAGAAATGGCACGCCAGGGACCACTAAGCCTCAAAAACCCTGTCAAATTCTTCTTTCACTTTCTTAAAATCCTCCCATACGGGGCGTTTTTTGGCGGGATCCCGCAGCAGAGCGGAAGGGTGAAAGGTAGGCATGATTTTGATCCCGCTTTTACTGACCAGCCACTTGCCGCGCATGGGCGTGATCCGGGCAGCCGGATCCACCAGATTTTGCAGAGCACTGTTCCCTAAAAGCACAATTAAGCGTGGAGCAATCAACTCGATCTGGCGGTAGAGCCAGGGCAGGCATTGCCGCGCTTCCTCCCTGTGGGGCGCCCTGTTGCCGGGGGGGCGGCATTTAACTACATTGGCTATATAGGTATGGGCAAACCTTTCCAAACCTACAGCTGCTAAAATTTTATCCAATAATTGACCGGCCTTGCCCACAAAAGGCCGCCCCAGGCGGTCTTCATCCGCACCAGGGCCTTCGCCGATCAACATCAAGGGCGCCTGCCCGTTTCCTTCACCAAAAACCACCCCGGAACAGCCGTGGCGCAGTCCGCATCGGTTGCAACCCAGGGCGAGGTCCTGTAGTTCAGATAAAGTTGTAATGCCGCTCAAATCATGGTCCAGGGGATAAGGTACCGGGTTCATTGTATCCACCCTTTCTCAAAGAAAAACCACCAAGGCATATCCTAATAGGACAAGTCCTTCGTGGCCTTGTTGACATACTGCTGTTCAGCCCATAGACAGGCCTCAGGCCTGTCTATGGGAAATTATATCCCTATCTTTAAAAAGGTGTCAACGGTATTAGCCGGCAATTTTTTGCCTCATTATTTCGATGGCCCGGTCTAACTGTATATCAGCAGCGCTGTTCTCTTGATTTTCCACCGTCACATCCGGCTCGATTCCCTTGTCGTGAATATCGTTGCGTTTAGGTGTAAGATAGCGGGCGGTGGTGAGCTTCAGACCGGCCCCGTTGCTGAGGGGAAACACCGTCTGCACGATGCCCTTACCGAAGGTTTTCGTGCCCACAAGGGTACCCGCCCCGGTATCTTTCACCGCACCGGCCAGGATCTCCGCCGCACTGGCGCTGTAGCTATTAATTAACACTATCAGCGGCAGCTGGACTACCCGGCCTTCAGAAGCAAACTCTTGATCCTTGCCGAAACGATAATCTATATAGACTACCGGACCCTGGGGCACGAAATTCTTGGCTACATTAACAGCCGCCAGCAGTTCTCCGCCGGGGTTGTCCCGGAGGTCTAAGATCAGGCCCTTGACCTGCTCATTTTGCAGCTTAGCCAGGTTTTCCTGCATCTCCTCGGCAGTGTGTAACGTAAACTGACTGACCACAATATAGCCAATAGCCGTGCCTGGCAGCACCTTGCTCTCCACAGTAGGCACGCTGATTTCCCGCCGCACCAGTTCCCTGGTTAACTGCACCGTACCTCCCGCTTCTTTCCTTTCTATGATCAGGGTGACTTTGGACCCCACATCGCCGCGCATCAGGCTGATAGCCGTTTCTAAATCAATTCCTTTGGCATCCCGGTCATCTATTTTGCTGATCACGTCACCGGACATGATCCCTGCCTCAGCTGCAGGTGTCCCCTCATAGGCCCTGACCACCATCAAGTCTTGCCCTTTGACTCCTACCAGAATGCCCAGCCCGCCAAAAGACCCTTTAATCTGCTGGCTGAGCTGATTAAAGGTTTTGGCATCAAGGTAAACCGAATAAGGGTCATTGAGAGACGAAACCATGCCTTTGATGGCCCCATCTATTAACTGCCCCATGCTAACCGGTTGCAGGTACTGGGTCCGCACCAGGCTGATAACCTTCACCAAATTGCCCAGATTGTTGTAATTGGTTGCCACCATAACGCCGCCGGCAATAACAACTGCCACGACCAAAACCGTCAGGAAGGAAAAAAACCTGCCTGGCCTGCGTTGTGACGAAGATTGATTTGGTCCCAATTGACACACCGCCCTATCTGTAGACATACGTAATTATACTACTATAACCTGGCAAACATGTCCAATAGTAAGGTTAGCCAGGTTAACTTTTTTTCAAAATTTTTTCCATAGCTATAAACTAACAAGGACCGGTTAGACCTGGTCCTTGTTGAGATAGGCAAAACAAATAATTACATACATGCACTAAAATATTCACTAAAAATAGTTCAACGGGTTCACCGGGGTTCCATTCACCCGCACCGAGAAGTCCAGATGCGGCCCGGTGGATAGACCGGTACTGCCGACCAGGCCAATGGCCTCTCCCTGGCTGACTTCCTGCCCGTAGCCAACCAGTTGGGCTGACAGGTGGGAATACAGCGTGGTCAAGCCGCCGCCATGGTCAATCATCACCACGTTACCGTACCCGCTCATATAGCTAACGTCGATGACCACTCCGGACTGGGCCGCCACAACTGTGGCTCCATAATCACCGGGAATATCGATCCCGTTATGCATGCGAGTGGTACCATAAATAGGGTGCACCCGCGGGCCGAAATAGGAGGAGATTTCACCACAGCTGGGCACCGGCCAGGTAAAAGCACCAGTAGCTTGCGGTCTCGTGCTTTGGCCGCGGCTGCGGGCAATTTCCCTTAAAATATTCTGTTCTTTTGCTTCCAGGGCGGCTGCCTCTTCCTCAAGCTCCCACATATTATTCCTGGCCTCGCTCAAGAGGGCGTTTTTCTCTTCCTGTCTGGCCTTGAGTTCCTGGCGTGCTGCTTCCTGTTCCGCAAGCATGGATTGCAACTCTTCCTGCTGGCGGGCCTGTTCTTCCTTTATGCTGTTTAACCGCTCCCGGTCGGCCTTCACCTGATCGACGATGGAGGCATCCTGCTGAACTATTATTTTCAGCAGTTCCATACGGTTGACAAATTCATTAAAATCACTGGAGTCAAGCAGCACTTCTATGTAGCTTATATTGCCTACTTCATAAACGCTACGGACGCGTTTATTAAGCACCTCGGTGCTCTCTTTGAGCCGCTCCTCTGCCTCCGCCAGCTCAACCTCGGTCCTGGCCAGGTTTTCCCTGGCCACTGCCAGGCTGGCTGCCAAATCCTCAATGATCAATGCTTTCTGGTTAATTAATTGATTCAGACTGGCTACCTGACCGGCATAATCATCCACCACACCCCTGGACTGTTTGACCTGAGCCCTTTTTTCCTCAAGTTGCGCCCTTGTCTGCTTCAGTTGCTCTTCCAACTCGCCGCCAAAAGCAGCGAAACCGGTGGATAATAAGAAAACCGCCGCCATCAACAAGAGAGATACTCTCTTTTTTATTGAGCCTTTAGCCAAATCACTCACTCCCATTTTACACTTTTAAGAATTTTCGCAGGCTGAGCATACTGCCGGTAACACCGATAACCAGCCCCAGGCCTATTAACGCTTCGACCAGGGGGATGAGGACATCTTTACTGCTAACCAGTTGGAAAAAAGGCAGAGAAACCTGGAGCCTGTCCACCAGGGATAAATAACCGAAATATACTGCAACAACAGCCAGCAGAGAACCCGTCAGACCCAAAAACAGCCCTTCCAGCAAAAAGGGGAAACGCACAAACCAGTTGGTAGCCCCCAGGGTCTTCATAATCCCAATTTCTTTGCGCCGGGCAAAAACAGAGAGCCGGATGGTTGTAGCGACCAGAAAAACCGCCGCTGCACCCAACAAAATCATAACAACCACACCTGCCGAACGCACCCATTTGCTCAGAGCAAGCAATTTCTCCACTACACCCTGACCGTAACGCACCCGCTCCACATGCTGGAAGGTGGCTTCGATTTCCTGGGCCAAGGGCATTACTTGTTCAACAGTGTGCGTTTTGATGCGCAAGGCATCGGGCAAGGGGTTCTTTTCTTCCAGCCCTTCCAGGATAGCCTGGTTCTCGCCAAAGCTTTCCTTCATATCCTCCAGGCCCTGGGTTTTGGAAATAAACCGCACTTCAGCCACTTCAGGCCGCGCTGCCAGCCGTTCTTCCATGAGTGCAACCTGGTCTCTGCCGGTATCATCTTCTAAAAACAACGTTATTTCAATTTCTGACTCCAAATTATAAGCAATGTTATTGGCATTGAACACCAACAATAACGAACTGCCTAGAATAAACATGGAAACGGCAACCACGCCGATTGAAGCGAGGGATAGCCAGCTATTGCGCAAAACTGACTGGAAGGCCTCGCGAAGATAGTAAATTATTGTGCTAAGCCTCACAGTGATAGGCCCCCTCTTTCTCGTCCCGCACTAGCCTGCCGCCGGACAGCTGGATGACACGTTTTTTCATGACATTGACGATGTCCCAGGCATGGGTAACCATTATTACTGTGGTGCCCCGCAAGTTAATATCCATCAGCAGCTTCATCAGATCTCTTGATGTATCCGGATCCAGGTTGCCAGTGGGCTCGTCGGCAATAATTAAAAAAGGGTTGTTCACGATAGCCCGTGCAATCGCAACTCTTTGTTGTTCTCCGCCGGAAAGGTGGTTGGGGAAAACATCCGTCTTATCTGCCAGACCAACCATGGAGAGGGCCAACGGCACCGATCTCCTGATCTCCTTGCGGGACGCACCGATCACCTCAAGGGCAAAAGCCACATTTTCAAAAACGGTTTTTTGCGGCAACAGGCGAAAGTCCTGGAAGATCATGCCAATTCTGCGGCGCAGATAGGGAACTTCCTTTGCCCGCATCCGCACCAGGTTTTTACCGTCCACAACGACCTGGCCCTTTGTGGGCACCACCTCACGGTAAAGCAGTTTTGTAAACGTAGACTTGCCGGCCCCGCTGGGGCCAACCAGAAAGACAAATTCACCTTTATGTATCCTGACGGTAACATCAGATAGGGCCGTAACCCCATTCTCATAGGTTTTAGTCACATCGTATAACCGAATCAATCGCCGTACCTCACTTTTCACCTGCTGTTTGTCCCGTCTTAGCCGGCGTATAACAGCAATGAGATTAAGGGGCATGCATATAAATATTCGACATTGGTTATTCGACGCATATAGTGTTAATCCTTCTTTAAAAGACATAATATCTCAAATGAAACCAATCACTTATAACGCTTAAAGCCCTCACCCAGAACCTCATGCACATTGCTGAGGATGACGAAAGCCCGGGGATCCACCTCGTGGACAATGGCCTTAAGCTGAGACACCTCCGCCCGGTTCACTATGCAAAGCAACACGTCCTGGCGAGCCCCGGTGTAGACACCTTGCGCCTGCCACAGGGTGGCGCCACGTTGCAGTTCCCTGGTGATTTTCGCCGCTATTTCCTGGGCATGATCGGATATGATCAAAAATGCCCTGGCATAGCTGATCCCCTCCTGCACCACATCGATGAGCCAGGAAGCTATGGCTATGGTTAAAAGAGCGTACATGGCCAGCTCCGCTGAACGGAAGGCCAGGCCTGCTGCTATGACAACAGCCCCATCCACCAGGAAAAGCAGTTGACCGACGTTTACGCCCGAATAGCTGCGCAGGATGGCTGCCGCCAGGTCAGTCCCTCCCGTGGTGCCACCGGATCTGAAGACCAGGCCCAGGCCCAAACCCGTAAATAAGCCGCCAAAAAGTACGGCCAGCAGGATGTCATTGGTGAAGACTGGCAGCACCGGAGCCAATATGTCCACCAAAAAGGCCAGGGCGATGGTGCCAAAAAGGGAGCGGATAGCAAAAGGCAGACCAAGGCGGTAAATACCCATAAGAAAGAGCGGCAGGTCCAGGGCCAGGATAGCCAGGCCTACCGGAGTCCCAATCAGATAGTGCAGGATTGTAGCGATGCCGCTGACACCGCCGGCGGCAATCTTGTTCGGGATTAGAAACATGTTTAAACCCAGTGCGACTAACAGCACACCCAGGGTTACTCCCGCGAACTGGTAAATAGTTTTCATCAACAACACATCCTATCCAGAACATTCTCTATTAACATATGTGATCCAGAGTTTTTTACCCGGTTCCACAAAAATATACCTAGCAGCCCGCCGGCAGGGCAGGTTCAATGCACGGGTTTATATGTTTCCGTAATAAAAAGAGCTCCCGGAGGAGCTCCTTAAAAGGATGCTGCTTGGCTTTTTTGCATTATTTATCCCGGCTGCGGGCGTTATCTCTCAAGTAAGCCGCTATGAAGGCATCTATTTCCCCGTCCATAACAGCGTTGACATTGCCCTCTTCCTCTCCTGTACGGTGATCTTTCACCAGGCTGTACGGGTGAAACACATAGGAACGTATCTGGCTGCCCCAGGCAATTTCCTGGTGTTCGCCGCGCAGGGCAGCTGCTTCGGCCTCCTTCTTGCGCAACTCCAGATCCGTCAATTTAGCTTTCAACATTTTCATCGCCGCCAGCTTGTTGGACAACTGAGAGCGCTCATTCTGGCAGTTCACCACGATCCCGGTGGGAAGATGGGTGATCCTTACAGCTGAATCCGTTTTATTGACATGCTGCCCCCCGGCCCCACTGGAGCGATAGGTATCGATCTTCAAGTCATCTGGATTGATCTGGACCTCAACATCATCCTCCAGTTGCGGCAGGACATCCACCGAGGCAAAAGAGGTGTGGCGGCGTCCGGCAGTGTCAAAGGGAGATATCCGCACCAGCCGGTGCACCCCTCTTTCCGACTTCAGGTAGCCATAGGCATTAGGGCCGCTGATTTCAATAGTAGCGCTCTTGGTGCCTGCTTCATCCCCCGGCAGCAGATCCAGAATTTCCACCTTATACTGGTGGCGCTCGGCCCACCGGCTATACATCCGCAAAAGCATCTCCGCCCAGTCCTGTGCTTCGGTGCCACCGGCCCCGGCATGGAGTGACAGGATGGCATTCCCGCGATCATAGGGGCCGTTTAAGAGCACCGCCAGTTCCATTTCTTCGATTCTTTGCCGGAGGGCTGCCAGCCCTTCCTCAACCTCACTGGCTACCGCCTGATCATCAACTTCCTCGCCCAGCTCACACAGGATGATCAATTCTTCCAGGTCTTTGACCAGCCCTTCAAAGGAGTTGAGCTTTTCCCTTAACGCTGCCACTTGCTGCACGATCTTCTGTGCTTTTTCAGGCTCATCCCAAAAACCCTCCTGCAGCATTTGTTTGTCTAAATTCTCGATGCTCTTAACCTTGTCAGCGATGTCAAAGAGAAACCCTCAAATCATCGACCCTTCTGCCAAGCGGTTCCAGGTCACGTCTCAACTCTGAAAACATAGCACACCTACCTTCTGTAATTATAGAAAATCTTGCCCCGATAAAGAAGCTACGCTAATCAAACCGCTTCATTACGGCCGCAGCATTTTTTGTATTTCTTACCGCTGCCGCAAGGACAGGGGGCATTTCTGCCGATTTTATCCTCCCGGCGCACCGGTTGTTTCTGGCCTTCCTCAGCGTAGCGGTTTTCTACCACCTGGCGGGGTTTTTCCTGCTGGGGCTCAGCTAATCTAACCCGGAAGATGTAGCGAACCACATCGTCCTGGATGGCATCAACCATATTCTGGAACATCTCATAGCCTTCAAACTTGTATTCGATGAGAGGATCCTTCTGCCCGTAAGCACGCAGGCCGATCCCTTCCCGGAGCTGATCCATGGCGTCCAGGTGGTCCATCCATTTTTCGTCAACAATACGCAGCATCACAGCGCGCTCGATTTCCCGCATGGTGGCGGGGCCCAGTTCCGCTTCCCTGGCTTCGTAAATAGCATGGGCTTTTTCCACCAGGAAATTTTGCATTTCCTGGCGGCCCATATCCTCCAGATCCTCCGTCGTCAAAGTATGACCGGGCAGGAAATATTGTTCGGCATATTCCAAAAGGCTCTTTAAATCCCACTCTTCAGGAATAACCCCTTCCGGGGCATAAGTGCCGATGGCCCGTTGGACACAGCTTTCAATCATATCCAGGATATTGTCCTTCAGATCCTCTCCCGTGAGGACCTGCCGGCGCTGGGCATAGATCAACTCGCGCTGCTGGTTCATGACATCATCGTACTCCAGCACATGCTTGCGGATGTCAAAGTTGCGGTTTTCCACCCGTTTTTGCGCCGTCTCAATGGACTTGGTGATCATATTGTGCTCAATGGGCACATCATCTTCTATCCCCAGGCGCTCCATGACACCCGAAATATTATCCGAACCGAAGAGGCGCATCAGATCGTCTTCCAGGGAGCTGAAAAACTGGGTTGAACCAGGATCACCCTGGCGGCCGCAACGGCCGCGCAACTGATTGTCTATGCGCCTGCTCTCATGGCGTTCGGTACCGATAATATGCAGGCCACCCAGGGCCTTTACCCGCTCCCGCTCCTCTTCCGTCTGGCGCCGGTATTTCTCCAGCAGCTCCTGGTACTTGGAGCTGTTCGCCAGCTCAGCATCCGGAGCTATTTCCCCTGCCGTTTCAAATCCCTGGCCGGTTTTCCTCAGCTCCTGGCGCGCCAGAAACTCCGGATTGCCGCCCAATACGATATCTGTACCGCGTCCGGCCATGTTGGTGGCAATAGTAACAGCGCCGAGCCTTCCTGCTTGCGCTACTATTTCGGCTTCTTTATCATGGAATTTTGCGTTCAGAACCTGGTGCGGGATCCTTTTTCGCTTCAGCATGCTGCTCAGGATTTCCGACTTTTCGATGGAGATGGTACCCACAAGCACCGGCTGGCCCTGGGCATGCCGCTGGACAATTTCGTCCACCACGGCCTTGAATTTGGCCTTCTCCGTTTTATAAATCACATCCGCCATATCCTTACGCAACATGGGCTTATTAGTGGGGATGACCACAACATCCAAACCGTAAATCTTTTTAAATTCCTGCTCCTCGGTCTCCGCGGTACCGGTCATACCTGCCAGCTTGTTGTACATTCTGAAGTAATTCTGGAAGGTAATCGTAGCCAGGGTTTGTGATTCGCGCTCAATCTTCACGCCTTCCTTGGCTTCAATGGCCTGGTGCAAACCATCACTGTAACGGCGTCCGAACATCAACCGGCCGGTGAACTCATCGACGATAATAACTTCACCGTCTTTGACCACATAGTCTCTATCCCGTTTCATTAAACCGTGGGCTTTGAGGGCCTGGTTTAGATGGTGGGTGAGCTCGATGTTCTTGTCATCATACAGGTTCTCCACACCGAGGAACTTCTCCACTTTGGCCACCCCGGCCTCGGTGATGGTGGCGGTATGGGCTTTTTCATCTACATTGTAATCTTCTCCAGGCTTTAGCCTGGGTACAATCCTGGCGAAAGTATAGTAAAGATCAGTGGACTTCTCCGCCTGCCCGGAGATGATCAGGGGGGTTCTGGCCTCATCCACCAGAATGCTGTCCACCTCGTCCACGATGGCATAATTGAGTTCACGCTGCACCAGCTGATCCGGGTGGTGGGCCATGTTATCTCTCAGGTAGTCAAAGCCGAACTCGTTATTGGTGCCATATGTGATATCGGCCAGGTAAGAGCGCCTGCGCTCATCCCAACCCAAACCATGGACAATCAAGCCGACGCTCAAGCCCAGGTATTGGTAAATCTGCCCCATCCATTCACTGTCCCGGCGCGCCAGGTAATCGTTTACCGTTATCACATGGACACCTTTGCCTGACAGCGCATTCAAATAAACCGGCAAGGTGGCCACCAGAGTTTTTCCTTCACCGGTCTTCATCTCTGCAATGCGGCCCTGGTGCAAGACCAGGCCGCCCATCAATTGGACATCAAAATGCCGCATCCCCAGCACCCGCCGGGAAGCTTCACGCACAACAGCAAAGGCTTCCGGCAGAAGGTCATCCAGGGTCTCACCCCGCTCCAGCCTTTCCTTGAAGACTTGCGTTTTGCCTTTAAGCTCTTCCTCGGACAACCTCAGCATAGCCGGTTCCTGCTCATTGACCGCGGTCACAACCCGCTGCAGTTTCTTAACTTCACGGGCATTATCATCAAGCCAGTCCTTAATAAAACCGAACATATAGAATTATCACCTCTTAGACCAAATCCTGTCTAACCTGCCTGGCAACCCTGGGTCAGATGTAGCCAACAAAATTGCCGGCAAGCCGTCCTGGAGAAAACCGCTAACCAAAAAACTAACCATCAAAATATTATACTGCGCTACGCTGGCCCCGTCAACGACCACCTTGACACCTGACACGGGTGACAAGGGGGTGACAAGGGGACGGTTCTCTTGACACGTCTTCTCGCACGGATGCGTGACATGGGGACGGTTCTCTTGACATGCGTGACATGGGGACGGTTCTCTTGACACACCCCGGTGACATGTGTGACATGGGGACGGTTCGAGACCACTGAAAAAGCCTAGTTAAAAACACAAAAAGCATCCCCACCTATAGTAAATTAAGTCGCTACAACAAAATATACCGGGGGATGCTTTTATGCAAGTTGAAACCACCTTTAAGTAAGGCAGCTTCGGATGACACAGGGACGGTTCTTGTCATGGATATCCGGATATCAGATGACAAGAGAACCGTCCCCTTGTCACAGTTTCGGTTCTGTGTGGCAAAAAACGGCGCGCCCCTAGAGGCGCGCCGCTTGTCGATCTGCTTTGTCGATCTATTTTAAGTTTACATTATACAGTGGGGTAAATTTTCCGTCGCCTTTAACCTGTACGCGCCAGTTTAAAACTCAGGCTCGATGAGGCCATAATTGCCATCCTTGCGCTTGTATACCACGTTTACCTGTTCGGTATCGGCATTGGAAAACACAAAGAAATTATGTCCCAGCAGGTTCATTTGGAGAATAGCTTCGTCAACAGGCATAGGCTTTATAGCAAACCGCTTAGTCCGCACCAATCTTGGACCATCTGCCTCAGGCGATGCTGCCGCAGGCCGCTGGTCACCAATAAACCGAATACCCCTTTTTTGCAGCTTGCCTTTGAACTTGCTGATCTGTTTCTCCAGCTTTTCCACCACCAGATCAATGGACGTGTACATATCCGTGGTGGTTTCTTCTCCCCGCAGGAGCATCCCGTTAAGGGGTATAGTAACTTCAATCCGGTGTGATTCTTTTTCCACTGTTAAAGTAACCTGGGCATCACCCAAGTTATCAATGTATTTGTCCAGCTTGCCAACCCGTTTTACAACATAGTCCTTCAAGGCACCCGTCAATTCAATATTCCTGCCACGCACCTGTACATTCATCCACCAACACTCCTTCCACTTTCTTAGTATATTGTTACCAAAACAAGTGAAAACTTGCTAAAAGCGGAGAAGTAAAAACCCCAGTCCTGGCTGGGGAAAAGCACTCTATAATTTAACTACGTTAGCCGCCTGCGGCCCCCGTACTCCTTCGACGATATCAAACTCAACCTCTTGACCTTCGTTCAAGGTCTTAAAACCTTCTTCATTGATGGCCGAGAAATGCACAAACACATCCGCGCCATCCTCCTGCTCAATGAAGCCATAGCCTTTTTCTTGATTAAACCACTTTACTTTACCTAACACGAATACACCTCCAAAAACTTGACAAACCCAAGCATTTTACTTTTACAGGTAAATACTAACACGGTAAGATAGCAATGTCAAGCCTTGCCAGCTATTGATTTGTTCCTGTTTTCTCAATCGCAACATACGGCACCATTTTCGAAGAGCTGTATGGGATTTTTTGGAATGTCGAAAAATTATTTGTTGATCGTTGTTTGTGAAGAAACTCCTGTGGATAATGTGGATAAACGTGTTAATAACTCATAAAATCAACGGTTTCAATGTTGACTACTCCCTGGAGCAATGATTCATTGTGTCAAAAATCGTCAATCGCTGGCACGGTTTTTGTAGGTTTGTCATAAACCCGGGAATTTTTAAATATAGCGACCGGCAGCTGCCGTCAAGCCCAATACCTGCCTTGCGCCGGCCTCCCGCAAGGTTGAGGCGGCCTCCGCCATGGTGCTGCCGGTAGTTAATACATCATCAATCACCAAGACAACCTGCCCGGCAATAACTTCCGGTTTGGCGACCTTAAAGGCGCCATGCAAATTCTCTATCCTGGCGGCACGGTCTAAATTGGCCTGAGGCGGTGTATCAATAACCTTGACCAGACAGCCCCCAGCCACAGGAAGGTTAAGGGCGCGGCCAAGCTCCCGGGCCAGCAAACCAGCTTGATTATATCCGCGCCGCCGCAGCTTTTCTCTGCTCAAAGGGACCGGCACGATTAATCCCGCTGTGGCGTAGAGGGGCTCCCGTTCGGCGGCTGCGAGCATCAGTTGGCCCAGTTGGGCCGACAGGCCGCGCCGTCCGGCATATTTGAAGCGATGGATTGTGTCTTTTAATATCCCTTCATAGGGCCCGCCGGCACGGACAAGTATATAGGGCCAGTCATGCTTGCGGCAATCAAAGCAAAGCCGGCTTTGGCCAGCGGAGCTTAATACCGCACCATGGGCAGCAAAACGGCCGCACCGTGCACAAAAGGGCTCCTGACGGTAAGCCGCAACCATACCGGAGCAACCGGGGCAAAGCCCCCTGCCGGGGACCGGTGCGCCGCAAAAGGGACAACCCGGCGGCTGAGGGAAGATTAAATCCAACAAACCCTGCCATATCGTTGACAACAAACTCACCCCGGTATAGTTGATGCCTCACATGGCGATTACTTAACCAGATTTACAACTGCAGCCACAACCCTGTCACCGCCGGCCTCTTTGGCTCTATCCATAGCGCGCTGACCGGCCAGGAGCCAGCCGGTCCAATCTCCGGCATCCCGGGGAAACTCCGTGAAGCCGATACTGACGGTAATCCTTGTGCCCATACCGTTGACCCGGCGGAAAGTATGCCCCCGCACCCGCTCCTGCAGGTTTTCAGCCATTTCCCTTAAACGAGCCCCTTCCGCCCCCGGCAAGAGCAGGATGAACTCGTCCCCTCCATAACGAGCCACAAGATCCCCCTTGCGGGTGCCCGCTGCAACCAGGCCGGCCAGTTCGGAGAGCACCATTTCACCGGCTTCCCGTCCGTAACGCTGGTTGTAGGACTTGAACCGGTCAATATTCACCAGAACCAATCCCAGCGGGTAATTTGACTGGCTTGTCTGGTGACATAGCTGGTCTGCCAATTGGCTAAACCGGCTAAAATTGAGCAGCCCGGTGAGGCTGTCACGATAAGACATCTGCTGCAATTGCTCATGCAGGATGGCGTTCTCCAGGGCCACTTCCGCCTGACTGCACAGCACGGCCATAATGTGCAGATGGTCTTCGTCAAAAGCCTGGGGCTCCTTGTCCCCCAGGACAACGGCGCCCAGAGTTTCCCCCCTGGCACATAAGGGCAAGATCATTAAGGAGCGCATGACCTGGCCCAGTCCATCATCACTTCCGGCTCCGGGTTTCTGCCTGGTGTCATCAATTATTAAGGGTTCCCTGGTGTCCAGCACCCAACCCACAATACCCTCACCGGTATAGACGACGGTGCCGGCCAGGTATTTTGAGTATAAACCGGTAGTAGCGGCAGGCAGGAAAGTATTCTTTTCTTCTGAGCGGAGGTAAACCACCGCGCTATGGTAGGTCAAAGCTTTTCTGGCATTGATGAGAATTTGCTCCAGAATTTTTGACGGGCCGGGATTTTCGTTCAAGCAGCGGGCTGTTTCATAAAAGGCTGTGAGCTCCTGATTGGTAACCTTAAGGCGAACATTAAGGCGCAGGATAAGCTGCAGGCCCAGCACTGAAATAAACAGCATCAGGGCCCCTGTTATACTCACAAAAGGATAGATCAGCCCAATCAACAGCCCCAGGGGAATCGTAAAGATGTAGGTCAACCCGTCCCATTTAACAGCGTCAAGCCAGACCAGTTGCTTCTGGCGCCGTCTTTGCGGCAAAAGGTAGAGATAAACCAGCAGGTGGTTGACAAGAACGTATACTACGATAAATGCCGCTATCGGCAGCGCGTTGGGCAGGCTAACCAGACCGGGGGCCCCGCCGCAAAACTGGAAGACCAGACCGGCTGCCACCGCCGCCAGTACATATTGCCCGGTGTTGAATAAGGTTGTGCGCAAGGGGTTGCCGCGATTAGCGATGCCCTGGCCGATGAAAGCAGCCAAACCGCTCACCCAGGCTGTTTCAGCTGAACCATAAATTAAAAAAGTAGCGAGCACCAGGGCAAAGGAACCGGACAACCGTCCATGTGGGAAGGTTACGGCCAACCATTCGGCCAACACCCCCAGCAGTACGATGAGCAGCAATTCACCGGTATGATCAAAATCCAGATACGGGAATAAGCGGTAGAGCTGCCATACCGCTAAAAAGATCACCAACCAGCTAATTGTAAAATGCAGAAGCCCTCCTTTAGGACGCAAGAAATTCACCCCGCTGGCTTATTTCGACAAATTCGGGGATTTACCTGCGCGCCAGGCTTTTAATTGGGAGAATACAGGGGCGTTAATCAGATCATGTCCGGCTAGCCCGCTAACGTCAACAACCTGAATGTGCACCCGGCCGTTTTCTGCCGGCGTGTCATCAGGGTTATGGCGTAAGAGCAAATCAAAGTGGTAGAGCCGCTGAAGGCGCAGCAGCATTTCCGGCGTTTGATCCCGGGAACCGCCGTCGGCCACCTGTACTTCGAATTCAGGCCATTGGCCCGCTAAAAAAAATAGTTTTCTTAAAAAGCCCTCCACCCAGAGTTCCTGATCTTTGACCACAATAACGACCCGCATCTGCGCTCTTGTTTTCGAAGCCACGGCAACTCTTCCTGCCAGATAGAAAGCTGCCGGCAACAGCACCGCCAGCAACAATAACAAGACCAGCATCGGCTATCACCTCCCAGGGGCCTTACTGCACATTATGTGAGATAAAGCCCCCCGGTGCATGATCAGGGCAAGGGGCAATTTTCCATTACTCACCCTGGCTGCAATACTCCCATATACTAGGCAAAAAGGATGCTCTTACATGTTTTTCTTGAACCTGTTCAAAAGAAAGCAGCCGGTTCCAAAAGATCGCGGCAATAGACTGGAAATCAGGATCAACGGCGTTCTGGTCAAGCTGGAACGCTGTGGCGACCACCTTCCCGCAAATGAGCTTAGCGCCATCGTACCCCGGGCTGAAGTACACCGCAGGTATTTCAAAGACGGCCAGCTCATTGCAGAAGAAGATATCATTGTCAATAGCCTGACCCTGGTTGACGCGCCGCGGCACCCTATTGCAGACACCCCTACCTCCGCCGGCCAATAAAAAAAGCAGGTATATACACATACACCTGCCTGGCGAAAAGAAATATTGCCCTAATCTTAATTGCTCTAAATATTATAATTACAGCCCTGCACCTTTACGTAGCGCTGCAGCTTTATCTGTACGCTCCCAGGGCAGGTCCAGATCGGTCCGGCCAAAATGCCCGTAGGCGGCAACCTGCCGGTAGATGGGACGGCACAGCTCCAGATCTTTAATAATACCTGCCGGCCTTAAGTCAAAGTGCTCGCGCACCAATTTAACCAGAGTCTCCTCGTCTACCTTGCCTGTCCCAAAGGTCTCTACCATAAGAGATACCGGGTGCGCCACACCGATAGCATAGGCGACCTGAAACTCACACCTGTCCGCCAACCCGGCGGCCACGATATTCTTCGCCACATAGCGGGCGGCATAGCTGGCAGAACGGTCCACCTTGGTGGGATCCTTACCGGAAAAGGCCCCGCCACCGTGACGGGCCATCCCCCCATATGTATCCACAATGATTTTACGGCCCGTAAGGCCGGTGTCCCCCTGAGGACCGCCGATGACAAAGCGCCCGGTGGGGTTCACCAATACCCGGGTTTTGGCGTCCATATACTCCTGGGGTATTACCGGTTTGATTACGTGCTCAAGGGTTTCATTGGTAATCTGCTCCAGAGTCGCTTTCGGATCGTGCTGGGTGGAAACCACTACGGTATCAACACGTACCGGGCGATCACCCTCGTACTCAACGGTAACCTGGGTTTTTCCGTCCGGCCTCAAGTAAGGCATTACATCGGTCTTGCGAACCTCGGCCAGACGTCTGGCCAGCTGGTGCGCCAGTGAAATGGGCAACGGCATCAGTTCCGGCGTTTCGTTAACGGCATAACCGAACATCATACCCTGGTCGCCGGCGCCGGTTGCCTCCAACATATCTTCCAGAGCTTCGACACCGCGGCTCTCCAGGGCGCGGTCTACACCCAGGGCAATATCGCTTGATTGCTCGTCTATGGCAGTCAAAACCGCGCAGGTATCGCAATCAAAACCATACTTTGCCCGTGTATAACCGATCTCCCGCACGGTCTCCCGGGCAATTTTAGGTATATCCACATAGCAGTTGCAGGTAATCTCACCACTGACAAAAACCAGGCCGGTGGTCACCAGTGTTTCGCAGGCAACTCTAGCGGAAGGATCCTCTGCCAATATCGCATCCAGCACTCCATCCGAAATCTGGTCGGCAATTTTATCGGGATGCCCCTCTGTAACCGACTCAGAGGTGAAAAGTCGTCTGTTCACATTAATCACAACCTTATTTAAGACTAGCCCGCTCATAAAATAAACCCCCTGAACAGAGGTTTACAATATCAATAAGGGCCGTAGATCCTCTTAAGCATTATACACCAGGAATCACAGTAATTCTAACAAATACGGGTAAAGATTGTCAACAAACCGCTGTTTTTGACGATTCAGACCCGTAGCTGGGGTTCTATCTCAACCAGTACCGTGTGCACACCTAATTTGCGCACTTTTTCCCAGGGAACCACTACCTCCCGGCCGGCATTGAGCAGTTTAAAAAATTTTCTCTCTCCTTCCAACACCAGGGCCAGCACCTGTCCGGTCTCCCCGTCAATGTGGACATCCTTGATCGCCCCTAATTTGGCACCGTCGGTCAGGTTGACAATATCCCTGTTTACAAGTTCTGAAATTTTAAATGCCATGGCTTACACCCCCTCCCCGTACACTATGCCGGTGGGAGGCGTTTTGCGCCTGTCCTATAATTTATTGCGCCGGCTAATCTTAAGCCTGGTCACCCCTTTGCCTGCGGCCTCTGACCGAGTCCCAGAAATATTTGATCTCCCTGCGACCCAGCAGCAGCACCGCCGCCGAGTAAACAACCACACCGGCAACTCCAACCAGCCCTACCTGCAGGAGCAGTCCCATAGTTCCCAGGAAACGACCATCCAAAGCCAGGTTGAAGAAATGACAGACAAAAGCCATCAACAGGGAGGAAACCAGCACGGCCAGGCTGAATTTCAGCAGTCCATTGTGATGAAGACCAGGCATTTTTCGCCGCAGAAAATACAACAGCAGCAGCATATTGGCCAGGTTGTACAGGGAGCTGGCCAGGGCCAGGCCGCCCAGCTGCAGCGGCCTGATCAGGATAATGCTTAAAACAAGGTAAAGCAATACGGCTACAACGGCGATTTTAACCGGCGTACGGGTATCCTGCATCGAATAATAGACCCGGACTAAAAGGAACACACCAGCCTGGCCAAGTAGGCCAATGGCGTAAAAAAACACCGCGATGGAGGTGATCTCCGTTGAAGCCTGATCAAAGGCCCCGCGCTGAAAGGTCAGGGAGACAATGGGTTTGCTGAGCACCATCAAACCCGCACTGGCAGGTACGGTGATCAGGACGATCAATTTTATGGCTTTGGACATCAACTGAGACAGGCCGGCCCAGTCGCCTGCTGCAGCCCTTGCTGACAGAGTGGGGAAAATAGCCGTACTCAACGCCATACCGAATAAGCCCAGGGGGAACTGATTCAGCCGATCAGCATAGCTGAGAGCAGAGATACTCCCCTCCGGCAGCCAGGAACCCAGCATGGTATTGATCAGGGGAGGGACCTGATTGATGGCTATACCTATTGCCGAGGGCAAAGCCAGGTAGTAAAGTTTGCGCACCCCCGGATGCTTGAGATCAAAAGGCAATCTCAACCGGAAGCCGGATTTGATCAGTACCGGCAACTGGATCAGCGCCATTCCGGCGGCAGCCAGCACCGTTCCCAGGGCCAGACCATGGATGCCGTAATAGGCCCCCAGAGTAAGAGTGAAAAAAATGATCAAGATGTTATTAACAGAGGTGCTGAAGGCGGGCAGGCCAAAGATATTATTGGCATTCAACAAACCCGTAAAAAGGGAGGCCAGTCCCGTAAACAGCATCAGCGGCATCAGGGTGCGCAGCAATTGGGTTAAGAGCTGCCACTCCTCCGCCTGGTAAAAAGGAGCCAGGAATTTAACCAGCAGCGGCGCAGCCAGGATACCCACCAGGGCGGCAACCAGATAGAAGACGGCCAGCAAAACCGTGACCGTCTTAAATATTTTCCAGGCTTCCTCCTTTTTGCCTTTACCGGCATACTCGACAAATACCGGCACAATCACCGTAACCAGAGCTCCGCTGACAATAGCAAACAGCATATTGGGCAATCTAATGGCGATTTGGTAGCAGTCAAAAGGCAGGGACGTGCCGAATTGATGGGCCAGCACGATATCACGCATCAACCCCAATGCCTTTGACATTAAGCTAAAAAAGGCGATCGTTAACGTCGCCTTAAAAATAAACCTGCCAGTCGTCATTCAGCAACACCATGTGATAATTTCAACAAATCTACAGCGAATCCTTCTTTTAGACAATCTCAGACGCTCTTGCGCCACCAATTATTACTTATGCCCCAGCAACAGCGGAGAGAGGGAGGCAGAGGGACGGTTCTCATGCCTTCATGCCTTCTACCTTTCCTGTGTCACCCAGACAGGCAAAAGCTCCGTCCCCGTGCCTCCCCGTGCCTCACAGACAGGCAAAAGCTCCGTCCCCGTGCCTCCCGTGCCTCCCTTTTTACTTAAGGCCCAGCAACTGTCTGGTGGCAGCCTGGATTTCCTCTACTTCTTGCTGGGTTGCGGCTTCTGCATAAATTCTAAACAGGGGCTCCGTGCCCGATGGGCGGATCAGCACCCAGGCGCCTCCTTCAAGGAGCAGCTTCACGCCATCCACCCTGGAGGACCCGGTCACTTTGCGACCGGCCACAGCTTCCCAGGAGAGCTCCTGCAGGAGGCCCAGGACCCGCTCTTTTTCCCCAGGGGAAGTATGCACGTCCTGCCGCCGGCTGTAAAGACGGCCAAATTGATTATGTATTTCTTCCAGCAACCCGGTCAGGCTCTTGCGGTTGACAGCAACTATTTCTGCCGCCAGCAAGCCGGCCAGGATGCCGTCTTTTTCCGGCACATGCCCCTGAATGGAAAGGCCGCCGCTTTCCTCACCGCCCAGGATGATACCGTCCTCCAGAAAGCATTGCCCGATATACTTAAAGCCTACAGGCGTCTCGATTGCTTTCTGCCCGGCCCATTCTGCAATGCGATCCAGCAGATGGGTGGTAGCCACCGTACGGGCCACGGGCCCCAAAGTCCTGCGATGGGTGAGCAAATGATAATACAGGATAGGCAGGAACTGGTTGGGGGTAATGAATGCGCCACCGGCATCAATGATGCCGAACCGGTCGGCATCACCGTCTAAAGCCAGACCCAGTTGGGCTTTGCCCTCCAGGGCAAGCTGCCGCAGCTCCTGCAAGGTTTTGGCTGTGGGCTCCGGCATTGCCCCGCCAAACAGCGGGTCCCGGTAACAACGCATACCGGTCACCTCTGCACCGGCCCGGCCTAAAATTTCTTCCAGGTAGCCTACCCCGGCGCCGCACATGGGATCTACCGCGATTTTCATCCGGGCAGCGCCAATAGCCTCCAAATCAACCAGACCGGCCAGGTGAGCGGCATACTCACCAAAAGGATTTATCTTGACTATGGCAGCTTTTTTTGTCCCCGGCCGGCCCACTGCACCGGTTTGCCCCTCACCCTGCAGCTCTTTTACATAGCCTTCAATTTCCGATGTAATATGAGGCAGAGCAGGACCGGCGTATTCCGGGATAAACTTAAAACCATTGTACTCCGGGGGGTTATGGCTGGCTGTCAGCATTACCGCTCCCCCCGCCCGGTACAACCTTACGGCCATGGCCACCACCGGGGTCGGCGCCGAACTTTCAGTCAGGTAAACAGTGATGCCTTGCAGGGCCAACACATCCGCTATCTCGGCCGCAAAGCGCTCCGACATAAAGCGGTTGTCGTAACCAACCACCACACCTCTGGCCGCCAGATCATGCCTGTTGATATACTGTGCTACGGCCTGCGTTACCAACCGCACATTGTCAAAAGTGAAATCATCGGCCATAATACCACGCCAGCCATCGGTGCCAAACGATATCTTTTTCATCTTACCAACCTCCCGGCAGCTAAGTTAAATGGTCAAAACTATTTATCCACTTTGCCCTAATTCTATGTATCCCGCTTATAAAATAACCCTGGTATGGCAATACTACCCAATATCCAGCTCATAATCCATTGTTTTTACCAGTATAATCTATCAAATATGGTTTTAGCAAAATGTCCATGCACATTTGAGCTGAAAAACCGGGAGGATAAAGATGCAAAAGAGAGAACTTCTCAAAAAATTAGGCGTACGAAAAAAGATGTTTGAAGATTACCAGAAACAGGTCAGGCGTCAACGGCCTGCCTGCCACAAGGATAACGCCGGCGCGAAATTATCGGACAGAGCTTAGGCCGGCAGGATAAAAAGCGCTGCGGCAGCCTGTAGTTAGCATGACGCATGACGGGGGTTTTTATCCTGGATATCCTCTGCGGCCCGATTCCCGGTTAAAAGCCCTTCCCGGCCTGCAAAAAACACCTGCTCTCGGGCAGGCTGCCCTTACCGGCAGTCACTAAAGGAGGGACTGGAGGTATTCCCTGAAGCCGGCCGCCAGTTCCGGCCTTCCCAGGGCGAATTCCACCGTGGCCTTAAGGTAGCCCAGCTTATCCCCTACGTCATAACGCTTCCCTTCAAAAGCCAGGCCGTAAATAGGCTTTTCACGGCACAATACCCGTAAGGCATCGGTGAGCTGAATTTCACCCCCTGCGCCGGGTTTAGTATCGGCCAGTATGGGAAAGATGCCCGGTTCAAGCACATAACGCCCCATGATCGCCAGGCGTGAGGGGGCTTTGCCTACCGGCGGCTTTTCTACCAGATCCAAAACCCGGTATACCCCCGGCTTTTCCTCCACTGCATCCAGGATCCCATACTTGTTTACATCTTGTTCCGGCACTTCCATCACAGCCAGAACCGAGGACTGCACCTCGTCATATAACTCCGTCAGCTGCTGTAAACAGGGGGTTTTGCTCTGGACGATATCATCACCCAACAACACACCGAAAGGCTCTTCCCCGATAAACTGCCTGGCATAATAAACAGCGTGCCCCAGGCCTAACTGCTCCTTCTGCCTTATATAATGGAGATCTACTAAATCACTGATGTCCTGCACCAGCTCCAATAAATCCTTTTTGCCTTTTGCTTTTAAATGCGCTTCCAGCTCCACATTTTTGTCAAAGTGGTCTTCAATGGCCCGTTTAGTACTGCCGGTAATAATCAAGAGCTGTTCGATGCCGGAACCAACGGCCTCCTCCACAATGTACTGAATGGCAGGCTTATCTACGATGGGCAGCATTTCCTTGGGCTGGGCCTTGGTGGCCGGTAAAAAGCGCAAACCCCTGCCTGCTGCCGGTATAATCGCCTTTCTTACTTTATTAGACACGAAATCCCTCCTTTTTATTGACCTCAGACTGTTTCGACAAATTTCCCTATTTTAAAATTAACAGCGGTCCTACAGGTAGGAGGACCGCTGCTGTTCTTTTGTTTGAGTTGGGTAGGACTTGCGGGTCCGCGACCCGGTGACGCCGATCTTGTTGGCCAGGATCAATATGGCGGTAGATAAAACCACAAGGAAGATAACTGCCTGCTCCTGGGTGATCAGAGTAAGCAGGATCGCGCTCAAACCCAGCACAATATTGACACAGTAGATGCATAAAACAGCCTGCCTGTGGTTGAGACCCATTTCCATCAAACGGTGGTGCAGGTGTTCCTTGTCAGGCTGCATGATCGGCATTTGCCAGATAAAACGCCTGATTATGGCGCAGGTTGTATCCAGTAAAGGTAAGCCTAGTATAACCACCGGTATAATCACAGAAATAAAGGTAGCGCTCTTGGCTACACCCATAACGGCCAGGACGGCGATACTAAAGCCCAGGAACATAGACCCGGTGTCACCGAGAAAAATTTTGGCCGGGAAAAAATTGTAGCGCAGAAAACCAAGCACTGCAGCGACCAGGATTAAAGCCAGGGTAATGGCTTCATATTGCCCCGTCAAGCCACCGGATTGCGTGGTCTCAATAAAAACTACCGCAGCCAGGGTTAAACCGGCAATACCAACGGTTCCGCCGGCCAGGCCGTCCAACCCGTCAATCAGATTAACCGCGTTAGTTACTGAAACAATCCACAGCACAGTGACAGGAATACTCAAAAGGCCCAGGAGCAGGTATTCCTCTCCAAAAGGATTGGTCAGAAAATCCACTCTCACCCCAAAAGCAGTGACAGCGCAGGCGGCCACCACCTGCCCGGCCAACTTGACTTTGGGGCTGAGCCCCCGGGTATCATCAAATAAACCCAACACGACAATCAGACCGCCGCCTACCAGTAAGCCGATCACATTATGGGTGAGTTCCTGGGTGAGCAATACTGCAGCGGTAAAGGCAATAAAAACAGCCAGACCGCCAAGTCTGGGCATAACCTTTTGGTGCACTTTTCTGTTATCCGGACGGTCCAGGGCACCCCATTTAAAAGCCCATTTTATGACCTGAGGTGTTATTAACAGTGCTACAGCAAAGGCCAACAGGATAGCCATGACCGGTATCTGCAACAGAGATCACTCCAAACTGATAGTACAAGCAAGGTAACATCATCATTTTACCGTATCAAGGGCTGTGGTGACAAGAATAAAATAGAAGAACCTGTTGATAAATCAACTGATTAGCAGGCCGAAATAAACAGCAAAACAAGGATAGCTTATACACCCTCCTTATTTCGCGGTATTTTGATTGTTTTCAGCGGAAATGGCAAACATCAGCTCCGCCTCAGCAGCTATTTCCCCGTCAACATAAGCCACCGCGTAACTTTTTCCGACCCTGCTGCGGAGCTTAAGGAGCTCCACTTCAAGGCGCAGCTGATCCCCGGGCACCACCTGCCGCCGGAAGCGGGCCTTGTCGATGCCGGCAAATAGCGGCGTCTTGCCGGCAAACCCGGGCATCAACAAAAGCAGCGTAGCGCCCACCTGGGCCATAGCCTCTATAATCAAAACACCCGGCATCACCGGGTTACCGGGGTAATGACCTTGAAAAAACGCTTCATTGATAGTCACATTTTTAAGCCCCACCACTTTATGGCCTTCTTCCACCTCAACAATGCGATCCACTAAAAGAAACGGGTAACGGTGCGGTAATACTGACTGGATCTGGTTAATATCCATCAAAAATATCCACCCCTTTCCTGTATATTATAAACACTCATGGTAGGGATTAAAACATTTGTTTTGCACGTTGCTTTGCAGCAAAAATTGATTTATATTGTAATGAGGAACTAGAAGGGGGAAAGACATGAAATTAATTGACGAGAAAGGAAAACTCTTTGGTTTAATAAATATAGTTGATTTTCTGGTGTTACTGGCTGTGCTTTTAGTCCTGGGCGGTGCAGTTTACAAATTTAAAGGCCCGGGGGGCGGAGAGTCCACCGCCAGGACAGTCAAGGTGACGGTCCTGGCGCCGGCGCTGAGACCTGAAATGCTCACCAGTATCAAGGTGGGCGACAGAATGGCCTCAGGCTCCAGCTTTACCGATGTAGTGATTACAGATGTCAAAACCAGACCAGCTTATAGCATAACCACGGACAGCGCCGGGCGGCGTGTGGAGGCCATTGACCCGTATTTGAAGGATCTGATCGTGGTTGTGGAGGGAAAAACAGCCATATCCGGAGCGACCATCAACCTGGGCGGACAGGAAATCCGCAGGAACAAGGACTATTATATCAAATCCCTGGACTACGAATTCAAAGGCATGATTTTAGACGTTGTGATTGAATAGCCCTCGAATGATTGGCGCTGAAGCGCAGGAGGCCCCTTTTGGGGTCTCCTTTTTTTCCCCGGACTCACCGGCTTATACAATGCACTGCAGCGGAGCTATGCGGTGACACCGTAGAGGTCATGGGCCCTTACCCGGCTTATACTATGGCCGCAGCCATATTTATTGCCGCACCCTGCGTCTATGATATATCTGTGCGGGCTGACCTGTAGCGGTGGATCTCTTTTTCAATGGCTGCAGCCCTGGCAAACCAGGAATTATCTTCGGCCAGGCGCACCCTGGCAGCTATTTTGTCCCCGGCGTCCCCCGCCAGGGCCTCTTCCAGCCTGTCCATAAATTCCCCCTGGTTTTGGTAGACGGCAACCACGGGCTGGAAGGGACGCACTTCGGGCAGGTCCGCGGACACTACCGGTTTGCCGGCGGCGAGGTATTCATAGAGCTTCACCGGGTTCACCCCCCGGGTCAACTCGTTGATGGCGAAGGGGATCAGGGCTACATCCATACCCTTGAGGTAAGCAGGCAGCTCTGAGTAGTTTTTGCGGCCCAGCAGGTGCACGTTGGGTAAAGCTTTTAAAGGAGCAACGTCGGTATCAACCGGTCCAATCAACACCCAGGACCAGTGCGGACGGGCGCCGGCGGCATCCGCCAGCAGCCTTAGGTCCAGCCAATTGCTCACCGCCCCCACATAACCAATCACCGGGCGGGGCAAGGAGGCCAGTTCCGGCGGCACCTTCAACTCCGGCCGCAATGCCTGTTGAAAATGCAACACATCAGCGCCGTTGGGCGTCAACAAAAGCCCCGGCGCCAGGGCTTTTTTCTTTTGATACAATTCCCCCGCGCTGGTCAGGGCGACACCTGCTCTGGCAAAGAGCTCCCTTTCCATCCCGGCTACTGTTTCCTTCTTAATCAAGCCGGGGAAAGCCGTATGCTCATCGGCACAGTCATAGAGCAGCAAAGGCTCCTCCGGAACCGGCAGATCAACGGTATTGGGCAGGTAAGTCCAGTAGATGGTAGGTTGCCAGCTCAAGGTGCGGTATACTTTTTTAAGACTATAGAACAGCCTCCGCTGGTTGAAGCGGTTGATCATCCGGTAAATATTACCGAAAGGCACTGTCACCGGGGGACTATACACCCATATATTTTCCTCCACCCGGCGCAGGCTGTCATAGTCGCCCTTGCGCAGGGAAGGATTCTTCAAGGGAGAGAGCCAGGTGATGGGCGGGTCAACATAAAGGACCCGGTTACCCCGGTCTGCAAAGATGGTCATTAGTTGCTGAGCCCGCGCCCACATGCCTTCCCAGTTGGCAGCCGCGAGACAGATAATCGTTTCGTTCCTCAAGGCTTTTCCCCCAACACTCTGCGGTATAACTCCTCCGTCTGACGAGCCATAACCCCGGAAGTGAATTTTTCCTGCACTATTTGTTTGGCCCTGTTGGACATACCTGCCACAGCCACAGGGTGTTCCAGCAGCCACAAAATCCCTTTGGCCAGGGCAGCCGGATCGGCGGGCTGCACCAACAGCCCCGTCTCTCCATGCAATACCACCTCCGGCAGGCCACCGACTTCGGTGGAAACAACCGGTACGCCAAGGGCCATAGCCTCCACCGCAGTCAAACCGAACCCCTCCCACAGGGAGGCAATCACCAGTAGATCCAGATCCGACATCAGCGGACGGATATCCTCTACAAAACCGGTGAAGATTATCTGCGGCTCTATACCCAGCCCTGCGGCCATCTCCTCCAATTCTGCCCGCAGGTGTCCCTCACCGGCGACAACAAAGCGGGCATCGGGACGTTGTTCCAGCACCTGTTTGGCCGCTGCGATAAAATATTGATGTCCTTTGACAGGATGCAGGCGGGCAACAATACCCACCAGAGGCACATCAGGCGCAAGGCCCAGTGCTGCCCGGGCAGCCCCCGGTTCTATCTCCCGGCTAAATGCCGCAAGATCAATACCGTTATAAATTACCGTAACCCGTTCCTTCTGCACACCGCCGGCCACCAGTTTGGCTTTCAGCGCATTGGAAACCGTGATAAACCGCCTGGTCCAGCTCCGGGTGGCCCATTCTGTAAAATAATTGACCTGCCGCGTCAAAAAGCCCGGGTAATCCATTTCCAGCAGGCTGTGCACTGTGGTCACCACCGGCTTGCGGGCCTGGCGTGCGGCCAGCCTGCCCAGGAGGTTAGCCCTGACTCCGTGGGTATGCACCAGATCAAAACCCTGCTCCTTGATTATTGCCGCCAGCTTGCCGGCAACGGTAAAATCCAGGCGGTTGCGCATGGTCACAACATAGGTATCGATCCCGGCAGAGGCGGCAAGCCCGGCTAAGGGAGCTTCAAACAGACAGCAGATGCTGATGGCCACTTTTTGTGGGTCAACAGCCTGCGCCAGATTAATAATATGTCTTTCGGCGCCGCCCAATTCACCGCCGCCGATGATATGAACAACTTTAATCAAACCCACAAAAATAACTCCCTTTGCTATGCTTTTCCCATTTTAACAACTAACAGGCCTTTCCACAAGAAGCAAAGACTGCTACTGTCTGGATTTGTCCGGCACGATGTTTTATAATCAATGAAGTAATTGTTTTAAGGAGGTATGCTGTGGCTCATCATATATGGCAGGAGAGTATCTTTGGCCGCTTGACCGGCGGGATCTCTCAGGTATGGCAACAAAGCCGCCTGTATGGTTTGGTCAACGGGACAGCCGCTTACAGCAGGCAAGGGGCCCTGCGGCACTCTCTAAGCGGCAGGCTCTGCGCCGCCGTTGCAGGGACAGTGGTTCACCCTTTGGAGCTGGCCGGCTCAGCCATCAGGCGGGGCATCGCGGGAAGCCTGTTTATGAACATCAACTTTCCTCCCCTGCTGAAGAACAGCCTGGCGATGCGCAGCCTGGCCGGAATCCGTGTTGAAACACTGTTATGGCTGGTATTTTCATATATCCTCCTGGACTATGGCTTGCGCGAATACTTTGGCACGACTTCTACTTTCGCCGCTTACTGGGATGAGCTGCTGTTCGTGCTCATTTGTCTGGCCTGGCCGGTCCAGATGGCTTTGCGGGGCAAAATCAGCTATCGTCTGACCCCGATGGATTTGCCCATCCTGCTCTACCTGGCAGTGGCGGCATTCCTTTTTCTGGTCCGCTCACCTCAGCTGGGCATAGCTATCGAAGGAGTGCGGGTTTATGTTGAGTACATGCTGTGGTTTTTTATCGCCAGCAACCTGCTGCTCAACAAAGCACAGGCACGGGCACTGATTAACTGGCTGGTACTGCTGGGCACCCTGGTTGCGCTGCATGGGGTCTACCAGTACATCGTCGGGGTTCAGATCCCCTCCCACTGGCTGGACAGCACAGAAAGCGTCAGGACCAGAGTGTTTTCCATTGTGGGCAGTCCCAATGTTCTGGGCAGCTTCCTGGTGCTGGTGATCCCTATTACGATCAGCCAGCTGCTGTCAGCCAACAGCAGGTTATGGCGCTACTTTTACGCCCTTTGCCTGGTACCCATGGTTCTCAGCCTCTTCTTCACCTACTCCAGGGGAGCCTGGCTGGCTATGGCCGGCGCACTTTTTATCTACGGCCTGTTGTACAACTGGCGTATTCTGCTGGCGCTGGTGGCAGCCGCCTATACCGCCCCCAGGATAATCCCCGGGATTGCCGCCCGCATCGGTTATTTGCTGTCCCCGGCGTACCTGCTCAGCAGCGCCAGGGCCGGCCGGGTCGCCCGCTGGAATGTAGCCCTGGACAAGCTCAATAACAACCCCCTGTTTGGAGAAGGCTTTGGCCGCTATGGTGGCGCTGTGGCAGCCCGTCATATTCCCAGCAGCAATTATGTAGACAACTTTTACCTCAAAACAGCAGCTGAATCCGGCTTAGTCGGCATTGCCGCCTATGTGCTGCTACTGCTCAGCGGTATCCGGTGCGCCATGAATTCTTACCGCCGGCTCACCGATACCTATTTAAAAGGACTTGCCGTGGGTTTGATTGTAGGGTTGCTGGGCGTCCTGCTGCATAACGGGGTGGAAAACATCTTTGAGGTCCCCATGATGGCCTCGTACTTCTGGCTCCTTTTAGGTATGACTGCAGCGCTGCCCCACCTGGAGGGGCAGGAAACGCCGCCGGCTGAATGAACTACTTAATGAACTGCTTATTAATAAACAATATACCTATGGAGATTATGAGGCTGAAGCCGCAACCTGCAATTAAAGAAAGACCAAATCAGTTAATAGTCCCTCTGCCTTGCCGGCAGAGGGACTATTAGTATGTCATATAGTTTGTTTTAAGATGCTGCGCCGGGGATGCCGGGGTTATAGCCCTCTGAGTCGTCCTGCGGGTCATCTTCATCATCGGCTCCTTCGGTATCCGTTTCTTCTTCACCGGTGGAACCACTATCGTCTTCACTCTCGTCGGCGGGCGTGATCTTAACATTATCGGCAGAGGGAATGCTTTTTATCTCCCGCTCTGTTATGGTTTCCCTCTTATTTGCGCCGGTGGTTTCCCGGGTATCGTCCTCCTCATCATCCTCCGTTGTCTCATGCCGGCTTACTGCAGAACCGCTACTTGCAGGCAGACCATCTAAAGGCGTAGTCAGGACAACATCAGTTGTCGTCTCCCCTCTAAACAGCATTGCCACCATCTGCCTGGCCTCAGCGGGATCAACACCCCAGTAGCTGATCCCGTCAATATCCACAGGGCGCCCGGGCAGAGTTTGAGCTACAAAATTGCCGTCCTCCATACTTTTAGCCGCTGAAGCCATCTTCATCATATCGCTGAGGCTTAAATTGGTTTTAACATATTTATTCACTTCGGGGATCAGTGACGGCAGCTTTAGGATGGTGCCCGGCTGCAGCATCTCTTTGCCCAGGGCCACCAGGAATTTCTGCTGGTGGGCCGTGCGCTCAATATCCCCCATGGCATAGCCGCGGTAGCGCACATATTGCAGCGCCTTGTCACCGTCCAGGCGTTGCAGCCCCCGGCTTAAATCAATGTGATAAGCGTAATTGTCCGTGGGGTCATAATGGTACATATCCTGCTCAACCTCAAGGGTCACCCCACCCAGAGCGTCTACAATATTCTTAAAACCGTTAAAATCAGCTATTACATAGTACTTGATCGGTATACCCAATAGCTCCGATACCACTTTCATGGACATCTCCGGCCCGCCATAGACAGCGGCGCTGTTGATCCTGTCGTAGCCGTGCCGGGGAATATTGACCCTGGTGTCTCTTGGTATGGAAAGCAGCGACATCTGTTTTGTTTTGGGATCTACACTGGCTAAAATAATCGTATCGGTACGGGTCTGGCTCTCACCTTCCCTGGCGTCTACACCAAGCAGCAGAACATTAAGCCGCTGGCCAGTGTTTACTGGAGGGGCCGGGCTGCTGCCAAGCTCAAAGCTGGGTAAAAAGAAATCATTGGCATACAGCGTATAGCCGCCGTAAAACAAGGCTGCCAGCAACAGGCAGAATATAATGAAGGGCCTCTTGCGCTTGAGCCTCCGCCTTCTAACCATCAGTCATTCACTCCGTTCGTCAACAAATTACCTGATCACTGCTTCACCCCGGTACATAACCACCACGGAACCCGTAGCTATAAAGCCCCGTCCATCATCCCTGGGGATGAGCAGCAGGTGATTTAAGGGAACTCTATCCCGTGCCTGAAGATCAACGCCCCCGGTCAAATCCGGGATGCCGTTGCCGGTGCTGTCAACGACCACCGCGTCACCGCGCCTGAGCAGCAGTTCCGTACCGGCTTTGCCTTCAAAAACCTGTCCGGTTTTCATGTCAGCTATTGTCCACTGGACATATTGATCCACATAGCTCTGGGTTACCAGCGGGTCTGCGCTGCTGCCCGGATCAGCGGCTCCGGCAAAAGCCGTGACACCCCAAAAGGTCATCACCAACACCGCTCCAACCACAATAAGGGCAGGCAGGGCGGTCCTGTTCAACTTCATCCTTCATTACTCCTCTCACTAATAGTGTTCCACATATTCCGGCCGGTTCCTGCAAATCAATCCGGCAAAACAGCCCTTTACCTGTTAGACGTTGCAGTGGCAACCAGAAGTTCAGCGGCCAGTGCAGCGTTTTTTTGGGCTTCCTTTTGCAAGGGCGCCAGGCGCTCCTTTAACTGCGCCTTCACCTGCTCCCGCCTGTCCAGTATATCTTGCAGCCTGGCTGACAACGCCTGATAATCAAGGTCTTCCACCTTGAGCCCGGGGGGCAAACCTAAGGATTGCAGAAAACGGTTTACTTTCGGATCGTAGGTGATGCCCACCGGCGGGACGCCGAAAAGGGAACTAAAAATGAGGAAATGCAGCCGCATCCCGATAGCCAGGTCAAGGCCGGCTGTGAGAGACAGGATATCCATATAATCCGCCGGCTCCTCAAAAATAAAGGCGCGGGCCTTCATACGCGCTGCAACCTCACGGCAGCAGACCAGGTCCACGGGCTGGTGCATGGGCACCAGGAGAACCTGCCAACCTGCAGCAACCAGGTCATCGGCGACCCGGGCCAAAACACCCAGGTAATCCCCGGCATTTTTCCAGGGGCGCACAGATATGCCGGCTACAGGCGCGTCACCCAAACCGAGCCCGGCCAGTATGGTCCTGCCCCTGGCCAGGTCAACCAGTCCGGGATCAAGGCCCAGCACGGGATCGGCAGTCACTTCAATAGGGGGGCGGTTAACTCCAAGGGCGACCAGCTCCGCCCTGGAATCAGGATCCCGTACGGTAATGGCATCAACCCTGTTGGCGATTAATTTGACCAGCTTTTTGCCCAGTGGGGTATTAACCGGCCCAAAGCCCTGGGCATAAAAGAAAACCGGTTTGCCCAGCAACCTGGCCAGCGCTACCAGGCCAAGGTAGTAGACGACGCTTTTGGGACCGGTAACGTCCTGCAAAAGGCCGCCGCCGCCACTGATGAAAAGCTCCGCCTTCCTCAAGGCCCGCACAATCTGCCCCAGATCATCCCGGGGAATTGACTCAACCCCGAACTGCCGGGCCGTGTAGGCCGGATCTCTGGAGAGGACTGCAGCCTCCAGACCCGGCACAGCCTCTCTTAAAGCCTGCAGCATAGCGTGCAGCATAGCTTCATCACCGATATTGTGAAAACCGTAGTAACCTGATATAACCACCCTGGGCATTGATAATCTCCCGCAGTATATTCTAGCGACGCATCTGTTAGCAACGCGTAATACAGATAAAAATTCCGCGTCTATGTTAAATTAACGGCTATAATCTGTTTAATTATTTCCCCAAGCGGTACTTTTTGAACACCAGCCAGGCAAAACGGGGCAGCACCAGTTGCCGGCGCCAGCGGGAAGGTTCCCGCAGCAGGCGGCCCAGCCATTCCAGGTGCAGGCGCTGGAGCCAACGGGGCGCCCGCTGCACCCTGCCGGCAATGACATCGAAGCTGCCTCCCACACCTATGGCCACCGACGCGCCTGTCTGTGCCAGATAGCGGTGAATCCACTGCTCCTGCTTCGGCGCGCCCAGGGCTACAAACAACAGCTGCGCGCCTGTTTGCCTGACCTGTTCCGCTATAGCGGCCTCCTCCCCTTCTTGGAAGTAACCGTGCCGGGTCCCCACCACCTGCAGGCCCGGGTAGCCCTGACACAGCTTTAGGGCTGCTTCTTCAGCCACACCGGGAGCTGCGCCCAATAGATATACGCGCCATTGTTCCTGGGCCGCCCTGGGCGCCAGGGCCAGCAGCAAATCAATGCCGGTCACCCGCTGCAGCCCCGGGCTGCCTGCCATACCACAGGCCCATACAATGCCGATGCCATCCGGGGTGACCAGATCAGCGCGCCGGGCCAGCTCCATCAGGCCCGGGTCGGATTGGGCCCGGTAAAGGAACTCCGGGTTGAGGGTCAGGACCCGGTGGGGCCCGCCTTCTTTGATAAAATCCGCTATCCGGTCGACACTTTGCTCCATAGTAAGGGCATCAATAGCCACACCGAGGAGAGTAATCTTCATGTCAGCTTATCCTTTACCAATACGGCATTATTCGTCAATTCATTGCTTATTCTATCACAGTTTTTCTTTATCCTCCATGGCGAAGGCATTTTATCAGTGAAAAGAAATACACCGCCTTGTTTTCTTATGCCCGATACCGCTAAAAAATGTTAGTGTTCAGGGGCGTGAGTCGCTTAACTAACCAGACGGCAAAAAACCCACTATCCCGACAGCAAAGGACAATGGGTTTTTCTTCGACCAGTATGATGGTTTCTTTATGCTGCGTATGCCCAGGGCTTTTCCAGGGCCAGTTTTAGATAGGCGTGGTTAACCTCCAGCTGCATTAGCCCTTGCCGGGCATCAGCCAATGAGGATTGAGCCGCTACCACATCAGCCCTGACAGCCATACCGGCCCGGAACTTCGCTTCCGCAACCCGCAGGTTTTCCTCGGACAGCTCTACAGCCTGTTTAGCAGCAGGGTATTTTTCTTCCAGGGTGCGTATGCCGTAGTAGAGGGATCTGGTCAGGGTGTCGGTGGCATCTTTGGCGGTAGCTATATTGAGTTCCGCCTGCTGGGTATCAATTTTTCTTATCTTGTAAGGGGTGTAGTCACCGGTGTAAAAGGCCAGATCTGCCAGGATGGTTTTCATGTCCAATTGCTGTTCGGCCTGCCAAACCGCAGGGCTGTCGGCGATGGCTTTAGCTACAAGAAAATCCACATCGGTTTCGGGATCCAGGGGCTCATACACTACCTCTTCCGTCAGCACAGGCCTGGCGTCAGGCTTTAAACCTATCATCTGGTTAAAAGACACATAGGCCTTTTCCAGGGCGATTTCCGCGTCTTCCAGGGAAGCTTTAGCGGAAGCCAGCGCTGTTGAAGCTCCTAAAACCTCAGCGTTGGTGATCAAACCAACCTGTTTGAAGGCGGAAGCTTTTTGCCAGTCCGCATTGGCCTTCTGCAGGGCCAGCATGGCCGTATCCACGCCGACAAGGGCCTTCTTCAGCTCCCAGTACTGGTTGCAGGCTTTAAGGGCCACGGCGTCTTGCTCTGCAGTCAGGCTTTTCTCAGACATGCGCCAGCTCAGGTTGGAGGTCAAGAGATTGGCGTAGCTTGCTTCATAGGCAGCCCCGGTGTAAGTCATACCGATATTTACTTCGGTGATATACAAATCCTTTTCCGCCTGCTCACGGGAGATCTCCGCACTTTCCAGAGCAAAACCAGCTGCCTTGACCCGCTCACTGTGCTTCAGAGCCCGCTCAATAGTAGCATTGAGGTCCAACTCCAGGGTGTCTGTTTCAGCTGCCCAGGCGGGCCCAGCCGCCCAGAGCAGCAGTGTACATGCCGCCAACAAAAACAGATACTTCCTCAATAGATGTCAACTCCTGTTTTCTACTATAAATTATTAACCCGGTTAAATATTGCTAACAGCAGTATACCGACCCGGCAGCCCCGGCGTCAATATAAAAATTTCTGAGAAAAAACCGGGTTCCTGGAGGAACCCGGTTTTTAACCGGTAGGTTAATTACTGAAGGGTTACTGTGTAGTTAACAGGATCCCAATCTACTGAGCAGCCGAGAGCCTGGGCAACCCAGCGGAGAGGCAGCATGGTGCGGCCCGGATCCACGATTTCAGGAGCTACGTCCATGTTGAAGGGCACGCCGTTGATCAACATGGTGTTGCTGCCGATGACCAGTTTCACGATGCGGTCGCCCTTAATCATAACTACGCTGTAGTCGCTGGGGTTCCACATGATGTTGTCATCAGACACGCCGCAGACATTGGCTGCAAAACGAACCGGCAGGTAGGTTCTGTCGTTCTGCAGGTACGGAGCAACGTCCATAGCTATTTCTACACCATTCAGAGTGAAGGAGCTTTCACCGATTTTGAACACAGCAACGTTCTTCTGATCGCCAGGAGCCGGGGTTGCTACGCGGGCAACTACACCCTTAGCTGCGGTAGCGGTGTCGAATAACCCAGCATCTTCAACATCTTCATATCCCTTAGACTTATCGTAATCCTTTTCGAAGTTTTCTACCACAGCAGTACCTTGAATCTTGACCGTCACATCGCCCTCAGGAATGGTGCGATCCAGGTCAACTTTGGCGTTGCTGATGGTGATCTGGCTGGGTCTGGTGCTCTCACTCTTGATCGGAATGATCAGTACATTGTCATCCGTATCAACTTTATTTTCTTCGATTTCCAGGTTACCCTCCACTTCTACGTCCGGGGTCTTGGACCATTCGATTCCCTCAGGTAAGACGACACGCAACTCACAATCATTATATTTATAGTTTTCTTCCATAATGGCGCCTTTTACAGTTTCAGTGATGATGATATCACCGATTGCCTGATCCCTGAGACCAATGGTCAGGTTCTTCATTTCGCCAGTAGTAACTTTCACAGGAGCTGAAGCGACACCCAGAACGGCTTCACCTTCAGCACCGGAGCGGCCAGAGACTTCAGCTACGATATCGCCGGTAAAACCAGCTTCGATGGAGACAATGAATTTCACCTTAAACTCTATCTTGCTGCTTGGGCTGTTGGCATCGGGGATGATGAATTCCACATAATTGTCCGTGCCATCAATTTTACTACTCAACTCTTTATTCAATGCAGATTGATTAATATTCTTTACACCGCTGGTTTCAAAATCAACGATCTTGACCCCTTTCGGGAACTCGATCCTGGTTTTGCGGTTGGGGAGCAAGCTGCCTGCAACGTTTTCTTTAATTAAGAGCTTGGTCAGCTTAGCATCGATCTGACCGGCTAAGACTTCTTCCACATCGCCGTCAGCTGATACGTTGACACCAAAGTCGGCATAGTTGGCAATAACTAGGTCTTCAGAAGTAATTTCGTCGCCATCAAGAGATACTTCCACTTCACCATACTTGGCATCGCTTTCAGCTGAGAACCAAGGGGTGATCTGGATGATGCCTCTTTGTGTGCGAGATTGAGGATCTAAGTAAATCGTCAGAGTGCGGGTGTTCCAGCTGTCAGGATCAATATAATATTTCCCATCACCATAATTTTTAGGTGTATCTTCCTGCAAACCGGACAGTCCGCCTAAAAAGTCAACTTTAGTTTGATTAACCCAAGTAAAGTTCGCGGGTAATTTAACAGTGATTTTCTGGGATCCAGTTCCAATAGCTGTGCTGCTGTTTTCTGTGATCCGGATGATACCGCCCGTAACATTACCTTCGCCTACGGTCGGGGTGGAGAGTACTCTGGCGGTGGTTTCACCTGCAATTACACGGCCCAGCACATAGGTACCGCTGGTGATACCGGAGTCAAAACCGTCAACTACGACTTCGATATCGCCGCCGTCGAAGCCGTCAATATTAACGACCGGAGTAATCCTAACGCCGTTTTGCTCATCAGCAACATCATTAAAGTTTGCAGGTAGTTTGATATCGAGGGTATAGTCGCCACTCTGTTTTACATCAACATCTACACCACTATCTTGAAGCTCATCTGTTGTATACCATTTTTTACCTGCATCTTTCCCATAATAAAACTCGACTGTAGTACCAGCCTGAAGCTTTACTCCTGAAGGGAAAGTTACGGTAAAGGACTTACCAGCAAGAAGGTCATCAGTATAATCGCTATCTTCCATTAAAGTCAACTTGCCAAGAGGCTCATTAGTAGCATCGTCACTCAGTGTAGGGACACTGGTTACCCGGTTTTGGGTCCAAGCCAACGCGCTCATGGGCACTAACAGGCTCATGACAAAAGAAAGACAAACAAGAATGGCTATAAGTTTTCTTTTGTTTCTCAAATTATTTCCCTCCTAAAATTTTTGTTTTGTAAAATGGTTCGGGCTAGCCAGTTAATATGGCTAAAAGCCCTGGCAAAAAATAAATACTGTTGCACATCCCCCCTTGCGCTAGTAGCATTGAAGCAAGTGCGTTGCTGCGAAAAAGCTGCGAAGTGTGCTGCATTTTAGCTGGCAACCTCAGGTAATACTGCAGGCAGCCTGGCTGAAAAGACTGATTCTGCATAGTCAGGCAAATTCCTGCCCGGCAGATATTCTTTTCCTCATTTGCTACCTGATTAGTTAGACAGCCGGTTGGCGGCAAAAGTTCCATCCAGAACAAAAAAATATTATTACCACTAACTGCCAGGCCGCCCAGGTATAATAAAAGCCGGTGCTGCCACCGGCTTTTAGTCGGTTCATCTAACGGGTTTTACTTCCCTTCCAGCCAGACCATGAGGACGCGTTTGCCCGCTTCCTCTGACCAGGCATCCAGCTGCCTCTTGTAGGAAGCTGCCTGGGCCGCCAGCTGCTGCTGTTCCGCGGCGTCCTGAGCCTGGCTGCGGCGCTGGATCAGATCGTTGTACCGGAGCATGGTCTCATTGTACAGAGCGGTCAACTCCCTGCTTTCATCCTGGCGATCCACCAGGGTACCCACCTGGTGCAAGCTGCCGATTAAGTCCCCTGCCCGGGCTGCTTCGACGGTCATCCTCATTACCAGAACGGCCTTGCCGCTATTCTGCTCCGGGAATACCTGGTTGGCGGCACCGGCCCCTGCGGCAATATTGACTGCCTTGACCCTGGCGGCTTCAATATCGTCCACTGCAAACTTCAGCACCGTACTGGTCACCTTCATGTCGTCGCTGAGCAAGGCCGTTGCCCCGGCAGGCTCATTGGCCGCCATAAGGGGCGCTACCTCTAGTGTATCGCCGGCGGCTCCGGCTTCGTCGCCGGCAGCCTCGTCAGTCTGGGTGGATGTCACTTCACCGGAAGGTGTTGGCTGGTTTGGCTGAGCAGGCCCAGCCGGCGTGCCGGTACCGGCATCTTCCCCGGCATCAGGAGCGGAAGTAGCCAACGGGCCGGGGGTATTTAGAGCGATGTGCTCATCTACCCTGCTGCCCTCCGCACCGGCAGGCTCCCTGGGCTCCAGAGCCAGGTTTCTCCCGCCGCCGGTGGCCAACTGCCAGAGCTCCGCCGCGCCGCCGGAGGCCCCGGCGATGAGCAATAAAGCGGCGGCGGCAACAGCAACAGCCTTGCGCCACGTGGCGGGAAGATAGGACAAAACCCTGGAGCGCTGCGGCTTGAGCTCCTGCAGCACCAGGCTGCTAAAATCAACCGGCGCTGGTTCCGCCACCCGGCCCAACTCCTGCAAGGACCCGGTGAGGCGCTGCTGCAACTGCTGCTCCCGGGCACAGGAAGGGCATTCCGCCAGGTGCATGGCCAGCAGGGCGCTTTCTTCTGCTGTCAGCTGCCCATCCGGCTGCAATGATATTAACCTTTCAGCCCTGCGGCATTCCATAAGCAATCATCTTCTTTCTCTGGCAGCGGCTACATCCCGGCCGGCCTGCCGTCCCAATTCCTTCATCCCACGGCGCAGTACTTCCCGGGCCCTGCTGAGCCGTGACTTCACAGTACCCAGGGAACACCCCAACAGGTGGGATACCTCTTCATAGCTGTAGCCCTCGATCTCCCTGAGCACCAGCACCGCCCGGTGTTCTACGGACAGGCTGTTCAAAGCTGTACGCACCAGAGCGCGAAACTCACTTTCCTCCAGGGCTTCCAGGGGATCACCGTCCGGTGCGGCCACTTCCCGCTGCAGGCTGCTACCGTCGTCGTTCTTAATGGCTTCATCCAAAGAAAATATGACCGGATTGTTCTTGCGTTTAATATTCAACCAAACATTTAGCGTAATCCGGTGCAGCCAGGTGCCGAAATCAGCTTCGTGGCGAAAACTGCCCAGAGCCTTATACGCCCTGATCATCGCTTCTTGAGCCAGATCCTGGGCGTCATCCCGGTTGCCGGTCAGGTGGTAGGAAAGGCCATAAACCCTGTCCTGGTAAAGGCGAACTAACTCTTCAAAGGCGCCCAGGTCATTTTTTTGCGCTCGCTGCACCAGAATCCTGGTATCTTGCAAAGAGAGCCACTCCTGATAAATGCGCAACCCTCTGCTTACCTTATTAGACACAGAATGGCCGGAAAAGTTCCAGCCGCGCAAGAGGTTGACGCAACTTTTTATAATTACAGAAACAAAGGAACTGCCGCTCCTCCCAGTAATTCTAACACATGACCCTGCAGGGCACAATCAGCACGCAACCAGATCCATATTATACTATACGCAGAAAAAAATTTTTTGGCGGGTCCGTCTCCGGAACAGGCCTTTCGTCCAGGGCCTAACCCAACAACCGCGACTTGACGTAATCCACCAGGCCGGCCATGGCCCTGGCCAGCTCTGCCACGGTGATCCGGCAGTCCGGACAAAAGCTACCGTCCCCCCGGCCGGTGAGGAGTCCTGCGGAGCTTGTTTCAGCCACTGCTGGCCTGGCCCAGGCAGGGATCTCTGTGATGTCCCGGTAAGGCAGATATATGGCCTCTCCCCGGGGCAGGCCCAGATCCCGCAAAACACCGGTGAGAACTACGGCGGACTCAGCCCGGGTGAGGTAATTTTCCGGGAGAAAGCTGCCCTCCGGGTAGCCTTTGAAGATACCCCGCCGGTTTGCTTCAGCCACCTCAAGCCGGCAATTCGCCGGGATATCCCCGGCATCTTTGAAGGTAAGGGCAGGGCTGCCGGCTTCAGACCAGCCCAAATAGCCGGCCAGGGCTTTGGCGGCGGCGGCCCGGGTAAGAGGCAGATCCCGGGCAGCTTGCTCACTTGCCTTTAGCCCCATGGCGGCCGTAACTATACCGGCGGCATCCATTCCTTCCTTCCCGCCGGCAAGCTCCACCTTCCGGCCTGCTACACCACCGGTGACCTCGTCCACAACAACCAGGGTGAAGTTGTAGCCGTTAAGGTCCCCAGGGGGCAGGAGCAGATTAAAACGCCCCGACTCATCAACTTCGATTTCCTGTGCGGCGCCGCTACCGGACCAGAGGCGCACCTTGCTAGCCGCGGAGGTCTGCCCTGTAACCGCCAGCCCCTCCGGCAGGCGCAAAAGGGAGGTAGTGAATAACGGCGCTGCTGCCGTGGTTGCAGCATTTACTTTCACCAGCACAGGCTCACCTGTAATTGCTGAAGTGTTGTATTCCAGGTTTAATTTTTCCCCGGGGCGCAAATCCTGGGGCATAACCGGATACCCGTTTTTGAGGTAGGCGGTTGAACCGGTAGCCAGGTAGGAAGCACCCTCAGCTGCTGTCAGCCTGTGGTCCCGCGCGTCATAGCCCGCAAAAACCCGGGCGGCGGTATATGTTTCCGCAATATCCAGCTGCCGGATTTCCTTACCGTCAGGACCCATAACTACCCGGACCCTGCTGCCGGGAGTTATGGCCCCTTCGTTGGTGGCCGCCCCCCAGCGGTAGATCAGGGCATCAGGGGGCAGGTAGAGCCCGTGGTAGGCTCCGTCATCACCTATATAATAGAAAGTTCTGTTGCTTCTTGTAAAATCTATGGCTTTGCCGTAACTGACCCTGCTGTAGGCCTGCAACTCCAGCACTTCACCGCTGTCCGGCAACAGCGTCAGCATCACATGCTCGCCGGGAGAGACGGAATGCAAGGCGGCTTGCGCCCTGTCTTTCGTTACCGGCGCTTCGGGTATAAGCCGGTGGACTTCATTATCCTGCAGTTTGATGGCGTTCCCGGCGGCGTCCGTCTCGCTGACCGTATCCAGGGCTACCCAGCGCTTCACCGTCAGGTACTCAACAGCGCCGCTGCTGGGAGCGATCCGGAGCTGCACAGGCATGCCCGGCAGCAGTTCCGCCAGCTCCCCCATGGCCCCGGCGCCAAAAGGCAGGTCCTCCCGCCGGATGCTCAGGTAGTTGTCCTCATAGGAAACAACCGCATCCCGGGCAATCGTATAGGTGCTGTGGGAGCCTACCAGCGTCAAACGCTGCTCCCCGCCGACCATAGCCAGAGAGTCAACCACACCGCTCTTTTCTATGTAAGAAGCTTTTACCTGGCGCAGTTTTTGATCAAAGGGGTTGACTGTGGCCGCAATCTCTATTCCTGCAGGCAGATCGGCAGGGGAGCCTGCCTGCCCGTTAACCTGCACGGCCTGCTCCCGGGCAAGGCTGTATCCGCCTGTCCTAAGGGCCGGATTGTTGGCTGTAAAAATATACCCGTCACCTGTCTGCAAGACTCGCGCCGCTTTTACCCGCCACAAATCAACATCCAGGTAGACCCTGGCAGGGGTGCGGTAGATAGAAGCACCTGAAAACAGGTGTTCCTCATCCCCTGGGACAACCTGCCCGTCAACAAGATTTACCACCGGCAGCCCGCTGATGTCCAGCACCCCGCCCTGCTCCAGATAGACTCTGTCTCCCGCAACCCGGCTGACCACACCACGGACCGGAGCCTGTCCACACACAAGGGCGAAATCCTGTAAAGGAACGCTGCTGCCGCTTACCGTATTATGATTGACTGCCGTTCCCTGTACGCTGATGGTATAAACCCCGGGGACAGGGTGCGGCAGATAGACATGTTCTACATTATTAGCCCTGTCCGGGCTATTGGCCCCAAGAAAATGGTTGCCGTAGTAAGTCATGCCGTCAGGAGTCCGCACTACCAGGTCCAGGTTGTTCACCAGGGCCTGCGTGCTGCCGGTGTAAGGAGCGGCAGGATCGGTCCAGGCCAGAGTGGCTTTAAAGGGAGCTGTGGTGTCGACGACCTCATAGGTATAGGAAAGGTTTTCCCCTTGCGCTACGCCCACCCACTCGTCCGTTAGCTGAAAGCAGTTTTCACGCAGGGAAATGATGGTGGCGGCCATATCTATGATGCCAAAGCCCTCCCTTGAAGGGCCAACCGGCAGTACCCGGGCGCCGTTTACCAGGGTGGCCTTTATAAGAGCGGCAGAAATAACCGCAAGCCCCTGCTCTTTCTTGAAGTATTCACGCAGCAGGGCCGCATTCCCACCGGCAATGGCCGCAGCCATGCTGGTGCCCTGCATACGCGTATATGCCGGGTAGCCGGGCAGATTGCTGTCAGTGAGACTGGAACAGGCGGAAATTACAGCCGAAGCCGGGGCCAGTAGTTCAGGTTTAATCCTGCCGTCTCCGGCAGGGCCCCGGGATGAAAACTCGGCTACAGCAGCTGCGTCGCCGGTGCCGAAGACAAAGGCGGGCCTCGGCAATTCAGAAGCGCCAACGGTCAGCGCGTTTTTGCTGTTGGCTTCAGTGGTGATGGTGGAGGGGGCAGCGCCGCTGTTGCCCGCGCCGAAGATCACGAAAAAATCAGGATGATGCCGCACGAAATCATCCACTTGCGCGGATGTCTCCCCGTAGGTATTCAGGCCGCCGCCCCAGCCGTCCACATGGATACGTGCGCCGACAGAGTAAGCGGGCCAGAACAAGTCGTAGAGTTTATCCGGCGGGCTGACCCGGCCTTCAGGATCCAGGAGCCCTTGAAAGTAAATGCTGGCACCCGGAGCCACGCCGCGGAATTTGCCCCCTGAGGCTGCGCCTGTGCCGGCAATGGAAGCCGCCATATGGGTGCCGTGTCCGTCGGGGTCATCCGGGATGGCCCGGCCGGCCCAGGACTTGAGCATGACCACCTTGGGCATTTGGCCGGGAGTGCTCTGCAAATCAGGGTGCAAATCATTGATATCGCCCGTATCCAAACCGCTGTCGGCCAGGGCCACTATCTGCCCTGCCCCTGTCAGGCCGCCGGGAACAACAAAGCCGGGGGCATTGACGGCGGCGGCCCCGGTAATGGCTCCGGCTCGATCATTTAGAAGGGAAACAGAATTAATATTTTGGCTATGAAATTGGTAGATAAGGAACAACAGGGCAAGAGAAGCTGTTAAAAGACAGACAACGCTGCGCACCTTGCCCCGGCAAAAAAACGGCAAACGCATAGAAACCCCCGGTGATTCGTTAGTAAAGTTTGCTGCTGGCAGCAAATACACTACTACTTCGACGAATTATAGGGATTTCCTGGTTCACCGAAATATTGGTTAATTAAGCTGGCCTTTGTTATTAGACGATCTTTTTGAAACCCTTGCCCCTGCCCGCAGAGCTCAACACGTTCAAATTGCCGAGAGCTATACTGGTACCCTTGGCCACACAGGAAAGAGGGTCATCGGCGATGAATACCGGCAGGCCGGTCTCTTTGCTGATCAAGCGATCCATACCGTCAAGCAGGGCGCCGCCACCGGTCATGATAATACCGCTGTTGATTATGTCGGCAGCCAGCTCCGGCGCAGTGCACTCCAACACCTCTTTGACCCCGGCCACCACCAGCTCCAGTGTCTCTTTGATAGCTTCATGTACCTGCCGCTGGGTTACCACCACTGCTCTGGGCAGGCCGGAAAGCATGTCCCGCCCCTTGATCTCCATCTCCTTATCTGCGGCTTCGGGCAGGTAAGCTGTGCCAATATCCACTTTTAACTCTTCGGCGGTCTGCTCACCGATGGCCAGGTTATATTCCTTGCGGATATAGCGCACTATAGCTTCGTCGAATCTGTCACCACCGACACGCAGCGATTTGCTGCAAACAATCCCTCCCAGGGAGAGCACCGCAATATCGGTAGTCCCGCCGCCAATATCTATGATCATGGAACCGCTTGGCTGGGCAATATTCACTCCTGCTCCCAGAGCCGCTGCCAGGGGCTCCTCAATCAAGTGGGCTTCCTTGGCCCCGGCCTGTATAGCCGCCTGGCGCACCGCCCGCTCCTCGACACCGGTTACACCGGAAGGGATGCATACCATCAGGCGCGGGCGGAAAAACAACTTGCGGTTCCCGTCTACCTTGCTAATGAAATAACGGAGCATCTTTTCAGTAACGTCATAATCAGCGATCACCCCGTCGCGGAGCGGACGAATGGCGATGATGTTGCCGGGTGTACGCCCCAGCATCCGCCTGGCTTCAGAGCCAACCGCGATGACCTGCCCGCTGTCCCTGTCTATAGCCACAACGGTAGGCTCCTGCAGTACAATATCTTTTCCTTTAACACAAACCAGCACGTTGGCTGTACCCAGATCAACTCCTATATCTGTTCCGCCAATCATTAGCTTGTCCCCTTTCACTTAACAAAGAAATGAGCCAACCCTTCAGCTCAAAAAAACCCAAAAACTGCTGCCCGGATCCCCCTGGCAAAGGTTTCCGGCTTAGCAAAGATATATTCTACCCGGTTAGCCAAAATTCCTGTGCTTGTTATGCCAGATCTTTATATTTTCTCCTGGTGGCTTCGCCCCCGCGCAGGTGGCGCTCCGCTTTATTATATTCCAATATGACCTTAACCTGGCGGGCCAACTGCTTGTTTAACGAGGGTAGACGCTCGGTCATGTCCTTGTGGACAGTGGATTTGCTAACCTGAAACACCTGGGCCGCCTGTCTGACCGTAGCCTGTGTCTCCAGGATATAATTGCAGATCTCCAGAACCCGCTTTTGAATATATTCCTGCACTTAGCCAACCTCCCACGCTATGGAAGTTGGAAGTTGGAGGCTGTGAATACTGGCATATATAAAAAGGAACTTTGAGACCAACTTCCCTTCTAATATATATGCGCCCCGGACCTGGAAATACGTTTATCTGCAAGAACTCCATCTAGAAGGTATTTCCTCTAAGTTGGCCAATTGCAAAACCGTTTATTTTATGTGGGTGCGACGGGATCGCACCCACAAAAATATGCCTTATTTATAATTCTTGTTTTAGAAATTACGGGATTTCATTATTCCCATGCAGCACTTAATTCTTCATATTTCATTTGGTTGGGCCTTCTTTTGTTTTGTAGTGTTCAGAAATAGCGCTTTATTTATCTGCAGTTAGTGTTGCTGGAGCAGGTTTTCTATCTCCATCACTTCCACCCCGCTGTAGTAATGCCCAAGGATCGTCCGGTAGTCATAGCCATGTTTGGCCATACCACTGGCGCCGTACTGACACATACCCACCCCGTGGCCGTGGCCTGTAGTGGTGATACTGATGGAACCGGCTTCCTGCTTCCAGGTAAAATTGGTTGAGCGCAGGCCCAGAAGCTCTCTGAATGTAGTAGCTGAAATTTCCCGGTCGCCTATAACCAGTTCTTTAGGCCGGCCCGTGGAGGTCCTCTGCAGCACTCTAATCCCGTCACCAGCGCTGTTGCCGGAAACCGGCACAACCGCCAGGCTGGTGCCCAGAGCCTGATCAAACTGCTCCAGGCTGATGGAAACCCGCCGGACCGACTGGGGATTGTCCTCATAAGGGCAGGTAACACTGCGCAAATAGGGCAGCTGAAACGCCCAGACGTCTTCGGAGTTTTCCGTCCGGCCCCCGCAGGCGGCGTGGTAAGCCGGATCAATCAGCTGCCCCTGGTAGGTCAGCACCTCGCCTCTGGTTTCGTCCACCGCTGCTTTCACTTGGTAGAAATATTTATAATACGGCAAAGTCCCCCATTTTTGTTTCAGCTCCTCTCTGGATAACCAGGCCTGACCATGCCGGTGATCATTGCACAGATCGGCGCCCTGATGCAAGGGGTTAGCCACACCGCCCCCAATCAACCGTTTGACCGCATAGGTCCGGGCTGCTACCGCCTGGGCCTTTAAGGCTTCAGCAGGAAATTCCGCCGGCATTTCCGCCGCCACCACTCCAATCAGGTATTCCTCCAGGGGCAGTTTTATTACCCTGTCCGTATCGTGCAGATACAACCTGATTGTGCTTGTATTAGCGCCTATTGCAGCCGGGGCCCGGCCTGCCCCCTGTATTAAAGGCAGGAGAGAGAGCAGTGCTGCTGTCAATAAGAAAGTACCAATTATTAACCGGCGCATTGAACCCACCCCGCACTCTCATAAAGTATGTGTTAAATGTATATTTACCATATGGTATATTATACCATATGTCAACAATCAACTAACTGGAAAGAAAAAATACTCCTGATGGGGCATCAGGAGCGCGGTGTAGCATCAGCCGGCAGCTGTAGCTGTCCGCCGAATATGGGCGCCTAAACTTCTTAATTTTTCCTCCAGGCGGTCATAGCCGCGGTCGATATGGAAGACATTGCTGATCTCCGTAATGCCCTGGGCCGCCAGACCTGCCAGCACCAGGGCAGCGCCGGCCCGCAAATCAGTTGCCTTAACAGGCGCGGCGGTTAAACCTGCACTCCCCTGTACCACGGCAGTGTGCCCTTCCAGCTTTATTTTTGCCCCCATGCGTTTAAGTTCAAAGGCGTGCATAAACCTGTTTTCAAAAATTGTTTCCGTAACGATACTGGTTCCTCTGGCCAGACAGAGGAGCGCCATCATTTGCGGTTGCATATCTGTTGGGAAACCAGGATAAGGCATTGTTTTGATGTTAACGGCGCGCAAATCGCCATTACCCACAACCCTGATCCCGTTGTCCTCTTCCTCCACCCTGACCCCGGCCTCGCGGAGCTTGGCGGTAACCGGCTTAAGGTGCTCGCAGATGACGTTGTTTACCAGCACATCCCCGCCGGTTATGGCTGCCGCCGTCAAAAATGTACCGGCCTCGATCCGGTCCGGGATAATGGTATGCGCTGTCCCGTTGAGCCGGGACACCCCCTCCACCTTGATTACCTTTGTGCCGGCGCCTTTGATCCTGGCTCCCATGGCATTGAGAAAGTTAGCCAGATCGACAATCTCCGGTTCTACGGCAGCGTTTTCGATAACTGTGCTGCCTTTTGCCAGAGTAGCCGCCATAAGGATATTTTCTGTAGCCCCCACGCTGGGAAAATCAAGATAGATCCTGCTGCCTCTAAGCCTTCCCGCCACCGCTTCGATACAGCCGTGTCCGTAGATAATCTCAGCGCCCAGGGCTTTAAAACCCTTCAGGTGCAGATCAATAGGCCTGGCGCCGATAGCGCAGCCGCCGGGCAAAGGTATCACCGCCCGGCCGCCGCGAGCCAACAGGGGCCCCAGCACGAGAAAAGAAGCGCGCATCAGCCGCACATACTCGTAAGGCGCCTCTACATCCGTCAGATCGGGGACGGAAATGGTGATATCATTGTTGCTGCGGACCACGCGGGCGCCCAAATGCTCAATCACCCGGCAGATGCTGTTTACATCGGCCAGGTGGGGAATATCCTGCAAGGTACAGGGGCCTTCCGACAATAAGCTTGCCGCGATAACCGGCAGTACGGCATTTTTGGCGCTGCTTACTTTTACCGTTCCTTTTAATGGGATGCCGCCCTGGATGACTAGTTTCACCGGATTATCCCCCGCTTAATATTCGGTGTAAATAACCGGGGAGGCCACATAAACATAGGTGGCCTGTTCCTGCTGGTCACTGCGCAAAGCTACATTCAGGTTGACCTCTTTATCCCCGTAGCGCAAACCCGCCGGCAAACCGGCGCTTTGGCCGGTAATGCTCACCAGGTTATCTTTAACTGTCTTTTCCTGAATGCTGGCGCCGGCCACCTCCATGGCTGACTCAGCCCTGGCCGCCAGTTCCGCCTGCTCCAAAGCCCCATTGATTTTGCCGGTGTAAGTCAAGGCTACGTGTTCTTCAGAGCTGAAGGAGAGCAGGGCTTTGCGGAGCTTATTTTTCGCCAGGCTTGCCCTGGCCGGTCCGGTTTCCATACTGACCATTATATGAGTGGCTTTTTGATCCGGCATCAGTTCCAGGGACTGAGCCATGACCACCACGCGATTACCGCCTTCCCAGGTCCCCTGCAATTTCACCCCCCTGGCATATGCATTCTCCCATTGTTCCAGCTCGCTACCTGCCGTATCGGCCTGCAAAGCAACCGCTGTATCTACAACCAGAGCATCAAGGTTAAGCTCCCTGGTTTCGTTGACTCTTGCCCAGCCCGTGACGTTGACTGATTCTAATTGGGCTCCGCATTGCTTCAGCAAAGAGAAAAGGGCCCGCTCCTCCCGGTAGGAGGCCGCCATTTCCAGGAGCAGGGGCCCCAGTACCGCTAGAGACAAAACCAATAACAATCCTAACAGGCAAACCTGGACAAATTTTCCTTTAGGTATATTATTCCACCGCAGACTTTTCAACATCAATAAAACCTCCGCATTATGGCTCAGGCATTTTAATGATTTTAATGCTATTATTTCCATTAATTTCACCCGCCATACCTGACACGGGGGTTGACACAGGGGGTTGACACAGGGGGTTGACACAGGGGGACGGTTCCTTTGTGTCAGACACAGGGGGACGGTTCCTTTGTGTCAAAAAAGTGACACAAAGGAACCGTCCCCCTGTGTCAAAAACAAAAAGATCCGGAGCGTGTTTGCTCCGGATCCCGGATAGAATACCTTTTTATCTTATTTATCTTCGGCTGCTTTAAGGCGTATGATCGCTCGCTTGAGAGCCAGCTCAGCCCGTACGGTATCAAGGTTTTCCTTTTTTTGAGCAAGCCTCTCCTCGGCTCTTTGCTTAGCCTGCTGGGCCCGCGCTATGTCGATGCTTTCAGCCCGCTCGGCTGTGGTAGCAAGGACAGTAACCCTGCTGGCCCGGACTTCCAAAAATCCGCCGGTTACGACAATCTTAAACCATTGATTACCCTGCTGAATTCTCAGAATGCCGATGTTGAGAGAGGTGATCAGTGGGGCGTGACCCGGCAGGATACCCAGCTCACCGTCAGCGCCCGGAGCAACCAGAAAGTCCACGTCCTCGCTGAAAACCTTCTTCTGAGGAGTAACGATTTCCAGTCGTAGGCTTTTTTCCGACATACTGCGCACTCCCTCTCTTATTCTGCTGCTAGAGCTTTGGCTCTTTCCACTGCCTCTTCAATGCTGCCTACCATAAAGAAAGCATCTTCCGGCAAATCATCGTGCTTACCGTCCAAAACTTCCTGGAAGCTGCGGATGGTATCTTTCAACGGCACCAGCTTACCGGGTTTGCCGGTAAAGACTTCAGCCACGTGGAAGGGCTGCGAAAGGAACCTCTGAATTTTACGGGCCCTGGCCACAGTCAATTTATCCTCATCTGAAAGCTCTTCCATACCGAGAATAGCAATGATGTCCTGCAGCTCCTTGTAGCGCTGGAGCACCTTCTGCACACCACGGGCTACATTGTAATGGTCCTGACCCACAATAAGGGGGTCCAGAATCCGGGAGGTGGAATCCAGCGGGTCCACGGCCGGATAAATCCCCAGCTCGGCAATCTGGCGGGACAGAACAACGGTACCGTCCAGGTGGGCAAAGGTGGTTGCCGGCGCCGGGTCGGTCAAGTCGTCAGCCGGCACGTAAACTGCCTGCACTGAGGTAACCGAACCCTTCTTGGTCGAGGTGATCCGCTCCTGCATCTGGCCCATTTCCGTAGCCAGGGTGGGCTGGTAACCCACGGCAGAGGGCATGCGGCCCAGCAGCGCCGAAACCTCGGAACCGGCCTGGGTAAAACGGAAGATGTTATCAATAAAGATCAGTGTATCGGCGCCTTCTTCGTCACGGAAATACTCCGCCAGGCACAAACCGGTCAAAGCCACTCTCAGACGGGCGCCGGGGGGTTCGTTCATCTGACCGAACACCATGGTGGTTTTATCCAGAACGCCGGAATCCTTCATTTCATTATAGAGGTCGTTCCCTTCACGGGTACGCTCACCAACACCGGCAAACACTGAAACACCGCCGTGCCGCGTAGCAATATTATTGATCAGCTCCTGAATAATAACGGTCTTGCCAACACCGGCGCCACCAAAGAGTCCGATCTTACCACCTTTTAAGAAGGGTACAAGCAAGTCAATAACTTTAATACCTGTTTCCAGCTGCTCCACCTCGGTGGACTGCTCTACCAGGGGAGGCGCCGGACGGTGGATGGGATACATGGTTTCACTGACCACGGGTTCTTTACCATCAATAGGTTCACCCAGGACATCAAACAGCCTGCCCAGGGTTGCCTTGCCTACCGGCACTGTAATAGGCGCGCCGGTATCCACAGCTTCCATCCCCCTTACCAGACCGTCGGTAGAGGACATAGCTATGGTACGGGCTATATTGTTGCCCAGGTGCGAGGCCACTTCCAGGGTAAGATCTATCTTTTTGCCGAACATATCTTCTTTATCGCTTTTAATTTTAATGGCATTATAGATTGCAGGCACTTGACCGGGTGGAAATTCAATGTCCACCACAACGCCGATAACCTGCACAACTTTACCAACGTTCATTCGCTTCCCTTACCTCCTTCACAACTTATTCTAAAGCCGCAGCGCCACCTACAATCTCAGTGATCTCAGTGGTAATCTGATCTTGCCGGGCCCGGTTCATGGACATGGTCAGGTTCTCAATGATTTCCGACGCGCTCTTGGTGGCATTTTCCATAGATGTCATCTGAGCGCTGTAGAAACCTGCCCGTGTTTCCAGGAAACCCTGATAAATAGCATTCTCAATGTATTTGGGCAACAGCTCGGCCAGCACTGCTTCCGGTGAAGGTTCAAAAATGTAAGATGCCTTCTGTGCAGCATCAGAACTTTCTGCTTCAGCCGGCGGTTCAGCCGGCAACAGTTTGACCTGTATCGGCTTTTGCACCATCGCATTGATAAATTGGCTGTAAATCAGGTACACCGCATCATATTCCTGGTCCGCGTACTTTTCAATCACTTTGGACGCTATATCCCGCACCGCACCATATTGGACATGGTCTATCAAGCCAACATATCGCTGGGCAATACTGTAATCGCGGCGGCTAAAAAAGTCACTGCTTTTGCGCCCCACGGTAACGATACTTATCTCAGCATCCTGACCTTTCAATTCATTAACTGCGTACCTGATAATATTGCTGTTGAAGCCGCCGCACAGACCACGGTCGGCAGTCATGACGATATAGGCTATTTTTTTCGGCTCGCGTACTTCCAACAACGGATTTTTAACATCGGCGGAAGCTGCCGCCACCCGGCCCAGTACGCTTTTAATCCTTATGGCATAGGGCCTGGCCAACAGCACGGCATCCTGCGCCTTGCGCATTTTTGCCGCCGCCACCGCCTTCATCGCTTTGGTGATCTGCTGCATGTTCTGGGTGCTTTTAATCCGGCGCCGGAGATCTCGCAAATTTGCCATTTACATATTCACCACCTTTTTATGCGGCAGTTGACTCCTGATTACTACAAGCCCCTGGCAATCATAAAACCTTTCTTGCATTCCTCAATAGCTGCCCGGAGCTCTGCTTCTACATCTGTGAATTCGCCGGTTTCCCTGATCGCTTCAACGATATCTTTTTTCTCGGCCTTCATGAATTTTAATAATTCGGCTTCAAAAGGCAGCACCATTTCCACCGGCATATCGTCAAGATAGCCATTGGCGCCGGCATAAATACTGATAATCTGCTCTTCTACCGGCATTGGCACATACTGTCCCTGTTTCAGCAATTCAGTCATGCGCTCGCCCCGCACCAGTCTGGCCTGGGTAGCCTTGTCCAGGTCGGAACCAAACTGGGCAAAGGCAGCCAGTTCACGGTACTGGGCCAGGTCAATGCGCAAGCTTCCCGCAACCTTCTTCATGCCTTTCACCTGAGCTGCGCCACCCACACGGGATACGGAGATACCCACGTTAATGGCGGGCCTGATCCCGGCATAAAAGAGGTCGGGCTCAAGGAAGATCTGGCCGTCGGTAATGGAGATAACGTTGGTGGGAATATACGCAGAAACGTCCCCGGCCTGGGTTTCGATGATCGGCAGGGCGGTCATGGAACCTGCCCCCAGTTCATCGGACAGCTTACAGGCACGCTCCAGCAGCCGGCTGTGCAGGTTAAAGACGTCGCCCGGATAAGCTTCACGCCCGGGGGGCCTGCGCAACAGGAGGGACATTTCGCGGTAAGCCGTTGCCTGCTTGGACAGGTCGTCATAAACAATCAGTACGTGCCCGCCTCTTTCCATGAAATCTTCCCCAATGGCGGCTCCCGCAAAAGGAGCAATATAGAGCAAGGGGGACGGATCGGAAGAAGTGGCGGATACGATAATAGTATAATCCATCGCTCCGGCATCAGTGAGTTTTTGCAAAACGTTGGCCACAGTAGACTGTTTTTGTCCAATGGCTACGTAAATACAGATGACGTCGCCACCCTTTTGATTGATGATGGTGTCGACGGCAATGGCTGTCTTGCCGGTCTGGCGGTCACCGAGGATCAGTTCCCGCTGGCCCCGGCCGATGGGAACCATGGAGTCGATGGCCTTGATCCCGGTCTGCAGTGGTTGGTGTACTGATTTACGCAACATAACACCCGGAGCAATTTTTTCAACCGGGTTGAATTTATCGGTATTAATGGGCCCCTTGCCGTCCAGCGGCTGACCCAGTGGGTTGACTACACGGCCGATCAAAGCATCGCCTACAGGCACGGATACAATCCGCCCGGTGCGCTTAACCGTGTCACCTTCTTTAATGTGTGTATATGGCCCCAGGAGAACACAACCGATGTTGTCCTGTTCCAGGTTGAGGGCCATCCCCAGCACACCGCCTGGGAATTCCAGCAATTCCATGGACATGCAGTCCATCAAACCGTATACACGGGCGATACCGTCACCAACGTTGATCACGGTACCCACATCCGTCATCTCGATCTGTGTCTGGTACTTATCTATCTGCTGCCGAATAATCGAGCTGATTTCTTCAGGTCGCAATTTCATTCACTGGTTCACCCCTATCTAGTTAACTTATCGCCTTTAGCTGCTCCCTAAGGGTAGTCAATCTGGTCTTAATACTGCCGTCTATAATTTTATCTCCGATGCGCACAATTACCCCGCCTACAATAGACGGGTCCACCTGATAAGTAGTCTGTACTTTTTTGCCGGTCAGCCTCGCCAGGATGCTGCTCAGTTCGCTTTTTTCCTCATCTTTCAGCTCCACTGCCGATGTCACATGGGCTTCTACAACACCCCGGCTTTCGTTGGCCAGAACCACATACTCATCGACGATATCGCTAAGATAATTTTCCCGCCGGCGATCTACCAATAAGGCAAGAAAGTTACTGGTGACTTCAGATATTTTTCCCTTAAAAAGCTGGTCCAATAAGTCCTTTTTTTCTGCAGCAACAATCTGAGGGTGATAGAGCACCTTCTGCAGCTCAATATTGTTATTCAGAATAGTCCTGATTTCCAGCAACTCGGACTCAATTATGTCGACCATACTCTTTTTATTGGACGCAGTATCTTTTTCAAAAGCCAGATCAAACAAAGCATGCGCATAACGTCTCGCTACAGGGCCTCTCATTGCAGTTCCCCTGCCTCTTTAATAAAGTTGTCAATCAAGCTGCGCTGGGTCTGGTTGTCCATGTTTTTATTGATCAGTTTACCGGCAACCAGCACGGACAGGGAAGCAACCTGGTCATGCAATTCAGCAATGGCCTTTTGCTTTTCTCTTTCGATTTCCGCCAGAGCGGCTTCCTTGATTTTGGCTGCTTCTTTTTTGCCGTTTTCGACAATTTCAGCAGCCTGATCTTCACCGGACTTGATAGCTTTTTGAATGATCTCCTGGGCTTGCTCCCGGGAGCGGCGCATCTCAGCTTCATAACCGGCTTTTAATTGCTCCGCTTGCAGCTTTTGCTGCTCAGCTTCGGCAATAGCGTTGGTAACACGTTCCGAGCGGTCAGATAATAATTTGACCAGCGGTTTATAAGCAACCAGGCGCAAGAATATCAATAGAATTAAAAAATCTACTATCTGCGCTAGTATTGTTGCGTTAAATTCTAACACTCGTCCCCCTCCTTCCATCTACCGGTGGACAAAAGGAAGGCGATAGCATAATGGTCTGAGCAGCCATTATGCTATGCCTTTTTTGCCTAGACACATGATTGTTAATTGGCTTTGCCCAAGAGTATGAAAGAAATAACAACCGCGATAATGGGCATAGCTTCGATCAAACCGACTGAAATAAACATGGTGGTCAAGATTGAACCTCTGGCCTCCGGTTGACGGGCAAGACTTTGAACAGCGTTGCCGGTAACCAAACCGTTACCAATACCTGCGCCGAGAGCGGCAAAGCCAACTGCGAGAGCAGCTCCCATAGCAGCACTAGCTCCTAATTCCATGATGTCCCCTCCTTTCCAAGGTAAACATTAATGAATAAGTACTTTGGTAAGTACTCGGACTGACTGGGCAGTTCCAATCAAATTTAGTGGTCCTCTGCAACTGCCATCCCCACATATGCTATGCTGAGCATGGTGAAAATAAAGGCCTGGATTACCCCGACAAAGACACTAAAAGCCAGCCAGGTCACGGAAGCAAGAAAACCTCCGAAGACGTGGAGCCATCCGCCCAGCATGCCCAGCAGCACGGCAATCAAAACCTCCCCGGCATAGATGTTACCGTAAAGACGGAAAGTGAGCGTAATGGGTTTTGATAAATCTTCAACAATGTTGATGGGGAGGAACACGAAATAGGGCTTCACATAGTGCTTAAAGTAGCCAAATCCTTTATACTTGATGCCATAATAATAGATCAGGAAAAAGGTACACAAGGCCAGAGCGAGGGTAGTATTATAGTCCGCAGTGGGGGAGCCGAGGGTGGGCACCAGACCAATAAGGTTGGAAAACAAAATGAATATAAAATATGTGACCACGATGGGCAAAAAAGTAATGGCCTTCTTGGGATCCATGTTCTCATTGGTCAGTCCCCTGAAAGCTTCCCAGAGCATTTCCATAATATTCTGAGCGCCTTTGGGCTTATCTATGCTCATATTGCGTGTTGCAGCAATAGCAAATATGGCAACAAGGACCATGGTAATCCAGGTCATTATCAGTGTTTTGGGATTGAACACCAGGGTAGTGTTGCCGAGCACCAGCTCCCATTGATGCGGCCAGCCCCAAAAGTCGTGTAATATGTGTTCAACCTCTTCGTAACTCAACATAACTTTTTCTCACCCCTTTCTCCGGTTAAATTTGATGCCTCATATGTTAAGTATCCGGCCTCTCCTGCTTTTTATCGCACATGCCCGTCTGCATCAATATGGTGCTGATAATAAAGATACCAGGCGCAACAAAGATACCGGCAGCAGCCGCGCAAATATTAACACTGTCAAAGCGGCTCGCCATATAAAGCACGGCGGCGATGGTCATAAAACGCAGCGCGTAACCGGCCTTCATATGGGATTGAGCTTGCGGCGCCACCATACCGACAATGGCGCGTAACCTCTGGCCCAGAAAAAAGGCATTCCACATGCCTACTGCTATGCCTATACCAAGCCCTAACAAAACCGGATCTCCGGGTCGGATAAGCAAAGCCAAGCATAAGAACACCAGCATAAAACCTGCTATCTTCAATGCTCTGGCGAGCTGACCGTCAAAATCCCAATCCCGCATATGCTACTCCTTTAAAAACTTCATCAGGGTCACATAAATACCCATAACACCTACGGCGAGACCTGAGAGAACCCCCACCAGCAAAAGCCACGGTCCGGTGTTAAACAAGCTGTCCAGGTACCTGCCGCCAAAATAGCCGGCCGCCACCGCAATGGCTATTTCCGTGCCAATGGTGGTAGTAAGGGCAAGCGCCTGTAATACACCATGACCGACTCTTTCTTTGTTGTTGTTTTGCTCTTTTTTATCGGTCATCGCTGACCCCGGCAAAAAAAAACTAATCTATGATACAGTAATTCAAAGTGAAATAGTTCTACACAAATAGCGTTAATCCTCCAATGTGTGATTTAATTTTTAAGAATTAACAACTACTATTTTTGCCAAATTTATTATTTGGTAAGCATAGCTTCAAACAGGACGGAACTCATCCGGCCGCTCCATGGCCAGCCCAAAATGATAGCGTATAGCCTGGACGATCCGCCGTGCGGCCTGTCCGTCACCATATGGATTGACCGCGTTGGCCATCTGCGTGTAATAAGAACGGTCATCCAGCAGTTTTCGCGCGGCAGCCGCCACAGCTTCCCGGGCGGTTCCCACCAATAAGACTGTACCGGCGTCAACAGCTTCCGGGCGCTCGGTGGTATCGCGCAAGACCAGGACAGGCTTACCCAGAGAAGGGGCCTCTTCCTGCAGACCGCCGGAATCACTCAAGACCAGGTAGCTGCGCCCGATGAGATTGGCAAAAGGCTGGTAGTCCATTGGCTCCGTCAGGTGCACCCGCCCCAGGCCACCTAGCTCCTCATCCACAACCCGCCTTACGGCGGGGTTTTTATGGACAGGGAAAACCACCTGGACATCCGGATAGTTAAGCACCACTTCCCGCAAAGCCTGGTATATCTCCCGCATGGGCTCACCCAGGTTTTCCCGCCGGTGGGTGGTAACCAGGAGCACCCGCTGTTGCTGATAATCCAGGGTGTTTAACATCGGGTCGGCAAAATGGTACTCCGGCTGAACAGTGGCCAGCAAGGCGTCAATTACCGTGTTGCCGGTAACAAAGATAGCATCTGCCGCTACTCCTTCAGCAAGCAGGTTTTGCCTGGCCGTGGCCGTAGGAGCAAAATGCAGATCAGCCAGGACACCGGTGAGAGTGCGGTTTATTTCTTCCGGAAATGGTGAGTATTTATTTCTGGTACGTAAACCGGCCTCCACATGCCCTACCGGTATTTGCAGGTAAAAGGCAGCCAGGGAGGCTACAAAAGTGGTGGTGGTATCGCCATGCACCAGGACCAGGTCCGGCTTTTCCTTTTCCAATACCTGCTTTAAGCCGTTAAGAGCGCGGCTGGTAATATCAAAGAGGGTCTGGCCCTGCTGCATAATGTCAAGATCGTAGGCCGGTTTGATGTCAAACAAGTGCAGCACCTGATCCAGCATTTCCCGGTGCTGGGCGGTAACTGCCACCCGGCATGCGATTTCCGGCTGAAGCTTTTCCAACTCCTTTACCAGGGGGGCCATTTTGATGGCCTCCGGCCTGGTCCCAAACACTGCCATTATTTTAAGCAAAAACACATCCCCTTGCAAACAAGTTGTGCCTGCCTTCTCTGCAGGAAGCCTATTGAGGCTTGATATAGCCTTTTTCGATTAGCTTGTTGATGTGCTCAGTGCGCGCCGATTCCAAATCAACTCCGTACTGTTCTTCCAACACGAACATCATTGATACGGCAGTCTGAGCCACATCAAGGAGCTCCCGGGTGATCAGCACCATAACCTCTTTTTCGCTGATTGCTTTTAGCTTCACCGGAGAGCCCGCGCAGTTTGCCGATAGCCTGGGCCAGTTCCCCGGCCTCCTCCATGAGCTTCAACGCGGTGGACTCTATCGTCGGGGACAGGTTGTCCAGCTTGGGCAAAAGGATATTTTTTTTGAGCACTTTACACACCCCCGCATTCCCCTGCTTATCGCGTCAGCCTGCGGCCAACCCTGCCATCGGTTTTGCTCAATAAGAGGTCAATTGATTTATTCGGTATTTGCCTGCTGCCGGCCACTTTGCTCCAGGGAACAGCCAGATACGACGATGACGCCTTGCTCATCCAGATAGACAATCCTCTCGATCAACGCATTTTTGGCCATACGGCGGCAGAGCAGGCAAGGCTCGCCGGAAGCCAGGGTGCCATCCGCATTAAAGCCGGCTACATAAAGGGCAGCCCCTCTCATTTTAACCGGATCGCCGTTGATGATGGCATTTTGTTCCGCGTGTACCGCGGCGCACAGTTCATATCTTTCGCCTTTGGGGACCTTCATCTCTTCCCGCAGGCACTTGCCGGCATCGATGCAATTGACTTCACCCCTGGGCGAACCGTTATAGCCGGTGCTGATGATGATATTATCCCGGACAATAACGGCGCCGTAATTACGCCTCAAGCAAGTGGATCTAGTGGACACTACCTTGGCGATCTCAATAAAATACTCGTCCCAGGACGGCCTTTTTCTATTCCCAGCGTTAGAGTTAGCCTGCATAGAGAGGATACTTCCTGCACAGTTGTGCCACCCGCTCCCTGGCCTGCTCCAACCTGGCGGCATCATGGCGATGGGCAATAGCGAAGTCCATGATCTCAGCGATTAGGGGCATCTCCGCCGCAGTCAGACCCCGGGTTGTTACCGCAGGGGTGCCGATGCGGATACCGCTGGCGGTATTGGGCGGCTGGGGATCAAAAGGTATGGCGTTTTTATTGATGGTAACCCCTACCCGGTCAAACAGGGTTTGGGCTTCAGCGCCGGTAATATTTTTGCTGCGCAAGTCAACCAGCACCAGGTGGGTATCGGTGCCACCCGCAACCAGCTCAAAGCCCCGTTCGATCAGGGCCGCACCCAGTGCACGGGCATTGTTGACCACATTCTGCTGGTAGGTCTTGAAGCCGGGCTCAAGGGCCTCCTTGAGGGCGACTGCCTTGGCCGCAATCACATGCATGAGGGGCCCGCCCTGGATGCCGGGAAAGACAGCCCGGTTAATTGGCGCCGCGTACTTTTCGCTGTCCCTGCTGAGGATCAAACCGCCTCTGGGGCCGCGCAGAGTTTTGTGGGTGGTAGTGGTAACAACGTCGGCGTAAGGCACGGGGCTCATGTGCAAACCGGCTGCAACCAGCCCTGCGATGTGGGCCATATCGACCATGAGGTAGGCCCCGACCTGATCCGCGATCTCCTTGAACCTGGCGAAATCAATGGCCCGCGGATAAGCGCTGGCACCGGCCACGATCATCCTGGGTTTGTGCTCTAAGGCCGTGGCGTAGAGCTTGTCGTAGTTGATCAAGCCGGTTTCCTTATCTACGCCATAAAAAACGAAATTAAAGTATTTGCCCGAAATGTTGATTTTACTGCCATGGGTGAGGTGTCCGCCGTGCGCCAGGTCCATGCCCAGAATGGTATCGCCGGGCTTGAGCAGGGCAAAGTACACTGCTGTGTTGGCCTGACTGCCGGAATGGGGCTGGACATTGGCAAAATCTGCTGCGAATAATTCCCTGGCTCTGGCTATGGTCACGTTCTCCACCATATCCACATACTCACAGCCGCCATAATAACGGCGCCCCGGGTAGCCTTCCGCATATTTATTGGTCAGGACAGTACCCTGGGCCTCCATAACTGCCCGGCTGGCTACGTTTTCCGAGGCGATCAGCTCCAGGGTAGACTCCTGACGTTTCGTTTCCAGTTCAATGATATTTAAGATCTCCGGGTCAACTTCAGCTAAATGCCGCTCAAAATCCATCCAATATCCTCCCTAACCTTGTTTTCAACTACCGTTGGCAGTTATATTTGTTTTCGATGGCGGTAATTTTATCCACTCGTTTGCCGTGCCGGCCGCCGCTAAACTCTGCTTGCAGCCAGACAGCTACGATATCCCTGGCCAAACCGGGACCGATGACGCGTTCTCCTAATGTCAGTATATTGGCGTCATTATGCTCGCGGGAAGCCTGGGCAGAGAAAGTATCATGACACAGCGCCGCCCTAATACCGGGGACCTTGTTGGCCGCAATGGCCACGCCGATGCCTGTGCCGCAGCACAGGATACCCCGGTCATAAGCCCCGCTCTTGACCGCTTCAGCCACCTCCAGGGCCAGATCCGGGTAATCAACCGGATCTGCTGCATAAACACCAAAATCATGATAATCAAAACCTGCTTCTTTTAGGTAGGCGATCACTGTATTTTTCAAAATGTAACCGCCATGATCGCTGGCCACGGCCACCCTCATATCCGCATCTCCATTCCCTATGATATGTATAGCTAAAAAAAATTTCTACAGAAAGACCGTTATTCCTTTCCTGGTTGTCGAAAAATGCGGCCGGTATTTTCTGCCGCCCGAACTGCCGGCATCACTGTTCCTTCTCCAGCCTGTCCAGGGCTTTATCGATCAAATCCTTTAATCGCAATGCCGTAGCGCGGTAGGATTGCAAAGGCTGGCCGATGGGATCCGGAATATCTCCTTCAGTCCGGGCATAGTCCGCCAGGGTAAAAACCTTATGGGCTTCGCCGGGATGCAGCTCTTGCACATGCCGGCGGTGCCACGCCGTCATGGTCAACACCAGGTCGGCCTGAGCCAGGTCCTCTGCTGTGAGGCCTGCTGCCCTGTGCCCCCTTAAATCAACGCCCATTTCAGCCAGGGCCTGAATCGCTTCCCTGGAAGCCGGCTCCCCTTCAACAGCAGCTATCCCTGCGGAGGCCACCAGAAACTCCTCCGGCCCCCAGGAACGCTCTGCCAGCAGGTGCCGGGCCAGGGCCGCGGCCATGCTGCTGCGGCAAGTGTTACCGGTACAGACAAACAGTATTTTCATCGCTCCACACCTCATAAGATCATTTTGACACCTATGGCAATCAGAACCAAACCGCCCAGAAGCTGCGCTTTTTCACCGATCCAGCTGCCCAGGTAGCGGCCAAAAACCAGGCCCGCAAAGGTCATCAAGCCTGCCACTACCCCAATTACACCCGCCGTAAGCAGCAGATCCGCCTTTTGGGTGCCCAGGGTAAAGCCGACGCTTAGCGCGTCCATACTGACGCTGGCCCCTAAAAGAAGTACGCCACTGGTATTGAGGTTAACCCGGACCGGGTCCTGTTCCCGGTTGCGAGGCCAGGTTTCCCGTATCATTTTAATACCCAGATAGATCAATAACATAGCCCCTGCCACTGCAGCCGCCCGGCCCAGCAGCCCGCCGGCCAGCTCACCGGCAAACCAGCCCAGCACGGGCATAGCTACGTGAAAAACAAGCACTGTGACACTGAGGATCACAATCTGGCGCCGGTTTACCCCGGCCAAACCGATGCCGACACAAAGAGAAAAGGCATCCGTTCCCAGGGCGATGGCTAAAGCGATTAAAGTAATGAGACTCATTATTGCTCCTGTTATTCAGCTTGATTTTACGAACCGGCCCCCGGACCGGAGCCAGCCACATCAGTGATCCTGCCGTCTGCCGCTCTTCTCAAACGGTTCATCACAGCAAATCCCACACCTTTTTCCTGAATACCCTCCGCCAGGATCACATCCACCTCCAGCTCATCAAAGCGCCTTAACGCCGCATATAACCCGGCAGCGACAGTCTCCGGCTTTTCCCTTTGCCCGGCCAGGACAACCTGACCATAACCGGTATAATCCTCACTGTCCCTATAGGCCAGGATACCTACGCGCTTATGCTCCACTTGATAAGCCAGGGCTAATTCCTTGATTTTTTCCGCCACCTTTTCTTTGGCCCCTTTGAACAAGAACAAGGGCGCCTGCGGGGCGTAATGAGTGTATTTCATGCCGGGGGATCTGGGCCTGGCCGGGTTATCCCCGGGGGACCTGTTTAAAACAGCCGGATCCACCCTTACCTCACCTAGTATCTCCTGCAAAGCCTCCAGGGTAACCCCCCCCGGACGCAAAATTACCGGCACCGGCCCGGTCAGATCCAGCACGGTGGACTCCACACCAACCCCGGCCGGGCCCCCGTCCAGGATCATATCGATCCGTCCGTTTAAATCCCTCAGCACATGGGCTGCCGTAGTGGGGCTGGGGCGCCCGGACAGGTTCGCACTAGGCGCGGCCAGAGGAGTGCCGGCTGCTTCGATGAGAGCCAGGGCCACTCTGTGCCCGGGCATGCGGACAGCAACGGAGCCTAACCCTGCCGTTACCTCCCGGGGTACGCCGGGATCTACCGGCAACACCAGGGTCAACGGCCCCGGCCAAAAGATCCTCATCAGCGCCCTCGCCGCCTCCGGCACAGACGTTACCAGCTCCTCCACCTGATCGAGTGCCGCCACATGAATGATCATGGGGTTGTCAGAGGGGCGCCCCTTGGCTTCATATATGCGTTTAACCGCTGCACCATCCAGGGCGTTGGCCCCCAGGCCATATACCGTTTCCGTGGGGAAGGCCACCAGCCCCCCTCGCGCCAGTATCGCCCCTGCTGCCCGTAGCGCCTCCGGTGCAGGATTTTGCCGGTCAACTTTTATGTATTGCGTGATCACTTTTTTCATTTTACCGCTGCCTTATCAACAAGGGTTACTAATTTTAGAACTACCGGTGCTTAAAGCCGCCTCACCTAACCAACCTGGCCACTACCAGCCTATCCCAACCGGCCAAATCCTGCTTTACCGCTGTTTCCCAACTGCCATGCAAAAGCTTAAGGACAGCCCCGGCCTGGTCAAAACCTATCTCCAGCAGAAGGTGACCGCCTTTTTTCAAGAATAATGCGGCAGCGGGTATCAGCTGCCGGTAGAGCTCCAGACCGTCCCCTCCCCCGTCCAGGGCCAGCCCGGGTTCGTATTGCCTGACGCTGACCGGGAGTCCTGCCAGATGGGCAGAGGGGATATAGGGCAGATTGGCCGCAATCAAGTCCGCCGCGCCAAAGGGCACGACACCTTTGAGGGGTGTTAACAGATCGCCCTGATAAAACCGCACCGCCACATCATTGGCGGCTGCGTTTTCCCTGGCGATCCCTAAGGCTTCCTCTGAAAGATCAGTAGCAAAGACCCTTCCCCGGGGCAGATGCCGGGCCAGGCTAACCGCAATAGCGCCGCTGCCGGTGCCCACATCAATAACCAGGGCATCAGGCTCCAGCAGCTGCAAAGCCGTTTCCACCAGCAGTTCTGTCTCCGGTCGCGGGATGAGGACGGCGGGGGTCACCTTAAAGTCAAGCCCCATAAATTCCTTATGGCCGGTCAAGTAAGCCACCGGTTCCCCCTGTAACCGCCGGGCCAGCAATTCTTCCAACAGGCGTTCTTCCCCCTCGGTCAGCTGCCGCTCCCACTCCCGGTACAAACCCGCCCGGTCCATTGCCACAACATGACCCAGCAGCACTTCGGCATCAAGATAAGGTTCGGCAATAGCGGACATCTGCAGTTTTTTTCTGGCCTGCAAAAGCGCTTGTCTGATGGTTGAGGACAAAAGCAAGCTCCTTTTAAAATAGCAGGCTTAAGGGATTAGTTCCATCGGTTAAGCCTGGCCTTAATGATTGACCTTAAATAAGCATGATCGGTTTAATTCTCCTGTTTCAGGCGCTCCGCCTGGTCGGTAGTAACCAGTTTTTCGATTATTTCGTCCAGATCTCCCAACAGGATCTGGTCCAAATGATGCAGGGTTAAGCTGATCCGGTGATCAGTAACCCGGTTTTGCGGAAAATTATAGGTCCGAATACGCTCACTGCGATCCCCAGAACCCACCATGGATTTTCTTGTGCTGGACATCTGCTGCTGATGCTCTTCCCGGGCCCGGTCCAACAAGCGGGCCATGAGCACCTTCATGGCCTTGTCCTTATTTTTGTGCTGGGACTTCTCGTCCTGCATAGAGACGACGATACCGCTGGGCAAGTGGGTAATCCGCACCGCCGACTGGGTGGTGTTGACCGACTGCCCGCCGTGTCCCGAAGCGCAAAAAACATCAATCCGCAGGTCATTGGGATCAATATTTACATCAACTTCCTCCGCTTCAGGCAGAACAGCCACTGTTGCAGCAGAGGTGTGAATGCGCCCGCCGGATTCAGTGCTGGGTATCCGCTGCACCCTGTGTACGCCGCTTTCAAACTTCAGCTTGCTATAAGCTCCTTTACCGTTGATCATAAAGACAATCTCTTTAAACCCGCCGATGTCGGTGGGATTGCTGCTCAAGACCTCGGTGCGCCAGCCCTGACGCTCGGCATAACGGGAATACATGCGAAACAGATCGGAGGCAAACAAACCCGCCTCTTCACCGCCTGTGCCGGCACGTATCTCCATAATTACGTTTTTGTCATCATTGGGATCCCTGGGCAAGAGCAACAATTTCAAATGCTGCTCCAACTGTTCCTTTTTGGGAGCCAGTTCCTCCAACTCCATTTGCGCCATTTCACGCATTTCAGAGTCAGCCTCATCTGCCAGGATGTTTTTTGCCTCATCTATATCCTCTGTGACCTTGATATACTCACGGTAGACAGTCACTACGTCGGTGAGATCGGCATGGCTTTTAACATACTGTTGCCAGAGCGGCAGGTCGGCCATTACTTCAGGGTCGCCGATCAGTTTCCCCAGCTCTTCATACCTTTTCTCCAGGTCGGCTAATTTATTTAACATTATAGACACCTTCCTTCAGCATTGCCCTCCAAGGGGCCACAGCTTCCTACCTGTCCGGCAGTTAGCCATGCAAAAACGGCATATAGAAGAGTGGCAACAATATAGTAAAAAGTAGCAGAGCGCCTGCCCTGCTACCTGTCCTACTTAAGGCCGTATTTTTTCCGGAAACGCTCGGCCCTGCCGCCGGTCTCAATCGTCCGTTGCGAGCCGGTATAAAAGGGATGGCATTTGGAGCAAATCTCAACACGGATGTCGTCACTCTTAGTAGATCCGGTCTCAAAGGTTTCACCGCATACACAAGAAACCGTTATTTTCCCGTATTTAGGGTGGATGTTTTCTTTCATTAATACTCACCTCTTTCCTGCCATAGCAAGAGACACACCTTCTAAATTATAGCATAGGTATTATAGCCCTGCAAGAAAAGGTTTTAGGCATGCCCCGGTCTGATGGAATCACAGCTACGCCGCTTAGGGCTGGAAAAATCTCCTCGGCATGTTTACACCGGAAAACAGTCATGCTAAGATTAGCTAAAATCAAAAGGGAGTGTTTATTATGCCAGTAATTACCGTAGAAGCAGGAAAAATGGACAAAAACCAAAAAGCTTTATTGGTTAAGGAACTCACACAGAAAGCAAGCGAAATTTTAAATATTCCGGAACAGGCCTTTGTTACCCTCCTCAAAGAAAACGAACCGGATAATGTCGGAGTCGGCGGCCAGCTTTTATCCGCACGGCATAGCAAATAAGCCGTACAGCCGGCTTATTTCATGACCGGGTGGCTGTAGTTGCCCACAGTCAGGCCAGGCACCTGATGCAGCATCTCTACAAATGCCGGGATACCCATAGCCGGTCCCTGGGGCAGCGGCACCTGCTGCCAGAAGAAGTCGGGATCAATGTTGAGGTTCCTTAGTTGGACCATGTTGACCCCGGTGTCACGGATGAGTTCCACCAGGGCGCCGGCCTCCTGGGGGAGATCGGTGAAGCCGGGCAATACCAGCAGATTTAACGATGTCAGCACCCCGCCGGCAACCGCCCCCGCAATGGAGCGCCGGACTTCGGCCAGTCCAAAACCCTTGGGGCGGTAGTAAGCGTTATAGGTTTCCGGCCTGGCGCTGATCAAACTGATGCGGATAGCATCCAGGCCGGCCCGGCAAATGTCGGCCACCCCGTCTGCATAGCCGCCGTTGGTGTTCATATTGATGGTCCCCTCGCCGGTTTCCGCCCGTATGAGGGCAATCGCTTCGGTAATAACCCTGGAAGCAAGGGACGGCTCACCTTCACAGCCTTGCCCGAAACTGACGATGGCACCGGGCCCTTTTTTAAGGTGAGGGATGGCTACTTCCGCTATTTCTCGGGCTGTAGGTGTAAATGCAATGCGCGACTGGGGCGCAGGACAGCATTCCGCAGGCTGCTGGGAGATGCAGCCCAGACAGTTGGCGTTGCAACCGGGTGAAACAGGGATGCCGCCTTCCCACCTGCCATAAAAAATATTCTGGGCCGTAAAACAGTGATAGTGCAGGGCGCAATGAGCAAGCTGGCGGATGATCCTGTTAGTCGGATAGGCTTTTTGCTTGCGCTTTACCAGACCCGGCAAATCACTGCTGTCATAAACTCCTGGATCCCAGGGACCCGGTTCGTCAGTAGGCAGGGCTGCCGCGTACAGTTCGCCGTCCCGGCAAGCCAGCGCAGTATAGCCCATAAGAGGCAAGGGCTTTTCCCCGGGTTCACGCTGAAAAGCGGGCAGGAGTGTCCTGGTGTAGCCCTGGGGCAGCAATGCACCCACCGCCCAGGCCCGGCCGCCCTGCCAGGGATCCCGCCGCAAAATAGTAAAACTCCCGTCAGGTTTTAAACCAAGAGGAACGCCACCAGGCACCAACACTAAAGAAGCCCCCGGCGGCAATTTGATTAAATCACCGGGAGTTATCTCCACAAACCTGTCCCCGCTGCGTCCCACAGCCCTGAGGGTGTGGTGATCATACAGGCGCCCGTCATCGCCGGCAAAGAGCATCTGGTACACCGGTCCATTCCTTCTTTCCATGATCTCATGTAACTTGAATGGTAAACACGTATATCTTATTTTTTCACGTTTCTTCTGTCAAGGGAAATAATAGCCCCGCTTTGAAGGTGCGTCTTAGAGATTTATTATCCCGGAATAATACCGGCATAGCCGCTGGTATCCGGCTATGCCATTTTTCTTGCTTCGTGGTGGATGTAGAAGCCAGTGGGTGGTGGGTAAAACTCACCGTGATATGAAAAAACTGCCGGGTAGAAAACCCTGGTTTCGTCGAAATTGGCGGCGTAGTCGGGATGATATATTCCCTGATCTCCGAATGAGGCTGAAGCGCGATAAGAAATCTGGCAAAGTGATGTACGGTGCCGACATTCAATCGGTATTTGATATTTTCTGGTACACCTTTTCCAGAATGGTAGCTGACATTGCACCACCGGTAGATGAGGACCTTAACTATTTTGAATCGCAAGGATACTTTTCTCTCGGAGTAACTCAAACAAATTCTTTTCAGCCATGTGCGCACCTCACTTTTTCAGCTTTTCACACAGTGGCAGGATTTCTTCCAGCTTGGTAACTATCCGCTGTTGCTCAGCAAGGGGTGGAAGTGGGACAGGGTAGCTTTTAAGCACTTTAAATGGCGGTATATTTTTAATTGCCGATCCCTTACTACCTAAACGCGCATTTTGTTTTAAAACTACATCAAAATACACAAGAAAATAAGGTACATAAATCGGCTGAAACAGTTGCATACGCATTAACGCTTGATTAATAATACCTTGCTCAATATTTTCAGGTAAAACATAGGTCTCACCAATGGTACCAGCACAACTAACTATTACATCACCTGGTTGCACTTCAAATCCAGACATTTTAGTTTCAAAATATTCTCGAGTTATATAATAATCTCCAATATTTGCATTTTTCTGTATAGCGTTTTTTTGTTCGTATACCTTGACAGCACCGTTACCTTTCGGGACAAACATTCCTTTTGTCAATGCACTACCAAAAGGTCCCTTTTTATAATTCCCCAATTCACCGAAACGTGCCCACTTCCAATTCTCAGGAATATCAAACGGTATCTCATCCTCTGTAATTTCAGGTAATGGCTTTTCTTTTTTGATTTTACCTTCCTTGATGAGTCGCTGCTTTTCAGCCTGAATCTGCTGATATAGTTCCTCACCAGTGCCTTCCTCCGGACGCTGTTCGACAAGTTTGCCCTGAATAGCCATCTGTAAAATGGATTTCTGCAGATCGATTGGAAAACGCTTATTAAGCTCCTCCAGCTTGTTCCATGCCTGTTCATAGCGTTCAACATACGGCAACAGTTCTTCAATTTTAGCAACGATACGCTTTTGCTCAGCAAGAGGTGGAAGAGGAATTATCATTTTCCTTAAATGGCTAGGCCCATAGTGTTTAATAGTTCCGCCTGCCTTATGTTCGTCAACCTGCTTCCTATAACAAGGGGATTTAATGAACCACTTAAAGTAATTCTTATCGATTCCACCATACATCTTGAATCTAATTAAACCAGTATAAGGGATCGCTCCAACACATTCTTCGGTTACTTCTGCGATTTTATCCATTGAAGCGCTTGTGCTGACTACTATGTCTCCTAAATCAAGTCTGAAATGGGACCACTTTGAGGCAACCATCTCTTCGTCTAAGTAGTTGCATCCTTCTAATGAAACGATGTCTGATTGCATTCCAGCTATTCTTATTAATGGGACGCCTTCGCTTCTAAAATTCACTGCCAATATTCCGGGGCCTTCTTGAAACAACGACATATCCGAAATGAACATCCAAATCCATGATTCTGGTATTTCAAATGGAAAATAATCGTTGTTAGTAATTGCACCGCGGAATGCTTCTTTCTTACATTTCCCTTCTCTTATGGAGCGTGCTTTATCATCTCTGCATAATGAAATTATTTCCTCAGCTGTACCTTCCTCAAGCCGCTGTTCGACTAGCTTCCCTTGAAACGCAAGCTGCAAGATGCTGCTTTTCAATTCCTGCGGGGTCATTCCTCGGCACCTCCCAAAAGTGCCGTAATTTCGGCAAGTACACGGTCAATCTCAGCATTAAAAGATGCCCGCTTTTCCTCATACTGATGGATTAAGTCTAAAGGCTCAAGAATGACCTCTTCTGCGTGAGGATAACCGCAAAGATCAAGATTATAACCAAAATCATCTGTAAGCTGCTTTACTGTATATTTTTTCGCTTTGTCAAAGCCATCAATAATGATTTCCTGTCTGTTATTCCACCATTCAATAACGGGGGAAAAATGCTCTAATTTCATTGGCTTTGTCTTGGAGAAATGCTTGTAACCTTCCGGCATATCCAAACGATAAAACCATGTCTCTATAGTAGGCTCTGTACGGTCAAAAAACAGAATATTGGTTGTAATGGATGTATACGGTGCAAATACACTGCTTGGCAGACGGACAATAGTATGTAGATTAAACTCCGACAGTAGCTTTTTCTTTATGTTTACCTTAGCATTGTCCGTACCAAACAGAAAGCCGTCAGGGAGAATTACAGCCGCACGACCGTTTTTCTTCAGGCGATACATGATAACAGACATAAAGAGGTCTGCAGTTTCGCTGCTGGCAAGGTCTGCCGGAAAATGATTCTTGACATCTGCTTTTTCGCTACCGCCGTAGGGGGGATTCATCAAAATAACATTAAACTGGTCGTCCTCTGTATAATCCAATACATCCCTTAACAAGGAGTTTGTAGATCGTAAAATAGAATTGACCCTAGATCGTCAAATAAAACTGACCCAGCTTGTGATAAAATCTCCCCTGAGAGGGGGAGGAAAAAGAGGTGGTCAGCATGTACAAATGGCAGCGCATCAAAGCACTACATGTCCAAGGGGCCGGCATCAGGCAAATAGCCAAGACTGTGGGGGTGTCCAGGAATACCGTCAGGAAGTACCTGAAAGAAGCCAATCCACCCCAGTTTAAAGCCAGAGAGTATGTAAAAGAACTGGATAGGTTTCTGGAAGAAATCAAGATTATGCTTGCCAAGGGATATATCGGCACAAGGATTTACAACGAACTGGTAGATAAGGGCTATCAAGGCTCCCTGGCCAGCGTCCACCGTTACCTCAGGGCCATAAAGGCAGAAGATAAGGCAGTCAAATTAGCCACCACACGGGTGGAGACCGGGCCGGGTAAACAGATGCAGTACGATTGGAAGGTGTGGACGCTACCAGTAGACGGAAAGCCCGTGAAAATATATCTCCACGAAGTGGTCCTGTCTTTTAGCCGAATGAAATTCTACACCTTCTCTTTAAGCATCACCACCGCCGATGTGATTCGGGCCTTGGTTGAAGCCATTGACTTTTTCGGTGGTTATGCTCCGGAGTTAGTGATTGACAACGGCAAGCAAATGGTTATCTCCCACCAGAAAGACGGTATCATCCGGTACAATGACGAGTTTCTCAAATTCTGCGGGCTGTATGGCATCCAGCCTTCAGCTTGCGAAAACTACCGCCCCCGGACCAAGGGAAAGGTAGAGCGCCCCTTTTACTATGTCCAGGAACACCTGCTGCGGGGTCTGGAGGTGGCCGGTTTAAACGAATTCGCTGTAAGGCTTTCAGAGTTCCAGGAAGCCTACAATAAAAGGCCCCATAGCAGCTTAGGCCGACCGCCGGAGGAGATATTTGCCGAGGAAAAAGGATGTATTCTCAAGATACCTGCTGTCAAACCGGCCTTATTACAACATAAAGAACCCCGGAAGGTGAGCAATGACGGCTATATATCCCATGACGGCAATCTCTATCCTGTACCCATGCGTTACTGCGCCGGGAGGGTGTGGATAGAAAACATCTACGGCCGGCGCCTGAAGGTATATGACGAAGCAGGGACGCTTTTGGCGGAGTTCGATCTTGAACTGCAAAAGCAAACCGTTCGTCCCCTTCACCCCGAACACGAAACCATCAACCGTCACTACCAGGAGAAGAAACTAAAGGCACGCTCGGCCCTGGCAGAGAAGTTCACCAGCGCTTTTGGCGAGGACGGCCAAAGGTATCTGGCAGGCCTGCGTGATAAGAATGGGGCCAACCTGTACTGGCACCTGGCCGAAATCTTAAACTACCAGGAGATATATACCCGGGAAGATATCGCCATAGCCATCAAAGAATGCTTGAAAATCGGTTCTTATCACAAAAACAGCGTAAAAAGGCTTTTAGAACAGATGGAAGTCGCTCCCCTTGCGCCAGCGGGTGACCAGATAAATTTAAATATGCCACCGGTTAGAATTAAACGGGACCTCTCCTGTTATGCCATCCCGGAGAGCGAGGTGGCGGCAGTATCATGAGTAACAAATTAACCGGTTATCTGGAAAGCCAGATGCAGTCCTTAAAATTAAAGGGGATGCTTGCCCATTACCAGGAGGTAACAGAGAAGGCCTCACAAAACAACCTTTCTTATACAGAGTACCTCTCCCTTCTCTTCGAAGAGGAGTTAAAAAGGAAAACCGAAGGCACGGTCAAGACGAAAATCAATAAAGCACGTTTCCCCTTCATCAAAACCTTGGAGGAGTTTGACTTTAGCTTCCAGCCCTCCATCCGGGAAAAAGAAATTATCGCTTTAGGCTCCCTGGATTTCGTGGAGAAAAAGGAGAATATCGTTTTCCTGGGTCCCCCTGGGGTCGGCAAGACCCATCTCTCGGTGGCCTTAGGTATAAAGGCATGCATGGCCAAATATCGCGTAGCATTTATCACGGCCCAGAAGCTTTTAGAAGAATTGCTTTTGAGCGCAAAAGACGGCAGCCTTCTCGACAAGCTGCTGGGCTACTCCCGGCTCAACCTTTTAATCATCGACGAGCTCGGCTACATGCCCGTAAGTAAAGAACAGGCCAACCTCCTCTTCCGCCTGGTCTCCATGCGCTATGAGAAGGGGAGTATCATCTTAACCAGCAACTATAACTTTAACGAATGGGGGGAGATATTTTCCGACCAGGTGGTGGCCGCGGCCATAATTGACCGACTTGTGCACCACGCCCGCATTTTCTATATTAACGGCACTAGCTACCGGCTCAAAGGTAAACTGAAAGCAGCCAACGACGGCTAGAATGGCAACAAGATTACCCTGTCAAAACTTAAAGCTTATTATTTTTGTTACCATGTGGGTCAATTTTATTTGCACATAGTGGGTCAATTCTATTGACAATCAACACCGGAGCTTGATATCTTCCTCGGTCATCTGTTTTTTATCAATCATGTATTATCGCTCCTTTCATCATCCGGGATGTAATCCATGATATCACCGTAATTACAACCAAGTGTGCTGCATATCTTATCCAGAACATTAAGCATTACCGGCTCGTCCCGGCGCAGCTTGGTCATTGTATTAGGAGATACGCCGGAGGCTTTGCGCAAGGCTGCCTTGCGCATTTTTTTATCAATCAGCAGTTTCCAAAGTTTATTGTATGAAACAGCCATAATAAGCCTCCAATGCCATATTTAAGAATAGTATATCACGTAGCCTGTATTTCGCAAGGACTTAAGAAGGGTTCGCAAAGTAAGGAAAACACAAAAACAAAGACTGCATTAAAGGTTTTATCCTTCGGTGCAGTCTTTGCTTTAGAACCTCCGCTTGAAGAGAAACGTTCAAAATTTGCTTGTTTTCGTAAATCCCTAATTTGAACTCCCATCAAGGCAGGGCTTATTTAGCCCCAATTCTTATCCGTAGTAATGCCCCTGTGCCAGATATGCTTCAGGATCCAGAGGCGTACCGTTTTTCAGCACTTCCAGGTGCAGGTGTGGGCCGGTGGACCTGCCGGTGTTGCCGGCAAGGGCCAGGACGGTGCGGGTGTCCACCTGTTCACCTTCATCAACCAGGATTTCTGAGCAGTGGGCATAGAGGGTGCGCACACCATCACCGTGATCGACAATTACCGTCAGGCCATAAGTACCTCGCGGGCCGGCAAATACCACCCTACCGGCCGCCGCTGCCCTGATGGGAGTGCCCTCATCCACAGCGATATCTATACCCTCATGGGGCCGCCCATCCCGCATGCCGAAGGGCGAGCTGATGGGGCCCTGCAGCGGCCAGACCAACCAGCCCCTGGCCAGCAGACTACCACTGCCGGCAGGAACAACCTCCTCACCGGCGTTGCTGAGGGGAATCATTAAGGTCTGACCGGCCAGGATGGTGTCCGGGTCGGAGCGGCCGTTTCTGGACGCAATGGTCTGGACGTCTACCCGATAGGCCCGGGAGATCTCCCACAGGGTTTCCCCCCGTTGCACCTGGTGCGCCACGCAATCTGCCGGGATCTGCAAGGTCTGACCAACCTTAATCCGGTCCTTATCAGTGATCCGGTTCGCCAAAGCCAGCGTCTCCACAGATATACCGTTTGCTGCCGCAATCCCCGTCAGGGTATCCCCGGCCTTAACCTCATATAGACGCAGGCCGGCCTCCTTTCCCAGCGCTACCGGCGGTATCATATAAGGCTTATTGCTTAAGAGCAGCTCATCCAGACGGGCCAGGGCCGGACTACTCCAACCAAGGATTAGTGCAGCAGCTGTTAGAGCTACCAAAAAACCATGTTTCTTTATCTGCAGTTTAATAAATGGCTTGTACAAAAAAAACACCTCTTTTGGACAGAATCTAAGCCTAGTTTTGCCAAAAGAGGTAATTTATATACTATGTGCCATCACCGGCTATCGGCGCCGCCCGGGCCATGGGTGCCCCGGCGGCCGTTTTCATGCCGGCTCACAGTTTGCTCCCCGGCCCGGCGCAGGTGGAGAAAAGCTTCCACCAGGTCTTTATTGCTCCTGGTACGTTTGATCTGTTCAACCAGCGTATCCATGGCCTCCCAGGGGGTAGCTCCAGTGATAGATTTCCTGAATTGCCAGATCATTTCAAGCTCATCCTGTGACAAGAGCAGCTCTTCCTTGCGCGTACCGGAGCGCTGCACATCAACAGCGGGGAAGATCCTTCTCTCAGCCAGCCGGCGATCCAGGATCAGTTCCATATTGCCGGTACCTTTGAACTCCTCGAAGATGACGTCATCCATCCTGCTCCCCGTTTCCACCAGGGCAGTAGCCAGGATCGTAAGGCTACCTCCCTCTTCCAGGTTCCGCGCCGCGCCAAAAAACCTTTTGGGCTTGTGCAGGGCAGCCGGATCTACACCACCGGAAAGGGTACGTCCACTGGGCGGCACCACCAGATTATGAGCCCTGGCCAGGCGGGTGATGCTGTCCAGGAGAATAACCACATCATATCTATGCTCCACCAGGCGTTTAGCCCGCTCTAAAACCATATCGGCGACCTTGACATGGTTTTCCGGCGGCTCATCAAAAGTTGAACTGACCACTTCTCCGTCCACCGAACGTTCGATATCGGTAACTTCTTCCGGCCGTTCATCAACCAGGAGGACTATGAGATATATTTCCGGGTGGTTATGGGTGATACTATTGGCTATTTCTTTCAGCAGAGTAGTTTTGCCGGCTTTAGGCGGGGAAACTATCAGGCCGCGCTGGCCTTTGCCGATAGGGGCAAGCAAGTCGATGATCCTGGTGGCATATTTCTCCTTCGTAGTTTCAAGCTTAATCCGTTCCTGGGGATAGAGCGGTGTTAAACCGTCAAAGTGCAACCTGCTTTCAGCCTGCTGCGGGTCAACACCGTTGACCTGCTCCACCCGCAGCAACGCAAAATAACGTTCACTGTCTTTGGGTCGGCGCACCTGCCCTGCTACCTTATCACCGGTGCGAAGATCAAAACGCCTGATCTGCGAAGAGGAGACATAGATGTCATCATTACTGGGGAGGTATTGGAAGGGTCTTAAAAAACCATAGCCGTCAGGCAGGATTTCCAGAACGCCGCTGGCATATAAGAGTCCGTTTTTTTCAGTTTTTGTCTTTAGTATTTCAAAAATAAGTTCTTTTTTGCGGTATTTATAGTAGCCCGGCAGTTCGAGTTCCCTGGCGATCTTATATAGCTCCGCCAGGGTTTTACTCTCTAGGTCTGCATAACTCAAAGGCAACCCCCTCCAGGGATTAATTTGCATTAATTAATTTTTTTTTCTTATGCCGGTGCTGACACCGGCGGCGTTCCAGAAGCTTTAATAATAGGAAATAAACTGCTAGAGAAAACAGGGCGGCATTAACCAGGCTGCCGACTAAAAATGGATAACCATAGGCAATTATTGTTTCCAGATAAGGGCCCAGGATGATAATGTCGCTAAGCGTGACATCGACCGGTGGCATGTCGCCGCATAAAACCTTGCCTACCAGAAGATCAAAGGCAAAGAACACCGGGACCATAAGCTTAAAAACAATAACCGTGGCCACAGCAGCTATGGGACTACAGCGTAGAAGGCGAGCCAGCAGGTAAGCCAGCGGAATGCTGATACCGGGTACAGGTAGAAAATCGAGGGCAATTCCTATCGCTGCACCCCTGGCAATTTTTTTGGGGGAGTCAGGCAGGCTCATGACTTGATCGTAATAGTTTTTTAGGCGCTCCATCAAAGGTGTCTTTGCTTTCTTTTTTGAACTCATAATACCCCAGTCAAGTATGGCCTGCTCCTTTATCCTTAAAATAACCTTGCTATACTCTGTCTTTAACGGTCTCCCAGTCTTCCAGGAATTTCTTAATGCCTGCATCTGTGAGCGGGTGCCGGATCATCTGCTGCAACACCCGGTAAGGCACTGTGGCGATGTGAGTTCCGGCTTTGGCTGCATGCAGCACATGGATAGGATGGCGGATACTGGCGGCGATAACTTCCGTTGGCAGCTGATAGCGGTTTACAATATCCATTATATCATAAAGCAAGTCAACGCCATCCTGGTTAATGTCGTCCAGGCGGCCCACGAAAGGACTGACGAAGGTAGCGCCGGCCCGGGCTGCCAACAGCACCTGGTTGGCCGAAAAGACCAGGGTCACATTGGTGCGTATGCCTTTTTTTGAAAGGGCGCTGGTGGCTTTTAACCCCTCCGCGTTCATGGGAATTTTAATTACTACGTTTGGATGCAGCGCCGCTAATTCCATAGCCTCGGCCACCATACCGGCCGCGTCCGGACTAATCACTTCGGCGCTGATGGGGCCGTCCACAATGGCAGCGATCTCCCGGACAACTTCAGCAAAATTGCGCCCTTCTTTGGCAATCAGGGTGGGATTGGTGGTTACACCGGAGATCACCCCCAGGGCATAGGCTTCACGAATCTCATCAATATTGGCCGTATCAAGAAAAAGTTTCATTTTCTTTTTGCCCTTCCTTAAGCTTTTTGGGAACTACCGAAAACGCTGATTTTTTCACGGATAATGGCTATGGCGGCATCCCGTGCCGGACCCAGCATTTTGCGGGGATCAATTTCCTTGGGGTTGTTCTCCAGCACCTGACGGGCCGCCAGAACAAAGGCTTCACGAATATTGGTGTCGATATTGACTTTGCGCACGCCAAGGCCGATGGCCTTACGGATGTCTTCATCCGGCACACCTGATGAACCGTGCAGAACAATGGGGATGTTGACCAGTTGCCGGATCCTGGACAGACGGTCGAAATCCAACTCCGGCTCCCCTTTATACTGACCGTGGGCCGTTCCGATGGCTACCGCAAGAGAATCCACGCCTGTTTCCCGGACAAAGGTTGCCGCTTCCTCGGGGTCGGTAAACAGGGCCTCCCGGTCACTGACGACGATATCGTCTTCCGTGCCGCCGATTTTGCCCAACTCTGCCTCCACCGACACGCCTACCGCTCTGGCCACATCCACTACCCGCCTGGTCAAAGCGATATTTTCCTCCAGGGGCAGCTTAGAGCCATCGATCATCACAGAGGAAAAACCTGCCCTGATACATTGCATCACCTGTTCAAAACTGGTGCCGTGATCCAGGTGCAGGGCCACCGGGATACTGGAATTCTCCGCTGCCAGTTTGGCCATATTAACGATATAGTCTATTCCGGCGTATTTAATGGCGCCCTGGCTGGCCTGCATGATTACAGGGGCGTTCTCAGCCTCGGCCGCAGCCACAATTGCCTGGACAATCTCCATATTGTTACAATTAAATGCTCCCACTGCATAATTGCCTGCTTCCGCGCGTTGCAACAAATCACTAACAGGGACAAGAGACAAAGCATTTACCTCCTTTATTATTTTTAGCTTGCCACAAGGCCAATATACAGTCTTAAAATGATGGATATTGAGGTATTCTGCCGCAAGATTGTATTAACAAACTGACATTTGAGCTGGTCAAATGTCAGTAATATTTCCGTAAAATTAAAGTTAACTTGATCCCTAATCACAGTATTGCCACATACAGGAAGAATTATGTTTTGCTTCTTCTTTTATGACGACCCTTCTTTGGCTTTGGCTTGCCGGTGTTGGCCAGGCTGTCCAGGCAGATAAAACCGTGTCTGGCCAACTCGATCTTATCCACCTGCTGAATCACTTTTAAATCTTCTTCGGTTTCAGCATAGATTATGTTCAGGCTGTCACAGTTCTTGCATTGGAGTTCCAGCCGGTCGGGGAAAATATCCACCTCGATCTTATAATTCCCGCACTGGCAGTAAAGCCCGCCATCCTCAGCGATATCATGCAGACAATTCAATACTTCGTACATAATTTTGGAGTTATTAAAATAGCTGTCAAAACCAAATTCATTGGCCAGTGTTTCCAGTTCCTGCTCATAACTGGCAGTCATCTCGCAAACTTTTGCTTTCGGCCCAATATGAGCCAGCTCCAGTTCGGTATCGTCACATAATAGACTGACTACCTCTCCGGACCATAACCTCTTCCCGGAAAACTCCCGGATATGCATGGTTTCGCATACCACACAAGGGATCTGAAGCCAGTAACTCTTAAAATCTTTCGTATTGACGATCAGCTTGGTGGCGCCACAGGAGCAAGTAAACTGGAGGGCTTCACCTCTGGCAATAAAAAACCTGGAAAACTCATGAAACTCAGTTTTCCCACATTCAGGGCATCGTATGGCCAGGATGGTATGCATATCATTATTCATTGCCAACCCTCCTAATTATACTCCTAGAATATTACTTCGCCAACGCTGTAAAAAGTCCTTTTTCTAACTGCTTTAAGCAAATAAAATAGATTTAAACATCTTAAAAATCAGGCAAATACCCGGAAAACATACTCACTGCTGCTACTGCAAGCCCGGTTATCATCAACCCCAGCAACACCAACAGGAGAATTACCGGGCTGATTACTGCCACTAGAGCGCGTCCTGTGGAAAGCCGATGGCTCTCTTTGACCCCCATGACCAGCAATACGGCAACCCAAACCCACACCACCGGCACGCTGATAAGCATAAGTAACGCTGCATCCAGATATAGATTGAGGAGCTGAGCCGGTATTAATAATATAGTCGGGATTAAGGCCAGGCCGGCAATGGCGGCGACATCCCTGCTGCGGCCCACACCGCCGAGCAATTCAGCCGTCAGGCTGACAAGAGCGCTATAGCCAAGCCACTTAATATAACCCCAAATAAACATCAGGACCGCCCCAAGGGCTAACACGGGCTTAACTGCGGCGGGAAAGAACCCTTCGGCCGCAGAACCGGCAAGCTGGTCAATGGCCTGGGATACAGTCAGCAGCCATATCAACACCCCGGCCAGGGTGAGGGCTGTTACCAATGCCAAAGCTATGGTCAGGGAAGGTCTTTGAGCCACACTGTGCAGGGTCTTGCCCGGCTCGAACAGCATGCCGTAAACAAGCTCCAGAAAGCCCGGGGCAACACCGGCTATTGCATCCGGCGGTGCAGGCTCACAGGAGTCCCCTGCACACCCTTGCCCGCCTGGGGCTTCCAGACCGGCTTGTTCAATTCCGGCAGCGCAGGGCGTCACATCTACGGGGAACTCTTCGTTCCCGGATTTATTATGCTGCATTACACCATCTCCTTCCGCTATTAGCGCAGGTTGAGACCATTCACATCTCCCTGCAACAGTTCGAGTCCTCCCAGCCCAGACAACAGCTCACTTTGGATTCCGGCCAACAGGCCTTGCCAGGGATTTCGCTCACCTAAAACCACAATGTCGGGCTCCCCTGCAATACCCGCCAGCGAGCCGGCCAAAGACACCGCATCATGAAAGTCACCCAGTTGGTCCACCAGACCAAGCTCCAGAGCCTGCCGCCCGGTATAAACCCGCCCGTCAGCCAGAGCTTTAACCCTGTCAACGTCCATATGCCTGCCCCTGGCCACTACCTCAACAAACTGGTCATAAATGTCATCAATCATGGCCTGAAAAATAGCTCTTTCTTCCGGCGTTACCGGTCGGTCCGTGGAGCCCATGTCCTTATAAGGGCCGCTTTTAAATGTTTCACTATCTATACCGATTTTGCCATATAGCTCTTCTAAATTGGTAGTCTGCATCAATACACCTATGCTGCCGGTCATTGTACCCGGATTCGCCACAATCCGATCAGCCCCGGCAGCGATCCAGTAGGCACCGGAAGCGGCTACATCACCCATAGAAGCCACCACCACTTTCCCGGCTTGTCTCAGCCTTTGCAACTCAGCGTCAATTTCCTGGGCGGCGGCCGGCGTACCTCCCGGGCTGTTCAACCTGACCACAACAGCTTTTAGTTCCGGCCTGCCGGCAGCCTCTCTGATGGTAGCGGCAACAGCATCTGCTCCTGCTTGGGCCGCAAAGATACTTGAACTACCGCCCGCGATGGCACCTTCAATGTAGATTACTCCCACCTTTCCCCCACCGGCATAAGAACTTTGAGGAGCCCGTTCATAAGGTCGCAAAACCAGGGCGAAAAGCAGGGAAATAGCTGCAATACCCAGCACTAAACCGGCGATAATTTTTTTCCCCATGGGCATAAACCTCCTTGAATAGTATTCTGTAAAGAAGAAAGGAAGCAAAAGAACTACCCCTCTGCTTCCTCATGTTTATGATCAATAATCAGGTGCCACCGCTAGTTTGCCCGGCCGGGGACTTGTCTTTCTGGTATTTTCTGGCGGCGCCGATAAAGTCCCGGAATAATGGATGGGCCCGGGTTGGGCGCGATTTGAATTCCGGGTGGAATTGCGTGGCCACAAACCAGGGGTGGTCGGGCAACTCGATTATTTCCACCAGGGAACCATCCGGCAAAGTCCCGCTGAAAACCATGCCTTTCCCGGCCAATTCATCCCGGAAGGCGTTATTCAGCTCATAGCGATGACGGTGCCTTTCCACGATTTCATCTTGCTTATAGGCCTGGTAGGCTTTGGAGCCGGGCGCCAGCCGGCAGGGATAGCCCCCCAAACGCATTGTACCGCCCATGTGATTAAGATCTCTTTGACCAGGCAGCAGATCTATGACCGGGTGTGTTGTATCAGGATTGAATTCTGTGCTATCGGCATCGGCCCAGCCCATGACGTTACGGGCAAACTCAATCACTGCCAGCTGCATACCCAGGCATAGCCCCAGGTATGGCACCCCGTTCAGGCGGGCATAGTTGATGGCTGCTATTTTACCTTCGATGCCGCGCTCACCAAAACCACCCGGCACCAGGATGCCGTCCGCGTCCTTTAATAATTCCCGGACATTGTCCCGGGTTACACTTTCGGCATCAACCCATTCAATCTCAATGTGGGATTCATAGTGAAACCCTGCGTGACGCAAGGCTTCCACTACACTTAAATAAGCATCGTGCAGGGAAACATATTTGCCCACCAGAGCTATTTTAGTGGTGTGACGCAGGTTCCTGAGCCTGTTGACCAGGCTGATCCATTCCGATAAGTCCGGCTTCCCGGCTTCCAACCCCAGCTTTTTCAACACTATGTCGGCCAGTCTCTGCTGCTCTAAAGCTAGAGGCATCTCGTAAATAGACGGTGCATCCACTGCCTGGATCACCGCCTCTTTTTCAATGTCACAAAACAGAGCCAGCTTTTCTACCATTTCATCGGAAAGGGGCAATTCGCTCCGGCAGACAATCACATCCGGCTGTATGCCGATCCCTCTCAATTCCTTGACGCTGTGCTGCGTAGGCTTGGTTTTCAATTCTTTGGCCGCCCGCAGATAGGGCACCAGTGTTACATGGATATAAATCACATTGCCCCGGCCCAAATCCGACTTCAGCTGCCGGCTCGCTTCTAAAAAGGGCTGTGATTCTATGTCGCCCACTGTGCCGCCAATTTCGGTGATGATCACATCCGCGTTGGATTCGGCGGCTACACGCAACACCTGTTCTTTGATCTCGTTGGTAATATGGGGAATAACCTGCACCGTACCGCCCAAGTAGTCCCCCCGGCGCTCCTTGCTGATTACCGCACTGTAAATACCGCCCGTAGTAACGTTGCAGCTGCGGGATATATTGATATCAATAAAACGCTCGTAGTGTCCTAAATCAAGATCAGTCTCGGCACCATCCTCAGTGACAAAAACCTCGCCGTGCTGGTAAGGACTCATTGTGCCCGGATCGACGTTGATATAAGGATCCAGCTTTTCTATCGCCACAGTCAGACCGCGGTTTTTCAAAAGCCTTCCCAAAGAGGCGGCTGTAATGCCTTTCCCCAGGGATGAAACAACACCTCCGGTCACAAATATAAACTTACTCATTATTGCCTCCTGTTATTTACTGCTCAACATGAACGAACTTCCTTAACATTTTATCTGCGCCTGTTATGCCTGTCAATAATGTGTTACATTCTCTCGGGTGCTGTCAAACCAAGGAGCCCCAGGGCATTTTTCAAAGTAATCCTGGTAGCTTCCATCAACACCAACCGGGCTGCCGTAAGCTCCTTATCGGCAGTGATCACCCGGTGGCTGTTGTAAAAACTATGCAAAAGCCCGGCCACTTCATGCAGGTAGCGGGCAATGCGCTGCGGCGCCAGACCCACTGCCGCCGAGGCCACCTCCTCTGGAAAATCGGCCAGTTTACGGGCCAGGGCCAGTTCCGCTTCCTCTTTAAGCAAACCGTAATCCACCTGCTCCAGTTGGGGAGGTTTACCGCCCTGTTCGGCCAGCTGGCGGAAGATGCTGCAGATACGGGCATAAGCATACTGAATATAATACACCGGGTTTTCATTAGTCTCAGCTCGCGCCAGATCCAGGTCGAAATCCAGATGGCTGTCTGCGCCGCGCATGACAAAAAAGTAACGGGCCGCATCCTTGCCCACCTCTTCCAGCAATTCTTCCAGGGTGACAAACTGGCCTGAACGCTTGGACATCCGGACCAGTTCCCCGCCCCGGTACAGACGCACAAGCTGCATGATCACCACATCGAGGGCAGCCGGATCATAACCCAGGGCTTCCATGGCCCCTTTCATCCTGGCCACATGGCCATGGTGATCCGCACCCCAGACATTGATCACCCAGTCAAATCCCCGCTGGAACTTGTCCCAGTGGTAGGCGATATCAGCGGCAAAATAGGTAGGTATGCCGTTGGAGCGTACCAGCACATCGTCTTTTTCCAGACCGAAAGCCGTGGCTTTGAACCAAACCGCTTCCTCATCCTCATAGAGATAGTTCCGCTCCCGCAGTAAATCCAGGGTTTTCTCCACCGCCCCGGAATCATGCAGGGATTGCTCGGAAAACCAGACGTCATAATTGACACCAAAGTCCTTTAAGGCCTTCCCGATGTGCTCCAACTTTTCTTGCAGGGCAAACTCCACCAGCGCCTTACGGCGCTCTCCGGGCTCTACTGCCAGGTACTTATCCCCATGGATATCCCGGAAGGCAATAGCCGAGGCCAGAATATCCTCCCCGTGGTACCCCTCTTCGGGAACGGGCACATCTTGACCGAATAATTGCAGGTAACGGGCTTCCAGGGACAGGCCAAAATTCTCAATCTGGTTGCCGGCATCATTGATGTAGTATTCACGGCTCACCTGGTAACCGGCAAAATCAAGGATGGAAGCTATACTGTCACCCAGGGCCGCACCCCGGGCATTGCCCATATGCAAAAGCCCGGTGGGGTTGGCGCTGACAAACTCCACCTGGACTCTTTTGCCTTGACCCAGGTTTTGCCGGCCATAGCTGTCGCCGGCCTGGACAATTGCCGGCAGGGCCTGATAAACCCAGGCGGGATCCAGGTAGAAATTGATAAAGCCAGGCCCGGCAATTTCTACCCGCTCCACCCAGGAACCGGACGTGGCAAAATTCTTAGTTAAAATCTCCGCTGCTTTACGCGGCGACATGCGGGCCGGTTTGGCCAGCAGTAAGGCCAGATTAGTTGCAAAATCGCCATGATCCTTTTCCCGTGGGACTTCCACCGTAAACTGCGGCGTCTCGTCAATACGGATGGCTCCGCTGCGTTGCGCGGCCTGCAGGGCGTCATTAAGACCAGCCACCAGCCGGCTGCGGATTTCCTCTACTAAACTACTCATCTTATTATCAATGCGCCTCCTTACAGCTCATACCCCGCCGCAAAAGCTGCTTTGTTAACCTCCAGGAGCCTGGCCGGCACATGCTCTGCCAGGGCTTTTTCCCAGATAGGCCTTTCAATGGGCATGCGGCGTGCCAAAGCTCCGACCAGCACTACATTGGCTGCTTTTACTGTGCCGCAGCGGGCGGCGATTTCCGTAGCGTCAAAAACCAGTGTATTGGGGACGGTTGCCTGCAGATAGCCCGGAATATCCTCTGGATATTCCATAGCCCCCGTAAGGACCGGCACCGGCTCAATGGCCTGGTTGTTGACAATCAAGGTCCCGCCCTTTTTTAGATATGGTAATAGGCGCAGGGCCTCCAATTTTTCAAAGGCCAGCAAAATATCCGCCCCGCCATGGACAATGAGAGGCGAGTATACTTTTTGCCCCAGGCGGATTTGGGTGGTCACACTGCCGCCCCTTTGGGCCATACCATGGATTTCCGACATCTTCACATCATAGCCTGCCTCCTGGGCAGCCTGGGCCAGGATTCTGCTGGCTAAAATTGTCCCCTGACCGCCGACGCCGACCATCAAAACCTCAATAGGCTTAAGCATGTTCCTCTTCTCCCTTCACCAAGGCTCCTTGCGGGCAAACCTGCGGACACAGGTTACAGCCGTTACAGGCAGCGACATCCACCAGCGCCTTATTGTTCTTAATGGATATGGCCGGGCAGCCGATGCGGGTGCAAATCTCGCAGCCGATGCATTGCTCAGTGAGTACCCGCGCAGCGGGCTGTTTCGCTTTTGTTAACAGAGCACAGGGATAATCGGCAATAATCACCGAAGGTTCGGCTGCCGCCAATTCTTCTTTGAGCACCCTTTCGGTTTCAGCTAAATTCAAAGGATCTATTACCCTGACCCTATTAACACCCAGGGCCCGGACCAGGGCCACCATATCCACAGCCGGAGCCGGTTCGCCGTCCAGGGTGCGTCCGCTGCCGGGATGCTCCTGGTGGCCGGTCATGGCAGTAGTACGGTTATCCAAAATAATTACCGTGGCACAGCCCTTGTTGTAGACCACATTCAACAGTCCGGTAATACCGGAATGCAGGAAAGTAGAATCACCGATAACCGCCACCGTCCTGGCGTCCAATTCCGGGTTGGCCTTGCCGATACCGTGGGCCACACCGATGCTGGCCCCCATACAGATATTGCTGTCCATGGCCTCCAGGGGCGGCAGGCCGCCCAGGGTATAGCAGCCGATATCGCCGCTGACATTGAGTTTCAGCCGGCGCAAGGCATAAAAAACTCCCCGGTGGGAACAGCCCGGACATAAAACCGGCGGCCGGCCAGGCACAGGCGGAGCGTCTTTTAGGTCATAACCGGCCCCTGCTTCCCCGGCGCCTGCCGTGAGTATCCCGGCGCGCACCAATGCCTCCGACAAAACGCTGGGGTCCAGCTCCCCGGTATAAGGAATAAAACCGGTAGCAGCCAGCTCCAGTCCCATGGCCTTGACTTGTACTTCCATAAAAGGCTCCAGCTCTTCTACTACGATCAACTTTTCTACGCCGCCGGCGAAGCTGCGGATCAACTGCTGGGGCAGCGGATTGGTCAAACCTAATTTCAGCACCGAGGCTTCAGGCAGCACCTGGCGCACATACTGGTAGCTGACACCGCTGGTAATTACACCCAGGGAGCGTTCCCGCCATTCAATGCGGTTAACCGGACAGGTTTCAGTATATTCCTTTAAGCGATTTAAATTCTCTTCCAGGTCAACCCGGCGGGGCCGGGCGTAAGTCGGCAGCATCAGGTTTTTGCGGATATCTTTACGGTAGCTTTTCAGCGGTACGGTTTGCGGCTCACTCAATTCAACCAGGCTCTGGGAGTGAGATACTCTGGTGGTGGTTCTAAGCATCACCGGGGTATCAAAGCCCTCGCTGATCTCCAGCGCCAAACCCACCATGTCCTTGGCTTCCTGACTGTCACTGGGTTCCAGCAAAGGAATTTTGGCAAAGCGGGCGAAGTTGCGGTTGTCCTGCTCGTTTTGAGAACTGTGCATGCCCGGATCATCTGTGGAAACCAATACCAGGCCTGCGTTAACCCCCGTGTAAGCGGAAGTCATCAGGGGGTCGGCGGCTACGTTGACGCCCACGTGCTTCATAGCCACCAAAGCCCTGGCTCCGCCCAGAGAGGCGCCGATGCCTACCTCCATAGCCACTTTTTCGTTGGGAGCCCATTCCGCATAAACACCCGGGTAGGTCACCAGGTGTTCTAAAATTTCCGTACTGGGTGTACCCGGGTAAGCAGAGGCCACTTTCACCCCGGACTCATATGCGCCTCTTGCGATAGCTGCGTTACCGGACAGCAATTCCTTCATATTGTTACCTCCGTTGTTATAATCCCTATAAGAAAAGCACGGTGCGACAGTATATGCACATCCCACCGGCAGCTTTAAGTTTATATGACCCTCTTTTAGTTTATAAACTGTTCCTGGAGGGTTGTCAACAATTCGTTTCTGAGAGCGATTTTAACGGCAAAAGCCGCCCCCAGGGTTGAGGCCGGCCATGCCGGAGGATATTCTTCATCAGCTAGTTATCAAGACCGGCAACCCCGCCTTGTACCTGCTTACTAAAAGACGTGGTCAAGACTTTCTTCCTGCCTCTAAGGCGCTTGAGAAAGTCCCCCATGCGCCGGAAAGCTTCATTGAGTTCATCTATGGAAGCCGCGTAAGAGCAGCGGATAAACCCTTCGCCCTGCTGGCCAAAAGCGTTGCCGGGCACTACTGCCACCAGTGCTTCTTTCAAAAGCTCTTCGGCAAATTCTTCCGAAGTCAGTCCCGTATCCCTGATATCAGGAAAGGCATAGAAGGCCCCCCGGGGTTCAAAACAGGGCAGTCCCATATCGGCAAAGGCCTGCAGCACCAAACGACGCCGGCGTCCATACTGCTCAACCATTTTTTTCATCTGGGGTTTGCCGTTTTTCAGTGCCTCCACAGCCGCAACCTGACCGGTGATGGACGCACACAGGGCGGTATACTGATGGATCCTGGTCATCGCCCCAATAAAGTCCGCATTGCCTGCAGCATAACCGATCCGCCAGCCGGTCATGGCGTAGGCTTTGGAGAAACCGTTTAAGAGCAACGTTCTCTCATACATACCGGGGAGAGACGGGATGCAGGTGTGAGTGCCTACATAAGTGAGTTTATCGTAGATTTCGTCCGATATAACCACCAGGTCATGCTGTTTGACCACTTCCATGATCTCCAGCAGCTTATCCCGGTCAATCGTGGCGCCTGTAGGGTTGTTAGGATAACAAAGGAGCAATGCCTTGGTAGCCGGGGTGATGGCCTTTTCCACCATCTCCGCTGTGACCTGAAAACCATTTTCCACCGTAGTCTTCAAATATACCGGCCGTGCGCCGTTCATCACAGCGCAGGGACCATAGGAAACATATGACGGTTCTGGAATCAGAATTTCATCACCGGGACACAGGAGGGCCCGCATAGCCAGATCCAGCGCCTCACTAACACCATTGGTGATCAGAATTTGATTTACAGGGTTGTAGGTAACCTGATAGGTTGCCTGCAAATCCCTGGCAATTTCCTCCCGGAGCTCCAACAGGCCGTGATTGGAAGTGTACATGGTGTAGCCCCTCTCCAGGGAATACACACAGGCTTCACGGATATGCCAGGGCGTCACAAAGTCCGGTTCGCCAACCCCAAGTGAAACCACACCCTTCATTTCGGTAACCAGATCGAAAAAGCGCCTGATCCCGGAAGGAGGGAGCCCCTGTACCACTGGATTCAACCTTTTTCGCCAATCCATGGGTACGCTCATGGAGTCACCACCAGCCTTCTATCTTCCTCTGTATCATCGAGAATCACGCCATGGTATTTATACGTCTTCAGCACAAAATGCGTGCTGGTACTGATCACATTCTCGATGGTGGCCAGTTTGTTGGAGACAAAATTGGCCACTTCCTGCAGGGTATGACCTTTGATCATTACTGCCAGGTCATAGGCCCCGGACATCAGCCGGACACTGCTCACCTCCGGGAAACGGTAGATGCGTTCAGCAATGGCGTCAAAGCCCACTTCCCGCTGAGGTGATATTTTGACTTCAATAATTGCTGAAACCCGGTCAACCTTCACTTTATCCCAATGGATCAAGGCAAAATATCCTTGAATGATCTTCTTCTCTTCCAGCTCCTTGATAATAGCGGCAACTTCCGCCTCATCCCGGCCCAGCAATACGGCTATCTGTTTCGGCGTCAATCTACCGTCAGCTTCCAGCATTTCCAGGATTTCTTTCATTTTAAGAACCTCCTTACTTAATTTGGTCCTGCTATATACAGCGGCAATAAAAAAACCCGCCCTCAAACTTAAAGGGACGGGAATAATCACGTGGTACCACCCTATTTAACCGTTAAGCCTGATGGCATAAACGATCCTCTTAGCCTGTTAACGGAGGCTGCCGGCTGGGCTTACTCAACCATAGGTTTTCGGCCCGCAGTTCAAGGGCGGCCCAGACGCTTTCCTCAACCGGGCTTGCACCATACCCCGGCTCGCTAATGATTACAGCGTCATTTTTCCCTCTCATCACCCTGTCATAAAATTGAAGAAATTATAGCACGGGTTCTTTTATGGTGTCAACCGCAATATTTTGGTCAAAGCTACATGGTCAGAGTACCTTCCGGAGTGTCCAGGAGCTTTAGTACGTTTTCTTCCCGGCCGGTCAACGCATTGACGTAAACCAGGTAGGCCTCCTCACCAAGCCGGCCCTGGAATTCATAAGTCAGCCGTTCTTCCTCAGTACCAAAGGGGATCAGGGCTAATTTGCCCCCCGTTACTTCAAAGCGGGGATTAACGGCTGCCCTGGCCTGCTCCTGAGACACCGCAGGCACAGGTAAATCCCGCTCACAGTGGGACATCAGGTAGCCTGAAGTCTCCAGGCCTGTAATCTCACCGTCGTCCAGGGCGATGGTCACCTTCACCAGGTCGGGGTATATCGTCACTCCATCCTGTACAGCGGCAAAGTTAAAGGTGGCAGAATTATTATGCAAGAGGTAATAGGTAGACCGCATATCCCCAAAACCGCGTTCTTTCAAATATTGCAGGCATTTCTCACGGGCGTCTTCTATTTGCATATTTGCTTGCCGGCAGGGACGCCCTTTCAGCATCCAGACAGGCTGACCGCCCACCTTGGAAATATCAAGCTGGGTAGTTTCCTCGCCTTCCTGCCCGGAACCCACCTCCACCCGGTAGGCCGGAATGCGCCCGCCTGTTTCACCCGTTACAACCGCCTGGTAGTTGACACCGTCCCTTTGATCTATGAACGCCAGGGCCCGTTTTTTTGCCTCTTCCGCGCTTATTTCACCAGATCCTTTAAGAGCGGCAGGCTCTGTTTTTTCCAGATGCTCCGAGAACGGACCGTCATAGATCAGGGTGGGATATTGCTGCATCTGTTTGTCCATAGTCTGAAAGTCGCTCACAGCCTGGTTATCCGGTTGTTTTTCCAGGCTTTTGCGCACCTGGGAAACCAGTTCATTAAAATAGAGGTTATTCTGCACCACCTGGTACTGAATGCCCTGCAACTCCCGGTTTAAATCCGCCGCTTGCCGGTACAGACTGTTCAGGGTCTCCCAGTCCGCATTGTCCACAGCCTGACCCTGGCTGATCCGGCGCCCCATACTGTCAGCGTAATCTCCTACCTGGCTCAAAAATTTTGAAGTGCGGCCGGCCAAAGCATCATTTAAAGGCAACTGCCCCAGGTTGGATTGGGCGAAGTTGGCCTGTAGCCTGATATCCTGCAACAACTCGCTTGACAGCCTCGGATCCGCCGCCACCAGGCTTTTGGACAAAAGCACTTCAACACTTTGCACCTGCCCGGCCAGATCAAAAAAGGCCCGCCGGTATTTATTGCCCAGGTAGTTTTCCAGCTCCAGCCTGGCCTGCTGCTGGTTGTAACCCCAAAAGACCAGGCCCGCCAGCAACAGGGTACTTAATATGGCCGGAATAATCCACTTCCTCACCTATATCCTCCCCCCCTACCGTGCAAAAACGTGGTTGCCTATCTGCGTAATAATCGGCCTGGACCAGATCCAGCTGCTTACCGGTTTGTATGGGTTCCAGAAGTAAAGGGCGCCTCCCGTTGGATCATACCCGGACAAGGCTGCCTGGGCCGCCTCCACGGATTCAGCGGTCACCGGGCGGTAGGCCTGGCCGTTACTGATGGACTCAAAAGCATGCTCCTGGAAGATGACGCCGCTGATCGTATGCGGGAAGGCTGCGCTCTTTGTCCGGTTGGCGATAACAGCCCCTACCGCAACCTTGCCCAGGTAAGGTTCATTGGCTGCCTCCCCTTCAATGACCTGAGCCATCAAGGCCAAATCCCCCCTGGCGGTAGCAGCGCCCCGGGAAACCGCCTGGGTGGATGGAGCACTCAAGCCCATAGCAGCCAGGGTTGCCGGTCCGGCAATGCCATCCTGGACAAGGCCGTTTTGGCGCTGAAAATTCATTACGGCCCTGTAGGTTGCATTACCGTAATAGCCGTCCACAACTCCGTTATAATAACCCCATTGGCTGAGCCGCTCCTGAATACGGGTGACCTCAGGACCGCTGCTACCCCAGCCAATAGCCTGGCCTGATGCTGCCTGCCAGTGCAGCGTTACCGTGAGCATGGTAACTGCCAGAAAGCAAATAGAGCCTAAGATAACTTTTTTCCAAGGTCCTCCTTTTTGCCAGATGGACCCTCACCTCCCTGGGAATTCAATCTGGAAATTTGATAATATCTTTTCTAAATAATCCACTTTTTATGTAAGCAGATTAAAAAAACCTGCACAAGGCAGGTTTGGACTGTTGCTCAATTTAGCATTTTTCTATACACACCCCATTGGTTTGGGCAGTCCCGCTACTTTACAGGCGCCCCTGGCCGGACCGGCAGGAAACAATTCGTAAATCTGCTTTAAAGACAAACCGGTGTCCTTACATAGACTTTTAACCATGGGGGCAATCCGATGTTCCTGGTAATAATCACGCAGGTATTTAATAACCTGCCAGTGCCTGTCACTTAACTCGCCGCACCCGTTCCTGACGGCTATAACCAGGGCAACCGCTTCCGTCCAGTCTTCAAAATCTATCAGAAAACCGTCCTCATCCACCTCAACAGCCTGTCCCTCGACACTCAATTCCGGCATATCTTAAACACCTCCCGCTATGGCAGCGAATAAAAACAAATAACATAAGACCGAGTATGACACCCGGTCATTGTCTAAAATATCATGATTCCGACATTGCCGTCAATAAACCCCTCTGGTTGCATTTAGCAATAAACATTTAATAATTTGACATAAGATGATATAATCATAACAAATACTTATGGAAGAGGAGGGATAACATGCCTGAAGAGTTTAAACCCGGCTGTCAAAGACCGCCAATTAAGAAAACAGCAGCGCAGATAAGCTCTTCCATTGACACTGACACAGGTGTAAAGGAGGTCAGGAAAAACATGGTTATGGTTGGTAAACCGGCGCCTGATTTTACAGCTTCGGCTTTTTATCAGGGAAAGTTCGTAAACACCAGTCTTTCTGAGTATAAGGGAAAATGGGTTTTACTCTGTTTTTATCCGGGAGATTTTACTTTTGTCTGAGCAACCGAAGTTTCAGCAGTTGCTGAAAAATACGACGACCTGCAGAACATGGGTGTAGAAGTGCTCACAGTAAGTGTTGACAGTATTTATGTCCATAAAATGTGGAATGATCATGAACTTTCAAAAATGATCAATAAAGACATCCCCTTTGCCATGTTGTCCGATCAGGATGGCAGTATCGGAAAAATGTACGGTATTTATGATGAGGACAGCGGAGTTGAAACCAGGGGCAGGTTTATCATCGATCCAGATGGCATTATCCAGGGTTTTGAGGTTTTAACCCCCTCAGTCGGCCGCAATATAAGCGAAGCCATAAGACAACTCCAGGCTTTCCAACTGGTACGTGCTTCACAGGGAACAGAGGCAACTCCCGCCGGTTGGAAACCCGGCAAACAAACCCTGAAGCCCAACCCGGATCTGGTAGGCAATGTATGGAAGGTCTGGAAAGTAAGCGAGGCTTTCGAAGAATAATTCGAAGAATAAACTGTTGAGATAGAGCAAATAAGGGGCTAAGGCACCATGAACCGGTTAGTTCTAAAGTGCCGTAGCCCCTTTTTGGCAGATAAAAATGCACCTATTACACCGCTTATAAGCCGGTTTCAATGATTACCGTCTGAGTGGACTGCTCCCAATCCACCTTGGCCCCCAGTGACTCTGCCGCATACCTTACAGGCAACATGGTACGGTCATTGCGTATTACCGGACAGGTATCCATGACGACCTGCTCGTTGCCGTAGAAAGCAATATTACTGTCAATGGTGAAGCGGCTTACCCGCTCGCCCTTCCGGATGGTTACCACCCTGGTATCATTGTTCCAGCCAACCTCCGCACCCAGGGCTTCCGCGATGGCCCGCAAGGGCACCATGGTGCGATCATGCTCATCAATATAGGGCGGGGAATCAAAATAGATATTGACGCCGTTGACCACTATCTTAATCCCCTTCGCATCTCCATAGATCAGGTATTTTTTGCGCTCGGACACAAACTGCTGCAGGGCCGGCTCATAAGCTGCTTTGATCTGCTGCGGCGTCCAACCTTGCTCCAAATAGCGGCCGATTTTGTCGGTACCCATAATCTTATCAAACATAACTACCGTTGCACCGCTTTTGGGCACCTGGAACCCGCTTAGATCATGGGCATAGGTGAGGGCATATATTCCTGTCAGGGCGGGGTTAAAAGTGTGATAGTCGGTGATGTTCAGCCGCACGCCCCCTGCAGTGCCTCTGATCTCAGGGACAAAGTAAACACCCGGCAGCCCGGCCGCGTTCAAAAGACCGGCAAACACCTGGGCATCCACACCTTTGCCGCCAATCCACTTGAAATAATCGGCTTGAAAAATACCCGTACCCTCACCCAGACCGGTGGCCATATAGCCGAAAACAGAGTCAAGATCAGGTATGCTGGGGGAGGTTGGCACCCAATTGAGGCCGGTGTCCTGGAAAATCATTGACCGGTTGTAGCCTTCCATGGGTACTACGGTGAGCCGGGCTCCGATATTCCGGTTGTAGAAACGGGCCAATTCACCGGCAGTCATGCCATGGGCCATGGGCAGATAATCAACCCCCACAAAACTCCGGTAGGGTTCCTCCAAAACCGGTCCTTCCACGATGATACCGCCCACCGGGTTGGGCCGGTCCAGAACAATGACCTCTTTGCCGTATTCTTTGGCCGCCACCAAACAATAGTTGAGGGTGGACATGTAGGTGTAAGTCCTGGAGCCGATATCCTGCACATCAAACAGGAGCACATCTACACCGTCCAGCATCTCTTTGGTAGGCATCCTGGTCTGTCCGTACAGGCTGTAAACCGGAATGCCCAGTTCCGGATGTATATATGAGGACACGTACTCTCCGGCCAAAGCCTTCCCGTCAATGCCGTGCTCCGGCCCATACAGGGCAACCAACTGGACGGTAGGGTCACCGGCCAGTACATCGATGGTGCTCTCGCCACGGCTGTTCACGCCGCTCTGGTTGGTAACCAGGCCTACCCTTTTGCCTGCAATCAAATCATGCCGGGAATCCATCAGCACCTCATTGCCCAGCTTGACCGGCGCTGCCGCCAGCGGCGCACTGCAACCTACCACCGCAAATATTACGATAACCATTGTTAATAGCAGTCGCTTAACCAACATTACCAACCCCTAAAAAAATTATGGTTTAATTATGATACGGTTCACCGTCATTTACTGAATACTTGACTAAAAAAGATAAGGACTGTGAAATTCAACTTTTTCATCATTGCCACCTCAGAGTTATTATAACCAATATCCAGATAGATTGTTTATAAGAAAACCTTAATGAAACCTATATTAACCTCATTTGTGATACGGTTCCCCCCGGCTGATCTTAAACCAGCGGTAGATTTGCTCCAAAAGGATCACCCGCATCAGTTGGTGAGGGAAAGTGAACGCAGAAAAGGACAGCTTAAAGTCGGCCCGCTCCAAAACCGTACTTGCCAGCCCAAGGCTTCCCCCGATGATAAAGACCAGCTCCCCTCTGCCCTGCAGCGCCAGCTCCTCCAGCATGGCTGCCATCTGTTCCGAAGTCCTGGCTTTCCCACCGGGCTCCAGGGCAATAACATAAGCACTGGTGCGCAACCGGTTTAATAAGCGCTCACCTTCTTTGAGCTTCACCTTATTCACTCCGGCAGCACTCAGGTTGTCCGCAGCCCTCTCCTCCTCAACTTCGACAACCCGGACGGACGCATAAGCAGACAATCTCTTCAGGTATTCATTTACTGCTTCGTTCAGGTACCTTTCTTTCAAGCGGCCAACCGCCAGGATGGTTATATGAAACATATGCGTCCTCCTATAGAAATATAAAAAAGCGTGTTGCCACGCTTTATATTCTCCTGATCTTGGCTCCTAATGAGAGCAGCTTATTCTCCAAATCGTGGTAACCCCTGTCTATGTAGTAAGCGTTGGTGATTTCTGTTTCCCCATGGGCCATCAAGCCTGCCACGATCAAAGCAGCGCCGGCTCGCAGATCAGTAGCTTTGACCTGGGTTCCCTGGAGTGAAGGAACGCCTTCGACAACAGCCATGCGCCCTTCCACTTTTATATTTGCGCCCATACGCTTTAACTCATCTGCAACCATGAAGCGGTTCTCAAATATGTTTTCAATGATTATGCTGGTTCCCGGGGTTGTTGAAAGCATGGCCAGCAATTGGGACTGCAAGTCGGTAGGGAAACCGGGATAAGGCATTGTTTTAATATCTATGGAGCGTAAAGGCCGGTTCGCGCAGACATGGATGGAATCCCCCTCTTCAACCACATCCACATTAGCTTCCCGGAGCTTCGCGCATAGCGGCTGCAGGTGGAGCGGGATAAGGTTTTCCAGGACAACGTCACCACCGGTGGCCGCAGTTGCTACCATAAAAGTCCCGGCTTCAATCCTGTCGGGGATAACCGAGTAGCGCGCGCCTCCCTTAAGGGAGGACATCCCTTCTACCTTAATCACATCCGTACCGGCGCCCCGTACTTTTGCCCCCATGGCGTTGAGAAAATTAGCCAGATCGACAATCTCGGGTTCTTTGGCGGCATTTTCGATCATGGTCTGTCCTTCAGCCAGGGTGGCTGCCATCATGATATTCTCCGTGGCCCCCACACTGGGGAAATCCAGATAAACAGTGGTGCCCTTTAGCCGTCCGGAAGCGCTGCCGCGCACAAAACCATGTTCCAGTACCAGGTCTGCCCCAAGCCCCTCTAATCCTTTAAAATGCAAGTCCATGGGCCGCACGCCGATATTGCATCCGCCGGGCAGCGCCACCTGAGCTTTACCATACCTGGCTAATAGCGGGCCTAAAAGGAGGTTGGAAGCCCTCAGCTTCTTGGCCAAATGATAAGGCGCCTCCGCCTGGCTCTCCAAAGGAGGTGTGATCCTTAACGTATCCGGGCCGTCCCAATCGGTAGCGGCTCCCAGCTCCCCTACGATCTCCAGCATAAACCGGACGTCACTGATGTTCGGAATATTATCCAATACAACTTCATTTTCACAGAGAAAAGCGGCGCATAAAATTGCCAGCGCCGCATTTTTTGCGCCACCAATTTTTACGCGTCCACGGAGGGGCCTCCCCCCCGTTATGACGATCCTGTCCATAATTCCTCCTCAATCAAATGGGCTGCTTTAAAGCACTTATTTAATAATTCTATCTTAAAACTTTATCTTAATACTCTTCTCCTAATATTCTTCTCTGCCGACATTATTCCTGCCTTTTAACGGACCTTGATATAAATAATCAAATGGCTGATTGAGCCCTCTGCCATGCCTGCCAGCTGGCCTCAAACTGCACCTCATCCATACCCAGCACCCTGGTCAAGGCCCGGTTAAAATCCATGCCGTGCTTAAGCTCAACCATGATTTGAGCAATGGCGGCTTCTCCGCCCCGGCTCACAATAAAGCGAACTGCATCCAAAGACCCTCTGTAGGCCGCAGTTTGATTGGCCAAGCTGTCAAAATCACCAGCTAGTTCACTATAGCTATAGTTCGGCAGCTCCGCATAATTTCCCCCGGTTATTTCATAACCGGTTAACTTATATTCCTCGTACTGCGCCACCCCTTCTGTAAACCAGCGGGGATAATTGCCCCCTGTCAGGTAGTCAACAACCAGATGCGTTAGCTCATGGGCCATAGGCCCGTCAGCAGCAAATATTTCAGCAAACTGTTCAGGCTCCTTCGCATTCACCCATGCTGCAGGTGACAGCACCCGGATAACGCCGGCCCAGTATACTCCGATGGCGCTTTCGTTGGCTTCCCAACCAAAGTACCTGTTTAAATCGGCGCGGGATGAATGCAGGATAATTGGAATCCGGCCACGCAAGGTAAAGTCAAATTGCCCGGTAACCGGCAGGTAAAAAGACTCCGCCGTACTGAGCACCAATGCTGCTAAGGCACGATCCTCCGGCTTAAACTTGATATAATAGTGCTCTGAAGTTAACTTTTCCAGCCCCAATGTGCCCAGCATAGCGTGATACTTGGCCAATTCACGCACAGCGGTATAGCAGTAGAATTTAACTTTTCCCGGGAACAGGACCAATAATGCCGCCAGCAGCAAGATTGCCGCTGCGTAATTGCGCACTGCATGTAAAAGGGCCCTCCTGCAGCCGGGAATATAAGCAAGGTTGCTGGATTCATGCGTAGCAAGTTTCATGCCAGGCCTCCAGTTAGTCTACTAGTCAGTCTAATTATAAGGCCGGGGTCACGCACCATCCAACCGGTAAATACTGCTATTACGCGGCTCCGTATGTGTCCGGCTGCAGGTTTTAAGATATCAATAGTTTTAGATATTAAAAAGAAAAGCGGGGTTAACCCCGCCACGCAGTTGTCTTCACATAACTTACTGAACAGGCATGTTCTGCCACTCATTGATGTATTGTTTGGCCTTTTCTACATCGGAGCCTTCCCGGGCCAGTTCAATAAATCTCTCCATTTCGCTTATGGCGCCTGAATAATCTTTAACGCCCGTCCCCAGCACAATGCCATACAAATAATGCGCATCCGCATTATTCGGATCGTTTTTCAACAACTCCTTAATCTGTTCAACAGAAAGGTCATATTGGCTGCTGAAATAATAAAGGGTAGCCAGATCATAACGGGCAGGACTGTTAAGGGGTTCCAGCACCAGTACATCTTTATAAGTTTTGATGGACTGGTCGATGTTGCCGGCATAAAAATAGGCTTGCGACAGTTCAATAAGGGTATTGACATCTCCAGGGTTTGCCTGGGCTTTCTGTTCTAATTGGGCCAACCTCTCCTCAGGCGTTTGCGTTACCGGATTATCGCTCCCGCTATAATCATTCTGATTGCTGAATAGCCCGGCCAGAGGTATGACCAGACCGATAGCGATAAGAAGCGTTATAGTGATGAAGAGTATTCTTTTTATTTTACTTTTGTGGGACTTTCTAAGCTGCATAGCCGCCACCTCCATTATTATTATAGCATCGACGGCTTTAATGACAAGTTCTTTAGTTTGGCAGCCGCAACCATCACAGCTTAAACGCCGTCAAATAAAAAACCGTCAGGACAGCCTCTCCCTGACGGTTAGAGATTCACACATTAAGGCAAGTAATCGAGCGGGTTATATGTCTGCCCGCCGATAATGACTTCGAAGTGCAGGTGCGGCCCTGTTGAATTACCTGTAGAACCAACCTGGCCGATTACTTCACCGCGTCCAACAGACTGACCCGGGCTGACACCTATAGATGAAAGGTGGGCATATTTTGTGATTAGCCCTCCCCCGTGGGAAATATCCACAGCCATGCCGTAACCACCATCCCAACCGGCAGCTATTACGGTCCCTCCAGCCGCAGCTGTCACATTGCTGCCATAGCCGGCGCCGATATCGATCCCTTTATGCATAGAGCCCCAGCGCATGCCGTAATGAGAGGTGACAATGCCGGCCGCCGGCCAGTCAAGGCGGGCGGAACCGCCGCCACGAGAGGCCAGCAAGGTAACGGAGCCCATGGCCACTACTTCGTTTTTGACCTCCCGGGCTACTTTTGCTTCCAGCACCTGTCGATCAGTTTCCAAACCGTTTTCTCTGATCACCAGATATGTAACTTCACGTTCACCTGATTCGCCCGGGGTGATGATTTTCTTCTCCCCAAACAGCAAACTGTCGTCTTTTTTGACTTCGACTTGATAAGGTATTTCTTCCCTCACAGTTTCCAGCCGGGTTGCCACTACTGTTAGCAGGGGCGCCGCTTTCTTCAGCTTAAGGGTTTGTCCGATGCTGAGCTCGTCCAGTTTAATACCCGGGTTAGCCTGGGCAATTTGCTCCATATCTATGCCCAGGGCACGGGCCACATCCCATATGGTATCCCCGTCTTTGACCACATATTGCTGAATTTGCTCGGCCCCCAGGAGGGCCTTTTGCTTGGCCGGCTCCAAATCCTGAACATAATCTACGGGCATGTTTGTTTTAACCAACTCAACATTTTCTTTGAAGGCAGGTTGTTCACCTTCCAGCACAGGATAATAGGCAATCAACCAGCTAAGTAGTTCTTGAGCTGCTTCTTCATTCTTCAGGTACAAGCCGGCTTCATCATTGATCACTATAGCCGTGCAGGAAGTGTTGAAGGTAAGAGCTTCGCTGAACTTTTTTTGCAGAGTATCTTGCCCCATAATCTCTTCAGGTTGGGCGTTAATACCCCGGTAGGTCAGCTTTTCGCCTACAGTAACAGGACCGCCTACCTGATCGGACTTCTGCTTTACCACTTCAGCCAGGGCTTTTTTAGCGATCTTTTCACTGTCAGCTACGGCTATCGTCTTACCATCCACCATCACGGCGCAGGCGTTTCCTGCAAAAAGGGCATAGGCAGTTAACGCTAGCACCAGATAACCTGCTACACCCAGAAGCACCAGACGGGGTACGGATTGTCCCTTTAACCACCCTTTAATAAACCCGTCTTTCGTGCCCGGGGTGCGCCGCAACTCTTCATCGCTTGGCGGCAAATTATTCAGCTCCTTTAATCCTCGATTTGGCAATACTATTATTATTTATCTATATGCACCATCGAAGTCAAAAAACATAATAATTATAGCATGAGAGCCATACCGCGTAAAATGTCTCCATTTGCAGAAAATCACCATCTAAAGCAATTTTTGCTTCAAAACAGGCCTTAATCGGCCATACCGGCAAATAGATACTCCCTGGACAGGTCCAACCTGTTTTATTCATTGCCGCCGGCTTCTTGCACCTTTAGGTACAGGGCACACTCAAGCCGCTTTTTCATCAGGGCGCAGCCAATCCGGTAGGGCTTGTAGATGGTGTCGTTAAAGAGATGGGCGTTGGCGTGACAACCTCCGCTGCAGTAAAATTTAGCCCAGCAATCTGAACATTCTTCCTTATTATACACATGGGCGTTGCGAAAAGCAGCTTCAATGCTGCTGTTAACCTGCCCTTCACTCACGTTGCCCAGGCGGAAATCAGGCCTGCCCACAAACTGGTGACAGGGATAAATATCCCCGTTAGGGGCTACAGCCATATACTCGTAACCGGCCCCGCAACCGGTCAACCGTTTGGGCAGGCAAGGACCGCCCTCCAGATCAATATTGAAATGGAAAAAATCCACCGCCCTGCCCTCAGACCTTAAGCGCAGTACCTCCCTGGCCAGCTGTTCGTACTGCTCGAATAGTAAAGGCAAGTCCTCCTCACGGATAGCATATGGCGCCTCCTCTGTAGCCACTACCGGCTCCACCGAAAGGTTTTTAAAGCCAAGTTCCGCCATGTGCATGACATCGGCGCAAAAATCAAGGTTGTTCCGGGTGAAAGTCCCGCGAATGATATAATTGGCATCATCCCGCGCCGCCACAAAAGTGCGGATCCGCTTAACCACTTCCTCATATGAGCCCGTGCCCCCAGGCCTCGGGCGCATCCGATCATGGACTTCGGGCCGCCCATCCAGGCTGAGGACCACACTGATATCCTCCTGGTTGAGAAAAGCAGTAATTTCATCATTTAATGACATGGCGTTGGTGGTTACGGTAAACTGGATCTCCTTATCCGTCTCCCTGCTGCGCTTTCTGCCGTACTTAACCAGTTCCTTTAAAACGGGGAAATTCAACAAAGGCTCTCCGCCGAAAAAATCTATGTTCAAATTTTTGCGCTCTCCCGACCTGGCCAATACAAAGTCAATGGCAGCTTTTCCGATATCTTCAGGCATCAGTTCGGCTTCCCCTCCGAAACGGCCCTGCCCGGCGAAGCAATAACGGCAGCTGAGGTTGCAGGAATGGGCCAGGTGTAGACAGAGGGCTTTGGTAATGGCCGTCGCTGCCGGCTGATAAATCCCGGCATAAGGATCCGGGCTATATAAAAGGCCCTCCCGCTCCAGGGCCTCAATCTCGGCCAGGGCTGTCCCGGCCTCATCAGCGCCATAGACTTTACTATACTTTTCTAAAAGCTGGGGTCTGGTCAGTTCCTTATATTCACCCAGCAGCAGCCAGGCCAGCTCGTCAACTTCATGGACAGCGCCGCTATGGACATCCAGCACAATTTTCGTGCCGTCAAATTCAAACTTATGCAGCAAATCCTATAAACCCCCTATAAAAAGAGCCTCATCCAGCGGACAAGGCTTTCTTAATCTACTTCTCTGTTTTTTTGGCACAGGCCTGATTGCCGACTGTGCATGAGGTCTTGCAGGCGGACTGGCAGGAAGTTTGACATTCGCCGCAGCCGCAGCCAGTAATTGCGGCAGCAAGGCTGGCGCTATTGATGGTTTTGATATGCTTGCCCAATTTTACCGACCCCCCTTCCTAAGTATTATACTGGATCGATCAACCCTGCGCAACAGATGAGGAGGTAAAAACAGCCACCTTTTTTATGACAACACTTCGCAAATATTGTATAGTCATGTAAAAAATGATAAGATGTTGTCGGGTGATGGCTATGGTGAAATTTAATATCAACAACAGCAAACTGATCAATAACCTGCGTTTCTATCGCAATTTCCTGGTGTCCCGGTTTGTCAACGGCGGCAGTTGGAAGCTGGACCGGATTACGGAGCTGTCAACCCGGGAAAAAAGAAGGATCATGCTCCGCAGTAAATCGGCTTATGAAGAGCTTTTTGGTCAGCCGAAACATGATTTAAACCCCTGACACCAAACATCTCACTTTAGAACGTATCCAGGATGATACGTTTTTTTGTTGCTCAGGGCTAAAGTTTGAGCCGCCTGAGTGGGATTACTTTGTTGTGAATGATTTTTTGTTAAATTTTTGCTATAATCATACTAAATTCACAAATCTTTAGAGGAGGACGGACAATGAGCTCGACCAAAGGCGCCGCAAGCAACAACATGACCGATAGCCTGGAAAGCATCCTGTCTTATTTAAAAAAAATACCCTCACTCAAAGTTGATTGGTTAATCGATCCCCAAAAAACCGCGGTAATTGTGATTGATATGATTAACGGTTTTACCCGGGAAGGAACTTTACAGAGCCCCAGGGCTACCGCCCTTATTCCAACCATAACCAAATTGATTAAACACGCCCATGAGTATGGTATCGCTGTAGTTGCCTTTGCCGATTGTCATCCAGACGATTCTGTAGAATATGAAGCATTTCCGATCCATGCTAAGGCCGGCACCTCAGAATGTGAGCTTGTGGACGAAATAAAAGCACTGGGTCGCTACCACTTAATCAACAAAAATTCAACCAACGGTTTTCTGGAAGAAGCTTTCCAAACCTGGCTGGCCGAAAACCCGCATATCGATACTTTTATTATTACAGGCGTTTGCACCGATATCTGTATCCAGCAGTTTGCCACTACGCTAAAGGCATATTTTAACCGTAAGAATCAGCGCTCGCTTGTAGCTGTACCGATTGATGCCGTAGACACCTATGACACGGAAGAACACAACGCCAAGTTGGCCCACATAATGGCCCTGTACTTTATGAAAAATAGCGGTGTGCAGTTGTTTAGCTGCGTGGAGTACTGAACCATAACACCGGTTTTTAAGACGCGGAGGAGGAATGAGCTTTGCTAAGCAGCAATATGGCTCTTCACACCGATAAATACCAGATCAACATGTTGTATGCGCACTGGAAAAACGGTATGGAGAATAAAAAATGTGTTTTTGAGGCGTTCTTCAGGAAACTGCCCTTTGGTAATGGCTTTGCGGTTTTTGCCGGTCTGGAGAGAATTGTCGACTACATCAACAACCTGAGATTCACCGATGATGATCTCGCATATCTGGCGGAACAAGAAGAAAACTATGAGCCAGGCTTTTTGGAGGCACTTAAGGACTTTAAGTTTACCGGGAACATTAAAGCGGTCCGGGAAGGCACCCTGGTCTTTCCCAATGAACCACTGGTTCAAGTAGAGGCAAGGATTTTTGAAGCTCAGTTAATCGAAACAGCTCTGCTTAATTTTCTTAATTATCAGACGCTGGTGGCAACAAAGGCTGCCAGGATCAGGCAGGTAACCCCCAATGATGTTCTGATGGAATTCGGTTCACGCCGGGCCCAGGAAGCCGATGCGGCAATATGGGGCACCCGGGCCGCCTATATCGGTGGCTTTGACGCCACCTCCAACCTTCTGGCCGGCAAAATATTCGGGATACCCTGCAAAGGTACCCATGCCCACGCCTGGGTGCAGGTAAATGCTACCGAGGAAGAGGCCTTTAACAAGTATGCTGCAGCCTTGCCCGACAACGTAGTTTTACTGGTTGACACTTACGATACCCTTAAATCCGGCCTGCCCAACGCCATTAAAACAGCCAAACTGATGGAGGCTAACGGCAAAAGAATGAAGGGCATCAGGCTCGACAGCGGTGACATGGCTTTTTTGTCCCTTAAAGCCCGCAGGATGTTGGACGAAGCCGGACTGGATTATGTCCAGATTATGGCCTCCGGTGATCTGGATGAACATAAGATCTTTGAATTAAAAACAGAAGGAGCCAGAATAGACAGCTGGGGCGTGGGCACCAGACTGATCACCTGCGCCGATGACCCGTCACTAAGCGGTGTTTATAAAATAGCTGCCAAAATCGAAAACGGAGTTTACGAACCGACCATTAAGATCTCCAGCAACCCGGACAAGGTGACCACCCCGGGCTTTAAAACAGTATACAGGATCGTTAAAGAAGATACCGGCAAAGCTGTCGGCGACTACATCGCCATGCTGGATGAGGATGTGCGTTCATTAAAGCGCCTTAAAATGTTCGATCCCGTGCATACCTGGCTGTCCAAAGATGTAACCAATTTCAAGGCCGTCGAGCTGCTGGAACCTGTATTCATTGAAGGAAAACAAGTAAGGGAACTGCCCTCCTTACAGGAGATCAAAGAATATCACCAAAACCAGTTGTCCCTCTTCTGGCCGGAATATCTGCGCAAACTGGAGCCCGAAATTTATCCAGTGGACCTTAGTGAAAAAGTATGGCATATGAAGCGCGAACTCATCGAGCATTACACCGGAGTCCTTAGATCCTAAATGCATTTATCTATAAAGGCCTGCCATGAGCGCCATCCGCTTTAGGCAGGCCTTCGTATTATTGTTTAAGAAACAGCTTCGATTACGAAACAAAAATACTTTTACCTTACCAGCCAGAAAACACTTCCTTAAACGTATGTTTACTGTATCTAGAAAGCCCTTCAGAGTGATTGTTGTAGCTACAGCACCACCGCCAGCTACCCCTTCCAGGTCTTCATCGGAAAGCTCACCTGACTCGCCTTTCTCCATTATTTTGACAATAAGATCTCTTAGTTGGTTGATTTCCTCCAGGCTGAAGTCCAGGCCCGCTTCTTTCAGTACCCCTTGCACCTGTTCCGGGGTTTCCTGGCTGAATATCTTTTCCCCCAGCTTACCATCCGCCTCCAGCTTCGCCTGCAATTGGACTAGTTTTTTGTTCCACAATCAAACACCCTTTCTCATTTATTTTTTTACTCTTAAACCTTGTTTACTTGGGAGGGGAAGCAGAACATTAGCTGTTCCCTGCCTGAGCAGATGTAACCACCCTTCCTCTCTTGGAATATGAATGAATCTTATAAATCAATCAATGTGCTTTACTACTTATACAATGAAGACAAAGAAGTAGCACATTTAATTTGCCAAAGTCACCCATTGTAGATATCTGGCACAATATGGAGGGTTCTCCCTCATTCATGTATTAGTTCGTTCCACAAAAAAGAGGAAAATCCTACCACAATTGTTCGACTTTTTTTCGACAATAAGTACTTGACACAAAAAGCCCTCAGAAGGATTAAGTAAATCCTCTGAGGGTTTGATTTTACTGGAGCGGGTGACGAGGATCGAACTCGCAACCCTCAGCTTGGGAAGCTGATGCTCTACCATTGAGCTACACCCGCCTGATTTTAATATTATATCTTGCGCCGCGCAAAAAAGCAAGGCGGCTGGGAAAAGCAGCCCCTTCAGGCTGCTTTTTCTTTGTTTTGGTGACCCCACCGGGATTCGAACCCGGGTTACCGCCGTGAAAGGGCGGTGTCTTAGGCCGCTTGACCATGGGGCCAAAAATGATGATATTAAAGATAAGATGGTGAGCCATCCGCGACTCGAACGCGGGACACCCTGATTAAAAGTCAGGTGCTCTACCGACTGAGCTAATGGCTCAAACAAGCCTTACAGGTATGTATATTACTATAAGCTGAAAAAGGTGTCAATAAAAAAATAATAGAAATTCATAAAAACTCCCCTTGTGCAGTCCTGAAATATTGTTTTTCAGGCATTACTCAAAGGGAGCATGATATCAAGCCGGGTAGTATCTGTCTATCAGGCATATAAATCGGTGGTAAGGATGGTCTGGCTGCGCTTGCTGCCTACCCCTACCAGGGCTATAGGCACGCCGGCCACCTGGCTGATCCGTTCCAGGTACTGCCGCGCAGAAGCAGGAAGTTCCTCCAGCGATGTGGCTGAAGTAATATCCTCATGCCAACCATCAAACTCCTCGTACACCGGCACACATTCGATCAAAACCTTAAGGCTGGCCGGGAACTCCTTGAGCAGCTTGCCGCGATAGCTATAAGCGGTGCAGATTTTTACTTTATCCAGGCCGCTCAACACATCTAATTTGGTAACGGCCAGATAGGAAAGACCGTTAATGCGCGCAGCATAGCGGGCTACAACTGCATCAAACCAGCCGCACCGGCGGGGCCGGCCGGTAGTAGTGCCGAACTCGCCGCCCTTGGTTCTAATGTAATCTCCGGTTGCATCTTTAAGCTCCGTGACGAAAGGCCCTTCTCCAACCCTGGTAATATACGCCTTGGCCACGCCGATTACCTTGTCTATTTTAGTGGGGCCAATACCTGCCCCGAGACAAGCTCCGCCAGCGGTGGGATGTGAGGAAGTGACATAGGGGTAAGTACCATGATCGATATCCAGCAGGGTTCCTTGCGCCCCCTCAAAAAGCACTTTTTTACCCTCCTCTAAAGCTTCGTTAATAAGCAGGGAATCATCGGTCACATACCCGGCCAAAGCTTCAGCGTAACCACGGTATTCCTGCAGGATGCTTTCATAATCCAGCCCCTTGCCTCCATAAACCTTGGTCAACAGGTGATTTTTGGCCTTAATATTCCGCTCCAACAACGAGGCAAACATCTCCGGCTCCAGCATATCGCTCATGCGGATACCGGTCCTGGCCGACTTATCCATATATGCAGGTCCAATGCCGCGCACAGTTGTGCCGATTTTATGGTCACCCTTTTGCTCCTCTTCCGCCTGATCCTGCTGCCGGTGATAAGGAAAAATGACATGGGCGCGGTCGCTGATCCTCAAATTGTCCACACTGATGTCCCTTTGCTTAAGGTACTCCATTTCCTTGAGCAGTACGCCGGGATCGATTACTACACCGCTGCCGATGACGCAAATTTTTTCGGGGTAAAGTATTCCGGAAGGAATCAGGTGTAGTTTAAATTCCCTCTCACCCACCACAACGGTGTGGCCGGCATTATTTCCTCCCTGATAGCGCACTACCAGGTCGGCCTTATCAGCCAGGAAATCTGTCACCTTCCCTTTACCTTCATCGCCCCACTGGGCGCCCACCAGAACAACTGTAGACAAGGCATACAACCCCCTAAATTCTCTTGATAATTTCCCTGGCCACCAGGACGCCGGCTGCGGAAGCCTGGACCAACCCTCTGGTGACACCGGCCCCGTCACCCGCCGCAAACAGGTTTTTCACGCCCGTCTCCAGGGCGTCCGTCAAGGCCAGCCGGGAAGAATAAAATTTTACTTCAACTCCGTATAGCAGCGTGTACCTGGAATAAACCCCGGGAGCCAGTTCATTAAGCGCCTTTAACATCTCCACTATACTCACCAGGTGACGGTAGGGCAATACCAGGCTTAAATCTCCCGGCGTGGCCTCAGCAAGAGTCGGAACAGTCAGGCACTTATCCAGACGCTCCCTGGTACTGCGACGGCCTGAGAGCAAATCCCCCAGGCTTTGGACGATAACTCCACCACCTAGCAGGTTAGCCAGACTGGCAATATACCTGCCGTAAGTAATCGGCTCTTTAAAGGGCTCGGTAAATGTTTTGCTAACTAATACGGCAAAATTTGTGTTAACTGTTTTATTAAAAGCATGGCTGTGGCCATTAACCGTCACCACTCCGTCAGTGTTTTCCAGCACTACTTCCCCGTTGGGGTTCATGCAGAAAGTACGCACCTTATCGTTGAAGGTCCTGGAGTAATAAACGATTTTTGCTTCGTAAAAAATATTGGTAAGCTTATCCATCACAGCTGCCGGCAACTCAACCCTTACCCCGATATCAACGGGATTAACAGTGGTTTCCAGACCCAGGCGATGAGCTTCAGCACTAAGCCATTCCGCACCCACCCGGCCGGGCGCCAGCACCACTTGCCTGGCCTTAAACACCTGCCCGTTATCGCAAGCTACACCCTGAACAACCCCGTCTTCCACAAGGACTTGTGCCACGCGGGTAGAGGTGGCTACTTCCACCCCCCGGGCGATGAGATGCTCATACATGCGCTGCAGAATGTCCTGATTGCGTCCGGTGCCCATATGCCTGATGCGCACCGGGATCAGCTTTAATTCCGCCTGGACAGCCTGCCGCTGAATTTCTTGGATAGCTTCTGTGTTTTCCAGCCCATAAATCTGTTCGGGCGCACCAAACTCCAGGTAAATCCGATCCACATAATCAATGAGTTCGGCCAAAGGCTGCTCCCCGATATACTCTTCCAGGCTGCCGCCGATTTCCGTGGACAGAGTGAGCTTGCCGTCGCTGAAGGCGCCGGCGCCACCCCAGCCGCATACGGTAGCGCAGGGAGCACAGTCACTGCAGGGCATGTTGCGTGCCCGGGAAACGCAAGTCCGCTTGTCTATGGCCAAACCTTTATCGATGATTAAAATACTTAATTTTTTCCCGGTTTGAACCAGTTCCAGTGCTGTAAAAACACCTGCCGGACCCGCGCCTACGATGACAACATCATATATCCTGCTCAAAACATTCCCCCCCTCTTTCGGGTTAGGTAGGAAGCTTTCCGATATATTTCCCAGCCAATAGAAAAATAACCCAAACAACAAACCTTGAACCAGTTGCTATTTGAGCGCTATTGTGATCACCGGGATGTATTTGTCATGTTCAAGGCACCCTATAAACAACAAAAGCATCTTAACAAACTGAACATATATTGTCAAGTATTGTCAAGATGTAAGAATCCGGCAGTCATCAGCAGCCGGGTTGCTCAAAAGATGCCTACCCTTTTTATGAGTCTCAAGTGACTTCCTCATTTCTAATTATCGAGACAAATTTGGTGTATTCCTTTAAGAATACCAATTCAACACTGCCCACGGGACCATTGCGGTTTTTGGAAACAATTATCTCCGCAATCCCCTTTTTTTCCGATTCAGGGTCATAGTATTCCTCCCTGTAGATAAACATGACTAAGTCGGCGTCTTGCTCTAAGGAGCCCGATTCGCGCAGGTCGGACATCACCGGCCTTTTATTAGGGCGCTGTTCCACGGAACGGCTGAGCTGAGCTAAGGCCAGAACGGGGATCCGCAGCTCTTTGGCCAGGCCTTTAAGGGAGCGTGAGATCTCAGAGATTTCCTGTTGGCGGTTTTCAGAACGGCGGCTACCCTGCAACATCTGGAGATAATCGATGACAATTAGCCCCAGGCCCTTCTCTTTCCTCAGCTGCCTGGCTTTGGCGCGCAGTTGGCGGATGCTGATGCCCGGTGTGTCATCTATATAAATAGGCGCTTTGGCCAGCTTGTTGGCTGTTTCGTGCAGTTTCAGCCAGTCATCCTCATCCAGGGTGCCGTTGCGCAGCCGTTGCTGGTCTACACTGGCCTCGGCGCAGAGGATACGCTGCACCAGCTGCTCCTTGGACATTTCCAGGCTAAACACGCCCACGGGAATATTATTCTTCATGGCCGCGTTATAGCCAATACATAGCCCCAGGCTGGTTTTGCCCATACTCGGCCGACCCGCCAAAATAATAAAGTCACCGGGCTGAAAACCGCAACAGATCCGGTCCAGGTCGGCAAATGAAGACGGCACACCCGTGATTACGCCACGGTTGTTATAAAGGAACTCCAGGTGCGGAAAGATTTGCAGGAATATTTCCTTAATCGCATAGAAAGACTGGTGGGTTCGCCGGTTGCCCAACTCCAGAATCATCTGCTCAGCCTCAGCAAGCAGTTTATCCGGCTCTTCGTTCTCTTCGTACCCCATACCGGCAATCCGTGTTGAAACGCTGATCAAGGTGCGCAGCAGGGATTTTTCTTCCACTATGCGCGCGTAATACTCCACATTAGCAGCGGTTGGCACCATCTCAGCCAGAGTAGCAATGTATGCTACGCCGCCTACTTTGTCCAGCTCGTCTTGCTGCTTTAGTTGATCACTCAGCGTGATCAAATCCACTGGGCTGCCGCTTTCATTCAGCATAAGCATGGTTTCGTAGATAATGCGGTGGCTATCCCGGTAAAAATCGCCGGGCTGCAAGAGTCTCATGACTTTATAAATTGCCTCGCGATCAATCAGGATCGCTCCCAGCACAGATTGTTCCGCATCTATATTCTGAGGAGGAATTTTTTCTAACAAAACAATCTCCCTTACTCCATCAGGCGCCAGTCAACTAGCTGACCAGTTCTGCTACATCCGCAGGTGAAAATACGCACCTGATGATGTCCTCTACTGAACTGACAGGCACTATTTTGACGCCTTTTAGCCCGGCAGGCACATCATTAATGTTCTCGGAGGGCAACAGGATAGTTTTTAGCCCTGCCTGCCTGGCTCCATATATTTTTTCACAAATGCCTCCAACCGCCCGAACTTTGCCTTGAATCGAGAGTTCTCCTGTAACAGCCAGCCACTGTGGTATCGGCCGTCCCTGAATAGCGCTTAAAACAGCAAGGAAAATGGCCACTCCAGCGGAAGGACCGTCGATCCTGCCACCGCCCACCACATTGACGTGCACATCGTAATTACTCAGATCCTCACCGGTCAACTTGCGAATTACCGAGGCAGCATTGAATACTGAGTCCTTGGCCATGCTGCCTGCAGTATCGTTAAAGCGGATAGTGCCCTGGCCTTGACTCCTGGCCGGGAAAGCTACTGCTTCAAGTTCTATAACAGAGCCCAGGTAACCTAATACCCCCAACCCGAAAACTTTCCCTACTTCCCGTTTGTTGGAGACACGGCAGTTGACATAAGGGCTCAAACGGCTAACCTGGGCTACTGCCAGGATATCATCCATGGTTATCACCGGCGGCGTGTTCAGGTCTTTAGCCCGGTAGCAGGCCATGCCGTAAGCATCAGACAGAATATTAATGGCTTTACGCCCTTCTATGGTGTATTCGCTGATAACCTCCGCAATCCTGTTATCCAGATCCACCCCCAGCTTGCCGGCTGCTTGTTTCAGGATAGCCTGGATGTCCCTGGGGGTTAACGGTTCAAAGAATATTTCAGCGCAACGGGAACGGATGGCCGGGTTGATATCTTCCGGGTCACGGGTAGTCGCCCCGATTAAAACAAAATCAGCCGGCGCCCCCTCATCAAAAATCTTTTTAATATATTGCGGCACATTGGGTTCATGGGGATCGTAATAGGAGGATTCAAAAAAGACCCGCTTGTCCTCCAGGACCTTTAACAGCTTATTTTGCAGTAAGGGATCCATTTCGCCAATTTCGTCAATAAACAAAATCCCGCCGTGGGCATCGGATACCAGTCCCAGTTTGGGTTCGGGCACACTCGTATCAGCCAGATCCTTTTTCGCTCCCTGGTAGATGGGGTCATGCACGGAGCCCAGCAGCGGGTTGGTTGTCTCCCGGGGATCCCAGCGCAGGGTGGCGCCGTTAGCCTCCACAAAGGGCGCGTCCTCAGCAAAAGGGGTTCCCCTGGCGGTCTTCGCTACTTCCAGGGCCAGCCTGGCAGCGGTTGTCTTGCCCACACCCGGCGGGCCATAAAGAATAATATGCTGCGGGTAGGGAGAGGCCAGTTTAGCCAGCAAGGCATTAATGGCCCTTGACTGCCCCACAATTTCTTCAAAGGAAGCCGGTCGCAGGAATTCCATGGCGGAGGTGGTGAGTTTCTTTTCCTCCATCTTCTCCAGTACAGCCAATTTTTTTAAGGTCAGGGCGTTTTCCGGACCCGAGGTGTCTTTAAGCACCTGCATTTTAATTTCCTGGACGTATTCCTCATGGCGCTTTTGCAGCATCTCGTTGATTTTCTTTTCCAGTTGGTCTTCGACCTTGCGCCTGGCTATATGATCAGCAATTTCATTTTCAATTTCTTCCAAAATGCCCGGAATAGCATCTTGCTCCGGGATGGTATCAACAGTTGGATCCTCGAAAACCAGCTTTTGGAGAGCAAGCACCCTCTCTTCCAGCCTTTCTGAACGCATTAACTGCAGTGTATCCAGTTTGCCGGCCTTGAGGACCAGCTTATCGGCGCCGTACAGATCCGTTAAGAGATCAAACATCGCAGCAACCTGCCGTTCGATTTGGTCGTTAATATCAGAGGGAACCGGGATCTCTTTTTTATTTTTGCTCTTAAACTTTCCGAGGAAAACTTTCATCTTATGCTCCTTTTATGCTCCTTAACATAGAATATAAAGTTAAAAAACCGGAGAGCAGCGTATCTGCAAAGAAGAGCAGCTTTCTGATCAAGCCTGCTCCTCAACCACCCGTACTTTAATTTCAGCATGAACATCAGGGTGCAGTTTCGCCACAGCAATATAATCGCCCAGCTGCTTGACAGGCTCCTTCAAAATAACTTTCTTTTTATCCAACCTGATCTGATGCTGCGTGAGCATGGCATCGCAAATATCCTTGTTGTTGACGGAACCGAAAAGCCTGCCCCCTTCCCCTGCTTTGGTCTGCACCACAACTGTTAGCTTTGCCAGTTCGGCAGCCAGTTCCTGGGCCTCCTGTTTTAGCTTTGCCTCTTTGATCAGATTGGCTTGCTGCCGTTCGGCCAGCTCCTTCATCTTTCCCTCGGAAGCTTCAATGGCCAAATTGCGAGGGAAGAGGTAGTTGCGGGCATATCCTTCCGCAACATTGAGGACGTCTCCCCTTTTGCCCTTACCGGGTACATCTTTAATCAGTATTACTTTCATAATCCATTACCTCCCGGAAAAGATAGTCTAAACTTTTAAGCCCTATTAAATGTGAGGCCAAATGCCTATCCGTCAGCTTCAGGCAAGTTACGCAGGTCTGTAAGCGGATCCACAATCCCGCATAATAAAAGGACGGTAATACTAAAGGGTAGGTAAATTAACCCCAGAATCAACAGCGCTGCCTTAAAAACACCTGGGATTTTAATCCTGCGCGCAATATAGATAACAACTGAAAGCCCCAATACCAGATAAACATAAAAGAAGACGAAGAGAATATTCTTGCCTATTTTTTCCACCAGGGGTTGCGCTGAGTAGTCGCCTGCCAGGGTCAGTCCCAATCCCAGGATCAGGCTCCACACGATATACCAGGGACAGCGCACCTCACTGAAGGGCGGTAACGGCGATAAACTGTACCGCATCCTCCCGAGCATGGCCCTGGACATAAAATAAGCCAGACCGGCAAAGAAAGCTCCTTCGATGATATACTGTCCGGGGAGGAATATTTCATAAAAATTCATCACTTTTTCATACAAGCCGGACTGCATTTCCTGGGACATATTATTAAAAGCCCCTGCATTGCTATAGGCAGTCAATATTTGCTCCAGCATTATGCGGCTATCTTGATCTATGATGAATAATTTAATACCCTTAACAACATCCAGCAACCAGGCAGAAAGAAGCGTAAGCAGCGCAGAAAGGCCCAGCCCGGCGGCAAGAGTCACCAGGGGAGCAACCCGGTTTTTATATAGCAGGCCAAACAAAATACCCAATAACCCTAAGGGCAAAAACAACAGCAATGCCGGTGTATAACCGGGAGCAAAATAAAATAAACAGGCGCCGGCCACCACAAGGCTTAAGGCAGCATAACGGGTGTCCAGCCTTAAAACCAGAAGCACAAAGGGCAAAGGCAACAGCACTTTGGCCAATAGCTCAAAAAACGGCACATAAAAAAGCGCCAGAAACAAGACAATAGTAATTGATGTAAAAAAAGCCCACTCAGGTAGGGCTCCGATCTTATGGGTCTGCAAGGGCTCACCTCTTTTTTTCGGTCAGGTAATTTAACAGACCGGAGAGGTCACCATACCATGTCTCTACCTCATGTTCCTCCTGGATGCCTTTACGCAATTTAGCCTCCACCTTAAGATCCAGGCGGGTAAAATTAATGCCCAGCCGCCGGCCAAGCACATAACAGGTGATCTGTAAACTGGCAAGGGCGTCCAGGATAAAATCCTCGTTACCGCGCAGCATACCCTTAAACAGCGCAGCCACGGAGTTAAGTAAGTCAGCCTTCAACCAATCGATTATTTTGATGTTTTTGGCAATACCGCTTTCCTGACTGCCGGAAAACATGGCCAGCCTCCTTCGGTAAACTTGACCTCCACTTACTCTGCTTATTCTGCGGAGGCATTTTCTTTTCCTGCCCCGGGGCGACGGATTTACCTGTTATTTGTTACCCGAAATGTATGGGATAGAGAACTGGTATACATTTTGCTAATTTAAAGGGGAGGCTTTGCGCCTCCCCGATAGTACTTATTCCGCTGTAAATGGCAGGAGCGCTATATTGCGAGCCCTCTTTACCGCTGTGGTCAACATGCGCTGATGACCGGCACAGTTGCCGGAAATACGGCGCGGCAGGATTTTACCCCGCTCGGTAATGTATTTCTTAAGGCGTGGTATGTCCTTATAATCAATGGACTCCATTTTATCCACACAAAAGCTGCAAATACGCTTCTTGCCACGACGGCCTCTTTCACGTTTCACGGTATTGCGCACCTCCTCATCCGGCCCTGCTACCCATGACCGGCCAATTATTAAAAGGGTATATCTTCTTCACTAAAGCTGATTTCGCTGCCCATACCTATACCATCATTGGAATAGCCGGCTGCTTCTGGGTTATAAGCGGGCCCGCCTTCCCTGGCCCGATCGAGAAACTGCACGCTCTCGGCAACCACCTCCGCTGCTTTGCGGCGGATGCCCTGACTATCATCATAAGAACGCACCTGCAATCGGCCTTCCACCGCCACCAGCCGCCCTTTGCCAATATATCTGGCACAGTTTTCAGCCTGTGTCCGCCAGACCACAATATCGATGAAATCAGTTTCTTTTTCCCGAGCCTTAGCCGGACGACGGTCAACGGCCAGCGTAAACTTAGCCACAGCCACGCCGTTAGGCGTATAACGAAGTTCCGGGTCTCTGGTAAGCCGCCCAATTAAGATGATCCGGTTTAACAATTCTCTCACCGCCTTAGTATTTTATAACAGCGGTCAGCAATTAGCCTGGCTATTACCCGTAAGCTATTACTCATCCTCGCGAACAATGATATGCCGCAGAACAGTATCCGTAATCCTGAAAACGCGGTCAAGTTCTTGCGCCACTTTAGGTTCAGCATTCATCTGGATCAGGGTGTAATAACCTTCTCTGAAGTCCTTCACCTCATAAGCCAGCCTGCGCTTACCCCATTTGTCGAGTTTTGTGATCTCTCCACCGTGGCTTTCAATTAAAGACGTGAACTTATCAATAACTGCCGCGTTATTTTCCTCGTCCAGATCCGGACGAAGCACAAAGACTACCTCATATTTGCGCAAACCATTCACCTCCTCCCCTTGGACTAGCGGCCCTGCCAAACCGGCAGAGCAGGGCGGAACGCCAAATATTGAATATAACCCATAGATTATAGCACAAGGTCTAATTGTTGACAATATGGAAAAGCAAATTTATTCAATAGCTCAAATATAAACACAGCTTTTGGACACAATAATACCGCTACATACATTAGGAGGTGCCAAGATGAACTCAATCAAGCCATTTACCTACTCAGCACCTATCCAGGGTGTACAGGTAAAACCCCTGACGGAAGATGGAAAAAAGGTCAGTATACTTTACAATGGCCTGCTGGCGAAAGAAGGGGCCACCAGCGTTTACCTGCATTACGGATATGGAGAAGGTGAGGACTGGGCAGAGACAACAGATCAGCCTATGGAGCATCGCCACGGAGGCTGGGAAAAGGTTGTCCATCTGGATAAGGGCAACCAGCTCAACTTTTGTTTCAAGGATGGCTCCGACCACTGGGATAATAATAATGGTTCCAACTGGGCCTATAAGATTTCCGGTTAAAGCAGCCGCTAAGACCGGGTAGAGAGCTTACTCAAAAAAGCAGACCGCTATCTAACCACATCTATATTTAACACGTCTATGGTGCTACCTAAGCTTGGCTTCCTGTCGATACAATGGTTTTTACAGACTTTTCAAATTTAGATCTCGGTAACATTAATACCCGCCCGCATTGCAGACACTTGATCCTAAAATCCACCCCTGTCCGGGTGATCTCCCACAGATCCCCGCCGCAGGGGTGGGGCTTTCTTGTTTTAACGACATCCCCGACAGAATATTTCCGCATACAGACCACCTTCTTCCAGGAAAGCAGGGGCAAGTCCTCGCTTCCTCATGCCTTGATCATATCCTTACTGGTTAAAAAGGCCCGGTAGCCTTGGTACGCCATATAAATGTCAGCTTTACTGGCAACTTCCAGGGGCGAATGCATGCCCAGCAAAGGCACACCACAATCCAGCACATCCATGCCGTGTCCTGCCATAATATGAGCAATCGTCCCGCCGCCGCCTTGATCGACCTTACCGAGTTCGCCGGTCTGCCAGGTTATGCCGTTACTATTGAATATTCTTCTAATCGCGGCCACAACCTCTGCATGGGCGTCGGAGGTAGAGGATTTGCCGCGGCTGCCGGTATATTTAGTTAAAACCACACCGCAACCCAATCTGGCAGTGTTCATTTTTTCCACCACATCACCAAAATTGGGGTCTAAACCGACATTTACATCCGCGGAAAGGGCAAAGGAGTTGGCCAGGGCGCGGCGCAACAATAAATCGCTGTATGCGTTAGTGCACCGGGCGACAATTTCCCCCATCGTATGCTCAAAAAATGAGGAATCCATCCCGGTGTTGCCATAGGAGCCGGTTTCTTCCTTATCCGTCAGCAACAACACAGCGGACCGGCTCGGGCTAAACGTATCAATCAGGGCGCGCAGGGCTGTAAACACACACACCCGGTCGTCTTGACCATAGGCGGCAATGAAGCTCCTATCAAGGCCTGCATCCCTGGCCGGCCAGGCCGGTACCAATTCGAGTTCAGCGCTGATCAAATCCTCTTCACAAAAACCATAATTCTCGTGGAGGAAAGTAAGCACCCGTAGCTTGTAACGGTCCTTTAGCTCCGAATCCTTTAAGGGGATGCCGCCTACCAATACGTTTAAACTCTCACCCGGTACAGCCTCAGACATTTTTTTCTCCATTTGGTCTTTAGCCAGGTGAGGTAAAAGATCAGTAATAGTAAAAATAGGATCCCCGGGGGCCTCACCTATGGTTACGGGCACAGTGCTGCCGTCACTCCTGATCACCACTCCGTGCAGGGCCAGTGGTATCGAAAGCCATTGATATTTTTTAATGCCGCCGTAGTAATGGGTTTTAAACAGCGCCAGACCTTCGTCTTCGAAAAGAGGTTGTGGCTTTAAGTCCAGGCGCGGGCTATCCACATGGGCACCCAAAAGATTAAAGCCGGCTTCGGGTGTTTGCCTGCCGATTACGGCAGCGACCAAAGACTTGTGCCGGTTGACGGCATACACTTTGTCCCCCGCCTTTAGCTGTACCTTCTCCCCAAGGGGGACAAAGCCCGCACCCCGCAGCTCATTTACCGCCGCCCCGATAGCTTCCCGCTCAGTTTTGGCAGCATTCAGGTATTTTTTATACTCCTCACCAAAACTCATGGTCAAAGCTTTTTCCTGCTCCGTGAGCCGTTCCCAGACATTTTGCCTCTTGTAAGCAAGTTTTTGAGCAGCATTTACCATGTTGTTATCCAATGTTCATTCCCGGTCTCTTCATAAGCAACACTTCCTTAGAAGAAACACTTCCTTTCGCCGAATTAGTCTCGCAAAGGCTTATTGCCATTTTATCACAGAACTAGTGTTTGTCGCAATAATATTATACGACTTATTATAACCTGATCAATGACGGTATATTTATACATTCAGGATATTGTCCCAGGAACCCTTTTGACCAATTGCATCGATAAACGGCTCAAAATAAGGATACAGTATTGATTCGCTAAAGGCGTTGTCTTTTTTCCGGGGAGCCTCGGGCAGCCCCGGTTGGCTATGATAATAAGCAGCGAAGTTTTGAAAGGGCGTCAGCAAGGCCAAGATGATGAGCACCATGACAACCCCCCGGGCGATGCCAAACAAGAGACCCCCAAGGTGATTGGGAATACTGAGCAGGCTGAATTGAGCCACCTTGGTTAAAGCAAAACCGGCCAGGTTAACCACCCAGATGGTAACCAATAAGAGCGCGATAAAACAGGCGATCTCCAACACCAGCCCGGTAAAGCCGGTGACCAGCTGGTCGGCGGCATTCTGCCATTGCGCCCCAATCAAATTACCCGTATAAGTCAACCGGCCGCCTTCAAGACCTGGGAAAGTGCCTGGGGCAGGCGCCCACCGCTCAAACAATTGATCCACAAGAGGTCTTATTTTCTCACCCACAGCCCAGTTGGCCGTAAGATATTCAGCCAGGGATTGATAATATGTATAGGCGACGTACAATCCTGCCAGTACGGCCACCAAACCGGCTATGCTCGCCAGTAAACCGCGGTACAGTCCCTTGAAAGCTGAAAGGATAAGGATCACAATGATCAACCAATCCAGCCAATTCATCAAACCACCCCTGTATAATTCATCGTCACTTAGCCAGAGCTTTGAATTTAATTATACTGCAACTATTAGCTATGCCATGATTTATTTCCTGCTTAACGCTACTTCTTAGCCAAAGGCGCCGCTATTATAGCCAAAAGTAAAATCAGACCGGCACCCCCGAAGAGAGGGTAAAGATACCTCACCATGGTAGAAAAGCCGGCTGCTGACAGCGGCAGGGCAAACAGACAGGCCCCGAGACCATAAATACGGTATTTTGCAGCAGAGCCTGCCGCCAGCCTGCTGGCAAAACCATGCGCCTGGGCCAGCGCGGTAGTGAGGATGGCCAACCAGATCAGAAGAGCCAGGAGCAACCGGGAGCCGGGACCCAAACGACCGGCAAGATAGAGCATAGGTATTTGATAGCCGTAAAGGTCAGGCAAATGTTGCCATAAAGCCAGGGCAACCAGGCTAACGGCCAGGCCAAGGAGAAGCCCCCCGGTGATACCTCCCGCGATGCCCAGGCGGCGCGGTACAATCCGGCCCAAGGAGGACAATGCCGCCACTGGCACCACCATGTTATAGGATACATAGAGGAAAGCAGACACCAGCCAGTTGCCGGCGACCCCTCCGGGGACCGTGTCAACGGGTACAGGCTGAAACAGCCAGCCGTCCAGACACATGACTGCCAGGGCAATACCGGTAACGGCCACAAATTTTAATGGAACAAGCACCACAGTAGCTGCCAGGACTCCTTCCAGGCCACTCAGGAGCACCAGGGCTGTCAAACATAATACCGCTACTGTTCCGGCTGCAGGGGGGAGGCCAAACTGCTCTTTAAACACTGCCGCGCTTCCCGCCATCATCACACTGAGGCTGCCCAGGAGTATACATAAATTCAAGCGATCCATCACCGCCCCCGCCTGACGACCTATTAGCTTTATAAAGACATCTTTGTAGCTTGCTGATCGCAGGGAGGTGCACAAATACATAACATAACCGCCCAAATAAGCAAACAGCACTGACATCAGCAGCAGGCCCTTGATGCCGTCTAAGCCATGCAGGACAAAAAACTGCATGATCTCCTGCCCGGAGGCAAACCCGGCGCCAATGACAGACCCGATATACATCGTCACAACTTTAGCAAACAACCACGCCTGTTTTTTCAAAGCCCTTACGCTCCTCCCGGCTTTGCGTGCTAAAACAAGCCGCCTGTTGCAATACTATGCCTGGTTTCACTGGCACTGAACAAAAATATTCATTGATTAAGGAATATACCTGCAACCCTTTGGCAATAAATATATTATTGGGAGAATAGTCTGTGATTGGTTGGGGGTAAAATGATGAAGGCTGTTAATTACATGCAGGAGACCATGGTGGAAAAAACCAGAATAAGCATGGAGGATCCTGCCGCTGCCGGCAAAATTGCAGCAGATCTGGTAAGACGCATGCGCAGACACGGCGTTACCGGTGATATGACCAAAGTGCTGCTGTGTATCGGCACGGACCGGTCCACAGGAGATTGTCTTGGACCCCTGGTTGGTTCAAAGCTATTGCAACAAAACTTTTTTATTGTCTACGGCACCCTGGACAAACCAGTACATGCCAGCAACCTCAAGGAAAAACTGGACATGATCTATAAGCAAAACCGCAATCCTTTTATCGTGGCCATAGACGCCTGTTTAGGCCGTCTGGAAAGCGTGGGCTATATTCAACTGGGGGATGGTTCGCTGCTGCCGGGGGCCGGTGTAAATAAGGACCTTCCCCCGGTGGGACAGATCCATATTACCGGCGTTGTTAATGTCGGCGGCTATATGGAGTACATGATTTTACAGAATACCAGGCTAAACCTGGTCATGCGGCTGGCTGATGTAATTGCAGGCGGAATTAATCAAGCGATTCTGGCTTTAAAGAAGGATAACACAGAGGAATTTAAGCATACCGGGCCTTAGCCGGCAAACTCCCTCATCAATTCAATCACTGTCTCATCTTCAGTTTGCTCAAATTCCTCGTAAAACTGGCTAACGGCATAAAAGTTCTCCGGTACATGAAGACAAACCGCGCGGTCAACCTCTTGTTCAAGTTGTTTGAAGGTCGCAAGGGGTGCAACAGGTATAGCGAATACCAGTTCTTTGGGACCATATTTTCTGGCGGAAATGAGGGCCGCCTGCATGGTATAGCCGGTGGCCACCCCATCGTCCACGACGATCAACTGGCGCCCTGTGATCTTGTTAATATTCTGTTCAGCGCCGTAGAATTGCATCCGGCGGTTGATTTCCCTGATCTCAAAGGCGATGATGTCCTCCAGATCCGCCCTGCTTATGCCAAGATACCCCAGCAATTCTTCGTTCAACAGTGTAGTCCCGTCCTGGGTGACAGCGCCAATCGCCATCTCTCGATTGTGAGGGGCGCCAATTTTGCGGGGGATGATGAGATCAAGATTTAAGTTAAAAGCTCTGGCAATTTCAGCTGCTACGACCACGCCTCCCCGGGGGATTGCCAATAACAGGGCATCCTTATTTATAAAAGCAGCCAGTTTTTCTGCCAGCATTATTCCCGCTTCAGCTCTGTTGTGAAAGATCATCTTTTGATCACCCTTTCTGGCCCTGCGCAGCGTTGAGGGCATTATATTTCCGGCTTTGCAACAAAATTGTGCCAGGCTTTTAAAATAATTATACACTATTGTATCCAGATCTGCTGTCAACCATAGGCAAGAGAGGTAAAATACATATACCAACTAATTACTAATGTAAGATAGACGGAGGAACACGTTGTTGTTAAGAGCTATACATATTGATTGTTCATCAGGCATTAGCGGCAGGGGTCTTTTGGGGGCCATGACGGGACTTGGGATGAAACCTGAAGTGCTAGCGGCAGAGATTAAAAATGTGCTTTCCTTTCCCTTTAGTCTCAACATCAGACCAATAGTCTTCAAGGGTGTCATGTTAAGGCGCGCGGAAGTTTTTGTCGAGGCCGGCGCAGAATATGTACAGGCAGACAGTTTCATTAAACATTTTATTTCTTCTGAAAAAACACCATTAAACATTGCTTTACAGAACTTCCTGACAGGGCTGCTCAAAGCCCGGGCCAAAGTATCCGGCCTGCCACGCAGGCAAGTTTTATTACCCCGGTCAGCCCTGGCCAAGATAATGGTAATTGCCGCGGGTTTTTTGGCCGCTAAACTCCAGCTGGGCGTTAGTCATATCAGTGCCACACCTATACCGCTGGGTTTAGACCGGCAGGGCGGCCAAACAGAAACAGATCTCCTCATCCTGGAGCTGGCCAAGGGCGCTGCTGTTAAGCAAAACAGCCGGCAACACCCTGTCATAACGCCTCTTGGGGTAGCGCTACTGACTGACCAGGTTGATGCCTACGGTACGCTGCCGGAAATGACTTTAGCAGAAACCGCCTTTGGTGTGGCCGGATGCAGCAAGAAGGGCATTAACAGGATCCAGGTATTCTATGGTGCCATTCCTGCTCATAAAACACATGAGAGTTGCGAAAAATCGATTATGGTGCTGGAAACAGCCATTGACGATATGAACCCCGAATATTTTCCCTTTCTGATTGAGCGCCTGCTCAAAGCCGGCGCCGCCGACTGTTTTCTTACGCCTATCTATATGAAAAAAGGGCGTCCGGCGCATCTCCTAACGGTTCTTTGCCCAGGGCCTGTCCTGGACACCGCCCTGAACCTTATTTTCACTGAAACCACTACCTTAGGCGTGCGGTTTCGCGAAGAAAACAGAAGGATCCTGCCCAGGTATATTATTGAGGTGCCCACCGGCTTCGGCCCTGTGAAAGTCAAAGTGAGTTATCTTACAGCCGGTGGAAGGCCGGTAAATATTGCTCCTGAATTTGAAGATTGCAAAAGGTTGGCCCTTAAACACAACATTCCCATACATGAAATATATGATACGGCACGGCAGGCGGCAATTACACGACTGAGCCGGGAAACGAAATAACAGGGAAAACATATACGCAATAGAAAAGGGTGACAGGAGGCTGTATATGTCATAGCAGTCTCCTATCACCCCTGTAAGTAACCGGTAACAATTTTTTTGCCGGAGCGTTTATTTATGATGGTATAATTTTGGGCAGTAGTATGGCCAGGGGGATAGCGAAAAAGATGGCCGGCAGCAGGTTCGCTACTTTAATCTCAGCAATCTTGAGCATATTTAAGGCAATCCCCAGGATCAAAAGCCCCCCCGTGGCCGTCATTTCCTGAATTACAGCCGTTCCCAGGAAATCCTTCACTACAAAGGCCAGCAGGGTAATGGTACCCTGGTATAAAAGCACAGGTATGGCTGCGAAAAGCACCCCCAGTCCCATGGTGGAGGCAAAGATAACCGAAGTAACGCCGTCCAATAATGATTTGATGTAGAGCACCTGGGGATTGTGATTTAGGCCATCCTCGATGGCCCCCACTATAGCCATGGCGCCAATACAAAAAACCAGGCTTGCCGTGATAAAGGCCCGCCCCAACTCCCCTGAGGCACCGCCGACCTTCCTCTCCAGCCATTGACCCAGACGGTCTAAACCTCCCTGGATATTCAACAGTTCGCCCGTCAGTGCCCCCAGCACCAGACTGAGCACCACTACCAATACCTGTCCGGTTTGCAGTGACATACTGACACCTATTAATAATACTGCCAGACCAAGACCCTGCGTAATTGTATTGCTGTAGCGCGCCGGAATACCTTTTTTAAACAAAAGTCCCAGGACGGAACCCAGGATTATCGCCAGTGTATTAACAATTGTCCCCAACCTGATCAACACCTCCTAAAATGTTTCACGTGAAACATTTTTATTTATGACCCCTGGTAACAAGTTCGATAATTCTGGACAGCTCCTCTGCATTAGCATAGCTAATTTCCAGTTTTCCTCCCCCGTTGTGATCCATCTTTACTTTTACAGGGGCCTGTAAATAATTTTGCAGTGCTTTCTCGGCAGCAGTTAAACCTCTTTCTTTAAGACGCCTTTTTTTAGTGTCCCTTTCTTTCTCTTTCTTATTGTGCGCCCTGGTTAAATCTTCGGTCTGGCGCACATTTAATTGCTGTTTAACAATCTTTTCTGCCAGGTCTACCTGCTTTTTAATATCCTCTACGGCCAGCAAGGCTCTGGCATGCCCGGCGCTAAGCTGCCCTCTGGTAAGCATTTCTTTGACCTCATCCGCCAGACCCAACAACCTGATCATATTGGCCACGAAGGGCCTGCTTTTGCCTACCCGCTCCGACACCTCTTCCTGGGTTAAGTTAAATTCCTCCATGAGTTGTTGATAGGCCAGAGCCTCCTCAAGAGGATTAAGATTTTCTCTCTGAATGTTTTCAATTAAGGCCACCGCAGTAGCTTCCAGGTCATGGTAGTCTTTGATGACTGCGGGAATGGTCTTGTGACCTAACATTTTGCAGGCCCGCCAGCGCCTTTCCCCGGCGATCAATTCATACCCGCCATCCTGATCGGGACGCACTACCACCGGCTGGATGACACCCAGTTCCTTGATTGATTCCGCCAATTCAGCCAGTTTTTCCGGATCAAATATTTGCCTGGGCTGGCGTGGGGCAATTTTGATCTTATCAACAGCAATTTCTTTAAGTTGTTCCGTTACCCCCTGGTTTATCTGTTCAGGAAAGAGGGCCTGCAAACCTTTGCCCAACCCCCTGTGTTTACTCAATGCCCATCACTTCCTTTGCCAGTTCGTGATAGGCTTCAGCCCCACGGGAGCGATGATCATAAACCATTACCGGTTTGCCATGGCTGGGAGCTTCACTGAGCCGCACATTCCTGGGTATAATCGACCGGTATACCCGATCCTTGAAGTGTTTTTTAATCTCGTCAACAACCTGAATAGCAAGGTTTGTCCTGCCGTCAAACATGGTCAGCAATACACCCTCCAACTGCAACCCGGGATTGAGCTGCTGCTGTACCATTTGAATGGTGTTCATCAACAGTCCCAGGCCTTCCAAAGCATAAAACTCACACTGAATAGGGATCATCACCGTGTCGGCGGCAGTAAGAGCGTTTATGGTCAACAGGCCCAGGGAGGGAGGACAGTCAATAAAAATAAAATCATAGTTGTCCTTAATTTTCTCTAATGCCCTTTTGAGGACTTTTTCTCTATCGGCTGTTCCTACCAGTTCTACTTCAGCGCCGGCCAGTCCAATCGTAGCCGGGATGAGATAAAGTTCTTCCACCCCGCAGGTTGTGATCACCTCTTCTGTGGGCACTCCATTGATCAGGACATCATAAATGCAAAGCTCTATGGCCTGTTTATCGACACCTACACCGGTAGTGGCATTGCCCTGAGGATCCAGATCCACTAAAAGCACTTTTTGCCCCATGATCGATAACCACGCGCTTAAGTTTACAGCCGTGGTGGTTTTTGCTACGCCTCCTTTTTGATTGGCGATTGCAATTATCTTACCTATGGCACCCATCCCCTCCCCCGGGCGTAAAAGCCGTTAAACCGCACTTCAGGTGATAATTATTCAACAGCCTGGACGCCAGTTCCTGCCCCTTTGAGCTAAAATCACAATACATCTAGCTGCTGATAATTATAAACTGCTTAAAGCTTCTTGGCTCCAGGTTGCTACCAAGTGAAGAGCTTTAAACAGTTACTATTTAAATGTATAACTAATAAGGAATTGGGGCATAATAATAGTATAAATCAGTATAAGCCGCCATTATTTATCAACATCAACATTGGCTACAAAGGCTTTTTTTGCGGTGCGCCGGCGCGCCTGGGGTATTTGGCGGGGGTGGGAGCTTCCTTTCTGATCAGGAGCAGGTTTCTTTCGTCCCCCAATAAAGGCAATTTAAAGCTCAGAACCTTCTCCAGAGAACCACCCAGGATTGTCAGCGCATTTGTAGCAGCTTTGATTTCCTCATCTACATTGGGTCCTTTCATAGCGATAAATAAACCGCCTGATTTTACGGCCGGCAGACAGTATTCAGCCAGTACCGGCAATGCTGCCACCGCCCTTGACAGCACCAGATCATACTGTTCTCTATGGGCTTTGTCCCTGCCTATATCTTCCGCCCGGGCATGGATAACAACGGTGCCGGCAAGATCAAGGGCAGCCACCACCTCGCGCAGAAACTTCACTTTTTTCTCCAGAGCCTCCACCAAAGTCAAGTGGATACCCGGCTGATAGATCTTTACGGGCAGACCGGGAAAACCCGCGCCGGTGCCGATATCCATCACCTTAAACCCATCCTCAACCTTTACTCTCCAAAGACAGGTTAAGGAGTCGAGAAAATGCTTAATCGCCGCTTCCCGTTCGTCAGTGATCGCCGTAAGGTTAATACTTTTGTTAGCTTCGATCAGCAGGCTATAGTATTTTTCTATTTTTAATAACTGGTCTGCGGTCAGGTTAATACCCATTTCCTTTGCCCCTGCCGCCAGTACGTCCTTTAACTCACTCATAATCACTGCGACCTGTACCTGCGTATTCGCTCCAGGTAAATCATCAGTACGGATATATCTGCGGGAGTAACCCCGGCAATTCGACCGGCCTGTCCAATAGATGCCGGGCGAATTGCCTCCAGTTTCTCCCTGGCTTCCATTGACAGACCCCGGATTTCTTTGTAGTCGAGATCCTCCGGCAGCTTTTTGTCTTCCAACCGCCTGAACCGTTCAACCTGTGCCTGTTGTTTTTTAATATAACCATCATACTTAACCTGGATTGCCGCCTGTTCCTTGACCTCCGGCGGCAAAACCGGAGCCGGCACCGGAAGCAGTAGCATTTGCTCATAACTTACCTCCGGTCGCCGGAGTAAACCAGCCAGGGTAATTCCCTGCTGGGGCAGCGGCGCCGTACCTATGGTTTTTAGTATGGCTTTAACTTCCTCCGTTACAGGTACGATGGTTTTATTAAGCCTCTCCAACTCCTCTTTTATGAGCTTCTTTTTTTGATCAAATGTTCTATATCTCTCCGGCGTGACCAGCCCAATCTGATAACCCTTTTCCGTCAACCTGAGGTCCGCGTTATCATGCCTTAAAATAAGCCTGTATTCTGCTCTGGAAGTCAGCATGCGGTATGGCTCATCTATTTCCTTGGTCACCAAATCATCGATCATGACTCCAATATAGGCCTCTGAGCGGTCCAGGATAAAGGGCTCCCTTTCTTTGATATAATGGACGGCGTTGATCCCGGCCACGATCCCCTGGGCAGCAGCCTCTTCATAGCCGGAGGTACCATTTATTTGTCCGGCGGTGAAAAGCCCGGGTATGGCCTTGGTTTCCAGGGTCAGTTTCAACTGGGTGGGCACGACATAATCATATTCGATAGCATAACCGGGCCTCATTATTTGAACCTTTTCCAGGCCGGGTATGGTGCGCAGCATGGCTAACTGGACTTCTTCCGGCAAACTGGTGGACATGCCCTGAACATACATTTCCGATGTATTTCTACCCTCAGGTTCAATAAAGACCTGGTGTGCCTCTTTATCCGCGAAACGAACTATCTTGGTTTCAATAGAGGGGCAGTAACGCGGACCCTGGCTCTGAATGACTCCTGTATAGAGGGGGGCCTGGAATAAATTATCCCGGATGATCCGGTGGGTCATTTCGTTAGTATATGTAAGCCAGCAAGGCAACTGCTCTCTTGCCGTAACATCGGAGATAAAAGAAAAATTACGCAGCTCAGGATCACCCGGCTGCATCACCATGCGGTTAAAATCCAGGGAGTTAGCATCGACCCTGGCCGGAGTTCCGGTTTTAAACCGGTCTAGCTTTAATCCCAGATCCTTTAAACTGTCGGATAAACCCACAGACGGGAATTGGCCGTTAGGGCCGCCGGGATAAGAATGCTCACCGATAACAATATGTCCCTTAAGATAAGTACCTGTGGTAACCACTACTGCCCTGGCGGTAAAACGCGCCCCTGTACTGGTGACAACCCCGCCTGCCTTACCCTGCTGCACCAGTATTCTTTCCACCATAGCCTGCTTAAGATCCAGTAAGACTTGTTTTTCCAGGGTTTCTTTCATCTTGCTCTGGTATTCCCGCTTATCCGTTTGCGCTCTTAGAGCGTGCACGGCAGGCCCTTTACCGGTATTTAAAACCCTCATTTGAAGGGAGGCATGATCGGTATTAAGCCCTATTTGGCCGCCAAGAGCGTCTACTTCCCGGACCAAATGCCCTTTCGCCGGACCTCCCACAGATGGGTTACAGGGCATCAGAGCAACATAATCCAGGTTAAGGGTCAGTAACAAGGTATGGCAGCCCATACGCGCTGCAGCCAGGGCAGCTTCACAACCGGCGTGTCCGGCCCCCACCACAATAACATCATAACTTCCGGCATTGTATTCCATCTGCCTCGCCTCACTTACCAATACAAAAATCTGCAAATATGCGATCCAATAAATCTTCTGTAGAATTTACTCCCGTTATTTCACCAAGAGCCTCCCAGGCCGAGCGCAGGTCAATTGACACCATGTCCATCGGCAGCATGGCTCCAATCCCCTCTATGGCATCGGTTAAATGGGAAGCCGCCTTTTCCAGGGCCTGCTTATGCCGAAGATTTGTAACCAGCACCGTATCATCAGCGGTGATACCACCGCCGAGAACCATAGCTGCAATTCTCTCCTCCAGCTCCTTTATACCTGTACCCTCCCTGGCGGAAACAAGGAGTACGGGGCTATCCGGAGCAAGGCTAACAACATCATCTTTCTTGAGGACCAGAGGCTCCACATCCACTTTATTGAGCAGGATGATGGATTTTTTCTCTGTGATGCTTTTCATAATTGACCGGTCTTCCTCAGTCAAAACCCTGGTGGCGTCCAACACAAGTAAGACCAGGTCGGCCCTTAAGATATTGTCCTTCGTCCTGGCCACACCGATCTTTTCAACCGTGTCTTCAGTCTCCCGCAGACCTGCGGTATCAATGATTTTCAAAGGGATGCCCTCTACATTAATGATTTCTTCTATAACATCCCTGGTGGTACCGGGTATCTCCGTAACAATAGCCCTTTCCTCCCGCACCAGGGCGTTTAAAAGAGAAGACTTACCGACATTGGGCTTGCCGATGATCACGGTACTCAAACCTTCCCGGTAAATCCTGCCGGTTTCAGCTCCTCTAATCAACTGTTGGATTGCCGCCAGCAAGGCTTCACTTTTGGCCAATACCTCCGGGCCAACAGTTTCTTCCAGATCCTCTTCCGGAAAATCCACTACCGCCTCCAGCTGCGCCAACAAGCCCAACAAATCCCTCTGCAGTGAGGATATTTTTTCAGAAAGCTCACCTTTTAGCTGGGAAACCGCCAACTTTAGACCGGCCTCTGTCCTGGACCTGATAATATCAATAATCGATTCGGCCTGGGCTAGATCCAGCCTGCCGTTTAAAAATGCCCGCTTGCTAAATTCCCCGGGGCCGGCTAAACGCGCTCCACAGGCCAAAACCAGCTCCAATACCCGGCGCAAAGGCACGATCCCGCCATGACAGTTTATTTCCAACACATCTTCCCTGGTGTAGGTATGGGGCCCCCGCATATAACTCAGCAGGACTTCATCCACTACCTGGCCTGCAGAATCGATAATATGACCGTAATAAAGGCGGTGGCTTCCCCCTTGATGCCAATTTTCGTTTTTTGCTCTAAATATTTTTTTTGCTATAGCCATCGCCTGCGGTCCGCTTACCCGCACAATACCTATACCACCTTCACCAGGTGGTGTAGCGATAGCTGCAATTGTATCCTCGTACATGACCTATAACCTTCCCGGCATATTAATTCTATACCCATATTATTTATAAACCCAGCGAGATTTAAGTACGCTGGGTTTAAAGGTGTTATTTTTTTGGCGCTATGATGATCTTTCTGTTTGGTTCTTCTCCTTCACTGAAGGTGTAAACATCATTCCTACTTTGCAGGACAGTGTGAATGATGCGTCTTTCCTGGGAGTTCATAGGCTCCAGCACTACGTTTCTGCCTCGCTGCACAGATTTGTTGGCCAGCTTCAAAGCCAGTTTCTGCAGTGTCTCTTCACGTCTTTTGCGGTAGCCTTCTACATCAATGTTTATTTTTTTGATTACTTCCTGACCCCTATTAACAGCCAGGTTGACAAGATACTGAAGCGAGTCCAGGGTTTCACCCCGTCGACCAATGAGAATGCCCAGATCGTCCCCTTCAAGGTTAATATTAATTTCATGTTCATTTTCGGTAACTCTTACGCCCACCTGTATACGCATAGCTTTAAAGATCTCTTCCAGCAGCCCAATAGCTTTATCTGACATTCCTTCTTTTTTTCTGACCAAAACCCGGGCCATTCTACTACCGAAAATACCGAGTATACCTTTAGAAGGTTCTTCCAATACCTCTATTTCCACATCGTCATTGGTTGCATTTAATTCCTTTAAGGCCAAGTTTACGGCTTCATCTACCGTCCTGCCAGTTTTTTCGACTGACTTCAACTGTTTTCGGCCTCCTTTTTAAAACTCGACATCTGTTTATTAATAAAGTACTGTTGTATTATCCCCACAATATTAAACACCACCCAGTAGAGAGCCAGCCCTGCCGGAACACTGGCTGATACCCAGGCAATGAAGAGCGGCATGGTATAGAGCATCATTCTTTGCGTAGGCTCGGTTGACATCATTGTCATTTTGGACTGAAAAAAGGTTGTCACACCAGCTAAAAGCGGCAAGATATATAACGAATCTGTGGCGCTCAAATTATGCACCCAGATAAAACTGGCATGAGCTTCATTAATATAAGGAAAATCAAAAAGTGACCTGTATAGCGCAAATAAAATGGGCATTTGAACCAGTAGAGGCAAACACCCGGATGCCGGGTTGACATTGTTCTCTTTGTACAGATCCATGATCATCTGCTGCATTTTTTCCGGGTCTCTGTCTTTCCACTTATCCTGGATTTCCTTAACCTTAGGCTGCAGCTGCTGCATTGCCAACATAGACTTCATCTGTTTTTTTGTCAGTGGATATAGCACCACTTTAATCAGCACAGTAAGCAAGATAATAGCAATACCATAATTAGCCAAACCAAAGCTGCCCGTTATCTGGTACAACCAGTTTAATAACCAGGTCATCCCGTCCACTATGGCATTAAAAATTCCCAAATAAAATCTGCCTCCTTAAATTAAGCCCTGCCAAAAAATCTTTTAAACCGGATCATATCCTCCCGGGTGCCAGGGATGACACCTTGAGATTCTTTTTAAAGCCATCCATGAACCTTTTAACGGTCCGTATTTCTCAACTGCCTGCAGGGCATAATGGGAGCATGTGGGATAAAATCGGCAGGAAGGCTTTTTTAAAGGTGAAATAAACGTTTGATAAAATCTGATTAACAAGATAATAAAAATGCGCAACGGGGTCAATCCCTACTTATACTATAGTCTTTGTAAAAGCTTCAACAAGGTCTCCTCAACCTGTCCGTAATTAAGTCCAACGATATTACGCCGCGCCAGTAAAATGTAGTCATAACCCTCTGGAAACTTATCCCTATTTAAACGACACACTTCTTTAAACAGGCGCTTAATTCTGTTCCTGATCACAGCATTGCCTATTTTTTTACTCACCGTAAACCCAAAACGGCTTACCGACAGGTTATTGGGCAAATAGTATAAAACCATATTGCGATCTGCTACCGACATACGCTTGTTATAAATTTTCCTAAAATCATTGTTTTTCTTAATCTTGGTCAGACTTCCCATATCTTCCTCAAGATATCTTTCCTGCCTTTAAATAGCTTATCCATGCGCCTTCTGTGCTATACAGTTTGAGAGGCCACTGTGATTTAGCGGCCTCACGCGGTTAACCTTTTCCTGCCTTTAATTCTTCTTCTCTTAATCACGTTGCGGCCAGCCTTAGTAGACATCCGGCTCATAAAGCCATGTACTCTTTTATGCTTACGGCATTTAGGCTGATAAGTACGTTTCATAAAACACCCCTCCTTCAGAAACTTAATTATACTAGATGGGGAACTCTTTTAAAATAGGCAATATGATAAAATTTATTCAAAAGAGTAATACAAATATTTATATTGGCAATACAATCCAAGTAAGGAATTTAAATCATTCATATTGACACACCTACAATTATATAATAACCAATTTTCAACGTCAAGAAATACCACTTCATCCACGGCCTTTAGTACAGAAAGAAAAAAAGCTTGTTGATAACTCTTATAAAATTTGTTATTATTTTGATGCTAGAATCTTCTAAACTTACTTTTCCACAACATGTGCATACCTCTGTGGATTGATTTGTTAATTTCCTTTGAGAACCTTTAAAATACTCTCATTGAGGGATTTTTAAAGGTTCACTTATTAATTAATGAATAAGCAATACATACTGGGAGGGTTTTTTAGTTGACCAAAAATGAATTAAACGATATATGGGAACAAGCCCTCTATATTCTGGAAAAAAAATTAAACAAGCACTCCTTCGATACCTGGATCAAGCCCATCAAACCACTTAGATATTTCAACAACAGACTTGTCATCGAAACACCCAACAATTTTTCTAAAAGCTGGTTAAGTGAGCGGTATGCTCCTTTGGTCAAAAGTGTTTTTGAAGATATCTTACAACAAGCTACCGAGGTGCAGTTTGTCATATCTGGTGAAAAGATTGAAGAACATAATTCACCTGCTAAAACAACCAGGCATGATTATGAGGAATCAATAGCGACTCATTTTAACCCCAGATACACTTTCGATTCCTTTGTTGTAGGCAACAGCAACCGCTTTGCCCATGCTGCCTGTCTGGCAGTTGCCGAATTGCCTGCCAAAGCCTACAACCCTTTATTTATTTATGGCGGTGTCGGTCTTGGTAAAACACATCTGATGCACGCCATCGGTCATTACATTTTGGAGCATAATGATAACAATAAGGTTTCCTATGCATCCTCAGAACAGTTTACCAACGAACTGATCAACGCCATCCGTTTCGACAGAACCGTTGAGTTTAGAAATAAGTATCGTGGTATGGATGTTCTGCTTGTGGATGACATACAATTTTTAGCCGGCAAAGAGAGTACCCAGGAGGAGTTTTTCCACACATTCAACACCCTTTATGAAGCTAATAAACAGATCATTATCTCCAGTGACCGGCCACCTAAAGAAATCCCTACCCTGGAGGATCGTTTGCGCTCCCGTTTTGAATGGGGCTTGATCACAGATATTCAACCTCCTGATCTGGAAACACGTATTGCTATTCTGCGTAAAAAAGCCCAGCAAGAAAACTTATTTATTCCTGACGAGAGCATCTTCTTTATTGCCGACAACATCAATTCCAACATCCGTGAGCTGGAGGGCGCTTTAATCAGGGTAAAAGCCTACGCCACACTTAACAACAAGGAAATTAACACTGATTTAGTGGCGGAGATCTTAAAAGATGTAATTCCTACCAAAAAGCCTAAACCGATAACTGCAGAACTTATTCAGAAAGTTGTGGCATCTCATTATAATATTCGTATAGAAGATTTTAAGGCCAAGAAACGCACCAAACAGGTAGCCTTCCCCCGGCAGGTAGCCATGTATCTGGTACGGGAGTTGACTGATTTGTCCTTGCCCAAAATTGGAGAGGCTTTCGGGGGACGCGACCACACGACAGTAATCCATGCCTGTGATAAAATCAATAATGAACTCAATGAAAACTTTGAATTACAGGACAAAATCAAAGATATTATTGAAAGTATCAAAAAGAATTAACAGGCAGTTTAACAACTGGTTGTTGAATTAGTGGGTTATTAAATAAAAAAACTTTACTCTGCAAAATTCCCCGGCAACCTTTCCAGGCTAAATCAACATGCTTTTTTTATTACTTTTCTTAGTAATAACGGTTTACTAGGCCTCTTATACACATAATAACAGTCCCTACTACTACTACTAACGTTATAATAATAAAAAAGATATAATAGATAATAATAATATTAACGGGTGAAATAATATGAAAGTTGTTACTGCTAGAGAACAGCTGTTAAACGCCGTCCAGATTGTGCAGCGGGCTGTTTCGGTCAGAAACCCTATGCCAATCCTTGCGGGGATTAGGCTGGAGGCTGTTGAAGATAAAATTTTTCTCACCGCCACCGATCTGGATATGGGCATACGCTGCTCCTTTGGGGCTGAGGTGATTGAACCGGGCGCCTGCGTTCTGCCGGCCAGGTATATCAGTGAATTGGTGAGACGCCTGCCTGATTTACCTGTTCTGATTAACGCCGAGCAGGACAGCAGCAGTGTTACAATTCAATACGGTCAATCAGAAACCAGTATCAACGGGTATCCTGCGGAAGAATTCCCTGATTTTCCAATACCTACAAGTCCGCTGGTTTTTGATTTACCTATAGAAGTGCTGCGGGGCATTGTGCGACAAGTAGTTTTTGCTGCTGCCAACAACGAAAATAGACCGGTTTTTAACGGAGTTTTTTTTGAGCTTGTTGATGGAAACCTGCAAGTAATAGCTACAGATACCTACCGGCTTGCCTGGCGCAAACTGGCCCTGGAAAATTATGAGCAAGCACTGAACATAATCATTCCGGCAAAAACACTTACGGAATTGATTAAGATTATAGAACCTGAAAAAACTGTTAATATTACTGTTACACCTAACCAGATTCTCTTTAAAACAGAGGATACCTGGCTTATTTCCCGCCTGATTGAAGGACAGTTTCCCAATTATAAACAGGTTATTCCGCAGGAATATTATACCAGGGTGCGCCTTAAAACCAGGGAATTGGTGGAAGCTACGGAAAGAGCTTCCCTTTTGACGGATGACAACTTGCCAATTATTAAAATCAGCCTTGAACAAAACATCCTGGTGGTTTCAGTTAATAACGAAGCCGGTCGGGTTTACGAGGAGATACCGGTCTTTCAGGAAGGAGAATCTTTTCAAGTAGCTTTTAATGCACGTTACCTGAACGATGCTTTAAAAGCCGTTGGTTCTGAAGAAATACATCTGGAGTTTACAGGCCCATTAAGCCCCGGCGTAATTAAGCCGGTGGGGGATCAAGATTATCTGTCGCTATTGCTGCCTGTTCGCTTGCGAGGAGTATAGTTTTGTGCCTATGAATGATGCCTTTTCTCTTGTTGGGAGTTGTTGGTTTCTTGTACCTAAAACTGCTGGAGTTAAATAATTTTCGAAATTACAAATCCCTGGTTCTTGAACCAGGCCTTTTTCTAAATATAATCACCGGTCAAAACGCCCAGGGTAAGACCAGTATTCTGGAAGCTATTTACATGAGCTGCAAAGGCAACTCTTTTCGCACTAATAAAGAAAGAGAGATTATCAACTGGGAAAGTGACCTGGCTCACATAAGCAGCCTGCTTCAGCTGGCGCACAGTACATCTCAGGTCAAAATTACTATCAAACAGGGTCTCAAAAGAATTAAAATCAATGGCTCAACTAAACGAGGCAGCCCTTTAGGCTGGCCGGGAGTTGTACTTTTTACAGCTGACGACCTGGCTCTGGTTAAGGGATCGCCTTATGAACGGCGGCGTTTTATGGATTTAGAACTGGGGCCGTTTCATCTGCTGTATAATCCAAACTTTTCCAGGTTCCAGCGCACCCTGGCCCAGCGCAATAATCTATTAAGAGAAATCAGGAAACGGAGAGAAGGTAAGGCTGCCTTAAAAATATGGAATGAACAGTTGAGCCGTTATGGCGCTAAAATCTTATTTATCAGGCTGGAGCTTTTAAAGAGATTCAGTCCGTTACTACGAGTTTTGTACCGTGAATTAAGCGGCGAGACTGAAATTTTTGATCTGCGCTATAAATCAACTCTCAAATTGGATGGCCTGAGTACCGAAGAAGAAATCTACGACGCCTATCAAAAGCAGCTGGCGATGATCGAGGCTGAGGAGATTGAGCGGGCTCAGTCCCTGTTGGGACCACACCGGGATGACCTCGTGTTTTTTATTAACGGGCGTGATGCTAAAGTTTTCGGTTCACAAGGTCAGCAGCGGACAATAGTTTTAACTTTAAAAATAGCCCAGATTGATTTATGGCGGGAAGAGATCGATGAAAGCCCCATCCTTTTATTGGACGACGTTATATTTGAATTGGATGACCAACGCCGCCAGGCCATTTTTTAAACGGGTCGGGGCCATGACCCAGACTTTCCTTACTACCACCAAAATTGATCATATTGGTTTTCCTAAAGATCTGGAGCACAGGACATACACTGTTCACCAGGGCCAGGTCCTGGTGAAGGGTTGAGTCAAAAAGGGGGAAAAAATGTTTATGCATCTCGGCGGGGACGTAGTCGTCCCTACAAAAGAAGTTATTGCTATTCTTGATTACAAAACTAAAGACGCTGCTGCTACCAAGGAGTTTTTGGAAATTGCCGGGGACGAAGGCTTTGTTAAAAATATATCTCCCCAGGGAAAGGAAAAATCTTATATAATTACAACCAAGGATATATATATATCTCCTATTTCCTGCGTTACTTTGCGCAATAGGGCTGATAAATTTTTTGCCCAATTTATGTAGTATAATGATACTTTATAAGTTTTTTTACATTTTCTTTAATTTATTGTATAATTTACTGATCTAAAATAGATTAGGAGTGAACCGATTGTCTGACGAGAACAATAATGTCCATTATGGCGCTGCGGACATTCAGGTACTGGAAGGGCTAGAGGCGGTCAGACGCCGGCCTGGCATGTATATTGGCAGTACCAGCGCCAGAGGACTTCATCATCTGGTTTATGAAGTGGTAGACAACAGTATTGACGAGGCCATGGCGGGTTTCTGCGATACTATTGAAGTGACCATTAATGAGGATAATTCTGTCACAGTCGTGGATAATGGACGTGGTATTCCTGTTGATATCCATCCGAAAACCGGGATACCTGCGGTACAGGTTGCCTTAACCATGCTGCATGCAGGTGGTAAGTTCGGGGGTGGCGGCTATAAAGTATCCGGCGGTTTACACGGAGTAGGTGTTTCCGTTGTTAATGCCCTCTCTGAATGGTTGGAGGTTGAGGTCAGGCGAGAAGGCAATCAGTATTTTCAGCGCTATCAACGTGGGGAACCGGTGACGCAACTTAAAGTTATTGATAAAAGCAATAGCACCGGTACAAAGATAACCTTTAAGCCTGATGCAGAGATTTTTGAAGAGACGGTATTTAGCCTGGAAACCCTGGCTCAGCGCCTGCGCGAGCTTTCTTATCTCAATATGGGTGTTAAAATAACACTGCGTGATTTAAGAAAAAGCAAGGAAGTTGTTTTTTATCACACTGGGGGCTTGCGTGATTTCGTTAAACATCTTAATAAAACAAAAACCCCTTTGCATAATAAACCGATCTACATTAAGCAGGAAAAAGACCAGGTTTTAGTTGAAATATGTATGCAGTACACGGACTCTTATGTAGAAAATATACTTTCTTATGCCAATAACATCAACACTACTGAAGGAGGAACCCATGAGGCGGGTTTCAAGGCAGCGTTGACAAGAGCCATCAATGATTACGGGCGAAAGTATAATTATCTAAAAAACACTAACGAAAATCTGTCAGGTGAGGATATAAGGGAAGGCTTAACTGGTGTAATCAGTGTCAAGGTAACCGATCCCCAATTCGAGGGGCAAACAAAAACCAAACTTGGCAACAGTGAGGTCAGGGGTATTGTTGATAATGTAGTGAGTGAAAACCTTGCTACCTTTTTAGAAGAAAACCCGGCTATTGGGAAACGTATAGTTGAAAAATCAATCGCCTCTTCCAGGGCACGGGAAGCCGCACGCAAGGCCAGAGAGTTAACCAGGCGCAAAAGCGCTCTGGAAAGTTCCACCTTGCCCGGCAAGTTAGCCGACTGCTCAAACCGGGATCCGTCGGTATGTGAACTATATATCGTTGAGGGCGATTCTGCAGGCGGATCGGCCAAACAGGGACGTGACAGGAGTTTTCAGGCGATTTTGCCCTTGAGGGGTAAAATATTAAATGTAGAAAAGGCCAGGATGGATAGAATCCTGAATAATGAAGAGATCAGGGCGATGATCACCGCCATGGGCACCGGTATTGGTGAGGATTTTGATCTCAGCAAGGCCAGGTATCACAAATTGATTTTAATGTCTGATGCCGACGTGGACGGCGCCCACATCAGGACATTGCTTTTAACCTTTTTCTACCGGTACATGCGTCCACTAATTGAAGCGGGTTATATATTCATTGCCCAACCCCCTCTGTACAGGGTTAAAAAGGGAAAAACAGAGCGTTATGCCTATAATGATGAGGAATTGGAGAAAATTCTCAGACAATATGGCAGGGAAGGGGTTACGATTCAACGTTATAAAGGTTTAGGTGAAATGAACGCTATTCAATTATGGGAGACGACTATGGATCCTGCTACCAGAACAGTGCTCAGGGTGGATATGGAAGATGCCGTGGAAGCCGATACTATCTTCAGTATGTTGATGGGCGATAAAGTTGAACCAAGGCGTGATTTTATCACGGAAAACGCTCTGGCAGTCCGAAATCTGGATATTTAAATAAACGCAATAACATAACTTAAAATATATCATAATATGCAAAGTATCCTGAGAGGCTCAGGATGCTTTTATTTTTAAAACAACCCAAAATATGTTTTTTTTGTAAACAAGAGTGTTAATTACCCCGGAAAAGATAATAAGCGATAATTAAGATTATCGGGCTTATTTCGGGTTTGCCTGTCTATGTTAAGATGTAAATTAAAAATAGAGTGGTAATTTTTGGTTGCCATATAACTCGACAGCATTGCCCGGGATGCTGTCCTCTCGGCCGCAGGGTTGTACATAGGCTAAGACTATTCAGCCTAAAACGATCAGGAACTGGTTACTTGCGTTGTTATATGGCGATAGCGTTACTAAAAACAAAAGGAGGATAGCTGTTTTCTGTTGATCTTCTAAAAAAGAGGTGATGTCCCTTGCTTGTAGCCAGTTTGCCGGAGGATGGGCGAATTGCATAGCAAATGAATCTGGGGTGATTCTTTTGAGGACTATTGCATATCAAAGTAGAACAAGTGGACCGACTAAAGGTCAAAAATTAAAGGCCATAATATTGGCCATAATCTTATTTGCGGCTTCATTTATGGCCGGCGCTGCTGTCCAGAAGAAGAGCGATATCATGCAAGATATAATTATTGAAGCTCAGTTTGCGTTGGAACGGTTTAAAACTTTCCTGAATGAGAAGGTATTTTTTCAAGTCGATAATGTGAGCAGTCAAATTAAATGGACCGCTGCCATAACGCTTTTGATCATCAGGGATTATTTCTGGATTTCTGTAAGGGGGCCTTAAAGAGGGCTTAACGTAAATAGATTGGATAACCAATCGTAAAGGTGTTTAGATAAATCTAAGGGTCTAGGAAGATGTGGCTAAGAAGTTATGTACTAAGCTTAAGGAAAGCTTAACTTCCTGGGTTATTAAACCAAATATAGTAGCCCGCCCTTGATCCGGATGAGGTAGACAATTTTAGATGACAATTTCATAGGAATAAACGTATGCCAGGGTAGAAAAAATGACTCCAAAGTAAACACATTTACCGCCGGCTGACCGGTGCGGAAACTGTTTGGGAGGATAAGAGTCTATCCGGCAAAAAAATAGTAGCAAATAAAGAGTAGGCAATGGTCTGCTCTTATTTTGTTGCAGGAATCCTTTAAATTGCATTTGACAGGTCATTTTGATATAATTCCATCGTAGTAAATAATGGATGATGAGGTGGCTGTTTTGCCTTCTATGACCGGGAAAGTCGTACCAATCGATATTAATGATGAGATGAAGCATTCCTACCTGGATTACGCCATGAGCGTGATTGTGGGAAGGGCTCTGCCCGATATAAGGGACGGCCTGAAACCGGTTCACAGGCGCATTCTGTATGCCATGCACAAACTGGGCTTAACCGCGGACAAACCCCACCGCAAATCAGCCTATATCGTGGGTGAAGTTTTAGCCAAATACCATCCCCATGGTGATAGTTCTGTCTATGATGCCCTGGTCAGGTTGGCTCAAGACTTTAACAGTCGTTATCCTCTGGTGGATGGTCATGGCAACTTCGGTTCAGTGGATGGTGATTCTGCAGCAGCCATGCGCTACACGGAAGCCCGCATGGCTAAGGTGGCCGCAGAAATGCTGGCGGATATAGATAAGGATACAGTTGATTTTATACCCAACTATGATGAAAAAGATGAAGAACCAACTGTCCTGCCCGCCCGGATACCTAATTTGCTGGTCAACGGGTCCGCCGGGATAGCCGTGGGCATGGCAACTAATATCCCTCCTCATAATCTTGCCGAGGTAATTGATGGGGTGATCATGCTGATCAAGGAGCCTGATATAGATATCCAACAATTGATGGGTATCATCAAGGGTCCTGATTTTCCTACCGGTGGTATGATTATGGGCCGGGAGGGCATTTGGAATGCCTACCGTACCGGCCGCGGCAGTATCAAGATGAGGGCGCAAACCGTTATCGAGAAAAACAGCAGCGGTAGAAACTGCATTATTGTTAACGAAATACCTTACCAGGTGAACAAAGCCAGACTGATCGAAAAAATTGCGGAACTGGTTAAAGATAAAAAAATAGAAGGCATTAATGATTTAAGAGACGAATCGGACCGCCGCGGGATGCGGATTATGATTGAGCTAAAAAAAGACGCCAACCCGCAAGTGATCTTAAACCAGTTGTTCAAACATACCCAAATGCAGGAAACATTCGGCGTCATTATGCTGGCACTGGTTGACGGGAAACCACAGGTGTTGAATTTAAAACAGGTCCTGCATTATTACCTGGAGCATCAAAAAAATGTCATCGTCAGGCGCACCCGCTTTGAATTAAATAAAGCGGAAAATCGCGCTCACATACTGGAAGGGCTGCGCATCGCCATAGCCTACCTGGATGAAGTCATTAAAATTATCCGTACCGCCCATAATACTGAGGCGGCTAAAAAAGCTCTGATGGTCAGGTTCAGCCTTTCTGAAAAGCAAGCAGAAGCAATTGTAGAAATGAGGCTGAGACAGCTCACCGGCCTGGAAAGAGAAAAACTGGAGCAGGAATACAAGGAACTGTTGGAGAGAATAGCTCAACTAAAGGCAATTCTGGCAGACGAAAACAAAGTTCTCGCCATTATTAGAGACGAGCTTTTAGCGATCAAGAAAAAGTATGCCGATCCCAGGCGTACAGTTATTTCCAATGATGATAGCGCTTTTGAAACAGAGGATTTAATCCCTGAAGAAGATGTGGTCATTACCATCACCAATCAGGGTTATATTAAGAGAACTCCCCTGAGTATTTATCATAGCCAGCGCCGAGGAGGGCGTGGTGTCACAGCAATGGGGACCAAGGCGGAGGACTATGTCCAGCACCTGTTTATCACCACAACCCATCATTTCTGCCTCTTCTTTACCAACCAGGGGAAGGTCTACAGGCTAAAAGTCTATGAAATACCGGAAGCAGGCCGGCAGGCCAAAGGGACCGCAATTGTCAACCTGCTATATCTTGGCGGTGAAGAAAAAATAAACGCTATTATTCCTGTGCGGGAGTTTACTCCTGATCAATTCCTGCTGATGGCTACCAATAAAGGCCTGGTCAAAAAGACACCTCTCAATGAGTACGATACCTCCCGCCGGGATGGTATTATCGCTATCTCCTTAAAAGAAGGGGATCAGCTGGTTGATGTCAAGCTGACTAATGGCCATGAGGAAATTTTACTGGCTACCAGGGGAGGCCTGGCCATTCGCTTTCCGGAAGAGGAAGTGCGTCCTATGGGCCGTGATACCCACGGAGTAAAAGGCATTAACTTGAAGCATGACGATGAGGTTGTCGGCATGGAAACTATAGTGCCGGATGCATACCTATTAGCCGTCACGGAAAATGGCTTCGGGAAACGCACCTCCCTTAATGAGTATCGTTCCCAGGCCAGAGGCGGCAAAGGTTTGATCAATATTAAGACTACCGAACGAAACGGTGCAGTGGTTGCTGTAAAGGTGGTTAAGGAAGAAGAAATCATGATCATTAGCGTTGAGGGTATTATTATCAGGTTAAAAGCAGGAGATATATCCGCCATGGGGCGGGCTACCATAGGTGTCACATTGATGCGTCTGGATGCAGGGGATGCTGTGGTTGACGTGGCCAAGGTCGTTGAAGAGAACGGTGCATAAAAGGCGCAATATGGCGGCCTGGAAATAGTCGCATTTATCTTGACAGAGGGTTAGCACTGTGTTAAATTTATAAGCGAGTCAAACAATGGACTGCCAAACCATGGCAGTCCATGTTAACGGGTAGAAGATACCAGTTGACGAAAAGCTGGTAAGGATGATAAGATAAAAGATGTCGCTATGAAGAGCGACGTGGTCTTTGAAAACTAAACAGTGGATGGATGTAAACACATGACTCTCGTCAAAGTAAACTAAAACGAGCAGTACATTCCAAAGCGGCTCGGGATAAACAAATCACGAGACGCGACAACGAGTGAGAAGCGCAAGAAGCGCAGGCTCACAAACATACGAGCGAGATTAAACTTTTCAAATATTTAACGGAGAGTTTGATCCTGGCTCAGGACGAACGCTGGCGGCGTGCTTAACACATGCAAGTCGAACGGGAGTTACAATGAAACGCAAGTAGAATTGTAACTTTAGTGGCGGACGGGTGAGTAACGCGTGGATAACCTGCCTGGATGACTGGGATAACGCCGGGAAACTGGCGCTAATACCGGATACGCTTGTAGTGACACATGTTGCGACAAGGAAAGGAGCAATCCGCATATAGATGGGTCCGCGTCCCATTAGCTAGTTGGAGGTGTAAAGGACCCCCAAGGCGACGATGGGTAGCCGGCCTGAGAGGGTGGACGGCCACACTGGAACTGAGACACGGTCCAGACTCCTACGGGAGGCAGCAGTGGGGAATATTCCGCAATGGGCGCAAGCCTGACGGAGCAACGCCGCGTGAATGAGGAAGGCCTTCGGGTTGTAAAATTCTGTCTTCAGGGAAGAAATAAATGACGGTACCTGAGGAGGAAGCCCCGGCTAACTACGTGCCAGCAGCCGCGGTAAAACGTAGGGGGCGAGCGTTGTCCGGAATTACTGGGCGTAAAGGGCGCGTAGGCGGTGAGGTAAGTCTCAAGGTGAAAACTATCGGCTCAACCGGAAGCGTGCCTGAGAAACTGCCTGACTTGAGTGCAGGAGAGGGGAGTGGAATTCCCAGTGTAGCGGTGAAATGCGTAGATATTGGGAGGAACACCAGTGGCGAAGGCGGCTCTCTGGCCTGTAACTGACGCTGAGGCGCGAAAGCGTGGGTAGCGAACGGGATTAGATACCCCGGTAGTCCACGCCGTAAACGATGGGTGCTAGGTGTAGGAGGTATCGACCCCTTCTGTGCCGTAGTAAACACAATAAGCACCCCGCCTGGGGAGTACGGCCGCAAGGCTGAAACTCAAAGGAATTGACGGGGGCCCGCACAAGCGGTGGAGCATGTGGTTTAATTCGACGCAACGCGAAGAACCTTACCAGGGCTTGACATCCCCTGACAGCGCATGAAAGTGCGTTTTCTAACTTTCGGGTTAGACAGGGAGACAGGTGGTGCATGGTTGTCGTCAGCTCGTGTCGTGAGATGTTGGGTTAAGTCCCGCAACGAGCGCAACCCCTACGTTTAGTTGCTAACAGGTGAAGCTGAGAACTCTAAAGGAACTGCCGTTGACAAAACGGAGGAAGGTGGGGATGACGTCAAATCATCATGCCCCTTATGTCCTGGGCTACACACGTGCTACAATGGCCGGTACAAAGGGCAGCGAAGCTGTGAAGCGGAGCGAATCCCAAAAAGCCGGTCTCAGTTCGGATTGCAGGCTGCAATTCGCCTGCATGAAGTCGGAATCGCTAGTAATCGCAGGTCAGCATACTGCGGTGAATACGTTCCCGGGCCTTGTACACACCGCCCGTCACACCACGAAAGCTGACAACACCCGAAGCCGGTGAGCTAACCTGCAAAGGAGGCAGCCGTCGAAGGTGGGGTTGGTGATTGGGGTGAAGTCGTAACAAGGTAGCCGTATCGGAAGGTGCGGCTGGATCACCTCCTTTCTAAGGAGAATATATCAGACGTCAGACGACTGATAACTCCCAGGTCGATACATCCATCGACACACTGTTTAGTTTTGAGAGACCGGGGACTATAGCTCAGCCGGCTAGAGCGCACGCCTGATAAGCGTGAGGTCGGTGGTTCGAGTCCACCTAGTCCCACCATTGTTAGAAGTGAGAAATGAGAAGTGGGAATAGAAGGAATTCGCCGGAGGCGAATTCCAACAATAATCTCACCTCCAACATCTCACATCTCACATCACAAACGGGGGTGTAGCTCAGCTGGGAGAGCACCTGCCTTGCAAGCAGGGGGTCAGCGGTTCGAATCCGCTCATCTCCACCACTCTCAAAAAGGGAAAGACTGTTCTTTGAAAACTGCACAGCATAGTAGAACAAGAGTAACTAGAGCATAGCGGCTCGTCAGAGGCGAGCATGGCAAGGAAGTTGCGAAGGGAGTGCGCGGAGCGTAGTAATGCGTGAGCACAGGTAAGCGACTGACGCAGCCAGGCGAAGTCTATGGCGTGACGCGAAACGAGTTCTAAATAGCGCGAATTAGGTCAAGCTAGAAAGGGCATACGGTGGATGCCTGGGCGCACAGGGCCGAAGAAGGACGTGGCAAGCTGCGAAAAGCTACGGGTAGCCGCAAGCAGGCCTTAATCCGTAGATATCCGAATGGGGCAACCCGGCGGGGGCAAACCCCCGTCACCGTTAACTGAATCCATAGGTTAACGGAGGGCACCCGGCGAACTGAAACATCTTAGTAGCCGGAGGAAGAGAAAGAAAGATCGAACCCCTTAGTAGCGGCGAGCGAAGCGGGGCGAGCCTAAACCAGAGGTGCATGCACCTCTGGGGTTGCGGGACTCTCACAAACTGCGTTGATAGATTTAGCCGAAGCGGCCTGGAAAGGCCCGGCATAGGAGGTAAAACCCCTGTAGGCGAAAAGTCGAAGGCGTAGGAGAGTATCCCAAGTACCACGGGACACGTGAAACCCTGTGGGAATCCGGGAGGACCACCTCCCAAGGCTAAATACCCAGTGCGACCGATAGTGAACAAGTACCGTGAGGGAAAGGTGAAAAGCACCCCGGGAGGGGAGTGAAATAGTACCTGAAACCGTATGCTTACAAACAGTCAGAGCACGATTAAGGTGTGATGGCGTACTTTTTGTAGAACGGACCGGCGAGTTACTTCTAGCGGGCAAGGTTAAGTGTGTTAGACACGGAGCCGCAGCGAAAGCGAGTCTTAAAAGGGCGAAATAAGTCTGTTGGAGTAGACCCGAAACCGGGTGATCTACCCATGTCCAGAGTGAAGCTTTAGTAAAATAAAGTGGAGGCTCGAACCGACCGTCGTTGAAAAGGCGGCGGATGAGGTGTGGGTAGGGGTGAAATGCCAATCGAACCCGGAAATAGCTGGTTCTCCCCGAAATAGCTTTAGGGCTAGCCTTAGGGAAGAATACCGGAGGTAGAGCACTGACTGGGCTAGGGGTCTTCAACGATTACCGAACCCAATCAAACTCCGAATGCCGGATATTTGAGTCTCTAGGAGTCAGACTGCGGGTGCTAAGATTCGTAGTCAAGAGGGAAACAGCCCAGACCGTCGGCTAAGGTCCCCAAGACAGGCTAAGTGGAAAAGGATGTGGAGTTGCCCGGACAACCAGGATGTTGGCTCAGAAGCAGCCATCATTTAAAGAGTGCGTAATAGCTCACTGGTCAAGTGGCTCTGCGCCGAAAATGTAACGGGGCTAAGCCTGTCACCGAAGCTGCGGCATCTGGTGGAATCACTAGTGTGTTTAAACCCTTCAAGAAGAGGAAACATTTTTGTCGCAAATATCCTTAAAATTTTTTAAAAGAGATTTGCGACTAAATGACCCGCAGGGGATAAGCGCAGTAGCGATTCCACCGGATGGGTAGGGGAGCGTTCCGTACACGTAGAAGCAGTACCGTAAGGAGTTGTGGAGAGTACGGAAGTGAGAATGCCGGTATGAGTAAACGCAAAGGCAGGTGAGAATCCTGCCCGCCGAAAACCTAAGGATTTCTGGGGAAGGGTCGTCCGCCCAGAGTAAGCCGGGACCTAAGCTGAGGCCGAAAGGCGTAGGCGATGGAAAATCGGTTGAGAATCCGATGCCACTTACCGCCGTTTGAAGGATGGGGTGACACAGGAGGGTAAGCTGAGCGCACGAATGGAAATGTGCGTCTAAGGTAGTAGGGTAAGAGATAGGAAAAACCGTCTCTTATAAAAGCCCGAGAACTGAAGGGGAGCGAAATAAAGTAGCGAAGCAGCCGAGCCCAAACTGTCAAGAAAAACCTCTAACGAGGCGAGTAAGTGCCCGTACCGTAAACCGACACAGGTAGGTGGGGTGAGAATCCTAAGGCGCGCGAGAGAACCCTCGTTAAGGAACTCGGCAAAATAACCCCGTAACTTAGGGAGAAGGGGTACCCCGTTAGCGTGAAGTTTTATACAGATGGAGCGCGAGGGGGTCGCAGAGAAAAGGCCCAAGCGACTGTTTAGCAAAAACACAGGTCCCTGCAAAATCGAAAGATGAAGTATAGGGGCTGACGCCTGCCCGGTGCTGGAAGGTTAAGGGGAGAGGTCAGGGTTAACCCGAAGCTTTGAACCGAAGCCCCAGTAAACGGCGGCCGTAACTATAACGGTCCTAAGGTAGCGAAATTCCTTGTCGGGTAAGTTCCGACCCGCACGAAAGGCGTAACGATTTGGGCACTGTCTCAACGAGGGGCTCGGTGAAATTGAAATGCCGGTGAAGATGCCGGCTACCTGCGACAGGACAGAAAGACCCCATGGAGCTTTACTGCAACTTGACATTGGGTTTTGGTATTGATTGTACAGGATAGGTGGGAGGCTAGGAGACCGGGACGCTAGTTTCGGAGGAGCCGCCGTTGGGATACCACCCTATGAGTATTGAAATTCTAACACAGTGCCGTATAGCCGGTACGTGGACAGTATCAGGTGGGCAGTTTGACTGGGGCGGTCGCCTCCCAAAGAGTAACGGAGGCGCCCAAAGGTTCCCTCAGCGCGGTTGGAAATCGCGCGTACAGAGTGTAAAGGCAGAAGGGAGCTTGACAGCGAGACGGACAGGTCGAGCTGGGACGAAAGTCGGGCTTAGTGATCCGGCGGTATCGAGTGGAAGAGCCGTCGCTCAACGGATAAAAGCTACCCTGGGGATAACAGGCTTATCTCCCCCAAGAGTCCACATCGACGGGGAGGTTTGGCACCTCGATGTCGGCTCATCGCATCCTGGGGCTGTAGTAGGTCCCAAGGGTTGGGCTGTTCGCCCATTAAAGCGGTACGTGAGCTGGGTTCAGAACGTCGTGAGACAGTTCGGTCCCTATCCGTCGCAGGCGCAGGAAACTTGAGAGGAGCTGTCCCTAGTACGAGAGGACCGGGATGGACAGACCACTGGTGTACCAGTTATCGTGCCAACGGTAGCGCTGGGTAATTATGTCTGGCCGGGATAAGCGCTGAAAGCATCTAAGCGCGAAGCCCCCCTTAAGATGAGGTTTCCCATAGAGTAATCTAGTAAGACCCCTGGAAGACTACCAGGTAGATAGGCCGGGTGTGTAAGCTGGGCAACCAGTTGAGCTGACCGGTACTAATAGGTCGAGGGCTTGACCTAATCGGACGTCGGACGTTAGACGTCAGACGTCGTAAAAGAGCTAAAATTTTGTTCGAATATGCTGTACAGTTTTGAGGGAGCAGATTTAAGGGAGAAGCAGTTTGGTTAAAGGTAAGCCAATGCTTACCGGTAGAAGCTGTAGAATCTGAAATAAGTTAAAAAGGAAAAAAGTTTCTGGTGACAATATCGGAGGGGGTACACCCGTTCCCATCCCGAACACGGCAGTTAAGCCCTCCAGAGCCGATGGTACTTGGGGCGCAGGCCCCTGGGAGAGTAGGTCGTCGCCAGAACAATTTTATAAAGGCAAGCTTCACGATATTGTGAGGCTTGTTTTTTTAATGCTCTTTTCGATGGCAGCAAGATACTTTACTATAAGTAATATAATAAGTTTTTAAGGGGGGGGCCCAAACTATGGAAGAGGCAAGGACCATTGCCGAATCGGCTACAATATTAAGCCAGATAATTCTTCCTTCACAGACAAATTTAGCAGGTACTGTCCACGGTGGTGAGTTAATGAAGATGATGGATAACTGCGCCGGCGCCTGTGCCACCAAACATGCCCGTTCGATCGTGGTGACAGCCGCTATCGATAATATCAGTTTTCATGCTCCGGTCTTTGTCGGGAATGTTGCTACCTGCCATGCCTATCTCACTTATGTATCCAATTCATCTATGGAGATCGCTGTTTCCATCGATGCTGAAGACCTCATGCAGGGCACAAAAGTGTGCTGTTTAACAGCATATTTTACTTTTGTGGCTCTTGATGAGAAACTTAAACCAAAGAAAGTCCCGGCCTTAATCTTGAGTAATGATATAGAGAGAGACAACTTTGAAGCCGGCCGGTTGCGCAGTCTGGAGCGTAAAGCCACGCCCAAGGTTTGCTGGATACCACTCTATTAATATAAGCAGCCACAATAAGAAACGGTCTGATAAAACTGTTGTGGGTGGAATAATCTGCGCATTGGACTGGATAATGGTCATGATCTTGTTTTTACTGCCTTATTAATGTAAAATAATTTGATAGTTGTTAATAAGGTGCTCGATTGGAGGAAGTTTAGGATGGCAGATAAAGGAACCTGGACTGTGAAAAAAGGATTGGCTGAGATGCTCAAAGGTGGGGTGATTATGGATGTTACTACGCCAGAGCAGGCCAAGGTTGCGGAAGAAGCGGGCGCCTGTGCAGTAATGGCCCTGGAAAGAGTCCCTGCTGATATAAGGGCAGCCGGCGGAGTGGCGCGTATGGCTGATCCGGAAATAATACTGCGGATTATGGATGCTGTCACAATCCCTGTAATGGCCAAGGCCCGTATTGGACATTTTGTGGAGGCGCAAATTCTCGAGTCTCTTGGGGTTGATTATATTGATGAGAGTGAAGTACTGACCCCTGCAGATGATAACTTTCATATAGATAAGAGCGCATTTAAGGTGCCTTTTGTTTGCGGCGCCAGAAATCTGGGGGAGGCGCTGCGCCGGATCGGTGAAGGGGCAGCCATGATCAGGACTAAAGGTGAACCAGGCACAGGTAACGTGGTGGAGGCTGTCCGTCACATGAGAATGGTGATGGGAGAAATACGCCGGGTGCAGAACATGCCCAGGGAAGAACTGATGACGGCCGCCAAGGAAATGGACGCGCCATATGAGCTCTTGCTTCAGGTGGCCGAGGCAGGCCGTTTGCCGGTAGTAAACTTTGCTGCCGGCGGGATCGCTACACCTGCCGATGCTGCGCTAATGATGCAGTTAGGCTGTGACGGTATCTTTGTGGGTTCGGGCATCTTTAAATCCAAAGATCCGGCTGCAAGGGCAAAAGCAATTGTTGCCGCTACCACCCATTACAACGACCCGCAGATCCTGGCGGAAGTATCCAAAAGTATCGGTGAAGCCATGCCTGGCTTGGAAATTGCTAGTATTGCTCCGTCTGAGAGGATGCAGGACAGGGGTTGGTAAAGGCGCCACGCATTTATTACGGCACTGATACATATGCGTTGCGGAAGGATAACCCTGCCGTATTATTACAGAAAGGGAGTCGTCATAAGTGAAGGTAGGGGTTCTGGCCCTTCAGGGCGCCTTTAGAGAGCATCAGAAAGCGTTCCAGTCCTGCGGGGTGGAAACAGAGCAGATTAGAAAGCCGGAACAACTGGCTAATATATCAGCCCTGGTCATCCCCGGTGGAGAGAGTACCACTATAGGGAAACTGTTAATCGCATACGACCTGCTTGATCCGATCAAAAAGCTGGGAGAACAAGGTATGCCGGTGTTTGGCACTTGTGCCGGTATGATCCTGATGGCCAGGGATATAGCCGGTTCAACCCAGCCACGCCTTGGTTTTATGGATATTACAGTGGAGCGCAACGCTTTCGGCCGCCAGGTGAACAGTTTTGAAGCAAAACTTGATATCCCGGTTTTAGGAAAGGACCCATTCCCGGCGGTCTTTATCAGAGCTCCTTACGTTTTGCGGGTAGAAAGCCCTGTTGAAATACTGAGTACTTTTGATGAAAAAATCATCTTTGTCCGCCAGGGCAGGTTTCTGGCTGCGGCCTTTCACCCCGAGCTTACCGGGGACTTGCGGGTGCACCGTTATTTCCTGGAGCATTGCTGTAATCCGAATCAGCCAAACAATTGAGAATATATTAATATTTTATAAGCCTATTGCATAAAAATGTTGGATGTAGTAGCATGTAGTATAAACTTAAATATAAGGGGGATTACCCCTGATAAACCCGTTGAAAGGGTAGAGTAATCCGTCGTAAATCCTCTCAGAGAGCCGGTGGTGGCTGTAAACCGGCAGGAACGGCGCAGATGAAATTGGCTCCCTGGAGGGGGTCTGCTGAAAACAGAAGTAGGCAGGCACGGTAGTTCCGTTACAACATGCTCGAGAGGTCCGGATAGATCCGGTCAATAAGGGTGGCACCGCGGGAGAATATCCTCTCGTCCCTAAAATTTTACCAGGGGACGGGGGGTTAATTTTTTTTCAACCAACAAATTTTAATGATAATTTTAACTTTCAGGAGAGGGGCCTTAAAATGCAAGATAAACAATACCTGATGATTCCCGGTCCGACGCCGGTTCCCCCGGCTGTGGCGGCTGCTATGTCCAAACCAGTGTTCGGACACCGCAGCAAGGAATTTGCTCAGATGTATAAGCGAATAGTGGAAAAGCTACAAAGGCTTTTTCAGACCAAAAATGATATATTTGTGTTGACAAATTCAGGTACAGGCGCTATGGAAGCAGCTATCGCCAATACCGTAACAGCCGGGGATAAAGTGTTGGCCCTGGTTACAGGTAATTTTGGGGAACGTTTTACCAGGATTGCCAGGGCTTACGGTGCTGAGCTCATTGAGGTTAATTTTGGCTACGGTAATGATGTGGATCTGGCGGTAGTAAAAGAAAAGCTGGCCCAGCACCCGGATGTTAAAGTGGTGCTGGCAACCCAGAACGAGACTTCTACCGGGGTATGCAATGATATTGCCGGTATCGGGGAGCTTGTGGCTAAAACACCTGCTTTGTTCCTGGTAGACGGGGTCAGCGGCGTGGGGGCCATTGAAATTAAAGTGGATGAGTGGCAGGTTGATATGCTCTGCACGGCTTCTCAAAAAGCGCTCATGCTGCCGCCTGGTTTGTCTATGATCAGCGTAAGCGACAAGGCCTGGGAGATCGTCAATAACAACAAAGCGCCTAGATTTTACTTCAGCCTCCCGGCTGCAAAGAAAGTCTATGGCGAATGGAATACCCCTTACACGCCGGCTGTGACCCTCTTCTACGGGCTGGAGGCGGCCCTGGACATGATGGAAGCAGAAGGGCTGGATAATGTGTATGCCCGCCATGGGTTATTGGCCCGGGCCGCCCGGGCGGCCATAAAGGCACTGGGGTTGCGTCTGCTGCCGGAAGAACGCTGTGCCTCCAATGCCCTGACAGCTTTTTGGGGTCCGGAAGGAATTGCTGCCGACGAACTGCGCAAAATAATTAAAAATAAATATGGTGTTAGCTTTGCCGGTGGGCAAGGTGAGGTAAAAGGGAAAATTCTGCGTATAGCCCACATGGGTTTTGCAGATAAAATGGACATAATTATTGCTATAGCCGCGTTGGAAATGGCATTGGCGGATGCCGGTTATCCCGTGCAACCCGGCGCCGGGGTTGCTGCGGCACAGTATGTGTTTTTAGGGAGGTTATAATGATGAAGGTACTGGTCCTTGACGGTGTTGAGGAGGAAGGTTTAGCGGCGCTAATGCTGCATCCGGATATAGAAGTGGATGTTCGTAACAAGCTGACCGAGGATGAAATTTGCGCTATTATCGCTGATTACGATGGTATGATTGTTCGCAGCGCCACCAAAGTGACCGCCCGTATTTTTGAACACGCTGACAATCTTAAAGTAGTCGGCCGGGCCGGTGTCGGTGTGGATAATATTGATCTCGCGGCAGCTACCGATAAGGGTGTGTTGGTTGTCAATGCTCCTGACGGCAATACCATCGCCGCCGCGGAACATACCATTGCCATGATGATGGCTTTGGCCCGCAATATTCCCCAGGCTTGCAGCACTTTGCGTGCCGGCAAGTGGGATAGAAAATCCTTCATGGGGGTGGAGTTGCGGGACAAAGTGCTTGGGATTATCGGTCTGGGACGGATCGGTTCTGCTGTGGCCAAGAGGGCCCAGGGCCTGGAAATGAAGGTAGTTGCCTACGATCCTTACCTGACGGAAGAAAAGGCACAACTCCAGGGCGCACAATTGCTACCCTTAGACGAACTCTTTAAGACAGCTGATTTTATAACCTGCCACATCCCCTTAACCAAAGAATCCAGGCATATCATTGGGGAAAGGGCTTTAAGCCTGATGAAACCGGGTGTGCGCATCATCAACTGTGCCCGGGGCGGAATAATTGATGAGCAGGCTCTTTATGAAGCCATGAAGGACGGCAAGGTAGCCGGAGCTGCCTTTGATGTTTTTGAAGATGAACCCAATACCACCAGCCCGCTTTTTGAATTCAATAATTTTATTGCCACGCCGCATCTAGGCGCTTCAACTTCGGAGGCCCAATTATGCGTGGCCTGCGATGTGGTGGATGAAATTATCGCGGCGCTGCAGGGGGAATTCGTCAAAAACACGGTCAACATACCGCCGATGAACCCCAAGGTGATGGCAATCGTCAAACCATATCTTACCCTGGCTGAGAAAATGGGTAAGTTTTGTGCTCAGTTAATAGACGGGGCGGTCAATACCATTGAGGTCAGCTACAGTGGAGAGTTGGCCAATGAGGAAGTAGCCCCTATTACAACTACTTTATTGAAAGGTTTTCTGGATACAATTATCCAAGTAAGGGTTAATTTTGTTAATGCGTCCAGCCTGGCCAGAAGCCGGGGTATTAAGGTAATCCAGAGACTGGCTTCCGGTGATGATGATTATGCCAATCTGCTGACGGTCAGGGCTGTTTCAGGCAAAGGGGAAATAACCATAGCCGGAACGAATTTCGGCAAGAAAGATCCCAGGATAGTCGCCATTGACGGCTACCGTGTAGACGCCGTGCCGGAAGGCAACATGCTCTATGTACCCCATATTGATAAGCCGCGGATTATCGGCCCGGTATGCAACATCATCGGCTCCCAAAATATCAATATATCCGGCATGCAGGTAGGCCGGAAAACACTGGGTGGCCGGGCTGTGATGCTCATCAACGTAGATGCGCCTGTTCCTGAGGAAGTTATCCCTGAAATCACCAAAGTTGACGGGGTGCTGGGCGTTAAAAACGTCAGCCTCTAAAGAGAAAAAGAAGTGTAAGTAAGACGAAACATATAAACAATAAACAGCCCTGATCCGGTCTTGTGCTCTGCCCGGATCGGGGCTGTTTATTTTGCCTTTAGAACTTGTTAGGCTAAGGTCTAGTTTTTTACAACGGCACGGGTGAGGCGGTCGAGGATGATCGCCAGGATAACAATGCCGATGCCCCCTTCAAAGCCGAGACCAACTTCAAGCTGTGTGATAGCTCTAAGGACGTCATCTCCCAGTCCACCTGCGCCGATCATGGAGGCGATAACGGCCATGGAAAGGGAGAGCATAATGGTTTGGTTGATGCCGGCCATAACGGTAGGCATCGCCATGGGCAGCTGTACTTTAAACAGCATTTGGTTGGTGGTGCTGCCAAAGGCCTGGGCCGCTTCAATAACGTCCTCCGGTACCTGGCGAATGCCCAGTTCCGTAAAACGAATTACCGGCGGCATGCCGAAGATTATGGTGGAGATAATGGCCGGGACTGTACCCAGGCCAAAAAAGATGATCGCCGGGATCAAGTAAACAAAAGCCGGCAGAGTCTGCATGAAGTCCAGAACCGGACGGACCACCTTGGATACCATATCGTATCTGGCTGCCGCAATGCCGGTAGGAAGGCCGATGACTACTGCTACGAGCACCGCTGCTATAACCAGGCTTAAAGTGCTCATGGTATGCGACCAAAGGCCTAAGATATCAAGGAACCACAAGCTCAAGGCGCTAAATAAGGCAAAACCCCAGCCTTTAAGGCGCCAGGCCAGAAGAGCAAAGACGAGGATAATTATTAAGGAAGGCGGTGTCTGAAACAGCCAATTCACCGCGTTATACAAGTATAAAATGATATCGGCAATAGCCCCAAAAAAAGCGCTGAAGTTAGCGGATAAATAATCTACAAAGGTTTCAACCCATTGAGCCAGGGGAATATCAAATGGAGTGATATCCAGATCCAAACTTTAACCCCCTTATTCTGTTTAGTTTGTTTATGTAGGCAAGAGTTGATAGTTTTTTTGATAGAACAGCGGAGCCGTTTTTGGGGGCTCCGCCATCTGAAAGGTTATTTCAACCACTCATCTACCAGGCCACGGTTCTTTTCAATCCAGTCTTTGGCGCCTTTTGCCGGATCACCTGCATCTTGGATGGTGGCCATTAAACCGCCGAGGGTATCATCGTCCATATGCCACTGATCAAGCCACTTGACAAGGTTGGGATACTTTTCACCAAAACCTTTGGTCGCCATGATGTAGATATCGTCCGGATCACTGTAAGCTTTCCTGGGGTCATCAAGAAACTTAAGGTCATACACGGAAAAGGCCCAGTGCGGTGTCCAATGTGTTACTGCAACCGGTTCATTATTATCATAAGCTCTTTTCAAAGCGGCCATCATGGCTGCTTCCGACCCGTTCATCAGCTGGTAGTCAAGGTTATATTTCTCAATTGCGCCTGCAGTTTCCTTCATAATGCTGGCGCCTGCATCAATGCCCACAATAGTAGGGGTGCCGTTGACCAGGAATTTATCCTTATTGTCATTTAATTCTTCAATGCTGTTAACATCTACATATTCAGGCACCACAAGACCGACACGTGCTCCGTTGTACCAGGGACCGTAAGTCTCAAGCTTATCCTTGTACTGGTCATAATAAGGCTTATCCAGTAAGGGGAGCCAAACCTCCAGGCCAAGCTCCAGGTCTCCGCTGGACACGCCGGTATAAATAGGTGCTTTTTCACCACTGATCAGCTCGACTTTATACCCTTTCTCCTCCAGCAGTATTTTCCACATATTTGCTGCGGCAATGTTTTCAGGCCAGTTATTTACTCCGATACGAATGGGCGTATCCTTGGGGTCACCGCTGCTTTGTTGTGCATTATTACTGTTACAGCCTAACAGCACGAGAGAAAGTGACAAGACTAACAGTAAGGCAATAATTATTTTACCTCTGGAACGCATCAATATTCTCATCCTCCTTTTTTTGTGTGCGATTAAAATCGCACGGCATCGCCTATCTTTGCAGCGGGGTAGTCTAACGGGTTAAAGCTGCCAACAATGCGCCTTGGACTACGATACCTAGTAATCTGTCCTCGTTATTAACTATAGCCACTGGAAATTTTGACTCCGCCAGGAGTGGAATGAGCTCGCTTAAAGGGGTATCTGGAGCCGCCTTAGGAAAATCTGTCCGCATAATTTTAGAAAGATCAACATGATTTTCCTCTCTGGCTCGCCAGGCTGCCTCTGCAGTAATCACTCCCACCAGTTTGCGATCCCGATTGAGTACAAATAAGCTGGAAATACCCGCCTCCCGCATATTACGCAAGGCCACCCGGGGGCCGTCCTTAATGGAGATGGTTTCCGCATCCTTCATAATGGCTTCTGCCGCTAATACTTTCGTTCGGTCCACATCTTCGATAAATCTTTCTACATATTCATCGGCCGGTTGAGTCAGGATCTCTTCAGGTGTACCTATTTGTACAATGGCTCCGTCCCGCATCAGGGCAATCCGGTCACCTATTTTTAAGGCTTCGTCAAGGTCGTGGGTTACAAAGATAATTGTTTTATTGAGTTTGCTTTGCAGAGAAAGCAATTCGTTTTGCATTTCCCGCCTGATTAACGGATCGAGGGCGCTAAAAGCCTCGTCCATAAGCAGAACTTCCGGGTCTGTAACCAGGGCCCGTGCAAGTCCTACCCGTTGCTGCATGCCGCCGCTTAATTGGGAAGGGTAAGATTTCTCCCAGCCGCTAAGGCCAACTACTTCCAGCATCTCCCGGGCCTTTTGGTGCCGGGTTTCGCGAGGGATCCCCTGGATTTCCAGACCGTAAGCGACGTTATCCAGTACCGTGCGGTGAGGGAATAAGGCAAAGCGCTGGAAAACCATACTGATCTTTTTCCTTCTGATTTCAGATAAGCGTGCGTGGCTGGCAGTAGCAATATTCTCTCCGTGAATAAGGATTTCTCCGCTCGTTGGTTTAATTAAGCTGTTAATACACCTCAGCAAGGTGGATTTTCCGCTGCCGGACAAACCCATTAAAACAAATACCTCACCTTGTTGAACAGTCAGGCTAACGCCATGAACTCCTATGGTCAGACCTGTTTTGGCCAAAATCTCTTCTTTACTAAAACCGTCTTTCAATAAAGCAAGGGCTTTATCAGGGCCTTCCCCAAAAACTTTGTAAACATTTTTCAATACAAGTACTTCTGTCATAAGCACCTCCTTTGCTCTTGAAATATTATGTCCAAGTGCCAGCAATAAGTGTATGCCAAAACATGCCTGGAATAAGCTGCAGCGATGCCAATTTAAACCTACAACTCATTATATTACAATGAGTTGTAGGTTTCAATTAAGAATTCTTCTATTCTCGTCTCAAAAACTCTTACAATAACTTTATACTAACCTAATATGGGTTGGGTTAAGTGACATATTATAGCAAACCTGGTTTTACAAAAGTCAATGGGTATAGTATAATACATTGATTATAAATAACAAATAAAGGCACTTTTGTTAAACTTCCTTTGTTAACTGCCATCTTTGTTTAACTTCCATGGAGGGTGCTTGATGCTTGATATCAAATTTGTCCGCAATAACCCGCAGGTAGTGAAGGATGCCCTGGTAAGACGCGGCTCCGAGGTAACCCTGGATGAGTTTTTGCAATTGGATGAAGAACGCCGGGAAAAGCTGTTTATCGTGGAGCAGATGAAGAACCGGCGCAACACTGTCTCAGAGGAAATCGGCAAACTAAAAATAGCAGGCCAGGATGCGCCTGATCTGGTGCTGGAAATGCGCCAGCTGTCCAAGGAGATCAAGGTTAAAGACGAAGAGGTTAAAGCACTGGAAGAAAGGCTGTCAACAATTCTGTTGGACATACCCAACATCCCCCATGCCTCGGTTCCTACCGGAGCCAGTGAAGCTGACAATACGCTGATCCGCACCTGGGGCACACCAAGGGATTTTGACTTCCAGCCCAAACCCCACTGGGAACTGGGTGAAGACCTGAATATTATAGATTTTGAGCGGGGCGGCAAAGTAACCGGCGCGCGCTTTAGTTTTTATAAAGGCCTGGGAGCCAGACTGGAGCGTGCGGTATTAAGCTTTATGCTGGACCTGCATACTACAGAGCACCAGTATGTGGAGGTGTTCCCGCCGTTTATTGTCAACCGGGACAGTATGGTGGGGACGGGGCAGTTGCCCAAATTTGCTGAAGATATGTTTAAACTTGAGGGGAGCGATTATTACCTCATCCCCACCGCAGAGGTGCCGGTTACCAACCTATACCGCAACGAGATTCTGGACGGAGCAGATCTACCCATCAAGCATTGCGCCTACAGCGCGTGTTTCCGGGCAGAAGCCGGTGCAGCCGGACGGGACACCCGGGGATTAATTCGCCAACACCAGTTCAACAAGGTGGAATTGGTGAAGTTCTGTCGGCCCCAGGAATCCTACGATGAGTTGGAAAAACTGACCAAAGATGCGGAGAGAGTGTTGCAGCTACTGGGGCTGCCTTACCGGGTGATGTTGTTGTGCACCGGAGACATGGGCTTTTCCTCCGCCAAAACCTATGATCTGGAGGTCTGGCTGCCCAGTTACCAGGCTTACAGAGAGATCTCCTCCTGCAGTAATTTCGAAGATTTTCAGGCGCGCCGGGCGAAGATCCGTTTTCGCAATGACAAGGGCAAGGTCGAACTGGCACACACCCTAAACGGCTCCGGGCTGGCCGTGGGCCGGACGGTGGCGGCGATTCTGGAAAATTACCAGGAGGCAGACGGAGCGGTGACCATACCTGAAGTTCTGAGGCCTTATATGGGCGGCAAGACCCGTATTGATTAACCGGACTTGTTTTACGCCAACCACCGGTGTAAAATGAATGTAGGAGAAAAATAGAGAGAGCTTTCTTCTTTGGTAAAATGAAGTCGATTAAAACACGCCAACCCCGGTTTATTGACACCGGTATCGTTCTGTGTTAGACTTAAAGGTGCCGTCCGTTTGGTTAATCGGGAGGGGTGTCCGAGCGGTTGAAGGAGGCGGTCTTGAAAACCGTTGAATCTTTGCGGGTTCCGTGGGTTCGAATCCCACCCCCTCCGCCAGAATACAGATCCAGCTCCAGGCAAGGCAAAGTGAACATAAATAAAGTGCATATAATATATGGAGAGTTGGCCGAGTTGGCTGAAGGCGCTCGCCTGCTAAGCGAGTATATGGGCTTAAACCTGTATCGAGGGTTCGAATCCCTCACTCTCCGCCAGAATATTAGATATAAACAGGTGCCATACGGTCAAATCCGTATGGCATCTGCCTTTTGGGGAGGATTGATAGATGAAATTGCTCCATATTGCCGATCTGCACATAGGAAAGAACGTCAATGGTTTTAATATGCTTGAGGAGCAGAAATACGTCCTGGAGCAAATTTTGCGGATAGCCGGCGAGGAAGAGCCGGCAGGTGTCCTCATAGCCGGGGACATCTATGATAAGAGCCAGCCTGCCGCTGAAGCAGTAGAGCTCCTTGACGACTTTCTGACCAAATTAACTGCCTTAGACAGGCTGGTTTTTATGATCAGCGGGAATCATGACTCGCCTGAGCGCCTGAGCTTTGGCAGCCGGATCATGCGCCAAAGCGGCCTCCATATTGCCGGGGTGTTTAACGGTACTCTGCAAAAGGTAACGCTGGAGGACGAGCATGGAGCCGTCAACATATATTTACTGCCCTTTATTAAACCGGCTATGGTAAAACCTTTTTTTGAACAGCCATTAGGGTCCTATGACGATGCCCTGCGGGCAATTATTGCCGCGGCGGCAATCAATACACAAGAACGCAATATCCTGCTGGCGCATCAATTTGTGGTCAGCGGCGCGCAACAACCGGAGCGCTCTGAGTCGGAAAGCCTGTCTGTGGGCGGTCTGGACAATGTGGACGCAGCGGCCTTTGACCCTTTCGATTATGTTGCCCTCGGTCACCTGCACCGGCCCCAGAGCATTGGACGGAGTACCGTCCGTTATGCCGGTTCACCCCTGAAATATTCCTTTTCCGAAGCCCTCCATCACAAATCAGCGACACTTATAGAACTGGGCGCAAAAGGGGAGATTGCTATTCACCAGCTGCCCCTTATGCCCCTGCATGACTTGCGTGAAATCAAGGGGCCGATTGCCGAACTGCTCCGCATCGGAAGGGAAGAAGAGGACAGCGCAGCAGATTACATCCATGCCACCCTGACGGACGAGGAGGAAATTTATGACCCCGTTGGGCAGCTGCGTCAGGTGTATCCCAATCTGATGGTGCTGGACTTTGAAAACAGCCGCACCAGACAAGCCGCTTGCTCCCAGATTGCCGCTGCCGGTGAAGCAGGCGAAAAAAGCCCGCTGGATTTATTTGCGGCATTCTATCAGCTGCAGAATAATAACGAACTGACGCCGGAACAGGCCCAGGTGATGAAAAGAATTTTTGCCCAGGCGGGAGGCGTCGGAGTATGAAACCGTTAAAGATAGTGATGAGCGCTTTCGGTCCTTATGCCGGCAATACTGAACTGGATTTAACCGCATTTGGCGGTCAGGGCTTATTCCTTATTACCGGTGAGACGGGAGCGGGCAAGACGACTATTTTTGACGCCATGGCCTTTGCGCTGTTTGGCGAGACCAGCGGTTCCACCAGGACTGTGGATACTCTGCGCAGTGATTTTGCAGAGCCCCATAACAAGACCTATGTGGAGCTAACCTTTTTACATAAAGGCAAGATCTACACCATAACGCGGAATCCCCGTTATGAGCGGCCCAAAAAGAGCGGTGACGGGATGACGACGGAAAACCCCGATGCTGCTCTGCAACTGCCTGACGGAGACATCATCACCGGCTATCGGGATGTGACGGCAAAGGTAGTTGAGCTTCTAGGTATCAACTACCGGCAGTTCAAACAAATTGCCATGATTGCCCAGGGGGAATTCCTCCAGCTTTTGCTGGCGGACAGCAAGGAGCGGGGCGATATTTTCCGGCGTGTATTCAATACCGAGCTATATCAAACTGCGCAAAGCCTGTTAAAGGACTATGAGCGTGAAGCGAAAAAACGCTGTGAGAGCAATGAGCAGGGCATCCTGCAGTATATTTCCGGCATCGTCTGTCCTGCAACTGAGCAGGGGCAGCAGCTGGCCGCCAAGCTAGATACAGCCAACATACATACTGCGGCAGAGATCCTGTCGGAATTGCAGGCTCTGAATGCAGCAGATACCAGCCTGGGGCATAGCTTGCAAGAGCAGGCCGGCGCATTGGAGCAAAACCTGGCCGCGCAAATTGTCCAGATAACTGAGGCCCAATATATCAATCAAGCCTTCACTGCTTTGGCCGTCGCACAAGAGAGGCAAAAGGAACTGAGGAGACGTCAGGATGAGCATAACGACCGGAAGAAAACGCTGCAGGACGCGGAAACAGCGCGATATATCGTATCTCCCCTGGAAGACGCCTATTTGCGGGAGAAAGCAGCCGAACAGAAACTAATCCAGAACTGCCAATCCCTGGCTATGGAAATACAGGCACAGGAAAAAGAGCTGGCTATGGTACAAAAGGCCTACCACTCCGAGAAAGAGAAAGAGCCGGCCCGGGAACGGCTTGCTGCGGCAATTGATGGACTGACCAAAACACTTCCCCAATATGACGCTGCCGCAGGACTGGCAAGAGAATTAAAAAAACTGGCGGCAGAGCAAAGGAGCGTTGAAGCGGCTCTGGAGAAAACCAGGCAGCAAAAAGATGCGCTTTTGGCGCAGAAGAATAATCTTCAGCAAGAATTGGAGCGACTGACAGGCATTGAGGTACAGGTGTCGATCTGCGAGCAGGAAGGAAAAGAACTGCAGGCTAACCAAACCGCATTGCTTGAGCTGCAGAGCTCCTTAGCCCGGTTCGGCAAATTGCAGACTGAGAGCGTCAGGCTGCAGCAGCAGTTTAATGTGGCCCAGGAGGCCTTCCAAGCCGTCAATGCACTTTATCTTGCCAAAGAAACCGCTTTTTTCCGTGAGCAAGCGGGGCTTCTGGCGGCAACGCTGGAAGAGGGAAAGCCCTGTCCGGTCTGTGGTTCCACAGTTCATCCCCACAAGGCGACGCCGGCCGCAGACGCCCCCAGCGAGGCAGAGCTGAATGAGTTAAAGCAGAAAAACGACCTTGCCCGGCGGAACATGCAGGATGCCAGCGAACGTTCGGCGGCAAAGCTGGCGGAGATTAACCTGGCCCGGGAACAGCTACACCATGCCGCCGCAGCCTGCTTCCCCGCCATTGAGCAGAATATTTCGCAGAAACAGCTTGCGGCTCTGAGCCAGGCAGCCCTGGCCAAAAACAAACAGGACATCAGGAAAAAATATGAGCAAGTTCGTCAATTAAAAGAGCAATTAACCCGCAAAAACCAGTGCAGGGAGCAACTTGCTTCTATCGAAGATTCTTTGCAGGCCAATGAGACGGCAACCGCGCAAAAGGAACAACAGAAAAACAACATCATTTCAGATTTGGCCGCCAAAACCGGTGAACTGAAGACGTTGAAAGCCTCTTTGGAGTATGCGGATCGCTCACAGGCTGTGGCATTGATTAAAGAATGGACCGGAACTTTAAGCCATTTGAAAGATAATTTCAGAAAAGCGGAAGCAGCCTATCATGCACTTAACAGCAAACTGAAAGGAAACCAGGCTCTGCTTGACGACTGGAGAGAAAGACTGACCAGCACCAGCCAGGCAAAAAAACAGGCGTTTTTGGCCTACACCCGGAAGATGTCTGAATGTGGTTTTGCCACCGGGGAAGCCTACCATGGTGCTTTGAAAACAGAGTCACAGATCAATGAGTTAAGACATGCTGTCGAACAGTATCAGAATGAAGCCAAAGCTTTGGAGTTGGACTTGCAGAGACTGGCCAGAGAAACTGAAGGCAAGCAGCAGCAGGATATGGAAATCCTGGCAGCGGCGAAAGAAGCTCTGGAAGAAGAAAAAAAGCAGGTGGATGAATCCCTCAGGACGCTGATGGCGCGTTTGAGCGTCAATGAACCCATCGCCAAAGCTCTCAGCGAAGCAATCGCAGATGGGGTTAAATACCAGCAGGAATACCTTCTTTTCAGCAACCTTTCCAAAACGGCCAACGGCGAACTGCCCGGCAAGCAAAAACTGGCTTTTGAGCAGTATGTACAGGCTTCCTACTTTAGCCGGATTATTGGGGAGTCAAATAAACGGCTGAAGCGCATGACCAACGGCCGCTTTGAGCTGATGCCCAGGGCAGGAGCGGTGGACCTGCGCTCCCAGGCCGGTTTGGAAATAGATGTGCTGGATCATTATACCGGCCGGATCAGGTCGGTGAAGTCCCTGTCCGGGGGAGAATCCTTTAAGGCCTCGCTAGCCCTGGCCCTGGGTCTTTCCGACGTGATCCAAAGCCATGCCGGCGGCGTGGAGATCGATACGTTGTTTATTGATGAAGGCTTCGGAGCGCTGGATGCCGAGTCCCTGGAGCAAGCCGTCCAGACCCTGGTAGGGCTGGCGGCGGGAAACCGGCTGGTGGGCATTATCTCCCACGTCAGCGAGTTGAAAGAACGGATTGACAGGCAGGTTGTGATTAAAAAGAGCAATAGTGGCAGCAGTATTAAGCTGATATCATGAACAGGCCGGTAAAAAACTTTATTCGCCAGGGGTAACCGGGGTGCTTTTATGGTAAAATATAATAAATAGTGCAGAATATTCAGTCCCTTAGTCTGCAGGGGGATACGTTCAGCTCATTTAGAGGTCCTTATGCAGGAGCGATTGTATTTGAGGAGGTTGTCCTTATGGTAAGTTGTCCAGTTTGTGATCTTCCCATGCATGAGGTAAGAAAAAACAACGTGATGATCGATGTCTGTCCCAAATGTAAAGGTGTATGGCTGGATCGGGGAGAGCTGAATCAACTGATGAAGCAGGTGGGCGAATACCGCAAGGACTATGCTGAGTACGAAAGACGTTACTATGAAGATGACTATGGCGATTACAATATAAGGAGACGCAGAAAAAAAGGCATCTTTGATCTGCTGGGTGACCTGTTTGATTAGATAAACTATATTTATTTAAAAGGGTATTTTAAACTCGGCCATAAACCAGTCGTCGTCACGCTGCCGCTTGCTTAGATATGCCTGACGCTGCTTTAAAACGCCGCTTTTTAATACCCGCCGCAGAATTTTTTCGGCTCCGGTGTGCTCCTTGATCAGCGTGATGACCTTATTGATCCGTTCGTCATTAAAGTGGGAATAGGCCATGCGCAACAGGTTATAGTTGACGTGGTCAAAGGTGACCCGATAGGGGTGTTTTTTCCGGAAAAGGTGGAGTATTTTTACTCCGGGGTTGACGTAAAGCTCGTAACCGAAGAGCCAGAGCTTTAAAGACAGCTCCACGTCCTCATAACCCCAGATGATAAAGCCCCGGTCAAAGCCGCCTGCTTTGTGGAAAAGCTGCCTGCGCACGGCCAGGCACCCGCCTGGCAGCAAAGGAGCTCTGGTGCTTTGCTGCAGGGGAGGCGCCGGCAGCCAAATTGTTTCCAGCCGATCATTCCAGGTCTGGCCGTAGCCCACGGCCTTTGGATTAGCAAGGGAACCGATGGCCGGGGCTACGGCGGCAACTGCGGGGTCGCTGAATGTCCCCAGGAGTTTCTCCAGCCAGCCTTCCGGTACGGCAATATGGGCGTCGCAGAAAACCAGGTATTCCCCTTTGGCAGCTGCAGCACCGTAATTCCTGGCTCCGGCTGCGCCCAGACCGGTGGTTGCCAGGTAACGCACACCTGAATAACCGGGCTCTGTTTTCAAAAAACGGCAGCAATCATCCTGGGACTGATCATCGACAACGATGATTTCCACACCTCCAGGAGGTTGTGCAGCCAACATGGAGTCCACTGTCATCTTGACATGGCCGCCTTCGTTTTTACATGGGATAATTATTGATACCCCGGGTTGCATTTCAACACCTGCCGTTTTTTTAACAGTTTATTAAACGGTTTGAAAAAGGTGCTGAGCAAAAGGTATGATTGGATGTAAAGATCTGTCAGAAACTTGATTAAGCAAACCCGGCTTGCTAAATGTTCAATTTCGCACTCTTGTTGACTTATTGCTGTCTCATAAGCATAATTGGTAGCGGCCATGTTACCTAAATCTATGCGGGTCATGCTCACCGGTGATAATACTTGACGTTGGGACGTGATTTTGTTACAATGTAACTTGCCACTCAGAAGAGTGGCCATATATGCGCCTGTAGCTCAGCTGGATAGAGCGTCTGACTACGGATCAGAAGGTCGGGGGTTCGAATCTTCCCAGGCGCGCCAGTAAAATCAAGCCCTCCGGGAATTATGTCAAATGCCCGGAGGGCTTTTTTGCGTCAGCAGTTTATTTTTCTATGGTGCCGACATCAATTCTTCCCAGGGCTAAAAAAATTTCCGGATTTTTCTCCGGAAGCTTCGTTTTTTTAGGCAATAGATTGCGAGACATTCACTTCTATAAAAAAGTCTTTAATTGCTGGATATTGTTTTCTTCAAACCTGAGCAATCTCTCCATAAGGCTGATGATGTCAGGTTCTGCAGACTGGTATTTTCTGATATTCTTAATGGCATCGATTACTCCCATGTTGCTTCCAATGATTAGCATTTCGGCAATGTGAGAGGTGGATTTATCCATTAGGGTTTCCATGTTGATCATGAGATATGTTTTGATTTTGTCTAATGTGCCGATACCTTTTTCATCTAAACCGTTTTTGTTCAATAGTGTCCTGGCGAGGCTATGGATTGCTTCATATTCATTAAATTCAGCTTCTAAATGTTTTTTAAAGTTCTCATCCTTGACGATGCTTAAAAGTTGTTTTATTGTTTCAACACCCATTTGGGAGTTCTGGTAGATAAAGTTTAATAGCTCGGCGTTTTTATTCATCTTTGACCCCCCTATTGAAATAAGTATTCCCGAATATAAAAAGAACATTCCAGTATTAGATTTTATTCTGCCAACGGATAGGGACGAGAAGTATTAGCAGGTAAGAAGCAACTAATTATTGACATATGTCTATTGCGAGATTAAGATCTAAATGGCATATGTCAAAAATGGCTTTAGGGAGACGCTGAATGTTAAACGTACATATACTGACCGATAACCGGACTACCAGGTCTGATATCCTTACCGAACACGGTTTATCTTTATGGATTGAAAAAGACGAACAGAGAATTCTATTTGATACGGGGCAGTCGGCGATATATTGTAAAAACGCTGCTACTATGGGTGTGAACCTTGCAGATACGGACTTCATCCTTTTAAGCCATGGGCATTTTGATCATTGTGGCGGGTTAGAGTTTTTTCCTGAAAAGGAAAAAGCGCCTCAGCTGCATGTCCACCCCGATTTGTTTGCAAAAAAATATGCCCTTAGAGAAGACGGGCAGATGAGATATATTGGTCCAACTTGGGCTTTGATCAGTTTAAGTTGGTTGCAGGACAGGGTCATTTATAATACTTTAAATAGTCAGCCTTCACCGGGTATTATGCTCTCCGGGGAGATTCCCAGAGTAACTGATTTTGAAGATATCCCGGGCTACTTTCATGTGGAGAAGGACGGGCAAGTTATACGTGACCTGTTTGTAGATGAGCAGATGCTCGTGATCGAAGAAAAAGGCGGCATAGCTATTTTCCTGGGTTGCAGTCATCCAGGGGTGATTAATTGTGTGCAATATGCGCAAAAGCTATTTCCCGGTAAAGATATACTAATGCTTATTGGCGGTATGCACCTGGAAAATGCCGGCCTTGAGCGTTTGCAGTTGACCATCCGGCACCTGCTGGATATGAATGTCCAAAGAGTAATCCCCTTGCACTGTACTGGCGCCTCTGAAATTTTGGCTCTAAAGCGCCACCTGGGTGACCGGTGCCTGATCTGTTCAGCTGGGGATACCATAAAGATATAAAAACAAAATATTGATTTTTCATCGATTGACTTTATTTAACTGTTAGGGACTATTGTTCCAAATTAAAACGGACGAAGAAGGTGGTTCCATGGGCGCCGGTTTCAATATCGATGGCAGCTTTATGTCTTTTGGCAATGCTGTAGCAGATGGCAAGACCTAAGCCCGTTCCGTGATCCTTGGTGGTGAAAAAAGGTGTTCCAATTTTATCCATGATCTCCGGCTTAATCCCGCTGCCCTGATCCTGCACTGCCAGTACAGCTGTTGTTCCTTCCACATAGGTTTTAATGGTGAGGGTTTGGCCGGGCTTCATTGCTTCAAGACCGTTACGGACGAGATTGAAAATTAATTGTTTTATCTCCTTTTCATCCAGGAGCAAGGGGGGGAGCTTTTCTAATAGGTAGACGATTTTTTTGCCGGATTTCTTAGCATCCAACCTTATCTTCGGCCCAATGGTTTCTATAATGTGGGAAAGGCTTTTTGGTTCCAAAACAATGATTTTGTCCTTGTCCATGGATAGATAATCAGAAATAATGGAGTTTGCCCGATCCAATTCGTTGATCATCAAAACAAAGTAATCCTTGTAGTTTTGAAATTCTTTTTTACTTGAAAACAGCTGTAGAAAACCTCGTACCGAAGTCATTGGGTTGCGTATCTCATGGCCCAGACCGGCGGCCATTTCACCTATCAGGTTGAGTCTGTCTAAACGGATCATTTCCTTCTCCATTCGTTTTGCTTCAGTCACATCTTCAGAGAGCCTGAGGACATGGGTCACAATCCCGTCAGAGTTGCGAATGGGGCAGATGTTTACCGATTCCCAAAAAATATCGCCGTTCTTCTTTTTGTTGTAAACCGTGCCATCCAATTCTTTTCCTGCCGCAACATCCCTCCAGATCTGGTTAAATTGTTCCCTGGATAAAAAATCTATTCTGAGATCGCTGAAGTTCCTGTTGATTACTTCCTTAGGCAGGTAGCCTGTTACCGTAGTAAATTTTTTATTAACATACTCAATGTAGCCATGGAGGTCTGTGATTACAACTATACTAGGGCTTTGCTCAACAGCCACGTTCAGCTTACTTAACCTTTCTTCTGCTTTTTTTCGTTGAATAATCTCTTTTTTAAGGGAATCTATGCTTGCTTTTAATTGAGCGCGATTTTCGGATTCAATTTCGGTGATGCCGCCGATGAACCAGGCTATTACATACATCATGCTGATGACAATAAGGTTGGACTCAAATATAAATGCAACAGGCAATTTGTTATATATTCCGTAGACGAATAGCAATGTGGTGCAGACGGTAGCCATACAGATACCCGCAATCTTACCCATAATGGAAGCGGCAATCAATACCGGCAATAGGAGGACTACTTCTACGTAGTTTAGGCTGCCTCCAGCTAAGATAGCTGTTATGATCGCCAGCACCAAAGGGAATGTGACATAGCAAAGCAGCAATAATGACAATAATGATTTTGTGGGGTTTGAGTCCAAAACCCCTTTCGACCTTAGCAGGAAAATAACTACTAGTCCGAAAAAAGAAAGTATAACAAAGGAACGGGTATCAAGCGCGGGGTATATGTCCGCTGAATAAAACTCATTATTTAAAATTAGAGATGAAGTCAGGATGAGGATACAAAACATGTGGATAACGGTGGTGTGTTCCAACAAAGCTTTTATCCTATCCATCATTTCGCACCCGGCTTTCAATGCAGATTACCTCCGAGTAGTCACGCAATGTTAGGGAGGCGGGTATACCCACCTCCCTAACATTCTTATTTTTGCAACGATTTCGGTACTTCCGGCTGGTAATGGGAAATAATGCAGGCAGATGCTGAAGCTATACCAGTCAGAAAAGTTAAGGCTGAAATGGCGAGCATAAAGACCAGTGTCTTCAACTTTTTCAATTTTTTCACCTCCTTCTCAGTGTAAAATTAACGCTATCCAGATATGCAAATGCATGGTGTCCTGTTCTGGTAAGGATAAAACTAACCCAAAGGATGCTTAGAGAGAGGCCGTTGCGGAAAGCGGACGCCTGGCCCCAACCTGTCTGACCGAGAGCAACTATAATCGCTATGATAAATAAAAGCACTATAAAGGAAAGCGCCTTTAACCGTTTTCTTCTAACGGTTGAAATGATGGGCGCTGCCGGGTTGTCCACCGGTGCGAGAGCGACGATTGCCGCAAGCCCAAGCATTATGGCAATAGCCGAAAGGGTAATGCTAAAAATATGTCCAAAATGGGCCAAATAAGTGGCTAGCAAAGCCAGGGCAGGAAAGATTAAGATTGTAATTATGGCGCAGCGCCAGGGTGAGCTGGCGTGGGCTCCTCCGGCCGTGTGTCTGAACAATGCTACTGTGGCCAGACAGGCGGCGGTGAGGGGCAGCACGCCCATAAGCAGGCCCAATAATAGGGTGAGGACCACGTTTACCAAGTTCAGGACCAGCACTTCAATGCCAAAGGTAATAATAGTCTCTTTTTCTGGAGAAATGCCGGTATTGGCCGCAAGACATCTGGCCCAGTTTCTGCTGAAGGAAAGGTAGCTCAAAACTTCCAGACCCCCTTTTGAGGTTGTTTAAACCTTGCGGCAATAAAGGCAAAGAAGATCATCAAGATGCCCTGAAGCAACCCCAACCCAAGCCAATACGGAGAATTGGCTATAATCTCATCCCGATTAAACTTGGTTATGGAGAAAAAAGCCTCTTGTAATGTCAATTCAAGCACAGCAATGATAACAAGGCTTCCGAATACAGCTATTAAAGCCTTTGAGGGTTGTATATTGGTGGCTCTTATGATTAAGAAAAACAGCAGCAGTATTCCTGCTATCGTGTGTAGTCCGAAGGTAATGGGAAGCAGTCTGACAAAGTAGAGAAATAAAGCCAGCACCGTTCCTGCCGCTATGATGCGGCCCCAGCGTAGCGGTATCCCTGCCAGCGCCAGGCTCAACCCGACTAAGCCTGTCATTTCAGGTATACCCTGCAGAAGAAATAATCCCAAGTTCACCGTAGCTAAATCACTCCTTTTATGCATAGCTCAACAGATTATGGTAGCATTACGACATTTATTAATGGAATTCCTTTAATAAGTAGGATTTTTTTTCCACTTTTTTTCGACGAGTTATGACAAAAATGGGAAGAGATGTTCAAACAGGCGTAACAAAGCGCGATTTCAATTAAGTATTACTATGCATGAGATCAGGGGTTATGGAATATTTCGAGTTTGGGCAAGGCAGTATGCCTGGTGCAATGTATAAGTAAGCTGTTTTCATTTGCCGGGCTCTGTTGATATTAAGCTCTGGAATAAATTTAGGTAGATTGGGTAATTTATTTTTGACTGCAAGTAAATAAATAAAAATTTCTTAACCAGGGGGGCTTAACCATGGAGCAAATACGAAACCTTTCAGAAACCCTTACTTCGTTCCATTCCGACTTAAATAGAATACAGACTGTTGCCGGGACATTATCCCAGGTGGAGCGCCAGCATTACCAGGAGCTGACAAAGTATGAGGATGACCGGCTGGCCAGCATCGCCGTAGCAGAACAAAGCAGCGCCAGGCAGTTGGGCGAAATAAAGCAAATCTGTATCGCCATGGCGCAAAAAATTGAGGAATTGCAGCAGTCAATGAAGGGAAGATAGGGGGTTGCCAGCTTGGGTTTAATAGCCAGCCTCTTTAGAGGGGCGATCAATGAAATAGCCGATGATGCGGTCCGGACTACGGTCAGGGATCAGTATATTGAAAACCTGTTCGAAATGCTCCCGGTATCTAAAAAAGTAGGTATCATCAACCTTGCGGAAATCGCCATGCGGGCGGCTAAAGGACTGCCGGTTTCCCGTCCTCTTGGTAGCCACCTGCACTTTTCACCATGGGAAGAACTTCTATTTAATCCGGTACATCTCTTTCGTTTTCCTACCCCTGAGAATGTAGGCATAAACACATCGGTTAGAATCGGACCTACGGCCAAAAAACCACTTAACATAGCCATCCCAATAATAATCACAGGTATGTCTTACGGTGGCGCATTGAGTAAAAAGGCAAAGATTGCCCTGGCCCGGGCGGCGACTATGGCCGGTACGGCTACTAATACCGGAGAAGCCGGCCTTATGGAAGAGGAGCGGGAAGCGGCCCAACTTTTAATCGGACAATACAACCGGGGCGGCTGGCTTAACAGCAGAGAAAAATATGCCAGGATGGATGCTATTGAAATTCAATTGGGTCAGGGAGCCCAGGGATCGACAGCCCAGCGCACGGCAATGAAAAATATCGGGGAGGAGTATCGAGAAGTCTTCGAACTGGAGGAAGGCCAGGATGCGATTATTCATTCCCGCCTTGCCGGGGTTAACACAAAGGATGATTTTATACAACTTGTCAGGAAGCTGAAAGAGGAAACCGGTGTTCCGGTGGGGTTGAAAATTGCGGCCACACATCACCTGGAGAAAGAACTGCAGATTGCATTGGAAGCTGAATGTCACTTTATTACCATTGACGGGGCTGAGGGAGGCACCCACGGCGGTGCGCCAACCTTGCAGGATGATGTTGGGCTGCCCAGTCTGTTTGCGATAAGTAGGGCGGCACAATTTCTTGCTAAAAATGGCGCTGCTGGGGATGTAAGTCTAATTGCCGCCGGGGGGCTGGTGACACCCGGGCAAATGTTAAAAGCGATTGCCCTGGGCGCCGATGCCGTCTATATCGGTACGGCGGCTGTTATGGCCATGATCGGGGATCAAATTACTAGTTCTGTTCCTTTTGAACCACCTACAAGCCTGGTGGTTTATACCGGAAAAGAGACAGAAAGGCTTGATGTTGAGCAAGGCGCTCAAAACCTGTTTAATTTCCTTAACGCCTGTGTACATGAAATGGAGCTGGTAGCCATTTCTTTAGGCCAAACCTCTTTATCGGATGTCAGCAAGGCAGATCTTGTGTGCCTTGATCCGTTCCTGTCTAAAGCTTTGAAAATTGATTACGGTGCTGTTGCGCCGGAAGAGCAAGATATTTTTTATGGTAATTTTGATCAGCGGGGCATTTTTCAGCCGGAAGATCGACAAATGCATTAGAATTCGGCCTTGACACATGAGGCAATAATGATGATACTATATGTTAACAGAAACATGACTAGGCAAGGACACGCTTTTTGATAAAAATTGAATATATTGCGGGGGGACTCCTAGGAGTTGAGAAGGTAAAACCTGACCCTTTGAACCTGTTAGCTAATACTGACGTAGGGAGCATGTGGATTAATAAGATTCCTGCCGGATTCAGCAGGAATTTTTTATTCATTAAGTCATTAAATCATACTTAGGTGGCACTGGCGCAAGGGAGAATGTGGGAAGGAAGAACATGCAATGAGCAATAAAGAAAACCTGAAAAAAGATATTAAAAACCGGATAACGCAGGCTGTCGAAACTGTAAGGCGGACAAATCCTATGGCAGGCTCGATCACTAACACTGTCACGATCAATTTTGTGGCTAATGCACAGCTGGCTGTGGGGGGCTCCGCTGCTATGGTTTATCTGCCTGATGAGGGTGAATTCCTGGCGCAGGCAGGCGGCGCCGCCTACATAAATGTCGGTACAATTCTGCCCCTTTATGAGCAGACTTTACCTCATGTAGTAAAAGTTTTGCATGAACTGGGTAAGCCCTGGGTTCTGGATCCGGTCGCAATAGGTATTGGCTCCCTCAGGACTCAGCTGTTACGGCAGTTTAAAGAGTATAAACCCCATGTGATCAGAGGTAATGCTTCGGAAATTATCGCCCTGGCCGGTTTGTGGGGGTTGGAGGGCGGTACGGAAGTTTCCAATGTCCGGGGTGTTGATTCTACAGATCCGGTATGCGCCGCAAGGGCTGCAGCAGTGGCGCTGGCCAGGTGGACGGGCGGGGCTGTGGCTGTATCGGGGGAAACAGATTTGATAACCGACGGTTCCGTTATCGCTGTCTCCTATGGCGGGTCGCACTTTATGGAGATAATTACCGGATCAGGCTGTTCCCTGGGTGGCGTTGTGGCGGTCTATCTAACGGCTGCCTCACCGTTTATTGCGGCGCTTACGGCCACTGCCGTCTACAATTTGGCGGGAAAACGCGCTGCCAACAAGGCGGACGGTCCCGGCAGCTTTCAGGTTCAGTTTCTGGATGAACTATATAAAGCCACCGCTGCGGATATTGCCGACAATCCATTTGAAATTGAGGAGGTCTAGCTATGAATACACTAATTGCTGTTGCCATCGCGCCTTTCGGCATTGGTGATGAACTTGCCTCTGAAGTAGCCGAAGTCTTGCGAGTCATTCGTAAGTCAGGCTTACCCCATCGTACGACGGCCATGTTTACGGAAATCGAAGGCGAATGGGATGAGGTGATGCAGGTGGTAAAAGAAGCAACATTTGTACTTGCCGCTAAAGGTATCCGCACGGAAGTAGTGCTAAAGGCCGACGTCCGCCCCGGGTTTACAAACATGATCAATACAAAGGTCGATAAAGTCAACGCTATTTTGGGAGGAGACAATGAATAGGAGAAAAAAAATCGATATCTCGGCCTACTTTGTTGTGGGGCCTGAAAATACCAAAGGCCGGCCGGTTGCGCCTATTATTCAAGCTGCCGTTGAGGCCGGGTTTACATGTGTGCAAATTCGCTCCAAAGTTGCCTCGGCCCGGGAGTTGATTCAGCTGACCCAGCAGGCCTCCGAGGTAATCGCGCAAGCCGGCAAGTCGGATGAAGTTGCGCTGCTGGTGGACGACCGCCTGGACGTTATCCTGGCGGCGAGAAAACAAGGGATCAAAGTTGACGGTATCCACGTGGGGCAAGAGGATATCCCGGTGGAGGTTTGCCGGGAGTACCTGGGCGAGGATTCGATCGTGGGCTTATCAGCCAGAACCCATGCATTGTTCGAGTATGTACAAACAGCGGATGTCAGTCAGATTGACTATTTCGGCGCCGGACCGCTGCATGAGACAATGACAAAACCGGACTGCGGGCTGGATTTAGATGGGAAAGTGGTCACCAGGAGTTTTGCCGAGCTGGCCAGGCTGGCCAAAATCAGCCCGATTCCTGTGGTAGTCGGTGGCGGTGTTAAGCTTGCAGATATACCTGCGCTGGCCCAAACGGGAGTCGATGGTTTCTTCGTGGTAACCGCTGTGTCTGAGGCAGATGATCCAAAGTCTGCAGCTGCAGCTCTGGTTAATGCCTGGAAGCTGCATAAGGCCAACCGTAGCAGCATATAAAATAACAAAGAGAAGTGCAGATATACTATGCAATCAGCGCTGCAAAATGGTGTAGCTGTTGAATTTATTTGTCTTTTAGTCTAAAATATGGTGAAGAGGCTTGTTTTGTATCGTTATGTTTGTTACATTTTGTACAAAGGAGATGAATATATGTATGTTGGTTTACCTGGCAGGGGCCATAAGCTGGTATGTTCATAATAATAAATATGATGAATGCCTTAGATGGCGCAAAAGTATCACAGAAAAATTAAACGCACTGGGTATTGAATGTTTTGACGCCTGTGTCAATGTAGAAAACAATGTAACTTACAACCATATTTCCAATGTCAAACAAAATTTGTATTATTTGGGTAAGGCAGATTTAGTTGTTGTCAATACTGATCATCTTATAGAATCCTCCGGCACTATTTTTGAATTGGCTTATTGCTATTTAAATCATAAGCCCGTGATCGGACTGGGCATTGATGAACGCATCCCGACTTACCGGCATATCTCAGTATGCATTGATCAATGCTTGCAGGATGAAGATGAAGTGATCAAATACATCAAAAGTTTGTATAGCTTTAGTTTGAAGAAATAACTGCAATCCCCTTGCTAATTATGTCAGGGTAAGTTGTAAAATTAAATGCCGCATATAACAAAAAAATAGAGACTCATGGCAAAACCTCTGATATGTTAAAGGTGACTAAACCACAACATAAAGGAGGCCATGCACATGAGTCAATCCCATTGTACCACGACATTACGCCGTTTTAAACACATTACATTAAGAGAACGCTACCAGATTGAAATTCTACTCAAGGAGAAGAAGCGCCCCAGCGAGATAGCGAAGCTGTTAGGCAAGCATAAACGAACCATCGAACGCGAGATTGGCCGTGGGACTGTCAGGATGCTAGGATACGACCTTACTTATGTAGACAAATACTGCGCAGATACAGCCGAGCGAGTATACCGCGAAAAAGCCGCTAATAAGGGAGCATGCTTAAAGATTGGTCATGACCATGAACTGGCAAATCACATAGAAAAAAAGATTATCCAGGAGAAATATACGCCTGACGCAGTCATTGGCGAAATCTGGGCAAAAGGCATAAAATTTAAGACCAGTATATGTACAAAAACGCTCTATAACTATATCGATAAAGAATTATTTGCAAATATAACGAATAAAGACCTGCCGGTAAAACGAGTACCCCGAAAAAAACGCCATAAGAAGGTAAGAGTTGCCCACAACAATCTAAAAGGCACTAGCATAGAAGAAAGACCTGAAGCAGCTGGTAGCCGGGAGGAAGCCGGCCATTGGGAGATGGATTGTGTAGTAAGTGGCAAAGGAAAAGGCAAAGCCGCACTGCTAGTTCTGACAGAACGCCAGTCGAGAAAAGAGCTTATCCGAAAGATGCCGGAAAAGACACAGAAATCAGTGAAGAAAGCCCTGGATAGGCTTGAAAGGGAGTACGGAACACGCTTTGCAGAAGTGTTTAAAACCATTACGGTAGACAATGGAAGCGAGTTTCTTAACAGTGCTGAATTAGAGAGTTCGGTCAGAAAGCCAGGCACTCAACGGACAAAAATCTTTTATGCCCACCCATTTAGCGCCTGGGAACGTGGAACCAATGAAAATGCCAACAAGTTAATCCGCCGGTTTATACCAAAGGGCACAGATATCAGCAAGCTTAAGCAAAAAGACATCAGGCGAATTGAGAACTGGATGAATAATTACCCAAGAAAAATTCATGGATATAAATCTGCTAATGAGATGGTAGCATAATCAGAGGTGCCAAAATATGGGTGGCAATTAAACTTGCAATTAACCTGCTAATTATGTCAGGCCTAAAAACCTTGACAAAACAAATTGATACTTGTAATATAGTTATTGCTACATTATGCGCCCGTAGCTCAGGTGGATAGAGCAGCGGTTTCCTAAACCGCGTGTCGGGAGTTCGAGTCTTCCCGGGCGCACCACTGAAAGTCAAGGCCCGCAAGGATTTGCGGGTTTTTGCTTTTGTTTTTGTCTACTTAAACAGTTTACCTAATAGCCTGCCGGTGGCCTTCCCTGCTGCTCTCCTGGCAATGCGTTTGCCTATAGTACCCTTTCTGACAGCGTTCACGTCCCCCAACAGTTTAGCTGCACCGTACAATACTCCCCGCGTTTGGCTGATGGGATCTTTCTTTCGCGCCATTATATCACCCCTTATTTTTTCCCTAACAGGCAGTTTAATTCGATTCGGAGATGCGCCAAAGATCAACCACTATTGTCCTTTAGCTTACCCTTTCGTATCCATCTATAAATTGTATGAACGTTGACCTTTAGTGACTGCTTGACATACGGGAACCTTCCCCGTGTGTCAAAAATCGGACATAAAAAGTAGTACCTGTTTGACTTGTTTCGATATCAATCTTTGCGTTGTGCCGCCGGGCAATGCTGTAGCAAACGGCAAGGCCCAGGCCGGTGCCGTAGTCCTTGGTAGTAAAGAATGGCGTGCCAATTTTCCTCAACACATCAGGCTGAATTACCGGTCCATTGTTGTGTACGGCTAGAATTGCTTCCTTACCATCGGTAAATGTTTTTACCGTAACATCTCCACCAGGAGCAATCGCTTCAAGTCCGTTGCGAACCAGGTTGTGCAGCAATTGGCGGATCTCTTTTTCATCCAACTCCAATTCTGGTAAGGGAGATAAATCTAAGTGTATGTTTTTGTTGTTTTTTAAGGCCTCGATCTGAAATAATGGGTAAATGCTTTGGATTATCTCATTAAGCTGCTGTTTTTTTAGATCAGAATTCTTATCTTTGGCCAGGTTGAGAAACTCGCTGATGATAGAATTAGCCCGATCCAGTTCATCGATCATAATATTAAATGATTCTTTATATGGCAATAAGTCTTTCTTTTGACTGTAATACTGTAAAAAGCCTCTAACTGCAGTCATTGGGTTCCTTAGCTCATGCCCAAGGCCTGCCGCCATTTCTCCCACCAATTGCATACGCTCTAAATGGCGTAATTCATCCTGGTAGCGCCGGAGTTCCGTAATATTGTTATCAATAGCAAGGATACATTCTTCACCTTGCCAATCAATGATCACAGCTGACAATAAATTAACTGATATTTCACCTGATCTTCTACGAAAGCTTGCCTCAAAATTTTTGACAAAACCTTCTTTCCTAAGTAGATCTAAATATTAGAACGCTGTTTTGTATCCACCCAGGAATAATTTATATCATCCATTGTTGCTCCAATAACTTCTTCCCTTGTATAACCATTTATATTAAGGAAGCTATCATTAACATCTATATATCTCTCCTCTTTTGCTGTTAATATAGCCATTGGCAGTGGATTAGCGTTAATTGTTTTATAGAATAGCTCGTTGGCCAAGCGTAACTGTTCTTCTCCCTTTTTCCGTTCGGTGATATCTCGGAAACACATGGAAATACCTTCTTTGTGAGGATAGACGTTAAGCTCCAGCCATTTTTTTAATATCATGGAGTAGAGTTCAACGTGCTGATTAGTCATGTCCTGCATGGCTTTGCGACTTAGCTCAATGGTAGTTCGGCTCGCTTCCGGAAATATATTGCTGAGGGTTTTACCGTATAAGTTGTCTCGAGTGCAACCAAGCATCTCCTTAGCCGCATGGTTGACATAGGTAAAACGGAAGTCTTTATCAAAATATATAAAGCCGTCGCCGATACTTTCTAGAATATCAAGAGTATCCTGCTGTGATTTTCGCAACGCCATTTCTGTATGCTTGAGTTTTGTTATGTCTTGATAATAAACTGCTATGCCATCTTCAAGGGGGTAAATATTGATTTCAAACCAGGAATCACTGCAAGAAGCTTTATATTCAAAGCGCAAGGTTGTTTTTTCTGTCATAGTTTTATAGAAGTGCGGATAATGAGTGTTTTTGAATGCCGGGAATAATTCCCAAAAGTTCTTGCCGATTAACTCTTGTTTTGTTTTATTAAAATAACTTGCGCATTTGTTGTTAACATATTTAAAGCAATACTGCCGGTCCAGCACATAAAATATATCCGTTATGCAATCAATTATTTCAATATTCATAAGATACACTCCATTCATAAGATACACTTCATGCCATTGAAATTAAACCGCCTTTAACATATTATAACAAAGAGCATTAGAAGTTTGTCGGGAACATGGGGGCAGGAAGGCGCATAATAATGAGAATAACTCTTATCATTGCTAAAAATCTCTCAGGTTGGGAAATACGCCGCAGCATTAGGCGTCCGGGGCATGGGGCAGGGTGATAACGAACAATAAGTCTTAACTTGAATATGATAATAATGACAGTAAATAGAAACGGGCATGGTTGACAATAAATATCAAATGTGTTAACATCAGAACACTACTCTGAGGAGTGTTATAAACGATGACCAGGTTAATGTTTGCAGTTGCATACTTTTGCTTTTACTTTACTTCAGTTTGGGGTAAGGTTAATACTGGTTTCACTGCAAACAGATACGGGTATTTGATTTAGAGCAACAGATCAATTCTAAATTGATGCCAAAGGGTCCGGCAGTGAAAGTAAATTCCTGCCGGACCCTTTTTTTGATTGATAAATAAAGGAGGGAAGTACCATGATTGTCGTCCTGAAGGACAAAGAGCCTGATGAGAAACAATTGTCCACCCTGGTCACCTGGTTGAAGGGGCTGGGAATTAGCACTCATTTTTCTTACGGCGAGCACCATTGCGTGATCGGGCTCATTGGCGACACCAGTGTCGTGGATATCGGGCTGCTTCAATCGATGGAGATAGTTGAGGATGTCAAAAGGATTTTGGAGCCGTATAAAAAGGCCAACCGCAAGTTTAACAGCGAGGATACGGTGGTGGAAGTAAACGGGGTAAAAATCGGCGGCGGCAGTTTCCAGATTATTGCTGGACCCTGCTCGGTTGAGTCCCGGGAACAAATATGCTCAATTGCTGAGAGCGTCAAAGCCTCCGGCGCCTCTATGCTGCGAGGCGGCGCCTTTAAACCGCGCACTTCACCCTACTCATTCCAGGGCATGAAAGCCGAGGGCATCGAGCTGCTGCTGGAAGCGAAAAAAGCAACCGGGCTGCCCATCGTGAGCGAAATCATGAATATTTCCCATTTGCCCTTATTTGAAGAGGTGGATGTGATCCAGGTAGGCGCCAGGAATATGCAAAATTTTGAGCTGCTGAAAGAGCTGGGCGGGATCGATAAACCGATCCTGCTGAAGCGAGGGCTGGCCAATACCATAGAGGAGCTGTTGATGAGCGCGGAATACATCATGGCCGGCGGCAATGAAAACGTTATCCTCTGTGAGAGGGGCATCCGCACCTTTGAAACGGCTACCAGGAATACCCTGGATATTTCTGCTGTTCCGGTCCTGCGCAAAAAAACCCATCTGCCCGTCATTGTGGACCCGAGCCATGCGTCAGGCATCGCGAGTCTGGTAAAACCGCTTTCACTTGCTGCGGCGGTCGTTGGGGCGGACGGCCTCATGATTGAAGTACACAATAATCCCAGCCAGGCACTCTGTGATGGAGCCCAGTCCCTGACCCCGCAAGCCTTTGACAACCTGGCCCAGGCTGTGCGCAATATTTTACCCTTTGCGCTGTAACACCATGATAAGAAGGAGATAAGGCATGATTATTGGAATTGCCGGGCTTGGCTTGATCGGCGGTTCGCTGGCCAAGGCCATTAAAAAGAACACGGAGCATAGGGTCTACGGCGTGGATATCCAGGAGACGGTTGTCCAGATGGCCAGTGAGGCTGGTGCAATTGACGGAGTCCTTAATAAGGAGCTGCTGGGGCAATGCGACCTGGTTATTGTAGCCATCCACCTGCAGGGTACCATTGATTACATCAAAAAACATGCCGCCAGCTTTAAAAAAGGCGCAGTGGTAACGGATTGTTGCGGAGTGAAGCAGACAGTCTGCGAGGCCCTGCAGGAGACTGCGGCTGCAAATGGTTTTGTCCTTATCGGCACCCACCCCATGGCGGGCCTTGAGCAATCCGGCTTTAAGCATTCTACGCCCCACCTGTTCAACAACGCTTACATGATCATGACGCCCTATGAGGCTACACCATCGGAATTGGTGGTCAGGCTGCAGGCTTTCTGGCAGGAACTGGGCTTTGCCGGCAGCACAGTCTGTTCGCCGGCAGAGCATGACCGGATGATTGCTTTCACCTCCCAACTGGCCCATGTGGTTTCCAGTGCGTTTGTCAAAGGCCGGCAGGCACCAAAGCACAAGGGTTTTTCGGCCGGCAGCTATCAGGATATGACGCGAGTTGCCAGGCTGGACGAAAATATGTGGACCGAGCTACTCCTGGCCAACAAGCAAAACCTGATCCCTGAAATAGATGCTTTGATAGAAAGAATGGGGAAGTATAGGGACGCCTTAAAAGCTAACAGGCCTGATATACTAAAAAAACTGCTGCAGGATGGGAGAGAAATTAAGGAAGCTATTGGTTAAGTAAGCCTATTTACTTAAGGAAGCTATTTATTATTGATTAGGTGAGTACACTGCCAGACCTAGTTAGAAATTTAATTTGCCGGGGGGAAAAAAATGGAGTTAACAAACCTGCGTGAAGAATTGGACCAGATTGACTCGGAGTTGACCCAGTTATTTATCAAGCGGATGGATATATCTGCCCGCATAGCGGAGTATAAAAAACAAAACAACATGCCTGTGTTGGATAATGTAAGGGAACTGGCGATTTTGAACCGCGTGGCCAATGCAGTGGGGGATAAGCTGGAGACTTATGCCAGGCGATTATTCAGCACGCTGTTTGATTTGAGCAAAAGCTATCAAAACCAGCTGATGAACCACAGCTCACAACTGGCCAAAGATATCAAGGCTGCTTCCCGGGAGTTGACCAGGCCATTTCCCTCCAAGGCTACCGTTGCCTGCCAGGGTACGGCAGGTTCCTATTCCCAGCAAGCCTGCGAAAAACTTTTCTCCATGCCCAATCCCATTTTCTTGCACGACTTTGATGGGGTATTCCAGGCTGTGGATCAAGGTTTGTGTGAGTATGGTTTGCTGCCGGTTGAAAATAGTCTGGCCGGGACGATTGTAGCTGTCTATGACTTAATGGAAAAGTATAAATTTTATATTGCGCGCAGTACGCGCATAAAAATAAATCACACCCTGGTGGCCAAAAAAGGCACAGTATTGGCGGATATCAGGGAAATTGTCTCCCATGAACAGGCGTTCAGCCAGTGCAGTGATTTTATTAAAGCACACCCGAAAGTTAAAGTTACCATGTTCAGCAATACTGCGGCGGCGGCCAGGTATGTGGCTGAGTCCAACCGTACGGATCTTGCCGCCATAGCGGCCGGCAGCTGTGCGGAGCTTTATAACCTCAGTGTAGTCGCCGAAGACATTCAAAACCGTGACAGCAATTATACCCGTTTTATTTGTATCTCCAAGGATATGCAAATCTATCCCGGCGCCAATAAGATAAGCATTATGCTCACCCTCCCACATAAACCGGGATCTCTTTGCAATCTGCTCTCGAAGTTTTATTCACTGGGACTCAACCTGACCAAGCTGGAAAGCCGCCCTATTGCCGGCAGGGATTTTGAATTTTTATTTTACTTTGATTTTGAGGGTTCCGTTTACTCCAAGGAGACAGTTAGTTTGCTTAGCGAACTGGAAAATAGCCTCGATAAATTTATCTTCCTGGGCAGTTACAGCGAAATCTTCTAAACCGGTATCCTTTATATATGGTGTGTTTTGTTATAAGATAACATAGCAGGTTGCAAAGAAAGTTTGTCCTGGGGGTGGCGCCGGCTGTATTGCTGCATACTGCTCATCAACATCATTGGTTTTTTAACCATGTGGTACGATAAAAGAATGGCTCAGGCCGGTAGATACAGGATCCCGGAAAGCAGGATCTTTCTCATCGCCATAGCCGGTGGGGCAATAGGAGTGTTGTTGGGTATGGAGATATTCAGGCACAAGACCAGGCACCTCAAGTTTAAAGTGTTCATACCCTTAATCCTCCTATCTCAATATTTGAAAATAAATCAACGGATTACTCCATTAATCGCAGTATTTTAAAAATGTTAATTTCGTCGCCGTTACTATCCAAAAACTCACCCTATCATAGCTCACTGGGTCATGCCCTTACATTCCTTCGTTCTGTTTTATGGATAAAAGCGGAGATAGCGTTTAAGCTCGTATACTGCCTCAGTGGGCTAATGGAGAATTTCTCCTTATCTCCGCTTTATCGGCTATTTAATATTTTTTATGCAGCTTGCATAATTTGATTCTTCCTGATATTCCCAAGTACTAATTCTGCCCTATATTCGGTTTGTTTTTTTATCAGGTTATATATTACGGTTATTGTTTTTTTCGAAATAACAACCAGGGCTTGTTTTTTCTTAAGGGGATTATTTGGGCGTTTTTTCAAGTATTCATAAAGCCCCTTCATTTCTTCGTTTACTGCAACCATTACCATAGCCATGCGATAGAGAATGCTCCGCAAATTCTTTCTTCCGCGCTTGGATATAACTGTTCCGCTTTTACTTTTACCGGAGCTATCCTCAACCAGGTTATAGCCTGCCATTTTGCTTATTTGACGTGGATTATCGAATCTAAGCGGATCACCAATCTCACCTAAAAAGCTAGCAGCGGTAATCACTCCTATGCCTGGAATACTAAGTATTATTTCTTTAAATCCTGTTTTACCTAGTGCCACTTCCATTGCTGCTTCAATCTGGTCCAGCTGTATTGTTAAAAGTTCCAATTCCTCAATTATTAGTCCTAATCTTAACTTGGCTGATAATAATCCATACCCTACCCCAATAGAGTTTTTTGCTGCTTCAATTAGCTCTTCGGCCTTCTTTCTGCCTACTGTTTTTTTAACGGCCTTTTTTATTTCGGCTAGTACCCCATCTACTCCTAATTCAATTATCAGCGAAGGAAAGGGACAGGATTTTAATATCTGCAGAGATGCCTTTCCTTTTAAAGGGTTTTTGAACACAGTCTTTATTTCTGGAAAATATTCATCCATCACTGCTGTTATGGTGTTTTTTATGGCGTTATAACGCTTCATCAGGCTTATTCTTGAGTTTGCCAGCACCCTCAGTTCCGCGAATATATCCTGGGGCATATATACTTTGTAATACCTGCCGTCACGCACCAGTCTTGCTATAGTTAGAGCATCTTTCTTATCGTTCTTGGTCTGGCTGTTATCATCAAGTTCCTTGGCTCGTTTTGTATGGTACGGATTAACCATTACTACTGTTACTCCATGCACTATCAGATAGTTTGCCAACGGTTTCCAGTAATGCCCTGTGGGCTCCATTCCTACGATAACATCTTCAAGTCTTTTGTTCTTGCAAATTGCATCTATGCTTGCTAATATAGTTTCGAAGCCGTTTCTATCGTTTTGGAATTTCAAGGCTTTGCCTATTTCTAAACCTCGATAATTTACGAACCGTGCCCACTGTGTTTGTTTTGCGATATCTACGCCTATAATTAGTGTCTTTGGTGTTATTGCTTCTAATTTTTGATTATTACGGTTCTTCATCTGCTTTTGACCTCCTGATTTCTATGTTTTTTGTGCGTTTGCTAGGCACACATAAAATCATAGCAGGAGGTTTTTTAATTCTCAAAGATCATTTTCATTCATTACAGGAATGCTCCTCCAGGTTATTTTATACTGGTTTTATTTATATAGAGTTTAAGGTTGTGCAGCTTTATTGACCGGTTGCTGTTGCTAACGCAGCCGGGACACAGCTTGACAGGGCTGGTGATGTGTCTTATAATGCGTAGTGAATGTTTTTTAGGATACGTCTTTAATGGGTGCATAGTGCGTCCAACTGGCGTTCCATTTTGTTCTTCAGGGGAGAAATAAATGGAGCACGCCGTCTATATGCGCGAAGCCCTGGCAGAAGCTGAAAAGGCCTACTCTCTGGGCGAGGTGCCCATTGGAGCGGTAGTAGTGCTTGATGAGGAGATTATCGGCAGGGGGCACAACCTGCGGGAGATGTTAAAGGACAGCACCGCCCATGCGGAAGTGCTGGCCTTGCGTGAAGCAGCAAGACATATCGGAGACTGGCGCTTAAACGGAGCCGTGATCTACTCTACCATTGAGCCCTGCCCTATGTGTGCCGGGGCAATGGTGCAGTTCAGGGTCAAAACCCTGGTCTATGGTGCGGCCGACCCCAAAGCGGGGGCGGTGGATTCGGTCATCGATGTGGTCAGGCAGCCCCGGTTCAACCATCAGGTGGAGGTTGTGGCGGGTGTCCTGGAGGAGGAATGCCGGGCCGTCATTAAGCGCTTTTTCAAAGAATTAAGAGATAAAAAAGTTGTTGGAGAGGTGGCCGAGCTGGTCGAAGGCGCTCGACTCGAAATCGAGTAGGCCGTTCGAAGCGGTCTCGTGGGTTCGAATCCCACTCTCTCCGCCATTTGTGGGCCGTTTCCTTTTAAAAAGGAGGCGGTTTTTTTATGCCAATTTCACATTAATTTCACACGTCGCACTAATAAAAATAGGGCTTCAATAGGCCCCATAATGTCTTATCTACTATTTTTGCAATTGCTCCTGTACAGGCCTTTCCATATGACCGTATAAGATGACTTTGAAACTTTAATTAAAAAAATCTCCTAATATCAAGGCCTTGAGGGCAATATAAACAGACGTACCACTACACTCCTTCAGTTTCAGGTAAAAGCGTCAGGTTTATACATTCCGTTGTATATCGTTCTTGTGGTGGTTTTCTTATGGGTATATCTGTTAAGGGTCATTAAAGTTCTAGCCCAGTTACTATGAAGCCTGGATTCGCGTCAAGCCGGCCTCAGCAGCGGTTTGCAGGGCTTCGCGATATTCTGCATCCGTTATCCTTCTGCCCAGTAACGGATGGCCTACTGCCTTATAGTACGGCCTGTACTGTGCCATTATATTGACATAAGTCTTCCGTGAAATGCTGTGCGCGAGAAATTCCATCACCTTTTTAGTGCCGGCCAATCCCCCGGGAAGGACCAGGTGTCTGACCAGGAGGCCGCGGATAGCTACATGATTTTCTCCAATGACTAAATCGCCTGCCTGTCTATGCATCTCCTTAACAGCTGCAAAATTAATCTCCGGGTAACTATCTGCTTTGGAAAAATCACTAGCGGGCCCTGGTTCACCGTACTTCATATCCGGCATATAGATGTCCACAACTCCCTCCAGTAATTTAATTGTTTCCAGGGAATCATATCCCCCGGTATTATACACAAGGGGGATATGGAGGCCTTGCCTGGCGGCCAGCTTAACAGCAGCTAATATATTGGGAACGACATGGGTTGGTGAAACAAGATTTATATTATGACACCCCAATTCCTGCACCTCGAGCATTAATTGAGCTAGCTCCTCGTCACTTACCTCTTGCCCTCGGTATAAGTGGGCTATGTCGTAGTTCTGACAAAAAATACACTTCATGTTGCAGCCTGCAAAAAAGATGGTTCCTGAACCCCTTTGCCCAACAAGAGGCGGTTCCTCACCAAAATGCGGCCCCGCACTGGCGACTACAGCCCTCTCCCGGGCTTTGCACATGCCCCTGGCAGGCCGCGCAGCGGTTCCGGTGTTTGCAGATAAAGTGAAGCGCAGAACACGACAACGCCTGCCGCATAATACGCAAGGTGAAGCCAGTTCTCTGCTCTTTTGCAGTTTTTCCTCCCACTGTTTTTCGCTAAGGGACAAATATACAGGAGACGGGGGTTTTTCTGTAAACGGTTGCAAAACTTTCACTCCCAAGCATGCAGGATATATTTTCAAAGAAATATTTCATCTATGATAACCTTTTTCTTGGGAGCAGGTCAATTTTCACTAACTTTTCAAATTAATTGAATTGCAATTGTCAAACACAAAAATTGTTGAAGAAATATAACATCCATAATGACTCCTGCGAAAAACTCCTTAAGCAGCCTGAATCTAGGCTGCTTAACTAAAAAGTTCCCCTCCCGTGTAGCTCTGGATATTTTATTCCAGGTGCCTATTCAAAAGGAAGCCTATGTTATAGGGAAGCGGTTTGTTGATTTATGAGGCTTGAAGTGTTCTGGAGGGGAGCTGTTATTTTGTTGCAAATTAACGGGAAAGGGTAGACTTCTTCTCCTCGCCAGAGGATCCGTCTACCCTTTCGCCGAGGCGTACTGCAATAGTACTACCTCCTTTGAAGATGTTGCCCCGTATCCTACTCGTCGGGTATTGCTACCGTTCTTTCGAGGATTACCGGCTTGCTACGGTTTGCCGATGCCTGCTTATCTAAACTGCATTCTTTGCGAGGAGCGGGTTTCTGCTTTCATAGACTCTCGGTTTCCTTCAGCCCTGGGGCCACCGGAGAACCGATCAAGGTCTTGTTAACCCTACGGCTATTCAGATTCAACACTTACCCTCTGCAAAACTGTTTGCATTTTGCGTCAGCAGGTCATCAACCTCCCTGAAGCTACCGGTCCCTTACGGGACACCTCTTACTCCGGCAGAGCCTTTTCTGAGGTTACCATAATAATAAAACATAAGGGATATTATGTCAACATGTTTAAAAGATTTAGCTGGTTCTGCAGGAAAATTAATCCCTCTCCTGTTAATATAAAAGATCGTTGTTGCAATCAAGAGCTAATGGGGCCTTTTGCAAGACCTATGTTATAAATAGCTCATGGAATAGGCATAAATAAAAGGATTTTTGGACAATCTGTGGAAATATAACCGCGTTTGACGATTAATTTGCCTGGAGACGATTAATTTACTAGAAGGGATAGATTTATATATATGGAAAGGCTTGATAGGGAAATAAACGCGGCCAGCAAGAGAAAAGAGGGGAGCGGCGGAAAAGCTGCTGCACAGCATTCCGCCTTGGAGGCCAATTTCATACAGAGCATTATCGATGATGATTTTAGAACCAATAAATATAATGGTATCGTCCATACCCGCTTCCCACCCGAACCTAATGGCTACCTTCATATTGGCCATGCCAAATCCATCTGCCTGAACTTCGGCATTGCCGCCAGGAATGGCGGTATCACCAACTTGCGTTTTGATGATACCAATCCGGTTAAAGAAGATGTGGAATATGTGGAATCGATCAAGGAAGATGTGCGCTGGTTGGGCTTTGACTGGGATGACCGTTTGTTCTACGCCTCCGACTATTTTGAACAGTTTTATAACTATGCCTTACAGTTGATCGAGGCCGGAAAAGCCTATGTATGCGATCTCAGTGCGGAGGAGATAAGAGAATACCGGGGTACTCTCACCGAACCGGGGAAGGAAAGCCCCTATCGCAACCGGTCTGTGGAAGAAAACCTTGATTTATTTCAACGGATGCGTGACGGTGAGTTTCCGGACGGGTCCCGGGTGCTGCGGGCTAAAATTGATATGGCCTCACCAAATTTGAATATGCGTGACCCTGTGCTCTATAGGATCCTGAGAGCTGAACACCACCGCACAGGGAATAAATGGCTGATCTACCCTATGTATGATTATGCGCACCCGATTTCTGATTCTATTGAGAGAATCACGCACTCAATTTGCACCCTGGAATTTGAAGATCACCGTCCCCTTTATGACTGGGTGCTGGAGAGCCTGGGTATTTTCCATTCCCAGCAGATAGAATTTGCCCGCTTAAACCTGACCTATACGGTTATGAGCAAGCGTAAGCTGCGCATGCTGGTGGAAGAAGGCTTCGTGAGCGGTTGGGACGATCCGCGCATGCCGACTATTTCGGGCTTGCGCCGGCGTGGCTACACCCCGGAATCCATCAGGGATTTTTGTGATCGGATCGGTGTGGCCAAAGCTAACAGCACGGTTGACATTGCCCTGCTGGAGCATTGCATCCGTGAGGACTTAAATCTGACTGTTCCACGGGTGATGGCGGTGTTGAGACCTTTGAAGCTGGTTATCGACAACTATCCCGCAGGACAGGTTGAGGAGCTGGAGGCAGAGTACAACCAGGAGAATCCTGCCCTTGGCAGTCGTAAGCTGCTCTTCTCTAGAGAACTCTATATTGAGCAGGAAGACTTCATGGAAGATCCGCCCAAGAAATTTTTCCGTCTTGCACCAGGTCGGGAAGTGCGTTTAAAGAATGCCTATATCATCCGTTGTGAATATGTGGTCAAGGACGCGTCCGGCCAGGTAGTGGAGGTGCATTGCTCCTATGATCCTGAAACACGCAGTGGTAGTCCGGCCAGCTCCCGCAAGGTTAAAGGCACGCTGCACTGGGTTTCTGCAAGACACGCCTTCGAGGCTGAGGTGCGTTTATATGATCACCTGTTTCTAAAAGAAAACCCCGAGGAGGAAGAGGATTTCCGGAACTGCCTGAATCCGGACTCGCTGACGAGGCTAACCTCCTGCATGTTGGAACAGGGCTTGCAGAATGCAGCGCCGGGTAGCCGCTACCAGTTCCTGCGCCAAGGGTTTTTCTGTGTGGATACTGCGGATTCAAGGGATAAAAGACCGGTTTTTAACCGGATTGTCTCACTCAAGGATACCTGGGGCAAGCTGCAAAAGGCGGCCAACAAGCAGTAAAGACTTAATCAGAAACAAAGGAAAATAATGATTTTCCGGCTAATAAGGCAGCCGGACTGGAGCTTCGAAGCGCTGCGTGCGGAATCGTAAATATTAAACATATTTAGGCCGGCATACACACTTATGCGGGCCTATTTGTTGACCGGGTTGATTGCGGCAGTGTTTAAAGGGATTTTCACAAATTAGGGTAATTTATATAAGAGTACTTTGTTATAGAAAAGCTTTGCAGCTGCAATATAAGTATAAGGAGGAACAGATGCGGCATGAAAAAACTTTTTCGGAAAATGCATGAACGTTTAGCCTCTGGTGAAAGTGTAGTACTGGCCAGTATTGTGGCCAGCTCCGGTTCAACGCCACGGGGCTCCGGGGCTAGGATGGTAGTTTGCGCTAACGGCGAATCTTTTGGCACTATCGGAGGCGGGGCTGTCGAGTATGAATCCCAACAGTTGGCCAGAGAGGTGCTTGATAATAAACAGTCTTATACCAAAGGCTTCAGCCTCTCACCCAACCAGGTGGCGGACCTGGGCATGGTTTGCGGCGGAGACGTCACCGTCTATTTTCAGTATTTTTCCGGTGGGAACAAAGAACAGATTGATTTATTGCAAAAGATCCTTGAAATCCTCGATCGCAACATCGATTCCTGGCTCATAACCGAGACTACGGACGAAGTGGCCTGGGAACTGGCGGTATATGTAAAAGGGGAGGGCATCATTGGTTCCGACCGCATCCAAGAAAGTGACATTATGCCTCTTTTGGACAGGCGCAGTGTCTGGGAAGTCCACAACGGCAGAAAATACTATATTGAGCCCCTGGTGAAGTCCGGTAAGGTTTGCGTATTTGGCGGCGGCCATGTGGCGCAAGAGCTGGTGCCGGTGCTGGCCCACGTGGGTTTCCGGTGTGTAGTCATCGAAGACCGGCCGGAATTTGCAACAAAAAGCCTCTTTCCTCAGGCCGAGGCCATCTATTTAGGTGATTTTAATCATATCGGGGCGAGTGTTGAAATAGAGCCCAATGATTATGTGGTGATCATGACCAGAGGACATATGTATGATTACAAGGTGCTGGCGCAGGCCTTGCGCACAGAAGCTTTATATATAGGTGTTATCGGCAGTAAGAAAAAAGTGGCGGCTACCTTCAAAAGGCTAGTTGAGGAGGATAAATTCAGCCAGGAGGATCTACAAAGGGTGGTAACGCCTATAGGCTTGGAGATCAAGGCGGAAACCCCGGCGGAAATAGCTATTAGTATCGCCGCACAATTGATTCAGGTGCGGGCTGAAAATAGGTAAATTTGTCACCATGAGTGCTTTAATTGTGGGGGGGTGATTATCGCATCAACGCAGCTAGCAAAAACGGAAATTGATTAATTGAATAACAGGGAGGCTAAACGTGGAAGTTAAAAACAGAGGCTGGACGATGACAGCCATTGCCGTGGGGATTAACATGTGCTGCGGTATCCTTTACAGCTGGAGCGTGTTTGCCGCCGCACTGGTTAACGATCTGGGATTGACCAAGACGGAAGCTGCTCTCCCCAATGCTATCGGCATGGCCATGCTGGCTTTGATGTCTATTCCCGGGGGCAAGCTGCAGGATCGTTTTGGCCCCCGTATATCCGCTACTATTTGCGGTGTGCTGGTAGGTTTAGGCTTTATTCTGGCGAGTTTTGCCGATTCAATTATTACCTTGTCCTTATTCTTTGGTTTTATTACCGGGGCTGGTATCGGCCTGGCCTATGGCGCTACTACCCCTGCGGCGGTAAAGTGGTTCCCGCCCCAGAAGAGAGGCCTCATCAGCGGCCTGGTGGTAGCGGGTATCGGGTTGGCTGCGGTTTATCAAGCCCCTTTGACCCAGTATTTGGTGGACAGCTATGGCGTAAAAAACACTTTTTTGATCGAGGGAATTCTGTTTGCCGCCATAATTCTGATTCTGGCCCAGTTTTTAAAGAGTCCACCGGCAGGCTATGTGCCGCTGGGGACAGAGGCGCCGGCAAAAGCTGCGGTAGCCACCACCGGAAGGGAATATACACCCGGAGAAATGGTGCGCACGCCACAATTCTGGTTCATCTGGCTCATGTACGGCTGTGGCTCAGTGGCCGGGGTTATGATCATCGGTCAGCTGGCAATTATTGCTGAGATACAGGCTAATATTGCCTGGGCTTTTGTATTCGTGGCTATTCTGGCTGTCTTCAATACTACCGGCCGGATTGCAGGGGGCATTTTGGCTGATAAAATAGGCCGCACCAACACCTTGCTGTTGATGTTTGTGGGACAGGCGGTGAACATGTTTTTCTTCAGCTCCTATACCACCTCCAGCCTGCTGATTATGGGGATTGCTGTGGCAGGTGTGTGTTACGGCTCCCTATTGGCCGTGTTCCCGACCCTGACCTTTGATTACTTCGGCATGAAGAATGGCGGGGTTAATTATGGGATTGTATTTTGCGCCTGGGGACTGGCTGGTGTGATCGGCCCGATTATGGGTGGTTATATTGTTGACCAAACTCAGTCTTATCACATGGCATACTTGATTTCCGCAGGTCTGTTAATTATATCGGCAATCCTGGCGTTCTTACTCAAAGCTCCCCAAGGGAATAAAACTGATGTCTTTCCTATAGGCCGGCCCGGCTAAAGGCAGGGATATTTTACCGCTACGGAGAAATAATACTACTTGGTTTTAAAGCCATATATCTATGTAAAGGCGGCTTGTTTCTTTGTGTGCTATTGTAAACGCTCAAGTTCCTTTTGCTTGCCGAAGCAAAAAAGAATTCCCGGTAAGGCTGGCAGACTGGATCGGGGATGTCTTTTATGACATTCTGCCTAAATATGGTTATGAAATCCGTGAGGAGCAGATCTTCACGGCTTTTCAATTAGCAGACGCGGTATGTAAGCACAAGGTCCATTTTGCCGAGGCAGGCCTTGGGACAGGCAAGACTTTTGCCTATCTCCTCACTGCCATAGCGTATGCCCGTTTTGCCGGCAAGCCGGTAGTCATTGCCTGTGCATCAACAGCGCTGCAGGAACAATTAGTTGGTCCCAAGGGGGATATTAATAACCTGTCACGTATCCTGAAATTGGAGTTGGATGTCCGCCTGGCCAAGGAGCCCCGTCAATATATTTGTGAGCGGAAGGTTAACCGTTGTGTTGACCGGCCGGACAGGCTTGTCAGGGCAATGGATGAGGTTTTGCACTGGGCGGAGAGCACCAGGCTGGGTGAACGTTCCGAGATGCCCCATATTTCCGATGCTGTCTGGTCCCAGGTGGGCTGGGATGAAGCCGAGTGCTGCGATGATTGTTTTTCCAGGGGGTTTTGCAAGCTGGTCAAGGTGAGGGAGCACTTTCGTCAGGCCCGGGACCTGATTGTCTGTGATCATGGAGTGTTTTTTGAAGATCTGTGGACGCGGGACAACAGGCTGGCCGAAGGCCGGCTGCCCTTGCTGCCTCCTTATGCGGCGGTAGTACTTGATGAAGGGCACAAAATTATGCTGCCTGCGGCCATGCGGGCCGGGCGGCAGGTTGTGCCCGAGGAGCTGGACGGTATGCTTGATGTGCTGGAGCAAATCCAAGGGGCTAGAACTGCGCTGGTTGCTGCCGTTTTTGCCATGCGGGGCGCTGCCGACAGATTCTTTAACCTCCTTTACCAGGCGGCCCAGGAGGATGAGCGAACAGAGCGCCTTGCTGTAAAGCTGGATAGAGATCTATTGCAGGCAGCTGAAACTTTGCGGCGTGCCCTGGAGTTGTTGTATCAGGAACTGCAGTACGAGCAAGAGCTGCATCTGGAATCCTTACCTAAAACCAAAATTGAGACGTTTGAAGCCAGAATAGAGCGGACCATGGCCGCCCTGGCCGGATTTTACCGGAATCAGGGCCGGGAAGCTATTGTCTGGGTTGATCGTGCTGATAAAAGTTTGTGGGTTGTGCCTCGTGACCTTAGAGCTATGCTAAAAAAGCGGCTGTTTGACAGGGGGTTGCCGGTAGTGCTATCCTCCGCGACTTTGAGCGCCGGCGGTGATTTCAGCTACCTGGCACGGACACTGGGGGTCAAGGACCCTTCTCATTCATCTGTGGGTAGCTTCTTTGACTATGCGGAGCAAGTGAGGATCTACCTGCCGGAGCCTTTGACTGGCGGTGATCTGAAGAGCCGTTTTAAGCTTAACCTGGAGCGTCTGGTTGCTCTATTGCAGCTTACCAAGGGAAGGGCTTTGGTGCTTACCAATGCACCCTCCGAGGTGAAAAAGCTGCGTGCCGGGCTCAAAGATAGGCGGCTGCCTTTTAATTTATTGTGGGAGGACCGGGGAGAAAGGGGCTACCTGGTTAACCGGTTTCGGGAAGACATCTCCTCCGTTCTGGTAGGCTCAGGCTTCTGGGAGGGTATAGACGTGCCCGGAGCCGCCCTGTCACTCCTGGTTGTCTGGCAGCTTCCCTTTCCGCCCCGGGATCCTTTAATCGAAGCCAGGCGTTATGAAGCCATAAGTCTGGGCCTCGACCCTGTGACTGAGGTGGATTACCCGGAAATGTCCTTGCGTCTGCAACAAGGGTGCGGTCGGCTGATCCGTAAAGCAGATGACCGGGGTATTATTGCTATACTGGAACCTTTTGAGGGACTGGCCTGGGAGAGGGTTGTCCGGGATGCCCTGCCCCAGGAGGCTCCTGTGGTTAATCATATAGAGGAACTGGCTGGGTTTCTCGGGGATTAATTGGTATGAATTGACACTTGGTGCGCAATGGCATAAGATACCTGGTAAGAGGAGGATTTTTGAGAGGCTTGGATTTAGCAGCTTAGTTTATTAATTAGATTGCTCCCGGGCAAGTTGGAAAGGGGGGAAAGCTATTGTCAGCCATAGTAAAAAAAATTCTCGTGGGTTATGATGACGGAATCCTCGCCCAAAAAGCCCTCGCTGCGGCCGTAAAAATTGCTGTGGATAACAAGGCGGAACTATTCATTGCTACGGCAGTTGAACTGCCTACTCACATCGCTACCTATGATATATATATGCAGGGCAGTGCATCGTTGACTGAGTTTTTTAACAACCACGCCAACGCTTATTATCAAAAAATCCTGGAGCAGGCTGCTTTGCAGGCGAAGGAAAAAGGACTTGACGTAACGATAGAACTATTGGAAGGGTCCCCGGGCAAAGCCTTGCTGAAGTATGCAGAGGAGGTTGGAGCCGACCTGATTGTGGTGGGCTCAAACAATAAAAAGCCGCTGGACCGGCTTTTCCTGGGCAGTGTTTCCACCTATGTTCTGCATCATGCTAAAGGCATGATCCTTATTGTTAAGGAGTAAAAGCAGGGACCGTGTTCGAAAACAAAATTTCAACACGGTCCCTTTAATACAGAGTTCTAATTAACCGGATGTTAATCCGGCACATCTTGAACAGAGTATTTCGTTGTTAAGTTCTTTGGCATATGGTTCCATGAAGGCTTCATGACACCGGGCACATGTGACAAAGGGAAATAAACGTGGCTTGCCCGGAAGCTTTCTTTGTATTTTTTCAACCTTAAACAACTCCTGGTCTGACAGTTCCATTAATTCCAGACCACGCTGTTCCCTTAATGAGAAAAATTTTTGTTTTTCTTCCGGGGTGGCTGTGCCCAATTTCACCTTACGGTGCAGTTCCAGGGGTTCATTGGACTTCCAGACGGGTACCTTGAGGAGGAATCTGAAACCTTCCCCCGTCTTTTTGTTAATCCAGGCAAAGGCAAATTTGCCCTGATTTTCGATAATGAGACTATCATTTCCCAGCGTACAGCCGGTAATCAATTGTACTCCGTCTACGCCGCAGACATCGTTTTCCACAATGGCGTAGTGGCTTTCCCCGATATGCTTTCCGGGTAAGCCCAGCAGCTCGAGGACCATCATGCTGGCGCGAAAACCCACCACAATACCAGGGCAAATATGTCCATGAAAAGCAACGGTTTTTGCCCAGGCCTCCTGGTTTAGCATCTTATCTCACTCCTTGTGGGTGATTATTCCTTTAGTTCAATTATAAAGAACTCCTTATGCAAGCAGTTCTATGAATGTCGCTGTATTTAATCCCCGTCTTACCAATATGGTTAAACTGCGACCGGGTCTCCCATATACTACGGATTACAGCACTGTTTCCCTCAAAGGTAAATCTGGACGGGTTAGCCAGGCGAGCCCGGCCCTTGTAAGGTAGCATTAAATCCTTTCTAGTCTATATACCGTTGCTGTTCTAGATACTACTGGTAGTTTTCTTTCCAGCGTGCGGAAAATTTATTTAAAGGTCTGATAATGAACCATTCCAGTAAAACGATAATCAATATCAGCACCAGCACCCAGGCGAATAGGTTATCTATCTGCAGATAAGCTCTGGAGATAGCGATTTTTTGTCCTATCCCCTCCCGGGCGCCCAGTAGTTCTGCCATAACAGTCAGACGGACGGATGAAGCTGTAGCCAATGAAAATCCGGCCACTACCGAATAGGTGAGCCCCGGCAGATATATTTTTTTAACTTTGATTATCCCGGGGAGACGGTATACTTTTCCCATCTCCAGCAGCTTGCTGTCAATTGATTTAAAACCCTGAACGGTATTTACATGCATAATTGGATAGACCAATAGGGAAACCAGGAAAATGGCCATGGTGCTGCCCATGCCGAACCAAACCATGGCCATTACCACAAAAACGATGGCAGGAACTGCTAACAGGAGCCTTGTCAGGGGTTGAATGATTAACTCTAGCTTGCGATTTATCCCTGCCATAATACCGGTGACCAAACCTAATATCGTGCCCACCGCAAGGCCAATGAGCTGGCGGTTAAAAGATATTTTAAGATTCTCTATCAATTCTCCACTGCTGTAGATATCAAAAAGCGCACGTAAGGTATCTGCCGGTGAAGGCATCAATACGCGGTTATAATGCATTGAAAGCAACTGCCAGCCCACTACTATTGTCAGTACACCTAAGAAAGTATAGAGATAGTCTCTATTCTTGGAAGAAGAAGTTGGCATCCGGCTGTTTGCCTCCTAATGCGGCAGCTGGAGCGGTCTTGCTCAACTCATTAAAAAACGCGATGACTTCATCCTGGCAGTCGGCTGCAGCTACAGGCTGCAAATTAGCGTATTTTAATGACTCCGAAACTGCGGCCGCCTTCATCCACTCGGTCTGATTTTCAACCATAGGACCAATTTCTGCCTGGTGTTCGTTTACCCACTTAGCCGCTTCCGAATAACTGGCCTGAAATGCAGCTATTTCATCCGGAGTGACTCCGGCTTCTACTACAGCAACATATCCTGCCTGGGGAATACGGTTGTTTTCCTGACCCGGTATTTTCGCCCATTCTTCTTGCAAATCTATGACCCGGGCAAGTTCAACGCCTGAATTTTTAGCATTTAGCAAAGCCATGCTGGCGTTGGGTTCATTTAGAACCGCATACTTTACTTCACCTGTAATTAGCTGAGCGGAGGCCTGGGATAGATCCATATATGTGATCTGCACATCAGTATCCGGATCTAAACCATTTTGAATGAGCAAATGGCGGAAAACCAGGTCGTGAATATTACCCTGACCGTGTACGGCTATCTCCTTACCCTTGAGATCTTTAATCTCCTTAATAGATGAGTCGCTGCTAACCACATACAACATACCCCAGACCGATACATTAACTAACTTGATATTAAAACCCTTGTTATAGGCCATGATGGCATTGTTGATGGGAGAGCTGGCCAGTTTAACTTGTTTGGCGGTAATCATAGACAACAACTGATCATATGTCTTCCAGGGCTGCACATCTAAATCAGGGTTATCTTGCACCATGTACGCCAGGGGATAACTGACTGGACCCGGTGCTCCGGCAACTGACAAAGCCAGTTTCTGATTCTGTGCGGGATCAGGGTCGGCATTGGTGCCGGCGGTGTTATTGTTGCTGTTGCAACCGGCCGCCAGAAGGATGCACATAGTAACTAAGAGTACTGCTAATTTCCTTACCATAATTGACCTCCAATTATTTGATATTATTTTGTCTTAGCGTCCCAAACATTAAAGATTTTCAAGAATGCTGTCCGCTAAGTCTTTTACATAGTTCATATCCGAGACCTGAGTAGGATCGGGCTTGAGGGTTTTGCTAATGGTGCAGGGTCGTCCCTGCAAAATGACTATTCGATCTGCTAGTTGTATCGCCTCTTTTACGTCGTGAGTAACAAAAACTGTGGTACATGGCTGCCATTGGATCAAGTCCTTCAGTAAAGTGCGCATATCATTCTTGAGATGCTCATCCAGCGCAGAAAATGGCTCGTCCATAAGCAATAAGTCGGGCTGGATGGCAAATGCCCGCCCCAGGGAAACGCGTTGTTTCATTCCGCCGCTTAAAATAAGCTAAATATTAGCGGAATTAGGAAAAAAGTGAGGTGCTATTTTATGATGCAAGCCAGGGCCGGGTTGGCCAAGCGACTGTTTTTTTGGCCGGCCAAGAATACTTCTTACGCCATCTCTTTGGCACTAATTCTGGGTTTTATAATTGGCTCAAAACGATTGCTCTGGTGATTCTGATACCTCTGATTCTGGGCGTAATTACTTACCATTACTTGTTGAAAAGATTTTCTCAAGAATATTTTCAAAAGCTGATAAAACCTTATTTGCCGGCGGCCAGTGCCTGGGGAATAATGCCCATCATCTTTATCAGTATAAGTTTGAACGCCCCAAAAATTGCCTCCCGGCTTGAAATTTTTGCGCTAGCTTTTATAGTTCAACTCATTTTTTATGCTGTTAATTATATGATAGCTGTATTCATCGGGCGAAAAATGTTTGAAGAAAGAGATGGTCTGGCACTGGTTTTCTCCACTGTTCTCCGCAATCTATCCATTGCCATGGGTCTGGCGGCAATTGCCTTTGGCCCTAACGCGGCATTGATGGTCTCTTTGGCCTTTCTGATACAAGGTCAGGCTGCTGCAGGTTTTATCAAGTTGAATAAGAAATACGGGTTGCTTAAAAGAAAAGAGAGCAATGTTTCATAACAGCGCCAGCGGTTGAATCGTTGCATAAACAAACATGGAGATGCGTGGCGAAGTATGTAAAGCAGATAGTTATTCATACGAGATGTTGCGACTAGTCTATTGACTTTGTGTCATGGGCTAGTTTATTATTTATGTAATGTTATTCTTTGTTTTGTCTATGCAATAAGGGTGTTTGTATGTCACCTAGTGTTGTTTTATTTCCTTAATTATGTTATATAGCTTTGGGTGTTGCCCATGTCATGCCATGGTTTAATACCCTGAGCCATAATAAGGTTGGTGATAAGGGGTCTTTTGCTAACTGATTGGAAAATATCTTCTTACAAGCACAATGCATAACGAGAGGAAATGAATAAGGCATGAAATTGATCACCTTTTCCGGTCCACCTTCCTCGGGCAAAACGTCGGTTATCACGAAGATGATCCGCATGTATCTTGGCAGAGGGACCAAGGTGGGGGTAGTAAAATTCGACTGTCTCCAGAGCAATGACGACAAGATTTACGCCGGCTTGCAAGTGCCGGTCTTACTGGGTCTTTCCGGCCAGCAATGTCCGGATCACTACTACATCAGCAACATTGAAGATGTATTCAACTGGGGTGCCGAAATAGCCCTCGACATCCTTTTATCGGAAAGCGCAGGGCTTTGCAACCGGTGCGCTCCCCATATTCGGGCCATTCCGGCTGTCTGCGTCGTTGACCAGATGAGCGGTGTGTACACACCGGGGAAAATAGGGCCCATGCTCCGGTTTGCGGACATTGTTGTGATCACCAAGAGCGATCTTGTTTCCCAGGCGGAAAGAGAAGTGTTCGAGATGAATGTCCAATACGCCAACCCCCGGGCCGAGATATTTCACGTCAACGGGTTGACAGGACAGGGGGCTGACGAGTTAGTCAAAAAATTAGATGAATATCCCAGTGATGCAGTGGTTACAGGCAACAAGCTGCGCTACCCGATGCCGATGGCTCTTTGTTCCTACTGTCTCGGTGAGACGAATATTGGCGCCCAGTACCAGATGGGCAATCTGAAAAAGATTGCAATCAGGGAAGGCAATACGGGGGACGGCAAATGACCATACAGAAATATATGAAAGAGCCGGTGAAATTGCTTTTTGCCGGGCAACCTCATGCCAAAGACTGGTTGGAGCAGCTTGGCTGCGCCGTCGATTTAAAAAGCATGCGGGCCATGCCGGCTCAAGAAGTCCAGGAAGTCAAAACCATCACCATCTGCCCCGGCCACGGCAAAACCGGCGAACCGGAACAATTCAGCCCTCTGACTTTTCAGCCCGGGGACATCGTGGCCGTAGTAGGCCCCACCGGTAGTGGCAAGAGCCGCCTGCTGGAGGATATTGAATGCGGCGCCGGCGGCGACACGCCCACGGGAAGAAGGGTGTTGATCAACAATGGGGTGCTGCCCAAATTCAGAAAAGGGAGAACGAGGCGGAGGATAGTAGCGCAGATCTCGCAGAATATGAACTTCGTTATCGATCTGACGGTGCGCGACTTCCTCAGCATGCATGCCCGTTGCTGGCCGACGGCGGATACCGGCGAGAAGATCGAACGGATCCTGGAGCTGGCTAATTCCCTGGCGGGAGAAAAATTTGATCTGGATAGCAACGTGGCGCAGCTCAGCGGCGGTCAGTCCCGCGCTCTCATGATCGCCGATTGCGCTCTGCTGTCCTACGCTCCCATCGTGCTCATCGATGAAATAGAAAATGCCGGGATTAACAGGCGCAAAGCCATGGAGCTTTTGACCGGCGAAGATAAGATTGTCTTTCTAACCACTCACGACCCGCTCCTGGCCTTGCTGGCCCACACCCGGCTGGTCATAAGAAACGGTGGGATTCACAGCGTCATACGGCGCACGAAGAAGGAAGAGGAAACTCTCCAGCGATTGGAATTCGCCGACAATAATATGGCTGAATTACGTGCCAGGATGCGTAGCGGTGAGCTTTTAGAGGACTTATAGTTGAGTTGCCGGGGGAAGGAGATGAGGCAAGATGGTGAAGATACAAATCCGATTGCCCCTCAATATTAGCAGGGGATTGGAAGAGATCCTGAGAGAACATGTTATAACGGCCGGAGATGATTACCAAACAGAATTTGCAATTGAAAATTCCCATAGCAGTGGTGCGGAGGCGGATATTTTCATTGGCTTCATGCCGGAATTGGCGGTGCAGACCGACCGGTACCTTCAGGAGCATATGCTAAAGGTGCCCGGACGGTTTCCTATCAGTAAAGAGCTCCAGGACAGTGGTTTTGTAGAGCCGGGGGGATATTTTCATACCTTTGGCATCGTGCCCTTTGTCATGTTTTACAACCCGGCTTATACGGACGAATCGGAAATTCCCCGGGCCTGGCATGAGCTTCTCGCGCCCAAATGGAAGGGGCGCGTCATGATGCCGGGTAAGGAACATATTGCGCCAAAGGTCATCCGGGCGGTGCTTAAATACGGGAACCCGGAGCAGGCACCAGCCGTAGATGAGAATATCACTTACCGCGGGACGCCGCCCAATGTCATCGAAGCCGTCAAAAACGGCGAATTTGCCCTGGGCATTGCTAATATCACTTTTGGCAGGATTTCCGAGAGTCAAAAGATCAAGATGTTCTGGCCGGAGGAAGGGCTGTTGTGCATGCCTCAGATTATCGCCTGGAAAAAAGGCCTTGCTGGAAGCCTGCTGAAGCTGGGGGACTTCATGCTCTCGCCCAGAGTTCAGGATTTCCTCATGCGGCAGACTTTTGTCCCGGCTGCGCCTGAAGCTGATCCGCCTGCTCTGCTTAAGGATAATTATGCTGTCCTCAAATGGATTGGTTGGGGGAATTTCCGGGCGGCCATGAGAAGAAGCGCGTCGTAAATGGGGGTGTAAACTTGTTTGAATTGAAAAATATCACCCTTGCTTACGGTGAGCTTAAAGTACTCGACGGCTTCAACATGAAAGGGGAGGCTGAAGAGTCCATCTGCCTGTTCGGTCCCTCCGGTACCGGCAAAACTACCATCCTCAATGTGCTGGCGGGTATATTAACCCCTGGTTCCGGTTCCGTGGTTTCGGACAACAGGCGGATCGCCTATGTATTCCAGGAGCCACGGCTTTTGCCCTGGCTGACGGTGGAAGAAAATATGGAGATTGGGCTCTTTAGACTGGACAGGGATGCCGGCCGTCGAAAGGAGATAGTGCGGCAGCTGCTGCCGCAAATCGGCCTGGAAGCCTTCGGGCATTACTATCCGGAGCAACTTAGCGGCGGGATGATGCAGCGGGTATCTATCGGGCGGGCTTTTGTTGTGCAGCCTGATCTGCTGTTACTGGATGAACCATTCTCGGGTCTTGACGAAGCTCTAAAAGTCGAAATGCAGGATCTGTTGCTGACACTTAAAAAGCATCACAGGTGTACAACCGTCATGGTGACCCACGATCTCCAGGAAGCTATTAAGCTCAGTGACCGGATCATCGTCGTTGACGGCAGGCCTTGCAGGATCATCCTGAATATCACCAGCAACCCGGAAGACAGGCGGCAGCCGCCAGAAAAAAGTGTAGTGGCGGAAAAAATTAAATTAGCCATGCACAAACAAACAATAAATAAAGGAATGATAATTGATGAGAAAAAAGATCATGCTCCTGTTGCTTTGCCTGGGGCTGGTGCTCTGTACGGCGGGTTGCGGTGGAAATGACGAGGCTGCGGAAACGCCAAATGCGGCCTCTGCGCCTGCCTCCTTTGAAGAGCTGAATTTGAAGCTCGGTATCGCGCCTGGCCCCGTTACATATCCATTAGCGACCATGAGCGAAAAAAACAGCAATATTGTCTTGAAGCCATGGCAAAATAGTGAGCAGCTTACAGCGATGATTACGGCCAAAGATGTGCACCTTTGCAGCACGCCCCTGAGCAATGCGCTGCTGGCCTATAACAAAGGCATGGATACGCAGCTTCTGATGGTAACCGTGTGGGGAATGCTTTATGTGATGAGTACCGAAAATGAAGTCATGTTGCTGCAGGATCTGAAAGGTAAGGAGGTCATTGTATCAGGGAAAGGCGGCATTCACGATCATATTTTTCGCCATCTTCTGAGCAAGAATGATATTGACCCTGATAAGGATCTGAAGATCAGCTATCTCGACATGCCGGAAGCTTCACAGCGCCTGAGTTCCGGGCAAGTTAAATACGCGGTGCTTAACGAGCCTCAATCGAGTATTGCTTCCTTAAACGCAAAGAAAGCCAATGTTGAGCTTTACAGGGTGCTGGATTTAACAGAGGAATGGGGTAAGCTGCCGGGGCAAAAGCATAAGAAATTTCCGATGGCGGGGATCGTCGTCGTCAATGGCAGCGGAGTTGCGTCTGAGCAAGTTGCAGGTTTTCAGAAAGCATACATCGAAGAGGCCAGATGGGTCAACGAACATGGGCAGGAGGCAGGCCCGATTGTGGAAAAACATGTGCCCACCATGAAAGCTAAGGCCGTGACGGAATCAATCCAATATGCCCGACTGGATCCCAGGCCTGCAATCGAATGCCAGGCGGAAGTCGTGGATTTCTTCAAAGAATTGGCAACTACGGCAGACATCAATGCATTCGGAGGTAAATTGCCGGATGACGCCTTTTTCTATAAATAATCCGAGGTTATGGTATGCCCTGGGTGTCGGTTTAATGCTGGCGGTCTGGCAGTTGCTGTCTATGGTCTACAGCATTGTGATCGTTCCCTCCCCCTTGGAAACCTGGCGCGGCTTAATAAATATTATTGCCAGCGGTGAGTTGGCAGAGAATCTGAAGATCACTTTTGCCAGGCAATTCACGGGTTTGTTCTTTGGCCTGGCGCTGGGGTCTGTTACCGGTGTCATTGCCGGCATCTTTAAAAAAGTGGAATTGCTGCTTCAGCCGGTAATTGTGTTCTTGCTGTCAGTACCTGCCATTATTTTTGTCACTATGGCGATGGTTTGGTTCGGTATGGGAACCAAGATGGCGGTATTTCTTGTGGCTTTACTGGTATTTCCCGTCATGCACACGAATACTGTGGCCGGTATCCATTCCATCGAGCCGGCGTTAAAACAAATGGCGGCCGTATATTGCGTGCCGCCTTTGAAAAAACTGACCAAAATTTATTTGCCGGGTATGCGCGGCCACCTGATCACGGGCTTTTCCCTGGGCATGGCGTCCTCCTTGAGGTTGACCATCATGTCGGAAATGCTGGGCGCTGCTGATGGGATGGGGCAAAGGATCTTTATTTCCAGGGTATACCTGGAAACCGAAAAGCTCTTTGCCTGGGTAGTCGTACTGCTTGTCATCCTGGTGTTGCTGGAGTTTTTAACCATCCGGCCGTTAAAGAAATGGACACGGTTGGAATAGAGCAGTAAGATAAATAAAGTGATAAGAGGTGGAAATCAAGCTGGATAATAAAGCAGATTTCAATATAAGAGTAAAAGAGGTCATCTACCCGGTATTTCCCCTGCTGGCGGATTATTTTCTGCAACAAAGCGGTCTTAAGGAAGGTGTTTGCCTTGATATTGGTACCGGCAACGGATATATGGGACTGGCGCTGGCTGAAAAAAGCGATTTAACGGTCAGGCTCATCGATGTTGATCCTGAAATGCTCGGGTTTGCTGAAGAAAACATTAAGGCCCGCCAACTGTCGGACAGAGTTGAGACTTTGCGAGCCAATGTTGAAGCTCTTCCATTCCGGGATAATTATGCCCAACTGATTGTCAGCCGGGGGTCGGTTTTTTTCTGGGAGGATCAGGTCAAAGGCTTTAATGAAGTCTATCGCGTACTGGCCCCGGATGGGATGGCCTTTATTGGCGGCGGCTTTGCCACGCGAGAGCTCATGGAGGATATCGGGCGCCAAATGAAGGATATCTATCCGGACTGGGAAGGGCATCTGGCAGAGAAGATCGGCCCCGCTGCGCCTGACAGATTCCGGGAAATCTTACGCAAGACCGACATCCCGGCTGCAAATGTTGAGATCATGTATGATATCGTGAACTTGTGGATCGTAATAAAAAAATAGCAGGGCTGCAGCAGATTGGTTGGGGTCTGTAGCCGAGAGGTGTAAAAATAAAAGTGGTTGTGCGGTTACGTGCGGCAAGTTGAAAATTAAGTACAGCGCAATTTAGGCGCGATATGATGCTGATGCTTCATATCGCGCTTTTAATATGGACTAATTGCTGGAGTGGCTTTTAAACCGGCTTCTGAGGGGTATTGTAAGACTATAACAGGCGACTTAACCAGATATTAAACATCAATAATCATCATAAATGATCATAAGAATGTATATTTATTTTTTAAAAGATGTTAAAGTCAGATTTGTTGACTTTTCTTAATTGATTGATTATGATTTATGTAGTCTAAAGATACATTATGATTCGATTTGTTTGTTGGTATTACTTCTTTATGTGAGTTTAAGTGCTGTTTTGTTTTGGATGATATTTGCATAAGAATGGAGTGAATTTAATCATAAACATTTTCTTGACCGGTAAAATTCATGTGGGTAAAAGTACAATAATTAACAAGCTGCTGGCAGACTATTCAGGAAGTGTCGGCGGCTTTAGAACTTTGCCGTTTTTTCAACAAGGGCGGCTGAACGGGTTTTATTTTGTGCCTTTACTTAAAGAATTGGTACCGAAGGAATTACCTTTTATCGGACGATGCTTGGAAGATGATTCCTGGGAAGGATATCATGCTGTGTTTGATCATTTGGGGACAAGGGTTTTAAATGCCTGTCTGCAACATCCAGCAGGTCTATGTATTATGGATGAATTAGGTTTTTTCGAAAGCAATGCCGAGCAGTTTCAGAAAAAAGTATTTGAGGTTTTGAGCTCCCAGATTCCTGTTCTAGGGGTCATCAAACAGGCCGATAATGCTTTTCTTAATGCCATCAGGGTAAGGGGTGATGTAGAAGTAATTACTGTTACCGAAGGGAATCGGGATAAGCTTTATCGAGCATTAGTTGAAAGGGGTGATATTTCCTGTTTGTCTGGACGGAGAAAAATTTAACCTGGTATCGCAGGGCAGCGGCAGAAACTGGCTTTTATCAACAGATTGTCGATGAATGTGCTGAATTATTGCATCCTGCAGTAGAGGCATTTGACTTAGGCTGCGGAGCGGGCTACTTAAGCATGGCCCTGGCGGATGCTGTGAAATCAGTTACCGCTATTGATATCAGCCTAAAAGTTTTAAGCTATCTGAGCCAAGAATGCCAAAAAAGAAATATTAACAATCTAATATGTCGAGTAGCAGATTGGCATTATTGGGAGCCGGCACAACCCGCCGATATAGTTTTTCTCTGCTATTGCAACGGACTGTTAAGTCAGTTTAAAAAAGTCAGCGAGCTTACCAAGGAGTATCTGGTGGTTATTTTACCTTATGACAGCAAGAATAATTTCCATTTGGATGAATATTATCCCCTCCCTGAAAAAAAGGGAAATCTTGAAACAGTAATAATGGTCATGGAATTTTTGGAAGATAAGCAAATACCTTTTCAATTGAAATATTTAGTAAGTGAATTCGGTCAGCCTTTTTCCTGTAAGGAGGAATATGAAGATTTTTTAAATTTTTATTTTCAAATCCCCAGGCATTCAATTCCCGCTGAGTATACGCAGAAATATTTGCAGCAACGTGAACATGGTTACTATCTTGCAAACCGAAAGGTTAGCGGCATGATCATTATAAAAAAGGACGATTTAGCTACGGCAATAACAGGGAGCGAGCAACAAAAGCAAGCCGGTTGATGATGCGGGAACAGGTTGAACTAATAACGTTTAGCAACTAAATACTAAATAAAGGTCTAGCAGGAGGTGCAAGCAGTGAATTTTACAGAAAAGCTGCAAAAAAACAAATTATTTTTAGCCATGATGGTTTTTGTGCTCTGCTTGGGTTTGGTTTTTACCGCTCAGTCGATTACCAATGCCAGCGCAGATTCAACCAATAACGGCAATGATTTGGCCACTTTGACACCCACAGAAGCCGGTCTGGTCATCGGTGGAGAGGGGATTACTAATGGACTGGGTTTCCAGCAAAATTTTTATTATCTGAGCAAATCCGATTTGGATGCTATGAAAGAGGATGCCGAGCTTGTCCCTACTTTATTGGGCGGCAGTTCGGCCTGGCAGGAGAATGTTCTTTATTCCTCTTATGACAATCACGGCACACCCAATTACATTTACAGAGCTGTTTCCGGTCTGAATTTGAAAACTGCCCTGACTGCTTTAGGTGCTGATGTCAGTGGAGAGGCTGTCAATTTGGAGGCTAAGGCTACTGATGGTTATACCAAAGTAGTATTTGATGCTTTTGGTGTTGAGTCTCCAAGGATCTACTATGCACCCGACGGTACGGGCGGCGAAATTGTGGATCCTTCTTTGGCTTTTTACGAAACAAAGGTTGCCACCGGCACTCCTGATGCGGGTACAACAGTCCCTAAGGAAGCTGGGACAGAGGTTAAGGAGTATCCTTTGTTTGTTTTTGGGCAGACTGCGGCTGACGACCATACCGGTTGCAGTTTCGTCAAAGATACGATCAAAATCAGATTGGGAGCAGACAGCCCTGTCTTTTCTTTGACAGTTGAGGATACCACAAAAAGCATTTCCCTTTCTGATTTGGTGCTTTTAGGAGTTTATGAAACTTCTTATTCCTATAGTAAAAATGATGTTGTCTATACCCACAATCTTAAAGGCATTCCTTTGGATAAGCTATTGACTGCTTGGAAAATCACCCTTGACGAAGGGCAAACCCTGACTATGAACGTCAATGACGGGGAAGGGGTCTATGCTTATTCCTCCCGCACAATTGCTCCGAAAGAAGTGAGTAAGTGCTTTTTAGCTTATGAGGCTGTCGGTTCTGACGGAAGCAGCGTGGATAATGCCACTTCTCTGCGCTTATATTGCCCGGGAGAATTCGGCAATGCTGTTATGGTCAAAAATGTGGTAGGCGCTTCCATAGCTGCCGGGTCCACAGGCGAGCCAACCGAGCAAGTGGCCTACACGGTATATAATTATCAGACTAAAAGCCGTGATAGTGATCCTGATCTGACGGTACCTAATGCGCCATGGGACAGCGAAACCTTTTATGGTGAAGTAGGAAGCCAGGTGACCGTAAATGCTGTGGAGATTCCCGGCAGGGTGGCCACCGAGTCATCGCAAACCATAACGCTGGATGCTGACAGCGGAAAGAATACGGTCATATTCCGATACGGTCTCAATGCCGGCTTGTTAATTGCAGGTAACGGCCTGGATAAAGACATTTATTACAGCCCCGCTGAACTCAGGGATTTGGCTAACGATAGTGGAAATATTACCCGTTATTATTCCGGCATGAAAAAAGGCGGGATACCTTCCGTTATCGTCGGCCGTGGTATAGGCCTCGTGTCTATCCTGAACGATGCCGGTATTTCTGCCACTCAAGGACAGATTACCATCAAAACCACTGCCTCCGACGGCTATGGTTCTTTCTTAAAATATGATCTGGCCAACTCTCAATTCGTACCGCAAGGTTATTATTTCCCTGATATTTTCAACGCTTCTGAAGCAGGTCAAGCAGCAGTTAATCCCATGCTGGCTTTCTATCGTTTGGATTATGACCAAGAGAGCGGAGGGGCTGCACCTACCGTGCCCAATGCTAACGAGCTGCCTCCCCTAAACGCTTGGGAAGCTGCAACTGATTTTCCCCATCCTACTATTATGCTCGGGCAGTCCAGCGTAAATGAATACAATGTCATGAATTTCGCTAAAATGCTCTTTGCCGTGGAGGTGGATGCACCACAAGTCCTGCAGGTTGATTGGCTCGACAGCAGCGGGGCGGCAAAGGCCAAAAAAGCCACTTTGGCCAATATCATCATCAAAGGTCTGGAAAGCTGTGAAGCAAACGGGACAACTTACCAGGGTATTAAGCTGGATCGCTTGCTGGGAGCCTGGAGTATTCCTGTAGCAGCAGGTGAACAAATTCAGGTTCTGAATAAATCCGACCAAATACTGTCTGTGATACCTGCAGAGAATAAAGGCGATTACCTGGTAGCTATTAATATCTCTGCTAAACAAATAGATCGGAACAACCCGATTTCTTTAGTAGACCTTAATACCGGCGCTGTACAGGAATTGAGTAGTATTGTTGTAGGTGAAGATAAAAATGAAGGAGAAACAGGCAAGAAAGCACCTGGTGGAGACATCGCCAATTCGGTATTTTATTTGGCGGTGAACGACGGTAACGGAGATACCAAGTTCTATTACTACACCAAAGAAGAATTAGAAGCGCTGGAAACAGAAGAAGCTTATTATTACAACGATCATAGCGTTAAAAAGACTGTTACCGCAAAGGGCGCCTTATTAAGCACCTTGCTGAATAATATTACCGGGGTAACGATTACTCCCGATATGATCATCCAGTATGCGGAAGAGGACGGTTATCATGCGGCGGCCAACGAGACGGTGCCTGATTCCTACTATAAGGATACGGTTGAGAGTCTAACTGAAGCCACTTTGTGGGGTAGCGGCAGTACAAAATTGCCGACGCGCACGATCATCACTTATTTGATTCACGAGGAATACCAAAATCCGGATGAATTCAATGTCAATGACCCAGAGGGGGTATTTAAAGACGCCGATAAAGACAGCGGCTATCTAAGGGCCTATCGGGAAACCGGCTCCGGGCAAGATGACGCCAATATCGGCGGCGCCAATGCCACAGTCATTAAATATTTGTTGGGTGTGGCTGTAAGCAAAGACGGCAAGCTGCTTTCCGGTGGTGACGGCTGCACCGTGCAATCCGTCAGCGACAAGAACGGTACCATAAGTGTCAGAAGCAATATTGTTTACAAGGGCCTGGTGCCTGGCATGCAATACGCCGTGCGGGCGCCGCAAGTAACCAATGCCAATCTGGCAGACGGGGAAAGCGCTACGCAAACCATTACCGTGGGCACAGGCACAACGCAGATTGTGACCTTTAAATATAAGGAAAGCCCGTATTTCTATGTAAAAAATACTACTACTGGTGAAGTGACCAATTATACCTATACCGACCTGGTGCAAATGGGCATCCAGGTGCCCGAGGCTGGCACAGCGCCTTATGGTTACCAAAAGCCCATGTATTACAGGTATAATGGGGTTTATCTCAATAGTTTGATCGAAAATATCCAAAACATTTCTTCCGTGGAACTGGTAGCTAAAGATGGCAGCAAGACCAGCGTAGCGGTGGCTGATCTGAATGATTATTTTGTAGCCTACAACAATACTCAATCTAAGAGCAGTACCAATATACCGGAAGGAAAACGGGTCACAGTCTCTTATCCCGACGCTAAGGTGATTTTGCCCGCTACGGGTGAAAACGTTACCGGTGCTGAGCCTACTGATTACACGCCTGGCGGTAAGGATGTGGACGTTGCGGTAGAGGAAGCCGAAGGCGTTTTGATTAAAACAACCAAGAGCAGCGGCGGTAGCACTGGTGGAAGCGCCGGCGGTAGCATTAAGCAACCGGTGGCAAAAGGCGATGAGGCGCATGTATCCGGCGGCACAATTGTGCCCGCTCTTACCTCTGGCAACAACGATCAAGTAGAAGCCAGGGTTGAAGCAGAGCAAATCAAGACCGCTGTAAACAATTCTGGCAGCGGCAGCGTTGGTCTTGAAATTAGTGCTCCAGCAACAACAGAATCAATTGTTTGTACTATCCCCCAAGCGGGGATGGAAGCCCTGGTAAAAGGCGGCAGCGAATCCCTGATGCTTAATACATCGCTGGCCAATATGACTTTTGCTCAGGACACTTTAACTTCATTGAAGGATTTGGCAGGCGATATCAAGATTTCAGTGGGTAAAGCTGATCAAAATAATCTTTCCCCAGAGGCCAAAAATATAATTGGTGACAGGCCTATTTATGAATTTTCCGTTTTGACAGGTGGCAAAAACATAACAGAATTTGGCGGCAACATCACCATTACTTTGCCTTACACTCTGGCACCCGGGGAAAATGCCGGCAATATCGTTATTTACTACCTGGACAGTAATGGCAAGCCTCAACTGGTCAGCAACTGTATTTATAATGCTGATAAAGGTGTAATCACCTTTGTCACCAACCACTTCTCGACATATGGCGTGGGCTATGCAGCAAATGATTTCGCCGACACAAAGAACCATTGGGCCAAAGACAGTATTGATTTTGTTACCGCAAGGGAAATGTTCCGAGGTACGGGAGAAGCTACTTTCTCGCCGGACATCGCCATGACCAGAGGGATGTTGGTAACTGTTCTGGGCAGGTTTGATGGCGCTGGTACCGAAGCCAAAGCCTCCTTCTCCGATGTTTCCGTTGATGCATATTATGCTCCTTATATAGCATGGGCGTCAGAAAACGGTATTGTCAAAGGCATCGGCAATAATCAGTTCGCTCCTGATGACAATGTTACCAGAGAACAGATGGCAGTCATCCTGGATAATTATTGCTCTTTTGCCGGCATTAAGCTGGCCTCAACTGGTAGTGCAGCTATTTTTGCCGACAGCAGCTCAATTAGTTCCTGGGCTGTAGCTGGCATACAAAGCATGCAAAAAGCCAGTGTCATCAGCGGTAAAGAGAACAACATTTTCGCTCCTAAAGGGCATGCCACCAGGGCCGAAGTAAGCACTATGCTGCATCGACTCATCAAAAACAGTATTGGTTCTGTAAACCAGGATGTAATCGAAGCAGGTGAGGGCGTAAAGGATAATTCCGGCAACAGCAATAATAGCAGTAACAATGATAGCAGCAGTAATGAGGACAGCGAGGATGATTCACCGTACTTGACGATCAGCGGCTCCCAGGTGGCGGAACCTGTCAAGCTCAGTCTTAATGATATGCAAGACATGGGTCTGCAAACCTTCACTTTTACAGGCAGGAACAAACTATATGACAACGCGCGGCAGACTTTCGAGATAACAGGCGTGACTTTAGCGGATCTTCTAGCGGCAGCAGGTGCGAGTAGCGATGCAACCAGCTTAAAAGTGATCTGCTCCGATGGCTATGTTAAAGTCTATGACTTGCAGCGTCTGTTGGCCGATGCTTACAGCTACTCTTATAGTGATGAGGGTGAATTGGTGCCGGCGGTGATCGCGATCCAAGAAAACGGCGCCTATTATGATGGCGGAGAAGGCAATCCTTTCCGACTGATCATGGGGCAGGCCGATTGGGACAACGATGAAACCAAAGACTTTAATATGCAAAATTGGGCTAAAAACCTCAAAGAGATCGTTATTGATTAGTGCTCTATAACACACTTTGCTTTAAGCTAAAAAGCCTGACGGGGGAAGGTGAGTTTTCGCCTTCCCCCAACAGGCCTTTGGTTCTTATTATGTCCTAATGAAATGTTCACGTGAGAAAACCTTTAACGAGCTTTCTTACAGCAATGAAAAGCAAAACCCCAGAAAGGAGCAAAATGAAGAAAGTAATTTATTATATGGGTTTGATCTTGGCTGTGCTCTGTTTAGTGACCGGGTGCAACGGTGCTAACACTACTGACTTTCCGGCGCAGGGAGTAACCCCGTCTCAGACGGAAGCGGTGAAGGAAGGAAACAACAATAATAACGATAGTAATGACGTGGCAAATGTTGCAGTCGACAGCAACATGGGAGAGGTGGAGCTGGAGGATATAGTCGGGGAAACAACGCCTGCCATCAGCGGCAATAATCAAAGCGACAGCGGCCAAACTGCCGCTCCCGAGACTAAAACTACGGAAAAAGCTATCCTCATTAAGGGTAGCGGCGTTGCCAAAGAGGTCACGGTTACTTTGTCTCAGCTGCAGGCCATGACAGACCAGGTGGCAGGGTATACTTATTTTTCCCGTGGCAAAGAGCCCAAAACCGCCTATAACACTTATAAAGGCGTAAAGCTTTCTAACCTAATTAGCCTGGCAGGGTTGAAGGAGGATGCGCAAAAAGTCCTGGTTACAGGAGCTGATGGCTATACAGCATCTTTTAGTTTGATTGATGTGAAAGCTATGCTGATGGACGAAACCGATACCAGCAAATCCTTACCTATGCTGATTGCTTATGCTGAGGATGGTAAGCTATTAGATTTTGCCGGTGGCTGTTCTTTCCGCCTGGTGATGGGGCAGAAATGCGAGGGTGATTATAATCGTCAGTACTGGGTACGTGATGTTTGCACTATTGTGGTGCAATGAAAGCAGCAGTTAATTAATTGTCATGAGCGGGGTTACTGTTTGATTATGTTTGGCGATGAGGAAGGTGTTATATGAGTAAAAAGCAAGGTTTCCTGCAGCGTTTTACCCTTTATGATCTGTTAATCATTGCTGTGATGGCTACGTTAGGCATTGTTTTGAAACCAATTATCGTGCCTCTCGCACATCTGGTGAGCGGCCCCTTGATGATCCCTGGGGGAGCTTTAGCCGGGGGGCTGTATATGCTTTGGTTGGTAGTAGGTTTTGGTCTGGTGGGTAAATACGGCACGGCCACTCTGATTGGCTTCACGCAGGCTTTAGTGGTGATGTTTACGGGCGTGATCGGCTCCCATGGCATTTTGACATTGGCGAGTTATACGGCGCCGGGCATGGTCATGGATCTGGGGTTGCTGCTTCTGGGCCATCGTGTCTGCTGTAAGCCCTGTGCCTTTGCCGCAGGGCTTACAGCCAATATTACCGGAACCTTTGTGGTCAATTTTATCTTCTTCAGCTTGCCGGGAGTATTTTTGCTTTTGACGCTTACGGTGGCTGCGCTTTCCGGTGGAGTGGGCGGGCTGTTGGCTTGGCAGCTTTTGCGGCTTTTGGATAAATATCATCTACATCCGCAAGAGAGAAAAAATTATGTCAGAGCGGAAAAGGAATCGGTATTATGAAAATAACAAGTGATACATTAGATATTAATAGAAAAAAACCGCAGCGGTTGTATGGGTTGGTGTTGATTGCTGCTATACTGTTTGTTTGTTCCTTATGGACGGTTGGGTGCACGAAGAACACCCCTGTTGTAGGCACTGGTCAAACGGCAGTCTCCCTGCCTTTGATCAAGGCAGACGGCACAGACAGTAAGCTGGAATTGGCAACGTATTTTCCGGAAAATGAGCAAAGCCTGGTTATGAGTAAGTTTTTGCCTGACAGTAGTCTGCTGGCTCTCTATGGTGCGGACGGCTCAATCGCAGTGGCAGACAGTAGGGATTGCCTCTTGGATCGGCGAGGTTGGGTGAGCATCAAGGACGGAAAGCCATTTCTCCTACAAGGCATCATGGTCAATCCGCCATCAAAATTCATAACGGAGGTGGCAGAGATCGCACGGGAAGCCCTCGGTCAAAATCAGCGAGTAATGATCATTTATCTGGATGGCTTTGGCTATGACAGCTATCAAGAGGCTAAGGCGCTGGGACTGATACCTTTTATGGCTGGTCTAAAGGCGCAAAAGGCAGCTACAGTTTGTCCCAGTATCACACCGGTGGCTTTTGCTGCTATGGTCACCGGGCAAACTCCCAATATCACAGGTGTTAAAGCAAGGGCTGATCATCAATTGAATTGCAGTAGCATCTTTGATCTGGCACGGGCTGAGGGGCGCGAGACTTTTATTGCCGAAGGAGATAAACAGATCATAGAGCTGGCGGGCGAGGTGGAATTTAATCCTGATTTGAACGGTGACGGTTCTACAGATGACGAAGTCTTTGCTGCGGCCCAAAGCAACATGGATGCGGATTTGCTATTGGTACATTTTCATGGTATCGATGACACCTGCCATAATTTTGCACCCCATAGCCAAGAGGCCCTAGCAGTTATTGCCAAGACCGATGGGCTGGTACGGGAATTGTGCCGTAAGTGGCCTGGCAAGGTTGTTATCATAGCTGATCACGGCCAGCATGAAGTGACCGAAGACGGGAAAAAGGGCAATCACGGTGAGTTCCGTGCCTCAGATCTGTTTATTCCGTTACTGATAAGGGAGACGAGCTAATGGCGAAAGTTGAACTAAAAAGTAAAGTTATTATCTATATAATCGTGGTCCTGGTTGGAATGACAGCCATTCTAGCCTTACTTAATCGTCCAAGCGAAGATTTGCACGCGGCTGCGTTGACTGTTAGTCAGGACGGTGCGGATCTGCATACTTTTACGCTGGAGGAGATCAAGGCTCTGCCTTCGGTATCTGTGGAGAAAAGTATCGTTTCTTCTAATCATGCCGATGAGAGTGGTGTTTTTACCGGTGTGCCTCTGCATGACCTGATCAAGGGAGTGGACGCAAATCTGCTGACAGGAGAGCGGCGCTTCATCACACGGGCGGAGGACGGTTATGCTTCCGTTTTTACCACCCGGGAAGTGCTTGAGCCTGACAATATTATCATTGTATATGACAAAGACGGACAAAGCCTGGGCAGTTATGAAGAAGGCGGCACCGGACCGCTGCGCATCGTCATCCAGGGCGACCCCTTTGGTAACCGTTCCACTAAATATTTGAAACAGATAGAGATCAAATGATGGGCATAAATGCTGCTGTTGAAGTGAGAAATCTTGATTTTACTTATGAGGAGGGCCCTCAGATATTGCATAGGGTGAGTTTTTCTTTGCCACAGGGCTCGCTTACAGCGGTCATCGGCCTTTCCGGTTGTGGGAAGAGCACCCTTTGCCATTGTCTGTGTGGACTCATTCCTCAGGCCTTGGGCGGTGAGCTCTCTGGCGAGATTCTTTTGCAGGGGCATGATATCAGCGGGAGACCCCTGGCTCAATTGGCGCAGACAATCGGTCTGGTGATGCAAAACCCTGACTTGCAGCTGGTCACCACCACTGTGGAGGATGAGCTGGCTTTTGCGCCGGAGAACCTTTGCTTATCTCCTGCAGAGATCGCCAGGCGGATTGAGAGGGTGTTGGCATGGCTAAACTTTGAACATTTGCGTCTGGCCAGCCCCCATGATCTTTCCGGCGGGCAAAAGCGTTTGCTGGCTATTGGTGCTGTGCTGACTCTCGAACCGCAAATACTTGTTTTGGATGAGCCGATGAGTCATCTGGATCAACAGGGCCAAAAGCTGGTGAAAGATGCGCTTCTTGCTCTCTTAAAGGAAGGGTGCACCATCATCATGGTGGAACATGACTGGCAGATTGCCACTTTTGCCGACAATTGGCTGGTGATGATTGATGGTAGGGTGAGCTATTTTGGCCCCCCCCGCTGATATTTTACAGGACAAGGACTTTTTGCTACAGCACAATCTGTTGTGATTTTATTGGTTTGATTTAAAATTATGCTAAAAGGTGGTGATCACATGGCTCTAGAGGCGAAGAATCTTTATTTTAAATATCCTAAAGGTAAAAAGGCGGTTTTGAGCGACTTTAGTGCTTCTTTTCTGCCCGGTGAATTGGCTGCTTTGACCGGTGCCAACGGCTGCGGTAAAACCACCTTAACCAAAATTTTGCTCGGTATTTTGCAGCCGCAGCAAGGTTTGGTGCTGCTGGACGGGCGGAATATTGCAGAGCTGACCCTGGCGGAGGTGGGACGTTCGGTAGGCTATGTAATGCAAAACCCGGCGCAGCAGCTTTTTTGCACTTCCGTGGAAAAAGAAATGGACTATGGATTGCTCAATTTGGGATTATCAGAAGAAGAAAGAGAAAAGCGCATTAACTACTATTTAGAATACTTTCAGCTCTCCCGGCATAGAAAAAGTTTTCCTTTTCACTTGAGTCTGGGTGAACAGCAGCGTTTGCTGTTAGCTGCTGTTTTGGCCATGAAGCCGCGCTACCTGATCTTAGACGAGCCGACAGCCTATTTGGATGTCTACCGCCGCCGTTTATTGGGTGAACACCTGCAAAAAATCCGTACTGAGCTGGTCTGCGGCATTATCGTGGTCAGCCATGACCGGGATTTTGTGGGTGAATACTGCCAAAGAGAAGTAGTTATGCCCGGCGCAGGTATGGTTGAAAATCATGTTGATAGCCCGCAGAGGAGAGCCTTATGACACTCTTTTCTCTGGTGAAGTGGGATCCGCGTTGCAAAATCATACTCATGGCCTGCCTTTCCACCTTGGCCATGCTCCGGGGTGAGGTATGGTTTCTCTTTGGACTTTTGGTTTTTACCTGTCTGCTCGTGATGTTGGGCGGTGCTGAATTATCAGGTGCTTTAGGGCAGGTGAAAGGACTTTTAGGGTTGATCTTCTCGCTGTTTATCATCCAGTGCTTCTTTACCAGAAGCGGCGAGCCTTGGTTGGTTATCGGCGGATTTACCTTGATTACTTCGGGTGGTATAGAGCTGGCTTGTATTCTGAGCCTGCGCTTGTTTATTCTAGCTTTTTCCGCCTTGCTCCTTCTCACCGGAGGGGTGCGGGATTATCTGCTGGCTTTGGTGCAAATGAAGATACCTTATGAGATCGCTTTTATGACTATGGCTTCCGTGCATTTTATACCGATTTTGCGTGAAGAGGCGCTAAATGTCTTTTACGCCATACAATTGCGGGGTTGCGAACTGCAAAAAGCCTCCTGGCGCAAAAAGCTGCATACTTATCTGGAGATTTGCCTGCCGATTTTGGTGGGCGCTTTGAAGCGCACCAGGGCCATGGCTTTGGCCATGGAGGCCAGGGCCTTTCGCGCTTATCCCAAGCGGACATATCTGCGGCGTTTGGTGCTGAAAAAGAACGACAAGGCGATATTGGTTGCCGTCCCTGTCATTACATTGGTATTGCTTGTTTACTGATTTGTGAATAATGGTTTACCAAAAAATTTCGTGTGGTGAGGAAATGAAAATACTGGCTGTTTGTGGTACTGATTTAGAATTTGTTAGCAAAATGGTACAAGCTCTGGTAGAAGAATTAACTTATTGTCGTTATCAAGTTGCTTGGTGGCGGCAAGAAGTTGGAAAGGATCTACCAAATCAAGGGGTGCTCGAGCATACTTTATTGGAAGTGCATAATGGCTATAGCCAAATTTATCTGCCTGGACAGCTCACTTTGGAGGACAGCATGCCTTACTTAGCTCATGATTTTGTCATCGTAGAAGGTGAGCAAGGCTCTGCGCCGCAATTGATTTGTGCCGCTAATGAAAGTGATTTAAAAAATCTATGGACGCCTTTAGCTTTAGCCGGAGTAGTTACCAGGCATGAGTTTGAAGAAAACCATCACGGGCAACCGGTTTTCGCTATCAGTCAGATCAAGGATTTGGTCAAGTTCCTTATTAATGCTGTCCCGGAGCGGCTGCCTTTTCTTGTCCCCAATCCTTGCTGCGGGGCTTGTGGTCGTTCTGATTGTAAATCAATGATGGCGGATATTGTAGCAGGGAAAGCGGAGCTAAAGGATTGTGCCATATTAAATGCCAAAGTAGAGATAAAAATAGGCGATCAGGAATTAGTGTTGGTGGAATTTGTGCAAGATTTTATAAAAAAAACAGTTACAGGTATGTTAAGCGCCCTAGATGGCTACCGGGAGAACAGTTCCATTGAAATAAAAATTAAGTAAACTAAGTGGTCTATTAATTAAAAGGCGTTACGAAGCTGTGCAGCTTCATAACGCCTTTTAATATTGTACTAATTAGCCGAGGATGGCTTTTAAATCAGCTTCCGGCGTGCTGATGGGCTTGATGTTGAACTTCTCCACCAGGACGTTTAATACGGTTGGGGAGAGAAAAGCCGGCAGTGTGGGCCCCAGGTAAATATTCTTGATGCCTAAGGATAGCAGGGTTAACAGGATGCAAACAGCTTTCTGCTCGTACCAGGAAAGAGCTATGGCCAGCGGTAATTCATTGACATCACAGTTGAAAGCATTGGCTAAGGCCACGGCCACTTGGATAGCGGAATAAGCGTCGTTGCACTGGCCCATGTCCATAAGGCGGGGCAGGCCGTCGATTTCGCCCAGGTCCAGGTCGTTGAAGCGGAATTTGCCGCAAGCCAGGGTAAGAACAACGGTGTCCTGGGGTGTTTGCTTTACAAATTCAGTGTAGTAATTCCGGCCGGGTTTGGCTCCATCGCAACCGCCCACCAGGAAGATATGCTTGAGGGCACCTGCTTTAACTGCGTCAATCACTTTGTCGGCAACACCAAGTACGGTATTGTGGGCAAAGCCGGTCATTACTTCCGTACCGCCGTTGATGCCGGTAAAGTTTTTGTCTTCAGCCCAGCCGCCAAGCTCAAGGGCTTTATTGATCACCGGGGTAAAATCCTTCACCCCATCCTTACCTTCCGGAATGTGCTGCAGGCCGGGGTAACCTACAACAGCAGTGGTAAAGATTCTGTCCGAATAGGAAGCCTTCGGCGGCATTAAGCAGTTAGTAGTGTAGAGAATGGGGGCCGGTATACTATCGAATTCTTTCTGCTGATTTTGCCAGGCTGTCCCGAGATTACCTTTTAATTGCGGGTATTTTTTCAGCTCCGGGTAGGCGTGGGCCGGCAGCATTTCACCATGGGTGTAGATATTAATGCCCTTGCCTTCCGTTTGCTCTAACAGCTGTTTTAGATCCAGCAAGTCATGGCCGGTGATGACGATAAAGGGACCTTTTTCCACGGACAGGGGCACCTTGGTTGGCACCGGATGTCCGTAAGCGGCGGTATTGGCCTCGTCCAAAAGCGCCATGCACTTGAGGTTGATCTGTCCGAACTCCATGATCAGATCCAGCCATTCTTCGACAGTGTGTTCTTCCCCGATGGCGCGCATACCCTTAAAGAACCAGTCGGTAACTCCAGCATCCTCTTTACCCAGTACGTATGCGTGCCAGGCGTAAGCTGCCATGCCGCGTATACCTAAAAGCAGGGTGGAGCGCAGGGATACTATGTCGGTGTCCCCATGGAAGATGTCTTCGGCGGGCATATCCTCTGCGCCGCCCAGCTTAGCTTTTTCGGCTCGCACTTCGGCGATGAGCTCATCAATGCGCTCTGCATCGAAATTGACGTTGGTAATCGTAGCGAAAAGGGCCTGCATCATCAATTCAGTTGCTTTTTTGCCGGGTTCTTTACCTTCTGCAGCCCGGGCCAGTCCTACTAAAGCGCCGGTTAACTCATCCTGTTTGTCTGCCACATCAGGTTTTTTGCCGCACACTCCGACTCTGGTACAGCCTTTGCCGCCTACAGTTTGTTCACACTGAAAACAGAACATCATTCATTCCTCCTTTTAGCTTTTGTTTTTTAGCTTATGGCTCCTAATCCTCCAGCACAGTGCCGTCTGTTGCGATGGTGACAATCTGCCAGGGGATCATTTTGCCGCTGTTCACCAGTGCCGTTTTGACGGCATTTTCGATGCCGCCGCAGCAAGGCACCTCCATGCGGAGCACGGTGACGCTTTTTATTTGATTTGCCTGCAATATCTGGGTTAATTTATCGGCGTAATCAACATCATCCAGTTTGGGACAACCGATAATCGTTATTTTGTTGCGCATAAAGTCCTGATGAAAATTGGCATAGGCAAAAGCAGTACAGTCTGCAGCCACCAACAGGTGCGCGTTGTTGAAGTAGGGGGCGTGGGCGGGTACCAGCTGAATCTGGCAGGGCCACTGGCGCAACTGGGAAACCGGTGCAGCTGCTGCCTGAGCCGCAGGCTGCCGGGTTGGTCCTGCATCCCGATCAAAAGTTCTAGCCATAGTGCCGGGGCAGCCGCAGGCCAGTGTTTGCGGCATTTGGTTGAGCCTGGCCATGTTTCTTTTTACTGCTTCCTCATCATAGGGTGCAGCTTCACGTTCCTCAATGGTAATCGCTCCGGTAGGGCACTCCGGCAGGCAATCACCCAGCCCGTCACAGTAGCTTTCCGATACCAGCCGGGCTTTACCGTCAACCATCTGTAAGGCTCCCTCATGGCAGGCAGTAACGCATAGGCCACAGCCGTTGCACTTTTCTTCGTCGATGACAATAATATTTCTCTTCATCAGAGTTTTCCTCCTTTTATAGCATAGAAAGTAGAAATTAATAATTTATTACCAAGACCTTAAATCGCGCTTAAGAATTTACATTCTTGAGCTTTTCTTGAGCATATTTTAATATATAGTGAGCATGAAAAACGGTAACCATGGTTACCAGTCAGCAAGGGTGAGGAAAATATTTAAAAAGTGGATGCCGGCATTGACTAAATGCAGCTTGTTTAAGGGCATTGCCCCCCTGGAATTAAATCTGGTGCTGTCATGCCTAAACCCCCTGGTGCATAGCTTCAAAAAAAATGAGCCGGTGGCTGTGGCCGGCGAAAAAATGGCCGGTTTGGGGCTGGTTTTAGAGGGTGAAGTGCTGGTTGCCAAGGAAAGCGCGGCGGGTAACCGGGTGATTATGTCTGTAGATGGCCCCGGTGTGATTTTTGGCGAGATGGCTGCGTTTTCACCGGAGGGTAAATGGCCCGCTACAGTAATAGCCCGGCGTAACACGACAATAATGTTTTTACACCAAGGGAAAATTGTAGGTAGTTGTGAAAACGCCTGTTCCAGCCACCAGTTGCTGGTTTCAAATATGCTCGGCATTCTTTCAGAAAAAGCACTGTTATTGAACAGGAAGGTTGAATATTTACTGATTAAGAGCCTGCGGGGGAAAATTAGTGCGTTTTTATTGGAACAATACAAAAAAACAGGCCGGGATACTTTTATGTTGCCGATGAACCGCAATGAACTGGCTGACTTTTTAAATGTTACACGCCCGTCCTTATCCCGTGAGATGAGCAGGCTAAGGGAAGAGGGCGTCATCGATTTTCACATGGAATCCATTAAAATTTTGCAGGTGGATGTTTTGAGGGGTATGGTTGATTAAAGTACGCCTGGATAATGGCTTTATTGGGTGGATGTAAGAAATAATAGACGCTAAAGGAAAATAATGTTTGCATAATAACTGGCAATGGTGTATGATGTATTGGTTGATTCAAGAGGTACTAATCTTTTCTTAGCCTGGGACTGCGGCATATAAGGATTATTGCTTGGAATAGCGATAATCCTTTTATTTATGTTTTTTGACATAGAGTTTAAGAGGGAAGATGCGAGCCTAATTGGGCATACTAGAAAACAAAGAAAGACGTAAAGGAGAAAAAGGATTGACAATATTTAGTGATTTTGGTTTAAGCGGGCCGGTCATCCGGTCCATAAACAATATGGGTTTTGAAGAAGCCACACCCATCCAGGAGCAGGCGATCCCCATCGGTCTCAGGGGCTTGGATCTTATCGGGCAGGCTCACACAGGAACCGGTAAGACAGCTGCCTTCGGCATAACGATGGTTGAATTTTTGGAGGTTGAACTGGAATACGTTCAGGCTGTGGTTTTGACCCCTACCAGAGAACTGGCTATTCAGGTAGCCGAGGAATTAAACAAAATTGGTCAGTTTAAAGGTATCCGCGCTTTGCCGGTCTATGGCGGCCAGGAGATTACCAGGCAAATCAGGGCTTTGAAAAACAGGCCGCAAATTATCGTGGCTACACCGGGACGCCTGATGGATCATATGCGGAGAAAAACAGTCCGTCTGAACCGGGTCAGAATGGTGGTTTTGGATGAGGCTGATGAAATGCTTAATATGGGTTTTGTAGAGGATATCGAAACCATCCTGACCGGGATGCCGGAGGAACGCCAGACATTGCTTTTTTCCGCTACGATACCTTCTGACATCCTGAATCTGGCCAAGCGTTTTATGAAACAACCGGAAATCATCAGGATCGAAGGCAAACAGGTTACTGTTGCGGCGATCGAACAGAGTTATTTGGAGGTGGAAGAAAGACAGAAATTTGATGTCTTCTGCCGCCTGCTGGACATCCAGTCCCCTGACCGTTCAATAGTTTTCGGACGAACCAAACGCAGGGTTGATGAGCTTTTTGAGGCTTTAACCAAGCGGGGCTATTCAGTGGAGGCCATCCACGGCGATCTGGCCCAGTCCAAGCGGGATCAGGTGATGCGCCGTTTTAAGGAAGGCGCTGTAGAGCTGCTGGTGGCTACCGATGTTGCCGCCCGTGGTCTTGATATCAGCGATGTGACTCATATCTATAACTTTGATATACCCCAGGATCCGGAAAGCTATGTGCACCGAATTGGTCGCACTGGCCGTGCCGGTAAGGCAGGCGTGGCTGTCAGCCTGGTTACGCCCAGGGAAATTTATCAACTCAGGGTTATTGAGAAAATGACAGGCAAGAAGATTAACCGGAGGCCTGTGCCGACCTTAAAGGAAGCCATTGAAGGACAGCAGCGTCTGGCGATGGAAAAACTGCTGCAAGTAGTTGAAAATGGGAGTGCAGGCAACTACAAGGACCTGGCGATAAGCCTTTTGGAGGAAAATGAAGCAGAGGACTTATTGGCTGCGGCATTAAAGATGCTCACTAAAGAACCTGACCGTACGCCGGTGACCTTAACCGAGGAACGGCCTTTGAGGCGCAAGCAGGTTAAATATTCTTCCGGGAAAAGAGGGTATGGTAGAAACGAAAGCTTCTCAAAAGGCTCCGGCCGCACCGGGGGGTATTCGACGGCAAGGGCCAAAAAAAAGAGTTTTGCCGAGCGCCCTTATCAGACAGCTTCCCGGAACGCTGTAAAGTAGCTGACTTTTTGCCAAGCCGGTAAGCCGTGAGCAATATACCCGATTAAAAGACGATGCGCTGCAGGATCGTCTTTTGCTTATCTTGCATCCACCAGTTCGGCGCCGGCATTTGCATGGAGCAATTGATTTATGGTATCCCGCAAGGCAAAGATGTCATAAGGTTTGGTGAATAACGCCCGGTAGGCGCAGGCGGGAGGAAACGGCAGGGTATCAGGTGTTGAGCCGGAAGTGATAATTACGGGTATTTTATGCAAAAGCCGGTTGTTGTAGATGGTCTCCACCACGGTGCGTCCGCTGAGCACGGGTATGCAAAGATCTACCAGCACAAGGTCGGGCAGGGGAGGCTGTTCTAGTTGCCGCAGGCCGTTTTGGCCGTCGTAGCTGGTAATGACCTCATGCCCTTCTTCCTCTAGAGCCAGCTGGAGCACATAAGCAACATGCGGATCGTCTTCGATGATTAGAATGCGTGCGATAATTCTTCTCCTCCTTACAAAAACAACCAGGAGTGCCGGACTGTTGCGTATCGGGGATTTTCTTATGGTACGGGTATTTTTAGTATACTCCAGCCAGCGGATAAAAATTGTAAAATTTTGCTATCTACAGGTAAGAAATTTATTTTAATATTCACTTGCATGAGGCAATAATATGTGTTATTATTTAGCCAAGCACCATCCTTACAGTAAGTCAGGTTAATGGTATTGCAGGAGCTTCGAAGGTGTTCGAGTGTTTGTTGCAAGGCAGTAAACCAGTCTTCCAGGGTAGTGTTTTTTGTGTTTTAAGGTTCGTGTTTTTCCGGTTTTAAGTAAGTCCGTTCAAGGTAAGTCTGTTTGTGGTTTTGGCTTCAAGGAGGATTCACATCGCAACATCATTTCCGCGTTTCAGTTGTAAGAGCTTCCAATTGTCAGACTGGTAAGCGCAAGCAGCAGACTGTAAATGTAGGAAGTTGTAAGGATGGTTGCTTTATTACAGGGAGAAGGGTCTAACCTTCTCCCTTTAGTATTGTTTAAAGTTGGCTAAGACTGCTTGAGGAGTAATTTTATGGCATGCGATTGTGGCGGCAGGTATAAGCGGTAATTTCGGGCGTACTATATTTATATGGGGAATTTACCCCTCCGGATTAAAATATGGGGGGATGCACTTGCCGCGGTTTAACAGCACCTGGCTGGTTCTGATCCTGCTGACCGGGTCTTTCAGCCTTCTATATAGTTGGTTTACACTTTTTCCGGGCAAGATAGATCCGGCGGCGTTGCAGTATTTCAGCATGGAGCAGGTGGTCAGCGGCCGCTTGTACAACAGGCTGCCGGGTCTGTTAAGTAGCGGCAGTTTTTTGGTGCAGGCAGGCTTTTTGCTCTGGCTGGTCTTCGGCGGCCGGGCAGTCTTGCTTTCCCGCTGGACGCAGCAAGTTGCCGGCGGCAGCTACCTGGGTAGTGCCGTGCTGTTTTTTGTGGTTTTATGGTTGTCCCTGCGCCTGATTGATCTACCGTTTACTATGGGTACCAGTTACTTCTGGCAACACCGCTGGGGTTTTTCCACCCAGAGCTTCGGTGCCTGGTGGCTGGACTACTTGAAAAGCGCGGGGCTGGAACTGGCCCTCGCTGCAGTGGGCGTAGCCTTGTTGTTTTGGGCGCTGGCCCGGTGGCCGGGGTTTTGGTGGGCGGCAGGAGCAGCTTTTGTCTCGGTCTGGTTGGTCATCCAGTCATTGCTCTGGCCCGTGGTAGTAGCGCCGATGTTCAACCGCTTTGTGCCGGCCGGTGACCCTGAGCTGGTAGCTACGGTCCGGGAGCTGGCGGAAAAAGCCGGGCTGCCGGTAGACCAGGTGCTGGTGATGGATGCCAGCAGCCGCACCACCAGGGCTAATGCCTATTTTGCCGGTGTAGGCCAAACCAGGCGTATCGTACTCTACGATACTTTGCTGTCCGGTTACCCGGCGGCAGAGGTCAAGGCAGTGGTGGCCCATGAAATGGCCCACTGGCGCTTGGGACATATCACCCGGGGACTGGCCTGGGGGATTGTTGGTAATATTTTCTTGTGGGGCCTCCTTTTTATCGTGCTGCGCACAACGATGCCGCAATTCTTTCGTTACCCGCCCCATACCGTGGCAGTGATTATGCTTTTCTTCTTGCTGGCGAACTTTGTGAGCACCCCAGTGCAGAATTACCTTTCCAGGGGTATGGAAATAGAAGCGGACAGGGCGGCGGTGGAGCTAACGGGAGATGTGGCCGGAGCGGTCAACCTGCAAGTGAGCCTGGCAGCTAAGAACCTGTCCAATGTGAGTCCGGCGCCTTATATCGAGTGGTTTAGTTACAGCCATCCGCCTGCGGTTAAGCGGATCAATACCATTTTGCAGCATCATGAAGCCGGTTTGCAACAGCCTGGCCCATATGATTAACAAAGCCGGGGTAAAACCCAAAACCCTTGCATTTAAGTTCATTTACATGTATAATAGTCTTCGCCGCAATATGCTTGTAATTTAAATTAATAATTATGGCAGCAACAAAAGTGATTTTTTGGGTTGCTTCCATACAGGTATAGTAGTGCACGGAGAGATGGCCGAGTGGATGAAGGCGCACGCCTGGAAAGCGTGTGGACGGGTAACTGTCTCGCGAGTTCGAATCTCGCTCTCTCCGCCATAAATATTTTTGCCCCGGATTTTAACAAGTTTGGTCGTGCTAGACGGGGAGGTAGCGGTGCCCTGTACCCGCAATCCGCTACAGCGGGGTTGAATTCCCGCCCTAGGGTTTAGCTTGTGGGGTCTGGCGGCCGTAAGGGGTGTTGAAGATTGGGTCTCGTGCGACGGGGCTTCTTGAACCGTGTCAGGTCCTGACGGAAGCAGCACTAAGAGAAATACCCCGGGTGCCGCGAGAGTGCCTGGTCTGAGCTACCTGCGGGCGTACCGCCCGGAAGCTAATATTCGAAGGCAGGTGCACGGCCTTCATTTTTCAAACCGCCTCCAACCTGGCAGGCGGTTTTTATTTTATTTCCAGCAGCTATTGACCCTATTTACGTTTTTTGCTTGCCTTTCATTTCACGCAATAACATAATTATCAGTAAACAGGAAATATGTTTAAAACGAAGAAGTATATAGGCAAAATATAAGGTATACTTCTTTTATGGTTTTTATAGTGCAGCGCCATGGGATGGCTATCCCTTTAGAGGGCGCTGATATGTTAGTAGGGAAGGATTGTCATGTCATATCAGGCATTATACAGGGAGTGGCGTCCGCAAACTTTCGGGGCGATCATCGGACAGGAGCATATTACCCGCACATTAAAAAATGCCGTGGAAAGCGGCCGGGTCGGGCACGCCTATCTTTTCTGCGGTGCCAGGGGCACGGGTAAGACCAGTACCGCTAAAGTACTGGCCAAGGCGCTGAATTGTTTGCAGCCGGACGGGCCGGAGCCCTGCAATCAGTGTGAAAATTGTATTGCCGTTACAGAGGGTTTTTCTGTGGATGTGATGGAAATAGATGCGGCCTCAAACCGTGGTATCGATGAAATCCGGGATTTGCGCGAGAAGGTGCAGTTTTCTCCGACAACGGGACAATATAGGGTATTCATCATTGATGAAGTGCATATGCTCACCAATGAGGCTTTTAACGCGCTGCTAAAAACATTAGAGGAGCCTCCTGACCATGTGGTGCTGATTTTGGCCACAACAGAACCCCATAAAATACCCCTGACGATTCTGTCCCGTTGCCAGCGCTTTGATTTTAAGCAGATTACCCCAGCCGGCATCATCGGCAGGCTGCAGGAAGTGGCGGCGGGGGCCCAACTGTCTGTGGAGGAGGAAGCGCTACGCCTTATTGCCAGGGCAGCCGAAGGGGGGCTGCGGGACGCCCTAAGCCTTTTGGATCAGGCCGCTGCTTTCGGGGCGCTGACCATCACCGCGGATGATATCCATAACCTGCTGGGTACAGTGCGGCTGGATGCTTTAAGCAGGATGGCCGGCTGCCTGGCTGCAGGTGACGCCGGTGGGGCTCTGAGGTTGGCGGGCCGTCTGGCAGCGGATGGGAAGGATTTGCGCCTTTTTGCCCGGGAAATGGCCGCCTATTTAAGGGCGCTGCTCATGGAGAAAATCGCTCCGGGCACGGCACCCCTTGATGCCTGGGATTCCGCAGAACTGCAGGCCGGTACGGCACTGTTTACCGAAGAGAGATTGGTCCAGGCAGTGGAAATCATGGCTAAGGCAGAACAGGAAATGAAGTGGGCTACACTGCCAGGAATTGTGCTTGAGCTGGCCTTGATCAAAGCCTGCCGCCAGGGTGGGACAGAGTTGGCTGCCCTGGAGGCCAGGGTCAGCGCACTAGAAGAAAGGTTCAATCTGGAGGAAAAGAGCAATAGGAACATTTCAGGGGGGCTTGGGCGGGAACTCCAGGCTAATAGCCCGCCGGTAACAGGCGGAAAAAAAGCCACAGGCGTGACAAAGCAGGTTGCGGCTGCTGTAGAGAAAAAGCAGCCGGTGGCGCCTCAACCGCCTCAAGGGCAGAATCATCGGGCAAAGCCTGCCGGTGAGCCGGTTAAGCACCAGGCTGCCCCCGCAAAGCCGGAAACGAGCCGGCCCGGGACTGATAAACCTGCGCAACCGGGAGCGAAGCAAAATATGTCTTTAGAAGAAGTCCGGCAGCTATGGCCGCAAGTATTGGAGTCTATCCGCCAGGAACGCCTGCCTGTTTATGCTAACTACATTAAGTCTGCGCCTTTGGAGGTCAAGGGCTTCAGTTTGGTGGTGGGTTTCCCCGAGGAAGATGAATTGTGTCGCACCATTGCGGAAGCCCCGGCGAATAAGCAGTTTCTGGAAGGATTGTTAAACAGGTTTCTGCCGGGGAACTGGCAAATCGCCTGTAAGAGCTACCAGGGCAAAATAAACATGCCTGAGCCAAAGCGTGCGGCCAAAGCTCCCCTGGCGGATATCAAAGATCAGTTTGAGGGAGAGGAAATAGAATTCGACGATGATTTTGACAGGCTCTTTTAAAAGCTACAAAAATCAGGAGGATGATTTGATATGGGTGGAAATATGAACAAAATGATGAAGCAAGTGCAAAAGATGCAGCAGGATATGATGAAATTGCAGGAGGAGCTGGCTAACCGCACTGTGGAGAGCACTGCGGGCGGGGGCGTGGTCAAGGCAGTGGCCAACGGCAAGAATGAAATTGTTGCTATTGAAATTAAGCCGGAAGCGGTTGATCCGGAAGACGTGGAAATGCTGCAGGACCTGGTGCTAGCCGCTGTAAACGAGGCCCTCAAGAAAGCGCAGGATATGGCGGCCCAGGAAATGAGCAAGCTTACCGGCGGTCTAAAAATTCCCGGTCTATAGAAGATGAACTACTACGCTAAGCCTGTTGCCCGTTTAATTGATGAATTGGGAAGATTACCGGGCATTGGTCCGAAAACAGCGCAACGCCTGGCTTTTTATCTGTTGCATGCTCCGGTTGAGGTTTCCGACAGGCTGGCCGGAACTATCCGGGAGGCCAGGCATGCGGTGCGCCACTGCAGCGTGTGCGGCAATCTGACCGATGTGGATCCCTGTTTTATCTGCGGGGACGAGCGGCGCCGGCGGGATATTATTTGCGTGGTAGAACGCCCCAGGGATGTTGCCTCTATGGAGAAAGCCAGGGGACTGAAAGTGCGTTATCACGTACTGCATGGTGCCATCTCCCCCATGGAAGGAGTGGGCCCGGATCAGTTGAATATCAAAAACCTCCTGCAACGACTGGCCGGCGGAGAGGTGCGGGAAGTCATCCTGGCCACCAATCCTAACGTGGAGGGTGACGCTACGGCCCTCTATTTATCCGGACTCATTAAGCCCCTGGGTATCCGTGTCACCAGACTGGCCCATGGCTTGCCGGTTGGAGCCGATTTGGAGTATGCCGATGAGGTAACTCTTGGCCGGGCTTTGGAAGGCAGGCAGGAAATGAAATAGGAATAATTTGCACCCCAGCCCATATAATGGAGGGAGGGGGTGCTCCATGGTGGAATGGAAATATGTGATCATTGGCATGGGCGGCTTGATCGGACTCTACCTGGTGGGAACTGCCTTGTTGCACCCATTGAGACTTCTGTTCAGATTGGCCGCCTGGATTGTCCTTGGAGTAGTCTTGCTACTTGCGCTCAACTCCGTGTTGGGTTATTTTGGTTTTCATATCGCCATAAATCCTTTTACGATCCTGACTGCCGGGGTGCTGCAATTGCCGGGCATAGTATTGCTGGTCTTGCTGAATGTTTTATAAAAAAATAGTATTATGTTGCTCATTTTAAGGAACAGTTCATACTGTTCTTTTTTTATGGGCATTTTAGCTTAAATAAGGAGGGACTGAGCATAATAGATGGAGTGCGGATCGTCGAAGCATATATCGGGGAATACGCTGCGGGGAAAAGTGAAGTGGCTTTAAGCCGTGCCCTGGAGCTGGCTCAAGGGGGCAGCCAGGTAACTCTGGTGGATCTCGATCTGGTGGAGCCCTGTTATACTTTACGGCCTCTGCAGCAGGATCTGAAAGCCGGCGGGGTCGATGTGATTGCCTGGGAAACCAAAGAACTCATTGGTTTGGGCGAAGCAGGTACGATCTTGAAACCCCAGGCCAGGTGGTCGCTAAAGCGCCCTGGCAACATTATCCTGGACATCGGTTACGGGGTAGAGGGCAGCCGGATCCTGCAGCTGTTGGAAGGGATTGCTGCAACACCGGAATTGACCGTTATCTGTGTTGTCAATGCCTCTCGTCCCATGACCGCCGGGCTGGAAGATATTATTGAACACGTAAGAAGTATGGGGCGGGTGGATGCCCTGCTGAACAATACCCACCTGGCCGGTGAAACCACCGTTGAAACAGTGCAAAGAGGAGTTGTTTTGGTCACAAAGGCAGCCCGGGCCCTTGGTTTGCCTGTGGCGGCAACTACGGTGACGGCGGACTTGGCTTTGCAAATTGGCCCTTTGGACTGCATGGGCAATCCCGTTCGCAAGCTGGCCGGTTTGATGTCCAAAGCCTTCTGGTAAAAGACCTTTGCAAGAGCATGGTCAACTTAAGCAGGCTGTAATAAGAATACCCTTTTTTATAAATAATAATTGCATCTGTTCTGGACAACCTGGACATTGTCTTACGGAGGATTTGATATGATAGAGGGAATTGTTGAGCGGGAAAAAAGGGTTTTCATGACCGGCAACGAGGTGGTGGCCTGGGCTGCGATAGCTGCCAAAGCCGATATTATGTTCGGCTATCCTATCACGCCCCAGAATGAGATCATGCATTACTGGACCAGGCTGGCGCCAAAATATCAAAAAACCTTTCTCCAAACGGAAGATGAATTGTCCGCCGGGTTTACGACTGTTGGCGGGGTAATGGCCGGGCGCAAAGCTTTTACGGCTACGGCAGGACCGGGTAATGTACTGATGCAGGAACCAATGGCCATGGCTGAAATGATGCGGCTGCCTACCGTAGTGGTGGTGCAGCAAAGAGGCGGTCCCTCTACCGCAACGGTGATTTATGCCCAGCAGGAGGTCACGTTGACTACAATGGGCGGCAATGGTGAGGGTGCGAGGATTGTTTATTCTACAGCCAGCCACCAGGAATTATTCGACTATACTATCAAAGCATTTAATACGGCCTGGCAATACCGTTTCCCGACTTTCGTCCTTGGGGATGGTTACCAGGCTAAAATGCGTGAGCCCCTGACCATTTACAACCCGGCGGATAGAGGGCTGGAGATACTGGAGCCGCAGCCTTATGTGGGCCTGCCCGGTATGCCCGGAAGGGACAGGCCTCCCGCCCACCATCGCAATACCTACAACATGGAAGAGGAGCTTTATGAAAAAATATCCAAGGATTTGCAGGAATTTGCCGGTATCGCTCCTGAGGTCGCCGAATATCAGGCTGACTATATTGACGATGCAGAATTGGTGGTGGTCGGTCACGGCATTGTCTTTCGGGCTGTGCGTGAAGCGGTGGATAACTTAAGAAAGCTGGGTTATAAGGCCGGTTATTTTAGGCCGGTGACATTGCGCCCGCTGCCGGAACAGCAGATCAAGGAATTAGCCGGCCGGATAGCCCAAATCCTGGTGGTGGAGTCGGCTTACGGTCAGTTGGCCAGGCTATTCAAGGAAGCAGCTTACGGTGCTACGGCTAAAATTTCGCACCTTTTTAAACCCGGCCTGGGTATAACTTCCACGGAAGTTGAAGAGCGGGTTAAAGAGCTATTGTAAGGAGGCAAAAGAACCGTCCCCTTGCCTCCCCCCCCTTGCCTCCCCTTGTAAAAGGAGGTCTTGTTATGGTACAACCCAAAATGCCGGGCTGCTGGCGGGTGGAAAGCAAACCACATAAGTTCTGTCCCGGTTGCGGGCATGGAATAATCCTCAAGTTTCTCGGTGAAGCAATCGACGAACTGGGTATCCAGGACAGGGTTGTTTTCGGCTGCGATATCGGCTGCTCGCTGCTGGCCTGGGATTTCTTCAATTTGGATACGGTTCAGACCCACCACGGCAGGACCATACCGGTTATGACCGGGATCAAGCGGGCCAGGCCGGAATTGATCTGTGTCGCTTACATGGGCGATGGCGGAGGTTACTCCATTGGCGCGCAACATGTGGTGGCTGCTGCTTCCAGGAACGAAAAAATCATGGCTTTACTGGCCAATAATACTGTCTATGCTATGACCGGCGGGCAGATGGCGCCCACCACCTTGACCGGGCAAAAGACAGAAACCACACCCTTTGGGCGCGAGCCTGCCGTAGCAGGTCTGCCCCTGCAGGGGCCGGAGATGGTGGCGGCCATTGCCACTGAAGGGGCTTACGTGGCCAGAGGGAGTATCAGCAAGCCGCGGCAATTAAAAGCTGTTTTAAAGAAGGGGCTGGAAAATCAAATCGCCGGCAGGGGGGTTTCCTTTATTGAAGCCCTTTCCTCCTGTCCTACCAATTGGCGCACCAATGCTAAAGAGACCTGGGCCTTTGTAGAGGATGATATGGCAAAGTGCTTTAAAGTAAGTGAGATTAAAGTGCCCGGCGCTGTGGAGGTGAGTTAATGTCCGGTATAACAAAATTGGTTCTGGCCGGTGAAGGAGGGCAGGGGGTCCAGTCGGTGGCGGAGATAATTGCGGAGGCTGCCAATGAAGCGGGTAAGCAGGCCCTTTATATTCCCAACTTTGGCGTGGAGCAACGGGGTGGGGTATCATTGGCTTTTGTGCAGGTCAGCGACAGCCAGATCGGCTCACCCAAATTTCCCACCGGAGATATTGTTGTAGCGTTAAGTGAAAGGGCGGTGCAGACTACGCAACGATATGTGGGACCGGGCACGGTTTATATTTATGAGAGCAGTGCCGGTGTCCGAACTGATGACCTGCCGGCAAAAGCTGCCAGGGTGCTGCCTGTTCCGGCTATCGAAGTTGCTAAACAAGAACTGCATCCCCGGGTTTTCAATATTTTAATCATGGGCGCCATAGTTGGCGCCACCAAAATGATTTCCCTGGACAGGATTAAAAAAGCTGTGGAAAAGAAACTGGGTTACAAATTTGAAAAACAACCGGAACTGCGGGAGCTTAATTTTAAAGCCCTGGAACGAGGAGCGGCATTGGTTGGCAATGCTTAAGGAGGTGCAGAGGTGACCTTTGAATTTAAGGTAAAAACACAGAACTTGACTAAAGGTAATTTTAATCTTTTTCCCGGGTTGTGCAAGGGTTGTGGTCTGTGTATAGAAAAATGCCCCCAAAAATGTATTGGTTGGTCTAAAGCCCTGGGAGTATATGGTACGCCCACAGTTGAAGCCAGCGATAGGTGCATTGCCTGCGGCATTTGCCAGGAGGTATGTCCCGACTGCGCCATTCTTATCGAGAAAAAAGGAAAAACCGCTTCTCACAACAGCCCGCCGTTTCATACTGTATAAGGGTAACCTATTTATAGAGGCGGTGATAAAAGTGGCGGTGGCAACCTCTGATTGTATAATCTGCCACAAGGGGCAAGCGCAGCATGCTCGGGGACTCCAGATTAAAGGGCACTACATCTGTCGCGAATGCGAGCAAAGGATTGTCTTCCTTAACGGGGACGACCCGGTCTATGCTTATTACAAATGGGGATTAAAGAAGCTCTGGTACTGGCCGGTGGGCTCTTGACGCGCCAGTGCCTGTCTTTTTTGGGCCAGGCGCAACCGTCTGTGGGCCAGTTCCAGGTCTTGTTTAATCATGTATAGAGTAGTAGGCCGGAGCCCGGTTTTACTGGCAATGTCCTGATCGGTAGAGCCTTTTTTCCAGGCTCTAATCAGTTTCTTTACATCGGTGCCATATTTTTTGGAGAGGGCTTTTTCATCTATTTGCAATTGTTTATCCCTCACTATTTACGCTCACCCCTTTGTTTTTTATGTTGCTTTTATTCTGACCACAGAAGACGTGCTCTATAAGGTTAAACTAATGGCAAATATGTAGATTAGATTGGTAACTGGGTAAACTTATGATAAAATTTAAAAACAGTAAATCTTAACAATTCTTTTTATTTTATATAATCGGAGGCATTTTTTGTTGGATTGGCAAGCACAGGCGCCCCTCTTTGAAGCCCTATTAAGGCATACGGAAAAGAATACGGCCAACCTGCATATACCAGGGCACAGGCAGGGACGGGTTATGCCAAAGGAGCTATTGCAATCGGGCAATAACCCGTTTATCTTTGATTTAACTGAATTGCCCGGACTTGATGACCTGCACAATCCACAGGGGGCCATCCAGCAGGCCCAGGAACTTGCCGCCGGGCTTTACGGCGCTGATTGCAGCTACTTCCTGGTAAACGGCACCAGCACCGGTTTGCAGGCGCTACTGATGGCTGTTGCCGGGCAAAAGAAGGTCATTATACCGCGCAATGCTCACAGGTCTGTATTTGGCGGGCTAATCCTGGCCGGTGCGGAGCCGGTGTATGTTATGCCCGAGCTGCTCCCTGAATTTGGCCTTGATTGCGGGGTAGCCCCTGCTATGCTTAAGCAAGCGCTGGCGGTTGACGGGAGCGCTGCTGTCCTGGCGGTAAACCCCAACTATTATGGTATTTCCGGTGATCTGCCGGGGCAGGTCGCGGTTAGCCACCAGGCGGACAAGTCCTTCCTGGTGGATGAAGCCCATGGGGCCCACCTGCGTTTCCACACCTCTTTGCCGCAGGATGCCATGACGGCCGGGGCGGACGCCGCTGTTCAGAGCACCCACAAACTTGGCGGCTCACTTGGCCAGAGCTCTGTCCTGCACCTGAAAGGCCCCCGCATAGAGCGGCAGCGTATCGCCGCGGCCTTGCGTTTGCTGCAGACAACAAGCCCTTCTTACTTGCTGATGGCTTCCCTTGATTTAGCCAGGCGGCAGTTGGCCCTCAAGGGAAACAGCCTGTTGTCCCGGTCCCTTGAACTGGCCTGGGGCTTGCGGCGGCGGTTAAGCCGCATCAAAGGCCTCACGGTCTTGTCTCCGGAGCTCCTGCCGGGTCATTGCGCCATGGATCCGGGCTACGTGGTTATTTCCGTCCGCGATCTGGGTTTATCCGGTTACCAGGTGCAGCAGTTGCTGGCGGAGCGTTACCAGGTTTTTGTGGAAATGGCGGATAGCACCAATGTATTAGCCATTGTTTCCATCGGTACCAGCCGGGAGGATTGCCAGGAGCTGGCCGGTGCTATGGAGGATATTGCCGTCAGGGAGCGGACAGGCAGGAGTATATCAGGCCTGACGATGCCCACCAGCTTTAAAGTGGTGTTAAAGCCCCGTGAAGCCTGGTATGCAGACTCCTGTCCGGTAAACCTGGAGGAAGCCGCAGGCAAAATTTCCGCTGAATCTGTGGCCGTCTATCCCCCCGGCATACCTGTGATCAATCCAGGGGAGGAAGTGACTGGTGAGATCCTTGACTACCTGCAGGAAGTGCGCCAAAAGAAGATTGCCTGTCAAGGGCCGGCTGATCCCACGTTAAAAACAATTAGAGTTGTGGTAGAATAAGTGTTGGTGAAGGCTCGTAAACTAATAGATTGGTTTAAGGACTCGGCTTGCAGTTGGGCACATGAACTGATCATTCTATTTGTTGTTTTGGTGTTAGGATAAAGGTTTGGTTTGTGCCCCGGGGTGTGAAATCTTTAGCGGTTTACAACCGCTGTCTGATTAATAGGAAGGTCCAGGATAGGTAGGTCCAACATGAAGGGTAGATTTATCGTTTTCGAAGGTATCGATGGTTCGGGCAAGACCACACAATTGAAGCTTTTGGGTGAGCGTTTGGAGCAAAGGGGTTACAGGGTCCTATATACCAGGGAGCCTGGCGGAACCCCGATCGGGGAAGCTGTGCGCAAAATTCTGCTCGACCCGCAACATAATGAGCTCAATCCAGTGGCGGAAGCCCTCCTGTATGCCGCCGCCAGGGCCCAGCATGTGGCCCAGGTGATCAAGCCGGCTTTGCTGGATGGGCAAATAGTGTTATGTGACCGTTTTGTGGACTCCAGCCTGGCCTACCAGGGTTTTGCCCGGGGCTTGTCCATAGAGTTGCTGGAAAGAATAAACGAACCGGCGACAGCAGGCTTAAGGCCTGATCTGGTACTGCTCCTGGACTTTGTAAGTGCGGCGGGACTGGAGAGAATTGCCGGTGCGGGACGCGCCGCCGACAGGATCGAACAGGAGGACCTGGCTTTTCACCACAAGGTCAGAGACGGTTACTTTACCCTGGCCGGACGTGACCCCCGGCGTTACCGCGTTATCGACGCCAACGGAACCATTGAACAGATCCATCGCGACATCATAGGGCTGGTGGAGGAGGTTTTGGCGTGAGATTGCTGCGGGAAATAGCCGGGCACAGGCAGATCATCCAAACCTTAATCAACTCGGTCCTGCATGACCATGTGGTCCATGCCTACCTTTTTGCCGGTCCGGCAGGAGTAGGTAAGACCACCACAGCCCTGGCTTTTGCCCGCGCGCTGCTTTGTGCGCATCCGGTGGCGGGGGATGCCTGCGGCAATTGCCGTTCCTGCCGTCAGGTGGCCGGCGGCAACCATCCTGATTTGTTCCTGCTGAAGCCGGCCGGGGCATCGATTAAGATTGAGCAGGTGCGCGGTATGTTGCGCCGCGTTACCTACCGGTCATACCAGGGCGGCCGCAAGGTTTTTATCATCAGCCCAGCCGACACAATGACGGCGGAAGCCGCAAACTGTTTACTTAAGACATTGGAAGAACCCCCTGGTGATACGGTGTTCATCCTGCTCACCTCGCAGCCTCAGGCCTTGCTTCCCACAGTTTTGTCCCGTTGCCAGCAATACTCCTTTAAAGGTATTCCCTTGCCGGAATTGAGCGAAGGCCTGGTGCGCCTGCATGGTCTGGATAAGTCTGAAGCGGGCCTGTATGCTGTCAGGGCGGGGGGCAGCATGGGTAAAGCCCTGGCTTATGCCACGGGCACATTAAAGGAGGAGCAGGACCTGGTCCTGGACCTGGCTGTGGAGTTGCCTGGTGCCGGGGTTGTGGAAGCGCTAAACAAGGCGGGCCGGTTGGCCGAGGATAGGGATAAGGTAAGCGGGGTCCTGGCTTTTTTGAAGTGCTGGTACCGTGACCTCCTGGTATTTGCGGCAACCGGGGAACCGGAGTTGTTATATAATCAGGAGCATCTTGCTGCTGTCACCAGGGAAGCGGGGCGGATTCCTTCCCCGCGTCTTTTAAAAATAGTGGCAGCCATTGAGGCCGCCGAGAAAAAAATCGAGGCTTATGCCAACACCAGACTGGCCCTGGAGGTATTATTCCTGCAAATTGCCACAGGCGCTGGCTGCAGGGCCGAACCGGCAACAGAGGAGGAATTTCGAAGTGGATTATAACGTGGTTGGTGTCCGTTTTAAAAAAGCCGGCAAGATATACTATTTTGACCCAGGTGATCTGGAGCTCAACAAGGGAGAAGGAGCTATTGTGGAAACAGCCAGGGGCATCGAGTATGGTGATGTGGTGGTGGGCCCTTTACGAGTCGATGAAAATGAAGTAGTGGCGCCTCTGAAAAGAGTGATCCGCAAAGCCACGCCTGAGGATCGCCAGGTGCTTGAAGCAAATAAGGAAAAGGAAAACAGGGCATTCAAGATATGCTTGGAAAAGATCGCCCTGCATAAGCTCCCCATGAAGCTCATCGGTGTGGAGCAAACCTTTGATGGCAATAAGATTATTTTTTATTTTACCGCCGATGGCAGGATTGATTTTCGGGAATTGGTTAAGGATCTGGCTGCGGTATTCCGGACGAGAATTGAGCTGAGGCAGATCGGGGTGCGGGATGAAGCCAAGATGGTAGGCGGTCTGGGCTGTTGCGGGCGGGAACTGTGCTGCGCCACCTGGCTGTCTGACTTTGCGTCTGTTTCCATCAAGATGGCTAAAGAGCAAAACCTGTCTCTTAATCCCACGAAAATCTCAGGTGTTTGCGGCCGGCTGATGTGTTGCCTCAAGTATGAAAACGAGGTTTATGAAATAGCCAAGGAGGGTTTCCCCAGTACGGGCAGTTGGGTCACCACCCCTGACGGTGAGGGCAAGGTGGTGGGAAGCAATATTTTTAAAAACAAAGTGAGCGTTGAGCTGAAGGAAAGTAAGCTTATCAAAGAATATCCCTGTGAAGAGGTCGTCCCTAGAGCGGAGCAGGTGAAGAATTGTCATTGCTGCCAGCAGGAAAACCAGGAGCCCAACGGCGAGGAGAATGTTTAGTGCAGTCAATATTGAAACACCTAAAAAGTATGGAAGCAAAGATGCATGCCCTGCTGGCTGAAATGCAGGAGTTGAAATATGATATCAGGCATATGGAACAGGAAAACGACCGGCTGAGGCAGGAGCTGGCTGCCTGTTACAGCAAAATCGCAATAGATGACCCGGATGCCGGGACAGCAGGTAAGACGGGCGTTGCTTTTTCCAACCTGCTGGAACTCTATGATCAGGACTTTCATATATGCAATCTTTATTTTGGCCATAGAAGGGGGGGAGAGTGTCTATTCTGTATGGCTTTTTTGCGCAGGGAAAGAGACGCCTCCAGCCCGGAAGCAAAAAGTGCTGATCTGGAATAAAATCAGGTGGCAATAATATTGGACATTTTTGCGGGCAAGGGGATATGATGGCCCGGTGTAGTGGGGAGGTCTAGCGTTGACGGAGGTTACCAGGGGCGTGCTTTATCTCTGCGGGACACCTATAGGCAACCTGGAGGACATCACCTTGCGGGCTTTGCGGGTGTTGAGGGAAGCGGATCTGATTGCTGCTGAAGATACCAGGCATACCCGCAAATTGCTAAGCCGCTATGATATTCATACTAAACTGACCAGCTACCACCGGCATAACATGCGGGCCAAAGGGCCGGTGCTGTTAGATCTTTTAGAAGCCGGCAAGAGTATTGCCCTGGTTTCCGACGCGGGTATGCCCGGCATCTCCGATCCGGGTGCGGAGCTGGTTGCGTTAGCTTTGCAAAAGGGCTTTGAGGTGACGGCAATCCCCGGTCCCAGTGCCGGAATTACCGCCCTGGTAACTTCGGGTTTGCCCACCGAAAATTTTTATTTTGTGGGCTTTTTACCTGCTGCGGTCAAAGCCAGGCGCGGAAGGTTAAAAGAACTTCAAACCCAACAGGGCACCTTGATTTTTTATGAGGCGCCCCACCGCTTGCGGACAACACTGGCTGACCTGCTGGATCTTTTAGGTAACCGGAGGGCAACAGCAGCACGGGAGTTGACCAAAGTGCATGAAGAAATTATCAGGAGCTCACTGTCGGAACTGGTGGAGCTTTACCAAAAGAAGGAACCCCGTGGGGAGTATACGCTGGTGGTGGAAGGAGCCGGCAAGGACAGCCGGATAACGAATGAACCGGAATGGAAGGGATTGAGTATTGCCGACCATGTAGCCCTGGTAGAATCCCAGGGCGTGGGACACAAGGACGCCCTGAGGGAAGTGGCCCGCTTACGTGGTATCTCCAGGCGGGAGGTTTACCAGGCGGTGCTGCTGCATAAGAGTTAGGCAGGGGGACGGTTCTTTTGCCTGCTGTCCCATTTTGCGAGGTACAATGAGTGTATCGGAGGTGGGAATAATGGCAAGGAAGCCAAGGCAATTTAGCGACACTGGCATTTACCACGTAATGTTGCGGGGGAATGAGCGTAAGAATATATTCCAGGATGACGGGCATAAAAGGCGGTTTCTGGATGGCATAGATGCAAAAAGAAAAGAAGCTGATTTTGCAGTTTATGCCTACTGTATAATGGATAATCACGTTCATTTATTAATTAACATCAAAGAGCAAGATTTGTCTTCCATTATGAAAGGCATAGCAGTTCGCTATGCTGTATTTTATAACTGGCACCAAAGCAGAGTTGGACATGTTTTTCAGGACCGTTTCAAGAGTGAAACTATTCAAGATGATAGGCACTTGCTAGCAGCAGTGAGGTACATTCACAATAACCCAGTCAAAGCCGGGATGGTAGAAAAAGCGGCTGATTATCGCTGGAGCAGCTATGCAGAATATCTCCAACCGAAAAGCCGGGATTGGTTAGATACTGAATTTGTATTAAGTATCTTTAGTGACAATGGTAAGATGGCGCTGAAGGAATTTGAACGTTTTTCATTACAAGTGGACAATTCAACATTTATGGATATAGAAGAAGACAAGACTTGCCGGACAATTGAGGAAGGACGGGCTTATTTATCGGATTATTTGCGGGAGCGATACAATGGAATGACCATTGAGCAGATTAAAGAAGATAGACAAAAACAAACCGAGATAATCCGGCATCTGCGAACTAATACAAGTTTATCCCAACGGGTGATTGCATCACTTTTGGGTATCAATAAAAGTGCAGTAGAGAAAGTCAAAACTGATTAGCAGGAAGAGGCAAAAGAACCGTCCCCTTGCCTGCCCTTGCCTGCACCGTCCCCTTGCCTGCACCCTTGCCTGCCCTTGTCAATATCGATGCTTAGAGATTGGGGAATGAATATGTCTAAGAGATATGTGTCAAAAATGGTCAAAGAGATGACCAGCCGCATGGAGATCTTTCAGCAAATAGCCAAAAGCATTAATGTGGATATGACATATGAAGAGATCATTAACGAAGTATCTACTCCTCTACGCAGCGTACTGGCCTACGACTTGTTCAATTTTATCATGATGGAAAAAGGGCAGCTGGTTGTTAAAGCGAGCAATCCCATGGACCCGGAAGTCTTTAAGGTAGGTTTTGTGTTTCAACAGGACTATAAAACGAGAATCTGGAATGTTTACAACAATAAAAAGGTCTATGTGGGAGAGGATATTTCTCAGGAACCTAATATATATCAGGATTATGAATTTTTGCAAAAGGTTGGTATTAAATCAGTAATTATAGCGCCGCTGCTAATAAAAAACGAGGTTATAGGCACTGTAAATTTCGGTAATAAAGAGCCTTATGCTTATTCGGAGCAAGATGTTATTTTTGTGCAGCAGCTTGCCGACCAACTAGCGGTTTGTATCAACAATGCCCGTTTGTTCGGAGAAGTTCTCAAGAGTAAAAGAGAGTGGGAAGAAACGTTCAAAGCTGTTCCCGATAAGCTGTTTCTGATTGATCGCTCATTTAATGTGTTAAGATGCAACAAAAATGAAGATATGCTTTTGGAGCGCAACGGCATGGAGCATAAATGCTATCATATTATAGACTGCTGTGGTTCCGAACGGCAGATTTGCCCTGCTCTAGAAGCTTTTAAAACCGGTATGCCTGTCATCCGGGAGATAACCAATCCCAAGACAGGGTCAATTTTTAATCATTCAGCTTATCCGGTTTATAACGAGAGCAACGAGCTTTACGCTATGATTGTTTGTGTGAATGACATTACAGCTAACAAAAAAATGCAATCCCAGCTGATTCAGTCAGCCAAGCTTGCGGCCATAGGGGAAATGGCAGCGGGAGTAGCGCATGAATTAAACAGTCCCCTTACTGCCATTATCGGTAACGCCGGTTTGATCTTAAGAAATAATAACGTTGCTAGTGATCATTATAAGCTTCTGGAGGATATTAAAAGCTGCGGCCAAAGGAGTATGCAGATAATTCGGAATCTTTTAACCTTTACCCGGCAGGATAGTTATACATTCGAGCCGGTTTCAGTAAATGAAGTTGTGGAGAACAGCCTTCACCTAATTTCCTACCAGATTAAAAGCAATACAATTACCATTGAAAAAGAATTGAGTGATAACATTCCCATGGTCATGGGTAATAAGCAGCAGTTGGAGCAAATTGTCATTAATTTTATCCTTAATGCCCGTGATGCTTTAAAAGATGTGATTGATAAGAAAATTGTGATCTGCACAGGAGTAATCGAGGATCACGAAACAGAAAGCCCGGCTGTTGTGATCAAGGTGACCGACAACGGATGTGGGATAGAGCCAAATGTACAGAGTGAGATTTTTACCCCCTTTTTCACTACCAAGGATAAAACCCAGGGAACCGGGTTGGGGCTTTCAGTTAGCCTGGGTATAGCCCAGACTCATCATGGCAGGATAGAGTTAAGCAGCGAACCAGGCTCAGGGAGCACGTTTACCTTGATCCTGCCTGTAGATCAAGCTCAGAAGACGCAAAACTAACTGGCATGGGGGAGAGCAAAACCTTGATAAAACCGGCAGTTCTGGTTATTGACGATGAAGTTGAAGTTGGAAACTTTCTGGAATATTATTTCAGAGTTGAGAGAGGTTATCCGGTAGCTGTGGCCAACTCCGGCAGGGAGGCCAGAGAACTATTGAAGGAGAAAATATTCGATTTAGCCCTGGTTGACTTAAAGCTACCCGATACAGACGGGATTACATTGCTGAAAATGATCATAGAAGTCAATCCAGTTTGTGTGGTCATCATTATGACCGGTTATAGCACGGTAAAGACAGCAGTGGAAGCAATAAAGCTAGGCGCCTTTGATTATGTCGATAAACCGTTTAAAGATCTGGATGAACTGGACGAAATAATCGATCGCGCCGTTAACCAGATATTGAATAAAAAGAGCATTACTAATGAAGAAATTGCATATTTGTCCTCCAGATACGGCATTATTACTTCAGAGGATAGCCCGTTTAAGGACTTGTTGCTTTTATGCAAAAAAGTTGCCTCTAAAAAAATATCAATTCTGATTGAGGGTGAAACGGGAACGGGCAAGGAAGTTATAGCCAGATATATCCATGCCAACAGCAACCGTGCTGATTATCCTTTTTTCGGTATTAATTGCGGCGCTTTAACTGAGACTTTGCTGGAAAGTGAACTATTCGGACATGAAAAAGGAGCTTTTACGGGAGCGCAGCGGTTAAGACGCGGCATATTTGAGCTGGCCGACAAGGGGACTCTCTTTTTAGATGAAATAGGGGAAGCTACGCTGTCGATACAGGTAAAGCTGCTCAGGGTTTTGGAAACCGGTGAATTTTTTAGGGTGGGGTCTGAAAAGGAGAATAAGACTGACGTACGCATAATTGCTGCCACCAACAAAAGCTTGCATGAAGCCGTAAAACATAAACTGTTCAGGGAAGACCTGCTTTACCGGCTTGATGGCGTGTATATAAACGTACCTCCCTTGAGAGAGAGAAGAATGGATATATTACCTCTTGCCAGGCATTTCATTGAAAAAAATCTTTCGTCAAAGGATGTGCCGGGCAATGTCGAATTTAGCCCGGAGGCTATGGAGCTGCTTTATAATTATAATTGGCCGGGGAATGTCAGGGAGCTTTTCAATGTAGTTGCCAGGGCGCTTGCCCTCAGGGAGGGTCCGGTCATGGGCCCGGAATGCCTGCCCGAATCTGTCTCTTCTCATAGGGACAATAATCTTTTAGGGCAGACCGAAATCCCCTCTCAGCGCCTGATAGTAACGGTTAACGAGCTATCACAGCGGGTTCGGAAGTTAATGCAGGAAGACGAGATTATAGACATAAAAGATGCTGAAAGATTGTTAAAAAGAGAAGTAGACGGCATGATCAAGGAAATAGCTGAGAGAGTTTTAGAAAAAACGGGCAATGACAGAATGGAGGCTGCCAGATTATTAAATGTAAGCGCCAGGAACTTGAGATACCTGCTTAACGAGAAAAAATAAGATAACCCTTTCAAAAAAACACCGGGAATTTATTTGTCAGGCCGCCGAATTGTTGGCAGCCTGACAAATTTTTTGGCTGACAATAGCCCCGGCAATTTTTTTTATTGAAAAGATGCAAGGTCCTAAAGTCAGTAGGGGCGGCATCCTGCAGATTAAGAAACATGAGCTGCAGAATAATATTTTCTCTGGCACAATAATTGCAATTTTCACGCGATTGTGGATAAAAATTTTCTATGAAGGGGGCATAGCCTAGAGAAGTTTTATGAGGCAGGGAAGCAGGTTCATGTACCCGCTAGCGGGCTGTGAACCTGTGGGTAGTAAAAAGGCAGGGGATTGACGACAAAAAGACTGGTTGCGAAAAATGGAAATGTTGAAAGGGGGACTAACCTTCGTGAATTACTACAAAGCAAAAACAATAACCGAAGTGCTGGATCTGTTGCGCAGTGCCAACGGACGTGGCCGGGTGATAGCGGGTGGTTCGGACCTGATGCTTGATATTCAAGAGGGGAAACTGAATCCTGATACACTGATCGATATCACCCCGGTATCGGAAATGCGCCAGATCAGGGTGGAAAAAGACCGCCTGATCATAGGGGCTGCCGCCACATTGACTGAAATAGCTAGCTCGGCTATTGTCAAACAATATTATCCTTCTCTGGCCCAGGGCGCCGGGGTAGTAGGATCGCTGCAGATCCGCAATTCCGCTACACTAATCGGCAACGTGATCAGCGCGCAGCCTGCTGCGGATGCGGCCATGGCGATAGCGCCGCTGGAGCCGCAATTCTTGATCCTTGGCAGCGACGGCAGCGAGCGAGTGGCCTTCATGGGTGATATGTACGCCGGATTTGGCAAGAGCACAGTGGATCCCTCCCGTGAGCTGGTGAGCCAGGTTTCAGTGCCACTGCCCGGGCCCCATGAGGCTGCTGCTTTCACGCGTTTAGAGTTGCGCAAGTCCCTGTCCCTGCCCATGATCAATGTGGCCGCTATGGCCTGTATCGAAGACGGGTGTTTCAAGTGGGCGCGCATCACCATGGGTCCGGCAGGTGTTGGCCCGGTAAGAGCCAGGGTTGCTGAGGAATGGCTGGTCGGCAAAGAATGCAGCATGGACAATTTGGTCCAGGCCGGCAAGCTGGCTTCAGAAAACGCAGCGTTCCGTTCCAATCCACTGCGTGGCAGCAAGGAGTTCCGGGGGCAGACTCTGCCCGTGCTGGTAAAGCGTACCCTGGCCGAGATCTGCCGGCAGCTTGATGTCAACATATAAAGGGAGGGGTGAAGAGATGAGCCAGATACTTAACGTAACCATTAACGGTGAACGAATCACCGTGGAAGTAGATCCGGAGATGACACTGCTGGATTTCCTACGGGAGAAAATGTTGCTCACAGGCACTAAAAAAGGCTGTGGCAAAGGAGAATGCGGCGCCTGCACCGTGATCATGGACGGTAAAGCAGTGAACTCCTGCATCATTCCGGTGATGCGGGCCATGGATACAGAAATCCAGACCATTGAGGGTGTGGCCGATGGTGATAAGCTGCATCCAATCCAGGAGGAATTCATTAATCGCGGCGCAATCCAATGCGGCTTCTGCACACCTGGCATGATCATGTCCGCCAAGGCGCTGTTGGACAAGGAACCAAACCCCGACCGGGAACTAGTGAAGGAAGCGCTCGGTGGTAATGTCTGCCGCTGCACCGGTTACAAAAAAATTGAGGAAGCCGTGCTTGGTGCTGCTGAGCGGCTCCGGAAAGGAGAATGAGTCATGGTTGATCGCATATTCGATTATGTAGGCAAAAGTGTGCCGCGTAACGACGGCTGGGATAAGGCTACCGGTCATGGTTTATTTACTTATGATGTAAATATGCCCAAACAGCTTTATGCTAAAGTGCTGCGCAGCCCTTATGCTAACGCAAGGATTGTTTCCTTGGACACCTCAGCGGCGGAGGCGCTGCCAGGCGTCAAGGCGGTGGCCACTCCTTACAACACCACTCAGTTCCACAATTTCAACACCGCGGCCGTCATGGTGCTGACCCCATTAATTCGTGAGCCGATCTTAGATCAGCGGATAGTGACCGACACGCCGCGCTATATCGGAGATGAGGTGGCAGCCGTAGCGGCAATTAGCGAAAAGATTGCCGAGCAGGCGATCAAGCTGATCAAGGTGGAATATGAAGAACTGCCCGCCGTGTTCGATGCCCTGGAAGCGGCGAAGGAGGATTCTCCCCTCGTCCATCCCGAGTTACCCCAGGTGTCGGGGCATAACGTCTGCGGCGCGCCGGCGATAGAGCTCGGATGGGGCGATTTTGCAAAGGGCTGGCAGGAGGGCGAAGTGTTCACTGAGGTGGAGATGAAGCTGCCCAGGCAAAAGCAGGTTCCCATGGAGCCTTGCGGTGCTGTGGCCGAATACACGGCCGACGGCAGGCTCAATGTTGTGTCCACGACGCAGACACCTCACCTGTGCAAAATGATGTTAGCCCGCGTGTTTGACTTGCCCGAGGGCAAAATATATGTCTCTAACCCGCCCCATGTCGGCGGCGGCTTCGGAGAGAAAATCGGTTTCTCGCAAAAAGCAGAGGTCATCGCCTGTTGTCTCTCCATGATGACCCATCGGCCTGTGAAATTTATTTATGACCGCCAGGAGGACTTTATTGCTACTGATACCCGTCACGAGGGTTATTTGTATGGCAAAATGGCGGCCAAAAAGGACGGCACCCTGCTCGCTATGGAAGTGAAGGCACGCATGAATACGGGTGCTTACGCCACCTTCGGTGCAGAGCTTGTGGCTATTCTGGGTGCCCTGGGTGCTATAAGCCACTACCGGATCCCCAATGTGTCTTATGCGGGTACAGCTTACTATACCAACCAGTGCATGGCAGGCGCGATGCGCGGCTACGGCTCCCCTCAGGGTGCGGTGATCGTGGAAACTATGGTGGACGATATCGCCAAACAGCTGAACATGGATCCAGTGGAAATCCGTAAAATGAACAGCACCAGGGTCGGTGACAAACCGTTCCTCTATTGCGGTTCCACCGCCCTTAACGAGTGCCTGGACCGGGTCGCCGCGTCCATCGGCTGGGCGGAGAAACGGGGCAAGCCCAAGAGCGGCGTTATCCGCCGCGGCGTGGGCATCGGCTGTGGCTCTCACTGCTCGAACGCAGCTCCTGACTTTGTCGATTACGACTGCGTCAATATGCGCATCGAAGGCGACGGCTCGCTGTATGTGTCCATTGCCATACCGGAGATCGGACCCGGCACATCCACGGCGCTGATGCAGATCGCAGCCGATACGGTGGGCGTGCGCATGGAAGACTCCAAACTAAGATACGGCGATTCCGACGCTCCATATTCCATAGGCAGCCATGCCTCGCGTTCTCTCTACTCGGCCGGCCACGTGGTGGTCAAGGCAGGCGAACGGTTAAAAGGAGAAATCCTCGACTGGGCTGCTGAATTCCTGAAGGCTGACCGGAATCAGCTGCAGATGCGCAAAGGCGTCATCGAAGGTGACGGCAAGCGGATCAGCCTCAAAGATCTTGCCTACGCGGCCCACCGCCTGGGCAAGCGCTTCCAGGTAACCGATAATACGATTCCGCCCAATTCACCGCCCTGGCACGCTCATGCCGCGGAGGTGGAGGTGGACACCGAGACCGGTGTGATCAGACCAATCAAAATCGCCGCTGCTCACGACGTGGGGCGGGCGGTCAACCCGACCATGTGTGAAGGCCAGATTGAGGGCGCCATAGCCCAGGCCATGGGCTATGTTTTGCGCGAGGAATTATCCTATGTGGATGGCAAAGGCTTCTATAATGACGGATACCATAAGTACATGCTGCCCACCATCGGCGATATGCCGGAGTTGGATGTTATCCTGCTGGAAAGCAACGACCCGGAAGGTCCCTGTGGTGTCAAAGGCCTGGGTGAAGGCGGCACTGTGCCCACTGCGCCCGCAATTTTGTCCGCGGTGGAGGACGCCATAGGCATTCGCTTCTATGAGTTCCCGCTCACTCCTGGACGGGTGCTGGCAGCGATTAATGAAGCAAGAAAGAACGGCGCTGATATTTGATCATTTGTCGCACGCTCTGAGAACCAACCCCTAACAAAAAAAGAAACGGCATAGCCGTTAACCGGCTATGCCGTTTCTTCAAAATTATGGAAAAATTAGACTTCTTGGCACATGCAGAATTATCGTAGCATAGCTGAAAAATTTATGTCATGCCGTTATTATGGAAGCTTTCAGGCTCCTGACAACAGCGCAATTAGGGGTACCGTACCCCGGTTTCATCCAGGTATAGCCTCAGGCATTCCATTCGCGGCCGGCAATAGTGGTTAAGACCAGTCACGCTCAACCACTTGCGCTTGATCGTGACTGGCCCCTTTTTTGTTTCCCCTTGAAGCTGATCACTTAATTATCCTGTAATCATTCCTTTCAATCTCTGACTGTTCGCTTCTTTTGAGGCTTTTTAGCTTATTGCATTTGTTGATCTTCTACTGCATATGTGGAATGTTGAGCATTATATTCGTTGATACCCTGATATTTATTTAATGAGTCACCGCTTGATCGCTGCGCAACTTGATCCCTAATAACCGTAATGTGTTTTTCCTCTGCTTTAGCGAGATCTCCGAATACTTCGGCCATTTCCATATTGTTGCTATCCTGGGCTTCACGCATATATTTTACATATTGGATCAAGGACTGTTCTTTTTGCCTTAAGGCCTCTTCAAGATGGTTTAGAGTATGCATGACAATTCACCTCCCTTGTTTGTATAAAAGTATTATTATGCAAAGTAAATGGTCCTATACATTTATAAGGCAGCTATATCTTCCGGGATATGGCAACGGTAAAGTTGCTGGAAGGCTGTAATATGATTATTTATCTAAACAACCAGCCGTTATTTATGGTCGGTTATTTTTGTCGGTTGAAATCCTTGGAGTATGATCTCAAAAAGGCCTGGTTTTGATCAAGCAAGTTGATCCTGAGTAGTCTGCAGGAAAAGCAAGGTTGCCGTGGAAAATTTATTTAAGGAAATAGTTTGGGGGGGTAGATGTATGGATAATGAGCAATTTCAGGTGCTTGTGCTTGAACAGCTAAAAATGCTTACGCAAAGCGTTAAGGAGCTTGAACAAGGTCAGAATACTCTTGTGCAAAGCGTAAGTGCGGTTGAGGAGGGCCAGAAAAGCCTTGTGCAAAGCGTAAGTGCGGTTGAGGAGGGCCAGAAAAGCCTTGTGCAAAGTGTAAGTGCGGTTGAGGAGGACCAGAAAAGCCTTGTGCAAAGTGTAAGTGCGCTTGAGGAGGGTCAGAAAAGCCTTGTGCAAAGCGTAAGTGCGGTTGAGGAGGGCCAGAAAAGCCTTGAGCAAAGTGTAAGTGCGCTTGAGGAGGGCCAGAAAAGCCTTGAGCAAAGCGTAAGTTCGCTTGAGGAGGGCCAGAAAAGCCTTGAGCAAAGCGTAAGTTCGCTTGAGGAGGGTCAGAAAAACCTTGAGCAAAACGTAAAGTTGCTAGAATATGGGCAAAAAGAACTTGCGCAAAGTATAGAAAAGCTTGACGAAGGCGTGGGAAGGCTCGAGCAGGGCCAAAGAGATATAAGAAACGAATTTAAATATGCCTGGCAAGATATAAGGAAGATCGACAGCAGGCTTTCTACCCAGGAAGAGGAGGTCGTCATACTAAAACGGCAGAAATAGTAAGTAACGAAGTGTCTAAGGATTGACCGTATTTGCGGCAGTCTTTATTTTTTTATATTTATAAGGGGATGGGTTTAATAAAAGTAATGAAAAGTAAGAGGTTTCTGTGGTGTGCTGGCCATCGGGACAGCTGAAACCTGATGTGAGCAAGGACGCGGATTATCTGGTTAGCCTGATTCAGAGTGTAATTCCAGCAGCCAGCTGATGTCATTAAAAGAGAGGCATTATCCCGCAAAGATAATGCCTCTCTTTTACCTTTTATCGTAACGGTTTGGGGGTGTTGTAAGAAGTTTCTTTGTTACAACGTATCTTGTCCCTCATTTTGTGATATACTTACACATTATGATAATCTTACATAGCTTTAGCGTTTTCAACCATAGCCAAAGCACACTCACGGCATACCATTTTACCGCGGTAGTGCTGAACGTCCGAAGCGTTGCCACAAAAAACACAGGCGGGCTCATACTTTTTTAAGATTATCTTTTCGTTGTCCACATAAATTTCCAACGGATCTTTTTCATCAATTCCTAGCGTCCGGCGCAACTCAATAGGAATGACAACTCTGCCGAGCTCGTCCACCTTTCTGACAATACCTGTCGACTTCATTTTTCTTCACCTCCAAAAATTCGACAAATTATTCATATTTAAGCACAACTAAATGGTACCAACGATTCCATTAAAAGTCAACATTTTTATTGATTATTTGACTAATAAATTTATTTTTTTCGTCTTGTAAAAAAAGGGATCTTTCTTCTCTGTAAAATTGAAGTCGCCAAAATAAATGGAAAACTTGACAAAGTATATTTCCTTCATTAAAATCAGGTTGTTAGTTTTAAACAATGCTAAAGGCTGAGAAGGGAAGAGTAGACCGGGTCTAACTCTCTAGCGAACGGGGGTTGGTGGGAGCCCGCGGGTAAAGACCGGTTGAACATGGCCCTGGAGCTGCGCGTCTGAACTGGCAGTAGGTCGCGACGGGATTAGCTCCGTTATCAGGCTAAGGTGCCGGGAATAGATACCTGTACCTGGAAAGGCCGGTTTGTGTGCTTAATACCGGTAAAAAAGGGTGGTACCGTGGAATTAACTCCGCCCCTTGCGATAGACAAGGGGCGGTTTTTTGCTTTATATAGTATGAAGCAACAAGGAGGAGTACATTACATGGGTAAGGGCAATTTTTATATTACAACACCGATTTATTACCCCAGCGACAACCTGCATATCGGGCATGCTTATACTACGGTGGCAGCAGATACCATGAGCCGGTTTAAGAAACTAACGGGCTGGGATACCTGGTTTTTGACCGGTTCTGATGAACATGGCCAGAAAATTGAGCGGGCGGCCAAAGCCAAGGGCGAAACCCCTCTGGAATACGTTGACAAAATTGTCGCCAGCTTTAAGCACCTGTGGAGCAGGCTGGAAGTTGACTACAGTGACTTTATTCGCACCAGCGAACCGCGCCACCAGAAGGTGGTGGCAGAATTCTTCCAGCGCCTTTATGACCAGGGTGATATCTATAAAGCCAGCTATGAGGGCTGGTACTGCACACCCTGTGAGGCATTTTGGGCGGAAAGCAGGTTGGAAGAGGGCAACTGTCCGGACTGCGGACGCCCGGTAGAGCTCCTGCAGGAGGAAAGCTACTTTTTTAAGATTTCCAAATACGCGGACCGCTTGTTGCAGCATATCGAGGCGCATCCGGAATTTATTCAGCCTGTCAGCAGGCGCAATGAAATGGTGAGTTTTATCAAGAGCGGCATGGAGGATCTTTGCGTCTCCAGGACTACTTTTGACTGGGGTATCCCTGTCCCTTTTGACGAAAAGCATGTTATTTACGTCTGGGTTGATGCTCTGGCCAACTATATCTCAGCCCTGGGTTACGGAACCGGGGACGATGCTCTGTTCAAGAAATACTGGCCTGCTGATGTCCACCTGATGGGCAAGGATATTGTCCGTTTTCATAGTATTATCTGGCCCTGTATCCTTATGGCCCTTGACCTGGAACTGCCGCGCCAGATCGTAGGACATGGCTGGCTCTTAATTGACAGCGGTAAAATGTCCAAATCCAAAGGTAACGTGGTGGATCCCCTGGTGCTGATTGATAAGTATGGTGTGGATGCTATCCGCTATTACCTGCTCAGGGAATTGCCCCCGGGTGCGGACGGTTCTTACAGTGAGGACGCGCTGGTGGAGCGGATCAACAAGGAGCTGGCCAACGACCTGGGTAACCTGATCAGCCGCTCCATTGCCATGATTGAAAAATATTTTCAAGGCGTGGTGGCGGCACCGGACGCTCCTGAAGGCCCTGACCGGGAATTAATCGACCTGGCTGAACAGACACCCTTTAAGGTGGAAGAGGCCGTGGACGCCATAGATCTTTCAGGCGCTTTGAGTGCTTTATGGCGTTTGGTGGGGAGGGCCAATAAATATGTTGACGAAACAGCGCCCTGGGCCCTGGCCAAGGATCCCGCCAATAACCAGCGGCTGGCAACTGTCATGTACAACCTGGCAGAGAGTATCCGTTTTATTACCGTCATAGCCGGTCCCTTTATGCCGCTATTGCCGGAGCGGGTATGGGCTCAACTGGGTTTGACCGGCCGGGAGGAGTGCCACACCTGGGAATCCCTGGTGTGGGGGAAATTCCCTGCCGGCGTAAAAGTTAAACGGGGGCAGGCGCTTTTCCCCCGGATCGATGTAAAATAGCCAAGCATAATATAGACAGGATGATGAAAATGGTTTTGTTTGACACCCATACTCATATCGCCGAGGAAGAATACAATGAGGATCGCCCGGAGGTGCTGGAAAGGGCCAGGGCGGCAGGTGTGGTACACATAATCAACGTAGGCTTTGACCTGGCTTCTTCCAGCCGGGCCGTGGATCTGGCCGAAAAAAACGAAATGGTATATGCGTCTGTAGGTTTTCACCCGCACAACGCCGTTGAAGCCGGGCCGGGTTACCTGGCCGGGCTAAAGCGCCTGGCTGCTCACCCCAGGGTGGTGGCCATTGGTGAAATTGGCCTGGATTATTACCGGGATCTATCGCCCCGGGATGTGCAGCGCAGGGTTTTCGAGGAGCAGTTAGAACTGGCCGGGGAGTTGGAGCTGCCCGTAGTCATCCATGTCCGTGATGCCTACGGCGATCTGATGAATATTTTGCGCCGGCGGGGAGTGGGCCCTGCCGGCGGGGTCATGCACTGTTACTCGGGCAGTTGGGAGATAGCGCAGGAATGTATGGCTATGGGGTTCTATATCTCTTTTGCCGGACCGGTGACCTATAAAAACGCTTCCAGAATAAAAGAAGTTGCCAAAAGAATCCCGGCAGACCGCTTGTTGATTGAAACGGACGCGCCTTATCTGACCCCGGCGCCCCACCGGGGCAAACGCAACGAACCCGCCTACATTGCCTATACTGCAGCGGAGCTTGCCGGGCTGCGGGACACAGATGTTGAATTATTGGCTAAAACATGTACGGAAAACGGCAGGAAAATCTTCCGGCTTGCTTGAATTAATGTTTTTGTTCAGGGAATAAGGGACAAGGGGGCTTTATGATGAGGCAAGTACCTGTGATTATGGAGTGGCTGGTTAATGCCTTTGCCAACAGCTGTGAATATTCCGATCATTATCTTGACCTGGCAACGGGTAAGCATGGTTATTACGCCCCAATGGATTTCCCGGAGCACCAGGAGCAGGTTCAGCAGATGGATTGCCAGCCCGATTGTTTTGTCAGGATGCCCAAGCTGAGCAAGGAAATAGATCGAGAAATAAAACAGGCTTTTATTGACTCCCTTGCCGAGCCGCAGCTAAAGGAACTACTCACCAGGGCCCTGGAGGAAGATGTTGATTTTAGAAAGGCGCTCATGGAAGAAGAGTACGAGGATACCAGGAGAAGGTGGTATAAATATCAGAGTGACTGCTACGCTGACTTTCTTAAAGATTGGTTCCTGGAAAGAGGTATTGAACTGGTTGAGGACGATCGGCCCGGCAGTAAAAACCCCATTGATGTCAACAGGTAAGACATACCTGGAACAACGATATGCTCCTCCTTAAAAAGGCAGTGGGAAGAAAAACTGTTTTTTGAGGGGGAGCATTTTTATCGGCCAGGGCTACTCAGTTGTTACCGGTTGGTGGTAAGGCTGTAAGGAGCATTGACAATAAATTACAAAACTGTAGAGAAATCACCCTGTTCAAAACCGGCAACTTATAGTAACATAATAAAAGTGTTAGAAAAGGCCGGTGCTAGAACCAGAAAAACTCAGCAATATTCATAGTATTGAGGGCAGAGCATTTGCCACAGGCGCAAATAAGTTGGAAAACATGGTGTGAACTAGTTTAATTACCCAATGTGGTGCCGGACTTGTGTAAAGGGGGCATTTAATGGATTGCTATCGAGGGCTGAAGTTAAGGAAGCATAAGGAAGAGCATGAAGACGGAGCACCGGCAAAACGGCAGAGGATTAAAAAAGGTGCGGTTGTATTAGTTTTGGTAATGTCGCTGATGCTATGCAGCTATGCCTGGGCTAAAAAATCTGTAGTTTTGGTATGTGACGGGAATCAACAAGTGGTTACTACTGTTGCCGGCAACGTTGAAAAGCTTCTGGCTTCTCAGAAAATCACGTTACTCGATAAGGATGGGGTGGAGCCGTCTCTTGACACGCCCTTGCAGGAAGGCATGGTTGTGACTGTGCACAGGGCGGTGGATTTTAGCCTGGCGGCAGATGGGGCTACCACGGCGGCCAGAACCAGGGCAAGTACAGTTGGAGATGTATTAACGGAATACAACATAGCCGTGGGCCCTGAGGATGAGGTTGTACCCGGTCTGGATGCGCCTGTAACTCCCGGGATGCTGGTGCAGGTGATCAGGGTACAGACTGTTAGCGAAGAGGTTATAGCTCCTATTAGCTACGAAACGAAAAAAGAGTATACCGTTAACCTGGAAGAAGGCGTCACCAGGGTGGCCAGGGAAGGGCGTGACGGGACGGAGCGCCAAACCTGGCAAGTAGTTTACAGGGATGGAGTCGAGTGTAGCCGCAGTCTGTCTGCCCGGGAGACTATCACCCCTCCTGTTGATCGAAAAGTTTTAGTGGGGAGCAGTAAGGTAGTGTCCCGTGGGGGAGATAATATCAGGTATTCAGATTCCCGGGAGATGGTGGCTACAGCTTATACTCACACCGGCAATAACACAGCTTCAGGTGTTTACCCCTATCACGGTGTGATGGCAGTTGACCCCTCGGTGATTCCCATGGGTACCAGGGTTTACGTGGATGGCTATGGTTATGCCACAGCCCTGGATCGGGGTGGCGCGATTGTTGGAAACAGGATTGACCTTTTCTTTGAGACAAAATATGAAGCGTTGAACTGGGGTGTGCGCAGGGTAAATGTATACTTTGTAAACTAATATAAAGCCAAACAAAAAGGATCGCGAGATCCTTTTTGTTTTGGGCAAAAAAGGGAATACTGAAGGAGACTGGAGGGTTGGTGTCGAAATATCGCCAAAACGATCGACAGGGGGCTTAGCTTTGCTGGAGGTTGCTTCCCCGGGTGCTGTGCGTGGGCTCCTGCGCCGCTACAATATTGCTTGCCGCAAAAGCCTGGGACAAAATTTTTTAGTCGATGCGAATATAATTAATAAAATTCTGCAAGAATCTGCCTTAACCAGGGATGACCTGGTGCTGGAAATCGGCCCCGGCCTGGGCGCTCTCACCGGGGAGGCCGCCCAAAAAGCAGGCCGGGTAGTGGCGGTGGAAATTGATCGCGGACTGTTGCCCGTATTGGCGGAAACCCTGGCCGGGGCCGGTAATGTTGAGGTTATTGAAGGTGATGCCTTAAAAACGGATTTTGACCGGCTGGCGGCGGAGCAAACCGGCGGTGTGTTTGGCCGGGACGCAAAGCCGTACAAACTGCTGGGCAATCTGCCGTATTATATCACCAGTCCCCTTCTGATGCACCTTTTGCTTAACCGGTTTAATTTTTCCCAGGCCATCGTTATGGTGCAGTTGGAGGTTGCTGAGCGCCTGGACGCTGTGCCCGGCAATAAGCAATATGGCTCTTTAAGCGTGGCTGTGCAGTATTTTACGGAGACAAAGCTGCTTTTTAAAGTCCCCAGGACCGTTTTCTTTCCAACCCCTGAAGTGGATTCAGCGGTGCTGCGTTTGACCCGGAGGAGCAGACCGGCAGTTGAGGTAGAAGACGAGAAGACTTTTTTTAAAGTGGTCAGAGCAGCTTTCGGACAGCGGCGCAAAACATTGCTGAACTCACTTGTCGGCGCAGGCCTTGGCCCGGATAAAGGAGCATGGCAAAAAATCCTGGCTACCTGTGGTCTTGCTCCCTCCCGGCGCGGGGAAACCCTTACCCTGGCCGAATTTGCGGCCTTGACTAAGGCTTACCTGGCCTCACAGACTGTCGGTCAATGATCACAATCCACGCCCATTAGAGGGAAGGAGCATTAAAGTGAATTTCATAAGTCCCACCAAAGGGAGTCTGGATTTTGAGGCAATGATGGCTGATGTAATCAGTTATATCAGAGGATTGCCAAATTCATCTTATAAAATCATTGTCGGTTCCGACTCCATGGTGAAAAGCGATACCTGTTTCATAACTGCAGTAATTGTACACCGCCTTGGTAAGGGGGCGCGCTATTTCTACCGCAAAAAAACACAGCGCAAAATTAAAAGCCTGCGCCAAAAAATATTTTATGAGACAGCCCTTAGCCTGGAAGTGGGCAGCTTAGTCCACAGGTATTTTGCCGATAACGGTTTTGTTGATTTAAACGTGGAAATACATATTGATGTTGGTATACAAGGAGAGACAAAAGACCTGATCCGTGAAGTTGTGGGCATGGTGACAGGGAGCGGTTTTACGGCCAAAATTAAACCGGAGGCATATGGCGCCTCCAGTGTGGCTGATAAACATACTAAATAGCAAGGGTTTGCAATGTCCGGATAAGAGATGGCTTATACGCCTTCTTCTTCTTCTTCGGGTTTGACCGCCCTGGTGCGCAAATATTTTACGCCGGACCAGGCCAGCACAATGGCGAAGAGGAGCCGCAGCATCCCCTCCGGGATGCTATGAGCCAGTAAACCACCCAGGATACTGCCGGCAATGATGCCGGGTATTAAACCCGTTAATAATTTGCTGTCCAGACTGCCAAGCCGCCAGTGGGTGTAAGACCCCGTTACTCCCACCGGAACCATGGCCAATAGAGAACTGCCCTGAGCCACGTACTGGGGCATCCCGGTCAGAAGCACCATGGCCGGAACCATGATTGTCCCTCCGCCGACACCCATCATGCCTGAGAGAAAGCCGGTAAAGGCTCCGGCAAAGACAAGAGTGAGGATTTTTAGCCAGCCGGTGGCCGGCGTGGCAAGGTGGGGCAAATAAGGTTTAATCAGCATCATTAAAGTAACCAAGAGCAAAAAGGCGCCGAAAGCCTTTTTGAGCTTCCATTCGGGCAGGCTGCCGGCATAACGGGCCCCTGCCCTGACAGTAAAGACGGCGGCTGAAGCCAGGAGAACCGCAGCTATGACATCCACCGAGCCTTGCCAGGCATAGGTGGCAGCCCCCACCAGCCCGGAGCAGACAATGGCGGCCAGACTGTTGCCATGGGCTTTGATTTGCTCCAATTTTAGGATGCCCACCATCAGAGGGATCATCACTACTCCACCACCAAGGCCCACTAGCCCGCCGAAAAGCCCCGCAGCCAAACCAATCAATAAATTCATTATGACGCCTCCCACCAATAAAATATATACCAACCGGTTTCATTTATCAATGAGAGGAGATTTTTTAGCCCGCAGTCAGATAATCCTCTAACAGATCCCAGCGCCTCTGGGAGTGATAGCCGTCGTATTCAATCTGGCGGTATATTCTTTGACGTACCTGGCCCCGGTAAACATTGATGGCCTCCATGCAGTCCCCGATGATTGTTGCGGCAATCAGGCTGGAATGACGGGCATTTTTGACCGGTGAGCCCAGAGCGTCATTGGGCACTCTGGTGCCGATGGATACAATAAAGTTCATTTTGGCGGCCAGGGCCAGTGCTACTGGAGGAATCGCCAGCTCTCGCAGAGGAATGGCCAGCAGAAAGTTGCGGGAGATTGCATGTGGGCCGTGGCTGGGTGAAGCCGTGCCAATATCTTTTACCAGTCCTATGGCAGTGTTGAGTTGTTGGCGGGCCTGAAGCACATGACTGGCCAGCTTTGATGGGGGTTTAAGATTCTTGCCGTAATAACAATCGGTCAGGGCCATATCGGCGCGGCCGGTCTGGACCAGTTCAACCAGTTCTTGAATATTTTCGGTGAGCTCACCGTCCATATCGCCGTCGATGAACAACACCGTGTCTGCCCCTTTAACAAGGGCTGTTTTGGCTCCGATTGCCCGGGGAACATCAAAACCCAGTGCTTCTGAAAAATGCACAGGCATAATTCTATCGCTTAAGCTGTTCTGTAAGATGTTATAGGAATTATCGCTGCTGCCATTAACCACTGCGATGATCAGATCAAAAGGCATGGACAACAGGGTTGCCAGAGTTTTGGGCAGTTTTTTTTCTTCATTTTTAACAGGCACAACGGCAGCCAGCATATCATCACATCCCTAAATATAGATTAGATCTTCTTTGCTACAATATATGGTAAGGCAATTAAAAAGTTACCGTCTTCGGGTTAGGCCAATAACAACCTTCCTTCATACGATGTAGTAATGTAATAGTATTGGGAAGGAGATTAAAATTATGGAGACTTTTCGCAGGGGAGATGTGGTAGGACGCAAGTCCTATAATACAGATATTTATTTTAAAATTAAAGATTTTTATCAGGATGATGCAGGCAGGGAATGTGCCAGCTTGCGGGGGCTCTATACCAGACTTTACGCCAGTGCTCCTCTGGAGGATCTGGTTAAAATCGAACCGGGTAAGCAAATGGCCCGTTTGCGGGATATTACAATTAAGAACAATGAACGGGTGAACCGTATTTTTGCCCGGCGGCAGAGGGAGCGTGAGCTTTTTTTAGGCAGGGCGGTGCAGGGCAACAAAGATATACCCCCTAATAATGGTAAGGTGACAGGCTTTGATCTACCGGGTGTTGTGCTGCATATTGACGGTGACGGTGACTACCTGGATCTATGCCTGACCACTTATAAACAGCTCAATATTCCTGCGCATGGCTACAATATCCCTGAAGAAACTCAGCCGGAGATGGTGGTAGACTTGCTGAAAACACATGCCCCGGATATGCTGGTGATCACGGGACACGACGGGTTTATTGCCGGGACGAAAAACTTTGCAGACATCAACAATTACTATTCTTCCAAATATTTTGTAGCCGCCGTCCAGGCTGCCAGGCGTTATGAGAAGAGCAAGGATGACCTGGTTATCTTCGCCGGTGCCTGCCAATCCCATTACGAAGCCTTGCTGGCAGCAGGGGCCAATTTCGCCAGTTCACCCCAAAGAGTGATGATTCATGCCTATGATCCGGTATTTGTCATGGAGAAAATAGCCTATACCTCGATTTATGATCCCATTTCTCTTAAGGATATCATTAAAGGGACGATAACCGGCTTTGACGGTGTTGGAGGAATTGAAACCAGGGGCAAATTCCGGTTAGGTATACCCTTATCACCCTACTAAGCCGCGTACACCTTTACTTCTTCCTGCATATGATGGTGCAGGGGTAGAAGAAAGGGGTATGGCGTGTGGAAAGGTATTATAGATCTTTTAAGCAAGCCCGTCATAAGTTGCTGCATCTCCAGAATGTGGTGGGCATGGGTATTGGTTATAAGGAAATTGGTGCCGAAAACACTGGCGAGCCGTCCTTCATCATATATGTGGAGAAAAAGCTGCCGGCGGGCAATTTGATGCGGGGACAGGCGATACCGAGAAAAATTGGTGATCTTAATACGGATGTGGTTGAAATCGGCGTTGTGCGCGCCCTGGGCAGGCGCACCGCACGGGAACGGCCGGCGTGTCCCGGGGTCAGCATCGGCCACTACAGGGCCTCCGCCGGCACCTTCGGAGCGGTTGTTAAAGACAAAAAAACTAAAGAACTATTGTTGTTGTCCAATAACCATGTGCTGGCTAATGGTTCCAGCAGGTTGGAAGCACGGGCCAAACCGGGGGATCCTATCCTGCAGCCCGGTCCCTATGACGGTGGCACGCTCAAAGACCGCATCGGCACCCTCTTGCGTTATGTGCCGATAGAAAAAAGTGTGGCCAGGTCTGATTGCCCGGTGGCTAAACGCGTAGCCCGGGGCGGCAATTTTCTGCTCCGCCTGGTAAAAAAGGACTACGAGCTTCGTTTTTACAAACACTCTAAAGCTGAGAACACCGTAGACTGTGCCCTGGCCAAGATCGATGAGGAAAGCCTGGTTGATCCGGCAATCCTGGAAATAGGTGCTGTCACAGGGGTGGCGGAACCCAGACCGGGCCTTCAGGTGAAAAAGAGCGGCCGCACTACGGGGGTGACCAGCGGTGTTGTGAAATCGGTGGGTACTGTGCTGCAGGTGGAAATGGATAAAGACGAAAAAGTATGGTTTTCGGATCAGGTTGTCACCGAACTGGCCTCAAAACCTGGTGACAGTGGTTCCCTAATCCTGGATCAGGAGAACAGGGCTGTTGGTTTGTTATTCGCCGGGTCGGAAAAAATGACTGTTTTCAACCGTATCCAGAATGTTATGGAGCTTTTGGAATTTGAATTTTAATGCCAAGAGGTCAATTTGCTTGTGAGCCTGTAAGTGCCTCACCTTTGGGCCATCCCGGCATATATTAATAACCGAGGGGGCTTAAGAATGGTTAACCGGTCGGCTTTATCCGGCGAAGCAGCTCTAACTTTTTTGGGAGAAAATATACCGGCGATTGGCCCCAGGTTCAACAACCGGGATGAAGCCCTGGCTGTGGCGCGCAAGTACCTGGAAGGGAACCACCGGGTATCCGGCAAGAAGCGCGAAACCAGGGTGCAGATTTATCTGAACAAGCAGGTTGATGGGCGTTATTCTATGGTGGTGATGAACTCCCGGCAGGTAATCTGCAAACTTAACAACCTGGATGAACTTTTGTTAAAGAGGTTTCGCAAAGGACTCAAAAAAAAGCTGTTTATCCTCACCTGCTTTGTTGATGGAGAAAATGGGCAGGAATGTCTGGTGCTGACAGAAGGGTTAGGGGCGGTCTTTTATACCGGCAATATTTAATAACAGATCTTTCGCCGGCAAAAAAACACAGTAAAGGGCGGTGTTTATGGGTAACAACATATCCGGTGATTTTGAGCATAGTTTGTCAACTGATGGCCAGGAGAACCACCGTCTTGTACAAAAGCGATTTATCGAAGAAGCATATGTGGCGGGTAAAAACCTGGGCTATAACCTGGGCTATAGCCAGGGCTTCGAGTCCGGCTACGATAAAGGCTATGCCGAGGGCAGCAACCTGGGTTACAACAATGGTTTTATAGCGGGGCTAAGGGGCGAGGATGAGGCGGACGCCAAATTGGAAGCAAAGAAAAATGTCCTGATCAATTTAATCAAACTCCTGGATAGCGAACAGGCGGCCATTATATTTATAGGCCCATTGGCTAAAGATACCAAAGCATTGCTGGAAACCCTGAAATTTTATAACGGCTCAGTCAGCCGCTCCAAGCAAGATGACCTTGCTAAATATTAACATCCCCTGTTAATTGGATATTAATTGTCATAATTATTGTCTTTTAACACCTTGGTTACTAGTTTTTGTTGCTGAAGAAAAAATCCTGGTTTTGCCTTGGGAGCTTTATTCCCGTTATAGTTGGCTTGTACACGCTAAGGCCTGTGCATGCTTTTTTTAGTTTTAACGCGTGAGTTTCAGGCCCAACCGCATGCTCTAAATAGGTGTGCGATGGCCAGGCAATGTCTTTTAGCAGACAGTGGCGCCTGATGCTCAATAAAAAGCCGAATCCTAAATTTTAGGTACGGAGGAACCAGATTCCGGGGGTGAATCCCATTGAGTAGCGAGGTTGCCGTCCCACTTTTGGGTTTACCGGCTTCCTGCTCAAAGGGTAGGTTTATTCTTTTTACCGAACCCGTCAGCTAACTCCGAAGGCGCAAAGAAAGGGGATATTCAGTGAGTTTCCAGTTAAGAGGCCAAAGGCCGGGTTACCTTGCGAGCATTCTCCTGCTCACCTTATGTTTAACCCTCGGGTTTGCGGGAACCGCCCTGGGGGCAGACAACGCTGTGGCCATGACTTCCGAAGAAGCTCAGGTGGTTGAGTTGATCAACCAGGCCCGCTGTGACGCAGGACTGGCACCATTAAAGGTGGAGCCGAAGCTTTCCGCCTTAGCCCGCATCAAAGCTCAGGATATGGCTTCCAACCGTTATTTGAGCCACACCTCGCCGACTTACGGTACCCAGCGGGAAATGATGCAAGCTGCAGCTATGGGATTTGTTTACGCCGGGGAGAACATTGCCAAAGCCCCGACCATAAGTTCAGGTTGTAAAGCTTTGTATTATTCCGGTGCGGCACGGGCAAAGCTGTTGAGCACAAACTATGATCAGTTGGGGGTTGGTATTGCCCCTTGCGGTTCTTACAAAATTATTGTGCAGATGTTTGCCGGCGGGATGCAGGCTACGGTAAGCAATCCGCCGAAGGAAGCAGCGCCGGCTGCACCGGCTCCTGCTCCCGCTGAGCCGTCTGATGGTCTGAACGCGGACGAGCAGGCTATGCTGAACCTGGTTAACCAGGAGCGGGTTAAAGCAGGTCTCAATCCCCTGCAGAGCGACCCAACCCTGGTCAAACTGGCCAGAATGAAAGCTCAGGACATGATCGATAAAGGGTACTTCAGCCATACTTCACCTACCTACGGCTCCCCCTTTGATTTGTTGAGAGCCAACGGGGTGACCTACAGCTATGCCGGGGAGAACCTGGCCGGGGCCGGTAGTACAAGCAGTGCCCATACCAATTTGATGAACTCAGCAGGGCACCGGGCCAATATCTTAAACGGCAACTACACCAAAGTGGGTATCGGTGTGGTCAGCGGTGGTCCTTACGGCAAGATGTTTGTCCAATTATTTATTAAACCGGCCGGGAACTCTCAGGTGACGGCAGCAAAGCCTGTGCCTGAGCAGCCTGCTCCTCCTGTGACCAACCCAACGGTGCCGGCACCCGCTGCACCAGCACCTGCTCCCGCTGAGCCGGCTAACGGCCTGAACGCGGACGAGCAGGCCATGCTGAACCTGGTTAACCAGGAGCGGGTTAAAGCAGGCCTTAAACCCCTGCAGAGCGATCCAACCCTGGTCAAACTGGCCAGAATGAAAGCTCAGGACATGATCGACAAAGGGTACTTCAGCCATACTTCACCCACCTACGGCTCCCCCTTTGATCTGATGAGAGCCAACGGGGTGACCTACAGCTATGCCGGGGAAAACCTGGCCGGGGCCGGTAGTACAAGCAGTGCCCATACCAATTTGATGAACTCAGCGGGGCACCGGGCCAATATCTTAAAGGGCAACTACACCAAAGTGGGTATCGGTGTGGTCAGCGGCGGCCCTTACGGCAAAATGTTTGTCCAACTGTTTATTGGTTGATTGTCTATTGGTTGATTGAAGAACAAATAGTGGTATTTTACGGTTTAACAGAGCGCTCAGCTCTGTTAAACCGTTTTTTGTAATGCTGTATCTCGCTGCTGGTGACAGAATATGTCAAACATATTGGTATAAAGAAAATGGGGAAATAATGCCATTTTCTTTTGTTTTTTTCGTAGCGCTACATTTTGAGCACTTTTTCTAATCACCTTCATATATTAGTATAGATAAGTTTTGAAAGGAGGAGTAAAAATGGCTGGAACCGAACGGCTTAAAGTCAATCTGGTCCAGGGTGAAAATAGAGTCCAGACCGTTGTCAGGGGACAAATAGAAGTGCCTGATCCGAAGCCGGATGTAGACAAAATTCTCTCCAAAACCGCTGATACCAAAGTAAGAAATGTCAGCATCGTCCCTGACAAGGTTATTGTGGAAGGAACCCTCTCCCTGCAGGTGACCTACATTGCCTTTAAGCCGGATCAGGCGGTCCACTCGTTCGAGGACGACATAAAATTTACAGCTTTTGTGGATGTTGCGGGAGCCGAACCGGAGGATGACTATCATATTGAATTCACGGTTGAAGACTTTAACCTGACCCGCAATAAAAAAGATCCGCGCAAATTTGACGTGGCGGCAGTGCTCAGCACATTTGCCAAAATCACCCAGGTTGATGAGCTGGAAATACTCACGGAAACACCTGAAGGCAACGAAGCGCTGGAAACCGCTGATATCACCGTACAACATATGATTGGCGAAAAAGAGACCAAGCAGGTTATCGTCAGCGAAGAATTCGATGTGCCTGAAGAAAAGCCGGATGTTGAAAAGATCCTGAACACCAAAGCCGAGGCGGTAATTACCGATAAACGGCTTGTGGCCAACAAGGTCATCATCGACGGAGAAGTCAGATTTCAGGTTCTCTATGTGGCGATGAAGCCGCAACAGTCTGTACACAATCTGCATCACGCTGTAAAATTCACCGCCTTTGTTGAAGTCCCTGATGCCCAGCCGGGCATGAAGGTCCATGTCCGGGCAGAGGTTGAAGCCGCTGAGGTGGAGACAGTGCTGGACCCCGCCCTGCGGGCCAATGCCATTGTGAAGTTAACGGTCTTTGTCTCCGAAACGAGGACTCTGGTTGATGTCCCCACCTTACTGGAAAATGAAAATGGTTTTATCAGGCGAAGGCTCAAGCTGGATCAGGAAGTCGGGAGCGGGGAAACCCAGGTAGTGTTAAGGGGGACTATGGCCATTCCCGATCCCAAGCCTGACATTATGAAAGTCCTGGAAGCAAAAGTCAACGATACGAAAGTAACCGATACCGATATCCTTGACGGCAAGGTCTTGATTCGCGGTGAAGTTGAAGTGGAAGTAGTTTATGTCAGCGCCGAGCCTGACCAGGCTGTGCATGCCATGCACCAGCGTCTTAATTTCCGCACCTTTGTGGAGGTAGAGGGCGCCGCGCCGGGCATGGACGTGGATGTAAGGATAGAGCCTGAATTCGTCAGTGCGGAGCAGGCGGGTGACAGCGTCCATTCAGAGGTAGTTCTGGCTGTAGAAGCAACTGTAACAGAAATGGTGCAGCTGGATGTGTATGTGCCCGGGGAAGAGGAGGAAGAACCCACTGTTGAACCCACTGTGTGTGCGCCTACAGCATATACGGTCCAAAAGGGTGATACCCTCTGGAATATTGCCAGGGCCAATGGAACAACCGTGCAGGAGATTCTAGCGATAAACCCGCAAATTACCAACCCGGACGTGCTGCAAGTGGGTCAGGTAATCATGGTTCCTTGTGCGGCTATGGGGTAGAGCAGTCAGTGTACCAGTAAAAAAAAGTTTATGAGGAGGTTTACAGATCATGTCAGTGCCATTTCAGTATCTTTACACTGAGACCCAACCGGCAACGTGTATTGAAATCAAAGTGCCGGTAGTGATTGAGGCTGTAGATGTGGAGCAAGTTGTAGACAGTTCCTTGACGCTTCCCGAACTGGCCATCAAAGTAGACAAAATTGTGGCCTCTGTGCGCGATCTCAAAGGCACGCCGGTTTTCGTTGATGAAAATATTTCCGGCGACATAGTCCTGGTTCCCATGGGGAGCGAGCCCGGCATTTTAAGGGAGTTTAAAATTAAAAAGGTGGTTATTAGCGGCACCATCCACAAGCAAATCTTTTTTGTCAATAAAAACAATGAAGTCAGACACACCTCAGAGGATGTTCCCTTCAGCAGAATGGTAGAGCTGAAGAACCCCAGAACGGTTGCCAACCGGAACGATGTTTTTATTCAATTTCATAATATTGATGTTGATATCAATTGGGAACTGACAAGAGCCAGCCGGGTGCACCAGACCGCAGTTGTTCAGATTACGGCCAAGGTTGTGGAGGATCGCCAGATTTTTGTCCAAATCTGCCCCCGTCCCAATGAGTGTCCGGCAGGTAATTTAGTCCGTGACCCCGGCCTTGAAGTATGGGCCGATGCCGCCCATTCGGTTTTCTGGGGCGCCAGCAATCTGGCCCAGACTACGGTTGCCCATTCCGGCGCTTTCGCCGCCGAATTAGGCCGTCTGAACCCACAGTTACCGGGGTCCCTGTTCCAGATGATCTCCAGGGGCATTGTCGGTGGGCGCCAATACCGGCTGACCTTCTGGGTAAGGGAAGATGTTTTTGGGGCCAATAACAGTAACTTTGCGCTGACGGCCGAAGTGGTGTTCTTCGATCAAAACGGGATTCAAATTGGTATCGGCACTCAGACCGTGAACAGCGCCGGTATCCCTGAAACCTCTTACAGCCAGGTCCAGTTTGTGACTCCGGTGACCGGCAGTAATGTGTCTTCAGCGATGATCCGGTTCTCCTTTACACCAGGTCACGGCAATACCAATACAGTCAAGATTGATGACGTGATGCTGGAGTGTGTTCCGCTGACAATGGGTGATACCAGAATTTAAAGCCAGGGCTGTTAGCCCCTTGGTCATGTGAATCAGTTGGTAAACTGGCTGCTCCCCGGTGCAGCGATGCCGCCGGGGGTTGGCTGTATAGCCGGGGAGGCTGCCATTAGTAATTGCTACTTGTCCAGCAGGGGTCAAACTGAGGAAGCTGTTGGAAAGCAGCTTTTTTTTCAGCAAGCCGCCGGCAAAAAAGGAGGCGTTAGTTTTGGTTAATAACATGGGCGCCCTTATTGAAAAAATGCAGCAGCTGCAGGAGGAGTTAAAGGATAAGACCATAGAGATCAGTGAAGGGGGTGGCTCCTGCAGGATTTTGATCAACGGGCACCAGGAAGTGCGGGCAGTGCATATTGAGCGGGCTTTGTTGGCTGCCGGGCAGGCGGAGCAATTGGAGGCGCTGTTGGTGAAAACAATAAATAAAGCAATAGCCGAGTCAAGAAATATCATTAAAAACGAGATCGGGAAAATGACCGGGGGGATTGATTTTTCCAGTATCTCCGGCATGTTTTGACTTTTCGCAGGGGGGGTTTGCTATGACGGAAGAGGCCAATAGTTACGGCTCTCTTGAGGAGCCGTTATTTAAAATCCTGGAGCAGCAGGCCAGATATGGCATGGATCAAGAGACTATGCTGCTGTATTTGAGTTCGGTTAACTTAATGAGTATCCTGACCCTGCATAACCGCCGTTATGGCGGCAGTGCCGGCCTGGTCCCGTCAGCGCTGCCATTGCCGCCTGCAGCTGCCGGCGGGATGACAGGGGACAATATGCTGGGTATGCTGCTTAAAATGCTGGGCAATCAACAAAGCGGTGCCGATGATGGCCCGGGGCAGGGTGCGAACCCGGCCGCTTTGCTGAACCTGCTGGCAAGTTTAAGCCAAAACGTTGATCTGGGCAAGGTGATGAGTATGCTGGCGGGAATGGGTACACAAGGCAAAGCCGCCGGGGGACAGCAGCAAGAGACAGCCTCCGCTCCGGTTTATCAGGATGAATCTGCTGACACGGGGGAGAGTAAGGGAAAGGAAAAAAGCGTCGCGGACAGGGGTGGCAAGCGGGAGATTCCTAAGATTATGAAATGGGATCAGCTTAAATAACCAGGCTTAGGGCGCTCTAAGGGCAGTATAGCTGGCTGTTCCTTTAGAGGGCTTTTTTTTGCCCGGTTTTTGGGACCAACAAAAAAACAAACCGGGATCTAAGTACAGCCCGGTAAAGTTAAATTGCAGGGCTATGGCCGGGATTGTCCCTCTTGAGATAAATTGTAACCGGCCATGGCGGCCATATGGGGTACGGCGTTAGCTTCAAAGGTCTCCAGGCTGTTTTTTATTGTTGTTACGGATTCTTTGGCGCTTGTCAGGTAAGCGCTGAGGTTTTCCAGTTTCTTTCCTGATTCAGGTATTACCGCCAACAGCACCAGCACTGGTATCAATCGAAACAAAGAACGTCAACTCCTTTCAGCCCTTAACTACGTGGTACGCAGTTTTGTTTATCTTATGCCGGTATAGGGTGATTGGTTACAGGACTTGCCTGGTTCAAAGTGATGAACAGGAGCATAAAGGCAGGACAGGAGGGAAGAATACAAGAAAAATTGCCGGGGAGTGAATCATCAAGTTGAAAATTTTGCCGCTTCTCATCGCCGCGCTATCCGGTGTTGCCATGGCTCTCCAGGGCACGTTAAATGCCGCGCTTAGTAAAATTGTGGGTTTGTGGGAAACTACTTTCATTGTCCATGGCACCGGTGTCTTATTGGTGGCAGCCTTGCTGTTTATCTTTAAGGTGGGAGACGGCAGCCTTGCCCAGGCAACCCAGGCTCCCTGGTATACCTTTCTGGGCGGAGCACTGGGAATTGTGATTACCTATACGGTTGCTAACGCCATTCCCCAGATCGGGGTTGCTCCGGCTACCACGGCTATAGTCCTGGCTCAGGTGCTGGCGGCGGGTTTGTTGGATCACCTGGGGCTCTTTGGCCTAAAAAAAATCCCCTTTAGTTATTACAGCTTGATCGGGACGCTGATGATGGCCGGAGGCGCCTGGTTGATCCTCAAGCATTGAAGTTTAACAGCGCAATGAGGCCGAAGCCGGCCAGCATGCCGGCGTAAGCCAGTTTATTATGGTTGCGGCGGGATGCGGGAGCTAATTCGCCCAGGATGATGTAAGTCATGGCGCCTGCAGCGAAAGCTAGAAGCGCGCCGATAAAAGTGGTAGATGTCTCTACCAGCACAAGGCCGGCACAGGTTCCCAGCGGGGTTACCAGGCTGATAGCAGCGTTGAGGGCCAAAATCCGGCAGTTATTCATACCGCCATAACGTAGAGGGGCTGCGGTGGCCATGCCTTCGGGAATATTGTGGAGACCAATAGCCACGGCTAGAAGAGGTCCCAATTTTTCTGCTGCGGCAAACCCGGCGGCGATGGCAAATCCTTCAGGCAGATCGTGCAAAGCGATACCTGCGGCGATGAGATAGCCCATCTTTAAGTAATTGCTGCCTTTATAAAGGGAAGGGGCTAAAATATTGAGCCCCAGGTCCAGGCATGCCATCAGCATGATCCCGGCGACACAGCCTGTCAGCGTGGCGGTTAGGGAACCATACTGCAGCGAAGAAGGCAGCAGATCGATAACCACAACAGCTGTCATAACACCGGCAGCAAACCCCAGCAGTGAGGAAATTGTGGGGGGACTCAGGCGCCCGCAGGTAATCACGAGGAGCGCGCCAAGACAGGTACCCAACCCGGCTATTAATGCCATCAGCACAATGTCTCCCAAAATTGCACCTGCCCTATGCCATAAATCATCTATTTGATCTTATTAGGCTAGGCATGCGGGTAGACCAGCAATCTTGATGAGGGGTTTTTCGTTCTAAATCAAACAGGGATGATAATGGTTTGACCGGGGTAGATCAGCTCAGGGTTGGCAAGTTGATTGACGGTCAAAAGATCCTGCAGTTCCACATTGTATTTTTGAGCAATAAACCACAGGCTTTCGCCTGCCATAACAGTATGGTTCTTAGTCCCCTTCGGCCCTTGTGACTTTGGCGCCTGGGCTTCTTTAGCTTTTGACGGGTTGCTCCCTGCCCGGATTTCTACTGCTGTGCCAATAGCCACTTTGGGGAAAAGCTCTTCCACATCCCGGTTATGCATGCGAATACACCCATTGGAAACATAGCCCCCGATGGAGGATGGATTGTTGGTGCCGTGAATACCGTAATTCCCGCCGGGGATAGACAGGCCTATCCAGCGGGTACCCAGGATGCCGCCAGGATTTAGTGTTTTATTGCGCACATGATAGTTTCCCGTGGGAGTAGGTGTTGCAGGTTTACCTACGCCTACGGGATATTTGTTGCTCAGGCGTCCACCCTCATAAAAGCTGAGTTGGCGTGTGGACAGGTTGATGCTGATCAAGCTACCGTGGTTTTGTCTGTATAACTCATCCATTTGGTATCCTCCCGTAAAAACTTTTATTATCTTATGAACAGCTGAGGGCTGAAGGTGTGCAATATGGATTGAAAAATACTGCATTATTATCCTTATTAAGGATAATAATACCTGGTAGTAATCAATACGGGGGGCTATCATGCATAATTCAAGAGCAGTCTGGCTGAACAAGGAGGACTATGCGGCCATTCTGGAAGGAATCAATTCTTGCCGGCAGGGTGTTGGCCGGGCACAATTCCCATGGTCAAGACTGGCCCGCCTGAAGGAACCGGTTTTGCATGCTGCCGTCAAGTGCGGCTATGAGGTGGTCAATGCGGATCGCATACCGGTAAAGGGGTATGGCAGCAGGGGCAACATGCAAATTGTCTATTATAGCAGCAATTCTGATAATGCTGTGGTCAGGCGGCACCTGGGTGCCGGCGGCAGCGCTGTTTTTCTCCGTGATGGCAGGGTGCTTGGTGCTTTCGGCAGTATGGTCAGGACGATTTGTGACACAGCGACAAATCCCCGCGCCCTGGACACAGCCCAATTGGACGCCGCTTTGGCCTCTGTGGCAGGTTTGCTGGTTCTGGGAATATTGCAGGAAGAATAAAGAAATAAGCAAGGAAATAAGAGGATTTTGGGGCCGGCGGAACTAATTAAATAGGCGGGAGATGGTGCCGCTGTGAAAATAAAAGCCTTGGCCAGGGCTAAAATTAACCTTACCCTGGAGGTATTGGGGAAAAGACCTGATGGCTACCATGAAGTTGCCATGGTCATGCAGTCAATTGAACTGCATGACTATCTTGAGTTTAGCACGGCTCCGTCAGGTATTGAACTCAAGGTGAAGGGTGATGGAGCGCCGGCCAATAAAGACAATTTAGTCTACCGGGCGGCTGAATTGCTGCAGGGTTATAAGGGGCTTACCCGGGGAGCACATATCCTCTTGCAGAAGAATATCCCCGTTGCTGCCGGCCTGGCGGGAGGTTCGTCGGATGCGGCGGCAACTCTGATTGGTTTAAATAAATTATGGGGTGCGGGGCTCTCCTTGCCCGAACTAATGGAGTTGGGAGCCCGTTTGGGTTCCGATATTCCCTTTTGTCTCATAGGCGGTACTGCCCTGGCCAGGGGCAGGGGGGAAAAGATGGAGCCATTGCCGGCTTGCCCGGATATGGGTCTGGTGTTGGTCAAACCACCTCACGAACTATCCACCGCCAGGGTATACCAGGCTTTTGACCAGGTTGAGCCAGCCTTTAAACCGGAGCACAGTGAACTGGTCAAAGGGCTTATTAATAAGGACCTTAAGGCAATTTGCAGTCACCTGGGCAATATGCTGGAACCGGCGGCGATAAAAATGCTGCCGGTGATTGCCGTAATAAAAGAAAAACTGCGGCTGGCGGGTGCCATGGGGGTTCTTATGTCGGGCAGCGGTCCTACCGTATACGGCCTGGCCCCGGATTTGGCAACAGCCCAGGCGGTGGCAGCCCGTTATCAGCGGCAGGATGAAGAGGTAATTGTCAGCCGGATAGCCAAAACCGGCATATCTGAGTATATTTCTTGCGATTAACTGTCAGCGGCGGTAAAATATTAAAGGATCAGGACATTAATGCATCCGGGAGGTGAAATGGTGGTGGAAAAGGAAAAGGATAAGGGAAAGAGACTCATACCTATTAAACTGGATAATTATAAGCCTTTACGTGAAATGGTTTTTGAGTCCCTAAGGGAAGCCATCATCCATGGCAGGCTGCGGCCTGGTGAACGCCTGATGGAAATCCAGCTGGCTGAAGAAATGGGTGTCAGCCGCACGCCGGTCAGGGAGGCCATCCGCAAATTGGAATTGGAGCGGTTTGTGGTTATGGTCCCGCGCAAAGGGGCCTATGTGGCCGGCATATCGGTGAAGGATATCGTAGATATTTTTGAAGTAAGAGCTGCTCTGGAAGGGTTGGCTGCCGGGCTGGCTGCCGAAAGGATCACCGATGAGGAAATGGACCAGCTGGAGCGTTCGATTCATAAAATCAACATCAGCTCGGAGGATGATATCAAGGCTATTGTAGAAGGTGATACCAGTTTCCATTCCCTGCTCTATAAAGCCTCCCGCAATCAGCGCCTGGAACAGATTATCATGAACCTGCATGAGCAGATCAACCGCTTCCGGATGACCTCATTATCCCAACCCGGGCGTTTGAAGGTAGCTATAGACGAGCATGTTAAAATTGTTGAGGCTATCTCCGAGCGCAATGTGGAAGTAGCCCAACAGCTGGCCACCGAGCATATTGAAAATGCCGAACAGAGCCTGCTAAATGCCCTCGGGGAGGAAGAAGTTAATGCTTGATGCCGTTATCCTGGCCGGTAGCAGTAACGAAGGTCCTTTAAGGGCTGTTAGCGATGTCCGTTACGAGGCGTTGCTCCCGATTGGGGAAAAAATAATGGTCCAATATGTAGTGGAAGCCCTGCTGGGGAGCAGTCAGATCGGCCGGGTGTTTGTGGTTGGTCCTGTAAATGAACTGGCACCTTATTTGACTGAGCAACGGGTGACCCTCATTGAGTCCCGCAATGGGATCATGGAAAATATCGAGGCAGGTTTGCTGCATGCAGCTCAGAATAGCCGGGTATTGCTGGTGACTTCCGACATCCCCATGCTGACCACAGAAGCGGTTGACGATTTTCTGGCCCAATGCGGCGATATGAGCGGCGATCTTTATTACCCGATCGTAGAAAAGGCTGTTGTGGAGAGCAAATATCCTGCTGTCAAACGCACCTATGTCAAGCTCAAAGATGGGGTTTTTACCGGCGGCAACCTTTTTCTCATCAACCCTGCTATCTACAAGCAATGCGTTGACAAAGGCCAAAAAATAATCAGCCTGCGCAAAAGCCCCCTGGGGCTTTGCAGGTTGATGGGTCTGGGTTTCGTGCTGAAGTTTTTGCTCAATACCCTTACCCTTAAGGAGGCGGAAGAAAAAGCATGTCAACTGTTGGGCGGGATTAAGGGCGTTGCGGTTGTCGTTTCTTACCCGGAGTTGGGGGTGGACGTGGATAAGCCGGCGGATCTGGAGCTGGCGGTGCAAGTCCTGACCCCTGCCGGGCACAACCCCGGACACAATATTTGAAAGTTCCGTTTTGCCAGTATTTTATGCCGGTCTCAGGGAGGCCGGTTTTTAATTTTTAAAAAAGCCGTTGTCCTTAACAGTCAGTTGTAGCAAAGACGCATCTAGTGGAATAACCTGTAGCAAAAGCTATGGGGGCATTATGGGTATTGAAATTGTACCTGTCAACAACCCACAAGGGTTGCTGCTATATAACAGGTTTCCGGAGCTGGTTTACCGGGGCACTTTTAAAGCGCCCCCTTTCCCTGGGGACGGTCTGGCCGGCAATTGGCGGGATGCTCTGTTTGGCGGGGTAAAAGCGCAACTGTTTCTGGCATTTATGAACGGTAAAGCAGCCGGGCGCATTGCGGCGGCCCTCCATGCCGGTGAGCAAGGCAGGGAGGTGGGCTATTTTGGTTACTTCGAAACCTTACCCCGGCGGGAAGTTGCCCGGGCGCTGCTGGCAGCTGCGGCTGACTGGTTGGCGGACAGGGACGTTCAAGTGATGGTTGGTCCTGTTGATCTAACTCCCCATGAACGGGTAGGTCTGCTGGTGGAAGGTTTTGAGGAGTTTCACCTGCCGGGTATGCCTTATAACCCGCCTTATTATAGGCAATTATTGGAGGCTGGCGGGTTGGAGCTGGCCATGGAGTTGCGGGCTTATGCCGGCGACCTGAGGCAAGCCTTACCGGAGAGGCTGGTGAAAGTGGCTGAGCGGGCCGCAGCCAACCCATTAAGGTTAAGGGAGCTGGATGTTAACAACCTGGCTTCAGAAGGTGAAGTGTTTTCGCTGGTGCATAACGGGTCAATGCCGGGTATATGGGGTTTTGTACCTCTTTCTCCAGCGGAAGGCGCCGCTATCTGGCACAGGCTGATTAAGCACTATGATCCCGCCTTGATCCTGGTTGCAGAAATGGCCGGCAGTCCGGCAGGCCTTTGTTTGACCCTGGCCGCAGCCGGCGGTAACCCCGGCCGTCCCATGGCCAGGCTCAGGGCAGCCCGGCTGGCGGTGCTGGCTGTGTTGCCCGAGTATCGTTTTAAAGGGGTGGAAGCCGCGCTGATCCTTGAGGCTGTCCGTAGATTGCGGCAAAGAAAAATTTTGCTTTTGGAGTTATCTCAGGTGGCCGCCAGCAACAGGATGATGAACAAGCTGATCCGGAACATGGGGGTGCTTTACTGTAGCAAAATCTACCATGTTTACCAGCAACGGCTGCCTGTTCATAATTGATTTAAGACCACATTGATAGACATAAGTTATATACCATATTTTTTCCAAAAAGAAGGAAATTCCAATTGTGTGCAGAAATAGTCATTAATAAACGGTAACAAAATTAAGGAAGGCGGTGCATATCTTGGAAGTTACCGATGTCAGAGTGAGAAAAATACTATCAGAGGGTAAAATGAAAGCAATTGTTTCTGTCACATTGGATGATTCCTTCGTAGTGCATGATGTTAAAGTAGTAGAAGGACAAAACGGGTTATTTGTAGCGATGCCCAGCAGGAAAACACCGGACGGAGAATTTCGTGACATAGCGCATCCCATAACGCCTGTTTTCCGTGAGTCAATCCAGTCTGCCGTACTACAAGCCTACAGTCTCGCCATATAATGGAAAAACAAAAAGCCAGGAGCTCTTGACTTCGGATTCCCCCGCAAACCCCCTGAAGTACAAGGGCTCTTTTTTTATGCCTGAGAGGATATTAGTTTTTTTTGTTGAATATGCTTATATTGTATTATAAACGGGGTACCAGAATCAGGAAGTCTTTCATGTTCTGGCAAAAAATAAAAAAAAAGGGGGTCGCCGGATGAAGCTGGCGGCGGTTATTCTTGCAGCAGGCAAAGGTACGAGGATGAAGTCGAAGGCGCCTAAAGTATTGCATAAGATATGCGGCAGTTCCATGCTGTCTTATGTGCTTGATGCTGTTGAGGCTGCTGGAGTAGAACTTAGTATTGTTGTGGCGGGTCACGGTGCCGAGCTGGTAACTCGGGAAGTGGCCGGCCGCGGACAGGTTGTATTGCAGGAGCAACAATTGGGAACTGCTCACGCTTTGTTGCAGGCCAGGTCTTTATTGCAGGGCTTTGTCGGGCAGGTGCTGGTGCTGTGTGGTGATACCCCGCTAATTGAGTCGGCAACGCTGGTGAGGTTGGTGGAGTCACACCGCTCCTCAGGCGCTGCTGCTACGGTGCTGACAGCCGAGCTGGCCGAGCCTGCGGGCTATGGCCGGGTTATCAGGGATCAGCAGGGGCAGGTATTGAGAATTGTTGAGGAAAAAGATGCCTCGCCGCAAGAAAAGAATGTACACGAGATCAATACCGGGATATATTGCTTTGAGGCTGAGGGGCTGTTTGAAGCCCTGGAGGCAGTCACGCCGGATAATGCCCAGGGTGAGTATTACCTGACAGATGTTGTTAAAGCATACAAAGCCGGTGACAGAGTTGTCGGCGCGATGCTCCTGGCCAACCCGGTGGAGGCCACCGGGATCAACGACCGGGTGCAGCTGGCAGAGGTGGAGCGGGTGATCAGGACTAAGGTGCTCCAGGATCTCATGCTTAATGGTGTCACTGTCCTTGACCCGCAATCAACTTTTGTCGATCGCGGCGTGCGTATCGGCATCGATACGGTTATCTATCCCTTCACCATGCTTGAGGGCGGGACCTCCATAGGTGAAGACTGCATCATTGGCCCCCACACCCGTCTGGTAGATGCGGAATTGGGCAATGGTGTGACCATCCAGAATTCCATCGTTTTGGAAAGCCATATCGGCCATCGCTGTACGATTGGACCCTTTGCCTACATCCGGCCTGAAACCAGATTGGGCGAGGGTGTTAAGGTGGGCGACTTTGTGGAGATTAAAAAGTCGCAGATCGGCAACGGCAGCAAAGTGCCGCACCTGGCTTATGTGGGAGACGCCACTCTCGGCAGGGATGTCAACATTGGGGCAGGTACCATCACCTGCAATTACGACGGGCAGAAAAAATGGCCCACCTATATCGGAGACAGGGCTTTCATCGGCAGCAACACGAACCTGGTAGCCCCTGTCAATATAGGTGCAGGCGCAACCACCGGAGCCGGCTCCACCATTACCAAAGATGTGCCTGACGGTGCCCTTGGTTTGGAAAGGGCTCAACAGACCTTGATCCTTGATTGGGAAACCAGGCAGAAAAAGAAGGCTGAAAAGGCCGCTAAAAACCAGGATAAATAATATCTATTAATGTCAAAATACAACAAAAACTGCGCATAATATTTTGGAGGTAGTAGGCTAATGTCATCTCGCAACAGGCTCAAAATCTTTACCGGCTCTGCTAATCCTGCACTGGCAGAAGAAATTGCCCAGTACCTGGGTGTTGCTGTGGGCGATACCAGGTGCAAACGCTTTTCTGATGGGGAAATTCAGGTTGAAATCAATGAAAGTGTAAGGGGTGCGGATGTTTTTATCATCCAACCCACCTGCAGCCCGATTAACGAACACCTGATGGAACTCCTGATCATGATAGATGCTGTGCGGCGCGCATCCGCCAGGCGGATTACCGCAGTTATACCTTATTACGGGTATGCCCGGCAGGATCGAAAAGCCAGGGCGAGAGACCCTATTACCGCAAAACTGGTAGCTAATATATTGGTGGCCAGCGGCGCCAGACGGGTGCTTTGCATGGATCTGCACGCCGGGCAGATTCAGGGTTTTTTTGATATTCCCGTAGACCATCTGCCGGGTGTCCCTATACTGGCCGAGTATATCAAGCAACTGCGGCTGGAAAACCTGGTGGTGGTTTCCCCCGACCTGGGTGGCGTGACCCGGGCAAGGGGGCTGGCAGAACGGCTTAACGCAGGTATGGCCATTATTGATAAGCGCAGGCCGGAGCCCAATGTAGCCGAAGTAACCGGGCTCATTGGCACTATTCAAGATAAGAATGTGGTGATGCTGGATGATATTATCGATACGGCAGGTACCATCACCGAGGGCGCTGTGGCCCTCAAAAAATGGGGCGCCAGAGATATTTACGTAGGATGCACCCACCCTATTCTGTCCGGCCCGGCCATTAAGCGCTTGCAGGAGGCGCCGATTAAAGAGGTTATTGTCACCAACACCATCCCTGTGCCGCAAGAAAAAATGATCGATAAAATTAAGATCCTATCGGTGGCTCCGTTGCTTGGGGAAGCCATTGTCCGCATCCATGAGGATCTTTCCGTGAGTAAACTATTTGATTAGACGTAAAAGCATAAGTCCCGCCCCCTGTGCTGAAATGGGGCGGGATTTTTCGTAGGCCACGCCAGGGCGGCAGAGTAATGAGGCAGGAAACTATTCAACCTATTGAGTAGTGCCTGCCTTTTTGCTAGCCGCCTTGACAATTTGCGTTAAACATCTAAGTGTAATATAATCCCAAACCGGGTACTATATAGAATAAAGCAACATGGTAGCAAGGAGTAATAAATGGCAGGGTTATTTGAAAATCTAACCAGCCTTCTTATATATCGGGGTCCAAAGAAGGAAGGCTTTGAGCTCCTGGAGGATCAATCTGAGCCCACCAGCTTTACCCAGGAGCAAGATCTGGACGGGGCACCGGCTGAAGAAGGCTCCAGGGAGCTAAGAAGAAGCAGGGAAAAGAAAAGCCCTCTGCCGATTTCTAAGCCAAAGGATGCTGCAAGGGAAAAGAATGGGGCTAAACAGGCGGCAGGAAAGACGGTAAGTACTGATCTTAGGGCTAACCTGGCGAAGGTTGGAGAAGAATTCAATTTAGACCGCAATAAAGATGTTGTTGTTAGAGAATTCAAGGTAGCCAAAACCCATGATGCCTTCATTTTATACATTGATGGCATGGTGAATAAAGACATCATTGGTAATTTAATTTTAAGACAGCTCATGACCCCGGAGCACTTCGCTGGAGCCAAGGTCAAAGACCTGCTGGATTACATTACGGATAATGTAATATCTGTGAATCATATTATTCGATTCGACTACTTTGAAGACATCTTTCAGATGGTTTTAAATGGTTTTACGGCCGTCTTTATTCATGGCTATGATGCGGCGCTTTTAGTAGAAACCGTGGGTTTTGAAAAGAGGAATGTGGAAAAACCCGTGGCCGAGAACGTTATCAGAGGTTCTCAGGAGGGTTTTACGGAAAATTTAGCCACCAATATTGCCTTAGTCAGAAGGATTATCAGGAACAAAAACCTCACCACAGAGATATTACCCGTTGATAAAACCGGCCACACTCAATGTGCCATGATGTATGTAACCGGATTGACCAATCCGGCTTTAATCCGGGAAGTAAAGAGGCGGCTTAAGAGCCTTAATATTGATTTCATAGCCAGCAGCGGCGTGTTGGAGGAGCTCATTGCCGATGATCCCTGCACTATCTTTTTACAGATATCTACGACTGAACGGCCTGATATGGCAGCCTGGCAGCTGATGAAGGGTAAGGTTGTCATCATCGTGGACGGGACACCCTATGCCGCAGCAGTGCCTTCAAGTTTCTATGAAGGCTTGATATCCCCTGAGGATATAAATTTAAAGTGGCCGTATGGTATCTTTTTAAGGGTCATCAGGTATATAGCTTTAATGTTGTCTATTTTTTTGCCGGGCTTGTACATAGCCCTCACTTTATACCATCAAGAAATGATTCCGCCGGAACTGCTCAATTCCATTGTCGCTTCAAGGGAACAGGTGCCCTTTCCTACCTTTTTCGAAATTGTCCTGATGGAAATATCCTTTGAATTAATCCGGGAGGCCGGCATCCGGGTGCCCGGCATTATCGGTAATACTCTGGGTATCATCGGAGCTTTAATCCTGGGCCAGGCAGCCGTCGCCGCCGATCTGGTCAGCCCGATCCTGATCATCATTGTTGCCCTGGGCGGCCTGGGTAATTTTGCCATCCCTTCTTTCTCCATTGCCTTTTCGGCCAGGATTCAACGTTTTGCTTTTATTCTTCTTGGGGGCATCGCCGGCTTTTACGGCATTGCCGCAGGGATATTTGTCCTTGGTTGCAAGGCCTGCAGCACCAAGTCCTTCGGAGTGCCGCAATTTGTCCCTGCCGCCCCTGCAACCAGGAAAGACATGGATATAATTTTCGTACGGCCTGACTTTGAAAATAAAACGAGGCCGGACTTTGTCAATGCCCTTGATAAAACAAGCCAGGGTAAACTTACCAGGGGCTGGATCAAAAAAAGGGGAGGGAGCGGCGATGCTCAGGGAAGGTAAATTCGGAGTAGCCGAAGCTGTTTGGTTGGTTACTATTGCTATCACCGCCAAGGTGTTTTATACCAGCCCGGCTAACCTGGCGTCCCTGGTGGGGACAACCGGCTGGTTGGTAACCTTAATATCGGCAGCAACGGCTGCAGTAGCCTTTAGTTTGATTTATCTTCTCCTTAAGCGCTTTCCGGCAAGGGCTTAATTGAAATATTTGAGATCACCCTGGGGCGCTATGCCGGCTTTATCTTCTCCGGTATTCTTTTCCTGTTGCTGTTTTCTGTCGCCGCACTGAGGGCAAGAGAGCTGACCGAAGTATTAGAAGTATATGTGCTGCCCTTAAGCCCAACAATTTTTATTCTGGTGATATGTATCCTGGCTGTGGCGTACGTATGTGCTTTAGGCCTGGAGTCTCTGGCCAGGTTTTCCAGGCTGATCATTGCTGCGATGCTCTTTGCGTTTTTCCTGATACTCGCTTTGGGCTGGCAGAATTATGAGCTCCACCGGTTATTCCCCATTTGGGGTTACGGCATCGGCCAGACAGTAGCCCAGGGTATTGCCAGAAGTTCCGTCTACGGTGAAATAATTATCCTGGCTGTTTTTGCCGGTTCACTGCAAGGTGTGGAACATATCAAGAAAGCCGGCTACATTGCCCTCTCACTGGCGGCTTTCTTCATTTCCGTATCATTGCTGGTTACCAGTTTGACCTTCCCATATTTCACTGAAGTAGAAGTCTCATCCCCTATTTATGAGCTGGCTACTCTAGTTGACTTCGGCAGGTATTTACAAAGGGTTGAGGCCGTCTTTGTATTTGGCTGGGTTATAGGTTCCTTTATCTCGGTGGCGGCTGTTTTTTATACCTTTACAAGTATCTATTGTCAAATGTTCCGGATCCAGGACTCCAAACCCATTATCCTGCCTGCAGGCTTACTGCTTTTAACGCTGGCTATGCTCCCCAGGGACTTTACCGGTCTGGTCTTTGGTGGAGTGCACTGGTTAAGGCAATACGGCAGTATTTTTTTCTTTATGCCGCCTATTGTTGCTTTGCTGGTCGCAAAGTTAAGAGGCAAGGGGGCCAAATCTCATGGGTAAGGCTCTCTTATTGGTGCTAATCTGCCTGATGCCTTTAGTTGGACTTACCGGCTGCTACGATGCCAGTGAGCTGGATGACACGGTGCACGTTACGGTTATCGGTATAGATAAAGGGGAGGCGGAGCAATTGCGGCTTATCGTACAGTTTCCTACCATCAAAGGAAGCGAAGGCGGCGGATCGGTCGAAAGTAGCGGCGAAGGAAAAGACCAGGAAGGTTATACCTTTGTTGCAGTGGATGCGCCCTCATTTTTTACCGGGGTTAATCTGTTAAATTCAGCTATTCCGCGCCGGCTCAATTTTACTCACGCCCAGACCCTGGTAATTTCAGGGGAGTTGGCCAAAGAGGGGCAAATAGGAGAACTGATGGCCCCTATAATCAGAAACAGGCAAATAAGGAGATCGCTGCATGTGGTGGTAACAAGAGGCACCGCCCTGGACTTTATCAAGGATGCCAAGCCCCTCCTGGGCACATCAATTGCCAAGGCTATGGATTCCTCCTCTAAAGTAGCGGAAGAATCCGGTTATACGCCCCACAGCACCCTCATGAACTTTTATCACGCCATGAAATCACCGGATGGGCAACCGATAGCTATTTTGGCGGGACAAAATGATTTTACAAATTTATCAAAAGATACAGCTATGCGGCAGGAGGGCTTTGGGGGGCAATATTATGCCGGAGAGATCCCCAGATTGGGTGGCAATAAAACCGAGTTCTTTGGGACAGCTCTTTTTGACGGAGACAGAATGGTGGGCGAGCTTAACGGTGGTGAAACCAGTTTAATGCTGATGTGCAGGGGGGAATACAACAGAGGCTTTTTTACTATACCTGATCCTCAATATGCTGAACAAGTTGTTGTTTTGGATGTTCGCCAGGTTAAGCAGCCTGAGGTTGAAGTCAGCTTTTTAGAAGACGGTATGCCGGTGATCGACTTAAGGCTGCAGCTGGAAGGGGATATTCTATCCGTACCAAGCCGGATCAATTACGAAAGCCAGGAGCTAAAGCCGGTTTTGGAGGAAGCCTTTGGCCGGTATATTAAGGGTAAGCTGGATGATCTGATAGTGAAATGCCAGGGCTTGCATACTGACGTGTTCTATTTCGGAAGGACTGCAGTGCGGCAGTTTAACACGATTCAGGCCTGGGAAGAATACGGCTGGAAACAGCAATTCCCGTACGCTGAGGTTAATACAGAGGTGGAGTTTACGATCAGAGGGATGGAACCATGCTTAAGAGTTCTCCCATCGTCACCAGCGAGGGTATTAAGTAATGGGTCGCTTATTATTAATCATTGTTATTTTATGGATCTCCATCTATATGTACAGCTTTGCCAGATATAACTGGCAGCAGCAAAACAGGACTGCCGTGGTAGGGGTGGTGCTGTTAACCCTGGTGGCCATAATACTACCAATAATAGTTCTGTGGTAAAGGCTGCATCAGCATAACAAAGGCTGCAGCCGGTAGCGGGTTGCAGCCTTTTGCCATTACGCCACCCATGGCGTTAAACTATACGGTGCAGGTGCTCCCGCCCGGTCATGGCTGTGTCTTAGGTGGTTTGCCTGGATGGTCTTCTTGCTCCTGGGGAGGGGCAGCTATCGCCGGGGTAATTTCCTCTTTTTCAGGCTGTGGCGCTTCCGGTGGGTCTTTGCTGACAGCGCCGTCATCCCTGAGCTGCTTATTAATGCTGCCTTCCTCATCTTCAGGCTTGCCGCCGGGTTTGATGTCCCGTTTGACTTTTTCGATGGATTTGTTCAGGTTGTTCCCCAGCCCTTTAGTCTTTTGTAAGGTGTTTTCCCAAATATGACCGGTGGACTCCCTGAAGCTTTTAACGGTTTCCTGTAAACCCCCGTCCAGTTTAACAATATTATCCAGAGCCTCGTTGGTGACGATGACCACTTCTTTTCCCAGGGTCCGGACATAGGCAATATCAAGGAAAGCATGACCTTTGAGCAAGCTGTTTATGAGATTGCTGGAAAACGCCACTCCGGCAATGTTTCCGGTGGCTAATTCCACATAATACTCGTCTACATGGCCCAGCAGCGAGCCGTTTTCAGCCACCAGTTTGGCGCCGATAATATCGATTTTTTCCCTGACCAGCTTGACAATATCCGGCAGGCTGGTGCCCCGTTCAACATGGGCGGTTTTTTCAATGGTGATGGCGTCACTACCCGCGCTGTTGATCTTCTGGTAAGGTATAAACCGTTGCTCTTTAAACCAGCCTTTCTGCTCAATGATTAGCGCCGCTACCTTTTTATTGGCAGGGTCGATCACCAGGCTTTTAACATGGCCGATCTGCTGGCCCTCCTCCAGGCTTATTACCGGCATGGATTCAAATCGCTTGCTTTTACGCATTTTAACCCCCCCCTGGAGTAAATCAGTTTCCTAGCTAATGCATATGTGCCGGCGGGAATGTTTATGACAAATATAGGGAATAATAGATAGCAAGAGCAGCTTGTGGCCGGCCATAAGATCTGAATTTTACCTTTCCCTCTAACTGATTGCCCTGGTAAAATAGGGGATAGTTTAGAGGCGGGAGGCGCTGTTGATGAAATTGATTGTGGGACTGGGTAACCCGGGTAAGCAGTACGCCGCAACCAGGCACAATGTGGGGTTCATGGTTATCGAACGCCTGGCCCGGGAACTGAAAGTGCCCGTTGCAAAAAAAATGTTTAACGCACTGGTGGGCCAGGGTATGCTGAACAATGAAAAGATTATTCTGGCCATGCCCCAGACTTATATGAATTTAAGCGGGCAGGCAGTGAGCGCCCTGCTGCACTGGTATAAGCTGGCGCCGGCTGATCTGGCGGTAGTATACGATGATCTCGACCTGCCTGCGGGAACCTTGCGGCTTCGTCCCGCCGGTGGCGCAGGTGGCCATAGGGGGATGCAATCTATTATTGCCGCCCTGGGCACGGAAAACTTTGCCCGGCTCAGGGTCGGCATCGGCAGGCCCCCGGCGGAAGAGATGGATACGGCGGATTATGTTTTAAGCCGTCTGGATCTCCGGGAAATGGAGGATGTCTTGCAGTCAGCAGCCGGGGCAATCCTATGTATGCTCAGTGAGGGTCTGGAGAAAGCTATGAACCTGTACAACAGAAGGTGAGGTTTTATCAGCCTGAAGCATTTAATCTCCGGGGTGCCCCTGGCCATGCTCCTGGGGAGCATGGCTGCCTTACTGGCCTGGCAGATCAATAAATTTGCCCTGCAACGGGTGGGGGAAAGGTGGATTCTCCCGGCGCCTGCAGCGGAGGAAACCGTCAAGACAGCTGCAGCTGTTTTAGGTGGTGCGGATATATTTTTAACCCACCTTTTTTTTGGTGTTGTAGAGGGTTTTTGGGAATACTACAACCGCCAAAATGGCGTTCTGGCAGGGTTGGCGGCGTTGGCCAGCCATTCTGTTTTTGGGTTTACCACCTTGTGGATTTATCTCTGGTGGGGCCAATGGGTTGTTGCGCTGGGGGCGGGGATCCTGGTACATACTGCGTGGAATTACCTGATCATTAAATATGCAGGCCGGGGGCATAATAATTAATGTAATTCAATTCTAGGAATGAGGGTGAACCCTTTGAAACTTATCTATGTCTGTGAATGTTGTGATGCAATCGTGCATAGTCTGGATATGGAAGCCCTTGCTGCGGGAGAGACACCCCCTGGCTTGACTGGTACCGGTCCCCAGAATATAATTGATCTGCCGGGAAGCGGTACCCAGGTAACCTTAACCACTATTTGTGACGAATGCCTGGAGGAAATCTATGGCGGGCCCGAAAATACCTTCTATAGTGGACCTGTCTGGAATTAACCGGCCTATATTCAGCTCAGTGAGTAAAAGGATAACTTGCCTTTTTATCGAAAACCGTAAAGCCGAGCTTTGGCGCCCATTTGCTGCTGAAGCTCTTTTTGTGATGGGTAATTGGAGGAAATGATGCAATGCATGGCATTTTAAAGCCCCTGGAAGCCTCGGCAGAGTTTGTCAGCCTGGCGGCAGGGTTGAAGGAAAAACAAAAGCAAATGGTGTTCGGGTTGAGCGGCCCACAGCGGGCCTATCTCCTGGCCGGTCTGGTTGAGCAAGCTCCCAACCGCAGTTTTCTGGTGTTGACGGCAGGGGAACGTGAAGCGGCGGATTTAGGCGATGCAATTGCCTGTTTTTCCCCCGGCAGCGCCATACTGCAGTTTCCTGTCATGCATTTATTGCCCTACCAGATCTTAGCCCAGAGCACGGAAGTAGCGGCGCAGCGTCTTCGGGTGCTGGAAATTCTGCTGCGGCGTGAGCCTGGTGTAATTATTGCCCCTGTCGAGGCTATGCTGCGGTGTTTGACACCGCCGGAGCAGTTCAAGGCTGCTGTGTTGCGGTTGGCTGTAGGAGATCAGATTGATCTGGAGAAGCTGGTTTATGATTTATCCGGTATGGGCTACGAACGGGTTGAGCTGATTGAGGGCAGGGGCCAGTTTGCCAGGCGGGGAGGCATCCTGGACATTTTCCCCATGACCGCCCACCGCCCCTACCGCCTGGAATTCTTCGATGATGAGGTTGATACCATCCGGCGGTTTAATATCGCCTCCCAAAGGTCTGAGGAGAAGGTTTCAGAATTGGTGTTATTCCCTGCCAGTGAGTTAATTGCCGATGCGGCTAACCGGGCCAAAGCCCGCCAGAGGTTTGAAAGAGAATATCTGACCCAGTGCCGCAAACTTGAAGAGACTGGGGAACCGGGAGCTTTGCAGCAGTTGCGGGAAAAGTACGGCGCTATTCTGGATAGCTTTGACGGGTACTTTAACGGGATAGAGCAGTTCATGCCTTATTTTTACCCTGAGACGGTGACTTTGCTGGACTACTTGCCCGAACAAACCCCCGTCTATTTAGATGACCCGCTGCGCTTAAAAGAAGTTGTGGAATTATCTCAGCGTGAACGCGCCGGAACTTACTCAGAGCTTTTAGTCAAGGGCAAGCTGCTGCCCGGCCAGCTGCGCACTTACACTGACTGGGAACATCTTTCAGCCGGGTTGGACTCCCGGCCGGCAATCTGCTCATCCCTCTTGCCCCGCCGGCCGGGATTTATCGCAATTCAACAGAGTTTTAATTTGCCCGGCAAACCTGTGCCGTCATTTCTCGGCAAACTGGAACTGTTGGCGGAAGAACTGCGGCACTGGCGATCAGCCGGTTATGCCGTTGTGTTATACGTTAGCGGCCAGCAGCGGGCTCAGCAGATGCTCCACTCCTTTAGGGAGCACAATATCGACGCCTTTTATGCCAATTCCCTGCAGGGGCATGTTAGGCCCGGCAATGTAGTGCTGGCCAATGGCCATATTGAGTCAGGTTTCGATTTGCCCTTTTGTCGTTTGGTGGTCCTGACGGAAGGCGATATCATCGGCCGGTGCAAAAAAGCAAGCCGGGAAGTTAAGCGCACAGACAAGCTGGCCCCCTTTGTGGATCTCAAAACAGGTGATTATGTGGTGCATGTTCACCACGGCATCGGTCGCTATCTGGGGGTAACGCCCCTGAACATCCAGGGAATTAAGAAGGAATACCTGCTGATCAAGTTCGCCGGCGAGGACAAACTCTACGTACCGGTTGATCAGGTGGGTCTGATCCAAAAGTACCTGGGCGGTGAAGGTGAAGCACCCCGGTTGTCGCGGTTGGGTGGCGCGGAGTGGGCCAAAGCTAAAAGCAAGGTCAAGGCTGCGGTGAGGGAGATGGCCCAGGACCTGCTCAAGCTATATGCGGCCAGAGAAACCATCAAAGGATATGCTTTCAGCAAGGATACGGTTTGGCAGAGTGAATTTGAGGCGGCCTTTCCTTTTGAGGAGACCCCCGACCAGCTGCGGGCCGTAAATGAGATCAAGGCTGATATGGAGAGCCCCAGGCCTATGGACCGCCTGCTTTGTGGTGATGTCGGTTATGGCAAAACAGAAGTTGCCTTAAGGGCGGCCTTCAAAGCCGTCATGGATGGCAAACAGGTTGCCTTGCTGGCACCCACTACCATCCTGGCCCAGCAGCATTACAACACCTTTCTGGAGCGGTTTAAGGGCTTTCCCGTGAACATAGACGTCTTGAGCCGCTTCCGGAGTCCCCGGGAACAGCGCCAGGTGCTGCGGGAACTCGGCAAAGGGATGGTGGATATAGTTATCGGCACGCACCGCCTGCTGCAGGATGATGTGAAATTTAAGGATCTGGGTCTTATGATCGTGGACGAGGAGCAGCGTTTTGGGGTCGCCCATAAAGAAAAGCTGAAGCTAATCAGCAAAAATGTGGATGTGGTAACACTCTCCGCCACCCCGATCCCCCGCACGCTGCAAATGTCACTGGTGGGGATGCGGGATACGAGCATCCTGGAAACGCCGCCGGAGAATCGCTATCCCGTCCAAACCTATGTCCTGGAGGAAGATCCGGCGCTGATCCGTGAGGCTATTCGCCGGGAGATGGGACGTGGGGGACAGGTTTTCTACGTCTATAACCGTATATTTGATATGGAAAGGGTAGCTAACTGGCTGCTTGATCTGGTGCCGGAAGCAAGGATAGCCGTTGCCCACGGCCAGATAAAGGAGGACGTGCTGGAAAAATTAATGCTGGATTTTATGAACCATGAGTACGACGTTTTGCTCTGCACCACAATTATTGAAAACGGCCTGGATATACCCAATGTCAATACCCTGATCGTCAAGGACTCCGGCATGATGGGTCTGGCTCAATTGTATCAATTGCGGGGCAGGGTTGGCCGTTCCAATCGGGTTGCCTATGCTTACTTTACTTACCGCAAGGATAAGTCCCTGGGCGAAGCAGCGGAAAAACGTCTGGCGGCAATCCGTGAATTCACCGAGCTTGGTTCAGGTTTTAAAATTGCCATGCGCGATCTGGAGATTCGCGGGGCCGGCAATATCCTGGGGGTGGAGCAGCACGGGCATATAGCCGCCGTGGGTTTTGACCTGTACAGCCGCTTGTTGGAAGAGGAGGTGCGGGAAGCCAAAGGTGAGGAGGCGGCCGTTCCTGCGGAGACCTCTATTGAATTGCCTGTAGAAGCGTATATCCCGGATGCTTATATCCCGGATACCAACCAGAAGGTGGCGATCTACAAGCGCATCGCGAGTTTTGACTCCCTGGAGGAAATCCCGGATATGGAGGATGAACTGGTGGATCGCTATGGAGATTTGCCGGCTCCGGTTAACAACCTCTTAGCCGTAGCCAGGATCAGGGTTTTGGCCGGTAAGCTGAAAATTAAGTCCATCAGTCTGGTTTCCAACCAGTTGCGGCTGCTATTGCACCCGGGCCAGACCCTGGCCGGGGAGGATTTGGTAGCGGCTGGCAGTCATTATCCAAACCGGGTAAAATATTCCGTTGCAGGAGAGGAGTTTGAAATCAAGCTGCGTTTGGCCGGGAAAGGGCAGGTTGAAACCAGCTACCTGCTGGAACAAGTGGAAGCCTTTTTAAATATCCTGGGCGGCTCTCGCCACAAAGCCCCCCTGCCGGGGGAAAGCCCGGTGGTTGTCAATGAAAGCAATATTAATATATAATGTACTCATTCTTTTGAAGGGTGGTTAGGCAAATGAATAAGAGAATACTTGGAATCACGCTCCTGGCACTGGCGCTCATAGCTCTGCTGACAGGGGCATTCGTTTTTGCTCGCAACGCTGATATTGTGGCAACCGTTAACGGAGAGTCGATCACAGCCCAGGAGTTGGACAAGCTTGTTGATGAGGTTAAGGCCGGCTATGAGATGCAGGGGTTGGACTTCAGCGGTGAACAGGGCGCAGGTCTACTGGCCAGTTTACGCAATAGTATATTGGAACAGTTAATCAACCAAAAATTAATGATTCAGGAAGCTAAGAAAATAGAAACTTTGAGTCCTGCCCGGATTGATGAAATCATCGATGTTTTTAAACAGGAGTTCCCCTCGGAAGAGGAATACCAGGCTTTTATTGAGGAGCTCAAGATGGATCAAGAAAGCATTGCTTATATCTTAAACCTGCAAGAATACTTAACCAGGGATATGCCGCCTGTTACTGATGAGGAGATCAGGCAGTTTTATGACAACTACAAGGAACAGATGGGACAGCCGGAGCAGTTGCAGGTCCGCCATATATTATTCTTTGTGGATGAAGGCGATAAGGGTTACCCAATTCAACACACCGATGAGGAAGCACAGCAACTGGCCCAAAATGTAATTGAGCAACTCAAGCAAGGAGCGGATTTCTCCGAACTGGCCAGGACTCACTCGGAGGACGAAGGGACCAAAATAAATGGCGGTCTGTTTGCGTTCAGTGACGGACAGGCTGTAGCGGAATTTGAACAAGCAGCTAAGGTGTTACAGGATGGTGAATTTACTGAGACCCCGGTTAAAACCGAATTTGGTTACCATGTTATTCTCAGGGAAAAAGTCATCCCGGCCGTGATCCCTGCTCTTGAAGAGGTAAAGGACGGGATTGCCCAACAGCTGAATGCTGAAGCCAAACAGAATAAAATCGGCCAGTATATGACGGAAGCTAAAAATAATGCCGTTATCGTTAACAATTTAGCAGACCAGTCAGAAGTATATTTTGATACTGAACAATTAAAGCCCGACAAATAATGGTTGGTTGGAAAAAAATGAATAATCAGCGTCTTCCCGTTATATACTATTTTATGAAGCTGATCTTATGAAATAGCCTGTATAGGAGGGAAGGGGCATAAATGAAAGCAACAGGTATAGTCCGCCGGATTGACGATCTGGGGAGAGTTGTTATTCCCAAGGAAATAAGGAGGACATTGCGAATTCGCGAAGGCGATCCCCTGGAGATTTTTGTTGATCGAGAAGGTGAAGTGATCCTGAAAAAGTATTCGCCCATCGGTGAATTGGGTGACTTTGCCAGGGAATATGCTGATTCATTATTTGAAGCCTTAGGCCATATCGCCTGTATTGCTGATCGGGACTCGATCATCGCTGTGGCCGGCGCGCCAAAAAAGGAGTTTATCAACAAACTCATCGGTCCTGCCCTGGAGAAAGTGATCGAGGCACGCAAAGCCGTAGTCATCAACAATCCGGGTGAAGCTCCCTCCTGTAAGGATTGCATAGTTATAGAAGATGGCGTCTGTCAGTATTCTTCCGAAGTGATTGCGCCAATAATTGCCGAAGGTGATCCCATCGGGGCTGTTATTTTAGTCTCAAAGGATGCGAACACGAAAATGGGTGAAATGGAGTTGAAACTGGCTGAAACTGCCGCTGGTTTTCTGGCGAAACAGATGGAACAGTAGCACTGTACCTCTGAAAGCTGCTCACACAGGATAATGTGGGCAGCTTCTGTTTTTATGCGTTTTTGGCCTGGCTGCATACGTTTGTCCCTTGCTCACCAGCCTCACCCTATTTCAAAAAAAAGTATTTTACAATCCGTATGTTTATGTTATATTAAAAAAACTGGAGGAGTGATATGTGGACATTATCATCAGGGAAAATTATGAAGCAATGAGCAAGTATGCAGCCGGAGTCATTGCCGCTTATATCAGAGCAAAGCCGGACTGTGTGCTCGGGCTGGCAACTGGAAGTACACCCATTGGCACCTATCAGGAGTTAGTCAGAATGCACCTGGAAGAGGGCCTTGATTTTTCTCAGGTCAAAACATTTAATCTTGATGAGTATCTTGGTATCGGGAGCGATTTGGACCAACCCTATCATCTTGATCAGAGTTACGCCAGGTTTATGCACGAGGAGTTGCTCAAGCATATCAACATCAAAAAGGAAAACATCCACATCCCCGATGGTCGAACCAAAGATCCCAAAAAGTTTTGTGCCTGGTATGAAGAAGAAATCAAGAAGGCCGGCGGCATTGATTTGCAGCTGTTAGGGCTTGGTGGTGATGGCCATTGGGGTTTCAATGAACCCGGCTCATCCCTGGCATCAAGGACGAGAGTAGTAGTATTGACAGAACAAACACTGGATGATAACTATAATGCATTCTATAAAAAAGCCAATATTGAACGCAGCCAGATGCCTCATTGTGCCATTACCATGGGTATCGGTACAATACTGGAGGCCAAAAATATATTAATGATTGTAAGCGGCTCCAAAAAAGCCGATATGGTGGCAAAATGCCTCGAAGGACCGGTTACATCGCAGGTTACCGCCTCAGCTATTCAACTGCACAGTGGAGACATCACGGTGGTACTTGATGAAGCGGCAGCTTCTAAATTAATCAATGCCAAGCATTATAAGCATGTTGAGCATATCAAGCGTCAATATGGCGTATAAGATTTGACTTATTTGTTGATTGAATAGCGTATATTTATATGTCAGGAGCTTTCCTGGCATTTTCTCTTTGCCGTACAGCCGGATAAAGCACTTTTACGCTTCTATGCCAGTAATGACCTGTGTTTTTATTTGACAATAAGCAAGAATAATATTACGCTAATTGCGGGTAATAGAGAAAACAGGCAATACCAATAAGGGGGTGCAAAACCTGGTTTCCTGGCAGCATGACAGAAAACAACTGCTACAGCCCACTAAGGCAGGCATCACCATCGCCGGACTGGGGGCTGGCTCGCCGGAGGGGCTGACCATAGGCGTTTTGACTGCTTTGGAGGCTTCTTCCTGCACTTATTTGCGCACGGGGAAGCACCCTGTTGTGGATTGGCTCCGGGACAGGGGGATTGAGTTCACCACCTTTGACAGTTATTATGAGCAAGCGGATTCCTTTGGACAGGTCTATGAGCGGATTGCCCGGGAGGTGGTGGAGCAAGCCAAAGATAAACAGGTGTTATACGCTGTGCCCGGTCACCCTCTGGTAGCAGAGGCGTCAGTGCAGCTGATTATTGAGCAAGCAGGGGCTGCCGGTTTGGAGGTGAAAGTGCTGCCTGCCGTCAGTTTCCTGGATGCCGTGTGCACAGCCTTACGTCTGGATCCAGGTAAAGGGCTGCAGGTTCTGGATGGCTTGCGCCTCGACGAGATGGCGCCCCTGGTAGACCGGCCCGCGATAATAACCCAGGTGTATAGCCGCCTGGTGGCCTCGGATGTTAAGCTGGACCTGATGGAGTTTTACCCGCCCGAACACCCGGTGACGATTATCAGGGCGGCGGGTATTGAAGGAGAGGAGAGGATCGAGAGCCATCCCCTTTATGAACTGGATCGCATAGAATGGCTGGATCATCTCACCAGTGTTTACTTGCCGGAAATAAACCCGGAGCAAGAGACTGTTGGGGCGGACACAGGCCATAGAACGGCTGTGGAGCGGAATACCGGGGCTCCCCAGGTGTTCCAGGTCAGGGAGGATAGCGGAGAGGACCGGGCAGCAGGCAGCTTTCTCCTGGATCCCCTGGTTAACATCATGGCCCGCCTGCGGGGCGAAGGGGGTTGTCCATGGGATCGTGAGCAGGACCATCAGAGCCTCAAACCTTATTTAATCGAGGAAGCCTATGAGGTGTTGGAGGCCCTGGATGAGGGAGATGCGTATAAAATTTGTGAAGAATTGGGAGACTTATTACTGCAGATAGTCTTCCATGCCCAAATTGCCCGGGAAAATCAGCAATTCGATATAAATGATGTCATAGACGGGATCTCTGAAAAGATGATCCGCCGGCACCCCCATGTTTTTGGCGCCTTACAGGTAAGCGATAGTGACGAAGTTCTGATAAACTGGGAAAAAATAAAGAGCCAGGAACGCGCCGGGGAGCCGTACAAGGGGCTTTTGGATAGTATTCCGGTGGGTATGCCGGCCTTAATGAGAGCCTATAAGCTGCAAAAAAAGGCTGCCCGGGTGGGGTTTGATTGGCCGGACTACCTGGGGAGCTATAATAAGGTCCTGGAGGAGTTGGGTGAACTAATAGAAGCTGTTGATGCCCAGGAGCGGCTAAAGATGGAGCAGGAATTTGGCGACTTGCTCTTTGCCGCCGTCAATCTGGGCAGGCTTTTAGGGCTAGAGCCTGAAGGGGCGCTGAGCAAAACTTCGACAAAATTCATCAAGCGATTTAAATATATGGAAGAGATGGCTCGCGCAGAAGGTAAAGATATCTCACATTTTTCTCTTGCAGAGATGGACAAGTGGTGGGAGGAGGCAAAAGCGCTAGAAAAATAATAGGATACTTTTTCTTTTTTGAAGGAAATATCAATGTTTTCGCGAATAAACTGGACTGACATCTATTTTTTTAGGAGGGAAGATATGAATAAGGCGAAATTGATCTCTAGTGTTGCTGAAAAAACGGAGCTCACCAAAAAAGACGCTGAGAAGGCTGTCTCTGCAGTACTGGATTCTATAGTCGAAGCACTATCAAGAAATGACAGGGTACAGTTGGTAGGTTTCGGCACCTTTGAAATCAGGGAAAGAGCAGCCCGTAAAGGCAGAAACCCACAGACCGGTGAAGAAATTAATATTGCTGCTGCTAAAGTGCCTGTTTTTAAAGCCGGTAAGGCGTTGCGTGACGCTGTAGACAAGTAATAAAGACAATATATGGAGAATGGTGGCGGGATATTTGCGGCTTGATAAGTTCCTCAAAGTCTCAAGGGTCATCAAGCGGCGCACCCTGGCCAAGGAAGTATGCGACCAGGGCCATGTCTCAGTCAACGGCAGGGTGGCTAAGGCCGGTCTGGAAGTGAAACCGGGTGACAGACTGGAAATTCGTTTTGGCCCCCGGGTGTTAAAGCTGGAAATTGTTGATGTTCGCGATAATGTTCCAGCCAAGCTGGCAGCTGAGTTATATAGAATAATAGAAGAAACTACATAAATAATACCCCTTCCGTAAACAATAGGTCTAAAATGCGGAAGGGGTTTTGTTTTTTATGATCCGGCAGAGAAGGCTTAAAACAGCAATATCCTTACTGTTGGTTTGCATACTGGCTGCGGGATGTGCCGGAAGGCAGGCGCCTGCGCCAAAGACAGAGCCTTTGGGTGAGGAACCGACGATTTCACTGTATATCAATGAAACCGGTGAAAAGAAAAATATAAAGATGGAGGAATACATCCAGGGGGTAGTGGCGGCGGAAATGGACACAAAGTGGCCGGTAAACGCGCTGGCCGCTCAGGCCATCCTGGCCAGAACCTTCACGATGGAAAATATCAACTCCGGCCGGGTGAAGAAACTGCACGGCACCGATGTTTCCACCAGTGTTGAGGAATCTCAAGCTTATGACCCCGCAAAAATTAATGACAATGTGAGACAGGCTGTGAACATGACCAGGGGGAAAATAATTACCGTCAATAATAACCCCATCCACGCGTGGTTTTCTGCCTGTTGCGGGGGCATCGCAGCCAGCGCCCCGGAGGGGCTGGCTTATACCAAAGAGGCCACGCCCTATATCAAAGCCGGAGTGCAAGACGGCTGCCTGGCGATAACAGAACCCAAAAACAAAGCCTGGGAAGCCAGAGTTCCCTTGTGGCAGGTCAGGTCAGCAGTGCAAAATAGCACAGGCAAGGAGCCCGGAGCCATAAAATCGGTGTCGATTCAAAAGAAAGGACCTTCCGGACGCGCCGAGCAAATCAAAATCGGCAACGCTGCCATCAGCGGGCCTGCCTTGCGGCTGGCTCTGGGCAGTGAGAAAGTCCGTTCTATGCTCCTTACTGATTTGCGCATCGAGGGGGACCAACTGGTACTGAGGGGAAAAGGCTTCGGGCATGGTGTGGGTATGTGCCAATTTGGGGCCAGGTTGATGGCCGAACAGGGTAAGTCTTGTGAGGAGATCATCCAGTTTTATTATCAAGGCGTAGACTTGCAACAAAAATGGCAGTGACGGTGGCTGGGTGATATTGATTGATGACAATAACGGCAGGGTATAATACCCTGCCGCTGTTTAATACTGTTCCAACAAACCATTGGCAAGATGACAATAGGTGATGTTGTTTATTGTTGATTATTAAGTGTAATGTGCATATGTAGTGTAAGCGGAGTTTTTTTATTTATCTTTACATTATTTATATCATATGGGTTTGCGTGTTTTGTATATCTGTCACTGCCGGTTACGGAATTCATAGTGTAACCCGGGCTGTAAATTTGGATTTTGATGCGTTGCTGAAAAGCGCGGATGAGGCCTTGTGTAAGGCGAAGAGAGACGGAGGAAACTGCATATACATAAATACCCCGGAGAGCAGATCACCCAGGCCGGCTTTTTTAAGCATGAAAAATAATTCCGGCGCATAGGATTGATTAAGTAATCAGTTGTTTCGAACCCTTCTGAGGGGACTTGCATATGAGGGGTGTGAAGAAGGTGGAGGAACAAATTAAACACAGCCTGGTTGTCAACAACCGCAAGAAGCTGTTGATGCAGGGAGTGCGGCATGTAGACAGCTTTGATGAGTCCGAAGTAAAATTGGAAACCAATATGGGTGGTTTGAGCTTAAAAGGTGAGGGCTTGCATATCTCACAACTCAATCTGGAGACCGGCGACCTGATCGTTGAAGGTTTCTTTACCTCTTTTCAATATCTGGACAATAAGGCTAAAGAGAAGGGCAAGGGAATTTTGAATAAAATTCTAAGATGAACCGGCGGGGGCTTTTTTTGCAGAGGCGGTGGTACCTTGGATATGCTTGTTAATCAGGCCAGAGTTTTTGCTGCGACTGTTGCTATAGGCATGTCCATCGGCCTGTTATTTGATTATTACCGTGCCATTAGTGCAGCCTTAAGGTTAAAGGCGAGAGGCATCCTGGTAGGGGATATGCTCTTCTGGCTGGTTGCCACGGCGATGGGTTTTATGTTGCTGCTCTGGGGTAACTGGGGGGAACTGCGCTTCTATGTACTGTTGGGACTGGGGCTGGGGGCGCTGTTGTATTTTCAGTTGTTCAGCAAGTTTGCCTTGCGGTTATTCCGGCTAAAGATTCGGCTGTTGCAAAGTACCTGGTTTTTATTATTGCTTTGGTTTAGCCGTCTCTGGCTGGTAGTGACCTATCCCCTGCGCCTTCTGCTGCTGGTTGTTTCCTACCCTTACTGGTTGTTAAGGCGCATGGCTCACAAAATAGCCCAGGCCGGTAAATCCCTCTGGTCCCGTTTGATTGGCCGTAGTGCCGCCCGTGTCATGGGTGTTATGAAGCAGAAATGCGCCAGGCTGATTTTTTGGAAGAAGAAAAAGGACGACTAGTAAACCGGGCTAGGCCTGATAAGAAAAAACAGCATATTAGAGCAGGCAAAATGAGAGAGTCAAAGGAAGCCCTGGGACTCTCTCATTTATTGCTCCACCTGTTAGATAATAAGCCCGGTGCCCGGCATTCAGAAATCCTAAAAAATTTTCTTACTGCACATATGGGATTGGATGTCGTTTAAAGCTTCCCCGAAACGCTGAAAGTGGACGACCTCCCTTTCCCTTAAAAAACGCAAGGTATCTTTAACACCGGGATCGTCTGTCAGTTGAATGAGATGCTCATAGGTAGTCCGGGCTTTTTGCTCGGCGGCCATATCTTCATGCAGGTCGGCGATAGGATCGCCGGTTGCCTGAATGTAAGCGGCAGTCCAGGGAACACCGGCGGCGTCAGCAGGGTAAACAGCGCGGTCATGTTCGGCAAAGTGAGCCCCTAAGCCGGCTTCCCTGAGTTCCTTAGCTGGTACCCCTTTGACCAGTTTGTAGATCATGGTGGCGATAATCTCCCAGTGGGCCATTTCCTCAGTGCCGATATCGGTCAACAGGGCTTTAGAGTAGCTAACCAGTTGATATGAATCCAGTTTTTCCATCCTTGTTTACAGGGATAATAACTTAAAATTAATAATTACAAAATTCTCCGTTACGCATGTAAAAAGAGCGATTGATATGCTTATAACGAGTGCGGCCATCGAAAAAGAAGGCCGTGGTTAATACAGGTTTGTTGAACCCCTGTTAAAAGATTATATCCTAAAAAATTATTAACGAAACTGCGCCAGCAGTTTCTGGAGAAAATTTACTTCTGCCCGGCGCCGCCTTTGTCATAGCCCAGGATCAGAGGGCACCTGTACCTGGCAGCACTATCGTTGAACCCTTGGAGTGGTCCTGGTCAAGCTATTGTTACACCTGGTCACATTATTCTATTGCACCGGGTATTGACATAGAGTATAATTAAATTGTAATGATTTTAACTATGTAACGTTTATATATTATGATACTTTAATTAATAGCATAGGTGGTGAGTTTCATGAAACCATCATTTGAAGAAATAAAAGAAGAATTAAAGCTGAGAAATGTTCATCTATCATATCAGCGGTTGAAGATCTTAGAATATCTCACCCAAAACTGTTGTCACCCAACTGTAGAACAAATCTTCACCGGCCTGCAAAAGAGTATTCCGACCTTATCTAAAACAACGGTCTATAACACTTTGCGAGTATTGGTGGAATCAGGCTTGGTAAGGGTGATTACCATCGAGGATAATGAAACCCGCTACGATATTGAGGCCGATAATCATGGACACTTCAAGTGCGAATCCTGTGGAACGATCTATGACTTTCGCCTTGACGTAGAAGCTTTGACATCCAGAGACCTGCACAATTTCCAGATCCATGATAAAAACGTGTATTTCAAAGGTATCTGTCCAGGATGCCTTTCAAATACATAATAAAACAAGTGAGGGAGGGTCTAATGATGGAAGAAATGAAATGCCCGGTGACAGGTAAAACGGGAAAAACCGTATCCGGCGGAGGCGCCTCGAACAGGGACTGGTGGCCGGACAGGCTGAACCTGAAAATCCTGCATCAGAACTCAAGCTTGAGTAATCCGATGGGGGCAGACTTCAAGTATTCTGAAGAATTTAAGAAACTCGACCTTGACGCAATAAAAAAAGACCTGTATGCGCTGATGACAGACTCACAAGAATGGTGGCCGGCAGATTATGGTCACTATGGACCTCTCTTCATCCGGATGGCATGGCATAGTGCAGGCACATATAGAATGGGTGATGGCCGCGGCGGAGCTGGAGACGGGACTCAGCGGTTTGCGCCGCTTAATAGCTGGCCGGACAATGTTAACCTGGACAAAGCACGCCGTTTGCTTTGGCCGGTAAAAAAGAAATATGGCAAGAAAATATCCTGGGCAGATCTTATGATCCTCGCAGGTAACTGCGCTCTGGAATCTATGGGCGTTAAGACGTTCGGCTTTGCTGGCGGCCGCGAGGATGTTTGGGAACCGCAAGAAGACGTTTACTGGGGCTCTGAGTCGGAGTGGCTTGGTGACAAGCGCTACTCAGGTGAACGGGATCTGGAAAATCCTCTTGCCGCTGTTCAAATGGGCTTGATTTACGTGAACCCGGAAGGCCCAAATGGAATGCCTGACGCAGTCGCTGCCGGCCGCGATGTTAGAGAAACCTTTGCCCGCATGGCCATGAACGATGAGGAGACGGTAGCGCTCATAGCAGGCGGTCACACCTTCGGCAAATGCCACGGTGCCGGGCCTGCGACCCATGTAGGCCCGGAACCGGAAGCCGCCCCTATTGAGCAAATGGGACTTGGCTGGCAGAGCAGCTTCGGCAGCGGCAAAGGCGGGGATGCGATTGGCAGCGGCATTGAAGGTGCCTGGAAGCCCAATCCGACCAAATGGGACATGGGATATTTGCACACGCTGTTTAAATACGACTGGAATTTGGTGAAGAGTCCGGCCGGCGCTTTCCAGTGGGTTCCATCTGATCCGGCCGCCGCAAATACCGTGCAGGATGCCCATGACCCGGACAAGAGACACCCGCCTATGATGACTACAGCAGACCTCTCACTGAGGATGGACCCGGTTTATGGTCCGATTGCAAAGCGCTTCCGGGATAACCCTGCGGAGTTTGCGGATGCTTTTGCCCGTGCCTGGTTCAAACTGACTCACCGCGATATGGGCCCCCGTTCACGCTATCTTGGCCCTGAGGTTCCAGCTGAGGAACTGATCTGGCAGGATCCTGTGCCTGCAGTTGATCATGAATTGATTAATGAAGAGGATATTGCCGGCCTTAAGCGCAAAATACTGCATGCAGGGTTGTCTGTTTCCCAGCTTGTATCAACGGCCTGGGCATCAGCATCGACCTTCCGCGGTTCCGACAAGCGCGGCGGGGCAAACGGCGCCCGTATCCGTCTGGCGCCTCAAAAGGATTGGGAAGTCAATCAGCCGGAGCAATTGAACAAGGTATTGCAGGTTTTGGAGAAAATCCAATCTGAATACAACGGCAGCCAGTCCGCTAACAAGAAAGTATCTTTGGCCGACCTGATCGTCCTGGGCGGATGTGCAGGCATCGAGCAGGCTGCAAAAAATGCCGGCATAAACATAACCGTTCCGTTTAAGCCCGGACGCACGGATGCCTTGCCGGAGCAGACAGATGTGCAATCCTTTGCTGTCCTTGAGCCGAAAGCAGATGGGTTCCGCAATTACCAAAAAGCCAAGTTTTCAGTACCAGCTGAGGAACTTCTGGTTGACCGGGCCCAGCTATTAACCTTGACCGCTCCAGAAATGACGGTTCTGCTGGGCGGCATGCGCGTCCTGAATACCAATTACGGCCAGTCGCAGCACGGCGTATTCACCAAGAGGCCTGAGGCCCTTACAAACGATTTCTTTGTGAACCTGCTTGATATGGGCACAGTATGGAAGCCGGTTTCAGAAGATAGAGATGTGTTCGAGGGTTATGAGCGCGCCACAGGCGAATTCAAATGGACCGGAACACGGGTCGATTTGATTTTCGGTTCAAACTCCGAGCTCCGTGCCATTGCGGAAGTCTATGCAAGCGATGACGCCCAGGAAAAATTTGTCCAGGATTTCGTGTCCGCCTGGAATAAGGTTATGAATGCAGATCGTTTTGATCTTGCTTGATCAACTAATTACAGTACAATTTCTATAAAGCCTGGAGGGCGTCTATCATGCCCTCCAGGTCTGCCGCCTTTGATGTATAAAGGGCTTTTTAAGCAGGAGGTACGCGTAAAAAAGGTAATTCATATAGCCCCAATAAACGGGGTTGATAAATTATGAGTAAATGCAGGACCCGTTATAACTTTAACAAATGTAGTGAAAACTAATCAAGCCAGTTAAGGAGGAGAAAGAATGAGTAAAGACAAGACCCTTGATAACCTGATGGAGGCATTTGCTGGAGAATCTCAAGCAAACAGAAAGTATTTGGCTTATTCCAGGCAAGCCGAGAAAGATGGCAAGCTCAATGCCGCAAAACTATTCAAGGCTGCAGCCGATGCTGAAACCTTGCATGCCTTAAAGCATTTTGAAGTTGCAGGTAAAACCGGCTCAACAGCTGATAACCTTAAAGATGCTGTTGCGGGGGAAACCCACGAGTACAAGGATATGTATCCTGATTTTGTGAAGGAAGCTGAGACCGCCGGAAATAAAGCCGCAGCCAGGTCTTTTACCTTTGCGATGAAAGCGGAGGAGGTACATGCGAAGCTTTATCAGGAAGCATTAGATAACCTTGACCAGACCGGGGAGGTTTTCTATTATCTCTGTCCCGTCTGCGGCAACATCGAGAAATTCCGGCCTGAAAAATGCAGCATCTGTGGCGCTTCAGGGGATAAATTCATCGAGTACTAATATCATCACCTGTAACAAACTCTAAAAATCCTAGGGAGGTAACAGATATGCCTGAATTTGGACATCCTTTTTCCGGCCTTGCCAAAGATCAAAAAATTAGTGATCAGGAGCTGATTAGAGCAATTCGTTTTATGATTGCTGCGGAATATGAGGCAATTCAGCTTTACATGCAATTGGCTGAGTCGACAGATAACAAATTAGCAATTGAAGTGCTCAAGGATATCGCTGATGAGGAAAGAGTTCATGCGGGTGAGTTTTTAAGATTGCTGAAGGAACTTGATCCTGATGAAGAAAAGTTCTACGCTGAAGGGGCCGAAGAAGTGGAAGAAGAAATTGAGAAATTGAAGAAATAAATCCCGGTTAAAACGATGATTAAAGTGCACACCCCTATGCCCAAAGCATTGAACATGAGGCAAGGGGTGTGTTTTGTATCCATCTGTTGTAGCTTCACCAAAATAGTATGAAAAAAATGAAGTTGAAAAAGTACCATCCAACCATCATGTTATACCAGCATATGGCATTTGAATAAGTAATTTTATGGACGATGCTTGCAGCTAAGCGCACGCCAACAGTGGCGCCTTGCACGAAATACCCCCTAAAGGTTAAACTCCACCTGCACCCGGTCATCGCTGTAGATTTTAACCCCCTTGACCGTATTAACAACAATCTCCCGCCTTTCATCTTCGCTAGCCTTTTCCCATATGCGGGGGAAGTTTTGCAACAGCTCCATCAGCTCTTCCCCGTTTGTCTGCCGCTCGTTTTCTTCCTTGAGGCGGTTTTCCATATCAAGGATTTGTTTTTGCAGGAAGGACTTCCTGGCTCTTAATTCCTTGACCCTTTCCACCAGCTCATCCGGTTCAAGGGCCCCTTTTTCAAAGGCGTCATACCACTTCTCCAGTTTCTTTTCGATTGCGGCAAAGTCTTTTCTGGCCTGGTTTATTCCCTTGATCAAGGCTTTTTTATCGGTGTTAGCAGCCAGGGTTTCCTCAACGGCCTGCCGGAGTAAGCTGGTGTCATAACTGTAGCGGTATAGTTCCTCGATAACCTTTTTCTCTATCTCGTCGGCATGCTTATAGCCGCACTTGCAGTTTGGATCCCGGATCATTTGTTTGTTGCCGGCCTTGTCCTGGCTGTAGCAAACATAATATTTGATAACCTTCTTCGGCGCCAGGCAGGGGTAGTTCTGCCAGACGTTTTTCACCCTCATCCGGGCGCCGCATTCACCGCACCAGATAATGCCGGATAGCAGGCCGGTATGTACGGCCGCCGCAGCCCTCACGGTCCCCCTGTTATGGATCAGCGCCTGTACTTCATACCATTTCTCCAAATTAATAATCGCCTCGTGTTTGCCCTGGTAAAGGTTATCCTTATGGTTAACCATGCCGGCGTAAACAGGATTGGTCAGGATTTTCCGCACGCAGGTTTTATTCCATCTATCATCAGTAGGCCCGGGTACTCCCGAGCGCTCCAGTTCTTCCGCAATATAGCCGTAGCCCTGTTTTCCCGCCAGGTATCGCCCGTAAATCCAGCGCACTGTTTGTGCCTGCAGTTCGTCAATTTCCAGCCGTTTTGCTCCTGGGTTATAACGGTAGCCGTAAGGCGCCGGTCCACCCATAAAGCGCCCTTGCCTGGCTGACTCCTTTTTGGCCATGCGCACCCGCTCCACGATGGTTTCCCGCTCCAACTGGGCGAACACGGCCATCATGCCCAGGGCGGCCTTGCCGAAGGGGGTGGTGGTGTCAAAGCTCTCCGTCACCGATTTAAACCCCACGCCGTTGGGCTCAAAGATATCTTCCAGGAGCATGAGCACATCCTTTTGCCGGCGGGAAAGCCGGTCCAGCTTTAATACCAGGACGTTATTGAATTTCTTCGCGCCGGCGTCCTCGATAAGCCGCTGTATGGCCGGCCTCTCCACGTCCTTGCCGCTGAAACCGTCGTCCACGTAGAAGTCATATACTTCCCAGCCCTGGGACTGGCAGTAGGCCAGCAGGCGGGATTTTTGGGCAGGGATCGAGATGCCCTGCTCGGCTTGCTCGTCGGTTGAGACGCGGATATAGGCCGCTACAAGCATGGTGGTACCTCAAAATGTTAGCAAATATTTAACACTGTGTTCGGTTGTCAGAACCTACAGAATGTGATAACATACGTTACACAAGAAATTGTTTAAAAATCTTAAACACTGGTTAAGATACAAATGTACGATTAGGGTCATTTTCATGGCCGCCCGCCCGTGACTTGTCACGAGGCGGTTTTAATTTTTATGGGAATATTTTCAACCCGGAGCCTTTATAATCTGGGTACCGGTAGAATTTATTCTCTATTGACTGAAAAGCACGGTCCTTTGTTCCTGTCTTACAAAATTTATATATGGGATAAGAAGTAAGGTCAGCTATCTCAAGACCAAAATAAGTAGTTTTTTCATCGCAGGACCATTTGGGATTAAAGTATATTCCTTTGATGCTTTTCAAGTCTTCTTTGGTGCAATACATAGTTCCGTGGTTTAAGATATGAATGCAGTGTTTCAATAAATTGCGGTCTTCTTTGGGACCCCTGGCTTCAAACACTATAGCCCCGGTTTTCCCACGCCTTCCTAAAAAATACTTTCCGTAACGCTCGAAAATAAAGTCAATAGCCAGTTGATAAGGGTGAGCTGGTTGAGTGTATTTTGAAGCTAATCCTTCCAGATCAACTGTTGCGGAAAAAACCATGTACTTGCTGCCACGCAAAAACTTACTTAAATCTTCTATAAACGATTCGTAATCAATTTCCGAAGGGCTAAAAGCACTACGTCGATTTCTAATCTCACTGGAATGAAAACATACACGTTTCATCCGGTTTCCTTTTTTATATAGAAAAAAGCCATCTTTCCAATAATTGTTTTTAAGTTCTATTATCTTTCTCCGGATTTCGGGAAAGTTTTCCCTGCTAATTGAGCAACCGGTTACCGTAAAATATCGATCGTCAATGGACATGCTTTTCCTCTCAGCAACAAGTTTTATTGCTAGCTTAATCTGCTTGGCATGATTGTTCTCATCCACAAAAAGAATATAATCAATATTTTCAGACCAGTTTTCTATTATGGCTGGACTTAACCACCAGTGGTCCAATAAATAGCGCCCCCTGATAAGAAAATGCGTTTTGAAACTGTGGTTAAATTATTAATTTCATAATGAAAACTACTCTCGTTTCCCCGCCAGCTTCTTTGCTAGCTCCACCTGCATCAAAACAAGCTCCTGGACCGCAGACGGGGTGATCCCGTAAGCTACCGCGCTTTCAATTACCTTATTCCACTCCTGTTGATGGGCTTCTTTGCAATATATGAATTCCCGGTACAGACTGACCGGCGGGGGGTCCTTCAGGATTTTAATAACATGGCCCTGGATGATATCGCCGGGCTTTAATTCAATGTCTTTGAATTCGGGGTTGGCGGCTCTTAGTACGACCCGCCCGTTATCCTGGATGTAGTATTTGAGCGTAGTTTCATCGCCATTTACGAGCGCCACGACTATTTGCCCCGTTAAGGCGTCATTGCCTTCCTTGCAGACGACGACATCGTTGTCGCTGATGCCCGCCCCGATCATCGAGTCGCCCCTTACGCTTAAGGCAAAGTCGGCCTTGCTGGCCAGGTTCTCTGGTATGTCAATGTAACCGATGATATTCTGTTCTGAAAGCAGAGGTATGCCGGCCCGGATGTTGCCGATATGGGGAACACAATCCCCGGGGGTGTCCGGATGGTCTGCTTTTTCTATCGCGTGAATTATGGACATGCGTTGCTGCTGGGTAAGCGCCTGGCCGGCGGCGGTAATTTCCGCGTATTTGTCTTCCAACACGTTCAGCAAGTCAATTTTGGGTGCGTAGCCAGCCAGGTTCAAAAGCTCTTTATCCGGGAGGTTTAACGCCCTGGCTAGTTTTATTACGGCCTCCTGCGACGGCATGTATCCCTTTTCAATGCGGCTGATATAGCTGTAATCGAGGCCGGACAGTTCAGAGCCAACTGGTTAAAAAACAACCTGCGGACACTGCAGGAAATAAGCATCCACGAGGCAGCTTTTAAGCTGCGGGATGGACCGAAGGGAGGAAAGGGCAATGGGTATGGCCTTAGCGCAGGCAAACAAAAGGCCAAACCCGGCTACCGGCCAGGCGAGGTTGACTGGGCCAGTGAGCCGGACACCCTCTAGGCGCAACTGCGGCATCAAAAGCTGCTGTATGGTCGAAATTACCGGGAAAGCAAGCCTTTGCGACGACGCAAACAAAGACTGCCCTGTTTTAAAGCACGCGTTTTACAAGAACCTGGAGCGGTGCGGCATCCACCGTCGCTTTTGGGACTGTAGCTTTTCCCGTATCGAAGAGGCCGGCGTCCCGGCAAGCGTTATGGCGTCCTACCGCAAGGTGCAGGAATACGCAAAAAACTTAAAAGAAAACGTCCAGGCAGGGCGCGGCCTGCTCCTTAAGGGCTCGGTCGGGACTATGAAAACCACCCTGGCCGTGGCCGTTTTACAGGAGTACCTCGGGCAGGAAGGAAGCGGTTTTTTCATCACCATGCCGGGGTTATTGGACAGCATTTTCACCCTCAAGGCCCAAAGCCAGGCCGCCTGGGCAAGCTTTGAGGCGCGGCTCAGGGAAACCCCGCTTCTGGTCCTGGACGACCTGGGCGCCGAGCACACCGAGGGCTGGGTCTTGACCAAAGTAGACGCAATTATCGCTGAGCGTTACAACCGCCGCCTGCCGGCGATTGTCACCACCAACCTGACCGCGGGACAACTACGCGGCATCTACGCGGAGCGGTTGATCGACCGGTTGCGCTCCACCCTGCAGGTGGTCAACTTCAGCGGGCCCAGCCTGCGGCGGCAAGGGTAAGGCGCCCGCGAGACCTAGACCGTACCGGGCGGGCTTTGCCGCGAATGTCCGGCTAGCGAAAAGACCTTATTTTCCAGGAAGCGCTTTTACCTGCCGAAGGCCGCCCGGTCTAAAACCGTGCTCTTTTAGTGCAGACATGACTTTCAGCCGGCCAAAGGCTGGTACTAAAACCCTTCGGCTTTAGCCGGTTGATGTTTTAAGAATATGTGTGAGGAGGCGCCTATGAGCGAAATAAAGATTACCATACCGGGCCGGCCGGTGCCCAAAGGCCGGCCACGCATCGGTTACCGCGGCCGCAGCGTAATACTATACACCCCGCCGGAAACGGAAAACTACGAAAAAGGCGTAGCCCAGGTCGGAAAGCTGGCGTGTGAAAGCCCGGCGACCGGCCCGGTGGAAATGGAGATCGCCGTATATTTCAACCCGCAGGCCAAAGTATACACCAAAGGCGGCCGTCGCCGCACTGGAACCCTGCCGGACCTGGACAATTGCGTCAAGTCAATCGTAGACGGGCTCAATAAGGTGGCTTATGTAGACGACCGGCAGGTAACGCGCATCCTGGCCGAGCGCAAGTTTGACCGGGTGGAGCGGGCCGAAGTGTTGGTAAGGGAAGCGGAGCAAGGATAGATGCAGGGAGCAGTCACTTGCCGCTGTGTGTTCCGGCGGGTAGATGAGACCGGCGAGTGCTGGGCCAGATGCCCAAAAAGAGTGACAAGCTGTGCCGAGTGTGGGCTGGGAGGAAGGCAGTTTAAGCCGGCCGGGAAGCTGAAAAAATTCCGAAAAAATGGTAAAATGAGATAAGGAGAAAGCCATGAGAAAAGCTGATTTTAAGGCGAAGGTAAAGAAAATCGAAATAGTCAACCGGGTGCTGACAGAAGGCTGGGCGCAGTCCATCCGGATAATCCTGGAAGATATCGAACTAACTGACGAGAACCTTTTGGAACTGAAGCAATTCAAGCCCAATGAGCAGGTGCTTGTAGAACTGAGCCCAGTCCAGGTAAACCTGCTCGAATTTGAGGCTAAAAAGCAGGCCGCGGCAAGTATAGGGCCAGGCAACCAGGAATTGCTCGGGAGTGACAGCATGGACATCGGGGAAAAAGAGTTTATGAGCTTTATCGAAGGGGACGAGCCCTTGAAGGAAAACGAGAGGGTGGAAAAGGAGTGGGTGTTTGGTGCAGGTTAAGTTAACGGGGGAAGAAAAAAAGACGATTTTAAACGCGCTCAGTATTGCCCGCATATTCTACGAAAAGACGAAAAGAAAAGAAGAGTATTTTCAAGTAGAGGACCTGTTTGAACTACTCTTTTTTGAGAAGGAAATCACGGTGAGCTTAAGCGAGCAGGATGTAACCTGTTATCTAGAAGATGCCAAAAGGCTGGATACGATCCTAAAAGAAAGGGAAGCCCGGGTAAGTGCCCCGGAAGGGGGCTGCCGGGTTTACCAGTTTAGGGCGATGCCGGAAGGGCCTGATGACCCCGATGACCCGGACGAGGTTGCGGCGGATAGGTATTTTAGCGTCAAGATGAAGGAGATAGCGAAGGAGCACCCGGAAATCTAAGGTAGTCTTATTAATGATTCACTAAAAAGGAGGCAAGCTAGTTTGGAAAAAACAGATGCCAGGACTTATGGCGAGATAGAAAGGTTGTTTGAGGAATATACAAAAGAAGTTGAGGAACTGCATGAGAAAGGTATTTTGAAAGAGAAGACAATGGTAACATATATAACATATGCCCAATACTTTGTGAGATGGGTAAAGGGTGACTTCGAGCCAGGGGCTAAGAATAAAGGGTACTAATAACAGATTTCCCGGGATTGTTTCTTTACATCTCTATGTTATACCAGAGCCCGCTCACCTGGCATTTGCAAGCAGCCATGCTAGGTGGGCGGGCTAATTCTTTAGGATTATCATTAACCACAGCATGCCTGCTGAGGCTGCGGCCACGCCGGCACCAACATGATCCCGTACGTAGATTTGCTATAACCAACTGAAGCAATATAGGTGGAGGGAACAGTTATTAGCTTTGTAACCATGACAATACCTAGTCTTATTATTTTTATTTACGTATTGCGTAGACCATCGGTATACCATAAAAAAACTATGGTAATAGTTTTTGTTTTGCTAAACAGCGTCTTCTCATATAATCTTATCTATGCAATGCATATAGTTATGTGTAAAAAAATATAAGTATGCAGGTAATTTTGTCACTAATGTAAAAGTATACAATTTAGTTGCCGATAGCCATAGTTTAATGTAGGGCACAAATGCTGTATACTGATATGAAGTTCATGTGGGGGGATTCTATATGGGATACATCAGATGGCTAAAAGAAATGTTTGAAGGTGCTTCAGAGCATTTGCCAGAAAAAACTTATCTTCCACTGGTATCAGAAGCGGGGGAAGAAAAGGGTGTTATTTTAGTCCACTCTAACGATACGCGTGACCTAATTCTTCGAAATATTACTGAACATTATGAGGTTGATGTTCCTGCACATGGTGGAAACCTGTCTTCTTTTTTTGGAGATCAACTTAGTAGTTCATCTGCATTAGTTCATTCTGCCCTACAATCACGTCAATTACTTCAGGTTATCGGCACTCCAAAAGCAATAGATGGTCTAAAAAACGGAACTTTATCGATACTACGTTCTTCAGGGGAAATGACTGGGACAGTAATAAATTCGCAAACAAAGAAGTTTGCAGCTCAACTACGTTTTGCTCCTGCAAAAGCAGTTAAAGTCGTAGGACCTTTAGCTGTTTGGCAAATTCTTAATGCTATAGCTGGAGTTACTCACCTTCAACGAATTAATGCAAGACTCGAGGCACTTCAGAGAGGAATAGAGTGTCTAACAATACGTATGCAAGCTAAAACATATGGACAAATTGCATCTGCAATTGCAACTTTAGAAGAGTTGTCCAAGCAATGCTATATAACTGGAACCTTTTCCAATGACATGGTTATTCGTTTATCTTTGGCTGAAAGAGATATAAGAAGTGCATTGGCCGAACAGCGAGTGCTAGTGCAACGTTTTAATGATTCAGCATCCCAGTTGGTAAGTTCTACAACTGGAAAGAAGGGTGCTTTCTTATGCAATGAGGTTTTAAAAGAAGAGACAACAGAATTTTTAACTGATGCTAAATTACTTACTGCAGCTTCAAGGGCTTCTGTATTGGCCTCAGAATCATGGTTAAGACATGATTTGGAACATAACCCGAAACACGTTGCATATAGGTTGAAAAACCTTGAAAAAGAAATTGAGAGTATTCATGAAACTATGTCACCATTAGCTTTATTACAAGAGCTCCAAGACCATGCGCAAGATTGCTTATCTGAGATGAGTTGGTTTAGACGTAAGATTTTCAATAGATCATTGGCTAATGAAATTGAATCACGAGAGCTACCTTCAGATAATAACGTTAAAGAAGACAAGACTCCTGATATAGTACAAACTGCTCTTATTTGGAAGGACCATAATAACAATACTCGTTCTGTAATAATTGACGCGGAATTCGAATTTAAAGAAGCTGATAATAATGTATAAAACTTGCCGGCCGCAGCTGCGGCCTCAACGATGACAGTTAGCCAGCAGATGGCGCGCAGCTGCGCGCCAACCCAACCGCCTGTAACATAGGCTTATGATGAAAAGTAGCCGTCTCGTTTTGAACTGCTTTAGAAGGCCGGCTCCTGATTGTCACAACAAAGCCCCCGCGGTCTCGCCAGTTGTGCTCGCTTTTTGAGCGCACTGGCGAGACCGTGCACACAGGCTGCGTATCGCGGCTAAAATGTTGCCGGAGGTTGGCCGCACGCTGGAGGCTGTTGTGCGGAGCGGAGCGACGAGGCGACGCAGGTCGCCGAGAATCGCGGAGTGGAGCACTCAGCCGGAGGCGAGCACTAAAGGCCCCGAAGCGTAGCGGAGCGCTGAGGCGGGAACCGCCGAGATGCGCGGAGCGGAGCTTATTGGATGGCAGGCGGGCGATAAGCCCGGCTTCCGTTTGAGCCTGCAGCGGCAGAACTTCCTGGCCGGGCAGCTGCCCGGCCTGCGGTACGGCGGCAACGCCGCCTTTTGGAGCGGCAGCTGCCGGCTGCGCCTGGGCGCCGACCAAAAAAAGGGGCCTCAGCCCCTACAACTGCAGCAACACCCCCACCATGCTGCGCGTGCTGCGGGCGTGTGCCTGTGAGCCCAGCTCGTGCAGCGCTACTGCCGCGATATGCTTGCAGGCAACACCCCGCAGCTGCCAGTCCTCGCAGCTGCAGAAAACCCCGTGGCCACGGCCAACCACCGTGAGACCCACGCTGTGCACCCGCTCCCCACGGACACCAGTGCTGCGCACCCGGGCACGGATGGACCCGCCATCGCGCAAGACATCCTCCACCACCAGGCTGCGCTGCACCAGCCCGGCCACCGCTCTGCCCAACCTGCCCTCATCCACTCTCGCCAGAATGCCTTTCACCTAAAACCGCCTCCTTTTATTTGGCGCACAACGCAGCGTCCGGCGCGCTGTCAAGGGCCGGAGCGGCAGCGCAGGGCCGGAGCAAAAAAATGTGGCCCGTAAGGTTTAGCTGTAGAGATTTTTTTTGCGCAGGCTTTACCCTTGACAGTGCGCCGGGAGGCCCACGCGAGCCGGCATGCGAGCGGGGGCCGGAGCTGCGTTACAATGGGAGGCCAGGGAGGCGGCTTTAACCACAGCTGCGCCGCCACGTTAAAGCCCCCCGGCCCCATGATTGGGGCGGGGGGTTGGGAGGTTGGGGTTGAGCCTTTCTGGGCGGCAGCCAGTTTTCGGGTGGATGATGGCTTTGTCGGAGAGGTACAGCTGAGCGCAGTGTGGCCGGCCCGGACAAGCAGAGGCATGGCCCGGGTGCGGGCCTGCCACGCGCGCGGCAGGAGCCACGGTTCAGCGTCTTGGTCTGCAGGCGTATCGTAGATGGTTGTTTTATGGCCATGATATCCTGGATTTATTACCATGAACCTGACTGAAATCTGCATCTTATTTCATGATGCTCTCTATAAGATTGTTGGAGCAGGTGGTAAGAGTTGACAATTTATTTTTGTGTGTTTATAATAAATATAAAAAGCAAAGCAATATATAAAAAGTGTATTAAGCATACTTGACACGCGCAGGAAAATGATGTATCATAAAACAAGGAAATCAATCAAGGGGGTGTCTTCCATAAAAACGGTTGTAGTAATTGGTAGCCATACCAAATTGAATTTTGAAAATATTGCACGTGTTGAAGAGAAAGAGCCGCTTAAGTTTATTCATTATAATGCACGAAACAAAAAAAAGAATGGAAAAAAAGATGTAGAGAAATTTGTAAAGATGGCGGATTTTATTATACTTCAAACGAATGCTTGTTCACATCAGAGTATGTGGGACGCAAGGGAACTAGCAAAAAAGCATAACAAGCCGATTTATTACAACCGAGGGCTTGGCGCCACGAGGGCTGTTAAGAAGATCAAGGAAGCTTTTAGTAAAGATATCGCTTAAGATCGATTGGTCGTTTTAAAACGGCTTTTTATAGGCAAACTATAAATAAGTATTAATAATACACAAATTAGGTATATCTATGAATTGGGGGCTGAATATGAAAAAGATTAACATGGACCTGGTGGAAAAATTACACTGGAATGCTGCGGATATTTTAAGGGGGGTTGTAGGTGAAGGTGAGGTAGGTGAAATTGTACTTAAACTCTATACACTAAAAGTTTTAAGTGATAATGATGACCATCCATATAAAATCCCTCCTTCTGCAAAGTGGAACAATCTAAGTTCTAGTGGGCACGGTTTAGGGTATAGGTTGTCTCAAACAATAACTGAAATTGAATTATTAAACCCTGAATTAAGGGACTTGTTTCTGGAAAGTAAGACAGGTTTCGAAAAAATACAGGACAGAGTTTTATTTCAATTAATTCAGCAATTTGATAGGGTTAACCTGAACAGAAAATTGATGAGCGAGCCGGACCCCCTTACGGGTGAGCTGGCACAAATTACTGAAAAATTGTTCGAAACCCAAGCACGTAGCGAGGGCAAAGCAGCTGGGGAATTTAGCACTCCAAAGGAGCTAAGTTTTCTGCTGGCCCGATTACTAAATCCCAAACATGGAACAGTTTATGATGGTGTTGCAGGATTGGGCAGTTTTCTGATTGAAGCTGCCAAAGCAGCGAATAAAGAGAATGTCTCTCTTTATGGACAAGAAATCAACTTTTCCACATGGGTTAAATGCAGGCTTAATCTAATTTTACATGGCCTGTATGAAGCTAAAGTAGTGCATGGCGATACGATTCGGCAGCCTGGCTGGTTAGATGAGAATCGTAGTATTAAAAAATTTGATTATATTTTAATGAATCCACCAATGTCATTAAGAAACTGGGGCAGGGAGGAAGCTGAAATGGACCTTTATGGCCGCTTTCGTTACGGTATCCCTAGTGCTAACATCGGTGATATGGCATTTGTTCAGCATGCGGTTGCGTCTATGTCAGAAAAAGGTAAAGCTGCATTAATCGTTCCGCCCGGTGTGTTGATTCGGGGAGGAGCTGAACAGCGGATAAGAAGTGCTTTGTTAAACGAAGATTTAATTGATGCCGTTATCGGTTTGCCGGCAAATATGATGTTGGGTACTGGCTTGTCTGTAGTCGTGTTAATTTTTAATAAGATAAAAGATGAGCAAAGAAAAGGAAAAGTGCAAATTATTAGTGCGGAAAATGACTATCTACCTGGGAGAATTCAAAATACCCTTCGCAAAGAGGATATTGAAAAAATTGTTAATGCTTATGTTAATAGTGAGGAATTAGAACATTACAGCCGTTTTGTGGGACTAGATGAAATTAGAATCAACGACTGGAACCTAAATATTCAGCGATATTTTGAAACAGCTGAAGTTGAAACAAAAATTGGTAAAGCGCGAATTAGTTCAAAAATTTATGAGAACAATGATATTCCGAAAGTAGAATTAAGAGCAATAGCTGAACTATTTAGGGGTGTTCTGCCGCCAAAAGACCAGGAGGGAGAGCTAAACTACAAAATAATCAATCTTAGCGATGTACAGGACGGAAAAATAATATTTGATAGCCTTACGTATGTGTCTATGAGTGATTTCAAAAAGGCATATAGATATGAGGTCCGCCCAGGAGATTTGCTTCTTGCCAGTAGGGGGACAGCATTAAAAATAGCTGTGGTGCCGGAAACTGACGAAAATCTTATCCTTTCTAATAATTTTATATGTATTAGAACTAAAGGTAATTATGATCCTTATTTTTTAAAATATTTTTTAGAGAGTCCAGTCGGTGTGCATTACCTCAAAGCCAACCAGCGGGGGGCAGCAGTAACAGTTTTAAGCACAAAAGATATTAGTTTAATTCCTGTTCCTTTGCTACCATTGAAAGAACAGAAGAAGATAGCAAAAAGTTTTCAACAAGCAGATAAGGAACTTGAAGAAGCAATTGAATTGGCCCGTAAAAAACACGAGGATAATTATCAAAACTATTATCAGCAGATGGGTATTGCCGGATCTATAGAAATTGCAGATTAAAAGGGATAAAATGTTATTTGGACAATAGTGATACGCTGTTTTTAAGATTGAGTGAGTAAAGCATAAGTATGATAATTATTAATATAGAGGTGTTAAAAAATGGCTTTGAAAAAGTCTCAACTTTACAGTTCACTCTGGAGCAGCTGTGATGAACTCCGGGGTGGCATGGATGCCTCGCAGTACAAGGACTACATCCTTACACTGTTGTTCATGAAGTACGTCTCCGACAAATACGCCGGTAAGACCGACGCTGTGATTGAAGTGCCTAAAAATGGCAGCTTTTACGACATGGTTAAAATCAAGGGCGACAAGGAGATCGGCGATAAGATTAACAAAATTATTGGCAATCTTGCCGATGCCAACGAGCTAAGAGGTGTTATCGATCAAGCTGACTTCAATGACGAGGACAAGCTGGGGCGAGGCAAGGAAATGCAGGATCGTCTCTCAAAACTGGTTGCGATTTTCGATAAACTTGACTTCAAGTCCAATCAGGCTGACGGAGATGACCTTTTGGGTGATGCTTACGAGTATCTGATGCGGCACTTTGCTACGGAGTCTGGTAAAAGCAAAGGCCAGTTCTATACTCCGGCTGAGGTCTCCCGTATCATGGCCAAGGTTGTTGGTATTGGGCTGCAAACCCGCCAGGACCAGACAATCTACGATATAATCACTACGAAAACGATACAATTTAATTACCCTATTTTGAGTGCTTCCTAATGGGGTGAAGGTTCAAAAAAGGGGGTTAGCTTTTGACCGGGAGGTTGCCGGTTATTTTTATAGGGGGATGAAGGCATGAATGAGCAAGAGTTCAAGAAATTACTAATCGATACAGTAAGAGTCGGGGATAATCCAGACAAGGATAATATCATTTCGCTCTTGAAAATTTCGATCGTTAGATTTGAAAAAACTGGTGAGTTCACGCGTCGGCTTTGGAATCACTATAAGGAATATGTTTTTCTTTGCATTATTCCTGAGAAGATGATAGAGCTAAAAAAATATGAGACATATTTATACAAGGTCTGTGATGAAATATACCCTCCTAATGATGAGTATGAATTTTGGGGATTAGCGATTAAACCGGGAAGCTTACCTGTTCAAGAAGACATTAGTCAAGAAATCCTGTTTGAAGGTATTCAACGACAGATAATAGAAGAAATCCAAAATGCTAAATATCTGATTTGGATTGCTATGGCATGGTTTACAGACCCAGTACTGTATAGAGTGCTTTTGAAAAAGAAAAGCCAGGGAGTAACTATTGAAATTGTAGTGGATGATAATGATAAGAATCGAAATGCCGAGTTCGACTTAGATGCCAGTTTCACAACACATTGGGTAACAATAGAATCTCTCTATAAAAATATAATGCACGAGAAATTCTGTATTATAGATTTGCAAACTGTAATTCATGGTACCTTTAACTGGACAAAAGCAGCGAATTACAACAAAGAAACAATCAGCATAGACCGAAATAGAATCACAGCTGAGGCATTCGCGGATGAATTTATGCGATTAAAGAAGAGTGACGATTAATTTACCTTGTTATGAAGGCTTCCTAAGGAGATTATGTTTCAAAAAAGGTGGTGCTTAACCGAAAGCTTAAAAATGTACATACCGGAAGTTGGTCTTATGGAGTAGAGGTAAACAAAAAATATATATTCGGAGGTGAATCATGGCAACAAAGAATTTTAAATCTTTAGATTCGCTACAAAGTGTAGAGAAAGTTATTAACGAAGCTTCCACTGCTTTGAAATCTAAAACAAATACTATCGTCAACAGTGCAATACCCGAAACACTGGCTGGTGCTTTGGGTGCTGGAATAGGTGGTGTCGGGTCATTTGCTGCCTTATTCTATGGGGGTTCAGTTGTGGGCTTAAGTGCAGCCGGCATTTCATCAGGTCTTGCAGCGGCAGGTGCTGTTGTAGGTGGAGGTATGGCCGCTGGCATATTTGTACTCGCTGCGCCAATTGTAGTATTAGGTGCAGGCGGTGTGGGGATTGCCTCATCAATAAAAAATAAAAAGCTTAAAGAAGCTAAAGATCGCCTATTAAAATTAGCTATTGAAAAGAATCACGCAATTAACAAGGCTCTTAAAGAAGAAATTAACGCAACAAAAGATAGGGCGGATTACTTAAACAGCATCAATATTCTATTGCAACGTGCGATTAATGACTTAAAAGCCGATTTAGGTGTATAGAATGGGTAAATTAACACAGGGTGAAAAAGATATTCTTAAAGTTGTTAAAAATGAACTTAACAATGCTACGCTTGATTGCTCTCTTAAAGAGACAAAAATTACGCTCGATTCCGCCATTGATTCAAGTGAAATGTTGCTTCGTTCATTAGGAATTAAAGTTGATCCCACCAATATCAGAAAGGCGGGAACCTTCAATCCCACGGGCAAAAAGAGTATTAAAATTACGCCATTCGAAGACTTGCTTACTGAGGCAAATACCAACATAGTTAGGGATATTGATTTTAGCGATATTTTTACCCCCGAAGAAATAAAAGCAAATGCCGACATAATCAACAAGCTAAACGAGGAGTTTAACAGTTTGCATCGCTTAGACAAGGTTGATTGGGCAATTTGCTCAGTTGCTGGACTCGTTGCCGCCGCAATCGATATTATTTTAGTGGGTATCCCGCATAATACAGTTGATGGAACTCGTGCGGGGACAATGTCAGATTGGATACGGGATATGTTTGATAAGACTATCCCGCCGGATCAAATTAAAGAGTTAGAAAAAAAAGCTAAGGTTCCTTTCGATGCTTCAATGAACGTTGACAACAAAGGCTATGGTGTCACTGATGTTTATGTTGATGGGCTAACGCCATATTTCCATAGACTGGTTTCTCTTGGACATGATCCGTTACTTGGATTAATATTCGGTGTAATTGACGCTATGGCCGGAACTATGACCACGATCGACCGCAATGGAGAGATTGTCCGACAGCTTATACCGAAGTATAGTGATAGAGTCGAAACTAACCTTATAGAAGCAATCAAAAAGGTTATAAATCACCTTAAGTCTGATGTAAATACGTCAATGGGTTTACCTGTCCCGCTTATGGCGTTATTCAATTTATTTCAGTTTGGAAACATAGGGGAGCAAGAGCAAACAATAGCGGAAATAGTACAAGGAATGTATTATGACGGATATGATTTTATTCACTTTTGTTCGATGTCAATTCCTGTTATTATCATTGAAATTGGCGTAAGGATTTCATATGCGGTCAAGCGCATCAAGGAAGGGTATTCAATAAAAGATTCTATTCCTGTTACAATAAACAGAGAGAAGCGTCCGAAACTCGGCACAATGTTGTTTACTGCTCATACAATCGCTTCAGCGGTAAACGCAGGTAAAGTCACGGTTGCTGCCCATACAGGTGTTGAGAATCCTTTCTTAGCGATTAACTATCCTCAGTGGCTTGCTTTTATAAAGACTTCATTACAACAGTTAAAGTGGATGCTCTTGGAGAAACCTGAAATGCGGCATAAGTATGTTATGGGTATTATAGAGGGCGAATGGAACGATCTATATAATGATATCAACTACTTATGGGAAAGCCTGAATGACGAATATGTTTTTGAATACTGATGTAGATGAGAACGTATTCTCGACTGTGTAAATGGTAATAATCTCCAATAATAAACAGCAAGGAGATGTTACCATGAGACAGTTGAGCAATAAGGAAATGGAGTTAGTAGCCCTAATCAGCGATGAATGTGCCACACCAGGAGACGTTACAGCAAGACTCAAAAACCTATTTGCTGGAGTGCTGGAAAAGATGCTGGAAGCCGAAATGGACGAGCATCTTGGGTACGAAAAAAACAACGTTGCCGGAAACAACACAGGCAACTCACGCAACGGATACTACGCTCCAAAGACTATCAAAAGCGAATGGGGCGAAACCGAGATTTCTGTTCCCCGAGACCGCAATGGTACATTTGAACCAAAAGCAATCGAGAAACGGCAAACTCGTACTGACGAAGTGGAGAAACGGGTTTTGGCCATGTACGCTAAAGGGCTGAGTACTCGCGACATAGAAGATCACTTACGCGATATATACGGCATAGACGCATCTGCAAGCCTCATCAGCCGGATAACAGACAAGATCATGCCGGAAGTGGCAGAATGGCAGTCTCGGCCGCTGGCTGGAGTTTATCCGGTAGTGTTCTTTGACGGCATCCGCTTCAAGGTTAAGAAGGACGGCAAAGTCATCAACAAGTGCGTGTACAGCGTCCTAGGCATAGGCATGGACGGCAAAAAGGACATTTTAGGCATCTGGATTAGCGAGACAGAGAGTGCAGCATTCTGGGCAACGGTGTTCAATGAGCTGAAAAACCGTGGAGTCAAAGACATTCTAATAGCCTGCCACGACAACCTTAGCGGCTTTGCGAATGCGCTGGAGACAGTCTTTCCTAAGACCGAAAACCAGCTGTGCATAATCCACATGATACGCAATTCCACAAAGTATGTCTCGTATAAAGAATTAAAAGCGGTAATGGCCGATTTAAAAGAAGTTTATGGAGCAGTGAGCGAGGAAGCAGCGCTTTATGCGTTGGAAGAATTCAAGGATAAATGGGGCAGCAAATACCCCCAGATTTATAGGTCATGGGAGGCTAATTGGGCAGATCTGTCGGGCTTCTTCAAATACCCCGATGAAATGCGCCGGTTAATCTACACTACAAACGCAGTCGAAGGTTTTCACCGGATGCTGAGGAAATTCACCAAGACCAAGACCAATTATCCAACTGACGATGCCTTAAGAAAGTCCATTTACCTGTCGGTACAGGAAATTAGCCGGAAATGGTATAACCCAGTGAAAAACTGGGGCATAATATTCGGACAGTTTATGGTCTTTTACGGGGAACGGTTTACAGAGGCAGACATAGCCTAATCAACAGGGGCTCTGCCCCTGACCCCGGAGTTTAACGCTTCAGTCTCCTTACCGGATGTTAATAGAAAAAGGACAGCATCGGCGGTTGTCCTCATCCGTATAAGCAGACCTTCATGTGGCTCGGGTCGGTCTCCACCGGAGCCCTATCCTCCACATGAAGAAGAGTATTTTTAGTATTACCAAACAAATGGTGGGTTATTCCATTTACACAGAAAGATTTACACTCCCAGGTGGGGCAGGCTTGCACAAATCCTATAACGTTGGGATTACCTCGACACCTATAACGAGGGGCTTCAATTTTCCTCCACTATTAACGTATAAAGCTGAGGCTCCGTGCAAGCCGGGCACCAAACGGGCACCATTTTGGGACACTTAAAAACTAAAAGAACACTCCCATCGGTGGTCGGCAAGGGTGATGTTCTAGAGAGTTGCAGTTAACGGATTAATCGTGTTAGCCCCAATAGCTTTAGCAACAGAAATAAGATTGTTATCGCTTGCGATGAATACCCAGTCATCTTCTTTAATCAATATAAAGGTGGCAAGATGTAAAGCATCCAGTGTTCTTAGCCCGTGAATTTTGCCATGTCTTAACAACAAGTCTTCCGCTTCCTGCAGGACCGCATTCCCTAAGGGCTCAACCTGGACCGGGAATACTCTTCATTAAAACCGCTTACGACATCATTTAATGCTCTTGCGTCAATTTCCTTATTCCGAAAGCGACGATATAATGCGGAAATAAACTCGAGTCTTACCAGATCGGAAACATGGATAACATTTTCCGGATTAGTTGCCAAGTCAGTGACCATTTCTGTTCCATTCTCTTCGTGAAAAAACTTAATCAAAGCGGAAGTATCAAAAAACAGGTTCATATGCGATCATTTCTCTCTTCAATAATGTCGTCACTTAGCGATCCTTTGCAATTCCTCAAAGCAAGACGGGTTCTTAGATAACCATTTTTAGCCATTTTCATTTCAAGTTTCTTGTCCTGTTTTTTTAGTGTCAGAACCAGGTCGTAGACCCGTAAAATATTGTGTGGGCCGAGCGACTCGATTTCCTTTTTTAAACGTTCTTTAGCCTGCATAGAAAACACCACCTTAAAACAAATATATCAAAGCATAAACTTGACAGCAAGGAATCGAAGTTTCCCATACATATTTTATACCAAAGGTAAAAAGGGCCAGCATGTAGGCGCCGGTGTAGCCGCTGCCTTAAGCATAGGTGTGGTGGTTGGCGGTAGTTTTATGGAATGGCCTGCCCCACCTGTCATTTTCGGCTTGCAAGCGCCAGGTGGTGCCGGCCTTCCACAGTATTCATAAGCATTAAGGTGAGACATTGATGGGTTATATTTTGGCCAAGTACCAAGAGGACGTAGTGCTGGACTGGGTTTGGGGTTGAGTGCGATATAAATATAGCTACCGGTTCAGTTTGTAGAAGGATAAATTGATATTTTATAGAAATTTTCACATTAAAAATTAAGGCGGGGCGGTAAATTGGCAAAGATTTACCATGAGATAAGGGATCCTATACATGTTTTTATCAAACTGGATAACGACGAGAGAAAAGTCCTGAATTCATATCCGTTTCAGCGTTTGCGTTACATTCACCAACTGGCAATGTCTTATCTTGTATACCCCGGCGCGACACATAAAAGGTTTGAGCATTCTCTCGGCGTCATGGAACTGGCCGGAAGGGTTTATGATGTTGTGACCAATGAAGTTAACATACATAGCAAAGTTAAAGAATTAATTCCTGAGATAAATGATAAAAACAAAGTTGGCTACTGGCGTCGTGCCGTTCGTATGGCGGCGCTTTGTCACGACTTGGGACATTTGCCATTTTCCCACGCTGCGGAAAAAGAACTCCTTCCACCTGGGTGGGACCACGAACGTTTCACTATTGAGATTATACGCAGTGAGGAAATGAAAAACATTTGGGAGGAAATGACACCTCCACTTCGTGCTGAGGATATTATCAAGCTGGCAGTCGGCCCAAAGAAATATAAGAGTGCTAAATTTACGGACTGGGAGGCCATCCTTTCCGAAATTATAGTTGGAGACGCTTTTGGCGTTGACCGGATTGATTATCTGTTGAGGGATTCATATCATGCGGGAGTGGCTTATGGAAAATTTGATCATTACCGGTTGATTGATACTATTAGGATTCTACCCAGAACAACAGGAGAAGAACGGGGTTCTGTTGAGCCTGTATTAGGTGTTGAAGAGGGTGGTCTGCACTCGGCGGAAGCTCTTCTGCTGGCCCGTTATTTCATGTACACTCAGGTGTATTTTCATCCTGTGAGAAGAGTGTATGATATCCATCTAAAGGATTTTCTTATCAAATGGTTGCCCGAAGGGAATTTTACTATCAATGTAGAAGAACTTCTAAAAATAACCGATAACGAAGTGCTGGCAGCGCTCCTGGAGGCGGCCAGGATTGAGGACCATAAAGGGCATGACCCTGCCCGCCGGATAGTAAAACGGGAGCATTACCGGAAGCTGTATGAAAAAAATCCGGAAGATTTAAGGATAAACCCGGAGGCCGGGCGGAGGGTATTTGAAGCGCTACGCTCCCAATATGGTGTTGAAGCGGTCCGGGCGGATACTTATACAGCGAAGAACAGCGCAATGGAGTTTCCCGTTTTGCGCAGTGACGGGCGCATATTTTCTTCATATGATTTGTCGGAAACCATTCAAAGGCTGCCAATTGCTTCTTTTGATTATGTTTTTATAAGACCCGATTTGGTGAATGATGCTGACGATTGGTTGAAGAAAAACAGGCATGAGATCATAAAAATTGTTTCTTTGGAGGGTTAATTTATGGAGGACGCCAGGCGTCAGGCTGTGGTGCTGTCATTAATTGAGAAATTACACCATTATGGGAACTGGTGTGGCGAGACGCATATTCAAAAGAGTCTTTATTTCCTTCAGGAAATGTTAGGTATACCTACGGGTTTCGATTTCATTCTCTACAAGCACGGGCCGTTTTCTTTTGATTTAAGAGATGAACTTGGCGTGATGCGGGCCAATATGCTCATCGAGCTTCATAGTAAACCATATCCTTATGGTCCGTCGCATCTTCCGGGTGATGCTGCAGAAAGGCTCAAGGAGCTTTATCCTAAAACTGCTAAAATATACGAGCGGCAAATTGATTTTATTGCCGAAAAACTGGCTTCTTTACGTGTTGCCGAGCTGGAGCGGTTGGCAACGGCCTTGTATGTGACATTGGAGGAAGGCAGGGAAAAAACAGTTCAAGCTAGGGCCATAAGGATAAATAAGCTAAAGCCTCATGTGAGAATAGATGAAGCGCAGCGGGCTGTTGAGGAAGTAGATTCTTTAATGTTACAGGCAAAGAAAATGTTTAATTAAAAAGAACGCCGGTTTTTTTTAAGGATATTATAGCTTTCTAACCTGGCGGGATAGAAGTAAAATACAAAAAAACCTCGTCCACTATGGCCGGGGGTTTTTTATCCGCCAGAATGTGTTTGGCCACCTGGATCATTACCCTGATGTGATACATTTTGTAAAATGGACCACCCATCCCTCTCGCGTTGTTTGTTGGACGTGCAAGATCAATTGAACCTGTTACCTTGAGAATAAAAAAAATAAGCTATAGTTAAGTTAAAGGTAATAAATGGAGTGAAAATAATGTCCGCTCTAACACCTGTTGAGAAAAAAACATTGAACATGTTTATTGAACACTTAAACCGGGTTTACCCGGGTGAAGTAGAAAAAGTGATACTGTACGGTTCCAGAGCCAGGGGTGATAACCGCCCCGATTCCGATATGGACATCCTCATCCTTGTAAGGGATAAAAAAAGAATCACCCGCGATAATATTTACGACTTTGTGATTGACGCTGAATTGGAGCAGGGTATCGATATATCTGTGAATATTTACGACAGCGACTATTTCAGCAGGCTGGTTATGCTAAACGCACCTTTTGCCTCTAATGTTGTCAAGGAAGGTGTGACTCTTTGGAAGCTATAAACGGCAAAGTGTTAGCGCAATACCGGCTTGACCCGGTAGGGAACGGTTGAAAGCAGCCCGTTTATTATAGGAAAAGAAGATGTATGCTGATGCCGCTTCAAGGTCGTATTATGCCGTATTCCAGGCTGCCCGCGCTGCTCTGGCCACAAAGGGGCTTGACTCACGGAAGCACTCGGGTAATATTGGACTTGTTTAACCAGCAGTTTGTAAAAACCGGTGTTTTGCCGAAAGACTACGGTAAAATTCTTAAGAGCTCAAAGGATTTAAGACAGGCCAGTGATTACGACGACTTCTACATGATCAGCCGCGAAGAAGCTCTGGCAGCCGTTGAAACCGCCTCCCGGTTTATAAGGGGCATCAAGCTGTTTTTGAGGGATAATTATGAACAAGATAGACTTTAGGAATACCACTTCGGTGTAAAGCTCAAAGAAGCAGGGATATTATGTTGCGGATGTAGCTTCCGGTTATGATTGCCGGGGGTTTTTCTTTTCATCTTCCAGGATGCGTTTGGCCACCTGTATCATTACCCTGATGGCCTTTTTTACCTTTAGTTGTTCCGGGGAAAGTTCCTTTTTCATGGTACATTTTATGATAGGAACCAGCCGGTTGGTTACGGTTTCATATCAACTGGTTAGCAGCCCTTTGGCGCTGTTGACCGGTTGATGTGGAAAGTCAGGCGTTAAAATCTATTTCAACCCTGTTGTCGGAGAATACTTTAACTTTCTCAATCATGTTGGTGATGATGCCCCGGCGTTCTGTGGCGTCGGCTTCCTCCCAGATGACAGGGAAATTGGCTAATAACTCGAACCGGTCCTTTGTATTGATCTGCCGGGTGTTGCCGGCCTGGAGCTCTTTTTCCATGGCGGCCAGTTGTCTTTGCAGGTAAGCTTTCCTGTCCCGCAGGTATTTGACTCTCTCCCTAAGTTCCTCCGGTTCCACAGCGTCTCGTTCAAAGGCACCGTACCACCTGTTTAACTTCTTATCAATGGCTGCGAGGTCTTTTTTGGCCTGGTTGATCCCCGCCAGGAGGGAGTTGTTGTCGAGGTTTATATTATTGGCTTCATCGACTACATACCTGACCAATTCCTGATCATAGGAGTAATGATACAAGGCGTCAATGACTTTATTCTCAATCTCCTCGGCCCGTTTGTAGCCGCACCGGCAGCCTGCTTTTGTGACCATTTGTTTGGCTGAACCATCCTGGCTGTAACATACGTAATACCTGATCACTTTTTTGGGGTTAGTGCGGGGGTGGTTCTGCCAGGTATTCTTAGCCCTCATCCTGGCGCTGCATTCACCGCACCAGATGAGCCCCGACAGTAGCCCGGCATGGACACTGGCAGACGCCCGAACCGCGCCCCGGTCACGGATTAAGGCCTGAACCTCCCGCCATTTTGCCGCCTCAATGATGGGTGGTTGTTGGCCCTGGTAAAGCACACCCTGGTGGCTGACCAGACCGGTATAAACCGGATTGGTTAATATCTTGCGAATTTCTTGTTTGCGCCAGCCTTTACCGGTGGGGCCGGGCACCCCTTGTCTTGCCAGTTCCTCTCCGATATGTTGGTAGCCGTAGGAGTGCTCCAGGTAAAAGTCATATATCCGGCGCACTATAACTGCTTGCATTTCATCGATTTCCAAAAGCTTATGCGCAAAGTTGTAGCGGTAGCCGTAGGGGGCGATGCCGCCCATAAACCGGCCTTGTCTGGCGCTTTCCTTTTTGGCCATCCTGACCCGTTCCACGATGGTTTCGCGTTCGAGCTGGGCGAATACGGCCATCATGCCGATAGCGGCCTTGCCGAAAGGAGTCGTGGTGTCAAAGGCCTCCGTGGCGGACTTAAAACCGATACCATTGGGTTCAAAAATATCCTCCAGGATATAGAGCACATCTTTTTGCCGGCGGGAAAGGCGGTCCAGCTTTAGAACCAGCACGGCATTAAATTTTTTGGCCCCGGCGTCCCTCAGGAGACGCTGCATGGCCGGTCGCTCCAGGTCCTTGCCGCTGTAACCGTCATCGATGTAGAAATCAAAGATTTCCCAGCCCTGGGACTGGCAATAAGCCATCAGGCGGGACTGCTGCGCCGGAATGGAGATGCCTTGTTCGGCCTGTTCGTCTGTGGAGACGCGCAGGTAGGCTGCTATTTTCATAGTATCACCTGAAAGTAGATATATAACATTGCATATGTGCCCCTGGGGCTGGCGACCTGCCTTGTCCTGGTACTTTTTGCCCTAATTAATATTACATATTAGCCCCCCGGACAAAAGGGGACGGTCATTTAACAATAGCCAGGCAAATATTTGCTTGAGCAAAAGCTTTATCTTTTGACGTCCCCGGTAGCCGGGGGTTATCATATGAAAAAGGGACGGCAAAGGTGATGGACTGTGGAAAATACTTGTAGTTGCAATCCAGACCATGTGACAGGTTGTTTGGTATGCGGGGAGGAGTTGATTTATTCCGCCGCAGCTGAGAAAGTGCAGTGTATGATCTGCGAAAAAGAAGAGGAATCTAATGCCAGGTGCGCCCGGGGTCATTATATTTGTGATGCTTGCCATAGGGGCAACATCCTTGCTTTAGTTGAACATGTTTGTTTGGCCTCAACAGCAACGGATCCTGTGGAAATCGCCTTGCGGATTTTTCAATTACCCGGATTGCATATGCATGGTCCGGAGTACCACAGTATCGTTCCGGCCGTTTTGGTGGCCGCTTATGGCAATAAGGTGCAGGATAAGCGGGAGCAGGCAATTAAAGAGGCCATCAAGCGAGGTAAAGAGATCAAAGGGGGCTCTTGCGGGAATAATGGCGCCTGCGGCGCCGGGATCGGTGTGGGCATTGCTTATTCCGTGCTCCACGGGGTAACGCCTTTGTCCAAAGAAAGAGGCCCGGCTAACAGGATGACTGCCCTGGCCCTGATGGAAATTAGCCGCACTGGCGGTGCCAGGTGTTGTAAGAGAGATGTAATGGTAGCACTGGCAACAGCTAAACGGCATTTTGCAGAGCTGGATCATACTGTGGGCAGCAAGTATGTGTGCGAGCAGTACCCGCAGAATAAACAATGCATCAGGAGCGAGTGCCCGTACTACCCTGGGTAAGCTTGTATTAAATCGAGAGCAAACCTCTCCAGGTAATGGTGAGGTTTGTTTGGTTATTGAGCCGTAATCTCAATTACTACTACCTCAGGCGGGTTGAATATACGCGGCAAGGGAATGTTATTAGAAGCACCGCGGCTTACTATGTGTGTCAAGGAACCATGTTGATACAACCCGCCGGCATAGGCAGGAAACCAGCCTTGATTGGGCGCAAAAAGCCCATTTAATAATAAGGGGATTCTAATCTGGCCTCCATGTGCATGCCCTGACAGCACCAAATCAAAGTTGCTGTCCTTGTATATTTCGATTAATTCAGGGCGGTGAGCCAGGAGGATTTTGAACTCCGGTTGATCTTGCAACGCGGAAAAAGCATTATGAAATTCTGCCTTCCAATCAAAATCAGGTTTTTCAAACCTTACCATATCCGGGTCATCCACCCCGCCAATAATAATGGATGAGTTTTTGACTTTAATATATTCATAATCGTTTTCAAGCACAGTAACACCATATTTACGTATTAAGGCTTTAATGTTGTGGATATTATTAGACCAGTATTCGTGGTTCCCGGAGACGTAATATACGGGGGCAAGGTCCTTTATTCCTTCCAGAAACAATTCCGTGCCACGGATTGGCTCAACATCGTCGGCTATATCTCCTGCCAGGGCAATGAGATCGGGTGTTTGTTGCTTAATCAATGAAACTATTCCGGTTTGCTCTTCTCCATAAATGTGGCTATGCAGATCAGTAATTAAAACTATTCTGATTGAGTCACCCGGAGCCAATTTATTAGTATGGACAGCGTATTTTTTGAGCACCAAGCCATGATAGAAAGCCGCGTATAGAAGTATGGCCAACAGGCCCAAAACAACTAAAATCCTTATGAATCTCAAGAGCATTCTCCTTATTCATTACTAATATTTTTTTGACTTTACTATTATATTATTTTGCCAAATGAATTGAGCAGGGTGTGGAGCATTATGGATTATTTTTATGTTTAAAATACCTGACGGAGACTGCCATGGAAGAAACAGGGGCACAAGAGGCAAAGGGCTATAGAAAATGGCCAGGAATATTAACTCCTGGCCGTGTTGTAAAACGCAGTTTTTTCTCAAATACAAGGTATAGATGATCAACACCTATTTGTCATCCTCTTGGGCCGGGGCGGAAGGGTCAAATGCCCGGGCGCCCTTTTTGCGCCGCTTCACACATTCTGTCAGCAGGTATTCGATCTGGCCGTTGATGGAGCGAAAGTCGTCTTCAGCCCAGGCGGCTAATTCCTTCCATAAAGAGGGGGATAGCCTCAAAAGAATTTGCTTCTTATCCTTCCCTTTATCCTTAGCATTTTCCAGTCGGGATCACCCCCACACATGTTGGTGGCAAAATTAGTATATTGAACCGCTGTTGACGATGGGCTGAGCATCCTTATTCCCGCATAAGACCACCAGGAGGTTGCTGACCATAGCCGCCTTGCGTTCTTCATCCAGTTCAACGATGTTCTTTTCATTTAATCTGGCTTAGAGCCATGTCTACCATGCTGACAGCCCCCTCAACAATCATCTGCCGGGCGGCGATGATCGCGGAGGCCTGCTGCCGCTGCAGCATTGCCGCGGCAATTTCCGGGGCATAAGCCAGATGGGTGATCCGGGCTTCCAGTATTTCGAGGCCGGCGATATCTACTCTGGCCTGGATTTCTTCCTTGAGCTTCTCCGCCACTTCCTGACTGCTGCCCCTTAAGGATTTTTCGCCGTCCTCCGAGGAGGCGTCGTAGGGATAGAGGCGGACGATATTGCGCAATGACGAATCGCATTGAATGGACAGAAACTCAACGTAGTTGTCCACGTTAAAGACCGCCTTGGCCGTATTGACTACCTTCCAGATGACCACGATGCCGATGATGATCGGATTGCCTAACTCATCGTTGATCTTCTGTTTCTCGTTGTTCAAAGTCATGCTTTTCAGGGATATTTTCTTGTTGGGCCTTTTGGACTTTGAAGTTGGAGGCTTTGCCATGGGCCGCAGGAGGTTCAACGGTTATCCCTGCGCCGGCCGCGGCATCTCCGGCAGCAGGATTGACGGCTGAGACAAAGGGATTGACAAAGAAAAAGCCTTCGCCTTTTAATGTTCCGTAGTATTTGCCGAACAGGGTGAGTACTAGAGCCTCGTTGGGTTGCAGGATCTTCAAACCGGCGAACAGTATGGGTCCGATCAGGAAAGCGTATAAGCCGCAAACTACAATTAAGCCGATCCATAGGCCTGTCACGGTTCCTCCGGCGGCATGAATAATGCCGTATACGAAGCCGAATAATGCTCCCAGCATCAGGATGATGTTCAGCACCAGCATCAGCATGCCGCTGATGTATTTTGCCGGGATTTCTTCATAGTGCAATTGCCTTTCGCTGGAACCTTGTATTCTGGTCATAGGAATCCTCCTTATCTTGATATCAATTTGATATCATTAGAATATCACCACAGACACGGCAGTGTCAATTAATTAATTAGAAAAAGTAACCGGGGGGAGAAAAAAATCTCTATCATATAAAAAATCTCCCTTGCGGGAGATTAATTACTCTTAGCGCCTAAAATTGCTTCCAGATCCTGTTCAGCCGTAGTGATGGGCTTGAGTCCGAATTTTTCTGACAGGACTTTCAGTATGTTCGGCGTTATGAAGGCGGGCAGGCTGGGCCCTAAACGGATGTCTTTAATACCCAGGTACAAAAGGGTCAGGAGAATAACTACCGCTTTTTGCTCATACCATGATAAGACCATGGAGAGGGGCAGTTCGTTGACGCTGCAATTGAAGGCTTTGGCCAGGGCCAGGGCGATTTGAATTGCCGAGTAGGCATCATTGCATTGGCCCACGTCAAGCAATCTGGGGATGCCGCCGATATCCCCCAATTGTTTATCAAAGAAACGGAATTTCCCGCAAGCCAGAGTCAGCACTACAGTATCTTGCGGCGTCTTTTCTACAAATTCGGTATAATAGTTACGGCCGGGTTTGGCCCCGTCGCAACCGGCTACCAGGAAGAAATGCTTAATCTTCCCGCTTTTGACGCCGGCGATGATTTCATCTGCCACCCCCAGAACGGCATTTCTGGCAAAGCCGGTCATCACAAAGCCCTTGTCTTCATCTGAAGCAAAGCCGGGCATCTCCAGGGCTTTGCTGATCAATTTGTCAAACTGGCCGTTTTTTAAGTAGGTAACGCCAGGCCAGCCCACGGGCCCGGTTGTGAAAATGTTTTCTTTATAGGATTCTTGCGGCTCCTGAATGCAGTTGGTGGTCATTAATATGGGACCGGGGAAATTCGCGAATTCCTTCTTCTGATTTTGCCAGGCCGTACCGTAATGACCGGCTAAATGGGGGTGTTTTTTCAACTCGGGGTAGCCGTGAGCCGGCAGCATTTCACCGTGGGTGTAGATATTAATGCCCTTACCCCCGGTTTGCTCTAAAAGATCTTGCAGATCCTTAAGATCGTGTCCGGATATTAATATGCATTTGCCTTTCTTATGTCCCAGAGGCACTTTGGTGGGTTCCGGATGGCCGAATGTGCCGGTATTGCCGGCATCCAATAATTCCATGGCCCGCAGGTTGATTTCCCCGCACTTAAGAACCAAAGCCAGGAAATCATCGAGGGTTAAATCAGGATTGGCGGTAGCCGCCAGTCCTTCCTGGATAAAGGAGTATACCTTGCTGTCTTCCTGGCCGAGAACCTGAGCGTGATGAGCAAAAGCGGCTAAACCACGCAGGCCATAGATCAGCAATTGTTGCAGGGATTGAATGTCCGGGTCCGGATTTAACCTGCCCAGCCCCCATTGTTCACCTTGCTTGATTAATGCTTCTAAATCCTGTGCGGGAACGAAACCTACCACTGAATCGGCGTATTCTGTTTTTCCGCCGGCTTGCTTGACCTTATCCCTGACTTCGCCCTGCAGATCCTTGGCGCGGTGGATCAGGTTTTGCAGCGATACCGGGTCAAAGTTCACATTGGTCAAGGTAGCAAACAGGCCTTCACAGGTAAACCTGTCCACCTTTTGCTCAACAAGGCCAACCTTTCTGCCTTCGTTAGCATACATGGACAGACCGCGCAAAACCAGGGTCAAAAGATCTTGTAAGGCCGCGACTTCATCTTTTTTGCCGCATACGCCTTTTACCGAGCAACCGCCTACGGCCGCTTGTTCGCATTGATTACAATACATGGCTGATTCTCCTGTTCAATATCCACACGGGTTTGGTTTTTATGTACCTAGTTTTTCCCCTGGGTGCTGTTTTATCCATGCCGGGTGGATATGGTATAATGTAGTGCATTATATGGTAGCTAATACTTACCGTGAGGTGGTTCTTTTGGAAAAAGCCATCTTGTTTTTAGCCCACCTGATAAATTACTTGCACGATTTAATAGTGGATCTTTTTGGCGTTTTGGGCTTTGGTTTAACTGATAAGGAGCTTCATTTCTGGCTGATAGGCCTGATTGGGATGGCCATTTTTATGGTAACCGATGTGATCTTCAAGTATGTTGGCAGATGGCACATCTCAGTCATTTCTTTTATCTATACTTTTACAGTTCTGCTGGTTATGGTGTTTGGCCTGGAAATCGAACAAAAAATAACAGGCAGGGGCTCCATGGAATTTGCCGATGTGGTTGCCGGCCTGTGGGGTTTTATAGTTGTTTTCAGTGCCTATATAGCCATAAAAGCCATACTGTATTTAACTAAAAGACTGATCAAGAAATTTACAGGTAAAGCAAGGTAGGTTAAACCGGCAACAGTATAAAGGTGTTATTCCTGCGGGATAATTTTGGTAGGTATTTCACTGATTGGGGAGAATAATGCCCTAAAGTGCAGTAAAAAACTATGAAAAGGCAGGATTAAGATATTTGGCAACTGTAGAGCAAAAATATAAAAAAAGAGTAGTCCGCTATAACAACCTGCTGGAAAAATGGGGCAAGGCTGAGGGGTGGCTCGGCAATTTAAGGCTGTTGGTTTTTCTGGCCGGGCTGGGTGGAGCGGTAATAACATATCTGGCACACAAGTTCATCCTTATGGCGGCAGTCCTGGTTTTGTTTGCAGCGGTATTTTTTTATTTGGTTGCTCGCCATGAGAAGCTTAAAGCAACCTTGGAGCATGTAGCTGCACTGCGTGATATTAACACCAACTCTCTTAAACGGCTAAAAGGGGAGTGGAACACATTTACAGATACCGGGGCGGATTTTATGACTGACAGTCATAGTTATGCCGGGGATCTTGATATTTTCGGGTCTAATTCTCTTTTCCAGTGGATCAATACGTCCCACACCTTTATGGGACGAAAAAAGCTCAGCGAGCAGTTTTTAGGTGTCGTCGGAAACGCCGATGACATCAGGCAAAGACAGGGAGCAGTGGAGGAGTTAGCCGGTATGCTTGCCTGGCGGCAAAGGTTTTTAGCAGAAGGAATGCTGAAAAAAGGCGAGTTCAGGGATCCCCAGGAGCTCATACGCTGGGCCAGAGAAAGCAATGAGAGCTTCCGGAATCCCTGGCTCATCCCCATAATCCGGGTTGCTCCGATCATCACCATATTCCTTGTTACGGCAGGGTTGATCCTGAATATCATCCCCTGGCAGTGGCCGGTAGCGGCGCTTGTAGCGCAATTTGCTTTCATATCCCATAATAAAAAAGAACGGCACATGGTGTTTAGCATGGCAGAGAATTATGCTGATGACTTGAAGGCTTATTATAAGCTGATCAAGCTTTTTGAAAAACGCAAATTTAAGAATGAACATATTAATAAAATCAAAAAAGAGATTAAGGATCGGGATGGGTTAGAAGTTTTTAAACAGGTTGATCGTCTGTCTTCGATCATAGACTCAATAGCAGATAGAAGAAATCTATTTTATTTTATTATTAATATTCTGCTCCTGTGGGATTATCATAATATCATCGCTCTCGAGCGTTGGAAACAAAAATCAGGGCCCGGGCTAAAAAAATGGTTTGACGCACTGGGCAGAATGGAGGCTCTGGCCAGTCTGGCCGTAATCCGGTTTGAACATCCGGATTGGGTGATGCCGCTAATTGACGACGGAGATAAATCAGTGGTAGAAGCACAGGGCGTCGGCCACCCGCTGCTGTCAGAAGAGCGGGTAACTAATGATTTTTCCATTGGTGGCCAGGTGAAAGTCCTCTTGATTACCGGCTCTAATATGTCCGGCAAAAGCACGCTTTTACGGACTGCGGGGATCAACCTGGTACTGGCTTATGCCGGGGCGCCTGTATGCGCAAGGTGGTTTCGGGCTTCCATCATGGAAATAGGCAGCTGCATGCGGGTCAGCGATAATCTGGGTGAAAACATTTCTTCTTTTTATGCCGAACTCTTGAGGATTAAAGAAATTGTCACGGCAGCTGAAAGCGGGAAAAGAGTGTTTTTCCTGCTGGATGAGATTTTTAAAGGCACCAATTCCCTGGACCGGCATACAGGGGCCAGGGTGCTCATAAACAAGCTGAGTCTCACCAACGCCATTGGCCTGGTTTCCACCCACGACCTGGAACTTTGTGACCTTGAACGGGAAAATAAAAGGATCGCCAACTACCACTTTCAGGAGTATTACGAAAAGGGCAAGATCCTTTTTGATTATAAATTGCGTCCGGGACCGTCCACTACCCGCAACGCCCTTTATCTGATGCAGCTGGCAGGAATCAATATAGAAGAGGACCCTGTAATGATAAAGCTTAATTAATACTTCCGGAGGAGCGTTATGTGGTATTATTTCGCACCTGCGGCCCTGGTGTTTATTTTACTTGGCCTGGCTGTGCATGTGGGCAAATGGTATTTTCTGATTGCCGGTTACAATACTATGAGCAAGGAGCAGCAGGCCAAAGTCAATACCAGGGCCCTGGGCAGGCTCATCGGCTTTTATTGTTATGCCAACGGGGGCATATCTTTGTTGATGGGGGTATTAGCAGAATTGGACATACCTTCAGGCATCACCCTTGGCTTCATCTTTTTCGGTGTTTCGACCATCTATGTTCTGGTGAAGGCCCAAAAGTATGACGGGAACCTTTATGATGCTGCCGGTAAGCTGCGCCAGGGGGCGGGGCGGAAATTGGCCGTTGTGCTGGGGGGCATGCTGGTCGTATTTCTGGCGGTGGGTTTGCTGATGTATTTTTCCTCCCGGCCCACTCAGGTGACCATACTGGAGGAAGGACTGGGGGTGCAGGGCATGTATGGCGAGGTATATAGTTGGGACAGCATCCAGGAAGTTTTCTTGCTGGAAAAACTGCCCCGCATTGAAGCCCGCACTAACGGTTCCGCCGTTGGTTCCCACCTCAAAGGTCATTTTCGCACCACGGAGTATGGCCCGGTGAAGCTCTTTGTGGACAGTGAGACACCGCCTTTTGTTTATCTTAAAAGCGGTGAAAAAGTGGTCATATTCAACCTGGCAGATGCAGAGGAAACCAGGGTTATCTACGAAGCGATATTAGAAAGTCTAAATATGCAATAACCATGTAGCAGTTTTGAAATATATTATCAGGGCTAAAGCATCAACAATAGTTGTTATTAGCGGACCGGCCATAATTGCAGGGTCCACCCGGAGCTTTTTGGCTATGATCGGCAGCAGCCCGCCAAGAATTTTTGCCAATACGATGGTGAAAAACATGGTGATGCATACGGTTAAAGACAATAGTAACTCGTATTTTTCAAAATAATATATCTTGACAAAATTCACCACAGATAAAGTTATTCCCACAAGGCAGCTTACCTGGAGCTCTTTCCATAGGACCTTAAGAACATCTTTAAGTCTTATTTCTCCTAAAGCCAGTCCTCTGATGATGAGCGTCGATGATTGGGAGCCGGCGTTTCCACCGGTATTCATCAGCAGAGGGATAAATGCAGCGAGGATCATGACAGACTGCAAAACGTTATCATAACTTCTTATAATATATCCTGTAATGGTGGCCGTAAGCATCAGTATTATCAGCCAGGATATTCTGTGCTTTGCTAAGACAAATGCATTTGTCTTTAGATATTCTTTTTCAGAAGGCTGCATAGCAGCCATTTTCTGGAAATCCTCGGTGGTTTCTTGTTCAATAATATCGATAATGTCATCGATTGTCACTATGCCCACTAACCGGTGTTCATTATCAACAACGGGCATGGAAAGAAAGTCATATTTTTTAAACAATGATGCAATTTTTTCTTGATCATCATAAGTATTTACAGATATAACGTCTGTTTCCATGATATCTTTGACTGCTGTTGCATCATCACTTAATATGAGTTTTCTTATGGATATGGTACCCTCAAGTATTCTATTGTTATCTAATACATAGCTGGTATCAATGGTCTCCTTGTCTACCCCTGTCGCTTTAATGTGCTGCAAGGCCTCTTTGACGGTCATCTCCTTTTTCAGGTCGACATACTCAATAGTCATGATGCTGCCGGCAGAATCCTCAGGATAATTTAAGAATTGGTTGATCAGTTTTCTTGTGTTTTCATCCGTATTTTTTAGAATCTTCTTGACGATGTTTGACGGCATTTCTTCTAAAAAGTCAATTGCATCGTCAAAGAATAATTCACCTAAAATATTCTTGATCTCCTTATCGGTAATGGATTCAACAATATATCTTTGCAGCTCACTTGATACATGTGAAAACACACCGGCGGCAATATCTTTGGGAAGCAACCTGAAGATCATCAGCAGTTTCCTCTTGTCAAGCTCTTCGAGAAGTTGAGCAAGATCAACAATGTTCATGTCAGAAACTACATTTCTTGCTTCGGCATATCTGCTTTCTGCAATAAGATTAAGCAGCATTTCTTTCATAGCGTAGCCACCTTTCTTAGATCCTGAATCCTGTCTGCACGCATTTTTAAAGGGATGGCCTCAATTTTCCTCTGGAAAAAGTTGAATTAATTATATATTAGCCTGATGGGAGGAAAGAATGGTTTATTTAAAGTTTTTCACATTTCCAGATCGGGATGCGGAATTTGACTTTTTTATGAAAATAAAAAGAACGTGCTATGACACGTTTTATCCATTTAATATATTAAGACATGATCTTGAATGAATTGACTTTGAACCAATTACTATTTTATATGGCGGCAATGGATCCGGCAAGTCAACCGCATTAAATGTGATCGCAGAAAAAACAGGCATTAGATGTGGTTCTACGGGGTGAGGGCCCCGGGGGGCTTGGCCTTGAAGGTCTCAATGGTTGTCTCCCGCCCGGCCTCCTCCGGGCCTGAAAGCGGGTTTTGGGCAAAATATTTAATCACTCCCGCACAGATAGCCTCTGCCACTTTCTCCTGATAGACGGGATCCTCCAGAAGCTCGGCTTCAGCTTTGTTGCTGAGGTAGCCCACGGCCACCACCACAGCCGGCATGGCGGTGTTTTTGGTGATAAAGTGGTCCTTTTCCACCGGCAAGCGGGATGTTTCGCGAACCCTGGTCGTCAATTCTTCCTGGAGAATACAGCCAAAGTTCAGGCCCTTCTCGCTGCCGGGCTGGACAAAGGTCTGGGGACCACGCAGCCCGGTGTCGATGGAGCTGTTGGCATGGATACTGATAAACAGCTCAGCCCCTTGTTCATTGGCCAGAGCCACCCGGCGCTGCCATTCCGCAAGTTCCTCCTGGGTATTGTCATTGGTGTCGGGGCTGTTAAATTTGGTGTCATCTTCCCTGGTCATGATCACTTTAGCCCCGGCCCTGGTCAGCTCCTCGGACAGTTTCACGGCTATGGCCAGGGTGATGTCTTTTTCCAGAACACCGCTTTGACTGGCCACCCCGGTATCGCTGCCGCCGTGGCCGGCGTCTACCACCACCAACCGGTGGGATGCAAAAGGAGCCATTGTCTGGGTAGACCCCCCTACAAAATGTTCCTTAAATACTTGTACCGTCAGAAAACCTGTTAACACCAGAGCTATTAATAAGATAAGGTGGCGTTTGCGGATAACGATGGTATTAATATAATTGGGAGACATAGTCAGGCCCCTTTCATTAATAAATTTGCCGGGCAGCCAGGGCAACCACCCCATGATTCAATCACTGCCAATATATGGTATGTGGGCAGGGGCTGAGATATGCTAATAATGAATATTGTCAGACCTAATAAAGCAGGAGGCAGTGGGACTGTCGCCATGTTCTTCAATTTTTATTAAGGAATAGCTTGACATAAGACCTAATAAATGATATTTACCTACGTATATAATGTCCATTTGACGGTCAGTAGTGGCAGCAAGGTATATCCGGCTATTTTAGGCATATACTAAATTTGTAATTTTATCCCTATAAATGGCGCATGCTCTGCCAGGTTGAGAAAAGTATAGAAGAATGAAGTAAAAGGATGCAGGAAGAAGGATGAAAAATGCAAAAGTATGAGTGTACTGTATGTGGGTATATATATGACCCCGAGGTTGGAGATCCTGATTCGGGTGTTGCCCCGGGCACAGCCTTTGAAGACATCCCGGAGGATTGGGTTTGCCCGCCCTGCGGCGTTTCCAAAGACGAGTTCAAACCGGTGGAATAATTAAGCGTACCAAAATAAGCAAATTAGGGAGGAGGAGCATGTATGTCCATTAAGGTGACAGAAAACGTTTCCTGGGTAGGTAAGGTAGACTGGGAACTCCGAACTTTCCATGGTGAGGAATATTCGACGCACAAGGGCTCCACATATAACGCGTACCTGGTTCGGGATGAAAAAACTGTGCTCATCGATACGGTTTGGGATCCTTTTGCTAAGGAATTTGTAGCAAATTTAGCTAAGGAAATCGATCTGAAAAAGATTGACTACATTATTGCCAACCATGGCGAACCGGACCACAGTGGGGCCTTAGTTGAACTTTTAAAAGAAATTCCGGGAACACCTGTATATTGCACCGCCAATGCCGTTAAATCCCTCAAAGGGCAGTACCATGAGGATTGGAATTTTCAGGTGGTAAAAACCGGTGACAAACTGAATCTCGGCAGCAAAGAAATTACTTTTCTGGAAGCCCCGATGCTCCATTGGCCGGACAGTATGTTTTGCTATCTTTCCGGGGACAACATCTTATTCAGCAATGATGCCTTTGGCCAGCATTATGCTTCAGAGTTTATGTTTAACGACCTGGTGGATCAAAACGAATTATATGTTGAAGCTATAAAATATTATGCCAATATCTTAACCCCGTTTAGTAAATTAGTAGACAGAAAGATCAATGAAGTCATTGCTCTAGATTTACCCTTATCGATGATTTGTCCAAGCCATGGCGTGATCTGGCGCAAAGATCCGCTCCAAATCGTGACTCAGTATCAACAATGGGCACAGGATTATCAAGAAAATCAAGTGACTATTTTATATGACACCATGTGGAACGGTACGCGAAAAACTGCAGAGGCAATCGCAGAAGGAATCAGGTCTGCCGACCCGGAAGTAGCCGTCAAGCTTTACAACACGGCAAGAACGGATAAAAATGATATCATAACTGAAGTATTTAAATCTAAAGGTGTTTTAGTCGGCTCACCCACGGTCAACAAAACCATTCTTTCCTCCATGGCGGGCATTTTAGAGGAGATCAAGGGATTGGGCTTCAAGAATAAAAAGGCTGCCGCCTTTGGTAATTACGGCTGGAGCGGTGAGTCGGTCAAGATCCTAAATTCAATCTTGACTGCAGCCGGATTTGCAGTTGTCAATGATGGCCTCAAGGTGCAGTGGAATCCTGACCAGGAAACCAGAACCAGTTGCTTAGATTTTGGCCGTGCGTATATAAATACATTTAAATAGTGTTTGTGGAATACAATTATCACTGCTACTCATTTATTTGAATGACAACCTCCTTATGTAATAATTTACAGGGAGGTTGTCTAACTGTTGCTTGTCAATTGCCGGTGCGTTCGTGCTTTTAACCAGTTATAAAATGATAACCTTCCACTGGATTTCACCTTGGCCATGAGAGTAGTATATAAAAAAGCGCCAATGCAAAAGTTGGCAGCAGGAAGTAAAGCATTGGTGCTATTATTGAGGGGTGGTTTATTTATGAATACAACGGAGATCGAAAACAGGGGGATGGATGAACGGTTATTCGCTACCTTGTGCAGACGCTATCAAAAATCACCTGTCTATAATGAGTTGGGTATAAGACTGTTATACCTTGGTAGAGGGGCGGCGGGGTATGAAATTGATGTTGAGCATTGCTATACAACAGTTAATGGGCGATTGCACGGCGGCATCATTGCCACTATGGCAGATTCCGCCATGGGGTGGGCCTGTTTGTCCCTGGGGCGTGCCGCTGTTACTGTTGATATGAACTTAAATTATTTTAAACCTGTTTTCCAGGAAACCAGGCTAAGAGCCGAAGGGTATGTGATCCGTGAGGGAAAGACTTTGGTTGTTACTGAAGCAAATCTGTTTAATAATGAAAAACTTGTGGCCAAAAGCATGGGTACGTTCTTCTTAAGCGGTGACATAGAATTAATCGGGGCTATTTAATTGCAATATAAAGCCTGCTCTATGATCCCTTATGGCCTGGCTGGAAGCCCTCTCAAGGCTTACCGGACAGGTCAATCTTGCGTTTTTCAATGATACGGTCGGCTACCTTGAGCATTATTCTCAGGGCAGTGATCATTTTAAGTTGCTTAGGCGTAAATTCTTTTTTCATAATGTAATCATATGAACATCACCCCACATTGGTTACAGCCGGATATCAACTAGACAACAGCTCTTTAGCCTTATTGGTTGGCATGGTGTACCGCTGGGTTAAATACCGGACACCGGCGGATAGTTCACTGTCCGGCCCGCCGTACTGAGCCATGAGAAATTTGGCCATCCCGATGTCGTTTCTCGCTACACGAACCGGGTATTCAAGTTTCTTTTCATACATCCACATGGGCTTTTATTCCTTTCTAAACGTATTCGATTTCCCAGGGCCACGGTCCCTCAATATATTGCCAGTGGCCTTTTACTTGAACGGGACTGAAAATTGACAAGGGCCCATATTGTTCTTCATAACGCTTTACGCAAGCCAGGTATCTATCCCGCACAGTTTGATAATCTTTGAGTGCTGCGTGCTCCTGGGGTTGATTGTCCAGAAACAAAGCCAGTTCGATCACGGCAAATTCATATTCCTGGATTTCTCTTAATAAAGCTAATCTGTTTTTCATCTTTCTCGCTCCTTGTTAGGCAGGGTAGGGCCGGTATAGTTCCGGGAAAATGGTTCCTTTTTGCAGCCCTTCGGCAGCTGTGAAGGTGCGCCCGTATTTTTGCCAGATGACAAAGGCCATGGCCAGGCAGTGCTGCTGGTAGTACAAAGCTTCCGCCTGAACAGTTTCGGCATTCTGGCTTTTGGCAGCAGGTTCTGTTTGGGGCTCACCGGCAGGCGCGGCCCCTACCGGCTCCTGTGGATATTGCGGCAGCATGAAAATACCTCCTCAGTTGGTTTTATTTATCATTACAGTTTATGTCTGGTAGCTCGTTACGGTCACTTTTGGGCATAAATAACGGGCCATAAAAGGCCCTGATTAGGAAAACTGCCTGGAATATGGTGCAAAACTAATAGTTACAGGCGTTTGATCAATTCGAGCAGCCTGAAGGAAAATATTACTTGACCTTGTGCAGTTTCTTCAAAGGACTGTTCCAGTGTCACTTCCTCCGGTTCTCTTGCAGCGCCTGATAGGGGGCTGTTTTTTGTGCCGTTGTTAATTACACTATCTGGCTCTTCCCGGGTTTGAACCCCGGAGACGTCTGTTGCCGGTAGGCTGTTTGGCACAGCTTTAAAGGATGGATCCAGCTGGGTATGCCTGGTCATATCCACAAAGCACAGGGGTGGGAAAAGGACGCACCACCAATTCGTGCCGGAGCCGTTGCCGATGACCACCCGGACAGCTTCGTAGTCCCCTGCGGGAAGAATGAAAGCCCCATAGTGCTTGGTGGGAAAAGGATAATCGCCCAGCTCAACCGTAACAGCATAATCCTTGCCTTCCTCCTTGATCACTTCCTGGGCGATTTGTTGCATCCGGTTAATATTGGCCTGGGCGAGCAGCCTGGCGGAGGCGATGTCGCAGGGTCCCGTAAACTCCGGCGCTACCGCCTGGATGATTTCATCCCTTACTTTGCGCTTTAGCGCCTGATCCTCCTGGCTGTCGCTATTGGCTATTACATGCAGGCGGATTAAGCCGGTATCCTTTACCGTAGCTTCCGTAACAGAAGCCTGTGAACCTGTGTAGCAGGATAAACTCAGCACCAGCGCGCCTATGACTATACTATATAACCATTTTTGGTTAATTCTCCTCAAAACCAGCACCTCGATTAACAAATTTTTTTATTATTATAACCATTACTGCCGGAGTCTAACGCTATTTACAGGTTAACTGGTTAATAGTGTTGTTAATAATAAACTACTTCTTGAAATGCTAATGCCCTAAAAAATGTTAACGGCAGCGTATCATTATTTAGAGGCTGCAGGGAAAGGGGGGACAATGTTTTTGCGGTGCAGGATAAAACATTTTTCCTTAATAAGGGAGGTAGGGCATGTATAAAAAAACATTGACAATTTTGCTGGCGTTGGTGATGGTTCTGAGTTTTGCGGCTGCCTCGCAGGCGTCAAACGGCCATGGGAAAAACCATAAAAATATGTTTAAAGTCAAGAGCTGGAAGGCAGTCAAACTTAAAGATATTGACAGCCATTGGGCGAACAAGGAAATCCATAAGATGGCTTCCTGCGGGATTATCAAGGGTTATGAGGACAGGACCTTCCGCCCCAATGCATCTGTCTCCGCCGGTGAGGCGCTGATGATGATCTGCCGTGCCGCCAGCGGCGAGGAAGAATTTGAAAAACCTGATGTGAGCTATGGCAAATTTCCTGACTGGGCCCGGGGCTGTCTGGCTTATGCCCTGGACAACGGCATCGTTGATGAGGCTGAATTGAAATACTTAAACGGTAATCAGGCAGCCAAAAGATGGCAGGTGGCTGTATGGGTTGTCAGGGCGATGGATTTGGAGCAATCCGATAAGCTTGAGTTCGGAGATGTTTTCGATATTCCCTTATTTGCCAGGCCCTATGTTGGCGGCATGTGCAAGTATCGCTTTATGATTGGCGACGAGCATAAGCATTTCCAGCCCAACAAGCCTGTGACCAGGGCTGAAATGGCCGCCATCCTTTCCCGGATCTTTGATTATGATTGGGACTCTGAAGACAAGGACGACAGCGAAGGCCTCCGGGTCAAGACCCTTACCCCGGCCCATCGGTCAACCGGAGTGGATCCGGATACCGGGGAATTAACTGTTAAGTTTAATGAGGACATCGTTGCGGTTGATGATGAGGCTGATGTTGAGGATGGTATCACCCTATGGAACGTGACCCGGAATAAAGAAGCCGGCATCGAAGACATTTCCATCTCCGGTGACACCTTGACCATCTATCTTGACGGCTCCCTGGCAGAGGATAGTGTCTACAGGGTCACTATTGCCGGCGGGATTATCGAGGCAGAAGACTCCGGTGAGGAATTTGCCGGAATTAAAGGCCGGGACTGGCAGTTTACCACAGGAGATTCTCTGGCCGATGAGGAGCTTAAGATTAAGAAGCTTAGCCCTGCCAACGGGGCGACAGGGGTTGACGCTACAAAACTCTTGAGGTCTAAGTTCACCGTTGACATCGAAGCAGTTGCCAATAAGGATCTGCTGGATGCAGTAGAAGTTTATAATGTAACCGCGGATAAAGCTGTGGCGGTTGATGAAGTGGAAATCGACGGCGACACACTGATCATCACCCTGGAAAATAAACTGAAGACAGGTTGCATGTTTGAGGTGACCATCAAGGACGGGTATCTGCAGGCTGCTGATTCCGGTGAGGAATTCCCGGGGCTGGCCGGCGATGACTGGTGCTTTACAACCTAAATGAAGCACAAGGAAATGTTTTAGAAAATGAATCCAGCATAGAAGCGGAGAAAGATTGAGAGCATCTTGAGCATTAAATCCCTATAGATTAAAGAAAAGCGTGCCGGGAACTGATTGGGCACGCTTTTCTAATTAACTAAATACAAAATGTAGTTTTTGCAATATCCCCTTTGCATGGCCTGGCAAAGGTTTAATTGTCACTGCTCATGTGCGGTGTTATTTACGTTGTCAATAGGTAGTGCTTAGTTTTATAACGCGCCCGGCAGGTTACCGGTTGCTCTATGAAGAATCCGTATGTAGCGTGATCTTGAATATAATGGGAGGAATGAAATGCCCAGTGCCTTAAGGGGAGCGGGAGAGGGGTATGAATAATCTAAAAACAGGCGCAAGGCGTTTATCGGTAGTTAAAATCCTGCTGTTAATTGTAGTTGTGGCGGTATCAATATGGGGTTTATCTGAATGGGCATACCGGAGCTCCAAACTGCCGCCCATGGGACCACAAGGGCTGATTGGGCAACGTTGCCAGGTGGAGAAAGTTGTGCTGGACAGCGACCAGGATGGCGACGGTATCTATGACCTGGATGACATTGTCCAGGGGGCACGCAAGGATTTGGAGGCCAGGCCCTTATATAAGGACGCTTATTATGCGGGTGGCTACCCGCCTGAAAACGAAGGCGTTTGCACCGATGTGATCTGGCGGGCGCTGCAAAACGCAGGCTATGACTTAAAGGGCATGATGGATCGGGATATACAGGAGCATACGGAAGATTACCCTCGAGTGGCAGGTGCCCCCGAACCCAATATCGATTTTCGCCGGGTAGCGAATCAGGAGTCATTTTTCAAAAAATATGCTGCACAATTGACTACCGAGATCATACCCTGGGATCCAGAGAACTTAAAGCAGTGGCAGGGCGGCGACATTGTGGTGTTCGGCCCACCCTACGAGCATGTGGGAGTCGTTTCGGACAGGCGGCGGCCGGACGGTGTTCCTTTGCTAATCCACAATGCCGGACCGTATACCAGGGAAGACAGCGGGCTGCTCAACTGGCCTTCCCCTTTAACGTACCACTTTCGTTTTCCTAAAGCCGGCTGACTAGACCTTTTACCGAGAAGTTAACTACCTTTGACATATTCACTAAGAAGAAAGGTTGGTGTTGTTTATGGTGATGGGCTAATCGATAATTATTTTTTTCTGCCAACAAGTATTGTTAAATCTACTGTGATTTCACTTATATCTATTTGCTGTAGATCAAGTTTGCTATTAACACTTTTTCCCCAGGTTAGCGGAGTCATTTTTATTAAATCAGGCAAAAGCTCTTTCTCAATATTAAATTGATAGCGGATATTTCGAGTCAGTATTACCTGTAATTTATTTGAAAAATAATCCATTACCCTGTTATTTGAGTAGCGGTTATTATTATAAAATACTTCTCTCAGTTCCTTAAGGTAGAGTCTATTGGGGATTACTTTTATAACAATACCATCATTTGATAGCACTCTTTCAAATTCTGGATAATTAGCAGGAGATAGGATATTCAAAATTACATCAATGCTTTTGTTCATAAAAGGAAGCCTTGTTAAATCGGCAACAATCCATATAATATCATTGCTGGCGGTTGCTGCTATATTAATGCCCTCTTTTGATATATCAGCACCTATAAGTTTGAATTTGGGATCTCCCTTTATCTTTTGATGTAAATCACACAGGTGAGACCCTTCTCCACATCCGGCATCTACTATTTTCACTTCTTTTCTGCCGGTTTTAGAACCTAGATGTCTTTTAATTATTAACTCGAGCTGTTCAATGAGGGGTTCATAAAACCCCTGACGACAAACCTTATGTCTGGCTTCAAATAATTTCTTTGAATAAACTGGTTTCTTTGAAGAAGTTAACAAGTTTATATAACCATTCCTTGAGATATCGTAGCAGTGATTTAAACTGCAAACCAAACTATAGGAATCATTTAATTGCATATTTTTGTCGCATACGGGACACTTAAATATTTCTTGATTGTATCTGATAATTTTCGCTGCTTTATCCTTCTTTTTAACTTTCTTAATGTTCATATTGAGTTCACCCTATTAAAGAATTCTATAATGCCCCCTATTGTCAAGACACGATAAGTGGATTTCTAAGTTAATCTCCTTTCTTGTTTTAGTATTTCAGGCAGCTGGGGTAAGCTCGCCACGGTAAACCTGGTCTGGGCATAAGTCTCCGATTGATGAATGTGGCCGGTACGTGTTGTACTCATGAATATAGCTATTAACGGATTTTCTCAGTTCTCTGGGAGTCTCAAATTCATTTATGTAGATCAGATCGTATTTTAGAGTTCTAAAGAAACGTTCGGTTCTGACATTGTCTAAAGCCTGGCCTTTACCATCCATCGAGATTTTAACATCGGCTTCTTCCAGAAGCTTGATGTAGTCAGGATTCGTAAAGTGGCCTCCTTGATCACTATTGATTATTTCTGGTTTACGGTTACTGAGAGCACGTTTTAAACAGTCCAGAACAAATGACTTTTCCAGAGTGTTCGAAAGCTCGTAATCGACGATGCGCCTGCTGTGCCAGTCAATTATGATAAACAAGTACATGAACCCTTTTTGCATTCGAATATAGGTGATATCAATACCCCAGACCTGATCTGGGCGCACAATTTTGAGATTTCTAAGAAGATACGGGCGGATATACTGAGCATGATAGCGCTTGCTAAGATTGGGCTTGGGGTAGATGGTGTAAATGCCCATAACCCTCATCATTCTGCGGATCTTCTTACGGTTAACTAAGATTTTATCATCGCGTCGGATAATCTTCGTGATTGTTCTATAGCCCCAGGTGGGGTGAGCAGTGTGTATTTCGTCGATCCTGCGCATGATGAACAAGTCCTCGTCAGAAATGGTTTTCTCTTTCGGAGGATTGCGATATATGCTGCTGCGATTAATGCCCAGCAATTCAGCCTGTCGGCTGATGGTTAGGCAGGGATCACTGAGATCAACGCATTTTTTTCTTCCAATCAGGTCCGAGGATTTGTGTAGATTTTTTTTTCAACCAGTCTACCTCATAGGTAAGCTGGCCCACTTTGCGCTCAAGTTCAGCGATGTGCTCTTTACTATGTTCGAGTTCTTTTTCGGCTTCAGAAGGCCCTTTCTTAAATATCTCAGAAGCTCGTTCCAGGAACTCTTTCTTCCAGCGGGAGACAACCACTGGACTTATCTCATACTTGGCAGCGATCTGGCTGACTGTCTCTACCTCTGATAGAATTTCCAGGACAACCTTGGCTTTGAATTCTGGTGTGTAGTTGTTTCTTGCTTTCATGATGTTAGTATAACTTAGATTTCAGATTGCTTGTCTCACCCTATGGGAGCATTGTATTCTGACGTGAATATGTACTGCTTGTTTTTCATTAAAATTTCCCCCCCCGATAAAAAGTTAACATATTGCACACATTTTCTCCAAATCCTTAAGGGAGCTATATAGCTGGCGCATGCAGCGATAAAGCTAGCCGGGATGTAATTTGCGAGAAGTGTACCCCGGCGCAGGTTGAGCATTAACTAACTATTTATGGTATAATCATCCAAATAGTATATTTTTTCTGGAGGTGTATTCATTGAAAAGAAAAACTTTATTGTGTATGGCACTTACGTTAGTTTTGTGTTTTAGTGTCGTATTTGTCACCAGCGCAGCGCAGACCAGTGCAAAAGATCTGATATTGGCAGGTATTAAGAACTTCGATCCTGGGGTTAACAAAGCTTTTTATGAAAAGAGTCAAGATGTGACTAATATCAAGATCAGTGAGTTTGACGGGAGTCTCACAAAAGATGCAGGTCCGGTTAAAGGCGCTTCGATTGACCTTATCTCCCAACTGGATGCAGCTAATAATACGATCAAAATAAGCTATACCACGGATCTAACGGGCAATAGAAACAGTGGCAGCATCTACTTGCATGACGACAAGGTCATTTTTACTAAAGATTTGTTTTTTCTCCTCAAGGAGTTCGGCCTGGATTTATTTAAGGATCACCCTGAATTGTTAGAACAGAACTATGAGTACCTGTATGTAGCAGATAAACAGTTAAAGAGTGTCTGGGAGCAGATGGCCGGCTATCAAAATCAGCAACTCCCGGAAGAATACAAGGAAATTCTTCTTTTCCTGGTGGAAGCCATTCCTGATCAATATTTTAGCCTGAGCAACGGTAAGGTTACTTTAGCATTAGATCAAAACGGCCTTGAAGATTCTATATATAACTTACTGGTTAAAATAAAAGCTGAGAAAGAAAGAGCAGCTGATATTGTCATAAATTTAAACAAAGGCAATTTTGAGCAAATGGGTATTGCCCCGGCACAAATGAAACAAGAAATCATCACCAGTATCGACACTATGCCCGTTATAACCCCTGAGGAAATAAAACTCATCAGCAGCTTTTTAGAAGTAAAGGATTTAACATATGAGGCAGCTGTTTTGCCCGGCGGTGCGAAAAGCTTTAATATGGACCTGGGATTTAAGATACCCGATGATTCAGTAGAAGGACAATTCGCTGTTGTTGTGGAAAGCATCGGAGCTAAAGATGACCTGGAAGTAGCTTATAGTGCCTCAGGTAGCTTTAATGCCCCAAATGGCCCCAAGGTAGACTTTTTACTGGATAGTTTGACAGATTACAAGGCTGAGGCCGCTTATGCGGATACCACTTTCAAAGCTGTAGCTATAGATAATACCACCGGTGAATTATTGAACTTCGGTGCCACTGCTAAGTCATCTACCAAAGTAGAGCATAACCTGCGCATAGATGTCCCATCATTAAATGATGCCAACAGTATCGATATAACTTATTTATTAACTCCAGACTCGACGGTTACCGGGGATGAGCTAATATTGGTAATCAATGGGAACTCTCTGGAGGCAGAAGTCAATCCTTCTTTTAATCATCACGGAGAAATTATGGTGCCGGCCAGGGCTGTGGCGGAAGCACTGGGCTGTGAGGTTGCGTGGCATGCCCCTGATAAGGTTCAAATAACCACCGGTGACAAAACTATTTTTGTCTTTATCAATCAGGCAAACTATCAGGTGAATGGTGTGGAAAAAACTCTAAGCGCACCGGCCTTCCTGGAAAAAGACTATACAATGCTTCCGGGGAGTTTTTTTGTGGAGGAATTAGAGGCTAATGTTGAGATAGTTTACGGGACTGTAGTTATCACAAAATAATTTAATTAAACGACCAAAAGAGTAGTTCTGCAACAATCCTTTTGCATGGTGCCCGGAAAAGGCTCTCAATTGTCACTACTCATGTGCGACGCTATTCGCGTTATCATTAGGTATAGCTTAAATTTAATAATGCGCCGGCAGGTTACCGATTGCTCTATGAAGAATCCCTATGTTGAGGCATATTGAATATAGTGGGAATTCATCTCCCTGACAATAGACTATTTTGTCAAATCTTCATGAGGGAATACCACCGTGTTACCTGGATTTTTTCTGCGACGGCAAGCATGCAGGATGTGGTGCCCAAGGCATATGGCAGAAAAATATTGACTCTTGACGTTGTGAGGAAAGAGGGTGGTTAAACTGAGTGAGCAAGTGCAAAAAGAACAATTTGCTTTACAGAAGAAACAGTGTCGCATAGCTAAAAAGGCAAATCCTCCGGAGGGTATAGAAGCAGCTGATAACGGTAGCTTGTTCTGGGTAGCGAACTGCCTGCTATACCATCGCCTGCGGGAGCATTTTATTAAGAAAGGTTTTATTACTGCTTCAACCGGGCTGTGGCCCACTGCTAACCTGACCACAAAAAATAAGAAGTTAATCGCTACGGCGGAGCTAAGGCCGGATCTTAGGGAAACCGGGGCAAGTCTGTCCCAGACAGAACTAACCCGCTGGCAGGAACGCGTGGCACAAAACCTCTTGCTCATGGACGATATTACAGCTGATGTGATGGATTTGATCTCTTCGGCTTGGATCGAACAAGCAAATCACTATGAGGCGATGGCCGTAGTGACGGCGGATGACTTTCTGCGTTTTAGAGGTCTAAAGCAACAAAAAAACGGGGCAGGGAGAAGGGGAGGTTATAAAAAAGAGTGGCGTCAGCTGATCGCCAGGCATATTGATATTTTAGCCAATACTTGGATTACGGTCACAGCAATGGATGTAACGGAAAAAGTGGTAAAAGGAACTAGAAAGCAATGGAGGAGAGTTAAATGGCAAGGGGAAAGCAGGGCTTTCGTAATTACCAGTATATTGGCTCAAAAAACTAAGAAGGGGTTGGCCACTTACGCCTGGAGGGTCCGGCCAGGGGATGTCTTTTCTAAATTTCTTTTTAAACATGGCTGGCAGATGGCTCTTCTTTCCCAGAAAGCACTGGCATACCATCCCATTGATCAGCAATGGGAAAAGAGATTGACCCGTTACTTCTCCTGGCAATGGAGAAACCGGCAAGGTGCAGGTGCTTACCTGGTTCCATTCAATGTAGAAACACTTCTAAATGCTGCCAATAAAGAAGTCAGCAAAGATAACCCCAGCCGTACAAAAGATCGCCTGGAAAAGGCTTTAGATACCTTACAACGGGATGAAATAATCAGTGGCTGGCAATACGAACTGGCCCACGAGGATAACGTGGGGCTAAAAGGTTGGTGGAAGGACTGGCTTTTATGGAAGGTGATCATTGAACCACCCCAGGAGATCATGGACCAGTATGAAAAGATCAAGTTGCCGGGAGAAAAAAACGACAGAAAAAAACACCTTCCTTTGATAGTCAGTCAATAAAGCAGACAAGACTTAATCGAGGCCTCTCCCAGATACAGGCGGCAGAAGAGATAGGGATCCACCCAAGCACCCTATCCCGGGTCGAGAGAGGCAAATCAATGGATAAGAATACAAGGTCGCTCTTATCTAAATGGTTGAGGAGAGAGTATTAAACCTATTATTTTAGAGTCATATATGCAAATTAGGGCACCTTAAAACACCCTTAACCCCACACCACTTAATCAGGTGGGCGGGGTTAATTTTTTTTTGTGCCTGGTCTAACCAGTCCTGTGGGTATGTCTACCTTGTTCTGTGGTTAAGTCTACCCTAGCAGGTGATATGGCATAATCCAGAGCAGCGCCCCGGAAGGGATTAGCCTAGTTTTGCAAACCTAATGATAGTAATCATTTATACAGCTTGAACTCTGACAGATCGGGAATTTTTCTGTCTGATATTATGAAATAAAATAGGATGGTTGTTATAGAAGCCTAAGCAAGTTAGGAGGGATGAATTTGGCACGGATTATTTCAGCCAAAGAAGCTGCAGAACTTTTTGTAGACGGCGACATTATCTTATCTGAACCGGGTGGACGGGAAGGCTGGCCTGATGAAATTGGTCTAGCCCTCGAAAAGCGTTTCTTGGAAACAGGTCATCCTCGTGATATGTGTTTTGTGCACGGTGCAGGAGTCATGGCCGGAGGTTGGAGGGTATGTTAAAGTGGGATATCACTTCTCACGAAAGTACTACGCCTCCATTAGCCAAGGCTATCGAGGAGGATAAATTAGCAGCATGGTATATGCCCCTTGGGGTAATGCTACAGATGTACAGAGAACAAGGCAGAGGTATGCCGGGTGTATTGACCAAGGTTGGACTGGGTACTTTTATGGATCCCCGGTTTGATGGGGGCTGTTTAAACCCAAGTGCCAGGAAAATCAATGAGGAATTGAAGGCCCAGAATAAAGAGTTTATAAAATACATTCCTGATTTTGAAGGGGAGGAATATCTCTACTACAGAGGGTTGCCTTATACCAAGGCGCTGCTTAGAGGTACTATCTCAGACGAAAATGGCAACGTAACATCGGAAAACGAAGCCTTTAACCTGGCTCTCTCTATAGTGGCTAGGGCTGTGAAGCGCTACGGTGGGAAAGTGATTGTCCAGGTTGAAGCTGTGGCTAAGGCAGGGTCTCTGGATCCCAAAATGGTTAAAATACCTCGCAACTTGGTGGACTATATTGTAGTTGCAGAATATCCGGAAAAGATCATACACGGTCTGGCACCCCCTGGCATGTACAAATATAATTACTGGCATGGATTCACTGGTAGAATTAAAGCTCCGTTAAGCGGCATCAAGCCCATGAAATTTGGTCCTGAAAAGGTAATGCTGCGCAGGGCTTGTATGGAAATTGAGAGAGGTATGATATGCAATTTTGGTATCGGCCTTCCTTCATACAGCGGCAGCGTAATGTCTGAAGAAGGGTTGATGGAGCAAATTACTGTGGTTTCCGAAATTGGTTCTGTTGGAGGTGTGCCTGGAGGTGGGCCTGATTTTGGCTGTCATTTAAATGTAGAAGCTTCTGTTGACCACTGTGAGACTTTCGATTGGTTGGATGGCACAGGTGTGGATGTTGGTATTTTTGGCTTGCCGGAAGCCCAGGAGGACGGCTCCATCAACACATCATATCTTAATGGGGTGACTCTGGGCGTTGGTGTATTCGCCAACATTGCTGCCGGTGCCAAAATGGCAATTTTCGTAGGCACATTTACGACTAAGGGCTTGGAGGAAACCATAGAAGATGGCAAGTTGGTGATAAAGAGCGAAGGCAGATTGAAGAAGCTAGTAAAGAAATGCTTGCAGTTGACCTTTGATGCCAACCTGGCTGTAAAGAACGGCAAGAAGTTGATGTATATAACTGATAGATGTGTTTTCATAAGAGACGAAAGAGGTATGGTCTTAACCGAGATCGCCCCTGGCGTAGATCTCCAGAAAGATATTCTGGAGCAGATGGAATTCAGCCCTGTGATACCTGAAGGTGGTCCTAAGCTGATGCCAGCAGAGATCTTCCAGCCGGTTTGGGGCAATGGCGGTTTAAAAGCCATCTGGCAATAAAAAGAGATAGCGCTGGATGCTTACTTTTTTGCTGGGTACATTAAATGGCTTTGACAGGCGTAAAGTTGCGCACGCCTGTCAAAGCCATTGATCTTTATAATTGATGGTCAGAAAACATAAAGAGTTTGTGTAAATAGTTAAATCTATCATTAGGTAGGTTGATCATTTATGCAAACTCCTCTATTTTAGTGGCCTGGTCTTCCACCAGCGATGGAAATGAAAGACATGGAGCGGCTTATTCTCTTATTATTTGCTAGAGGAAATTAACAAGGGCCGGATCTTGTATTATAATAAGCATGTCATTGTTCGCAAGGGGGGGTATAATGCACAGCAATTTAGCGAGATTTATCGATTTAGCTAAAGAACTTGGCGCCCATGACGCAAAAATAATTGATGCCAGAACTATTAAAACAGCTGCCTGGGTGAGGATGAAATGCAGGTATGGCTGCAAATACAAAAAAGTGCACTGTTGTCCGCCCAATACACCAACACCTCAAGAAACACAAGAAATTATTGATTGCTATGAGGTCGCAATGCTGATTCATGGCGGTAATGCTGACCCGTCAGGTATCGTTTTAAAACTGGAACGGGAAATATTCTTATCCGGCTATTATAAAGCATTTGGATTTGGATGTGGCGCATGTATGTTATGTAAAACCTGCAATCCGGAGAAGTGTGCCCACCCCAAAGAGGCCAGGCCCTCCATGGAAGCCTGTGGCATTGATGTGTTTGCAACCGTAAGAGCCAATGGTTTTCCGATAGAGGTTGTGCCGGACAGGAATTGTATAGGAAACTATTATGGTCTGGTTTTAATTGATTAAAGAACTACTGACGTCTCTCATCCTGCCGGGATTTTGTATGCGCTGATTAGAAGAGAATTCCATGAGGGGCCGCTGCAGAAATGTGGCGGCCTTTGCTATGCACAGGTACTGAGCTTTAGTACTTTAGTGCAATAACTTGTCAAAAAATACTAAAAAAATTCTTTGTGAGTTTGGCAGGAATATTAAAGATTTCATAGAATTCGGACATTGCGATGTAGTGATTTTGTAGCAATTTTGTCCATGGGGGTTGGGCGGGGGTAGTGGTGAAGGGTCATGCAAATTGAAATACGCGGTGCGGAAAAGCTTAGCTTTCGTGAACGGCAAGTGGTGACCTTAAAGGAAATGGGGTATTCCTCCGACCGCATTGCCAGGCAACTGGGCTTGAGTCCCAGCACCATTGCTACCCTCTATAACCGGGCCAGGACAAAGGGCTACGAAGTGGTCATTGTGATTCCCGGTAGCAACCTGGGCATCTTCGGAATAGATGAGGAAGAGGAGGATAATGCGTGAGCGAGCCAGCAAGAGTATTAAGGGAGTCCTACATACCCCGGACAGCAGAAGAGGCGCCGGCAAGTAGACCGGAGAGGAGAAAATCTTTTAACCTCGCCAAAAGCAAATTACCCAACCTGGTTTTTGTCCTGTTGCTTTGTTATCTTGCTGTAGCCTGCACGAGCCAGTTTAGCAAGCTTTACAACATGGAGCGAGATGTGGTCAGTATTCGGGAAGAGGTAGAGTATCTAAAGCAGCGGAACGCAGATCTACGCCAGGAATTGCAGACCGTACAAAGCGATGCGTATATAGAAAAGACCGCCAGAGAGAAGCTTGGATTGATTAAGCAGGGGGAAACAAGAGTTCTCACGGTAGCTCCCGGAACGGAATTGCCTGTGTTGGAAACACCCAGTGGACCGCCTCCCCCAATCGAGTAATTAACTGGTTAAGGCTAGATAATTCTTGACACTCCTCATGGTTTTAGCATATAATTACAATAGTTTTCCGTAGCTTTTGAGGAGGAATATGCTAAGCTATGCCTATAGAGTTGGGGAGCATCGTAGAAGGTGTCGTTACAGGTATCACTAATTTCGGTGCTTTTGTTGAGTTACCCGGCGGTGTAACTGGACTTGTCCATATCTCGGAAATTGCTGAAGTATATGTCAAGGACGTCAATGATTTTCTGAATATCGGCGATAAAACCAGGGTCAAGGTTATTTCCGTAGATCCTAAAGGCAAGATTGGGTTATCAATAAAACAAGCCGATCCTTCAACTCGGTCGAACAAGATGAAGCCTCAGATCTCTTTTGAAGATAAACTGGCCAAATTCATGAAGGACAGCGAAGAACGCCTGCAGGTGCTGAAGAAAGGCACCGAAGCAAAAAGAGGCGGTCGTGGTTCTGGGCGCAGGGCAGATTAGTCTTTGAGCAATAATTATGTTATTTTAAAGCAAGCAATTTTCCAACAATGGGGAATTGCTTTTATTGGTTTGCGGCGAGGTAAAGGAAGGCGTTATTTGATAATAAAATAGATCTATTACCATTTACAACAAATATTTCCAGCCGGATGTACTATAATAACTTAAATTGATTCAGTAATTAGGGGCTGGAAACATTGTTTGAAAACACCGATGTTTATCCTTACCGGAGGACGGGGCAGGAGACAAATAAAAAGAGGGCGGGGAAAACACCAAAGTACTTTTTAAAGAAAAGTATTTTTATGTTAAGCGGTATTTTTACCCCGTCGGCTATAGTCCTTGCTGTTGCCGGCATTTTAATGGGACGGGCTGTGCTGCTGGGAGACTTGATGCCCTTTGCCGCCTCCTTTGCTGCCGCAGCTATCCGTGTGTTTGGCCGCGGCGGCGGCCTGGCTGTAGCCGGAGTACTTGCAGGCCTAGCCACGGTAAGCCAGTGGCCTGCTCTGGCCGTGATGAGCCTGACAGTTCTCGGGAGCTGGCTGCTGGTCCACTTTGTGCCGGGAGATGTCAAAAGACCCTGGCTGGTCATACCTGCTACGGTCTTTGCCGTTATCGTTATCGTCAAGATAACCTGGTTGGTTTTCACCACGGCATCTTCTTATTTATACTTTTCAGTTCTATTTGAAGCCATATTTGCTGCCCTCTTGACCGGGGTAATGTTATATGGCCTGAACGCCTTGCGTAGAAAAACCGTTCATGGCCGTACACTGACAGGGGAAGAGGTATTTTGCATCGCCGTGTTGGGTGGAGGGCTGCTGGCCGGTACCGGTGAACTTGCCCTTGGGCCGGTAAGTCTTAAGGGTTTTTTGAGCAGTCTCACTATCCTTCTGGCTGCACTGGCCGGAGGCACAGGCGCGGGAGCGGCAACCGGGGCCATTGTAGGGATTATCCCCGGCCTGGCCTATGCGGTGGCGCCTGCCGTGGTGGGTGCTTATTCCTTTGCCGGCTTGTTAGCCGGTCTTGGGCGGGCTTACGGCAAAGCCGGCGTTGCCACTGGTTTTTTACTGGGCAATATTATACTTTCGGTTTATCTGACGGATTATGCTAATCTTGTCAAAGCCTTTGCTGAGAACGGCACAGCTGCACTGATCTTTTTACTCTTTCCCAGCGGGGCCGTCGGCAGGTTGAAAACCGCCCTTGGTCTACAGCAAACCCAACCCGGTATTCAGGACGGTAGTATTTATAAAGAAAAATTTAAAGAGAGCATGCAAAACTGGTCGCAGGTTTTTAACGAGCTGTCCCGTTCTTTTGAGCAGGTTTCCGCAACGGTGGGACATACACCTGAGGAACAGAGCCTGCAAAAGCTGCTGCACCTGGCCAGTGAAAAAGTATGCCAGGACTGTACCTTTTATCAGACCTGCTGGGAGCGTGAGTTCTTCAAGACTTATCAGGAAATGGTGGATTTAGTCGCCATAATCGAGCTCAATGGCAAGATCAGCTCCGACAGCCTGTCTCCGGAGTTAAAGAAACGCTGCAGCCGCACTAAAGAGCTGGCCATCACCCTGAACTGCCTTTATGAATCCTACTACCTAAACCGCTACTGGTCGAAGCGTCTCCTGGAAAGCCGGGAAATTGTTGCGGAGCAGTTGAAAGGGATCTCCGGGGTTTTGTCAGGGCTTTCCAACGAGGTGGAATTGGATCTGGAGACCAGCGAACTGGCCCCAGTTTTGCGCCGCAAGTTAAAAGAAGCGGGTGTCCAGGTGGAGCAGCTTTCTGTAATCACAAGACAGGGTTTGGGCAGCGAGGTATTCCTTATGCATACCCCTTGCGGTGGACAGCTAAGGTGTGCCAATACGGTTGCTCCGCTGTTATCAACTCTATTGGAAGCACCGATCTATCCGGCCACGCCCCACTGCACCCTGCAGGAGGGTAATGAAGCCTGCAGCTTGCGTTTTTATCCGGAGCTCAAGTGCTGTCTGGAGCTGGGGATTGCCTCCTGCGGCAAACAAGGAAGTTTGATTTCCGGAGACAGCCATGCCTGCTTTCATTTAAGAGGAGGGCGGCTTGCCCTGGTTTTAAGTGACGGCATGGGTGCGGGCCCCCAGGCGTCTCTGGAGAGCAGGATCACCATATCCCTGTTAGGACGCCTCCTGGACGCAGGTTTTGACCAGGACCTGGCTATTAAAACGGTAAACTCCCTGCTGGTGCTTCGCTCGCCGGGTGAAAGTTTTGCGACTGTGGATCTTGCTGTGATCAACTTATATACCGGCAAGGTGGATTTTGTGAAAATTGGTGCTATGCCGACCTTGATTATGCGTGGGCATGAGATCCGGCTGGTAAAAGCCGGCTCCTTACCGGTAGGGATTGTTGAAGATATCGAAGTAGCTTCCATGAGCAAAAAAATTCAGCCGGGGGATATCCTTGTCATGGTTACCGATGGACTACTGGAGGCTCGCCGGGGGCAGGAAGAACCCGAGGACTGGTTGTCCGGTATCCTGCTGGAGGCGTCCCATATGCCTGCCCAGGCTATGGCGGAATTGATCTTAAAATTAGTTCAAACGGGAGCCGGCGGAGTCGCCAGGATGCCGGACGATATGACTGTTTTAGTCGCCAGGTTGAAAACCACCATAAAAGTTCATTAATCCGGGCTGATCGCCGGCAGCAAAATAATAAATGACCCCAGAGAATCATATAATTTAATGACAATATTATTCAATGACAATATGATCAACCGGGATAATCCCGGTTTTTATATATAAATTTACGCCTAATTCACACTTATTCTATTTAAGGGCAGGAAAATGCTTTATAATTGTTGAACTACATCATACTTTTATCGGTTTGGTAAAGATAGTCTTAACCTTATTATGCAAATGTTTTTATCAGCATGCGTAAGGCCTATTTAAAAAATTAATTGAGGAGGGAAGCTGCCTTTTCGGGAACTTTCTGCAGGTGGCGGACGGAAATGGACCTGTTGGAGCGAGTTCGTGAAGATATGGCCCGCCACAGGATGACAGAACCGGGTTCTAAAGTGCTGGTTGCAGTCTCCGGCGGCGCTGATTCAGTTGTACTGCTGCATATTCTGTATCAGCTGCGGGAGGAGTTGGGGATATCGCTGCATGTGGCTCATTTAAACCACATGCTGCGGGGTGAGGAAGCTGATGGTGACGCTCGTTTTGTAGCCGGACTGGCACGGCAATATGGCTTGCCGGCAACGATACGGGCCATGGATGTCCTGCAATACAGGGAAAACAAACGGATTTCGGTGGAGACGGCCGCCAGAGAGGTGCGCTATGAATTTCTCGAGGCTGTTGGCAGGCAATGCGGAGCTTCCAGGATAGCTCTTGCCCATCAGGCCGATGATCAAGCTGAAACCATTTTAATTAATTTCATGCGGGGTTCCGGCATCACCGGGCTAAAAGGCATACTTCCGGTAAGGCCGGAAGGCTATATCAGGCCTCTGCTGTCAGTCAGACGTTGTGAAATAGAAAGCTATTGTCTGGCAGCCGGTCTTAAATTCCGTACAGATTCCACCAACAGGGAGGATATTTATCTGCGCAACCACATCCGGCATCACCTGATTCCTTGCCTGGAAAAGGAGTACAACCCGGGTATTGTGCCGGCCTTGCTGAGGCTGGGAGACCTTTGCCGGGAGGAGGACCGGTATCTGCAGGAGCAGGCCGGCAAGGCCTATGCCGTTGTACTGATCTATAAGAATGAAGGCGGTTTAGCCCTCGATTTGTCAGGCCTTGCTCACATGGATCCGGCCATGAGACGCAGAATCATCCGGTTGGCCTGGGCAGATATTGCCGGACAACTGGCAGGGGGTCTAGCGTTAAAACATGTTGATGATGTGATCCGTTTAATTGAAAGCGGCAATACGGGAGCGCGGGCGGTACTGCCGGGAGGCTGGCAGGTATTGCGCTCTTACCGGTTGCTTGAATTCAGCCGGGAAGATGACAGGGATGCGATACCCGATTATTTTTATCCGCTGATTATACCGGGAGATACTTATATACCCGAACTGAAGGGTACAATATATGCAGAGGAATATCCTGCGGATCCTTTCCTGGAGCCCAAAAAACTGCCGCCTTCGGAAGTTGTTCTGGATTTGGCGAAGCTGCCTCCTAAACTCTATGTTCGCCGCCGCAGAGAGGGGGATGTATTCCAGCCCTATGGTTTTTCAAGTGAGATTAAGCTGAAGGACTTTTTAATTAAACAAAAAATTCCGCGACAGAAAAGGGATCGCATCCCCTTGATCACTACACCGGAGGAAATCGTTTGGGTAGCCGGTTTGCGGGTCGGCGAAAAGTGGAAGATCAGCCGGTCCACCAAACAGATCCTGCACTTGAAATTTGTTCTTGAATGAATTACATAAAAATTGTAACAATGTTGTAGATGTGATAAAATAGTTGTTATTGGTTGATCTGTGCAGTCTTAGAGAGGAGTGTCTTTTTTGAATAAGGTTGTAAAAAACCTTAGCATATATTTGCTCATCGTCCTGGCTATTCTTTTCATGCTGAGATTTAATACGCCGACGAAAGATGAGCCTGTCCAGCTTAGCTACAACAAGTTTACTGAGGAAGTAGATCAGGGGCTGGTCAAGAAGGTAGTCATTCAACAGGATGGCGGGACTAATCTTATCAGCGGGGAAAAACACGACACCGTCCGCTTTGAGACCAAGGGCCCAGCCAACGATGTATACCTCTATAACCTGTTAAGGGAAAGAAATGTTGAATGGAACAATGAGGAACCCCCGCAGCCGGGTTGGTGGGCCGGATTGCTTACTACCTTATTGCCAATCATTCTCTTTATTGCCCTGTTCTTTTTTCTCATGCAGCAGACCCAGGGCGGCGGCAACCGGGTCATGTCCTTTGGCAAAAGCCGGGCCAAGCTGCACAATGATGAGAAGAAAAAAGTTACCTTTGCTGATGTGGCCGGCGCCGATGAAGTCAAAGAAGAGTTGGAAGAGGTTGTCGAGTTTTTAAAAAGTCCCAAGAAATTTCAAGAGCTGGGCGCCAAAATTCCCAAAGGGGTTTTGCTGTATGGTGCCCCCGGTACAGGCAAGACGCTGCTGGCCAGGGCAGTGGCCGGCGAAGCCGGAGTACCGTTTTTTAGCATCAGCGGTTCGGATTTTGTGGAAATGTTTGTAGGTGTCGGTGCTTCACGGGTGCGTGACCTTTTTGAGCAGGCCAAAAAAAACGCTCCCTGCATTGTTTTTGTCGATGAGATCGATGCGGTTGGCCGCCAGCGCGGTGCCGGGCTGGGAGGCGGACACGATGAACGGGAACAAACTCTTAACCAATTGCTGGTGGAAATGGACGGTTTTTCACCCAATGAAGGTATTATTATTCTGGCAGCTACAAACCGCCCGGATATTCTTGATCCGGCGCTGCTGCGCCCGGGGCGCTTTGACCGCCAGGTAGTGGTTGATGCCCCTGACGTCAACGGCCGCAAGGAAATCCTCAAGGTGCACACCAAAGGCAAACCCCTGGATGAAGGGGTGAATCTTGATGTTTTAGCCCGCCGCACACCGGGTTTTACCGGCGCTGATCTGGCTAACCTGACTAATGAAGCGGCTCTGCTGGCTGCCAGAGAGAACCGGAGAAGAATAACCATGCACGACCTGGAAAATTCCATTGAGCGGGTCATTGCCGGGCCGGAGAAAAAATCTAAAGTGATCAGTGATAATGAGAAGTGGTTGGTTTGTTACCACGAGGCAGGCCATGCCGTGGTCGGCTATCTACTGCCGAATACCGACCCTGTCCACAAGGTTTCGATCATACCCAGGGGCCGTGCCGGCGGTTACACCTTGTTGCTACCCAAGGAAGACCGTTACTATGCCACTAAATCCCAGCTCCTGGATCAGGTGACCATGCTCCTGGCCGGCCGGGTCTCCGAGGATGTGGTGCTCAAAGAGATCAGCACCGGCGCTCAGAATGATCTGGTGCGGGCTACTGATATTGTGCGCAAGATGGTTATGGAGTACGGCATGAGCCGGCTGGGTCCGATGACTTACGGCCGTAAGGGGGATACGCCCTTTGTGGGGCGTGACATGTACAGCGATCGCAACTACAGTGAGCAGGTTGCCAATGCTATCGACATTGAGGTGCGCGATACCATAGACATGTCTTACAATAAAGCCAAAAAGATGCTGGAAGAGCATCTGTCGACACTCCACCTGGTGGCCAAAACACTTTTTGAGAAGGAAATAATAGAGGCCGAAGAATTCGCGGAGCTGATGAAAAAAGCCGGTGAGGAAGAGAGAACAGACCGTATCGAATAATCGCACACCCGCAGCCTTACCGCTGTGGGTGTTGATATGAAAAAGCCTGTTAACGTTTGAAAAACCTTGAAAAATCCCAGAAGCGCGTTAATATCGTGTTTGCGGGATCATAATACAAAAAGAAGATAATTAATCTAGGAGGTCTGGTGAGTTTGGAGCGTACATATTTGATGGTCAAGCCCGATGGTGTACAGCGCTGCCTGGTTGGGGAAATAATTACCCGCTTCGAAAAAAAGGGTTATAAGATTGTTGGTTTGAAGATGCTGCAAATCAGCCGTGCCACAGCGGAAAAACATTATGGTGAGCATGTGGATAAACCATTCTTTGCCGGGTTGGTGGATTTTATCACCTCCGGGCCGGTGGTGGCGATGGTCCTGGAAGGACAAGGGGTGATTAACGCCGCCAGGGAAATGATGGGGGCCACCGATCCCCTCAAGGCTGCTCCAGGTACGATCAGGGGCAGCTACGGCATCGATCTGGGACGCAACGTCATTCACGGTTCAGATTCACCTGAGAGCGCCCAGCGCGAAATAGCTCTTTTCTTTAAAGAAGAAGAGCTTGTATCGTACGACCGCGAGCTCGAAAGGTGGATTTACGAGTAAAGTAATGGGATTCACTCTGTGGCGCCTCTTTTCGGAAGTCTTTCGGAAGTATTGTATAGTGCAAAGTTATTGGAGGGGTTTTTGAGCGGAAAACTAATGTTTAATAACGCGGAGAATTGGTGTATAATTGAAAAGGTGATAGTTGAGGCTGACCTTATTTTGGCTAACATTGTATAATGGTTCACAAATAGTTCACGCGGGGTGATTCTGGCTGTACCAAAAAATTCTCGTGGCATATGATAATACTATTCAGGCCAATCTGGCAGTGCAGCATGCTTATAAGATGGCCGCAGCTTGCGGGGCCAGTATGACTATATTTCACGTCGTTCCTGATACGGCAGTTGCTACCGCTGAGATAGGAACAAAGGCCGCTCCTAAGCCCCATGCTTCGGTGAAAGAGATAAAAAATAAGGCCAAGGCCATGTTGGAGCAATTAAAAAAAAGCCTCGCCAACCCGGAGGTTAAAATTGACACCGCGGTTGCAGTGGGGAAACCTTCCCGTGAAGTATGTAAAAAAGCTCAAATAGAAGGCTATGACGTGATTGTCATGGGTAGCCGGGGTTTGGGCAAAATAACCGGTTTGTTGGGTGGCAGCGTCAGCAGAAAGGTCAGCCGCCATGCCCCATGTCAGGTGATCCTGATTCATGCTGCCAGCTAAGCTGAGCACTTGATCGTCCCGCAATGTGCGGGTCTTTTTCTTTTACAGGCTTTTAAGATCGGGAGGTGGTAAAAAATTGACCATCAATATATCCATTGTAGAGGTAGAAAATGAGGCAGAAGCTCTGGCAGCGATTGCCCGGGTGGGGGCTGATCCTGCCGGCTGCCGCTGGATGGCGCCCAAAGCGGTGCACAGGTTAGTCATGCTGGAGGGGGTACAGCCCAGACAGGCCAATATTATCAAACAGGAAATGCTGTCCAAGGGAGGTGAGGCGGCGGTAGCCAGGGGCGTGGTTGATTGTTCGGTGCCTGAAACCAGAGTGCTGTTGATGGGTACCCTGCGCCAGTATGAGGCCTTCCTAATCAGGCTTCAGTCCCAGCCCTTCGGGTTAAAGGCTTTGGCCGGACGTATCCGTGAGGTTTTAACAGCCCAGGAAGGACTTACTCCCTTTAATCTGGATTGCCGCGGCAAACTCCTGCCTGTGGGGTCCAAAACTCTCGTGATGGGGATCCTGAATGTAACCCCGGATTCCTTTTCCGATCAGGTCAGGCTCAGGGATCCCGGTCTGGCCTTAGAGCGGGCTGCCGCAATGGTGGAAGACGGCGCCGATATTATTGACCTGGGCGGGGAATCCACCAGGCCGGGATATGTTCCCGTGGCGCAGGAAGAGGAACTGGCCCGGATCATGCCTGTTCTGAAAAGACTTGTCGCTGAATTGCCTGTGCCCATATCCGTTGATACCACCAAGGCGGCGGTGGCCCGTGCGGCTTTGGAGGCAGGAGCTCATATCATCAACGACCAGAGGGGGCTGCAAGGCGATCCTGAGATGGCCGGCCTGGCGGCTGAATACGGCGCTCCCGTTATTGTGATGCACAATCAGCAAGGTACTGCATACCGGGATCTGACAGGCGATATAGTGGCTTATTTTCAGGTTAGCCTGCAACTGGCCCGGCAAGCCGGATTAGCGCGTCAGAAGCTGATCATCGATCCCGGTTTTGGTTTTGGCAAGACTCCGGCTCAGAACCTGGAAGTGTTGCGGCGCTTAAAAGAGCTGCGCTGCCTGGGGCTGCCGATCCTGGTGGGTACCGTCCCGCAAGGGAACCATCGGCAAGGTCCTGAACCTGCCGGTAGATCAGCGTTTAGAAGGAACCGCAGCCACAGTGGCGGCGGCGATTATGAATGGTGCCGACCTGGTGCGTGTCCACGATGTTAAGGAAATGAGCCGGGTGGCCAGGATGACGGATGCTATCGTCGGCAAGAAGGGAATAATAGAAGAGCTGGATTAATGGTCAGAACGAGTTTGGCAGGGGGGCTTTTATGGATAAGATTATTCTCAAAGACATGGAGTTCTTTGGTTATCACGGCGTGCTGCCGGAGGAGAGGTCTTTGGGTCAGCGTTTTATCATAGATCTGGAGCTGGAGCTTGATCTTAAACCGGCAGGTGTTTCAGACGACGTTTCGCGCACGGTGAATTACGCGTCAGTGTTTGAACTGGTTAAGAATAGCGTAACAGGACAGTCTTACTTCCTGATCGAAGCGCTGGCAGAGGACATTGCCAACCGGGTATTGGACCAATTCCCGGTTGAGACGGTTGTGGTCCGGGTAAAAAAACCACAGGCCCCCATTGCCGGTCACTTTGCCTGCATGGCAGTTGAAATCAGAAGGGGCCGGGTATAAGATGTATGAGCGGCGCCGCAATGAGGCGGATACCATAAGACGGGAGTGGCATGTATGTCGGAACAGGAGATGACTGTGACGGCCTATATTGGTTTAGGCAGCAATATGGGCGATGAACGGTCCAACCTGGCAAAGGCCCTGGAGCTGTTGCAGGCTGTCCCCGGAGTGGCCCTGGTTAAAACAGCTTCTTATTATCGCAGCGCTCCTCTGGGTAGAACTGACCAGGACTGGTACCTCAACACAGTTGCCGAGGTGAAGACCAGCTTGGAGCCGCAGCAGCTTTTAGAGGCCCTGTTGGATATTGAAATCCGGCTTGGCCGTGTCCGTACGGTGCGGTGGGGACCCCGCATAATTGATCTCGATTTATTGCTCTGGGACGGGGTGAGGATCTCCAGCCCTGAGCTGATCCTACCCCATCCCCGCATGACTGAACGGGCCTTTGTCATGGTGCCTCTTGCAGAACTGGCTCCGGATTTAGTCCTGGAGGGTAAAACTGCCGCCGCACTGGCAAAAAAATTGGCAAGTGAGCAGTTAATAGAACGGGAATCGACTTCTTAAGTAACTTATGAAGTAACTTATTGAAGGAATGTTGACTGTTCAGCCGGTTGTTGGTAGTCTGGTTGGAAACTTGCTTCCTCGTCAACAGAGACAATCCGTTCCTGTTGAATGGATTTTAAGATGTCATGTATAGTTTTCAAGTCGCCGTATTCCATTTCAGGTGTTACACTCACCGGTTCTGAGCCGGTGAGGGCGTTATAAAAATTGAGCAGTTCATTATAAAAACCTTTTTGCACTTCATAGGGGATTTGTTCCTGGCGGCCATCGTTGAAGGCCAGGTTTATAATCCCCGCATCACGTTCTTCAAGGTAAATCATCCCCTGGGTCCCGAAGATACGCAGCCCGATTAAGGGGCGCTGCATTTCTTTTCCGGCGCAGAAAAAGCTGAATTGCCCAATTACGCCGCTTTTAAACAGGATGTTGACGTTAATTGCGGCATAGGGCGAGAAATCGGAGGCCTGGGGCCTGCCAAAGGCTTGCAGCCGGTCAATGGCCCCGAAAATATGGCGCAGGCCGGCCATGTCGTGCACAGCAGTATCAGTAATAGCGCCCCCTGGAAATTCCGGGTGTTGACGCCACTCTCGGGAGGGGAATTTATCTTTTTGCAGCATTTCAGCTGGGAAATTCACGACACGGTTTTGCATAAAATAATAGACTTCCCCAATACGTTTGTTCCTGATGAGATCTCTGATTATATCGATTTCCTGGTTATACCGGTAATTTTCCGCGATCATGATGGGTATGTTGTACTTTTTCGCCAGGTTTCTGGCCGACTCAGCTTCCTCCATAGTGGCGGCCAACGGTTTCTCGCAGATAATTCCCTTGCCCCGGCCTGACATGTTTTTGGCTACGGCGTCAGTAATCTCATAGTTGAGTTCTATGGGAACCATGATGTCAATTACATCAAGGTCATTCCGGGACAGGAGTTCCTGTATGCCGGTGTAGACGCTGTTCTGTGGCAAATTCAGCCGTCCGGCCCAGTTCGTTGCCTTTTGGCGATCCTGGTCACATAAGGCCACAATTTCGTAACGATCTTTTAATTGTTCATAGGCCGGGTAATGCAGTTTCTCAAAGGCCATACCCACCCCGATGATGCCTACTTTTAGCTTATCCATTGATATCACTTCTCCCGTAAAATGAATTTATGGTTCTTGATCCAGTAAGTATTTTTTGATCCGCACAGGGATATTATTCAGGACTAAGCGGCTATGCAGTTGCGCGAGTTTATAACAGTTGAATAGATAATAAAAATAATTGCCTCGGTGTAATAGTTGTGCTAAAATGTACTTATTCGGGTGGTATCGACGTATTGAACCACACCGTTTTGACAGCTTTTTTACTGAAAACATTGATATCAAGTTTACCGCTTGGAGCCAGTGGGACCGAGACGGGAGGATGCGATAAATGCCTTTCGGATTGCCCGAAGGGCTTTTTGTTCTATTTTTCATTTGTGAAAAAAAGTTTTTCGATTAAAATAAAGCGGGTAACTTAAAAATGGATAAACCCATCATAGCTATTGTAGGCGCCGGTAAGGTAGGTTCAGCCCTGGCCTTGCTGCTGGCAGAGAAAGGATACCGGGTTAGCGGGATCGCCAGCAAAAGCATCTCTTCAGCCCTGCGGGTGGCAGAGCAAATAGGGGTGGCAGCTACCGACCAACCAGAAACAATCACACCCGAAGCTGACATAGTGTTTCTTACCACTCCCGACCGTGTTATCGCTCAGGTTGCTTCCGAAATAGACGCCAAAGGCGGGTTTAAGCCCGGCCAGGTGGTTTTCCACACCAGCGGCGCACATGCCGCCGGGGAGGTTGGCATTGCCCGCCGGTCCGGTGCTCTGGCGGCATCTCTCCACCCGCTGCAGTCCTTTGCGGATGTGCAGATGGCCATGAAAAACCTGCCGGGTTCCTATTTCGCCCTGGAAGGCGACCCGGGGGCCATGCCGCTGGCCGAGGCAATTGTCAGAGATCTGGACGGCAGGAGTTTTATGATTGAAGCCCGGGATAAAGCACTTTATCATGCAGCGGCCTGCATTGCCTCCAACTACCTGGTAGCATTGATGCACCTGGCAACAGGTCTTTATAGCCGTTTTGGCTTGTCCAGGGAAGAGGCCTTTAAAGCCCTTTCTCCTCTCGTAAGGGGAACGGTGCACAATATTGAACAGGTAGGTCCCACGGCGGCTCTTACCGGACCCATAGCCAGAGGAGACGGCACCACCGTAGAGGGGCACCTGGCGGCTTTAAAAGATGTTGGCGAGTTGCCATTGGAGCTTTACCGCAAATTAGGCCTTTATACTGTCGGTCTGGCATTGGACCGGGGCAGTATTAGCATAGAACAAAGTCAAATTCTGGAGCAAATGCTTAAGGAGGCGTAGAAATGGTTACGGGTAAGGTTACGACAGGCACTATTAAACAGATGAAGGCGGAAGGCAAACCCATAACAATGCTTACTGCCTACGATTATTCAATGGCTAAAATCATAGACGAAGCCGGGATCGACATGATCCTGGTGGGGGATTCCCTGGGTAACGTTGTCCTGGGCTATGATTCCACCTTGCCTGTTACCATGGAGGATATGGTTCACCACGCCAAGGCTGTTTGCCGCGGCGCCCAGCGGGCCATGGTGGTGACAGATTTGCCGTTCCTCTCTTACCAGGTCACTGTTGAGGATGCCGTGCGCAACGCCGGACGCATCATGAAGGAAACAGGTTCACAGGCAGTCAAGATGGAAGGGGGCCGGGAAATTGCCGACAGCGTCAGGGCTATTGTCAACGCCGGTATCCCCGTGTGCGGGCACATGGGACTTACGCCCCAGCATGTTCATCAACTGGGCGGTTTCAAAGTTCAGGGCAAGGACCTGGAGGCGGCCAGGAAGATGATCGATGATGCCCTGGCTATAGAAAAGGCCGGAGCTTTTTGCCTGGTGCTGGAAATGGTACCTGCTCCCCTGGCCAAAATCATTACCGAGAAACTGCAGATACCAACTATCGGTATTGGAGCGGGGCCCCATTGTGACGGGCAGGTGCTGGTTATAAATGATATACTCGCCCTTTATCCCCGTTTTACGCCTAGGTTTGTTAAACAGTTTGCCAACCTGCACGAGAATGTCACTTCTGCTGTACAGCAATACCGGCAGGAAGTGGCGGCGCGCACTTTCCCCGGCCCTGAGCATAGTTTTAGCATGCCGGAGGAAGTGCTGGAAGAGCTGAAAAAATAGCGGGGGTCATAGGTCAATGCAGATTTTTCATACTATCTCCGAGGCGCGTGCTTTTGTTCGCCTGGCCAGGGAGCGTAAGCAGGTTATCGGGCTTGTTACAACCATGGGTTATTTGCACGAAGGCCATTTGGAACTGATGCGCAGGGCCAAGAGCCAATGTGATCTGGTAATTGCCAGTATCTTTGTCAACCCCACCCAGTTTGGTCCCAATGAGGATTTTGCTCAATACCCCCGTGATCTGGAGCGCGATGCTGCCATGGCGGAAGAGGCAGGGGTGGCGGCTATATTTAACCCGCCTGTGGAGGAAATGTATCCACCTAATTTTTGCACTTATGTTGATGTGGAACAGTTGACCAATAAATTGTGCGGTTTGTCCCGTCCCGGTCATTTTCGGGGCGTAGCCACGGTTGTCACCAAGCTGTTTAATATTATACGCCCGGACTATGCTTACTTTGGGCAAAAGGATGCCCAACAAGCGCTGGTGATCAAGAGGATGGTCCGGGATCTGAACATGGGACTGGAAGTGGTGGTCGTTCCTACGGTTCGTGAGCCGGATGGTCTTGCTCTCAGTTCCCGCAACGTGTTTTTGGCGCCTGACCAGCGTCTTGCAGCTCTATCTTTGTCCCGGAGTCTGGAACATGCCAGACAGCTGGTGGAAGCAGGAGAAAGGGATGCGGCAAAAATACGTCAAGCTGTAATCGACATGATCGCAGCCGAGCCCCTGGCGGCAATAGATTATGTTGAATTGTACACTTACCCGGACCTTGAACCCATACAAAGGCTGGAAGGGGCAACCCTGCTGGCCCTGGCCGTGAAAATAGGGCAGACGCGTTTAATAGATAACATAATTTTGGAGGTTTAAGATGTTTCTAACGATGTTTAGGGCGAAAATTCATACGGCTACAGTTACAGAAGCCAACCTTAATTACATGGGTAGCATCACCATTGACGAAGCCCTACTGGAAGCATCCGGGATCCTGCCCAATGAAAAGGTCCAGGTTGTTAACAATAACAACGGCAACCGTTTTGAGACTTATGTGATCAAGGGACCCCGTGATTCCGGGGTGATCTGCTTAAACGGTGCAGCTGCCCGACTGGCTCATCCTGGCGATGTGGTGATCATCATCGCTTATGCCCTCATGGACTATCAGGAAGCACAGACCTTTAAGCCTACGGTTGTTATGGTAGACAGTAAAAACAAGGTGATTGCTACTAAAAAAGAAGAGCTTCCTGGTGAAATAGCCCCGTCCCGGGGCTAAGCCTTGACATCCAGTTAATAAGGTGGTTACAATGTTATGAATCGTCATAGTAATCACCTTATTATGGAAGGGCTGAGGCTTCACATGTCGAACCAGGTTAATGCAGCTGAGCTTGTACAAGAGATACGGCGTTTAAAGAAAGAACGGGATGCGGTGATCCTTGCCCATCTTTACCAGCGGCCGGAGGTTCAGGATGTGGCGGATTTTGTGGGAGATTCTTTGGGTCTTTCCCGGCAGGCTGCCTCAACCGGGGCCAGGGTGATTGTTTTTTGCGGGGTTCACTTCATGGCGGAAAGCGCTTCGATTCTTTCACCGGAGAAAACCGTAGTGTTGCCGGAGGAAGGCGCCGGCTGTCCTATGGCTGACATGGTGGATGCCGTTCAGTTGGAGCGAAAAAAACAGGAGATTCCTGGTGTTGCCGTGGTTTGTTACATAAACACCTCTGCTGAGGTAAAGGCAGAGTGCGATATCGCCTGCACCTCGTCAAATGCAACTAAGGTCGTGGCTTCATTGCCGCCAGGACCTCTACTTTTTGTGCCTGACAGGAACCTGGGCAGTTACATAATATCTCAAACAGGGCGGGATATGATCCTTTGGGACGGCTGCTGCCATACCCATGATCACTTGACCGCTGCAGATATTCATAAGGCAAAGTCCGAGCATCCGCAAGCCCTGTTTCTGGCCCACCCCGAATGCAGGCCGGAAGTGCTGGCTCTGGCAGATCATGTGGCCAGCACTACAGGCATAATAAATTTTGCCAGGGAAAGCGATGCCAGGGAGTTTATTATTGGGACAGAAGAAGGTGTCCTGCACCAACTGCGCAAGCAAGCTCCCGGTAAAAGCTTTTTTATGGCCTCGGACAAGCTGGTTTGTCCCAATATGAAAAAAACCACGCTGGAAAGCGTCTATAAAGCGCTGTTAACCCTGGAGCCAAAGGTTCAGGTGCCGGAGAATATCAGACTTAGAGCATCAAAATGTTTGGAAAGGATGCTGTCTTTGGCGTAAAGGTGGAATAATTTTGCCAGAAAGATATATGCTAAATTTTGACACCCGGGAACTGCACCAGGAAGAGGATGAATACCTGATTTTGGGAAGCGGTATCGCCGGTCTATATACTGCCCTGACCGCGGCTGCCGCCGGCGGTTCGGTGACGGTACTTACCAAAGTGGATACCATGGACACCGGTACAGACAAAGCCCAGGGCGGCATAGCGGTTGCTTTTGGTGATTTCGACTCCCCGGCTTTGCACATGGAGGATACTATTATTGCAGGGGCCGGCCTGTGTGATATTGAGGCGGTAGCGGCACTGGTGCGGGAAGGGCCTGACCGGGTCCGGGAGTTAATCGACATGGGAGCTGTTTTTGACAGCGACAGTAATGGCTTCGCACTTACCCGTGAGGGCGCCCACAGCAGGCGGCGCATTTTGCATGCCAGCGGTGACGCTACCGGTGCGGAAATTCAGCGGGTCTTGACCCGGCAAGCCCTGGCCCAGGATAATATTAAGGTATATGAAAAACATTACGTTGTAGATCTCCTGGTCAGGGAAAACACCTGTTACGGTGCTCTGGCCTTTGACCGGGCCAGTGGCAGTTGCAAGGTCTTTCGCGCCAGGGCTGTTGTCCTGGCTACCGGTGGTCTGGGCCGCCTGTATGAACATAATACCAATCCCAGAGTTGCCACGGGAGACGGGATTGCCATTGCTTTTAGGGCCGGCGCGGAAGTAATGGACATGGAATTTGTCCAGTTTCACCCGACGGCTTTGAGTATGCCCGGGGCGCCGCGTTTTTTGATCTCGGAGGCTGTGCGGGGTGAGGGGGCTTATCTCCGCAACTCCCAGGGGTTGCGTTTTATGCCTCAATACCACGATCTGGCTGAACTGGCACCGCGGGATATTGTGGTGCGGGCGATTCTAAAGGAAATGGCCAAAACCGGCACCAACCATGTTTTCCTGGATCTTACCCACCTGTCCCCGGATGTTGTTAAACAACGTTTTCCCAATATTTTTACGACTTGTGCCGGCTACAACCTTGATCTCAGCACCGATCTTATACCTGTAGCACCGGCAGCTCATTATATGATGGGCGGTGTTAAGACTAATTTGATGGGTGAAACCAGTATCAGGGGGTTGTATGCCTGTGGCGAGTGTTCTTGTCCGGGCGTACATGGGGCCAACCGGCTGGCCAGCAACTCCCTCCTGGACGGTCTGGTGTTCGGTGCCCGTATCGTAGAAGCAACCAGGAACTTTTTAAAAGATTACCGGCCCCCGCGGCTGGAATTTGCCTGCGACTGGCTGCTTAACCAGCCGGAAGTAGATTTTGAAGATTTGCGCTCGGAATTGGTGGTCATTATGGGCGAAAAGGTTGGCCCCTTACGCTCAGGCAAAGGCCTTAAGGAAGCGTTGGACTTCTTCGATCACTGGAGCCGGTTGCAGCGCCACATGGTGGTTACAGGTGATGGCATGGAAGTGAAAAATATGCTTCAGACCGGCGAACTGGTGGCGGAGGCTGCTCTGGCGCGTTGTGAAAGCCGCGGCGGACATTACCGGGTTGATTACCCCGAGTCTGTTAAACGCTGGCAGAAACACATTATTTTCCGGCGCTAACAGGGTTTAAGCCGCCTGAATATTTAAGCATAAGCCGCAGCAAGCTATACCGGGATAAAATTAACTAAACCCGGTAAGATCAGCTGCGCTTTTCTTTATCGACGGCAAAGATAATTGCGGCGAAAGATAATTGCCGCGTCAAGAAACCTTTGAACTGGAGATGGATAATGAGCAAGATTGACTTGATTGCAACAGCAACCTTCGGGTTGGAGGCGGTAGTGGCCAGGGAAGTAAGGGCCTTAGGCTACCAGGATGTCCAGGTGGAAAACGCCCGGGTTGCTTTTACTGCTGACGAAGAGGCTATCTGCCGGGCCAATCTCTGGCTGCGGTCAGCTGACCGCGTGCTGGTCAAGATGGGGGAGTTCCAGGCCAGGACTTTTGAAGAGCTCTTCCAGCAAACCAGGGCGCTACCCTGGGCGGATTGGCTGCCGGAAAACGCTACCTTCCCCGTGGAAGGGAAATCCATTAAATCCCAGCTGCACAGTGTGCCTGACTGCCAGGCCATTGTCAAAAAAGCTATTGTGGAAAAAATGAAAGAGCGCTACCGGCGGGAGTGGTTTCCTGAAAATGGTCCCAGGTATACCATTGAGGTAGCGCTTTTAAAAGATAGGGTCACCCTCACCATCGACACCAGCGGCGCGGGACTGCACAAGAGAGGTTACCGCACTTTAAGCAGCCAGGCGCCCCTCAAAGAGACTCTGGCTGCAGCCATGATTTCTCTAAGCTACTGGGAACCCGGGCGCACCCTGATCGACCCTTTCTGCGGTTCGGGAACTATCCCCATTGAGGCGGCTTTAATGGGGCTCAACATTGCCCCCGGCCTGGCCAGAACCTTTGATGCTGAAAAGTGGCCCAACATACCGGCCTCTCTCTGGAGCCGGGCCAGGGAAGAAGCCCGGGATCTGGCTGTTTTGGATCGCCCTTTGCATGTATTGGGCTCCGATATTGACGGTAAAGTCCTGGGTATAGCCCGTTATCATGCCAGACAGGCCGGCCTGGAAGGCAAGGTCTTCTTTCAGAAACTGCCCGCCGCCGAACTGCGTTCCAGCAAGCTCTATGGTTGTGTGATCTGCAACCCGCCCTACGGTGAGCGCATGGGGGAGAGGGGTGAGACCGAGGCGATCTATAGAGAGCTGGGGAACTCCTTTAAGCGTATGGATACTTGGTCCTTCTACATCTTAACCGCTCACCCCGGGTTCGAAACCTTATTTGGGAAAAAGGCGGATAAGAAGCGCAAACTATACAATGGGCGGATCGAGTGTCATTACTATCAATATTACGGGCCCCGCCCGCCCAGGCCGAAAAACATGGCTGAATCCACAATGCTTTAATATTATTTATCCTGCAGCACTTCTCTAGCCCTTGCCAGCTCGGAAGCCGGCACCATCAGACGTACACCCCCGATCACAAAGGGGGTGTAGCCGGCGGCCTGTTCATCGAAAAGAAATACTTGAATCCCGGCTCCTTCCAGCAGCCCTTTCAACAGGTGCGCCTCCACAAGGTCATTGGTGGCGGCTGCCTGTACCAGTCTGTCACCCTTATCAGTCACTATTTTTACCCCCTTATAATGAAATCCGGCAATTACAACTACCCTTTTTAATATTATAGCGGCTAATAGTATGTAAAGATAATTGAGAAAATTGAAACATTGCACTATAATAATATTATTCAATTGACTTAATAATCCTAAAATGAAAAGGAGAGGTTAATGAAGTGAGAGGTTTTGGAGTATTTGAAAAAGGCAAAGTAGGCTGGATGGAAAAGCCGGATCCGGTATGCGGGCCTGATGAGGTTATCTGTCGTCCAATAGCTTTGGCCCCTTGCTCTTCTGATGTACACTCTGCTTATGAAATGGAAGGCGAATACCTCAAAAACAGGATCCTGGGCCACGAATCTGTGGGCGAGATCATTGAAGTTGGTTCCGAGATCAAGGATTTTAAAGTCGGTGATAAAGTCGTCATTCCATGCACAACTCCTACCTGGAAACACCCCGACATTCAAGACAGCAATCATCAAGATGCAGGGGGGCTTTTCACGGCCATTAACTTCTCTTCATATGAGGACGGTACTTTTGCGGATAAGATCAAGGTCCGTTCTGCCGATATGAACCTTGCCCACTTGCCGGAAGGTGTCTCACTGGAAGCTGCCTGTATGGTTACCGATATGATGACCACCGGTTTCTATGGCGCAGAAAACGCCCAGGTCAAATTCGGTGATACAGTTGTTGTATTCGGTATTGGCCCTGTGGGTCTTATGGCGGTTGCCGGTTCTGCCCTTATGGGAGCCGGCCAACTTATCGGCGTAGGGACAAGGCCCGACTGTGTGAGACTTGCCAGGGAATACGGCGCCACCGACATTGTCAGCTATAAAGAAGGTGATGTCGGAGAACAAATCATGGAGCTGACCGGCGGCAAAGGCGTTGACGCCGCAATCGTTGCCGGCGGGGATTTGGACACGTTTTATACCGCCATTGAGGTGACCAAATGCGGTGGCAATATCTCCATGCTCCATGTGCTTACTGAAATTGAATCAATTAATATTCCTAATGCGGCCATTGCCGGTTTCCTCTCTCACAAAACCATCAGAGGCGGACTATGTCCGGGGGGCAGAAAGAGAATGGAGAGACTGCTCTCCATGATCGTGGCGGGCCGTGTTGACCCCGGCAAGCTCATCACCCATAGATTTAATGGCCTGGATGAGATTGAGCAAGCCTTCCATCTTATGGTTAACAAACCCCGGGATCTAATCAAACCTATCGTGCTATTCGACTAATCAATTATAGTGGGACAGTAACAGCCCCTTGTACCACTTTATGCACATACACCCCTTTTTAATGAGAGAAGGGGTGTCTTTTTTATCTGGGATAAAGGGGGATAGGTATCTTGTCCCTTCGTGTTTAGTGGCTGGGGACGGATGCGGCCAGCAGTTTTTTGAACTGTTGCCATAGTGAGTCGTTCAGGGCGATGTATTCCTGGAGCAGATCGTAGGATTGAGTCAAGAGGTGCGGGTTGTCGTAGCGCCTCTTTAGTTGTTCCAGCACATCCTCCGGCGCCATGCGCAGCAAGTCCTCGCCATTGAGATGCCGGTATAGAAGCAAAAAGCGGGGCAGGTTCTCTTCATGGCAGAGGGTTTTGGCCAACTTTATTTGCGACGCTAACTCAGCTGGCTCCAGCCCGCTTGCAGTGAGCCTTTGGACGGTAGTGGCATATTGCCGGGCTTGCCGCCGAAACGCCTCAGCCAGTTCATCCAGTTCAACCGCCGTAGCAGGCTTGCCCAGCCGGATTAACTTTTTGGCCAGGCGATGCCGGTTTCTGGCCGGGCTATGCCGCTCCCGGTAAGTATAGCAAAGGCCGATGATAAAACTCAGCCATTGTCGCCGGGAGCCGTTTAATATCCTCAGCAGTTTACGCATCTTGCGCCGGTCGATTTCCCCCTCGTCTGCTTCCTGATGATTTTTGATGTAATCTATTGTTCCGTAGGGATATATATAGGGCCAGACAGGCTCTAAACAGCGCAACAGGAGCTGTTCATCAGGTGCTTCGTCCCGCAGCCTTTCACCCATAATATTAGCCAGCATGAGCAACTCTTTTAATTTAACCACAAAAAACATCCTTTCTATATTACTAAAGTATACTAAAAAACAGGGTAAATACAGTGGAGCTATTGAGCTCAACAGGTAAGATTTGTTAAGATGTACTGTTTATTCTGTGATAAGTCTGTTAAAATTGTACTGGATCCTCTACCCGTTGAAAAGCTTAGCAGTTATATTGACGTTAAGACATCTAAGGTATGTCATTTTTGGGCAAGCTACCATAGGGAGTTAACTGCTACGGATGTAGGGGCACTATCATTAGAGCAGGTGATTCTTGTGAAGCTGAGGGCACTGAAGTTCCTGGGGTTACTCTGTTTTTGCTTTATGGCGCTGGTGTTGGTGGCAGGGTGTAATCCCTGGGGTACGGAAACTAACCCAACCAGGCCACTGGTAATTAAACCGGAGGACTTCAGTCTCTTTTTATTCGAGTCCTCAGAAGAAATATACAGGGCCAATATCAAAGATCCCGCCATGTGGGAGGGTTTAAAGGTCTATGCGGAACAGGATCCCGACTATGCTTTGCACTATAACTGGCTTTATACAGTTTACAACGGTATGGACGAAAGACGTCGCGGCCAGCTCAAGGCAATAATGGAACAATACCACCCGCAGACCATGAATGAAAGGCTGCTGCAAAAAGGCAAGCAGGAAGCGGATCTGCAAGAGTTGCTGGCTTTTATCGCAGAAGATAGTTTTTTCAGTAGTCAAAGGGGTACTTTGCTGGATTTCTACACCTGGTACGGCACTAATTGGGCCGGTCCCCACTACGCCCAGATCAAGCCCCTGCTCCAGCAAAAAGCACAGCTTACCAAAGAACTGGTAGGGCAGGGTTTTGATCTTAACACCTTTTTTGAAAAGGAAACGGATATTAAGCTCAAGAAAAAGCCGGATAATATCGAGTTGCTGTTAACTATGCGTATCTATGGCTGCGCCGGCTATTATCGTGATCGGGATTCCTTGACTACGATCCAGTGGAACTGCCCGCCGGAAAAGGTTTGGCTGGTACCCTTTAACGAGGTTTCTGCCTATTATTTCCGCACTTTCACCGGCGATTGGAACTTTAAGTATCTGGTGTCCAGGCTGAAAAAAGACGAGCAACTGATGGAAAAATATAAAGAGGATGTGCCTTATACCTGGGACGGCTGGATCGAAGCAAACCTTACCGAGGGTTTTGCCCGTTACCTGCTTGTCCGCAAAGGCATAACCAGAGATGTTGGTGACGGCATCTATATTTTTGATGAAGCTTATGCCCGGGCGCTGGCCGCCGGCTTTGATCCCGATAAAACTACCCTCAAGGATTTCACAATGAGATTTTTGAAACATAAATACGATATATAGAGGAGACAATGAGTTGGAACTTAACCGGTTATTTTTGGATGAAATAATTGACCGTTGCCTGCGCGAAGATGTGGGTACCGGTGATCTTACTACCAACAGCATTGTACCTGCCCAGGCTACCACCCGGGGCTATATTATGGCCAAGGAAGCCGGTGTGGTGGCTGGTTTACATCTGGCGGAAAGGGTGTTTTGCCGCCTGGAGCCCTCCATTAAGTTCGAGGCATTGGTTGAAGACGGTGATGCTGTTTTGCCCGGCGCCATACTAGCCGGCCTTGAAGGTAAGACCAGGGCCATTCTCACCGGTGAACGCCTGGCTTTAAATTTTCTGCAGCATCTTTCCGGCATTGCCACCCGGACGTCTGAGCTGGTTAAGCTGCTGGATGGTCAACCTGTCCGGCTTGTAGATACCAGAAAAACAACCCCGGGTTTGCGGGAACTGGAAAAGTATGCCGTCAGGGTTGGAGGAGGTTATAACCACCGGTTTGGCCTGTACGACGGTATTCTGATCAAAGACAACCATATTAAAGCGGCAGGCGGCATCACACCTGCAATCAAAGCAGCCAGAAGTGCAAGCCCCCATACCCTGAAGATTGAGGTGGAGGTAGAGGATCTGGCCGGTGTGCAGGAAGCTTTGGCTGCGGGGACCGATATAATTATGCTTGATAATATGTCGCCGGAGGAGATGGCGGAGGCGGTCAGAATTATTGCCGGTCGCGCCGCAGTCGAGGCCTCCGGCGGCATCAGTGAGGGCAATATCCAGGCTGTGGCGGCTAGCGGGGTCGATATGATCTCGGTTGGGGCGCTAACCCATTCGGTGAAAGCTATGGACATCAGTTTGGACCTGCATGAGGTCAAAGCTGTGCATAAATAAATTATTGGCCGGTCAGAGAGTGATTGCGTTCTTAAGAGAGTTATTGCGCCCTTAATGTAAACCGCGATTTAATGCCGGGTTGACATAGAGGCGTCGGCGGCATAGAATATTTATTGCGAGAAGTTGAGTTGCTGGGGTGGGCGTTTTTGAAAGAGGAAATCTTAAAGCTGCTTAAAAAAAATCCTGACACCTATGTCTCGAGTGGGGAAATCTGCCAGAACCTCCTGGTGACCAGGGCGGCTGTGTGGAAACAGATACAGTCTTTGCGGGAAGAAGGCTATATAATTGAGGCTCGCCCCCGTCGGGGCTACCGCCTGCTGCAAAGCCCCGACAGGCTTTATCCGGCGGAGATTAGGGAGGGGCTTAGTACCCTGGTCATGGGCCAAAAGAAAATAATCTATTTCCCCACCCTGGTTTCCACCAATGATCTGGCCTGGTCGGAGGCGCAAGGTGGTTGTCCGGAAGGAACACTGGTGGTGGCCGAGGAGCAGACCGGCGGTAAAGGCAGGTTGGGGCGTTCCTGGCATTCCCCCTATGGTCAGGGACTCTTTTTCTCCCTGGTTTTGAGGCCTTTGGTCAACCCCCAGGAAGTCGCCCGGGTTACGATGCTGGCCGCGGTAGCCCTGGCCTCGGCCATCGGTGAAGTAACCGGCCTGACTGTGGGGATTAAATGGCCCAATGACCTGTTGGTGGATGGGAAAAAGGTTAGCGGCATCCTGGCCGAGATGCAGGGAGATCAGGACAGAGTCAACTTTTTGATCATGGGCGCGGGTATTAATGTTAATCACCAGCTGGAGGATTTTCCAGAGGAACTGCAACCCTTGGCCACTTCTTTAAAGCTTGCCTGTGGGCAACCTGTTGTGCGGGTAAAACTGCTACAGGCTTGTTTAGAGGCCTTTGAGCACTGGTATTTTTTATGGCTGGAACAGGGCTTTGCCCCGGTGCTAGCCCGTTGGAAGGAGTTATCTGTGACCTTAAACCGTGCGGTAAGGGCCAGCACCTTAAAGGAAACCTGGGAAGGCTGGGCTCAGGATGTTGATGGGGACGGGGCGTTGCTCCTGCGGCTGCCTAACGGCGCAATACAAAAATTAGCAACCGGGGAGGTGTCCTTGCGGGTGAAATAAAATTTTGCCCATTTTTTTGCCTGTATTGTCAACTTGATTATGAAAGCAAGTTGACAATGCTCCGGCAGGAACTTGCAGCCAATGGCCTTCGATTGCGCAGCTAATATAAATGCACAAAAAAATGTTTAGGAGTGTTCCTATGTCCAAATTATCCGCCCGGGATATTACCATGACGGCGGTTTTCGCCGCTCTGGCTGTGGTAGCGGCTATGCTGGTTCGCTACGGTGGCTCGGTGGTGCCTTTTAGTTTGATGCCTTTCGTAGCTATGCTGGCCGGGGCTCAGTTGGGGGCCAGGCTGGGGGCTTTGAGCATGCTGGTATACATACTTTTGGGTTTAGCGGGGCTGCCTGTTTTCGCCACCCCTCCTTTTGGCGGGCCGGCCTATGTATTGCAGCCTACTTTCGGTTTTCTGCCCGGGTTTGTCGGTTGCGCCTATGTTACAGGTTTATTGCTGAAGGATAAAGAGGAAGTCAGTATTGCTCGTTACTTCCTGGCCATGGTTGCCGGTATCTTGGTTTACTACCTGATTGGCTTACCATATCTGTACATCATATTAAATTTTTATCTAGCTAAAACTATGTCTATAGCTCAAGTGCTGGCCATTGGCTTTACCCCTTTTATCGCCCTGGATCTGGTGAAGGCGGTAATAGCGGCTGTATTGGCCAAGGCTGTTCATCGCCGGCTTAATGCTTATGGGTTGGCGTCGCAGTATAAAAAAATTTTATAACGATTGAACAATTAGTACTGACAAGTATACTGAAATGGGAAGTTATGTGTCTGTTTTTTAATAATACCCTGGCATAATATGTGATTTAAACAAGTAAGGGGGTTTATTGCTTGCGCCGGATTTATCTTGATCACAGCGGAACCACGCCTGTGGAGCCGCTTGTTGCTGATGAAATATACCGCTTTTTGACCGGAGACAATTTTGGTAATCCCTCCAGCCATCATTTTTTTGGTTATACTGTCAAAGAGGCTGTGGATCTGGCCAGAGAAAATGTTGCCCGGGCTCTTGGGGCTGATTTTGACGAGATTGTCTTTACCAGCGGTGGTACCGAAGCCGACAACCTGGCCATTCATGGAGCCGCTACAACAAATCTTAACAAGGGCAACCATATTATCACCAGCGCCGTTGAACACCACGCCGTATTAAACACCGTCAAGGCCCTGGGTCAACAGGGTTTCGAGACCACCTTTTTGCCTGTTGACCGCTATGGCATGGTAAACCTGGAAGATGTAAAAGATGCTATTACAGAGCAAACTACTCTAATTACCATCATGCATGCCAATAATGAAGTAGGCACGATTATGCCTGTGGCCGAAATCGGCAAGCTGGCCCGGGAGCGAGGGATAATCTTCCATATCGACGCGGTGCAAAGCTTCGGCAAAATCCCTGTGGATGTCAACGCCTTAAACTGCGACCTGCTGACAATTTCCGGCCACAAAATCTACGGACCGAAAGGCATTGGCGCCCTGTACATCCGCAAAGGTACCAGCTGGAAGCAAACACTGCTGCACGGCGGGGCCCAGGAGCGGCTGCGGCGGGCCGGTACGGAAAACATTCCCGGGATCATCGGACTGGGTAAAGCCGCCGAATTGGCCATGAATCGCCTGGAGGAGGAAAACAGCCGTTTAATGTCTTTAAGGGACAGGCTGATCAAAGGGATAACCGGTAGTATCAGCGGCGCTCATTTGACCGGACATCCGGTGCAGCGTCTGCCCAATCACGCCAGTTTTTGCTTCGAAAATATCGAAGGTGAATCCCTGTTGCATGAACTTGACCTGAAAGGAGTGGCTGCTTCTACAGGTTCTGCCTGCACCGCGGGTTCCCTGGAGCCCTCCCATGTGCTCATGGCTATGGGGGTTCCACCCTACCTGGCTTATGGTTCTCTGCGCCTGACCCTGGGGCGGGCCAACACAGAAGCGGATATGGATTATATTTTGTCCATCATTGGTCCGATTATAGAAGAATTACGCGCCGCTTCGCCCATATAGCCCCTATTGAAGGAAAATAATTCAGGATAAAACTTTTTGCATACTGCTCGTATTGTTAAGTCTCTCTTATTGCTTCGTATACAGTCTTTCTGCTAAAATTAGTTGGGATTAACGGGGAGGAGGGGTGCCTATGATTCTGGTGTTTGATGTGGGTAATACCAATATGGTCCTGGGTGTCTACAAAAATCGTGAGCTTATTGCCCACTGGCGTTTGTCCACCAACCGCAACAGCACCTCTGATGAATACGGCATTATGCTCAAAGATTTGTTCGATATTGCGGGATTGAAGATGAAATCCATTGAAGCCATGGTTATTTCCACGGTGGTACCGCCCATAACTTATACGCTGGAGAAAATGTGTAATAAGTACCTTGATATTGATCCTTTGGTTGTGGGGCCGGGGATAAAGACAGGGCTGCCTGTGAAATACGAAAATCCCAAAGAGGTTGGGGCCGATCGCATAGTCAATGCCGTGGCCGCTATCGAAAAATATGGTTATCCTTTGGTAATTGTTGACTTTGGGACTGCTACGACCTTTTGTGCCATCAGCGATAAAGGTGAATACCTGGGTGGAGCTATTGCTCCAGGTATCGGCACCTCCACGGAAGCCCTGTTCACCAGGGCTGCCAAGCTGCCGCGGATCGAAATTGTTAAGCCCGCCGGGATTATTGGCCGCAACACGGTTAACAGCATGCAGTCCGGGATATTTTATGGGTTTGTAGGCCAGGTGGATGAGATCTCCCGGCGGATGAAAGAGGAACTGGGTCCCAATACCAGGGTGATTGCCACGGGGGGATTGGCCCAGCTGATCTCAGAAGCCAGTGTCACCATCGAAAAGGTGGATCCTTTCCTGACCCTGGAAGGCTTGCTGTTAATCTATGAGAGGAATTTGAATACCAGGTGAAAATAGGGAATGTCCGACTGGCAAATCAGGTTATTGCTGCTCCCATGGCGGGTATTACCGACAAAACTTTTCGCATCTTAGCTAAAGAAGCCGGCTGCGGCCTGGTCTACACCGAAATGGTGAGTGATCAGGCTCTTTTGTATGGCAACGTTAAAACAGGCGCGATTATGGACATTGCCGGCGAAACCGGCCCGGTAGCCGTGCAGATTTTTGGTTCCGAGCCTGATTACATGTCCAGGGCGGCAGCCATTGTGGAAAGCAGAGGAGCTGCGTTAATCGACATCAATATGGGTTGTCCCACCCCCAAAATTGTCAAAAACGGCGAGGGCTGTGCTCTGATGAGAGAACCCGAGCGGGCTGTGCGCATTGTCAAGGCAGTGGTTGAGCGGGTTAAGCTGCCGGTTACCGTAAAAATGCGTAAAGGTTGGGACGAAAAAACAGTTAACGCGGTGGAATTGGCTCAGGCAGTGGCTGAGGCGGGGGCGGCGGCAATTACCATCCACGGGCGCACCCGGGCCCAGTTTTACAGCGGAAAAGCTGATTGGAGCATCATCAGGGCAGTCAAAGAAGCGGTTAAGGTGCCGGTCATCGGCAACGGTGATATTTGGAGCCCTGATGATGCCAGGGCCATGCTGGAAGAGACCGGTTGCGATGCTGTCATGATCGGCCGGGCCAGTCTGGGCAATCCCTGGATTTTCTCACGCACAGTCCACTTTCTGAAATGTGGTGAGTTGCTGCCGGGTCCCAGACCGGCCGAGTTGCTGGCTATGGCCAGGAGGCACCTGGAGCTTTTGGTGCAGTTCAAGGGAGAACGTGTAGCTGTCTGGGAGATGCGCAAGCACGCCGCCTGGTATACAAAAGGCCTGCGGGGGGCAGCTAGATTGCGGGATTTAATCAATAAGGCCAGGTCCCGGGAGGAAATCACAGGCCTGTTGCAGCAGTTTGCCACCACCCTGGAGCATGAAGAGTGATTATAGTGAATAAAATAATTTCACCCAGACCTTGCATAAGGGTCTACTTTTTTGTTAGTATTTAGGGTGTATAATGTGTGTACATATTTGTGCACATGATTAGGTTCGGGGGGTTTTGTTGCGCAAAGCCCACGAAATAGTCATTTAAGCTGGGTGTGGAACACGGAAGGTGAAAGCTTTGAGTTTAATCCGCCTGGGGGATAAAGTTATCAGCAGGCGCAAGATCGACCAGGCTATAGATGAAATCCTCAGGTTAAGGGTTAATGGTTTGACCCAGGCTGAGGTAGCCAGCCGCATGGGCGTTGACCGCCCCCTGATATCCAGGGTCGAGTGTCTGGGTGAAATAAGGAAAGGCAGCCGTCTGGCGGTCATTGGTTTTCCTATCCTGAATAAAGATGAAATAAAGGCTGCTCTGGAAGGCGAAGGGGTCGAGCTGATCCTGATTTTGTCGGAAAAAGAGCGGTGGAAGTACCTGGAGGAAAAGAGCGGCTTAACTCTGTTTGATACACTGATGGAAACCATAGCCAGGCTGCATTCCTATGACCAAGTTGTGGTTATAGGTTCCAATAAAAGGATTAAGATAATTGAAGCCGTCCTTGATAAAGAGGTCATCGGGTATGAAATAGGTGAGTCCCCAATTCGGGAAGATAAATATGTTGATCCCGAAAATATTATTGAACTGATCAGAGCCATCAAGGGATAGGAGGTAACCACCCTGCAGAACTTTGCTTTTATGATTCACCCCATGGACGCCGGCGATGTAAGCCGTAAATTTAAATTTGCCAAATATCTCCCTGATCGTCTTATTGAGCAGGTGTTTGCCAGATTGCCTGCGTTGAAAGTGGCTGATATTAGCGGTATCCGTTCACCCCTGACGGAAGCGGAAGGCTGGTTTATCGCCTGTCCCCTGACTGCCAATATGATGCTGAGCCTGCCGCAGGATTATGTGTTAAACAAGATTATCCAGGGCGGGCGCCTGGCGGAAAAACTGGGCGCCAGGATCCTGGGTTTGGGTGCTTTCACCAAGGTGGTGGGAGATGCAGGCCTGACAGTGGCTAAACAGCTTAAAATACCTGTCACTACCGGCAACAGCTACACCGTGGCTACTGCTGTCGAATCAACCAAAATGGCAGCTGCCGTTATGGGGCATGATATTAAAAATGCTAATATAGTAGTCCTGGGCGCTACCGGCGCCATTGGACGCATCTGCTCCTTAATGCTGGCCCGGGAAGCCCGCAGTTTGACCCTGGTGGCCCGTACGGAAAGCAAGCTGGAGGAACTGGCGAAAAAGATCCTCTATGACACCGGGCTGGCTGTCAAGGTAACCTCGGACACCGGCAAAGCGCTGCGTGCTGCGGATGTAATTATTACGGTCACAAGTTCGGTAGATACCGTTATTGAGCCGGAAGACTTGAAGCCGGGAGCGGTGATCTGCGATGTGGCCAGACCCCGGGATGTTTCTGCCCGGGTGTCCGAGCTGCGGGATGATGTCCTGGTCATCGAGGGTGGCGTGGTAGAAGTCCCGGGTGATGTAGAGTTTAATCTCAATTTTGGTTTCCCGCCGGGCATGGCCTATGCCTGTATGGCGGAAACGATTATCCTGGCTCTGGAGAATCGTTATGAGAGCTTCACTTTAGGCCGGGAGTTGACCATGGAACAAGTGGAAGAAATTGCCGCTCTGGCTAAAAAACACGGTTTTAAGTTGGGTGGCTTCCGCAGTTTTGGCCGGGCCCTCACGGACGAGGCAATAGACTTGATCAAAAAACGCGCCGGGCAAAATAAACCGGCTTGAATTAACATAGCCTTGACAAAACAAGGTCGCCTTTTTATAATGTGTAAAAAAGGTTACAGGCTTGTTCCCCACATATCAATTTTTCTGGCAATGGAATTTCATTGTTTTATTTTTTGTCAATGTTGGCCCAATGAGCACTGCAGGAGGTTATTTTGCAGTGCTTTGAGTGTAGTATAGGGCTTTTTGCCGGAGATAACATAATTGTAGGGTGCCGACATATATTGTCTTATCGTGCTTTATTACATGTATAAGGAGATAGCGTCATGAAGGAAAAGGAAGTCATCCTTACACTGGATGGTCTTAAAAAACTCGAGGATGAGCTGGAGGAGCTTAAATCAGTAAAGCGGCGAGAGGTTGCCGAGAGGATTAAGCAGGCGATTAGCTTTGGTGACATCAGCGAGAATTCAGAATATGAGGATGCCAAAAACGAGCAGGCCTTTATCGAGGGCAGTATTGCGGAGAAGGAGAAAATGCTGCGCAATGCCAGGATCATCGATGATGAAAATATAGATACCGATATAGTATCTATAGGCTCTACCGTGCTTTTAAGAGACCTGGATAGTGGTGACGAGTTTACTTATACGATAGTAGGTTCAGTGGAGGCCAACCCTGCGGCTAATAAGATATCGAATGAGTCTCCTGTAGGCAAGGCGATACTGGGACAACCCAAGGAGCAGATCGTAGAGATTGATGTGCCGGTAGGCCAATTGAAATATCAAATCATCGATATAATGCGTTAAAGAACTGAGGGGATTTATTGAATTATGTCAGAGCGAAAGAATGCTACGCCGGATATATCCGAGCAGCGGGAAGAAGATTTAAATGAATTAATGCAAATCCGGCGCGAGAAGCTTGAGGATTTGCGAAGCCGGGGTATCGAACCCTATGGCGGCCGGTTCGACAGGACACATTATGCCAGTGAAATCCTGGATGATTTTGAGGAACTTGAAGACCAGAATGTTGTGGTGGCAGGCCGGATTATGTCCCGCCGGGGTATGGGCAAGGCCACTTTTGCCCATATTCAGGACGGCACCCGGCAGGTTCAAATCTACCTGCGCTCCAATGAAATTGGCAAGGAAGCTTATGATCTGTTCAAAAAGCTCGATGTAGGCGACATTGTCGGGATCAGCGGCAAAGTTTTTAAGACTAAGATGGGTGAGATAACGATTGCCGTGGAGAGCTTTACCCTTTTGTCTAAGTCATTAAGGCCATTGCCTGAGAAATGGCACGGCTTGAAGGACGTGGAGCTGCGCTACAGGCAGCGTTATGTGGATTTGATTGTCAATCCCAAGGTGAAAGAAGTGTTTGTTTACAGGAGCAAGATCATCCGGGGCATCCGGAGTCTCCTGGATGAAAAGGGTTTTCTTGAAGTTGAGACACCAATGATGCAAACAATTGCCGGTGGCGCTGAGGCGCGCCCCTTTATCACCCATCACAACGCTTTGGACATCAATCTTTTTTTGCGGATTGCTCCCGAATTATATTTAAAGCGCCTTTTGGTGGGCGGTTTTGAAAAAGTCTACGAAATCAACCGCAACTTCCGCAACGAGGGTATCTCCACCAAGCATAACCCCGAGTTTACTATGCTGGAGCTCTACCAGGCTTATGCTGATTTCAACGTGATGATGGATCTAGCCGAAGAATTGGTGTCTACTGTGGCTGACCAGGTAATGGGGACCACCAGGATTAACTATGAGGAAACTGTTATCGACCTATCGCCCGGTTGGGCGAGGATCCCCATGCTGGAGGCTGTGAAATTACACTCCGGTTTGGATTTTACCAGCTTCAAGGATGCTGCGGCAGCAATACAGGCGACCCGGGAAGCTGATTTGGGTATAGAGCTGGATGATACGGATAGCTGGGGTTCGGTATTAAACAAGGTTTTTGATGAGGTAGTGGAGCCTAAACTGATCCAGCCCACTTTCATTATGGACTATCCTGTAGAACTATCCCCGCTGGCTAAGCGCAAGGCGGACAACCCGAATTTGACGGATCGTTTTGAACTCTTTATTTATGGGCGCGAGATGGCCAATGCCTTTTCCGAGCTAAATGATCCTATTGATCAGAAGAACCGGTTTCTTAAACAGGTTGAGAAGCGCAAAGCCGGAGATGAAGAGGCGCATATGATGGATGAAGACTACATTAATGCCCTGGAATACGGCATGCCGCCGGCCGGTGGTATGGGTATCGGGATTGACAGGTTGGTAATGCTGTTGACCGGCGCTACTTCCATACGTGATGTTCTGTTATTCCCGCTGATGAAACCCCGGGACTAGCTTGCAATTAGTAAGATATTTAGATCATACTCCCGGACAAATTGAGGCCCGGGAGTATTTTTTCCCCGGTGAAATTTATATGGGGATCATATTGACAAGTGGTCTATTCATATGTTAACATGATCATCTAGATTGGTGAACTTACTAGCTGTGTTGAAAAACCGGCAGTCCATGTTAACGGGTAGAAGATACCAGTTGACGAAAAGCTGGTAAGGATGATAAGATAAAAGATGTCGCTATGAAGAGCGACGTGGTCTTTGAAAACTAAACAGTGGATGGATGTAAACACATGACTCTCGTCAAAGTAAACTAAAACGAGCAGTACATTCCAAAGCGGCTCGGGATAAATATATTACGAGACGCGACAACGAGTGAGAAGCGCAAGAAGCGCAGGCTCACAAACATATGAGCGAGATTAAACTTTTCAAATATTTAACGGAGAGTTTGATCCTGGCTCAGGACGAACGCTGGCGGCGTGCTTAACACATGCAAGTCGAACGGTTCAGTCGTCGGTCATCAGACGTCAGACGTCAGGCAAGAAGGAATTCGCGCAGAATTCCGATTTAAACCTGACGACTGCTGCCTGACGACCGACGACCGAATAGTGGCGGACGGGTGAGTAACGCGTGGATAACCTGCCTATATGACTGGGATAACGCCGGGAAACTGGCGCTAATACCGGATACGCTTGTTAAGATGCATGTTTTGACAAGGAAAGGAGCAATCCGCATATAGATGGGTCCGCGTCCCATTAGCTAGTTGGAGGTGTAAAGGACCCCCAAGGCGACGATGGGTAGCCGGCCTGAGAGGGTGGACGGCCACACTGGAACTGAGACACGGTCCAGACTCCTACGGGAGGCAGCAGTGGGGAATATTCCGCAATGGGCGCAAGCCTGACGGAGCAACGCCGCGTGAATGAGGAAGGCCTTCGGGTTGTAAAATTCTGTCTTCAGGGAAGAAAGAAATGACGGTACCTGAGGAGGAAGCCCCGGCTAACTACGTGCCAGCAGCCGCGGTAAAACGTAGGGGGCGAGCGTTGTCCGGAATTACTGGGCGTAAAGGGCGCGTAGGCGGTGAGGTAAGTCTCAAGGTGAAAACTATCGGCTCAACCGGAAGCGTGCCTGAGAAACTGCCTGACTTGAGTGCAGGAGAGGGGAGTGGAATTCCCAGTGTAGCGGTGAAATGCGTAGATATTGGGAGGAACACCAGTGGCGAAGGCGGCTCTCTGGCCTGTAACTGACGCTGAGGCGCGAAAGCGTGGGTAGCGAACGGGATTAGATACCCCGGTAGTCCACGCCGTAAACGATGGGTGCTAGGTGTAGGAGGTATCGACCCCTTCTGTGCCGTAGTAAACACAATAAGCACCCCGCCTGGGGAGTACGGCCGCAAGGTTGAAACTCAAAGGAATTGACGGGGGCCCGCACAAGCGGTGGAGCATGTGGTTTAATTCGACGCAACGCGAAGAACCTTACCAGGGCTTGACATCCCCTGACAGCGCATGAAAGTGCGTTTTCTAACTTTCGGGTTAGACAGGGAGACAGGTGGTGCATGGTTGTCGTCAGCTCGTGTCGTGAGATGTTGGGTTAAGTCCCGCAACGAGCGCAACCCCTACGTTTAGTTGCTAACAGGTGAAGCTGAGAACTCTAAAGGAACTGCCGTTGACAAAACGGAGGAAGGTGGGGATGACGTCAAATCATCATGCCCCTTATGTCCTGGGCTACACACGTGCTACAATGGCCGGTACAAAGGGCAGCGAAGCTGTGAAGCGGAGCGAATCCCAAAAAGCCGGTCTCAGTTCGGATTGCAGGCTGCAATTCGCCTGCATGAAGTCGGAATCGCTAGTAATCGCAGGTCAGCATACTGCGGTGAATACGTTCCCGGGCCTTGTACACACCGCCCGTCACACCACGAAAGCTGACAACACCCGAAGCCGGTGAGCTAACCTGCAAAGGAGGCAGCCGTCGAAGGTGGGGTTGGTGATTGGGGTGAAGTCGTAACAAGGTAGCCGTATCGGAAGGTGCGGCTGGATCACCTCCTTTCTAAGGAGAATATATCAGACGTCAGACGACTGATAACTCCCAGGTCGATACATCCATCGACACACTGTTTAGTTTTGAGAGACCGGGGACTATAGCTCAGCCGGCTAGAGCGCACGCCTGATAAGCGTGAGGTCGGTGGTTCGAGTCCACCTAGTCCCACCATTGTTAGAAGTGAGAAATGAGAAGTGGGAATAGAAGGAATTCGCCGGAGGCGAATTCCAACAATAATCTCACCTCCAACATCTCACATCTCACATCACAAACGGGGGTGTAGCTCAGCTGGGAGAGCACCTGCCTTGCAAGCAGGGGGTCAGCGGTTCGAATCCGCTCATCTCCACCACTCTCAAAAAGGGAAAGACTGTTCTTTGAAAACTGCACAGCATAGTAGAACAAGAGTAACTAGAGCATAGCGGCTCGTCAGAGGCGAGCATGGCAAGGAAGTTGCGAAGGGAGTGCGCGGAGCGTAGTAATGCGTGAGCACAGGTAAGCGACTGACGCAGCCAGGCGAAGTCTATGGCGTGACGCGAAACGAGTTCTAAATAGCGCGAATTAGGTCAAGCTAGAAAGGGCATACGGTGGATGCCTGGGCGCACAGGGCCGAAGAAGGACGTGGCAAGCTGCGAAAAGCTACGGGTAGCCGCAAGCAGGCCTTAATCCGTAGATATCCGAATGGGGCAACCCGGCGGGGGCAAACCCCCGTCACCGTTAACTGAATCCATAGGTTAACGGAGGGCACCCGGCGAACTGAAACATCTTAGTAGCCGGAGGAAGAGAAAGAAAGATCGAACCCCTTAGTAGCGGCGAGCGAAGCGGGGCGAGCCTAAACCAGAGGTGCATGCACCTCTGGGGTTGCGGGACTCTCACAAACTGCGTTGATAGATTTAGCCGAAGCGGCCTGGAAAGGCCCGGCATAGGAGGTAAAACCCCTGTAGGCGAAAAGTCGAAGGCGTAGGAGAGTATCCCAAGTACCACGGGACACGTGAAACCCTGTGGGAATCCGGGAGGACCACCTCCCAAGGCTAAATACCCAGTGCGACCGATAGTGAACAAGTACCGTGAGGGAAAGGTGAAAAGCACCCCGGGAGGGGAGTGAAATAGTACCTGAAACCGTATGCTTACAAACAGTCAGAGCACGATTAAGGTGTGATGGCGTACTTTTTGTAGAACGGACCGGCGAGTTACTTCTAGCGGGCAAGGTTAAGTGTGTTAGACACGGAGCCGCAGCGAAAGCGAGTCTTAAAAGGGCGAAATAAGTCTGTTGGAGTAGACCCGAAACCGGGTGATCTACCCATGTCCAGAGTGAAGCTTTAGTAAAATAAAGTGGAGGCTCGAACCGACCGTCGTTGAAAAGGCGGCGGATGAGGTGTGGGTAGGGGTGAAATGCCAATCGAACCCGGAAATAGCTGGTTCTCCCCGAAATAGCTTTAGGGCTAGCCTTAGGGAAGAATACCGGAGGTAGAGCACTGACTGGGCTAGGGGTCTTCAACGATTACCGAACCCAATCAAACTCCGAATGCCGGATATTTGAGTCTCTAGGAGTCAGACTGCGGGTGCTAAGATTCGTAGTCAAGAGGGAAACAGCCCAGACCGTCGGCTAAGGTCCCCAAGACAGGCTAAGTGGAAAAGGATGTGGAGTTGCCCGGACAACCAGGATGTTGGCTCAGAAGCAGCCATCATTTAAAGAGTGCGTAATAGCTCACTGGTCAAGTGGCTCTGCGCCGAAAATGTAACGGGGCTAAGCCTGTCACCGAAGCTGCGGCATCTGGTGGAATCACTAGTGTGTTTAAACCCTTCAAGAAGAGGAAACATTTTTGTCGCAAATATCCTTAAAATTTTTTAAAAGAGATTTGCGACTAAATGACCCGCAGGGGATAAGCGCAGTAGCGATTCCACCGGATGGGTAGGGGAGCGTTCCGTACACGTAGAAGCAGTACCGTAAGGAGTTGTGGAGAGTACGGAAGTGAGAATGCCGGTATGAGTAAACGCAAAGGCAGGTGAGAATCCTGCCCGCCGAAAACCTAAGGATTTCTGGGGAAGGGTCGTCCGCCCAGAGTAAGCCGGGACCTAAGCTGAGGCCGAAAGGCGTAGGCGATGGAAAATCGGTTGAGAATCCGATGCCACTTACCGCCGTTTGAAGGATGGGGTGACACAGGAGGGTAAGCTGAGCGCACGAATGGAAATGTGCGTCTAAGGTGGTAGGGTAAGAGATAGGAAAAACCGTCTCTTAATAAGCCCGAGAACTGAAGGGGAGCGAAATAAAGTAGCGAAGCAGCCGAGCCCAAACTGTCAAGAAAAACCTCTAACGAGGCGAGTAAGTGCCCGTACCGTAAACCGACACAGGTAGGTGGGGTGAGAATCCTAAGGCGCGCGAGAGAACCCTCGTTAAGGAACTCGGCAAAATAACCCCGTAACTTAGGGAGAAGGGGTACCCCGTTAGCGTGAAGTTTTATACAGATGGAGCGCGAGGGGGTCGCAGAGAAAAGGCCCAAGCGACTGTTTAGCAAAAACACAGGTCCCTGCAAAATCGAAAGATGAAGTATAGGGGCTGACGCCTGCCCGGTGCTGGAAGGTTAAGGGGAGAGGTCAGGGTTAACCCGAAGCTTTGAACCGAAGCCCCAGTAAACGGCGGCCGTAACTATAACGGTCCTAAGGTAGCGAAATTCCTTGTCGGGTAAGTTCCGACCCGCACGAAAGGCGTAACGATTTGGGCACTGTCTCAACGAGGGGCTCGGTGAAATTGAAATGCCGGTGAAGATGCCGGCTACCTGCGACAGGACAGAAAGACCCCATGGAGCTTTACTGCAACTTGACATTGGGTTTTGGTATTGATTGTACAGGATAGGTGGGAGGCTAGGAGACCGGGACGCTAGTTTCGGAGGAGCCGCCGTTGGGATACCACCCTATGAGTATTGAAATTCTAACACAGTGCCGTATAGCCGGTACGTGGACAGTATCAGGTGGGCAGTTTGACTGGGGCGGTCGCCTCCCAAAGAGTAACGGAGGCGCCCAAAGGTTCCCTCAGCGCGGTTGGAAATCGCGCGTACAGAGTGTAAAGGCAGAAGGGAGCTTGACAGCGAGACGGACAGGTCGAGCTGGGACGAAAGTCGGGCTTAGTGATCCGGCGGTATCGAGTGGAAGAGCCGTCGCTCAACGGATAAAAGCTACCCTGGGGATAACAGGCTTATCTCCCCCAAGAGTCCACATCGACGGGGAGGTTTGGCACCTCGATGTCGGCTCATCGCATCCTGGGGCTGTAGTAGGTCCCAAGGGTTGGGCTGTTCGCCCATTAAAGCGGTACGTGAGCTGGGTTCAGAACGTCGTGAGACAGTTCGGTCCCTATCCGTCGCAGGCGCAGGAAACTTGAGAGGAGCTGTCCCTAGTACGAGAGGACCGGGATGGACAGACCACTGGTGTACCAGTTATCGTGCCAACGGTAGCGCTGGGTAATTATGTCTGGCCGGGATAAGCGCTGAAAGCATCTAAGCGCGAAGCCCCCCTTAAGATGAGGTTTCCCATAGAGTAATCTAGTAAGACCCCTGGAAGACTACCAGGTAGATAGGCCGGGTGTGTAAGCTGGGCAACCAGTTGAGCTGACCGGTACTAATAGGTCGAGGGCTTGACCTAATCGGACGTCGGACGTTAGACGTCAGACGTCGTAAAAGAGCTAAAATTTTGTTCGAATATGCTGTACAGTTTTGAGGGAGCAGATTTAAAGGGAGAAGCAGTTTGTGTAAAGGTAAGGCTTACGGTTGCAAGCTGCAAAGACTTAAAAAAGGAAAAAAGTTTCTGGTGACAATATCGGAGGGGGTACACCCGTTCCCATCCCGAACACGGCAGTTAAGCCCTCCAGAGCCGATGGTACTTGGGGCGCAGGCCCCTGGGAGAGTAGGTCGTCGCCAGAACAACTTTAAAGCCTCATGGTTAAACCAACCATGAGGTTTGTTTATTTACTGCGTCTGGATATCTAATGACTATGGTTTGACAACCATGGTGTTAATTATTTTCTGATGTCCGACGAGCGATTGCCTCCTGGGCTGGTAGTGATTGGAGCATTACCTCTAGGGAGTAGGTTGTAAGTCTAAGCTTTATGGTTTGACAGCCTATGGGTTAATCATTTCCTGACGTCCGACGACTGACGACTGACGACCGAATTGTTTGACAACCCAAGGGTTAAATCAAATTCTTACAAGAATATTTGATTTTTTGAGAGATAATAAGGGGAGTTCGGCCTTTAGGCTCTTGACTTGTCCGGCGTAACGTAGTATATTGAAGCTTGTGGAATCACCAGAACATACTGTTCATTCCTCGATAGCTCAACGGTAGAGCAACCGGCTGTTAACCGGTAGGTTGTAGGTTCGAATCCTACTCGAGGAGCCACTTTAACATTAACCGTGCTAAAGCACGGTTTTTTTATATCCTGCCGTCTGTAGCGGCTGTGGCTCATTCCTCTGTGATGGTGCCAATTGCGGTTGCCAATAGTATTTTATGTTTATGCTAAATTAAAGGGGTAAAAATATTAGTAAAGGGTATTCCCTTTAGTAAAAAAATTTATTATAATAAGGTTAATGTCAGTTAAAGTCAGTTATGGGGTCTGTTAAGGGGGTGTTGCATATATGTCAAACATATCAGATTTGATAGAGCAGTATCTCAAGAAACTGATTAATAACAGCCCGCAAGATTATGTGGAAATCCAAAGAAGCAAACTGGCGGTTAGGTTCAGCTGTGCTCCTTCCCAGATTAATTATGTTTTGACTACCCGCTTTACGACCGGCCACGGTTATGTTGTAGAAAGCAGACGTGGTGGCGGTGGTTATATAAGAATTATGAAAATACCACTGGAGCAGGGTGCGGAGATTATTATTAATATCACCGATTTAATTGGGAGCAGTATTTCACAGCATGAAGCTGAAGGTTTGCTTGACCGCCTTGTAGAAGAGGAGCTAATTTCCAACCGGGAAGCCAGGATTATGCAGGCGGCGGTTGCCCGTTACCCGCAACTCATGGAAGCTCCTTCCCAGGAAAAGCTGCGTGCGGCAATATTAAAGGCGATGCTCACTTCGATACTGAAGAATTAGCGCCTGTGTGAGGGGGTTAGAAAATGTTGTGTGAACGCTGCGGACAAAGACCGGCTACAGTCCATATCACGGAAATTGCCGGTGGTAATAAGAAAGAAACCCATATTTGCCATGTTTGCGCCGGAGAGCTCCAACCACAGGGGATGGTTTTTAATCCGAAAATGAACCTAAACAATTTTTTAGCTGGTCTTTTACATGAACTAGGCGGCGCCGGCAGCAGCCAGGGCACGGGTACCGGTGCAAAATGCGGCCAATGCGGCATGGTTGAGAACCAGTTTGTAAAGCAGGGACTGATGGGCTGTGGCAATTGCTACGATCGGTTTGAAGATAAGCTGCTGCCCCTTTTGCGCAGGGTCCACGGCAATATCAGGCATACGGGCAAGGTACCGGAACGGTGCGGCGGACGTGCCAAGGTGTTAAAAAATATTGAAACCCTTAAAGCCCAGCTGCAGGAGGTCGTAAGCCGCGAGGAATTTGAAAAGGCGGCGAGTTTGCGGGATACTATCCGTCAACTGGAAAAGGAGCTGGAAGAGGGGAGTGAGGGTAATGGCTATCAGGGAAACAGTGAGCAATCCTCATAGTGCCTGGATGGACACTTCTGATAAGTGGCCCAATATTGTGATCAGCAGCAGGGTTAGGGTTGCCCGCAATATTGCCGGTATACCCTTTCCCCATCTTCTGGATCAGGATCGTTCTGAAGAGGTTATTCATGCCGTCAGGTTAGCTCTGGGCAATGAAGAGGCTAAGGATACCCTGGGTGACCTGGAATTGAGCATGCTGGGGGAATTGTCTCAGGTGGAAAGACAGATACTGGTAGAAAAGCATTTGATCAGCCCTGAGTTTATCAATAACCACCAGTCGAAAGCGGTTGTTTTGAGGGATGACGAAGTGATCAGCATTATGGTCAATGAGGAAGACCACTTGCGGTTGCAGTGCTTGCTGCCCGGTTTGCAACTAAAGGAAGCCTGGGAGATCATTAACCGGGTCGACGATGCTTTGGAAAAAACACTGGATTATGCTTTCTCGGAAAAACTGGGTTATCTGACGGCCTGTCCCACTAACGTGGGTACGGGTTTACGGGCTTCCATTATGCTGCATCTGCCGGGACTTAAAATCACCAAACAGCTGGGCGTTGTGTTAAACGCCATCAATAAACTGGGGCTGACTGTGCGAGGGCTATACGGTGAGGGTACGGAAGCGCAGGGTGACTTGTTTCAGATTTCCAACCAGATTACCCTGGGCCAGACGGAAGAAGAAATTATCAGCAACTTGTTGGCCAGCACAAAGCATATTCTGACCCAGGAGCAGGCAGCTCGCAACGCTTTGTACCAACAGCGACGTTATGTCATTGAGGATCGCGTCTACCGGGCTTTCGGAACCTTGCGCTACGCCAGGCTGCTTACATCGGAAGATGCCATGCGGTTGATATCAGATTTGCGGCTGGGTTTGGATTTGAATATCATCTCCGGCATCAAACCAAGCACGCTCAATGAATTGATGATTAAAATCAGACCGGCTTTTATAACTAAGCTTAGCGGTAAGGAATTGCCCCCACAACAGCGTTATGCTTTTCGGGCAGCTCTTGTTCGCCGGGAGTTTGAAAAAGAGAGCCAATAATTAAACTAGGAGGTGTCAATATGCACGAAAGATTTACTGAACGCGCAAGCAAAGTTTTGATGTTGGCCAAAAAAGAGGCCGTCAATATGTCCTATCCTTATATCGGCACAGAACACCTTCTGCTGGGGTTGATCCTGGAGGGCGAGAGTTTAGCCGCCAAGGTCCTGGGCGCTGTAGGCCTGGAACCGGAAGGGGTCAGGGTTGCTGTCAGGCGGATGGTGGAGCAAGCCCAGGAAAGGCCTTCTGGTGAGCCGGTTTTGACTGCCAAAGCCAAAATGGTGGTAGAACTTTCAGTTAACGAAGCTCACAGAATGGGGCACAGTTATGTGGGACCGGAACACCTGCTCCTGGGGCTGATTCGCGAAGGCGAAGGTGTAGCTGCGCAAATATTATCCGCATACGGGGTTGATTATCATAAAGTCAGGGCAGCCCTGGCACATCTCCAGGGCGGGCAAGGCGCTGCCGAAGGGACGGCGCCTGGAGCCAAGAAGAGCAGTGCTACGCCTACTCTTGATCAATTCGGCAGGGATCTTACGGAGATGGCCAGGGAAGATAAGCTTGACCCGGTAGTGGGCCGTGGTAAGGAAATTGAGCGGGTCATCCAGGTTTTAAGCCGGCGCAGCAAGAACAATCCTGTGCTGATCGGTGAGCCCGGGGTGGGCAAAACCGCTATTGCCGAAGGACTGGCCCAGAGCATAACTGCCGGCAACGTGCCTGAGATCCTGGCCAACAAAAGGGTGGTGACCCTTGACATGGGCACACTGGTGGCAGGCACAAAATACCGCGGGGAGTTTGAAGAAAGGCTGAAAAAAATTGTTGAAGAAATCCGCAGTGACGGTAATATCATCCTGTTTATCGACGAACTGCATACCCTGGTAGGAGCCGGTGCGGCAGAAGGGGCCATAGATGCGGCCAACATCTTAAAACCCGCCCTGGCCAGAGGCGAATTACAGTGCATCGGCGCAACAACCCTGGATGAATACCGCAAGCACATTGAAAAAGACGCCGCCCTGGAGCGCCGTTTCCAACCAATTACCGTGGCTGAGCCTTCGGTGGAAGAAACTATTGAAATCCTGCGGGGTCTCAGGGATAAGTACGAAGCGCACCATCGTGTGAGATATACCGAAGAGGCTTTAGAGGCGGCAGCCAGGCTCTCCAGCCGTTATATCACAGACCGCTTTCTGCCTGACAAAGCCATTGATCTTTTGGATGAAGCTGGTTCACGGGTTCGGTTGCAGGCTTTAGTGCCCCCGCCGGAATTAAAAGATCAGGAGAAAATGCTGGAAGTTCTGCAGAAAGAAAAAGAGGCTGCGGTCAACAACCAGGAATTCGAAAAAGCAGCTGAGCTGCGCGATCAGGAACAAAAACTGCGCTCCTCCCTTAAGGATATGCGCGAATCCTGGAAAAAAGAAAAGGGTGGTCTCGACCTGGTCGTGGGTGAGGATGATATTGCTCAGATTGCCGCCAGCTGGACCGGTATCCCGGTTAAGAAGATTGAAGAGGCTGAATCGGAGCGTTTGTTGAGAATGGAAGAGGTGCTCCATGAGCGGGTAATTGGACAGGATGAGGCGGTACGGGCCATATCCAGAGCGATCCGAAGGGCCCGGGCCGGCCTTAAGGATCCTAAACGCCCCATCGGTTCCTTCATCTTCCTGGGCCCTACCGGCGTCGGCAAAACAGAACTGGCCAAAGCTGTTGCGGAGGTCCTGTTCGGCAGCGAGGACGCAATGGTCAGGCTGGATATGTCCGAGTATATGGAAAAGTTCTCTGTATCCCGTCTGGTGGGGGCGCCTCCCGGCTATGTGGGTTACGATGAAGCCGGCCAGCTCACCGAAGCAGTCAGGCGGCGGCCCTATACGGTTGTCTTGCTGGACGAAATTGAAAAGGCCCATCCTGATGTGTTCAATATCCTGCTGCAGGTAATGGAGGACGGGCGCCTTACCGACACTAAAGGCCGAACCGTTGATTTCCGCAATACCGTGATCATCATGACCTCAAACGTAGGTGTGAGCACCATCAAGCGGGAAACAGTAATGGGCTTTAAGACCGGCAAGGCTGCGGAAGATAACTATGAAAACATGAAAAATAAGGTCAACGATGAGCTAAGGCGAACTTTCAGGCCGGAATTCCTCAACCGTATTGATGAGACGATAGTATTCCATTCCCTTAGCCAGGAAGATATCAGGCAAATCGTTACTCTGATGCTGAAGGAAGTCACTGCCAGGATGAAGGAAAACGAGATCGATATCGAGTTTGCTGAACCGGTTAAGGATCTTTTGGCCAAAGAAGGTTATGATGAAAACTATGGAGCCAGGCCTTTAAGGCGTGCGATCTTGCGTTTGGTGGAGGATCTGCTCTCCGAAGAACTGCTCAAGGGTGCTTTTAAGAGCGGTGACCGTATTAGGATGGAAGTGGAAGGGGAGCATCTAACCGTAAAAAAGTTGCCGGCTTAGGTTTACAATAACCTGGCATGGTGCAATAGACTTCTTAGGATTGACCGCGTTGTTAAACGGGTTATTTGCATTGAGAAACGCACCCACCTGCAACGTATGGTGGGTGCGTTTTTAGTTGTCTTGTTGCCAGGTTATACTATCCTTAAACAGCGTTTATAGACTTGGCAGGGATGGCCCTTGTAGGATATTAGCGGTAATGATATTATCTGAACAATAATCGAAATATGGGGAAAATTGTAAATGCGTGTAAAATCAAGTTTTCGCTGTCAGGAATGCGGACAACAGTCCACTCGCTGGCTGGGCCGTTGCCCAGGTTGCGGGACCTGGAACAGTCTTGTGGAAGAAATGCAACAGCCTCAGGCGGTCAATGTCCCGGTGGCCGGCAGTCTGCCCAAAATATGTCCCGTTACGGAAGTGCCTGTGCAGGGTGAGGAGCGTTTTCCCACCGAAATGGCAGAGGTAGACAGGGTTTTAGGCGGTGGCCTGGTGCCGGGCTCTCTGATTTTAGTGGGGGGCGATCCCGGCATTGGCAAGTCAACCCTGATGCTGCAGGTTGCGCACCGGCTCAGCAGCAAGATGCGGGTATTATACATAACCGGCGAAGAATCCGCCGGTCAGGTGCGGCTCAGGGCTGAACGGCTGGGCGCCATGTCGCCGTCTTTGCTCTTATCCTGCGCTACGGACATTGAGCAGATTGAACAGCAGCTGTACCGGGAAAAACCCCCGGTGGCGGTGATTGATTCTATCCAGACCATGTTTAAACCCAGTTTGTCATCCGCTCCCGGCAGTGTTGGCCAGGTCCGTGAATGTGCCTCCATATTGATGAGGTTGGCCAAGGAAACAGGTATATCGATTTTTTTAGTTGGTCATGTGACCAAGGAAGGGCTGCTGGCGGGTCCCAGAGTGCTGGAACATATGGTGGACACGGTCCTTTACCTGGAAGGTGACAGGCATCAGTTTTTCCGCATTCTGCGCGGCGTAAAAAACCGTTTTGGCTCAACAAACGAAATTGGAATATTTGAAATGAGCGGCAGCGGTCTGGTGGAGGTGGACAGCCCTTCCGGTATTTTTCTTACTAAACGGACCCAGGGGGACATACCGGGAACTGCAGTGGCAGCAGCGCTGGAAGGCACAAGACCCCTCCTGGTGGAGATACAAGCTCTCGTCTGTCCAACCGGTTACGGGACGCCGCGCCGCATGACCGCCGGTGTGGATTACAATAGAGTGGCGCTGGTGGCGGCTGTCCTTGAAAAAAGGGTGGGTTTCAATCTAGGAAACCAGGATATTTATGTCAATGCTGTTGGGGGAGTGAGGTTAGACGAACCTGCGGCGGATCTGGCCATAGCCTGTGCTCTAGCTTCAAGTTTTAAGGATATCCCGGTAGATCCGGGGCTGGTTTGTGCCGGTGAAACGGGTTTGACCGGTGAGCTGCGGCCGGTTGCGGGGATGGAGAAAAGGCTCAGGGAGGCCTTTAAAATGGGTTTTAACCGCTTCCTGATGTCTGGCCAAAGCGCCGCCCTGCCCGGGGACTACAAAGGTTTACTCAAGGCGGATACTCTGGAAGCGGCCCTGGAAATTGCTTTATTGGTGTGAGGTGTACCATGAGAGACGAAAAGATGGAAGATATGCTATTAAAAGTGTTGCGCTCAGTGGCGCCGGGCAGGCCGCTCAGAGAGGGACTGGAAAATGTGCTGCGGGCAAAAAACGGTGGTCTTATCGTCCTGGCTGAAAATCCCGAAGTGATGGGCATTGTCGAAGGTGGTTTTATGCTCAATGCCGATTACAGTCCTTCACATCTCTATGAACTGGCTAAAATGGATGGTGCCATTATCCTGAGTAAGGATGCTAAAAAAATCCTGGCTGCCAACACCCAGATGGTTCCCAGTCAGGATATTCCTTCCAGCGAGACCGGTATACGCCACCGTACTGCCGAGCGGGTAGCCAGACAGACCGGCACGCTGGTAATCGCCATATCTCAGCGTCGCGGGGTGATCACACTTTATAAGGGCACTTTGAAATATGTATTGCAAGATCTGGGGCTCATTTTGACCAAGGCCAACCAGGCAATTCAAACCCTGGAGAAATACCGTGTGGTGCTGGATAAGTTCCTGCTCAGTTTAAGCGTTATGGAGTTTCAGGAATCGGTTACCCTTTTTGATGTAGCCAAAGTGATTCAACGGTTGGAAATGTTCTTCCAGGTAGTTAAAGAGATCGAACTGTACACCTGTGAATTAGGGGTGGAGGGCCGGCTGATCACAATGCAGGTGGATGAACTGATGGCCAACGTGGAGGAAGAAGGCCTGCTGGTTATTCGGGATTATGCTACTGCTCAGACAGACAAAACCCCGGAAGAAATTATGGCTGTAATTGACAGATGGCCGGCGGAGGATTATTTGGATCTGACTTTAATTGCCCGGGCTCTGGGCTATTCCGGCAGCTCGAGTATCCTGGACCAGCACGTTGCACCCAGGGGCTATCGCATTTTGCAGAAGGTGCCCCGGTTGCCGTTGCCTGTTATTGAGAATCTGGTTAAGACTTTTGGCGCGTTAAATAAAATATTAGTGGCCTCTATTGAGGAGCTGGATGAGGTTGAGGGTATTGGTGAGGTGCGAGCCCGCTCCATCAAAGAAGGTTTGCGGCGCTACCGGGATCTGTTGATGAAAGAAATTCAGGTTTGAAATATTAAATAATATGTTGTTGACACTATGTTAGGGCTATGCTAAAATGATAGTTTATTTGACAAGGGGTACCTTTTGTGCTATACTTTAGTTGTTTTTAAATTTAAAGGAGGGTACTTACTTGTTTAAAATAGGGGATAAAGTGGTGTACCCGATGCACGGCGCCGGCGTGATCGAGGCTATAGAAGAGAAAGAAGTTCTCGGTGAAAAGAAGCAGTATTATATACTGCGCCTGCCTGTGGGAGATATGAAGGTGATGATCCCCATCAGCAATGGTGAGGGTGTTGGTTTGCGCGAGGTGATTGATTCGGATGGGGTTCAGGAGGTTATGCATATCCTGCGCCAACAGAGTTCGGCCATGTCACCCAATTGGAACCGCAGGTATCGTGCAAATCTGGAAAAGATTAAAACCGGCGATGTTTTTGAAGTCGCTGAGGTAGTGCGCAATCTGGTTAAGAGGGACCGTGAAAAGGGTTTGTCCTCTGGTGAACGAAAAATGCTTGAAAATGCCAGGCAGATTTTGCTCAGTGAATTAGTTTTAGCAACAGAATGGGAAGAGGATAAAGCAGAATCAATGCTTGACGGTGCCTTCGCATAATGTTGCCAGCTCAGGCTGGCACTTTATTTTTCTGTGTCGGAAAATTTTACTTATTTTTTCTTGCTGTGCCTCCTGAATAAATATAATATAGCTTATAGCAATAGATAAAAGCTATATACTCTGCTGGATATCGATAGTTGTAGCAATGTGCGGTGGAAAGGAGGTGAAAAAGTTGAAAAAAGCAGTATACTTTATTCTGTTGGCTGCGTTTACAGGAGCAGGTGCGGCTGTGGGCTTCTTCCTGGTGAATAGCGGCCTTGTGGTATTTCTCACCGGTCTGCCGCAACATTTTCAGTTGGGCGTGATTGGGTTGACGACACTTATCGGTATCGTGGCAGGTATCCTGTTAACCCGGCCAATAATGCATGGTTCTGTGCGAGCTGCTTTAATTTTCGAGCAGTATCTGCAACTGGTGCCCACGCAGGATCTGTTAATTGGCTCGTCAGGTTTAATTATTGGACTTATAATTGCCAATTTGATAGGAAGCGTCCTGTCTTTTTTAGGATTAATCGGCAAAGTAATCTGGATCCTGTTAACTTTATTGCTTGCTTATCTGGGCTGGAGCATCAGTATCAAAAAGCGTGAAGAAATATTGGGGTTGTTTGCCAGCTTCCCCAAGTTCGGCAAGGAGCGTGCTTTAAAATCCGAACTCAAGGCCGGACATTTTAAAATACTCGACACCAGTGTGATTATTGACGGGCGCATCTCCGAGCTGTGCCAGAGCGGTTTTATTGAAGGGATCATGCTTATTCCTGCCTTTGTGCTGGATGAGCTGCGGCACATTGCCGATTCTCCCGACCTGCTCAAAAGAAACCGTGGCAGGCGGGGGCTGGATATCCTGAACGCCATGCGAAAGGACCCGGAGATAAGGGTTCAGATTTATGAAAATAACCGCGGCCTGGAAGATATAGCGGAAGTAGACGCCAAATTGGTCAAGCTGGCCCAGAAACTCGGCGGCAAAATCATCACCAATGATTACAATCTCAATAAAGTGGCCGAATTGCACGGCGTTAAAGTTTTAAATATCAATGAACTGGCTAATGCGGTGAAACCGGTGGTTTTACCAGGCGAAGAAATGGTGGTGCAGTTGGTCAAGGAGGGTAAGGAGACAGGCCAGGGAATCGCCTATCTGGATGACGGCACCATGATTGTGGTGGAAAACGGCAAGCGCCATATGAACCAGACTATTGAGGTGCTGGTTACCAGCGTGCTGCAGACCGCTGCCGGCAGAATGATCTTCGCCAAGCCCAAGTACGAGCAGCGTAGGGGTGAGGCTGGACATGCCCGCATGAATGAGGTGAACGCCATTGGCTAAAGTTGCAGCTGTTGTGCCTGCTGCCGGCTGCGGCAAGCGGATGGGTGCCGGGATCAGGAAGCAGTATCTTGCCCTGGGCGGCCTGCCTATCCTGGGTCATACCTTGAGAGTTTTGGAAACCAGCAGTTTGGTGCAGGACATAGTATTGGTTGCCGGCGAAGGTGAAGCTGATTATTGCCGCCGGCTGGCAGTTGACGAGCTCGGGTTGAAAAAAGTAACGGCCATTGTGACCGGTGGTCAAGAGCGCCAGGATTCCGTTTTTTGCGGTCTTCTGGCCCTTGCCCCCGATACGGAGGTAGTGCTCATCCATGACGCTGTCCGGCCTTTTTTGAGCGATGATAATCTGAAACAGGTGATCCGGGCAGCTTTGCACTACGGGGCCGCTACCTGTGCGGTGCCGGTCAAGGATACCGTTAAGCTGGCCGGAGAGGATGAGTTCGTTAGTGAAACATTGCCCAGGAACAGGTTGTGGTTGACACAAACCCCCCAGGCCTTTCTATATCATTTAATTCTGGAGGCCCATCAACGGGCCCGGGAGGTCAATTATCAGGCTACGGATGACGCGGCGCTGCTTGAAAAGTTGGGCCAGCCGGTGAAGTTGGTGGAAGGCAGCTATCGCAATATAAAAATCACTACTCCCGAAGATCTGATCATCGCGGCGGCTATGTTGGACAACGGGCAGTAAGGGGGCACAACCGATGAGAGTCGGCTTTGGTTATGATGTACATAAACTGATGCCAGACAGGCAGCTGGTTTTGGGCGGTGTTCGTATACCCTTTGAGAAAGGGCTTTTGGGGCATTCGGACGCGGACGTGTTGGTCCACGCCATTATGGACGCGTTGCTGGGAGCCGCCGGAGAAGGTGACATCGGCCGCCATTTTCCTGACCATGACATGCGTTATAAAGACATCAGCAGCCTGGCCCTTTTGGCCAAAGTAGGCGAATTGCTGCAGTCCAGGGGGTTTAAGGTAGGAAATATAGACTCCCTTGTAGTGGCCCAGCGGCCTAAGCTGGCTCCCTATATGGAAGAAATGAAGCATAATATTGCCACGGCCCTGGAGATCAGTCCCGGTGCGGTCAATGTCAAGGCCACTACAACTGAGGGTCTTGGCTTCGCCGGCGCCGGCGAAGGTATGGCCGCATATGCCGCGGCGCTGTTGGAATAGCGAAGATCAGTCAACGGGACGGCGTGCTTTTGCACCAGGTGCGCCGCCCCGTTGACTTTTTGTGAGGCGAGTTGTAGAGCTCAAAAGGAGCAGTTGAATCCTGCGCTACGGCCACTTGTTTTAGGCAAAACGAGGGTGAAGCTCTTTCGTTAACCTTGCTTTGTCAGGTTCTGATGGGTTTTCGAAACCAGGGTTTGCCTGTGCCACATGACAGTGTTATAATTACTAGGATCTAAAGGCTTATTTAACCAGTCTGAGAGTCAGGCTGGTTTGTCCCTTCGCCAGGGTAATACTTTGATATTTGTCTTAGGGGGGAACCATTTTGCCGGTACGTGTACGTTTTGCACCCAGCCCTACCGGTCCCTTTCATATCGGGGGGGCTAGATCTGCTTTATTTAACTGGCTTTTTGCCCGCCATTACGGCGGTACTTTTATAGTGCGGATTGAAGATACCGACTTGGAGCGGTCAACCCGCGCCTCGGAAGAAAACATACTTAATGCTCTGAACTGGCTGGGCATGGATTGGGATGAGGGGATCCGCACGGGGGGGCCCCACGCCCCGTATCGCCAGACCGAACGTCTGGAGCTCTACCGTCAATATGCTGAAGCTTTACTGGCCGGCGGTCACGCTTACCGCTGTTATTGTACGGAGGAAGAGCTGGCTGCCGAGCGGGATGAACTCCTGGCCAGAGGAGAAATGGTTACCTACTGTGGCCGTTGCCGCCACCTGACGGAAGAAGAATGCGCCGCTTTGGAGGCGCAAGGCCGCAAGCCGGCTATCCGTTTCCGCACGCCGGAAGACCGTAATGTTGTGGTCAACGACCTGGTGAGGGGCGAGGTGACCTTTGAAGGCAGCGGTATCGGTGATTTTATCATTGTCAAATCAGATGGTATCCCCACCTACAATTTCGCCGTGGTCATCGATGATCACACCATGGAGATCAGCCATGTGATCAGGGCTGAGGAACACCTGTCCAATACCCCCCGCCAGATTGTGATTTATGAAGCCCTGGGCTGGCAGCTGCCTGAATTTGCTCATGTTTCCTTGATCCTGGGGCAGGATCGCAGCAAAATGAGCAAGCGTCATGGAGCCACCGCTATCGAGCAGTACCAGGCAAAAGGCTACCTGCCTGAGGCTCTGGTCAACTTTCTGGCTTTGCTGGGCTGGTCGCCCGGCGGGGAAAATGAGATCCTGTCCCTTGAACAGCTGATTGAGCAGTTTTCTCTGGAGCGCGTGTCCAAAAGCCCCGCTGTTTTTGACCTGAACAAGTTAAACTGGCTCAATGCCCATTATATACGCACAGCATCCCTGGAGAGAATTACCGGGCTGGCTATACCTTATCTGGAAAAGGCCGGTTATATCAGTACACCCCTGACAGAGAAGCAATATGAATGGATGACCATGCTGGTGAGCCTCTTGCGGGATTATTTAAACTGCCTGGAGGAAATAACGGAGCATGCCGCAGTTTTCTTTGTTGACCGGGTTAACGTGGCCGGTGAAGAGGCCAGGGAGATCATGGCCGGCGAGCAGGTGCCGGCTGTTTTAGGCGAGCTAATAACAAGGATCGCCGCAGTGCCGGAGCTAACAGAAGATGTGGCCAAACAGCTGCTTAAAGAGGTGGGCAAGGCTGTAGGGGTTAAGGGTAAAGGTATATTTATGCCGGTACGGGTAGCCTTAACCGGCCATACCCACGGGCCCGATTTGAACAAGACCATGGTTCTTTTGGGCCGGGAGGGCGTTGCCGTACGCCTGCAGCAAGCCCTGACAGGCTTAGGCCATTAATAAATATATTATCCCGAGAAAGGTGTTTTATAAGGATGGAGCTATATAACACACTATCCAGGCGCAAGGAGACCTTTCAGCCCAGAGAGCCGGGCAAGGTGGGCATGTATGTCTGCGGCCCGACCACCTATAACTTTGTGCACCTGGGCAATGCCAGGCCGCTGGTCTTTTTTGACACGGTGCGACGGTATTTTATCTACAAGGGCTACCAGGTGAACTATATTCAGAACTTTACCGATGTTGACGATAAGATCATCAACCGGGCCAGGGAAGAGGGCGAGGAGCCCCTGGCGCTTTCCCGTAAATATATCGATGAATACTTTAAAGACGCCGATGCCCTTAATGTCTTAAGGGCTGATCGGCATCCCAGGGTTTCGGAACACATTCCCGACATTATTGAGACGGTGGCGGAACTGGTTAAAAAAGGTTTTGCCTACGTAGTTGACGGTGACGTCTACTTTTCTGTGCGCAGTTTTGAGCCCTATGGCAAGCTTTCAGGACGGGACTTCGATGATATGCAGGCCGGCGCCCGGGTGGATGTGGACAGCCGTAAGCAGGATCCGCTGGACTTTGCCCTTTGGAAGGCGGCCAAGCCAGGTGAGCCCTCCTGGGAAAGTCCCTGGGGACCCGGGAGGCCGGGCTGGCACATTGAGTGTTCAGTTATGTCCCAGAAATACCTGGGGCCCGGCTTCGATATCCACGGCGGTGGCAGCGATTTAATCTTTCCCCACCATGAAAATGAAATTGCCCAGGCTGAAGCAGCCACCGGGGAAACCTTTGTCCGCTACTGGCTGCACAACGGCTTCATTACCGTTAATGATGAGAAAATGTCCAAATCACTGGGCAACTTCTTTTTAGTCCGGGATATCCTGGGGAGATTTGCTCCGGAGGTAGTCAGGTTTTTCCTGCTTGCCACCCACTACCGCAGCCCATTGGATTTCGATGATGAAAGCCTGGCAGCAGCCGGTAAGGGCCTGGAGAGGCTCAAAACCAGCATTCGCCTGTTGGGGGAGGTCCTGGAGGGCCAGGCTGCACGTTCCGGGGATGAGGCTGTTGCCGGCTGGGCAGCGGATTTGGCCGGCGCCATTGACAAATGCAAAGCCGCTTTTGAAGCCGCTATGGACGACGACTTTAATACGGCCCTGGCCATAGGGGTTGTCTTTGATCTGGCCAGGGAAGTTAACAGTGCTGTGAGCAAAGCGGCTGGCGGTGTGTGCGCCGGGGATTTGGCGACCTTGCGGCAAGCCATGGACTTGTTCCAGTCTTTTAACAGTGTACTGGGCATTTTTAAGGTTGATCCCCACGGCAAGATCCTTTTGGACCAGGCAACCGGGGACGGCTTCGGTCTGGTGGAAGGGCTGCTGGAACTGATTATTGAAATCCGGCAGCAAGCCCGGCAGAAGAAGGACTGGGCTACTGCCGACCGGATCAGAGATGGGTTGAAAGAACTGGGTGTAATCCTTGAGGATACCCCCCAGGGGGTCCGTTGGAAAAAGCAATGATGATTACCCCGGATATGCAACCCGGCGAATTGCCGGCCCTGGTGCTGGCCTATGTGGGAGATGCCGTCTACGAGCTTTTTGTCCGCTCTTATCTGGTCCAAAGGGGCATCACAAGGGTCAAACGGCTCCATGGTGAGACGGTCAAATACGTGCATGCCGCTGCTCAGGCTAAACTGGTGCGGGAATTGGAAGGCCTGTTAACGGAAGAAGAAGCGGCGGTGCTCCGCCGGGGCCGCAATGCCAAATCGGCTCATACACCCCGCAGCGCCGCTGTACTGGATTACCGGCAGAGCACAGCTTTTGAGTGCCTCATCGGCTATCTCTATCTCAAAGGAGACATAGCCCGCCTGGAGGAAATACTCGCCATAGCCATGGAGTTGGCGGAGGGACGGGCTAACGACATTAATTAATTTTGCAGGTGTGAAACATGGGTGTAAAAAAACTGAGCGTCAGCCTATTGAAATATACTCCCGCTCCGGAGGAAGCCGTTGCTATGGGGGCCAAGCTATGCTATTCCCCGGCGGGGCTGGAGGAGCTCAAACAGGGTGTTGCAGCAAGGGATCAGGGTGTTTTTTTAGAGCGGTTGATCGATTCCGGCCACCTGTCACCCATTGAGCACGCCAGCTTTACCTTCGGAGTGGAGGGGGTATCCCGCAGCTTATTAGCTCAGATCACGCGGCACCGCATCGCCAGCTTCAGCGTTAAATCTCAGCGCTATGTCTCGGAGACCAGCGATAAAAGCGAAGACGGGGTTTTCGGCTATATTCTGCCGCCTCGCATTGCGGAACTGGGGCCAGAGGCGGTGACGGTTTTTCAGGGGCAGATGCAACAGATACAAGAGTGGTACGATTACTGGGTGGAGCAACTTAAGGCCCATGGTGCGTCTTCCTATGAGGATGCCCGGTTTGTTTTGCCCAACGCGGCGGAGACGAAAATGCTGGTCACCATGAATGCCCGGGAACTGCTGCATTTCTTTGCTTTGCGCTGCTGTAACCGGGCTCAGTGGGAAATCAGAACCCTGGCCATTGAGATGCTGCGCCTGGTAAGACAGGTTGCCCCGGTCATTTTCTACAGGGCCGGACCGGGTTGCCTCAACGGAGCATGCCCGGAGGGTAAGATGAGCTGTGGAAAGTTTGATGAGGTCAGGGAACAATTTAGCAACCTCGATTTCTAAATAAGGTAAACGTATATACTTATAAACAAAGATTTGTAAACAATGCTTGGTGAGCAGTTGTCCTCACCTCATATACCAGGAGTATGTCAAAGGAGAGATTACCTCTGGACGATATCATTGCCGGGCGCAACCCGGTCCTTGAAGCTTTGCGTGCCCAGCGGCCGATCAATAAAATAATGATTGCCGAGGGGGCTTTATCAGGCCCGCTGTTGCAGATTTACGGTGCTGCCAAAGAGAAAAATATCCCAGTGCAGAAGGTGGAGCGGCAGCGGTTGGACAAAATGGCGCCTGATAGCGCCCACCAGGGTGTGATTGCTTTTGCTGCGGCTAAAGAGTATGTGGCATTGGAGGATATCCTGGCAGGGGTAGGCCCCCGGGAACAGCCTTTTTTGATCTTGCTGGATGAGATCAATGACCCGCACAACCTGGGCGCCATCCTCCGCACTGCTGATGCTGCAGGGGCTCATGGCGTGGTAATACCCCGCCGGCGTTCCGCTCCTCTAACCCCAACTGTGGCCAAGTCCTCCGCCGGTGCTATTGAATATGTACCGGTAGCCAGAGTAGCAAACCTGCCCCAGACTATCGAAGCCTTAAAAAAACAAGGGCTCTGGATTGCCGGTGCTGACCCGGAGGGGCAGGAACTTTACTGGGACGCCCCCTTAGAGGGGCCGGTGGCCCTGGTTATCGGAGGAGAAGATAAGGGCCTGGGCCGTCTGGTTAAGGAACGCTGTGATCTGTTGGTGCGTTTGCCTATGTCCGGCCGTGTCAATTCGTTAAACGCGTCGGTGGCGGCAGCTCTGCTGGCCTACGAGGTGTTGCGCCAGAGGAGAGTTGCTTTAAATGAAAGGTCATCTAATAGTTGACGGCTATAATATAATATTTGCCTGGCCCGAATTCGAAAAATACAGGGATTCCGGCCTGGAATACGCCAGGTCAAAACTTGTGTCTATCCTCGCCGAGTATGCGGCTTTAAGCGGCATTAAGGTAGTAGTGGTCTTTGATGCCCATAATAGCAAGGGCACCGGGGAGCGGGTTGAAGAAGTGGATGGGGTGGAAGTGATCTATACCCAGCAGGGTGAAACAGCCGATACTGTTATCGAGGGGATGATCGGTTCCTTGCTGGATTTGGGCGGTCCGGTCTTTGTGGCAACCGGAGACTGGGCCGAGCAGGTGGTCATTTTTGGCCGGGGGGCTTTTCGTCTGACTCCTCGTGAGCTACGGGAGCAGGTAACAAGAGTCAAGAAAGAGAGCCGGGCGTATTACCGGCAAGCTAAGCCGGTAGACGGCTACCTGGAGAACCGTTTACTGGGAGAGGTGCGCGAAATATTTGAACGAATGAGGCGCGGCAAGGGCTAGTTTGTCTGTTTTTACTTGACGGTATCTAACTGCTTAGTTATAATGGTTTTGGAACTTGACCAGTTGTATTTTGCATACCAAACCCCCGTATATAAATCTGCCGACCAGGGCTTTTGGCCTGGAGGCAAGCGTGGGTGGTTTTTTGTTTTTGTTTTGGTCAGTCAGCGGATAGAGGGGGAGAATAGTGATTTTTCAAGCCCAGACAGAGGTTTGCAGCGGGTACCAGCTTTTAGCTGACGAAGAAGTTGTGGAATTTGCCCGTGAAGGCGACGAAACAGCCCTGGAGTACCTGATTAATAAGTATAGGAATTTTGTCCGGGCCAAGGCCCGCTCCTATTTTCTGATTGGCGCCGATCGAGAAGATATTATCCAGGAGGGCATGATTGGTCTTTATAAGGCCATCCGTGACTTCCGGACGGACAAGCTGTCGTCATTCAGAGCTTTTGCCGAGCTTTGCATCACCAGACAGATCATCACGGCTATTAAGACCGCTACCAGGCAAAAGCATATACCCTTGAACTCCTATGTTTCTCTAAACAAACCTATCTACGATGAGGATTCTGATCGCACCCTGCTGGACGTGCTCTCCGGATCGAGAATTACTGATCCCGAAGAGTTGATTATCTCCAGGGAAGAGTTTGATGATATCGAGGAGAAAATGGGTGAGATCTTAAGCTCCCTGGAGTGGAAGGTCTTGATGTCCTACCTGGAAGGAAAGTCTTATCAGGAAATTGCCGAGGAACTGGAACGGCATGTCAAATCAATTGACAACGCACTCCAGCGTGTGAAACGCAAACTCGAACGCTATCTGGAAAAAAGGGAAGCTTAATCAGTTGATTGGCTCAATAGCTTAAGCCGGTGGGCAAGGTCGGGCACACTCGAAGCAGCCGGAGCAGCCGGTTTTAAGAGCTAAAAAATGCAGGATTTTGCGGTTGACATGAGTGCAGCAGTAGCATATAATAATTAGTGTCTCAGCGCCGGCGTAGCTCAATTGGCAGAGCAGCTGACTTGTAATCAGCAGGTTGCGGGTTCGAGTCCCATCGCCGGCTCCAGCCGAGTTAGAACAAATCTAAATATGGAGGGGTGCCCGAGTGGTTAAAGGGAGCAGACTGTAAATCTGCCGTCGATGACTTCGCTGGTTCGAATCCAGCCCCCTCCACCACTTTGTATGAGTTGGGCCATACATTATATACATTTTTAGTGTCCTTGCATATTGTTGCCCGGTATGATACAATGAGATTTGTTGCATCGCGGGGTAGAGCAGCTGGTAGCTCGTCGGGCTCATAACCCGAAGGTCAGGGGTTCAAATCCCCTCCCCGCAACCAAATAAGCTAAATAATATAGTAATAAAGCCGTTTGTGCCTTTGAGCGAAACGGCTTTTATGTTGTATGGCACTGTCTCTCTAAAAGATGAGACAGGTACCCTGTATCCGAGCTCTGTACAGCAGTGAAGCCCTGTAGTTCTCTCATGGGAGCTACAGGGCTTTAATTATATCCCCGCTATTCTTTAAGCAGATTGGAGCATATATTTAATTATGAGAGAAACTGGGACGAGGGACCTGTCCCCCTGTCCCAGTTTTTGCTTTAAGTAATTAAAATTTTACATCAGTGTATAAAAAAAACTTATCAAAAGCAAGGGAGAGGTAGTATCTGTTAGTTTATGGAAAAGCGGCGAAAGCGAGAGTATTGCTGGGTTAACCCTATTTTTTGAAGGGCATCTATATGAAAGGGGACAAGGCGTCTGTCCCTTTGTCCCATAATTTGTTAATGGCATATGTCACAAAAAATTATTGACATATGTTCATAACGGCTATATTGTGATTATAGTCACTAACTTATCAGGAGAGAATTTCTGGTAAATATACAATTATAAATTCGCCGGTTGATTAAAAAGATTAAGGGTAGAAGTATTGAGGAGCGGTTAGCAGTGCAGGAAAACTTGCCTATACCCTGGGGGAAGGCAGTTAGTTCACTAACCATAAGATTCCCCCGGTGTTGTATAGAAGCAAATTAAGGGGAGGTGAACTCATTAGCGTTATCGTAAACCCGGATTGTTTTTGGCAACAACGTGGATGGAGCTGCTGTAGTAGGAACCTGAAAGTGATTAATCGAGAGCGTGGTCAAGAAATGAAGGAGGTGGCTTAGATGTATACAAACGAATTTGAGTATTATGCACCCACGACGCCCGCTGAGGCCTATGAGCTGGTCAGCCGTCTGGGAAAAGAAGCAAAGATCCTGGCTGGTGGTACAGACCTTATTGTGTTGATGAAGGATAAGATCGTCAGCCCCCCATATCTAATCGATATAAAAAACATTGAAGAATTTAGCGGGATCAAATATGAGCCTGGCAAGGGGATGGAAATCGGTGCCACCACAAAGATTGCCGATATCCAGTATTCTGAGATAGTAAATGAGAAATATCCTGTTCTGGCCTATGCTGCCAGCCAACTCGGCGGTCCTCAGGTGCGGTCCATGAGCACAATCGGTGGTAACTCCTGTAACGCTTCGCCTTCTGCTGAAACACCTCCCCCTCTGGTAGCGCTGGGCGCTACGGTTGTGTTGGGTAGTGCTAAAGGCGAAAGAGAAATGCCTCTGGAAGACTTCATAATAGGTGTTAGGAGCATTGACCTTAGAGAAGGTGAAATATTAACCAAGTTTAAAATACCGGAGCCTTCTCCTAAGTCCGTGAGCTTTTTCGCCAATGCGGGTGCTAGAGACGCCATGGAGATTGACTGTGTTAATATGGCTGTTAACCTTGAGTTGGAGGATGATAAGCAGACCGTTAAGTTTGTAAAACTGGTACAGGGCTCGGTTTATATTAAACCCCTGGTATCCAGAGCAGTGCCGGACCTGCTGATCGGAAAGAAGCTCACTGACGAATTGATTGAAGAAGCAGCTGAAAAAGCCAGGTCGGAAGCTAAACCGATTTCTGACGTCAGGGCTTCCGAGTGGTATCGGTATGAAATGGTGGCTGTACTTACACGCCAGTTGCTCAAAAAGGCGTTTGCCGCAGCCAGGGAGGTGTAAGTGATGAAGAAACAGATTAGCTTAGAAATTAACGGCATGCCATATGATGTGGTCGTAAGCCACAGGGATTTGCTGGTGGACGTACTAAGGAAAAAAATTGGTCTGACCGGCACCAAGAAAGGTTGCGGCAATGGTGACTGTGGTGCCTGTACTGTCCTGGTAGAGGGTGACGCCACCTTATCCTGCCTCACTCTGGCCGTTGCCTGTGATGGTAAAAAGATCACCACTATTGAGGGCATGGTCCAGCCAGGTGGCCAACTCCATCCAATCCAGCAGGCATTTGTGGATCATGGTGCTATTCAGTGCGGTTACTGCACTCCGGGCATGATTATGGCGGCGAAGGCCCTTTTGGATCGGAATCCCAAGCCCAGTAGAGAAGAGGTTAAAATGGGCATATCAGGGAATCTTTGCCGTTGTACTGGTTATAAACGAATTGTTGAAGCTATCGAAATGGCTGCTGAAACAATGGCAGCACAGGGGGTGAAGTAAATGAAATACTTTGACGAGCGGGAAACCTTAGTGCCGGAAGGCCAACCATCAGCGTATGTGCGTGAAGGAGTGCCTTCGTATTTAGATGAAAGAAGGTTTACTCAGGTCGGAAGAAGTGTGCCGAAGGTAGATGCGCCGGCTAAAGCTAAGGGTGAAGCTATTTATGCTGATGACATGACCCTGCCGAACATGCTGTATGCCAAAATAAAACGCTGCACAGAATATGCCCATGCGAAAATTAAGAAGATTGATTGCAGCAAGGCGCTGGCTCTACCGGGTGTAGTTGACGTTCTCATCGGTGAAGAAGCTCCCGTCAAATGGGGCATCATACCCCATAATTGCAACGAAACTGTACTGGCTATTGATAAAGTGCGCTTCCATGGTGAAGGTGTAGCCGCGGTGGCAGCAGTTGATGAAGAAACTGCCGAGAAAGCCCTTGAGCTAATAGAAGTGGAATATGAGCCCTTGCCGGTACTGCTTGATCCTTTTGAATCTATGGCGCGGGCTGATGAAATATTGATTCACGAAGATCGGCCCGGCAATATTTGTCACGAGGGCAAGCAGGTATACGGTGATGTGGAAAAGGCCTTTGCCGAGTGTGAGTATGTGCTGGAGCGGAGAATAAAAACCGGTATGCCACAGCAAGGTTTTATTGAGCCACAATCGGCGCTGGCCTACTACGATACGCAAACCGGTAGAATGCAGATTTGGACTGCCACTCAAACGCCTCACTACACACACCGCCAGCTGGCCGATGTGCTAGAGATGCCTATGAGTAAAATTCGTGTTACCGTGCCCACCGTCGGCGGTGGTTTCGGCGGTAAAGGCGAAGCCTGCTCCAATGAGTTTGTGGCTGCTTTCTTGTCCAGAAAGACCGGACGGCCGGTCAAATGCACTTACGAGCGCAGTGAAGTATTCTATACCAACAAGGGCCGGCACCCATGCCACATGAGAATGAAAATTGGTATCGACAAGGATGGTTATATCCAGGCTGTTGATTTTGAAAATGTCATGGATAAAGGGGCGTACGTCAGCTGGGGCGTTGTGGTTATGTTCTACACCGGCTCGATGATTCACTTGCCCTACAAGGTTCCCAACGCCCGTTCCATGCTGAAGAATGTCTTCACCAACAAGCCCAGTATGGGTGCCATGCGCGGGCTAGGCGGAGTACAACCTAGGTATGCAATGGAAGTCATGCTGGATGAAATGGCTGAAATGATGGGGATTAGCCCTTACGAGCTGAAGATGAAAAACGCTGCTACTTCAGGTTACTACTGCGCCAACAACATGTACGTCCCGCATACTGAGTATAAGAGGGCTGTTCAGACTGCAGTGGAAAAAGCCGGTTACCTGGATCTGCACGGCAAATTGCCTTTCGGTAAGGGCATCGGTTTGGCCGGCGGTAACTACATCACTGGTACAGCCTATACCCTTTACCTGAACTACAAGCCCCATACCACTGCATTGATCCGGGTTGATACCGAAGGCGGAGTGACTGTGCACTGTGCTGTCACCGATATCGGCCAGGGCGTTAATACGGTCATGGCTCAGATGGCCGCTGAAGCGCTGGGTGTTCACTTCGAAGATGTCCACATCCAATCACACGACACGGAAGCCGGAACTTTTGACCTGGGGACCTTTGCCAGCCGCTTAACCTACGCTACCGGAACTGCCATCAGAGCAGCCGCCGAGTCCATCAATCAAAAGCTCAAAGAAATCGCGGCCCAGAAGCTGGGTGTGCGGGCTGACCAGTTGATTATCAAAGATCATAAAATCTCTTCGATGTATGAAGTCAAAAAATCCATGTCCTGGTATGAAGCAGTGGATATAGCCACCAGCACCACCGGCACCCTGGTAGGTATCGGTCACTTCTCGCCGCCGCGGCGCAAAGGTATTGACCTCGTAAGCGGCAACAGGGTTCAGGGCGCCAATATCGGTCACTCGCCAACCTTTGGCTTCAGCTGTCAGATCCACGAAGTGGAGGTTGACACAGAAACCGGCCGGGTGCGGGTGAAGAAGGTCACTGAATCCGGCGACATGGGTACCATGGTCAACCCAATGGCTGCGGACGGTCAGGTGGAAGGCTCCATCGTCTATAACATGGGGGCAGCTATCTTCGAGGATCAGGTCCTTGATGAAAATGGCAAACACTTGAACCCCAACTTCCACGATTATAAGATGCCTACATCTATGGATATGCCTGAAATGTCCATTAACACTTTGAAAGACAGCTATGACCCGACGGCTCCCTTTGGCGCCAAGGAGACTGGTGAAGGTGCGGTGCAACCCACGTTCCCGGCTATAGTTAACGCCATCGCTGATGCCATCGGTGTCAGGTTCTATCAAGTGCCGGTTTCGCCGGAAATGGTACTGAGAGCTCTCCAGGAAATGAAAGAGAAAAACCTGGACAAGCTGGTAGTTGAGCCTGATAAACCATAAGATCAGTATTCTAATCTGAAACTGAGCAATCTGCAGCTTTGAATGGCCGTCTTTGTCCACACCCATTTGCAAAAGCTGTAGAGAGGGGGGGGACAGGGGACTGGTGCCTTGTCCCTCCTCATCCTGGTTTTTGCTGCTTTACTTAACTATTCTCGTGGTGATGAATATGGCAAGAATCCCAAGAGTTAGAAGTAAATGCAACATATATCATATCCTGTTGCGCAGTATTAACAGAGAGACAATTTTTAACGATGAAGAGGATATTAAAAGATTTCTCATAACCGTAAATAAATACAAAAAAGTATGCGGTATGGACCTGTTTGCCTATTGTGTTATGAGCAATCACATTCATTTGCTGGTCAGGGAGTCAGGGGAGTCCATTTCAGATGCAATTAAACGCATCAGCAGCAGTTATGTCTTTTGGTACAACAGCAAATATGAGCGCTGCGGACACCTGTTCCAGGGGCGATTTAAGAGCGAAGCCGTAGAAAGTGAGGCCTATTTTTTAACAGTTCTGAGGTATATTCACCAAAAGCCGGTGAAAGCAGGCATAGCCAGGAGTATTCTTGATTATCAATGGAGCAGCTATCGGGAATATTTTAAACTATCAGCAATAGTTGACAGCAACTTTGCCTTAGAGAAGTTTGCGCCGGATAGAACAAAAGCCAGAAGGCTGTTTCAGGATTTCAATCTGCAGGATAATGACGATGTGTGTCTGGACGATGAGGGGAAAATCAGTTTGTCGGACAGCGAAGTGAAGGATTACTTAAAAAAAGTGGGGATAAAAGATCCCCTGGGACTGAAACAGTTTGATAAGCGCCGGAGGGATAAAGTCATAAGGGACCTGAAGTTATTAAACGGCGTGACCATTAGACAGATATCGAGGCTGACCGGCATATCAAAAAGCACAGTCGACCGGGTTTAGCTGCGGAGGGGTTGAGCCTGCAGGACAGGAGGGACAGGGTCCCTGTCCCTCCTGTCCTGCAGGCTCAATTATTTTGCGCCGGTTGCCTTGCGGTAACTTATTGCCAATGAGACCAAGAGGCAAAAGTGAAAGCCAGTATGGCAAAAAACGCAGTATACTGGAATCGGGGTTAGGTGCGTTGCCGGTCCCATGTTGACATTAAGGGAATATTCTTTGTATAATTTTTACGGTAGTAAGATGTCTCCACAAATAAAGGAGGTCAAAAATTTGAAAATAGCCATGCCTTACGCCGGGGGCTATATCCACGACAAATTTGGTCAAAGTGAACAGTATATTATTATTGAAGCTGAAGACAAAGAGATCACCGGCTCCAAAATAATCACCACCGGCTCCGATCGCACCAGGCTGGTAGCTACCCTGCAAGAAGAAGGGGTTAATTATGTCATTGCCAATATGGTCAGCCGCCCGTTGCATGAAATGCTCTACTACAGCGGTATGGAAGTTATCCTCGGTGCTACCGGAGAGGTGGAAGACGTAGCAAGGACCTTCCTGGCCGGCAAAGAAATCAGCCAGGGGACTCGCCACAACAGGATCCCAGGTCACTAGTCCAGCAGGCTTATATATAGCTTTGTTGGAGGGCTGTCCGGTGGCAGAATCATTTGTTTCCAAATAAAACCTTGCTTGACAAGGTTGCGGCCTTATGCTAGTCTATAATCTGCGAGGTCGTTAGGTAGTCGGTTGTAAGGTGATTATGCCGCTATAGCTCAGCAGGTAGAGCGCATCCTTGGTAAGGATGAGGTCACCGGTTCAAGCCCGGTTAGCGGCTCCACTTCAAGCAGCCGGTTGGCGGCTTTGCATTATTTTAGGTACGGCGGCGTAGCTCAGCTGGTCAGAGCACACGGTTCATACCCGTGGTGTCCGGGGTTCAAGTCCCTGCGCCGCTACCACACAGACTACAGGCGGGTGTGACACACCCGCTTTTATTTTTTATTCAGGCTGAAGGATTTTAAGCTCATGCGCAGAATTACTTATTGCCTTCCATAGTATGGTATAAGTATTTATAAGATGGAAATAACTAAAAAACACCTCAATTTGTTGATGAATGTGTAAGGAGGTTTAGGCTAATGGCAAAGCAGAAGTTTGAACGCACCAAAACCCACGTTAATATTGGAACCATCGGTCACGTGGACCACGGCAAGACTACCTTAACGGCTGCCATCACCCTGTGCCTGAGCACCGTAGGCGGGGCCTCTGTTAAGAAATACGATGAAATTGACGCGGCTCCGGAAGAGCGCGCCCGTGGGATCACCATCAGCACATCCCACGTGGAATATGAAACCGAAAAGAGGCACTATGCCCACGTGGACTGCCCGGGCCACGCCGACTACATTAAGAATATGATCACCGGCGCCGCCCAGATGGACGGAGCTATCCTGGTAGTGTCGGCGGCTGACGGCCCCATGCCCCAGACCCGCGAGCACATCCTGTTGGCCCGCCAGGTAGGGGTGCCCTACATCGTAGTGTTCCTGAACAAAGCCGACATGGTTGACGATCCGGAGTTGCTGGAACTGGTGGACATGGAAGTGCGTGAGCTCTTGTCCTCCTATGAATTCCCGGGAGACGATATACCCATCATTACCGGTTCAGCCCTTAAGGCTCTGGAGTGCGGCTGCGGCAAAAGAGACTGTGAGTGGTGCAAAAACATCTGGGAACTGATGGATGCCGTGGATGAATATATTCCGGAGCCGCAGCGTGCAGTTGATAAGCCCTTCCTGATGCCGGTAGAAGATGTGTTCACCATCACCGGACGGGGTACAGTGGCCACGGGCCGGGTAGAGCGGGGCCAGATCAAAGTGCAGGAAGAAGTGGAGATCGTCGGTTTCACGGAGAAACCCCGCAAGACAGTGGTTACCGGTGTGGAAATGTTCCGGAAGCTTTTGGACTACGGTCAGGCTGGAGACAACATCGGCTGTCTGCTGCGTGGTGTAGACCGCAAAGAAATCGAACGGGGCCAGGTATTGGCCAAACCGGGCAGTATCAAGCCCCACACCAAGTTCAGCGCCGAAGTATACGTTCTGACCAAGGAAGAAGGCGGCCGTCACACTCCGTTTTTTAACGGTTACCGCCCCCAGTTTTACTTCCGCACCACTGACGTGACCGGTGTGGCATATCTGCCGGAAGGCATTGAGATGGTTATGCCCGGTGACAACGTAAAAATCGACATTGAACTGATCACCCCCATCGCCATCGAGGAAGGCCTGCGCTTCGCTATCCGCGAAGGCGGCCGCACCGTAGGCGCCGGCGTGGTAACAGAAGTTAGAGAATAATTGTTGCTATGCTCCTCTTGACACACGGGAACCGTCCCCGTGTGTCAAGGTATGAAAAGTCGCCGGTTTTGTTATAATAAAACTATGCATGCTCTGATATGTCGCCCTTTACGCCCCTTAAGAGAACTGTTGACATCCAAATTTAATTATGTTAATTTGTTAAGGTATTCATAAAAAAGGCATCTAATTTTTTTTTGACTTTTGGGAGGTGGCATTGTGAGAGTGGGAGTTACTTTGGCTTGCAGTGAGTGCAAACGTCGTAATTATACAACTGAGAAGAGTAAGAAAAACGATCCCAACCGGATCGAAATGAAAAAGTATTGTAGGTTCTGCCGAACTCATACTTTGCACAAAGAAACACGTTAACAGCCACTTGGTGCTCGACAAGCTGCTTTCCATGAGGATGAACAACGCAAGGGTAACTCATATAGGGATTAACTCGTGTTGGGACATTTTTAAAATAGTAAGGACGTGGCAACAATGGCTGTTATGAGTAAACAGGATAATAATAAGAAGGAACAAGGCAAGAAAAAAATGGCTAAACAGACAGCTTTGGCTAAAAAGTCCCCCACTGATGCAGTCAAGAAGGAGACCTCCGTCAAAAAGCCTCCCGCGGTTAAAAAAGACTGGTTTGGTCGGACGCAAAGATTCCTTAAGAGCACCTTTAACGAACTCAAAAAGGTACACTGGCCTAATCGCCGGGAGACTGTCATGTATACTATAGTTGTATTGGTAACGGTATTATTCGTCGGCGTCCTGATCTGGCTCTTCGACTCGGCATTGAGTGCAATCCTCAGGCTTATCCTTGGATAATTATTAATTTGCTGAGGAGGTGAGGGACCTTACGTTGCTGTGGGTCCCTTGTGTTTTATGGAAAAATTGTGGTATGTTGTGCATACCTACTCCGGGTACGAAAATAAAGTTAAAGCTAACCTGGAGAAGCGCATTGAGTCCATGAACATGGAAGAGAAAATCTTTCGTATTCTGGTCCCGATGGAAGACGAAATCGAAATAAAGAACGGCAAGAAGAAGATCACCAAACGGAAGGTCTTCCCCGGCTATGTTCTGGTGGAAATGTTCATGACCGATGACTCGTGGTATGTTGTTCGCAATACCCCCGGAGTGACCGGCTTTGTCGGATCCGGCAGCAAACCAATCCCCCTTGATGAAGCAGAAGCCATGCGGATTATCCGTCAGCTGGGGGGAGAAGAGCTTAGAACCCGTGTTGATTTCAACCTGGGTGAGACTGTCCGCGTCATCAGTGGTCCCTTTGAAAACTTTGTCGGTGTGATAGATGAGATCAACCTGGAGAAAGGCAAGCTGCGGGTTAATGTCGCCATGTTTGGCCGTGAGACCCCTATTGAGCTTGATTTTGAACAGGTGGAGAAGATCTGAATGTTTTGTCTCTGATTTTTAGACAGGTTGCCTGCCGTACATAAGTTGTCTTATGCGCAAGCAATGCAATAGATATTGGCCTGGAAGGAGGTGGAAACGCAAATGGCAAAAAAAGTAGCCGCAATTATTAAGCTCCAGGTTCCGGCAGGTAAGGCGACTCCCGCGCCCCCGGTAGGCCCGGCCCTTGGTCAGCATGGGGTTAACATTATGGCTTTTGTTAAGGATTACAACGAGCGTACTGCTGCTCAGGCCGGCCTGGTCATACCGGTGGAAATCACTGTTTATGAAGACCGCTCCTTTACCTTTATTACCAAGACCCCGCCTGCCTCAGTGCTCTTGAAGAAAGCCGCCGGTTTGGATAAAGCATCCGGTGAGCCCAACAAGAATAAAGTGGGCCGGGTGCCCCGTTCCAAGGTGCGTGAAATCGCCGAACTCAAAATGCCCGATTTGAATGCTGCCGATGTGGAAGCTGCCATGAGGATGGTTGAAGGCACAGCCCGCAGTATGGGCATTGACATCGTTGAGGGTTAATTAAGTGGGAGGAAGTATTTCCGTTAAAACCACGAGGAGGTTGTGAAGATGTCTAAACATGGAAAGAAATATGTTGATGCAACTAAACAATTTGAGCGCGGCGTTCATTACGAGGCCCGCGAGGCTCTTGATTTAGTGAAAAAGATGGCTTCTGGTAAATTTGATGAAACCGTAGAAGTAGCCGTCAGGCTTGGTGTTGACCCCCGTCACGCCGACCAGCAGGTGCGTGGCGCCGTAGTCTTGCCCCATGGAACAGGTAAGACCAGGACTGTGCTGGTCTTTGCCAAGGGTGATAAAGCCAGGGAAGCCGAGGAGGCCGGCGCTGACTTTGTCGGGGCCGAGGATATGGTGGCTAAAATTCAGCAGGAAAACTGGCTGGGTTTTGATGTAGCCATCGCAACTCCGGATATGATGGGTAACGTAGGCAGGCTGGGACGTCTGCTCGGTCCCCGCGGCCTGATGCCTAACCCCAAGACCGGTACGGTTACCTTTGATATAGCCAGGGCTGTACAAGAAGTTAAGGCGGGGAAAATTGAATACCGTGTCGACAAAGCCGGTAACATTCATGCCCCCATCGGCAAGGTTTCCTTTAGCGTTGAACAGCTTTTGGAAAACCTGCGCACCTTAATTGACACCCTGATCCGGGCCAGGCCCGCCGCTGCTAAAGGGCAATACCTGAAAAGTATTTCAGTATCGTCCACTATGGGGCCTGGGGTTAAAGTTAATACTCAGAAAATAACCGCTTAAAAGCGCCCAATATAAACTGGTTTGACAATCCAATATTTAAGCTGTAGAAAGCCGGTGCTTTGCATAATGGCTTAACCGCCGCCGGCCGAGGCCTGATAAACTCTTGTTTGCAAAAACAAAGGGCCTCGCATGTCTACGCTGCGGGCCCTTTTTAGTTGGTTCGGATTTCCCCTTAAAACGTGAAAGGAGGTGTGCTGGAAAAGTGCCTATTAGTAGAGCCGAAAAGGAAGCTATTGTCCAACAGTTAAATGAAAAATTTGAGAACTACAGCGTTGCCGTTGTGACGGACTATCACGGGCTGAACGTTGCGGAAGCCACAAAATTGCGCCGCCGTTTACGGGAAGCCGGCTGCGAATACAGAGTAGCAAAGAAAACTCTGATTGGCCTGGTGGTACAGAGCCGCGGGCTGGAAGAACTCAAGTCCTCAATGGATGGTTCAATAGGGATAGCTTTTTCTAATGACCCGGTGGCCCCGGCCAAGGTTATTTCGGAGTTTATGCGTGAAACAAGAAAGATGGAAATCAAGGCCGGTGTGCTGGATGGCAAAGTGATTGATGCCGCGGCCGTTAAGGCGCTGGCGGATCTGCCTTCCCGGGAGGTGCTGCTGGCCAAGGTTTTGGGCGGTATGCAAGGGCCTCTCTACGGTTTTGCCGGAGTACTGCAGGGAACCCTGCGCAGTTTCGTCTATGCTCTGGAAGCTATTCGCCAACAGCGGGCCGGCGAAGCGTAGTCTAAACATAAATATCAAAAATTTTAGGAGGTTTATTAAATATGTCTAAAGTGCAAGAGATTCTTGAAGCCGTTAAAGGTATGACCGTTCTGGAACTGGCCGAACTGGTCAAAGCTTTTGAAGAGGAATTTGGCGTAAGCGCCGCCGCTCCTGTGGCAGTGGCCGCCGCTCCCGGCGCAGGTGCTGAGGCTGCCGCCCCTGCTGCTGAAGAGCAGACTGAATTCGATGTCATTCTCACCGCCGCCGGCGATAAGAAAGTCAGCGTTATTAAAGTGGTTCGTGAGATTACCGCTCTGGGTCTGAAAGAAGCCAAGGAACTGGTTGACGGCGCTCCCAAGCCGGTGAAGGAAAAAATCTCCAAGGAAGAAGCCGAAGCTATTAAAACCAAGCTTGAAGAAGCCGGCGCTTCTGTAGAACTTAAATAAGAAGTAAACTGCTCAATGGACGGGGGAGCATATGGGGCCGGCCCATAAAAAGCCGGTCCTGTATGGGCCTGTCCATTAAAATATTACCCCCCTTGACCCTGCGTTTTTGACTTGCCCCAAAGATTCTCAAATCAATCCAAGATATCTTTTGACAGCATAGGACAATTGTGTTATAATTGTTAAACGTGACCGTGATGAGGGTTTTTTTGGCGTTGCAAAAATTGGAATATATGTGAGACTAAATGTATCTCCATGTTGTATACTGGAAATAATATTTTAGATAAATCACTATAGAGCAAAAGCGAGGTGTTGTCAGATTGCAAAGCCTTGCTTTTGCATTGTCTGGATCAGGAGATCAGGGTTTTTCCTGTAGATGAATATTTGGGAGTGTGGTGCGCAGGATGGTTTATGCGGAAAAAATCGGGCCCAGGGTACGCTATAGTTTTGCCAAATTAAACGAAGTGCTGGAGTTACCCAACCTGATTGAGGTCCAGCGTAATTCCTACAAGTGGTTTTTGTATGAAGGACTGCGGGAGGTTTTTCACGATATTTCCCCCATTCAGGACTTTACCGGCAACCTGGTTCTGGAGTTTCTGGATTACACCCTTGGGGAGACAAAATACTCTGTAGAAGAGTGTAAAGAAAGAGACGTAACCTACGCTGCTCCCATGCGGGTTAAAGTGAGGTTGATCAACAAGGAGACAGGAGAAGTAAAGGAGCAAGAGGTTTTTATGGGGGATTTCCCCCTGATGACCGATAAGGGGACTTTCATCATCAACGGGGCGGAAAGGGTTATTGTCAGCCAGCTGGTCCGCTCCCCCGGTGTTTACTATGCCGAGTCCATTGACCCCAGCGGTAAAAAATTGTTTACTGCTAATATAATACCCAACCGGGGCGCCTGGTTGGAGTTTGAAACAGATGTTAATGATCATATATTTGTCCGTATCGACCGTACCAGGAAGGTGCCGGCAACTGTCCTGATCCGTGCTCTTGGTTATGGTTCCAACGCCATGATTATGGAGCTTTTCAACCAGGACACTTTCATTCAGGAAACCCTCTCCAAAGACAATACTGACAGTGAGGAAGAAGCTCTGGTTGAGATCTACAAGCGTTTGAGGCCGGGTGAGCCCCCTACGGTGGACAGCGCCAGATCCCTCTTAACCTCTCTGTTTTTCGATCCCAAACGCTACGATCTGGGCCATGTGGGACGTTACAAGCTGCATAAAAAATTAAAGCACGGCGTCCTCTATCGCTATGGCGAAAATGCCGGCGGCGAGATGGAGTATGACGATTTATTAAAAAAAGAAGTTCCTAAAGATCGGGCTTTTATCAGGGAGTTAACCAAAGAGGATATTATTGAAACCATTCGCTACCTGCTGGGCCTGATGAACGGGGAAGGCAAATTGGACGACATCGACCACCTGGGCAACCGCCGCCTGCGCTCTGTAGGCGAGCTGCTGCAGAACCAGTTCCGCATCGGACTGTCCCGAATGGAGCGGGTGGTAAGAGAAAGGATGACCATCCAGGACGTGGATGTGATTACGCCGCAAGTGCTGATCAACATCCGCCCGGTGGTTGCTGCGATTAAAGAATTCTTCGGCTCCAGCCAGCTATCCCAGTTTATGGATCAAACTAACCCGCTGGCCGAGCTCACTCATAAGCGCCGCCTCTCGGCGCTGGGACCCGGCGGACTCTCCCGTGAAAGGGCGGGCTTTGAGGTCAGGGACGTGCACCACTCCCACTATGGCCGCATGTGTCCTATTGAGACCCCTGAAGGTCCCAATATCGGTCTCATCGGTTCCCTCAGCACATATGCCCGGATCAACCCCTTCGGTTTTATTGAGACGCCCTACCGCAAGGTAGACCAGGAGAATAAAAAGGTTACCGATGAGATCCACTACCTCACGGCAGATGAGGAGGAAGGGGTGGTTATTGCCCAGGCCAACGCGCTGTTGGACGAGAACGGTTGGTTTGTAGGGAACCGGGTCAACGCCCGTACCCCGGATATTGTGGTGGTGCCTCCTGACCGGGTTGATTATATGGACGTGTCTCCCAAGCAGGTCTTTTCCATCGCTACGGCCTTGATCCCCTTTCTGGAGCACGATGATGCCAACCGGGCCTTGATGGGCGCCAACATGCAGAGGCAGGCCGTGCCTTTGCTGAAAGCGCAGGCGCCCCTGGTGGGTACCGGGGTGGAATACAAAGCCGCCCGGGATTCCGGCGTGGTTGTTATTGCCAAAAACAGCGGTGTTGTGGAGCGAGTCACAGCCAACGAGATTGAGATCAGGACTGCTGGCGGCACTCTGGATCGCTATAAGCTCCTGAAGTTTACCCGTTCCAACCAGGGTACCTGTATCAACCAAAAGCCTATCGTGCGGCAGCATCAACAGGTTGAGGCCGGTGACATTATTGCCGACGGACCCTCTACGGAACATGGGGAACTGGCTCTGGGCCGCAACATCCTGGTGGCCTTTATGCCCTGGGAGGGCTACAATTACGAAGACGCGATCCTGATCAGCGAGAAAGCAGTTAAAGAAGACTATTTTACTTCCATTCATATAGAGGAATACGAGTGTGACGCCCGGGATACCAAACTGGGGCCTGAGGAAATTACCAGGGATATCCCCAACGTAGGTGAGGAAATATTAAAGGACCTTGATGACCGGGGGATCATCCGGATTGGGGCTGAGGTCAGACCGGGGGACATCCTGGTGGGCAAGGTCACCCCCAAGGGCGAGACCGAATTAACCGCTGAAGAAAGACTATTGCGGGCCATCTTCGGTGAAAAGGCCCGGGAAGTGCGGGATACCTCACTGCGGGTGCCCCACGGTGAAGCCGGCAAAATAGTCGACGTCAAGGTGTTTTCCCGTGATAACGGCGATGAGTTGTCCCCCGGTGTTAACCAACTGGTGCGTGTCTACATCGCTCAGAAAAGAAAGATCTCGGAAGGGGATAAAATGGCCGGCCGGCATGGCAACAAGGGTGTTATTGCCCGCATCTTGCCGGAGGAAGATATGCCCTTTATGCCTGACGGAACGCCTATTGAGATTGTGCTGAACCCCCTGGGTGTGCCCTCCCGGATGAACATTGGACAGGTTCTGGAAACACACCTGGGCTGGGCGGCTAAAACTTTGGGTTATCACGTGGCCACGCCTGTCTTTAACGGGGCCTCCGAACAGGATATTTCGGAGTTCTTTGAACGGGCCGGGCTGCCGGAAGACGGTAAAATGATCCTTTATGACGGGCGCACCGGGCAGCCCTTTGACAACCCGGTGACAATCGGCTATGTTTATATGCTGAAGCTGGCCCACCTGGTTGACGACAAGATCCACGCCCGTTCCACCGGGCCATATTCCCTGGTTACCCAGCAGCCTCTGGGCGGCAAGGCTCAGTTCGGGGGCCAGCGTTTTGGGGAGATGGAGGTGTGGGCGTTGGAGGCCTACGGCTCTGCTTATACCCTGCAGGAAATCCTCACCGTCAAGTCAGATGACGTGGTAGGGCGGGTAAAAACCTACGAGGCCATCGTCAAGGGTGAAAACGTGCCTGAACCCGGTGTGCCTGAGTCCTTTAAGGTTTTGATTAAGGAACTGCAGAGCCTGGCCCTGGACGTAAAGGTGCTCTCCGAGGATGCCGAGGAAATTGAGATTAAAGAGCTGGACGAAGATATTACGGAGATGGCCAAGGAACTGGGGATCGATATGGCTGAAGCGCTGCCGAAGCATAAAACAATGGACCGTAATAAAACAGATGATGACGACAGCGAGGCGGAAAATGAAGAGGAAGATGAACTTAATGAAGACTTTCTCAATGAGGAGTTTGACATAGACGAGGAATAACTGCGGCCAGGGCGGCGTTTGCAGGCCCGGGACCATTGCCGCACTGAAGTTGCATTGACCTTAAAAGCAATGCGGGTTATACCGATTGATGCCTGGCGGCAAAAGGCCTGTAGCGTTTTTTTGCGCCGGGCAACTGAAAAGGAGGCTTCCTTTTTTTGACAGATTTAAACTACTTTGATCGGATCCGTATCGGCCTTGCATCACCTGAACAGATCATGGACTGGTCCAGCGGCGAGGTTAAAAAACCAGAAACGATCAATTATCGTACCCTTAAGCCGGAAAAGGACGGTCTTTTCTGTGAGCGTATTTTCGGACCTACCAGGGATTGGGAATGCCACTGCGGCAAATACAAGCGCGTCCGTTATAAGGGTATGATCTGTGACCGCTGCGGTGTGGAGGTAACTCGTTCCAAGGTGCGCCGGGAGAGAATGGGCCATATTAAACTGGCCGCGCCGGTATCGCATATCTGGTATTTTAAGGGTATCCCCAGCCGTATGGGTCTGTTGTTGGACATGTCTCCCCGGGCGTTGGAGAAGGTGCTCTATTTTGTTTCATATATCGTCATAGATCCCGCTGAAACGGGTATGATTAAAAAACAACTTATGACCGAAGCCGAGTACCGGGAAAACAGGGAAAAATACGGCTCTAGTTTTAAGGCCGGCATGGGCGCCGAAGCGGTGAAAGCGCTGCTGGAGGAAATCGACTTGGACGCTCTGACCAATGAACTGCGGCGGGAGTTGAAAGAAGTATCCGGCCAGCGCAAGGTGCGGGCTATCCGCCGCCTGGAAGTAGTAGAAGCTTTTCGCAAATCCGGCAACCGTCCGGAATGGATGATTATGGACGTGATTCCGGTTATTCCGCCCGAGCTGCGCCCCATGGTGCAGTTGGACGGCGGCCGTTTTGCCACCTCCGATTTAAATGACCTTTACCGCCGGGTGATCAACCGCAACAACCGCTTAAAAAGGCTTTTGGATCTGGGGGCTCCCGATATCATCGTGCGCAATGAAAAAAGGATGCTGCAGGAAGCAGTGGACGCCTTGATTGACAACGGACGCCGCGGCCGCCCTGTTACGGGGCCGGGCAACCGCCCTTTGAAATCTCTCTCCGATATGCTCAAAGGCAAACAGGGGCGTTTCCGCCAGAACCTTTTAGGCAAGCGGGTGGACTACTCCGGCCGCTCGGTTATCGTGGTTGGCCCGGAACTGCAAATCCACCAGTGCGGCCTGCCCAAGGAAATGGCTCTGGAGCTGTTCAAGCCTTTTGTGATGAAGCTTTTGGTCAATGAAGGTTTCGCTCACAATATCAAGAGCGCCAAGCGCATGGTGGAACGGGTGCGGCCCGAGGTCTGGGACGTCCTGGAAAAAGTCATCACCGAGCACCCGGTGCTCTTAAACCGCGCCCCCACTTTGCACCGCCTGGGTATTCAAGCTTTTGAACCGGTGCTGGTGGAAGGCCGGGCGATTAAAATCCATCCCATGGTCTGCACTGCGTATAACGCGGACTTTGACGGGGACCAAATGGCCGTATACGTGCCGCTTTCCGCTGAGGCCCAGGCCGAATCAAGGTTGTTGATGTTGTCCGCCAACAACATTCTCAACCCCAAGGACGGCAAACCGGTGGCGGTCCCCACCCAGGACATGGTTTTGGGCTGTTATTACCTGACCATTGATCGGGAAAACGCTTTGGGTGAAGGTAAGTGTTTTAAAGACAGCAACGAAGCTATAATGGCTTACGAGAATAAATATATTTCTCTGCACGCCAGGATCAAAGTGCGTATAGAAGGTAAGGGCCTGATAGATACTACTGTGGGCCGGGTCATATTTAATGAAGTAGTTCCCAATGAGCTCGGTTATATCAATAAAGTAATAGAGAAGAAAGTGTTGAGCTGGATTGTGGACGAGTGCTACCGCAAGCTGGGCTTCGATGCGACGACCAGGCTGTTGGACGGGATAAAACACCTGGGCTTTACTTATGCCACTAAGGCCGGTATTACCATTGGGATTAAAGATATCACCATCCCTGAAGTCAAGCAGGAGATCCTCAAGAACGCCGAACAGAATGTTGAAAATGTGGAGCTCCAATACCGGCGCGGCCTGATTACAGACGATGAGCGCTACCGCACCGTCATCGATATCTGGACCAGAGCTACCGCCGATGTGACCAGAGAACTCAATAACACTTTGGGGAAATTCAACCCGTTATACATGATGGCTAACTCAGGGGCCCGGGGTAATATCCAGCAGATCCGCCAGTTGGCCGGCATGCGCGGCTTGATGGCGGATCCTTCCGGACGGATTATCGACCTGCCGATTAAGGCGAACTTCCGGGAGGGTTTGACCGTACTGGAATACTTTATCTCCACCCACGGCGCCAGAAAAGGTTTGGCTGATACGGCGCTCAGGACTGCCGACTCAGGTTACCTGACCCGGCGTCTGGTGGACGTAGCCCAGGACGTAATCGTGCGCGAGGAGGACTGCGGCACTACTAACGGGATCATCGTCAAGGAAATCAAGGACGGTACCGAAGTTATTGAAAAACTGGAAGACAGGATTATTGGCAGGGTGAGCCAGGAAGATATCCTGCACCCCTCTACAGGTGAAGTGCTGGTTCCTGCCGATAGTGAAATTAAAGAAGATGATGCTAAGGAAATTGTAGCAGCCGGTATCACTCAGGTGAAGATACGTTCAGTTTTGACCTGCCGGACCCGTCACGGTGTCTGCATCAAATGCTACGGCCGCAACCTGGCCACCGGCCGCAGGGTGGAAATCGGCGAGGCGGTGGGGATCATTGCCGCCCAGAGCATCGGCGAACCCGGTACCCAGCTGACCATGCGCACCTTCCACACCGGCGGCGTGGCCGGAGATGATATCACGCAAGGTCTGCCCAGGGTTGAAGAATTGTTTGAAGCCCGCAAGCCGAAAGGGCAGGCCATTGTTGCCGAATCGGACGGTGTGATCTCCATTGGGGAGGTCAAGGGACGCCGGGAAATCGAAGTCACCGGTGATGACGGGGAAAAGTCCACATATGCGGTTCCTTATGGCGCCCGCCTTAAGGTAAGGGACGGTGAGTACGTGTACGCCGGGGACGAGCTGACCGAGGGTTCCGTCAATCCCCATGACCTGCTGAAGATCAAAGGGGTGCAGGGAGTCCAGGTCTACTTGTTGCATGAGGTGCAGCGGGTCTACCGCCTGCAGGGCGTTGATATCAACGACAAGCATATCGAAGTGATGATCCGGCAGATGCTGCGCAAGGTGAGGATTGAAGATCCAGGCGATACCGAGCTATTACCGGGCGGCCTGATTGATATCTTTGAATTCGAAGAGGAAGACAAAAAAATTCAGGAAGCAGGCGGTGAACGCCCCACGGCTAAGCCGGTACTGCTGGGTATTACCAAAGCCTCCCTGGCCACGGACTCCTTTCTTTCGGCGGCGTCCTTCCAGGAAACAACCCGGGTGCTGACGGAGGCAGCCATCAAGGGCAAGACCGATCCGCTTCTGGGCCTGAAGGAAAACGTAATTATCGGCAAACTTGTTCCCGCCGGTACCGGTATGTCGCGCTATCGCAATATCAGTGTCATCTCAGATGATATGCCGGAGGAAGTAGCTGAAGAAGAAATCGCTTCGGAGAAAGACGCTCCCTTTATAGAGTCCCTCTTATAATAGAAGGGAAGGAAGGCGCGGGGACGGTTCGAGGCACGGGGACGGTTCTTTTGCCTCCGGGATCCCGGAGGCAAAAGAACCGTCCCCGTGCCTTACCGGAGGCAAAAGAACCGTCCCCGTGCCTTCCCGCGCCTTTTTCGCTTCGCGAAAAGGAATTATTGACAATGACCCCGTGAAGTGATAAGATGTTTAAGTGTCTGAATTATGGGAGGTGTATAGCTACCATGCCCTATAAGAGGTTGATGGCGGCTAAAAAAAGAACTGTCGGTTCCAAGGAAACCCTTAAAGCAATTGAAAAAGAGCAGGCCAGGGTAGTCTATGTGGCGCGCAACGCGGACCGGCATGTCATCGATCCTATTATTCTGGCCAGCAACAAGAAAGGCATTCCAGTGATTGAAGTTGAATCCATGCTGTCGCTGGGCAAGGCCTGTCGTATCGAGGTGGGCTGCGCCTCGGCAGCCATCGTAGAGGAATAAAGTTTTTTGATTTTATCTGCTGGAAAGGAGGTGCATTCATATGCCAACTATCAGCCAACTGATCCGCCAGGGGCGCCGGGCCATCGGTAAAAAATCAGGTTCGCCTGCACTGAAAGAGTGCCCTCAGAAAAGGGGTGTCTGCACCAGGGTGTATACCTCAACGCCTAAGAAGCCGAACTCTGCTTTGCGCAAAGTAGCCCGTGTCAGACTTACCCACGGGGTTGAAGTCTCCTCCTATATTCCGGGTATCGGTCACAACCTGCAAGAGCACTCTGTAGTTCTGGTTAGAGGCGGCAGGGTTAAGGATCTGCCGGGTGTAAGGTACCACATCGTGCGCGGCGCATTGGATTCCGCCGGGGTACAGGACAGGAATCAGGCTCGTTCCAAGTATGGCGCCAAGCGACCCAAGAAGTAGATTTTATTTTATAGATATTTAATTTTACGGCAAAGGAGGGGAGATTATGCCTAGAAGAGCTGCGGCGTCAAAGCTTGATGTAATGCCGGATCCTGTTTACCAGAGCAAAGTTTTGACTAAGCTGATCAACCAGATCATGCTGGATGGCAAGAAAAGTCTGGCGGAAAAGATAGTATACGGCGCTTTGAATATAGTTCAGGAAAAGACCGGTAAGGACCCTCTGGAAGTATTTGAAACAGCCATGAAGAACATCATGCCGGTGCTGGAAGTGAAGGCCCGCCGTGTGGGTGGCGCCAACTACCAGGTGCCCGTGGAAGTTCGCCACGACCGCAGGCAGACGCTTGGTATCCGCTGGATAACCAGGTATTCTCGCGAACGCGCAGGACGTTCTATGGAAGAGAAGCTGGCTAACGAAATTATGGACGCGGCGAATGGTATCGGCGCTTCCGTTAAGAAGAGAGAAGACACCCATAAAATGGCTGAGGCCAACAAAGCATTTGCACACTACAGGTGGTAAGGGGGTGGGCCCTAATGGCCCGTGGATTTCCATTAGAAAAAATTAGAAATATCGGCATCATGGCCCACATCGACGCCGGCAAGACCACCACCACTGAACGTATCCTTTTTTATACAGGTAGAGTGCATAAGATTGGGGAAACTCACGATGGGGCGGCCACTATGGACTGGATGGTCCAGGAACAGGAGCGGGGGATCACCATTACCTCCGCCGCTACCAGCTGCCAATGGAGAAATAACCAGATTAATATCATTGACACGCCAGGGCACGTGGACTTCACAATGGAGGTAGAGCGCTCCCTGCGCGTACTTGATGGCGCAGTTGCAGTATTTTGTTCGGTTGGCGGTGTTGAACCGCAATCTGAGACGGTATGGCGGCAGGCAGACAAATACGGTGTGCCGCGTATCGCCTTTATTAACAAGATGGACCGGGTCGGGGCGGATTTCGACCGCGGCGTTAAGATGATCCGGGAACGCCTGGGTGCTAACCCGGTGCCGGTGCAGATACCTATCGGGGCAGAAGATAGTTTCCGGGGTATTATCGATTTGGTCCGCAACAAAGCCTTTGTGTATGTTGATGACCTGGGCTTTACTCCGGAAGAGACCGGGATTAGCCCGGAAATGGCTGACGAGGTCAAGAGGATGCGGGACAGCTTGCTGGAAGCTGTAGCCGATGCCGATGATGAAATAATGATGAAGTACCTGGAGGGTGAAGAAATCACTGCGGATGAGCTCATCCGGGCTATCCGCCGGGCCACCCTGGCGGTAAAGCTGGTGCCGGTTTTATGTGGTTCCGCCTTTAAGAATAAAGGTGTCCAGCCGCTATTGGATGCTATTGTTGATTACCTGCCGGCCCCTACCGATATCCCGCCGATTAAGGGCACCAATGCCCGTACCGGTGAAGAGGAGGAACGGCTGGCTGACGATAGTGAGCCCTTCTCGGCTCTGGCTTTTAAGATTATGTCCGACCCCTATGTGGGTAAGCTCACCTTCTTTCGGGTTTATTCCGGTACATTAAAGAGCGGTTCTTATGTTTTAAACCCGCTTAAGGGACGAAAAGAGAGAATTGGCCGTATCTTGCGGATGCATGCCAACCACCGGGAGGATATCGAAGAGGTTTATACCGGCGATATCGTGGCGGCAGTAGGGCTGAAGTTGACCACAACCGGCGACACTCTTTGTGATGAGAAAAACCAGGTCATATTGGAGGCCATGGATTTCCCGGAACCGGTTATTCAGGTGGCCATCGAACCAAAAACCAAGGCAGACCAGGAAAAAATGGGCCTGGCTTTGCAGAAGCTTGCTGAAGAGGATCCTACCTTTAGAGTTAATATTGACCCGGAGACAGGTCAGACTTTGATTAACGGTATGGGTGAGCTTCATCTGGAAGTTATCGTTGACCGGCTGCTGCGGGAATTCAAGGTGGATGCCAATGTAGGCAGGCCGCAGGTCTCTTATAAAGAGACCATTACCAAAAAAGTTAAAGCCGAAGGCAGATTTATTCGCCAGTCCGGCGGTCGTGGCCAATATGGTCACGTGGTGCTGGAGATCGAGCCCCGCCAGCCGGGTGAGGGTTACCTGTTCACCAATAAAATTGTCGGCGGCGTAGTGCCCAAAGAGTACATCGGACCGGTGGACGCCGGCGTTAGAGAAGCGATGGAAAATGGCGTGCTGGCCAGTTTCCCTATGGTTGATATAGGTGTTACATTGCTGGACGGTTCCTACCATGACGTGGACTCTTCTGAAATGGCTTTTAAGATTGCAGGTTCCATAGGCTTTAAAAACGCCGCTGCCAAAGCAGGGCCAGTCATCTTGGAGCCGGTGATGAAAGTTGAAGTAGTTGTTAATGAAGAATATATGGGTGATGTTATCAGTGATTTAAATTCACGCCGCGGCCGCATTGAAGAGATGTTCGCCCGCAGCGGCGCCCAGGTCATTCATGCCATAGTCCCCTTATCGGAGATGTTTGGCTACGCTACCGACCTGCGCTCTCGCACCCAGGGCAGGGGCGTCTACTCGATGCAGTTCAGCCACTATGTGCAAGCGCCGGATAGTATCGCCGAGGGAATCATTGCCAGGCGGCAGGGAATCTCTGTAAGCAGCAATTAGTGTTTCGCCCGATTACAACAATAATGAAATGAGCAAAAGGATCTCAAGGAGGTTTTAGACTAATGGCAAAGCAGAAGTTTGAACGCACCAAAACCCACGTTAATATTGGAACCATCGGTCACGTGGACCACGGCAAGACTACCTTAACGGCTGCCATCACCCTGTGCCTGAGCACCGTAGGCGGGGCCTCTGTTAAGAAATACGATGAAATTGACGCGGCTCCGGAAGAGCGCGCCCGTGGGATCACCATCAGCACATCCCACGTGGAATATGAAACCGAAAAGAGGCACTATGCCCACGTGGACTGCCCGGGCCACGCCGACTACATTAAGAATATGATCACCGGCGCCGCCCAGATGGACGGAGCTATCCTGGTAGTGTCGGCGGCTGACGGCCCCATGCCCCAGACCCGCGAGCACATCCTGTTGGCCCGCCAGGTAGGGGTGCCCTACATCGTAGTGTTCCTGAACAAAGCCGACATGGTTGACGATCCGGAGTTGCTGGAACTGGTGGACATGGAAGTGCGTGAGCTCTTGTCCTCCTATGAATTCCCGGGAGACGATATACCCATCATTACCGGTTCAGCCCTTAAGGCTCTGGAGTGCGGCTGCGGCAAAAGAGACTGTGAGTGGTGCAAAAACATCTGGGAACTGATGGATGCCGTGGATGAATATATTCCGGAGCCGCAGCGTGCAGTTGATAAGCCCTTCCTGATGCCGGTAGAAGATGTGTTCACCATCACCGGACGGGGTACAGTGGCCACGGGCCGGGTAGAGCGGGGCCAGATCAAAGTGCAGGAAGAAGTGGAGATCGTCGGTTTCACGGAGAAACCCCGCAAGACAGTGGTTACCGGTGTGGAAATGTTCCGGAAACTTTTGGACTACGGTCAGGCTGGAGACAACATCGGCTGTCTGCTGCGTGGTGTAGACCGCAAAGAAATCGAACGGGGCCAGGTATTGGCCAAACCGGGCAGTATCAAGCCCCACACCAAGTTCAGCGCCGAAGTATACGTTCTGACCAAGGAAGAAGGCGGCCGGCACACTCCGTTTTTTAACGGTTACCGCCCCCAGTTTTACTTCCGCACCACTGACGTGACCGGTGTGGCATATCTGCCGGAAGGCATTGAGATGGTTATGCCCGGTGACAACGTAAAAATCGACATTGAACTGATCACCCCCATCGCCATCGAGGAAGGCCTGCGCTTTGCTATCCGTGAAGGCGGCCGTACCGTAGGCGCCGGCGTGGTAACAGGCATAAAAGAATAACAGCTATAAGCCAGGCTTAAGATAGGGCCAATGATGTGGAAGGTTGCCATGCAGGCTGCCTGACATGGGGAATTTTCACGGAGGAGTCCGCTAATCGGGCGAAAAGGAGGACCATATTAAAATGGCAAACCAAAAAATTCGGATCAGGCTCAAAGCCTATGACCACCATATGCTGGACCAGTCCTCGCAGAAGATCGTGGAAACAGCTAAAAGGACAGGTGCTTCAGTGGCCGGGCCAATCCCCCTGCCCACTGAAAAAAACATATACACTATCCTGCGGAGCCCCCACGTTAATAAGGACTCCCGGGAGCAATTTGAGATGCGCACTCATAAGCGGTTGATCGACATCCTGGATCCCACGCCTAAGACCGTGGATGCCTTGATGCGCCTCGATCTGCCCGCCGGAGTGGACATCGAGATTAAACTGTAGCGGCAAAAGCTGCCGCAAATACTGCCTTCGACGCCTTTAAAGCGTTGAAAATAAAGAGGCAAAGTTGGGAACCAGCTCAACCTCTTGCCATAGAAAATAGAAGTCTTTGGCAAAAGACTTCCTACGGAGGAGCGAAATAATGCCCAAAGGAATTCTGGGAAAAAAGATTGGCATGACACAGGTTTTTACCGAAAAGGGTCTGGCGATACCGGTTACTGTTATTGAAGCCGGCCCCTGTGTCGTGGTGCAGAAGAAGACTGTTGAATCAGACGGTTATCAGGCCATCCAACTGGGTTTTGGAGAGAAAAGGGAGAGACTTTTCAATAAACCCATAAAAGGACACTACGCCAAAAACAATATCCGTCCACGGCGCTATTTGCGGGAAATAAGGGTGGAAGATGTGGACGCCTACCAGGTGGGCCAGGAAATCAAAGCCGACATTTTTGCTGCAGGCGAAAAGGTTGATGTCGTTGGAACCAGCAAAGGTAAAGGTTTTGCCGGCGGCATCAAACGGCATGGCTTCCATCGCGGCCCTATGTCCCACGGTTCCAAATATCACCGTGGTGCCGGCTCCCTGGGCGCTAAAGGCCCGGCCAGGGTTTTCAAAGGCAGGAAGCTGCCCGGTCACCTTGGCGCAGAGCGGGTGACGGTACAGAACCTGGAAATAATCAAAGTTGACGCCGATCGCAACCTGCTGGCTGTAAAAGGGGCCATCCCCGGTCCTAAAGGCGGACTGGTGCTGGTTAAACCGTCGGTCAAGAGCTAGTAAAGTAAATGGGGAAGCCGGTTGCACTGCCGGCATAACGCCGGCCCGTGCGGCTGAAACCCGTTTTGACGCAAGACCGGGGCGTGGATTGCTACAGGTCACGTCCCCATGAAGGAGGATACGCAAATGCCTACAGTAGCATTGTACAATATCAGCGGCGAGCAGGTCGGTGAATTGGAACTGAGTGAAGACATCTTCGGCTTTGAAGTCAATGAAGCCATCCTGCACGATGCCGTTGTTGCTCAATTGGCCAGACGGCGCCTAGGCACGCATGACACCAAGACGAGATCCGAGGTTAGAGGCGGAGGCCGCAAACCATGGCGTCAGAAAGGCACCGGCCGGGCCCGTGTGGGCAGCATCCGGTCTCCGATTTGGCGCGGCGGCGGTACTGTCTTTGGCCCTCATCCCAGGGATTACGGCTACAGCCTGCCCAGGAAAGTAAGAAGGCAGGCCCTGAAGTCAGCCCTGTCGGCCAAAGTCAACGCCGGGGACATTGTGGTCCTGGACACTCTGACCATGGAAGCTCCCAAGACCAGGGAGATGGTTGAAATTCTCGGCAACTTGAAGGTCAATGACGCCCTGCTGGTAACGGCAGCCAAAGATGAGGCCATTGAAAAGTCAGCGCGCAACATACCCAATATCAAAACTTTGGTGGCCAACGGCCTTAACGTCTATGACATCCTTGCTTACGACAAGCTGGTCATAACCAAAGACGCGGTAACCAGGGTTGAGGAGGTGTTCGCGTAGTGGATGTCTACAGAGTATTGAAAAAACCGTTAATTACTGAAAAAAGCACTTCGCTTTTAGCGGATAACAAGTACACTTTTGAAGTTGACGTCAAAGCCAATAAAACTGAAATCAAACAAGCTGTTGAAAGCATCTTCAAAGTTAAAGTTTTGAAGGTCAATACTATGCATATCAAAGGCAAGCTGAAGCGGGTGCGGATGATCAAAGGGCGGACACCGGCACGTAAAAAAGCCATTGTGACACTTAAAGCAGGCGACAAAATAGAAATATTTGAAGGTATGTAACAGGTTTTAGTGACCCAACAAGGAGGTGTTTCCCTTTGTCGACAAAGAGATTTAAACCTACATCACCCGGCCGGCGGTTTGTCACCGTTTCGGATTTCCAAGAGATTACCAAAACAGAGCCGGAAAAGTCGCTGGTAACGCCCTTGAAAAAAAGCGGCGGCAGGAATTCCCGCGGCAAGATTACAGTGCGGCATCGGGGCGGCGGCCATAAAAGGGCTTACCGGATTATCGATTTCAAAAGGGATAAAGACGGTGTGCCGGCCAAAGTGGCCAGTATCGAATACGACCCTAACCGCTCCGCACGGATTGCTCTTTTGCATTATGCTGATGGAGAGAAACGTTACATTATCGCACCGGTAGGGTTGAAAGTGGGACAGACGGTGCTTTCAGGTCCCAATGCCGATGTCAAACCCGGCAACTGCATGGCCTTAAGAGATATGCCCCTGGGTTCCGTGATCCACAATATCGAGCTCTATCCCAAGGGCGGCGGCAAGCTGGTTCGCGCGGCAGGCAACTCGGCGCAGTTGATGGCCAAGGAAGGTAAGTATGCCCACATCAGGATGCCTTCCGGCGAGATCAGGCTCATTCTGCAGGATTGCAAAGCAACCCTGGGCCAGGTAGGCAACGTGGAAAACGAAAACATCAAGATCGGAAAGGCCGGCCGCAAGCGCTGGTTGGGTTACCGCCCGTCAGTGCGCGGTGTGGTTATGAACCCGGCGGATCACCCCCACGGCGGTGGTGAAGGACGTTCACCGGTAGGTCGCAACCCGGTTACTCCCTGGGGCAAACCGGCTCTGGGCGCCCGTACCAGGAAGAAAAAGGCCAGCGATCGCCTGATCGTCAATAGAAGAAAGAAGTAATATGAGCCGCCCGTCGGCGACCGCAACGAAAGGAGGCTAAATATTGGGCCGTTCATTAAAGAAGGGGCCGTTCGTTGAAGAGAGGCTGCTTGCAAGAATAAACAAGATGAATGAAACCGGAGAAAAACGTGTGATTAAAACGTGGTCGAGAAGCTCGACGATTTTTCCCGAGATGGTAGGCCACACCATAGCTGTCCATGACGGCAGGAAGCACGTCCCGGTTTATATAACGGAAGACATGGTTGGCCACAAGCTCGGGGAATTTGCCACCACCAGGCTGTTCAGGGGGCACGGTCACCATACGGAAAGGTCTACTTCGCTGAAATAAGCTGTTGACCTGGCTAGCGTAAGACGAAAGGCATGGGCGCGTAAGGATCAATAATCCTGGCGTCCCTAATGGGGGTGTCAAACCAGATGGAAGCGAAAGCAGTAGCAAAATATATCAGGATTTCCCCGCGCAAGGTGCGCGCTGTGGTGGATCTGATTCGCGGCAAAAAAGTTGACGAAGCTCTGGCCATACTGCGGTACACGCCGAACCGGGCCAGCGCAGCTGTCACCAAGGTGATCAAATCAGCCGTGGCCAATGCGGAAAACAACCTGCAGCTTAACAGGGATGATTTGTACGTAAGCGCCTGTTATGTTGACCAGGGTCCATCAATAAAACGCATTATGCCCAGGGCACAAGGCCGCGCCGATATTATTAAGAAGCGCAGTAGCCATATTACTGTGCGGGTAGGCGAAAAATAGACTGAATAAAGAGGGAGGGATAGGTTACTCGTGGGGCAAAAAGTTAATCCAAAGGGCCTCAGGATTGGAATAATCCGTGATTGGGATAGCAAGTGGTTTGCTGACAAGAAGAATTATTCAAACCTCCTGGTCGAGGACGTTAAAATTAGAGAGTATATCAAGAAGAAGTTATATCAAGCCGGTATCTCCAATGTGACCATCGATAGAGCCGCCAACAGGGTTAAGGTTTCTATCCATGCGGCTAAACCGGGCATCGTGATTGGCCGGGGCGGCGCCGAAGTTGAAAAATTGCGCAAGGAGTTGGAGAGCCTTACCGGCAAGCAGGTCAGCGTCAACATTGTAGAAATTAAGCAGGCTGAGTTAGACGCCCAGTTGGTAGCTGAAAACGTGGCTTCCCAGCTGGAAAAAAGGATCGCTTTCAGGCGTGCCATGAAACAGGTGGTAAACCGCGCCATGAAGATGGGCGCCAAGGGTATCAAAGTTTCCTGCAGCGGTCGCCTGGGTGGCGCGGAGATTGCCCGTACAGAGTGGTACAGCGAAGGCAAGGTGCCCTTGCACACCCTGCGGGCGGACATCGACTATGGTGCTGCCGAAGCCAACACTACTTATGGCAAAATCGGCATTAAAGTTTGGGTTTACAAAGGAGAAGTTTTACCGGCAGCTAAGGGTCCCGTTAAGGAACAGGCTGAGGAAGCCAGGGCAGCCGCTGGTGAAGGGGGCGAATAGGAACTATGCTTTTACCGAAAAGGGTTAAGCACCGCAAACAGCACCGGGGGCGGATGACCGGGGCGGCTAAAGGCGGTAAGAGAATAAACTTTGGTGAATTTGGGCTGCAGGCTGTAGAGCCGGCCTGGATAACCAACCGGCAGATCGAAGCGGCCCGTATCGCCATGACCCGTTATATCAAGCGTGGCGGGAAAGTGTGGATCAGGATCTTTCCTGACAAGCCGGTTACCGCCAAGCCTGCTGAAACCCGTATGGGTTCCGGCAAAGGCGCTCCGGAGTACTGGGTGGCCGTTGTGAAACCGGGCCGGATTATGTTTGAGCTGGCCGGTGTCACTGAAGAAGTGGCCCGGGAAGCTTTGCGACTGGCTGCTCATAAATTACCGATAAAAACAAAGTTTGTGAAACGCGGGGAAGTAGGTGAGGTCAATGAAGATTAAAGAGCTGAGGGATTTGACCGACGCCGAGCTGAATAAGCGGCTTACCGACTCCAAGGATGAGCTCTTTAAACTGAGATTCCAGATGGCGACCGGGCAGTTGGATAACCCGATGAAACTGCAGGAGGTACGCCGCAAGATCGCGCGGGTAAAGACCATCATCCGCGAGCGTGAACTGGGAATCAAGCGGGCGTAAAGGGGGTATGAGACAGGTGGAAGAGCGTGGAAGGCGCAAGGTGCTCACGGGCAAGGTGGTTAGCGATAAAATGGATAAGACCGTCGTCGTGGCAGTTGAAACCAGGGTCAGACACCCCTTGTACGAGAGGATTATCAGACGCACTAGAAAGTTTAAAGCACATGACGAGCAGAATGCCTGCCGCATTGGCGATAAAGTAAAAATGATGGAAACCAGGCCCCTCTCCAAAGATAAGCGCTGGCGTATTACCGAAATACTGGAGAAGGCTGAACAGATCTAAGATTTAAGACGATGGCGTAAGAGGTGGGAGCTGCCTGTTGGTTAAACCTGCTCTCCATTCTCGCGTGTAAGGAGGTTGTAGCTGTGATTCAGGTTCAGAGTATGCTCCATGTGGCCGACAATACCGGGGCCAAAAAGCTGATGTGCATCCGGGTCCTGGGCGGCGCGCGCAGACAGTATGCCAGCGTGGGAGATGTCGTAGTCTGCTCTGTTAAAGAAGCCACGCCCGGCGGCGTGGCAAAGAAGGGCGATATAGTTAAAGCCGTTGTGGTCCGCACTAAGAAAGAAGTGCCCCGTCCGGATGGTTCCTACATCAAGTTCGACGAGAATGCCGCAGTGCTGATCAAGGACGACCAAAGCCCCAGAGGCACCCGTATTTTTGGACCGGTGGCAAGGGAATTAAGGGATCGTGATTTCATGAAGATTATTTCCCTGGCGCCGGAAGTGCTTTAGGAGCCCTGAGATACTTAAATACAGGTAGCTCACAAGCCCTAAAACACAGTGGCCCGGGGCCACAAGATAAGGTAGCAGCAAGACCAGGGGGAGGGGGATATAGTCCCGCGACCCAGACCGGAGGTGTAAATAACTATGGGCAAAAGGCCCGAACCGAAAACCAATGGCAAAGTCCATGTGCGCAAAGGCGACACAGTTCTTGTGTTAACAGGCAAGAGCAGCGGTAAAAAGGGCAAGGTTTTGTCGGTTATTCCCGACAGAAGCCGGGTCATTGTAGAGGGTGTGAACGTGGTGAAACGCCACACCAGGCCCACCCGGCAGATGCCTCAGGGCGGTATTGTGGAAAAGGAAGCCGCTATCCATAGCTCTAACGTGATGCTCTATTGCAATAAATGTAATTCACCAACCAGGGTAGGCAAGAAGTTCCTGGATAACGGGGAAAAAGTGCGTGTCTGCAAAAAATGCGGTGAGCATATCTAAAACGAATTAACCCTGGTTGCCTAAACTGGTTGACCTAAAGTAGCGTAGTAGAATCAGTGCCAGACAATGCAATGCTGATGCTGAGAAGGGAGGTAGTGCAGTGGCCAGACTTAAAGACAAGTATAAAAATGAAGTAGTGCCCGGGATGATCAATAAATTCGGGTATAAAAACGTCATGCAGGTGCCCAGGCTGGAGAAAGTAGTTGTAAATATGGGTTTAGGCGAAGCCATCCAGAATTCAAAAATCATCGATGCAGCGGTTGATGACATTATGACCATTACCGGTCAGAGGCCTGTGGTGACCAAGGCTAAAAGGTCCATCGCAGCTTTTAAGCTGAGAGAGGGCATGTCTGTGGGCGCCAAAGTGACCCTGCGCGGCGAGAGGATGTATGAGTTCGTAGACAAGCTGTTCAACATAGCCCTGCCACGGGTCCGTGACTTCCGCGGAATTTCACCCAAATCTTTTGACGGTCGTGGGAATTACAGTATGGGCATCAAGGAACAGCTTATTTTTCCGGAAATAGTATACGATAAAATCGACAAGGTGCGCGGGATGGATATTGTTTTCGTGACCACCGCCAAGACCGATGAGGAAGCACGGGAACTGCTGCGGCTGATGGGTATGCCTTTCCGGGCTGCATAATGTGAATTAATTGACGCCAGGGACACAATAGATGCTATTTGACCTCAAGGAATACAGCATATGCTGACGTCAGACATCTGGCGTCTGTTAAAGGAGGTTTGATGGGTGGCAAAAAAGTCAATGATTGAGAAACAAAAGCGTGAGCCGAAGTTTCGAGTCCGGGCCTATAACCGCTGTAAATTATGCGGGCGGCCTCACGCCTATATGAGGAAATTCGGAATATGCCGGATTTGCTTCCGGGAGCTCTCGTATAAAGGTCAACTTCCGGGCGTCCGCAAAGCAAGTTGGTAATCAGGAAGGAGGTAGCTTGAGACATGGTTATGACCGACCCCATTGCAGATTTCTTAACCCGTATCCGCAACGCTAATACGGTTTATCACGATAAAGTTGAGGCACCTGCTTCCAAGTCTAAAAGGGCCATCGCCAATATACTTAAAGAAGAGGGTTTTGTACGCGACTGCGAGTTTATCGACGATGACAAACAGGGCATCATCCGGGTGTACATGAAGTATGGCGCCAACAGAGAACGGGTCATTACGGGACTGAAGAGAATTTCCAAACCGGGCCTCAGGGTTTATGCCAGGAAGGACCAGGTGCCCAAAGTATTAGGGGGCTTGGGGATCGCCATTATCTCGACTTCCCAGGGGATTATGTCCGACAAAGAGGCCCGCAAAAAGGGTCTGGGCGGCGAGGTACTTTGTTACGTATGGTAGTCTTTTTGCAGGAGGTGATTTAGATGTCCAGGATTGGAAAGCAGCCTATTCCGGTGCCCGCCGGTGTGGAAGTGAAAATCGACGGCAATCTTGTTCAAGTCAAGGGGCCGAAAGGGCAGCTGGAAAAGCAGATGCACCAGGACATGATTATTAAATATGAGGACGGCCAGCTATTGGTCCAGCGGCCCTCCGACAACAAATTGCATAGAAGCCTGCACGGGCTGACCAGGACACTTTTGAACAACATGGTAGTGGGTGTGACCACCGGTTTTAATAAAAACCTGGAATTGGTCGGTGTTGGTTACCGTGCCTCCAAGCAGGGCAATAAGCTTGTTCTGGCCGTAGGTTACTCTCACACGGTGGAAATAGAACCGGAACCCGGTGTTGAAATCGAAGTCCCGGCTCCTAACAAAATCAGTGTTAAAGGCCTTGACAAGGAAAGGGTAGGAGCTCTGGCGGCGGTTATCCGCGCGGTTCGTAAGACTGAGCCTTACAAAGGCAAAGGGATCCGGTATGAAGGTGAAGTAATCCGGCGTAAGGCTGGTAAGGCCGGCGCCAAAGGCTAGAAAGTAAGGGAGGAGTGACCGAAAAGTGCTGAAAAAACCTGACCGTAAAGCCTTACGGGATATCAGGCGCCAGCGGGTGCGGAAGAAAATATCCGGCACCGGTGAGCGTCCCAGGCTGAATGTCTTCCGCAGCCTGAACAATATTTATGCCCAAATCATCGACGATGAGAAAGGCGTCACCCTGGCCTCGGCCTCGACCCTGGCCCCTGAGCTGAAAGGCAAGCTGGATTCCTGCAGCAACACTGCGGCAGCAGCTGCAGTCGGAGAATTGATTGCCAAAAAAGCAATTGACGCCGGGATCAAAAACGTCGTTTTCGACCGTGCCGGCTACATCTATCACGGGCGGATCAAAGCCCTGGCCGAAGCAGCGAGGTCCGGCGGCCTTGAGTTTTAGACCAACAGGGAGGAGGGAAACGGATGACAACAAGTGATGCCAATAAAATGGAATTGACGGAAACAGTAGTGTTTATCAACCGTGTCGCCAAGGTTGTTAAAGGTGGCCGGAGGTTCAGCTTTTCCGCATTGATGGTTGTGGGGGACGGCAACGGCAACGTGGGAGCAGGGCTGGGCAAAGCCAGTGAAGTCCCCGAGGCCATTCGTAAAGGCGTGGAAAACGCCAAAAAGTCCATGATCCATGTGCCCATATCCGGTACCACCATCCCCCATGAAGTAACCGGGGTATTCGGTGCCGGGAAGGTCCTCCTGAAGCCTGCAGCGCCTGGTACCGGCGTGATTGCCGGCGGACCGGTGCGGGCTATCCTGGAAGCTGCCGGGGTAAGGGATATCCTGACCAAGTCATTGGGTTCCAATAACGCCAACAATGTGGTCCATGCTACCATGGAGGGGCTGAAAAGTCTCAAGACGCCTGAGAAGGTAGCCAGCCTCAGGGGCAAATCTGTAGAAGAACTGCTGGGCTAGGATTAGGAGGGAATAGCGTGGCCAATCTGAAAATCACCCTTGTTCGGAGCCTGATCGGACGCCCGGAAGACCAGAGGGTCACCGTGCGCACCATGGGCCTGACCAAGTTGAACCACTCTGTAATCAAAGAAGATACCCCGCAGCTACGGGGGATGATCAATAAAGTATCCCATCTTGTGAAGGTGGAGGAAGCCTGAGGGGGTGGAACCAATGAAATTGCATGAATTAAGACCGGCGCCCGGCGCAAGGACTAAACCGACCCGTAAGGGCCAGGGGCCTGGTTCAGGCCTCGGCAAGACAGCCGGTCGCGGTCATAAAGGGCAAAAAGCCCGTTCCGGCGGTGGTGTGCGCCCCGGTTTTGAAGGCGGTCAGATGCCGCTGCAAAGGCGGATGCCCAAGCGCGGTTTCTACAACCCGTTCTCCAAAGAGATTATCGCTATTAATGTAGAGCAATTGAACTGCTTTGAAGACGGTATGACCGTAACGCCCGAAACCTTGCTGGAATACCGGATTATCAAGAAAACCGGTGACGGCGTCAAGATTTTAGGGCAGGGCAGCCTCGACAAGAAACTGACTGTCCAGGCCCAGGCCTTCAGCAAGTCGGCCGCAGAAAAAATTACGGCAGCCGGTGGCAAAGCAGAGGTGATTTAAGTGCTGGAAAGCTTGAAGAATTCGCTCAAGGTTTCAGAGCTGAGAAAAAAGCTTTTGTTTACCCTGGCCATGATCTTTGTTTTCCGGCTGGGCGCCCATATCCCGGTGCCTGGAGTAAACACTGAAAAATTCGCCGAACTGGTAAGCAGCGGCCTTGTCTTTGGCTTCTTCGATGTCATTTCCGGCGGCGCCTTGAAGAATTTTGCCATCTTTGCCATGGGCATCACGCCATACATCAACGCATCCATCATCATGCAGCTCTTGACCGTGGTTATTCCACACCTGGAGCGTTTGAAAAAAGAAGGCGAGGAAGGCCGCAAAAAGATCACCCAGTATACACGCTACCTCACCGTAGTGCTGGCCTTTATCCAGGGAGTGGGTATGGTGGTAGGCGTTAAGGGTGCACTGTTGCACCCGGGTGTACTGCCGATTTTGTCCACCGCCCTGACCATCACGGCAGGCACCGTCTTCTTGATGTGGCTTGGTGAACAAATTACGGAAAAAGGTATCGGTAACGGGATTTCGTTGTTGATTTTCGCGGGGATCGTGTCCCGTGTGCCCCAGGGCTTTACCAGTGTGGTGCAGTATTTCCAGACCGGCACCATCAGCATCCTGAGCATCATATCCCTGGTGGTCATCGGCGCCCTGGTCATCGCAGCTGTAGTGGCGGTACAGGAAGGCCAGCGGCGCATTCCGGTGCAGTACGCCAAGCGTGTTGTGGGCAGGCGGGTTTACGGCGGGCAGAGCACTCATCTGCCGCTGAAGGTAAACCAGGCCGGCGTGATCCCGATCATTTTCGCTTCGTCCCTGTTAATGTTTCCCGAGTCCATCGCCCAGATGTTCTCTAACAGTGCCTTTGCGAACTATTATGTCCAGTGGTTTGGTTGGGGGAGCGCAGCCCATACCCTGATTTATGCGCTTTTGATTATCGGCTTTACGTATTTTTACACTTCCGTGATTATGAACCCCAACGATGTTGCCGACAACATCAAGAAATATGGCGGCTTCATTCCCGGGTTGCGGCCCGGCAGGCCAACAGCGGAATATATTGGTAGAATAATGAGTAAGATTACCCTGGTGGGCGCTATATTTTTAGCTCTCATCGCCATCCTGCCGAATTTCGTGCTGGTGGCCACCCAGATACCCAATATTTACTTTGGCGGTACCGCTCTTTTGATTGTAGTCGGGGTGGCGCTGGATACCATGAAACAAGTGGAATCCCACCTGCTGATGCGCAGTTACCAGGGCTTTATCAGGTAGAGGTGAAAAAATGATTACCTGCAAGTCTGAAAAAGAGTTGACTTATATGCGGGATGCCGGGCGGATTGTAGGCCGGACCCTGGAGGAAATGAAAAAGGCCGCCAAGGTAGGCGTCTCCACCCGGGAGCTGGATCGGCTGGCGGAGGACTTTATCCTCAAGGCCGGCGGCACGCCTGCGTTTAAGGGGCTCTATGGATTTCCCTGCAGCATATGTGCTTCAATCAATGAAGAGGTGGTACATGGTATCCCCAGTTTAAGAAAATTGGAAAATGGAGATATTATCAGTATTGATGTTGGGGCGGAAATAAATGGATATTTTGGCGATAGCGCGGTGACGCTGCCGGTGGGTGACGTCAGCCGCGAAGCCCTTGATTTGATCAAAGTTACCGAAGAGTGTCTTTACAGAGGTATTGAACAGGCCAGGGACGGCAACCGGTTATACGACATTTCCCATGCTGTACAGACCTGGGCCGAAGACCATGGTTATGGAGTGGTCAGGGATTATGTGGGTCATGGTATTGGTACTAAGATGCACGAGGATCCACAGGTACCGAACTTCGGCAGGCCCGGTCGTGGCCCCAGGCTGAAGGCGGGGATGACATTAGCTATTGAACCAATGATTAACATGGGCACTCACGAGGTAAGGACTCTTTCCAACAATTGGACGGTGGTTACGCAAGACGGAAAGCTCTCTGCGCATTTCGAGCATACCGTGGCAATTACCGATAATGAACCGGAAATTTTAACCAGGACATAGGTGCGCTGCTTAGCGTGCGCGGATAGCTCAGCACGTAAAAACCCCGAAGAAGAGTTTAAGTTTTTAGTTCGGAGGTAAAGCGGTCCATGTCGGATGATTTGGTGCAGATCGGGCGATTGGTCTTTTCAATGCAGGGCCGTGACAGCGGCAGGTATTACCTGATTATCGGTACAACTGCGACAGGCAGGGTTCTACTGGCGGATGGAGAATTCCGTAAAGTTGAAAATCCGAAGATAAAGAACGTAAAACACCTGAAATTTTATGATCTTATTGCCGGAAAAGTATTCAACAAAGCTATGAGCGGCAGAAGAATTACCAATGATGATGTTTGGAAGGAACTTAAGAGTCTCATTGAAAAAGTTTGAGTGTCCATTTTAAGATAAGGAGGTCTGGCCAATAACTGATGTCAAAGCAAGATGTAATTGAGGTCGAAGGAACCGTAATCGAGCCGTTGCCAAACGCCATGTTTCGCGTAGAACTTGAGAACGGACATACGGTGCTGGCCCATGTTTCAGGCAAGATCAGAATGAATTTCATCCGCATCCTGGCCGGTGACCGGGTGATGTTGGAGCTCTCTCCCTATGATTTGTCCCGGGGGCGGATCGTATACCGTTATAAATAAGACCGGAAAAAAATATTTATTAAAATTCTGACGTCTGAAGTCTGACGACTGATGACCGAATTAGGAGGGTTAACGGTGAAGGTAAGACCGTCCGTTAAGCCCATCTGCGAAAAATGTAAAGTTATCCGCAGGAAGGGCAGAATTATGGTTATCTGCGAGAACCCGAAGCATAAACAGGCACAAGGATAAACCAGGAGGTGTTTAATAATATATGGCACGTATTGCTGGCGTAGACTTACCAAGGGATAAGCGGATAGAAATCGCGCTTACCTATATTTACGGCATTGGTAAGCCTTCGTCTCAAAAGGTACTGGCTCAAACAGGTGTCAACCCCGACACCCGGGTCAGGGACTTGACTGAAGAAGAAGTAACCAGGCTGCGTGATATTATCGAGAAGGACCTCAAGGTTGAGGGAGATCTGCGTCGTGAAGTCGCTTTAAACATCAAGCGCCTGATTGAGATCGGATGCTATCGTGGCCTGCGCCATCGCCGGGGCATGCCGGTGCGCGGCCAGCGGACTAAAACCAACGCCAGGACTCGTAAGGGTGTCCGTAGAACCGTTGGTGTCCGCAGAAAAAAATAAGTTAGGGGAGGTTTTGCTATGGCGCGTCGCGCAGCCAGGACTAAAAGACGTGAACGCAAAAACATAGAGTCGGGCGTTGCCCACATTAAGTCCACTTTCAATAATACCGTCATCACCATTACCGATGTCAGGGGCAACACTATTTCCTGGGCCAGCGCCGGTGGGGTAGGCTTTAAAGGCTCCAGAAAAAGCACCCCCTATGCAGCCCAGATGGCGGCGGAAAAATCCGCCAAAGAGGCCATGGAGCATGGCCTGAAAGAAGTTGAAGTGATGGTCAAAGGCCCTGGCGCCGGCCGTGAAGCGGCTATCCGCTCACTGCAGGCTGCGGGTCTGGAAGTAAACATGATCAAAGATGTCACCCCAATCCCACACAATGGATGCCGGCCACCTAAACGCCGGAGAGTTTAAGGAGGTGCACTATATTTGGCAAGGTATAAGGATCCAGTCTGCCGTATTTGCCGGCGGGAAGGTCTGAAACTCTATCTTAAAGGTGACAGGTGCTACACTCCAAGATGTTCTGTGGAGAAGCGGGCCTATGCGCCGGGCCAACATGGTCAGAGCCGTAAAAAGGTTTCCGAGTATGGACTGCAGCTGAGAGAGAAGCAAAAAGCACGCCGTATGTACGGTCTCCTGGAAGGCCAGTTCAGACGTTACTTTGATAAGGCTGAGCGCCAGCCGGGTGTGACCGGTGAAAACCTTTTGAAGCTTTTGGAGCGGCGTTTGGATAATGTTGTTTATCGCCTGGGGTTGGGCTCGTCCCGCAACGAAGCCAGGCAGTTGGTGCGGCACGGACACTTTACTGTCAACGGCAGGAAGGTCAACATTCCCTCCTTCCTGGTCAAGGTTGGCGATGTAGTGGCCGTACGGGCCAAGAGCAAGGAATCACCAAGAATTAAAGAACTGATGGAAAGGGCTGCTGAACAGACTGTACCGGCATGGCTCGAATACGACGCCGAACCGGCTATCGCCCGGGTAGTTTCCCTACCGGTCCGGGAACAAATTGATGCTCCCGTCCAAGAACACCTGATCGTGGAGCTGTACTCCAGGTAAGGAGGATCCGCTAATGCTGGAAATAGAAAAGCCCAGAATTGAGATAGTTGAAATGAGTGACGACAAAACCTACGGCAAGTTTGTGGTAGAGCCGCTGGAAAGGGGTTACGGCATCACTTTAGGCAATTCCTTGCGCCGTATCCTGCTTTCCTCACTGCCTGGAGCCGCGGTAACCTCGGTAAAAATAGAAGGGGTGCTGCACGAATTTTCGACTGTGCCCGGAGTTGTGGAAGACGTCACTGATATCATCCTTAACCTGAAGAGCCTGCGATTCAAGCTCCACGGTGAAGATGAGAAAATCTTGCGTGTAGAGGCCAGTGGCGAGAGTGAGGTCAAGGCCGGCTCCATTATTCATGACGCCGACGTGGAGATCTTAAATCCTGATCTCACTATCGCTACTTTAGCCGAAAACGGAAGGCTTTTCATGGAGATGACGGTTGCCAGGGGCAGGGGGTATGTTTCAGCTGAGCGCAACAAGAAGGGCGACCATATCATCGGGGTTATCCCTGTTGATTCCACTTTCAGCCCCGTGCAAAAGGCTAACTACACTGTGGAGAATACCAGGGTCGGCCAGATTACCGACTACGATAAACTGACGTTGGAGGTCTGGACAGACGGCAGCATTCGACCTGATGAGGCTACAAGCCTGTCGGCCAAGATCCTTAATGATCACTTGCGTCTCTTTATCGGTCTCACCGAGAGCGTGAACGATGTGGAGATCATGGTGGAGAAGGAAGAAGAGCAGAAAGACAAGATCATGGAGATGACCATCGAAGAGCTGGATCTCTCGGTCAGGTCCTACAACTGCTTGAAACGGGCTGGTATCAATACGGTTGAAGAACTGATCCAGCGCAACGAAGAAGACATGATGAAAGTTAGAAACCTGGGCAAAAAGTCGCTGGAAGAAGTGGTCAATAAACTGAGTGAACTCGGTCTTTCTCTCAGAAAGGACGAGGAGTAAGGAGGGACAACAACGTGAGCTACAGGAAACTTGGTCTCAACACCGGCCACCGCAAAGCCATGCTGCGCAACCTGGTCACATCGCTGTTCCGTGAAGAGCGGATCAAAACCACGGAACCCAGGGCCAAGGAGGTAAGAAGCATTGCCGAGAAATTGGTCACCAGAGCCAAGCAAGGCGATCTTGCGGCCAGGCGCCAGGTGCTTGCCTACTTATATGAAGAAGCAGTGGTTAGAAAACTCTTCGACACCATTGCTCCCAAATACGCCGAACGTTCGGGGGGTTACACCCGCATAATCAAAGCCGGCCAGCGGCGCGGCGACGCCGCTGAAATGGTTATCCTGGAACTGATCTAAGCAATCAGCACTCAAAAGAATGTGGGTGGGACTTCAGTCGCACTCTTTACCTGTGGGGGTGAAAACCTTCATCAAGATAACCGGTCTCACACATATTTATAACCAAGGTCAGCCCGGCGAACGCCGGGCCTTGTCCGGAGTGGACCTCACCATTAAAAAAGGAGAATACCTGGCCGTGGTTGGCCCGAACGGTTCGGGCAAATCCACCCTGGCCAGGCATTTTAACGCTCTTTTATTGCCCACGTCGGGCCAGGTCCTGGTTGATGGCCTGGATACAAGAAATAAGGAAGCTATCTGGGAGATCCGGCGCCGGGTTGGCATGGTGTTTCAAAATCCCGACAACCAGATTGTCAGTTCCCTGGTGGAGGAAGATATTGCTTTTGGACCTGAAAACCTGGGTCTACCACCGGAGGAGATAAGAGACCGGGTAAAGGCGGCTTTGGAGCAAACCGGCCTGACCAGGTTTCGCCGGCATGCCCCGCAATTGCTTTCCAGTGGTCAGAAACAGCGCCTGGCCATTGCCGGGGTATTGGCGATGCACCCGGACTGCCTTGTTTTGGACGAACCCACCGCTATGCTGGATCCTGCCGGACGCAAAGAATTGCTGGCCACCCTGGATGCCCTTAACAAAACAGGTATTACCATTGTTCTGGTAACCCACTTCATGGAGGAGGCGGCCCGGGCCGGTCGTATTCTGGTATTGGCCGACGGTAAGAGTATCCTGACAGGCACCCCTGGCCAGGTCTTTGCCCAGGCAGAAATATTAGAGGAGCTGGACCTGACTTTGCCTGCTCCCGCCCAGATAGCCCGTGGCCTTAAGAGGCGGGGTTTTTTCATGCCCGGCCCCATTATCCACCAGGAGGCTCTGATTGAAGCTGCTCTGGCCATTGCCGGCGGCAGTGTCAGCGCAGACAAAGGGGAGGTCGCTCTAATCACATCCGGTGGCAGGAGCGAACCGGCTTCGGCATCTCACCCCGGGGCAGCGCCAACTCAGGAATACGTAATCAAGGCGGCAAACCTCAGCCATACATATGCCCCGGGAACCCCCTTTGAAGTAGCCTCTTTAAAGGATGTCTCCCTGGAGGTTTATAGGGGAGATTTTTTGGCGGTGGTGGGGGCCACAGGCTCCGGTAAATCTACTCTTGTCCAGCATTTTAACGGTTTGTTGCAGCCAACCGCCGGTCAGGTTACGGTGTGCGGCCTGGACGTCACCGGCAAAGAGGCCCGCCGGAATCTATGGCGCAAAGTAGGGCTGGTTTTCCAGCGTCCGGAACAACAGTTCTTTGAGGAGACGGTTTTTGCCGAGGTGGCCTTTGGTCCTAAAAACATGGGCTTGCCGGAGCAGGAGGTAAAGGAACGGGTGGCGGAAGCCCTGAGCCTCGTCGGGCTAGATCCCGGGCAAACCTGTCCTCTGTCGCCTTACCGCCTGAGCGGCGGCTTGCAGAGAAGGGCGGCTATCGCAGGGATTTTGGCCATGCGCCCTGAGGTATTGATCCTGGACGAGCCTTCCTCCGGGTTGGATCCGGCGGGCAGGCGCCTGCTGTTCAGCGCTTTGCATAAGGTGCGCCGTGCCTGGGCTACAACTATTATCCTCATCACCCACAACATGGAAGAGGTGGGGCTTTTGGCCGAACGGGTGGCGGTCATGGACCGCGGCCGGCTGGCCATGCTTGGCCCGGTGCGTGACATTTTCAGGCGGACAGGGGAACTGCGGGCCCTGGGCCTGGATATCCCCATACCGGCCGCAGTCATGGAGCGCCTGGCCGCAGCAGGCCTTCCCGTCAGGACTGATGTCCTCTCCAACGCCGAAGCCGAAGCCGAAATTGCCCGTCTGTTGCAGCGTTGACTATATAATATACTGGTTTTATGTAAGGAGTAGCAGAGTATGGCCGGCGGTCTCACCATTGGACAATATATACCGGGCGACTCGGTTCTGCACCGTCTCGATCCCAGAATTAAGATTATCTCGCTCTTACTGGCAATAACAGCGGTGATGGCTGCTGCCGGCTGGGTTGGGTTTGTGCCGGTGGTGGCGCTTTCTCTTGGCGCCATCGCCTTATCCGGGTTTTCTGTCCGGTCCTTGTTCAGAGGTTTGCGGGCTTTATGGCTGATCCTGTTGACTACCTTGCTGATCCAGTTATTCCTGACACCGGGTGAGATACTATGGGGCTTTGGCCCGCTAAAGATCACCCATGAGGGTTTGACGAACAGCGTCCAGCTTTTTTTGCGCCTGGTTTTATTGATTATCTTGGCCTCCCTGCTAACCCAGACCACCACACCGGTGACGCTGACGGCCGGTATGGAAAGCCTGCTGGCCCCGTTAACCCGCTTTGGGGTGCCGGCCCATGAATTGGCCTTGATGATGAACATAGCCATGGGCTTTGTTCCTACCCTGCAGCGTGAAGCCGGGCTGCTGATGAAAGCACAGCGTGCACGTGGCGCAGGGCTGGCAGGCGGACCGGCCGGTTGGGTCAAGAATATGCTGCCCGTGCTGGTGCCTCTTTTTGCGGTGGCTTTAAGGCGGGGGGAGGATTTGGCTGTGGCTATGGAGGCCCGCTGCTACCGGGGCGGTGTCAACCGCACCGGCAATAGGCTCCTTCCACCGGGCCGCGCCGACTATATGACGCTGGCGGTTTGTCTTGCTGTTCTGGCAGGTACGATTGTGTTGAGATTTTATATCTACTGAAGCTGAACCCTTAGCAAATTTTTCATGAAAGGAATGGCTCATGCGCAATATTAAGGTGACATTGGCCTACGACGGCACTAATTACTACGGTTTTCAGGAGCAGCGGGGCACATCCTTCCAGACAATCCAGGGTGTTGTGGAGGAGAGGCTGTCGAAGCTGGCAAAAAGGCAGATCAGGGTGATCGGGGCCAGCCGCACCGACACCGGTGTCCACGCCCGTGGCCAGGTGATCAATTTTGACCCGGGGGAATGGAAGATCGATGGGGTAAGGGTCGCCTACGCCCTGCGGAGCATATTGCCCCCGGATATCGTCGCCCTGGAATCCAGGGAAGTGGACCCTTCCTTTCATGCCCGTTTTTCTGCTGTGGCCAAGTCCTACCGCTATACCGTTTTCAATGGTAAAATAGCGTCGCCTTTTCTGCGCCTTTACAGTTACCATATACCCCACCCCTTGGATACGGAGGCTATGCAGGAAGGAGCCCGGCACCTGCTGGGCCAGCACGATTTCAGCGCCTTCCGGGCCCTGGGCACACCTGTCAAGAGCACTGTCCGCAGGATCCTGGACAGCAGTGTGAGCCGTGAAGGAGATCTGGTTTATATCGATCTAAAGGGAAACGGCTTTCTTTATCATATGGCACGTATGATCGCCGGTACTCTAATCCGTGTGGGAAAAGGGAAAATACCCCCTTCCCGGGTGAAAGACATCCTGCTAAGCGGTGACAGCCTCCAGGGCGGGCCCACCGCGCCTGCCAGAGGCCTCTGCCTGGAGAGGATCTACTACCCGGAATGACCGGGTGTGTAAAGGGTATGTAAAAAGGAGGGCTAACCCTCCTGACCAAACGGCTCAATTGCATTGGCAGTGTCAACAACCCCATGCCGGGTTTGCATTGTTGAGACCTTCAACGGCCAGGCCCTGAAATTTCCAGAACCCACCCATATAAATCTTTAGTCCCGAATTTACACTTAGAGACTTGTTGAGATAAACCGGGATTTCGTCCACAAGGAACTCGTTGTAATGTTCCGGATCCTGCGGCTTGCCTGTAAACACGACAGGCTCATAATAAAAACCGCCTCAGCTGCGGCGGAGACGCATGTCCACCGTGACTGAACCTGACTTGCTCAAGATGTAGTCCCTGGCTTCCTGGGTTATCTCTACCGGCATAATAACAGACATTTTCATCACCTCTCCTTGTCTGGACTGGTTTTATTATATACAGGAAACAATATTAATACCGTGACTTAGTCACATAATTCCTGGTTTTCGTGGCAGGATTTCCCGCCGGTCACTGGAGCCCTTTCCGGGGGAAAAGAGTGCGGCTGAAGTGGCGTTACAAAACTGGAATATTGAGTGATAGATCAACAAAATCGCAGGGCGGCAGGATAATCTTTCTTGACACTCTAAATTGCGTACATTATAATGTTAGATGTGGTTTTTAGCGGTTCTTAGCCCCGGGCCGGATAAAAACAACTTTTGTTTTTTGGTGATTTTGTTTTTTGTTGACTTCAAGGAGGTAAGTATTTAATGAAGACCTTTATGGCTAAGGCCGAAGATATAAAGGCAAACCGCAAGTGGTTTGTCCTCGATGCCGACGGCAAGGTCCTCGGTAAACTTGCGGTAGAGGCGGCGAGAATTCTTAGAGGGAAGCATCGTCCCGACTTTACCCCCCATGTTGACACCGGCGACCACGTGATCATAATTAACGCGTCTAAAGTCAAACTCACAGGCAACAAGTTGGCCAACAAGAAGTATTACAGGCACTCCGGTTACCCCGGCGGCTTGAAAACGGTTGACTACGGCACCTTACTTAAAACCAAACCTGAGCTGGTTGTGGAAAAAGCCATCAAGGGTATGTTGCCCCACAACAAGCTTGGCGCAGATATGTTTAGGAAGCTCAAGGTATACAGAGACGCCGCACACCCGCATCAGGCCCAGAAACCTGAAGCATGGGTATGGCAGACCATCGGGAAGGAGGAATAAAGCATGGCAAAGGTAATGTTTTACGGCACAGGCCGCAGGAAAAATGCCGTTGCCCGGGTATTCCTCGTACCAGGTGAAGGCAATGTTACTATCAACAACAGGCCCATCAGTGAGTATTTTGGCCGCAAGACGCTGGAAACTATCGTACGCCAGCCCATGGAACTCACGGGAGCAAGCTCCAGGTTTGATATTCAGGCCAAAGTTCTCGGCGGCGGTGTCACCGGACAGGCCGGAGCGCTCAAAATGGGTATAGCTCGCGCCCTTATTCAAGCTGATCCCAACTTGCGTCCCCCATTAAAGAAAGCCGGCTTTTTGACCAGAGACCCGCGCATGAAGGAGCGCCGCAAGTACGGCCTCAAAAAAGCCCGCAAGGCATCACAATTCTCCAAACGTTAAGTTCGTGTTTATTATAAGCCGTCATTGGTTATTTACCTTTGGCGGTTTTTTTGTGTGCAAAAAGACCAAACGTCAATATTCAGCCGTTTAATGAGTGTTTGATATAACCAGGATTATATATGTTGAAAATCCCAGAATGTCACGGGGAATGTCACGGGGACGGTTCCGTTGACACTCTATGCTTAATGCGTTACAATTACGTCCTTCGAATCGAACGCTTGACCGGCATAAACATAGGCATCATGCCGAAGGCGTAGTATGTTGTCAAGGACCCCGTCCCCATGACACCGTGTTGTCAAGGACCCCGTCCCCTTGACAACCCTTGACACCGTTAGCCCTTTATGCTAAGGGCATTAGTCCCAGGGAAATACAAGACTATCTGCGGCAGCTCTGCCAAGCAGACAAATAATGGTTAGTGTTTTATTCTTTGGTGACCTAATTTCTAACCAGCAAGTGGCCTAATTTTGGATTGACATTAACTAAGACAGGATAGATGTGAAATCTCTCAAAGTGGATATCGATGAAGTGATACCTTATAGATTGTAAGCAGCAAAAAAGCATGAGGATCCCCTGCTTTTAAAAGAGGCTGTTTATTCCATTAGCAAAAACTCTGCTGCTGTTACGATCTTTGGATTTGTTATACCGGATTCAAGGAAATCCTTATCTCCGGTTACAAGTATGTTAGCTTTTGCCGCAATGGCTGCTCTGAGTATTGGCCTGTCGGATGTGTCACGTACAAGCGCTTCATCCGACACGTCAATTGCGGGAGTCGGAACAACTTCAAGAACGGTAAGTGCAATTGCTAAAAAGCGTTCAAGCGCTTGAATCTTATGAGGAAATTTCCGGTTGTATACCCGGCGTAGTTCATCGATGTTTTGATCGCAAACCATACCGTGGTTAGGGTGTGTTACAGCTTTGATGTCGCCTGATAAGGCGTTCCTTCTTTGCTCAAGGAAGCGGAGATTAGAATATTGGTGTCAATTAATACTCTCATAGCCCTTCAATCTCCGTGCGGATTTGCTTTACCAGCTCCATAACATCGTCATCATTGCGGATTCCGGCCTTTTCCGCTTCGCCCTCCATTTCTTTTTGCAGCATTTTCATGGCGTAGACAGCGGAATTCATAAGGATAACCCGATCTTCCTCACAGATAAGGGTGACTCGGTCTCCGGTTGAAAGGCCAAGTTTAGAGCGGATATCTTTTGGTAGCGTGATTTGGCCTTTAGCCATTACTTTTGCGCTATCAACTATGGGAACGTTCATGCTAAGTCCTTCTCATTTAAGGCTTAATAAGTAGGGGATTCCCTACTTTCCCTACTGTTAGTATATACCAAACCGTATTGAAATACAACTTACTCTACATACAGGAACACGAGCGCACGGCACAGGCCTAGTAAATAGGGAGGTAAATCCTTCCTTTTTTCACTCCCTTTCCTTATGCCTTTATGATATAATTTTTTGTGATTAAGATGTTTTGTGGAGGCGGGTTTAAATCCCGCCGCTTGGCCTTATTTATATGAGCAAGCCTTGATGGAGGACATTTTGGAGCGTATAATTTTTGTTTTTCTGCTGACAGCTTTTATCAACCTGGTCAATACCCTCACCAGGTCTTCGCGCCTTTCCGGGGTGAGGACCAATAGCCTGGCTACAGCCATATCCCTTTTTAGCGTGGTTTATCTGGCTGCCAGTTTTGCCAATACGCTGCAGTCACCGCTTTTGGCCTCCACCGTGGAGTCGATTATTAAGGACGCCTATAACCAGGCCCTGGGCATCGCAGCGGCTACTGACGCTACTTATACCCAGGTATACCAGGAGGCGGTGACCAGGCTGAATTATATACTGCGCTTTGTTATGGCTGGAGCAACAGTGGGGACCATTGTGGGGATGCTGGTGATACCCAGTTTTGTCACTTCCTTTGCCAATGCCATCAAAGCTTTTGGCCGCACCGGTTCGGTTTTCCGGGTGGTGCCGCTGATCCTGCTCTCCCTTGTCAAGCCCGGGAGCGGTATCCTCAAAGTCCGCATCTCCTCCTGGGCGACTATTAAAACCATCGTCACCACCAGGATGAAAACGCCGGCAGCCTTCCTGGTTTGGAATATGGTCAGTTACAGCCTGTGGACCTGCAATGTGCTGGCCGGCCTTTATGCCGGCGCTCTTTATCCGGAATTCCGCAACACGGCAATCATGATGGCGGCTATTGTCGGCAACGCCTCCATAGTATTAAACGTTGTGATGGTGGATCCGGTACTGGCCAAAGCAACCGATGCGGTAGCAAGAGGCGAGGAAAACGAGTTGGAGCTGAAACAGATCGTCTTTTATCTGGCTATATCCAACCTGCTGGGTACTATCCTGGCCCAGGCCATCTTCGAGCCGGTGGCCCATGGCTTGATGCTGCTCACCCGCTGGGTTTCTTAGGGCCTGAGATCACTCCATCCATAGCCAACTATCCATTCATATCCAACTTTCCTTTCGCATAACATGTATTAAAAGATTTGTCTACCTTGCGAAAGGAGCAGCCTATGGCCCGCAATTTTATCGGTACTATTCGCATACGCAAACGCCACCTGGTCGCACTGGTGGCAGTGGTGTTTTTGGCTTTGTTTTTGGCGCGGCTGGTTGAGGAGCGGACTTACCTCCAAACTATTAGAACCATGGCCCCGGCAGTAGAACAACGTGTGGTTGTGGTGGATGCCGGCCATGGCGGAGACGATCCCGGTGAAAGAGGCAAGGGCGGCATTGTGGAAAAAGACATCACCCTGGCGGTGGCCAAAAAACTGGCGGATCATTTGACCCAGGGCGGGGCAAAAGTGCTAATGACCCGGGAAACCGATACCGATCTCAGCGACCCGGCCACGGTGGGGGCCGCGGCCAAAATGATGGAAAGCCTGCAGCGGCGTGTGGCGCTGGCCAACGATAACCAGGCGGAACTGTTCCTGAGCATCCACGTCAACAGCTTTTCCGACAAGGAGAAGTGCGGCGCCCAGACCTATGTGCAGCAGGGTATGAAAAAAAGCCTGCTGGCAGGCCGTTTTATCCAGGAAGCGCTGGCAGGCCGGCTTAACAACACCAAAAGCGATCAGCCGGTAGAGGTGGACTACTACATCACCAAAAACACCACCATGCCGGCGGTAGTCATCGAAGTGGGTTTCCTCAGCAACGACGCCGAAGCGAGGCTTTTGATGGATGAGAGCTACCAGGAAAGGGTGGCCGGTGCCATCTATGCAGGTGTGCTTAAATATTTTGCCCAGGAGCCCCTTTTCCAGGAGAACAGCGAAAGAGAAGAGATCATTGAGACTTTTAAGGCCAACACCTCAAAACCCCTTCACCCATAAGATTTTTGAGATCAATAATCAAATTACTTAAATGCGAAAACCGCTCCACAGGGGCGGTTTTTTTTTGGGGGTTAGCTGTAGGGCGAGTTTTTGTCCCTTGCTTAAAAAATTATTTGGATTAAAAGGATTTTATTGGTCGCATGTTGAAATCTGTTCCTTTACATTTAATTATTGGTTATTAACTCAACTTTCGCAGGACGAAAGTTGAAGCCGATCCTTTAAAAATGCGGGCAGACAGGAAATGAACTCTTGAATTAAATCCTGTAAAGCACGATCTGTTATTGTAAGATACTTCCTCAAGGTGTTTTTAAATATTGTCAGTATCAGTTGAAATGCCTCTGTAAAACTAATATCTTTTAGCTCATCACAGCAAAGATAAAATAGGTTGCCGAGTGTCCGCGGGTCCTTTGATTCCCGGTTTTCTAGGGCGAGCATGATGTAGCGGCAGAACACGATTGTGGTATGGGCCACCATTGAATCATAAGATCTCCCCTGGAACTCCTTGGCAAGTTTCAAAAATGATTTGGTGGTTTTAAAAAACACTTCGATGTTCCAGCGTTTACCGTAGATTTGGATGATTTCTTCATCGGTTAACTCTAAATCAGTTGTAAGCAATGCCAACCATTTTTTTGACCTGTTCGGGTCCCGTACAAATAAGATCCGGGCCGGTACGGGATTACCATTAGAATCATTGCCGATAACAACAAAGGCATTTGCTAATATCTTAGCCCTGCCAGGTTTTTTGAGGAGTTCCTTGTAAAGGGTATCAAGATTCATCTTTTCCCCTTTATAAGTGTACAGAACCTTTTTCATTGATTTAAGCATGCATATCACATGGAGACGGTGCTCACGAACCTTACAGATAATGGCCGGAAAGGCGAACCAACTGTCAAAAAGAAGATACCTTGCCTTGATACCATGTTCCTGAGCTTGACGTAAGAGGTCAAACATTACTTCGGTAGACTTTTTGATACTTTCCATCCTTCTTTTGTAGCCAGTGGTACGCTTATCAAGCCTTTGGTTAATTCCACACAGCCGGTTATGTTCATTTTCGGAACTGAGCAGGGAAAAGGCGACCGGTAGAAAAGTATTGCCGTCTGACCAACCTAGTGTAAGCATCCTAAAACCAAGGACATACTTGTGTTCAACATGATCCCGCACCCTGGCCAGCAATTCAACGGCTTTGCTCCTGTTGCGGCTGTAGAGAGAGTCATCAAGGATAAGGACATTCTTCCAGCTGTGAGGCTTCAAAGGCTCAATGGTTTCTTTAATGATAGTTGAACTTAGGGTAAGTAAAAATTTTCGCCAATTATACCGACATGAATTTAAAAACCGATATATTGTATCCTTCTGCGGCATGCCGGAGTCAGTTTCGGATTGCAATGTACGATAGAGGTTCTTGCCACTAAATACAAGCAGAAAAATGAACTTAAAAATTTCCAGACAGCTAAAACCCTTTGTTTTTCGAAAGTTGCAGCGGCGTAATTTTTTGCTAATTTCATACTTGGCAAAAAAATTATCCACGCGAGAGTTAAATTGTTTTTCAACTGCATATTGGTCTGGTAAAATAGATTTCATAAAGACATCCTTTCGTCTTGTTGGAATGGTTTTTTGTCAATTCTATTTTACCAAGACGAGGGTGTCTTTTGTTGTTTTCTACTAAAATAAAATCGCAATTAAGCCAATTATATCAAGGCTTTATGGCTATTTTTCAAGTGAGAAAGTTGAGTTATTAAGTATGCAATATGGTATTTTATGTAATTTCCCAATGTGGACATAGTGTTGAATTTTGCAAACCCTTCTAAATTTACAACTAGCATTGGAGGAAATTATGCATAAATCCAGCTTTGCCGACGTTAATATTATACAAATACTGGTGGATATTATATTTTTAGTGCTTACATTTGGCATTAGTTATCTTATTGCTGCTCAGTTTACAACACTATATGAGATAACGGAATATTTTTGGATATTAATAGTCTATGTGCCTATTTGGGTGTTTTTTATGGCCTTTCAAGGGATGTATGATAGAACAACCTTTTAAATTGGATTCTCCGGGCCCGGCCTTATTTAAACAAAAACGTGACGTTATTGGCTATTACGCCTTTGCCGGTGATGCCATAGCCTATATTAACATGGCCGGTATTGGTGATCTCGTTCCCCTCAATAACAATGTTTGTGTAGTTATCCTGGTCATATGATTTAATGACCGTAGTATATGCTGTGGCAGATGCTCTTGTGTTGATTGTATTGTTGGTTATCCTCACATTATCCAGCTGGGATACTGTGTCCATGTTTTGCCCCACCTGAAATATGGTACAGGCGATGTCACCGGTGGTGATTGTGTTGCCGTCAAATATAACATTTTTTGTACTGGCTGTGCTGTGCTTATTAAACTCTCCGGCAAAAGCATCAATGAGCACATCGGGTATCCTCCCGTATGCCGTAATAGAGTTATTGCGCACGGTCACATCCCTGACCAGGCCCACACAGCCCCATACAGCGATGGCCTCGTCATTGCTATTCTTTTCGATGGTATTGCTTTCCAATACCACATTCTCCGTCGCGTTAGCCGGATCGGCCCCATCCCCTGTCAAACACCTGACCATCACTGCCGCGCCGCTTTCAGTTCCGGTATCATTTTTGATATAACAATTCCTGATCAGGACATTTTTGCAGCCTGCATAGAGATCAATATTTGAACCGCTGACGCCGTTTCCTTGCACGATAAAATCACAATCCTCAAGGATCAGCTTCTTCACATTGGCCATACCCAACAAGGTATGAATCGAATTGCTGTTATTTTTGTCCATGATAAAGGTAAGGCCGCGAATTGTGATTTCATCCGCGGTGGCGCTGTCGTATGCCTGGCTGAAGTGCTCATTCATGACGGCAAACTCACTTTCAGGATAACATTTCCCTTTTTGGAAACTATCATCAATTAATATTCTGGACTGCCCCCTTATTCCCTCCAGCACAATCCCATTTTTTAGCTTTAATGTTGAGACAAGAGCATAGTCTCCTGCCGGAATAAACACGTAGTCCGATACGGCCAGCTGCTGGCGAAGCAGTGAAAAATCATCCCCCGGCAAAATGTCAGCCGTCGCCCACAACCTCTCACAGGCTGTCCACATCACCAATCCAACAGCGAGTACCCCCATACATATAACTGGTATGATCCATTCATACAGCTTTTTTTCCTTCCTGATGTCCTTTGCCTCCCTTTGTATTAGCGGTAAATAAGGCAACTAGCGCCCAAATATACCACTGGCAAACCGTCATATCGATAATGTTATCCGCTAAACTCATCAGGTAAAAAACAGCCACGAAGATAAATACAACCAGATAGTTCCCGGCCTTATTGCTCAATATGCTTCTGAGAGTGTTGAATTGGAGCACCAGGTACGAACCCAGCCCGACAATCCCCGTTTCAAGCAGTAATTTGAGATAGTCATTATGAGCTTCGATATTCCAGTTAAGGACATTTGAACTGAGTTCTTTAAAGGAACCGATCCCATGGCCCAATAAGGGTTTGATAAAGAATAAGAAGCCCATGCTCTTCCAGATTGTAAACCTTACCGCGAGAGAGCTCTGTTCCACGTCGCTGCTCAGCACATTGGCAAACCTGTCCGCAATACTCTGATAGAAGGGGCTGATGGCCAGGAGCAGCAAAGCGCTATAACCCAGTTTAGACGACAGAGGAAGCTTGCTCATAACCAGACAGCTTACGACAATTAAGGCCAGGCCGAGCCATGCTCCTCTGGTATAGGTGTTATATAACTCGAAGAGGCTCAATAAAACGATCAAATACAAAAAAAGATTCTTTTTATTATATCGTATTAAATATATGAGCACAGTAACAATTATGATCACCAGAAAAAAGGCGAAAACATTTGGGTGGGCCAGTGTCCCCTTTAAGCGGTTAAGGCCGGCCTCCGCATAATAGCTGGTTATCTGGCCTGAAGAAAAAATGTATTGATACAACCCTACCGCCAGGGGAATAATTGCTGAAGCAATAATCCCTTTCATAACCGTTCGATCAAAATTTTCAATCTTTTCGCTTAAATAATATACGATCAGGTAAATACACAGGATGCTTATGAATTTAATGACATAAACGAGCCCGAAATGATAATTCCCGGGAATTACTGAACTAATAATCCCAATAGCAATAAAAGCATAAAAACTCAGGGCAATGTTGTTTTTAATAAATATTTTATTAGTTATCAAATAGGCCGCAATTACAATAACAGAGTAAGCTGCAAACAAACTGGAAACGCTGATATCAATGGCACTGATCCTTATGCTGGTTTCCATAAAAGCATCTACGCTACTGCGGAAAATAAGCAGCAAAAGAACTCCCAGCTTGATATCAATGATGGAGATAACGAGGAGGGCGACAGAAACTAGAATGAATATTGTGAGTTTAAAGTCGAATTTAACAAGCACCAGCAATGCTATGCTTATTACAGCAAACAGGCCCGAAACAATCCATTCTTTTGCACTCAAGATCTTTAACCCTTATTATTGTATTTTATGGCTGTATGTAGCTGTATGTATATCAGGTTAAAAATATTTGCCGCTTTTATTAACTATAACCCCTAAAATATTTGGGTTAACTCTCTCTAAAGATTCCTTGCAGCGGATTACTTTCTTGCGGTCCAGCTTGCCGGCCTGCACCACAAAAATACTCGTGTCGGCATATTTTGCTAATACCAGCGCATCTGATGAATCTGATATAGCCGGTGAATCGATGAGGATATAATCATATACTTCCTTCAAATTGGCAAACATTTCCCTGCATCTTGCTGAATCCAATAAAGTGTTAAAATTCACCTTCTGGAAGCCGGCAAGCATAAAATGCAGCATGTTGTTTTTACTCTCTTTGATTGCATCCTTAAGGGGAATCTCCGTTGTCAGGTAATCTGATATGCCTTTGCTGTTTATTAGTTTAAAAAACTCATGTACCCCTGGTCTATGCAGGTTGAAATCGATAATGAGAGTCTTTTTGCGGCTGTCGGCCAGTATTTTCGCCAGGTTGGCTGTTATAAAGGTTTTTCCTTCTCTGGCCAGGGTACTGGTAATTAAAATTGATTTTATGCCTGGTTGCATAGCTGCCTGAATATTGCTGATGATTCTTCTCAGCTCTTCAATATTAGAGTTGTACGACTTTTTCCTGGTCATTAGTCAATTCTCCTTGCGTCCAATAATGCTGCTTCATCTTTTTCAGGTAACCCAGGCAGGGCAGTCCAAGGTATCTTACCACATCCGCCTCCGTAACAATAGTAGGTTGCAGGTAGTTCAATAACAAAGCCAGGCTGGCGGATAAGATCAAGCCTGCCAGTAAAGCTGCCAGGATTATGGCTGCGCCCTTACTATTTAACGTTATACTATCAATAGAAGGCTGATCCACGGCTTTGATGGACATGGGAATATATTGAGGCGTAATTTCAAGAAAGGTCTGGCTGACCGCGTTGGCCAGAGCGATAACCGATTCAGGGGTCTCGCTGCTGACGTTGATAATGATGATCCTGTTGGCGACGGATGTAACACGAACTAACTGTTGAATCTCTTTGTAGTCCATATCATCCCTGATATAAGAACTCACCTGCTTGGCAAAAGTGTTTGATTTAACAATTACTTCTATGGTTTACAACGTTGAAAGATACTTACATCAATGTATTGATTCAATTATGCAGCAGACGAAGCAGAATTTTGAATTGATCCTGGTAAACGACGGTTCCAGAGACAAAAGCGGCGAGATATGTGAGGAATACCGGAGCAAATATCCGGATCAAATCACGGTCATCCATCAGGAGAACCGGGGGCTGCTGCTGACAAGGCGAACAGCTATTGCTAGGGCCCGTGGTGATTTTGTCATCTTCGTGGATTCTGATGATTATTTGCGAGGGGATGCCCTTGAGGTAATTGAACAGGCAATCAACCGGTATGAGGCCGATTTGGTGCTGTACAAGTATGCCCGTGTTACAGATGAAGGGAGGGTGACAGAGTCTAAGGCGGAGTTTTTCCATGGTGAAGTTTTTACGAAAGATAATAAAAAAAGAGTATATGAGCGTATTATGGAGGGTGCTTTAAACAGCCTGTGTATAAAAGCGGTAAAACTAAACCTCATCGATGTGGAGCGGGATTATTCTGTCATGAGCCATGTAAGTGACGGGGAGGATCTGCTCCAGTCCTTACCCATGCTCACGTATGCTGAAAGAATAGTCTATCTGGATGAAGCATTATATTTTTACAGATACAATACTGCGAGCATCATGCATACTTTCAACCCTGGTAAGGTTGAGTCCATAATAACGGTAGAAAGCCAGCTAATGCAATATATGGTTAAATGGGGCATGGATGACGCGCATGGTTGGGAACTTTTGTATAACCACCGGCTCCAGTTAATTCAAGCAGTTATCTGGCAAATAGTATTAGCGACTGAGTTAAGTGATGGGGAAAGGATGCGATACTTGCATGAGCTCTCCGGTGAGCCTTTTTTTGTGGAAGCGTATGATGGGGCAACTGATCCTGTTCTGAAGCCGGTTTGGCGGTTGGTGATGTTGCTTATGAGAAAAGGCAGGATTAAGACGATCAACATGCTCATCAAAGCATATCAAGCATTGCCTTACAGGAAAACTAAAAAATAATTACTGCAGACAAATGCGCTGGTATGGCCTGCAAGTTTGATACAGTTAAAGGATACATGGTGAAAAAATGAGTCAATTGATGGTAAGTATTTGTTGTGCAGCATATAACCACGAAGAGTATATTGCGGCAGCCCTGGATGGTTTTTTGATGCAGAAAGCCGATTTTTCCTACGAAATTTTGGTGCATGATGATGCATCCACAGATAATACAGCGAAGATCATCAAAGAATATGAGCAGAATTATCCAGATATAATCAAGCCAATATATCAGACAGAAAATCAATACTCTAAAAAGGTCAAAATCAGCTCTGCTTATAATTTCCCCAGGGCAAAAGGCAAGTACATTGCCTGGTGTGAAGGCGATGATTATTGGACTGATCCCTTAAAACTACAGACGCAAGTTGATTATATGGAAGCGCACCCGGAATGCAGTTTGTGTGCACATGCCGCCGAACAGCGTACAGCCGACGGCAAGCTGCTTCAATACATCAGGCCCTCGATGCATGATAAATCATTTTCAGTGGCGGAAATCATTGAAGGCGGCGGTGGCTTGTTTGCTACTAATTCATTGATGTTTCCAGCGGCATTAGTGCAAGAGGTGCCGGATTTCTATATCGATGCCCCTGTGGGGGATGCCCCCTTGATGATCTATCTGGCCCTGCAAGGCGATGTGTACTACATAGACCGCTGTATGTCGGCATATCGTTTTATGGCGGAAGGCTCCTGGTCAAAAAAAACTTACAACAATGACGCAAAGCATATGGAGCATGCCGCAAGGATGATCGCCATGTATCAAGAAATCGATGAATATACGGAGCACCGCTATGCCGCCGCGATTCACGAAATAGCATTATTTTATGAATTTATGATCTGGCGGCTGAAGAGGGATCTCAAGCAAATCCGGTCAGATAAATACAGGAGATTTTATAATGAGTTAACTGGGAAAGAAAAGGCCGGGATTTTCATAAAGGCATATTTTCCATTTTTGCTCAAGCTGTGGAGAAAAATTAAAGGGAAATAGAACGCATCGGAAGGATGCTACATAAAGTGGTATTTTTATGAAGGTGGAACCGAGCACAAAAAACCAGGTTCTCTCCGGACTCTTCTGGAAAATGATGGAGCGCGGAGGGACGCAGGGCATACAGTTAGTCGTACAGATAATCTTAGCACGGTTATTGCTGCCGGAAGATTTTGGGACAATAGCAATTGTCACTGTATTTATTGCCGTAGCGGCTGTGTTTGTGCAAAGTGGTTTCAGTACGGCGCTGATCCAAAAAAAGAATGCAGATACATTAGATTTTTGTTCAGTTTTTTATGCCAGCCTTTTTCTTGCCGTTATCGTTTACACGATCATATTTTTTGCGACGCCGTTAATTGCCGGCTTTTACCAGCAACCACAGTTGATCCCGGTTCTAAGGGTGCTGGCAGTGATATTATTTTTCGGGGCGGTAAACTCGGTGCAAAATGCTGTCGTATCAAGAGCCATGCAGTTTAAGCGGTTCTTTTTCAGCAGCGTCGGCGCCATATTGCCTGCAGGCGCCATAGGTATAAGCATGGCCTATACCGGTTGCGGAGTTTGGGCCCTGGTTGGGCAACAGCTGGCTAATCATTTGCTGGTTACTGCCATACTCTGGTTCACAGTGAAGTGGCGACCAAAGCGGATGTTCTCCATGGAGCGGTTGAAAGAGCTGTTTTCATTCAGCTGGAAGCTGTTATGCTCCGGGTTGATAGATGTGATTTACAACAATGCTTACAGCCTGGTTATCGGCAAGGTTTATAATCCCCAAATGCTGGGGTATTTCAACAGGGGCGAACAGTTTCCCAAGCTTATCGTGACCAATGTTAACGATTCTATTTCCAGTGTGATGTTTCCAGCTTTATCTGCCAATCAAGATGACCGGGAACGGGTTAAGACGATGGTGCGACGCTCAATGATCACCAGTTCTTTTGCCGTATTTCCGATGATGATCGGATTGGCGGTTGTAGCAGAACCGCTGGTGAGTGTATTGCTGACGGATAAATGGCTGCCCTGCGTCCCTTTTTTGCAACTCCTGTGTATCTCTTATGCCTTATGGCCGGTACATACGGCCAACCTGCAAGCCATCAACGCTGTTGGCAGGAGTGATATTCATTTAAAGCTGGAGATCATCAAAAAGTGTATTGGCGTCACGGCCCTTGTTGTGGGCATACAGTTTGGGATCTATGTGCTGGTAGCGCTTATGCCCATAACATCAGTAATCTCCAGCTTTATCAATGCTTGCCCCAATAAGCGGCTTTTGGGCTACACGATTAAGGAGCAGTGGCTCGACCTTATGCCGTCCTTGCTGTTGTCGCTGTGCATGGGAGCTGCAGTATATAGCCTTAATTTTATGGGTTTAGAGACCTGGCCTACGCTGGTCCTTCAAGTAGTCTCGGGTGTAGCGATATACCTGGGCCTGGCCTATATTTTTAAGCTTGAATGTTTTACCTACTTACTCGGCACATTTAAAGAATTAGTCCCAGAGAGGCAGGGGGCGAAATAATTCTTTATTAGGAGAAAGAGACATCTAAATGAAGGTCGGTATAATGCAACCATACTTCTTTCCATATATAGGGTACTGGCAATTGATCAAGGCTGTGGATAAATTTGTCATCTATGATGATGTTAATTTTATCAAAAGAGGTTGGATCAATAGAAACAAGATTTTGAACCAGGGAGAAGGGAAGTTCATCAACCTGCTGGTGAGTCAAGCCAGCCAGAACAAGCTGATCAATGAACTTGAAGTATTGAAAAACCTCATCCACAATAAGAAGTTGCTGAAAACCCTTGAGAGTTGTTATCGGCGGGCGCCGTATTATGCAGATGTCCTGCCGGTTATTGAAAGTATCATAACTCAAGATGAGGGGAACTTAGCCAGGTATCTAGAGTTTTTAATCATGAGGCTGTGTGAGTATCTATCCATCGACACTGAAATCATCCTTTCATCCAGGATCAACAAAAACAACGACTTGCGGGGGCAGGATAAGATTATTGAAATCTGCAAAATACTTGGCGCCGATGAATATATCAATGGGACAGGCGGACAGGCTTTATATTCCCGGGAAGAGTTTGCAGCCTGTGGGATACATCTGAAGTTTTTAAAGACTGATGAAATTGTCTATCAGCAGAATACTGCTGAGTTTGTACCCAATCTATCCATCATTGATGTGATGATGTTCAATGGGCCAGGGAAAATCAATGAGATGTTGGATGGTTATGAATTGCTGTAGGAGTATTGCTATACAAATACTTATGAGAGGGGAGAATGATGAGTAATAGGCTGTATTTAAGAGCATTTGAATATGAAGATTTAAAATTCCTTAATATGTTAAGAAATGATGACTCGTTTTTTGCGTTGACTACGGGAAACAAATATTACATATCATCAGAGCGCGACAAAAAATGGATTGAAGATAAAATATTCAATAATTATAATCAATTATATTTGATGCTTTGTACCATTGAGGGCAACCAGCCAATCGGGTATATCTGCGCAACAAATATTGATTATATCAACAGAAAGGCTCAGTTGGGCGGTATAGCAATAACACCAGAGTTTGCCGGGGCAGGCTATGGAACGGAAGGCACTCAATTGTTGTTAAGGCATTTGTTTGGAGAAATGGGCTTAAATAAGGTGTATGTCTTCTCCCTGGAAGAGCACGCAGCCACATTGAGAATCGCTGAGAAAACAGGTTTTCAAAAAGTCGGCCTGGTGAGGGATTATGTGTATAAGCAGAACAGGTTTCACAATGCCTACCTGTTAGAAATATTGCGGGCAGATTATGAACAAAGAATAAACGAAGAATAAAAACCCACCGGACAATAATTAACCGGATGCCGGGTGCTCATGCGTTGCTGCAGGAGTAGAGTCGATGACTGCTGCAAAAAAGGCTTCATATTCCTTGACCACCAGCTCCCAGGAATATATCCCACGGATCCTGGTTTTTGCTGCTGTAGTTAACCAGCTGATTTGCCTGGGCGGGAGTTGTTCCACCTGCTTAAGCAAGTTGCTTAAAGAACCGGGTTTTTTACTGAAAAACAGGGCAGAATCGCCGGCAACTTCCCGGTTGAAAACAACGTCCAGCAGAATATTTAAAGGAGTATTGGCCATGGCTTCTAAAAGGGAGGGGTTGGTGCCGCCCACTTCATGGCCGTGCAGGTAGGCAAAGGCATTCTGGCGGATGGCGGTGAGCAATTCCTCGTCATACACGGTGCCTACAAATTTGATCCGGGGGCAGGTACTAAAAGCAGTGCTGGCATCAAGTTTTCGATAGAATTTGTTTTTCTCAACATTGGTGACTATCACCAGGTCTCTATTGCTGTTAGAAGCGATAAATTCACGCAGCATGACTTCATAATTGTTTTCCGGCACAAACCGGCCCACGATTAAATAGTAAGAGTCACTGATCCGGTGTCTCTTTTTCCATTCTATAAAAGCCCGTGCCGGCCATTGCCGCTGGGGTGAGATAATTGCCCCGTAGGGAATGAAGGCCGTTGCTTTGTTGTAGGCGGCATAACGGGTATGAATATAATCTTCAATTGCTTTCGAGTCACAGACCACATGATCGGCGGTTTTGACGCAAAGCCTTTCGGATATTTTCCAATACTGCTTGATCAAGATGTTCCATTTACTGCGCAGCCACTCATGGCCGTCAGGGTTGACCAGCAGCTTAATATTTCGTTGGCGCAGCTTGTCTTTGAAGAACAACAGAAACGGTCCTATCCTGCAGGCGCAGATATAGATAATGCAATTTTTTAGCCCATGCTTTTCAATGTAGCGGAGGCTCTCCTGCAGGCTGCGCAGATCATAGATAACCGGAGCGGCGCTGCCGATTTTGGGCGTCTTGATCTGGAAACAGTGGACGCCCTTGAAGTCGAACTCGCTGTCTTCATCCGCCATGCAGGAGACATGATAGTGAATCCGGCTGTCCTGCCGCCAGGTGGTCAGTTTTTCTACAAAGGTTTCGAAACCGCCGTAATTAGCCGGGATGCCTTTGGAGCCGATAATGAAAATATGCAAAAAGATCCCACCTTGCTTAGATGATCAGATGAAGGGTTATTCTTAATCCCTTAAAAGAGAGCTTTGTGCTCCAGGATGCTCTGCAGGTATTGACCGTAGTCCGTCATACTTAAGGCAGCCGCCTGTTCGGCCAGCTGGTCCGCGGTGATATAACCCTTGTGATAGGCAATTTCTTCGGGACATGAGACCATCAACCCCTGGCGTTTTTGGATCGTTTCAATATAATTGGAGGCCAGGAATAAAGAGTTGTGGGTGCCGGTGTCCAGCCAGGCAAAGCCCCGGCCCAATACCTCCACATTGAGGCTGCCGTCATCCAGATAGGCCTTGTTGACGTCTGTGATTTCGAGCTCGCCCCGGGCGGAAGGTTTGAGGCTCTTGGCGATATCCACAACCCGGTTGTCGTAAAAATACAGGCCGGTGACGGCGTAGTTGGACTTAGGGACGGCAGGTTTTTCTTCTATGCTGATGGCTTTCTTGTTTTTATCGAATTCTACCACGCCATAGCGCTGGGGATCGTTGACCCAGTAAGCAAAAACCGTGGCACCGCTTTCCTTGCCGGCGGCTGCCGTCAGATAACCGGTGAGATCGTGGCCGTAAAAAATATTGTCTCCGAGGATAAGGGCGCAACCGTCTTGTCCGATAAATTGCTCACCCAGCAGAAAGGACTGAGCTAATCCGTCCGGTGAGGGCTGGGCGACATACTGTATATTGATGCCGAACTGGCTGCCGTCTTTGAGCAGATGGATGAAATTCGGCTGGTCCTTAGGTGTGGTAATGACCAGGATATCGGTGATGCCCGCCAGCATCAGCGTGCTTAAGGGGTAATAAATCATTGGTTTATCGTAAATGGGCATCAGTTGTTTGCTGACCGCGATGGTAATAGGATACAGCCGTGTGCCGGAGCCGCCTGCAAGAATAATGCCTTTTTTAATCAAACTGATGCGCCACCTTCCGGTTGAATTGTGCCCAGGCGCTCCTGGTGATAACTGCCGTTGTTGATATTTTCGCACCAGGCGCTGTTGTCCAAATACCACTGCACTGTTTTCCGCAAACCCGAGGCAAAGCTCTCTGCAGGTTCCCAGCCCAGCTCCCTTTTGATCTTGGAGCAATCAATAGCGTAGCGGCGGTCATGTCCCGGCCGGTCCTTGACAAAACGGATCTGTGATTTATAACTCTTGCTGTCGGGGCGGGGACGGATTTCGTCCAACAAGCTGCACAATTCATTGACTACTTCAATATTGGTTTTCTCGCTGTTGCCGCCGATATTATAGGTTTCACCGGGGACACCCCTGTCCAGGACCTTGCCGATAGCGACACAGTGGTCCTCTACATACAGCCAGTCCCGGATATTCTGGCCGTCACCGTATACGGGCAGGTCTTTGCCGTTAAGGCAGTTAAAAATCATCAAGGGGATCAGTTTTTCCGGAAATTGATACGGGCCATAGTTGTTAGAGCAATTGGTGGTCAGCACCGGCAGCCCGTAGGTGTGATAATACGCCCGGACAAGGTGATCTGCGGCGGCTTTGGAGGCAGAGTAGGGAGAGTTAGGGGCATAAGGTGTAGTTTCTGTAAAATATCCCTGGGGTCCAAGGGAGCCATAGACCTCATCGGTAGATATCTGCAAAAAGCGGAAACTGTCCCGCAGAAGGCCGGGATTGTTTATATAGTAATAATTGGCGGCTTCCAGCAGATTAAAGGTGCCGTTAATATTGGTCTGGATGAAGGCTGCCGGCCCGTCAATGGAGCGGTCAACATGTGTTTCCGCGGCAAAGTTGATGATGGCGCAAGGTGAATAACGGTCAAGCAAATCACGGATCAGTGCCTTGTCGCAAATATCCCCCCGGACAAAAACATGGTTTTCATTCCCCTGTAAATCAGCAAGTGATTCTAAGTTTCCGGCATAGGTAAGCTTGTCCAGGTTGATCACCCGCACATGTTCATGTTGGATAGCGTACCTGACAAAATTGCTGCCGATAAACCCCGCTCCTCCGGTAACCAGCCAGGTTTTCATCAGTATTCCCCCAATTTGTAATCAATTACAATTTTTATCCAGCAGGTAGCAAGATATATATTTAACATCAAGGATAGATTTCCCTGCTTTTCCAGCTGAAAAATATAACAATTGGGTGCAATGGGCAGTGCTCTGTCACTGGGTGGAAAATAATGCCAGAAAAAAGAAGGGGAACTTTCTTCCTGGTAAAATTAAGTCGGTTCTGTAATTTTTTGTTGTTCAAGGAGTTTTTTAAATGGTATAATTGCTTACCTGTACATTAGCCAATGAAGAGGTTGACATGAAAAAAAGCAATCAGATTGCCTTGTTAATAACCCTGGGAGCGGTACTGGCAGCGGGCTTTTTTGCCGCATATTACATTAATCAGTCACACAACTATAATAAGCTTTTCGCCGCAGTAGAGGAAGATGCCGGCTATTATGATGAAATTGGAGCAAAATCCAGTATCATCAACATCCTATTCCTTGGCATTGACAAAATAGAAGGAGGGGAAAGCCGGCTGGGGATCTATCGCAGCGATACAATTGCTATTGCCAGAATCGACCTGGATAATAAGAAAGTAAAGGTTTTGAATATACCCAGGGATACTTATTGTTATGTACCGGTGGAAGATGATTACGATAAGATCAATCATGCTTATGCTTATGGCAGCCTGGAAGGAAAGGCGGTCCAGGCCAGCATCGACGCCATCCACCATTACATCGGCAAAGAATTTATCGACTATTATTTTGCAATGGACCTGGAGCCTATCCCCAGTATTGTGGATGAACTGGGCGGGGTGCTCCTGGATGTGGAAATAGAGATGAAGACCTATGGAGCCAACCTGGACAAAGGCCTTCAGTGGTTAAACGGCAGACAGGTGTATGATTACATTCACTGGCGTTTTTCACCGGGGGGAGATATCGACCGGATTAAACGCCAGCAAAAATTTATGAGCACATTTTTCAAACAGCAGCGAGATAATGGCAAGCTGCTGGAGACCCTGTATGTGGTCTTAAAACATGATGTCCATATCGAGACCGACCTGACTATGTAGCAAATGCTTGGTTTGGTCAACTATTTTAAAAGAGTCCCCAGCGGCAGCATCACCTATTATACCTTCCTGGGGGAAGGGAAGAACATTAACGGCATAGACTACTGGATCCCTGATGATAAAGAAGGGGTAATCAAGATTTTTTTTGAGCCAATGATTTAAAACTCATAGGTGCTGAATGTAAGATTTTATGAAAAAACCCCTTGACAGTTACTTACCAATTTGCTAATATAATGCCAGAACATTTGTTCGGGCAGGGACAATGTGAAAAGCATTTACCTGCCCTTTTTGTTTTTCACCGTCTCTGCCCCGCTCCAGGACCCCCAACCCCAAATGCAGGTGGGAATGCGCCACCTGCACCATGGAAAGGAGGTGATTATGTGGCAGTAAGCAAAGTACCCGGCACTTCTGTGCTGAAGCTGGTGCTGGACACCGGCCAGGTGGTCAACGGCAACCCGGTCCTGCGCACCAGGAGCATCAACGGAATCAAGTCCACTGCAGCCGACCAGGACTTGTTTGATGCAGCTCAAGCCCTCGCCGGACTGCAGCAGTACACCTTAAACGCCGTCAGGCGTGTGGACAACAGCACCCTGATCAATGCCTAATCAAGGCACAAAACACATAATTTTATGAAAGGAGGACATTGATTGGTAACCAACTCTTCAATCCTGCGTATGGTTTTCCGCAACGCAGAGGACAAAAACGTCACCATCACCCTGGACAATCCCCGTCCTGACATCACCGGCGCCGAGATCGAAGCGGCCATGGACCTGGTGATCGCCCGCAATATCATTACCAGTTCCGGCGGTGACCTGGTAGCCAAACAGGACATCCGCATCATCGACAGCACCACCAATGATCTCTACGACCCGGCCTAGAGCCTAAGGCGCGAACTGCGGCACTCAGCCCAGTTTTAGATTAGCGGCATCTAAAAGCACCCGCATGGGGCTATCACGCTGCAGGTGGTTGGGGGCCCCAGGCGGAGGCAATAGGTCGCAAAAAATATCTACCCAGAGAGGGAGCTTTAAAGGAGGGATCTTTACTGGATCTAATCCTGCAGGCAGTGGGCAATGTCGGATTTCCCATAGCCGTGGCTGCGTATCTGCTGGTGCGCATCGAGAGCAAGCTGGAAGCCCTGGCTGCCAGTATTGCCAGGTTGGCCGAAGCAGTAGCCGGTAGGCGGCAGCAGGAGGAAGGGTAACCTGAGCAAAAGATAAGCCGCCTGCGCTTCACAGCCGGCGGCTTGTCTTACAAAAAACAGAGGAGGAAGTGGTTTGATGAAAATCTGCATTGATCCCGGGCATGGCGGTTATGATCCCGGGGCTGTAGGTCCCAGTGGTTTGCGGGAAAAAGACGTGACCCTGGCAGTAGCGCTGCTGCTGGCTGACTTGTTGAGGCAAGCCGGTTGCGAAGTGTTCCTTACCAGGACCGGAGACACCACCTCGTGGACTCCGGAAGAAGACCTGCAAAGAAGGTGTGACCTGGCCAATCAAGCCGGGGCCGATCTGTTTATCAGCATTCATGCTAACGCAGCAGGAAATCCCGCCGCCACAGGAACAGAAACTTATTGTTACCGGCGGGGAGGCCAGGGGGAGCGGGTGGCAGCCGCCATCCAACAACAGCTGGTAGCCGCTCTGGGGCTGCCGGATCGCGGGGTAAAAACAGCCAGCTTCTATGTATTGCAACATACTGCTATGGCCGCAGTGCTGGCGGAGCTGGCCTTCATCAGCAACCCTCGGGAAGAGGCCTTATTGAGCACGCCGGCCTTTCAGCAACAGGCGGCCCGGGCTATAGCTCAGGCTATTGGCAGCCTGTATGGCTTTGGCCCGGAGCAAGAATTGGATCCATTGCTGCCGGCCGTCACCAAACTTCAACAGGCCGGGGTAATAGAAACCCCTGAATACTGGCTGCAAAACGCTGTAGCCGGCAGGTCCTGCAAGGGTGAATATGTGGCCAGGTTATTAAAAAACATGGCCAGTAAATTATAAAATTTGAGTGCCATCCCCTTATATTCATTAAAATGGTATACTTGATCATATTTATACCTGGCAAAGAGGTGACCTGTAATGATTGATCTCCATAGCCACATCCTGCCGGGCCTGGACGACGGGGCGGCAGATCTGAAGGAAGCTCTGACCATGGCCGGGATCGCTGTGGCCGACGGCATCAAAACCATGGTGGCCACGCCCCATGTGGAGACCGGGCTCTATGACAACAGCCGGGAAACCATCCTGGCGGCAGTAGACGAGCTGCGGGGCCACTTGCAGGAGAACAACATCCCCCTGGAGCTGCTGCCCGGCGCCGAATATCACCTGGAGCCGGACCTGCCCGGGCGGCTGCAGCGGGGCGAACTGCTGACCATCAACGATGGGGGCCGTTACCTGCTGGTGGAACTGCCCGCCGCCTTAGTGCCCGAATACACCGCCCGGGTGTTTTATGAACTGCAGCTCCAGGGGGTGACGCCGATTATCGCTCACCCGGAGCGCAACCTCGCCCTCACAAATCATCCCTCCATCTTCTACGAACTGGTTGCCCGGGGCGCTGTGGCCCAGCTGACGGCAGCCAGTTTTACCGGAGGCTCCCGCAGGGCTGCCGCAGCAGCCCGCGCCTTTCTAGCCAAAGGCTGCGTTCATCTGGTGGCCACTGATGCCCACAACAGCAATAAGCGCCCCCCGCACCTGGCGGAAGCCGGCCAGCAGGTGGCCAAGCTGGCCGGCGAGGCCCGGTCTGTAGAACTGGTAAGCGGCAACCCGCTGCGGGTGCTGCAGGGCGGGGTGTTGGAAACCGGGAAAATAGAGTACCCGCGCCAAAGCAGGCGGAGTTTGTTGCAAAGGTTAAAACGACTCGTCTCCAGGAGAAGTTAAACCCAAATAACAGCAGTATTATTACAGATAGATATGTCTTATTTATGACTTAATTCTGCAAATATTTTATTGTGACTGGAGGAATTTGCAGATTTATGTAGAAGAAATTATACAATTATACGGAATATGTTTCCAAGACAGACCACGCTATAATGTTGAGGCAATGAATAAGGTTTTATATTTGGGCGTCAGAAAACCGCAGGAGCCAGTGACGCAACCGGCAAAAGGCGAGTTTTTTTGTTATGTCCAAAAGACGGCGCCCGTATTGACCGGTCATTATTTCAAAAATAGATAGAGTGGAGGCTTTGGCTTTGGCTGATAATAATTATAGCAACGGTAACGGCAACGGCATCGACGAAGATGTTATCGACCTGCGGGTTTACCTGCAGGTCTTGAAAAAACGCTGGAAGCTCATCCTGCAGGTCACCTGCCTGGCGGTGTTCTTAAGCGCCGTGCTGAGCTTCTTTGTCTTAAAACCTGTTTACGAGGCCAAAACCGTCCTCCTGGTGACCCAGGCTGCGGATAAGCTGCAAACCTCCTCCCAAAGCGCCAGCCCGCAAGATATCGTCAGTAGTGTCTCCCGTATTCCCGTGCTCACCATGAACACCTACGTAGGACAAGTCAAAAGCGATGAGCTGATGCGCAGAGTCATCGAAAAAATGTCTCTGGAAGAACACGGTTACACTCCCCGGGCTCTGGCCGGGCAGGTCAGCGTGACCAACCCCAAGGACTCCTACCTGCTGGAGCTGAAGGTCAACAACGGGGATCCGGAGCTGGCTATAGGCATTGCCAACACTCTGGGCAGCGAATTTAACGCTTTAATAACGGAGCGGAACCAGGAAGTCATGGCCCGCTCAGTGGATTTTCTGCAAGAGCAGATGGTCAAGGTGAGAGCTGAGCTGGACGCAGCTACTACCCAGGCTGAGAGGGATCGCCTGCAGGGCATGCTGACCCTCCTGTCTCAGGGCATCACCCAGACCCAGATCGCCCGTTCCTTTGACCTGGGCAGCACCAATGTGCTGGTGGTGTCCCCGGCTATGCAGGCTGTCAAGGTTAAACCCAATAAAAAACTCAACCTGGCGGTAGCCTTGTTGCTGGGCTTAATGCTTTCAGTGGGGCTGGCTTTCCTGCTGGAATTTTTGGACAACACGATCAAGACCCCGGAAGACGTAGCCCGGCACCTGGACCTGCCGGTGATGGGGCTCATCCCCAGCGCGGACAATCACGCTATGCCCTATTACTACGGCAGTGAAGACACGCAGAATACCAGTGATTATAGAAGCGATATCCTGAAGGCCAAATAAACTACATGAAGCGATACAGTATGAAAAAACAAGGTAATTATGAGGTGTACTATGGCTAAAAAGAAAGCGGCGGAGAGGGAGCTATTTTCCCACATCAGGCCCAAATCCGTCTTTGCCGAGGCATTCCGCGCCCTGCGCACCAACCTTATGTTTTCCACCCTGGGCGGTGCCAACAAGGTCGTCCTGGTCACCAGCCCCAGCCCGGAGGATGGCAAGTCAATAGTGTCCACCAACCTGAGCGTGGTGCTGGCCCAGGCCAAAAACCGCGTCCTCCTGGTGGATTGCGACTTGCGCAAACCGGTGCTGCACAAATATTTCGATGTGGACAACCGTCTGGGCCTGACCAACCTCCTGGTGCAGGACATCAAGCCGGAGGACGTCACTCTGGCCACAGAAGTGGCGGGCCTGTATGTGATCCCCAGCGGACCGATCCCGCCCAATCCTTCGGAGTTGCTGGGTTCGGATAAAATGGCTGCTCTTTTGCAAACTCTGGCCGCCCAATACGATGTGATGGTGCTGGACGGCACCCCTGTGCTGGCCGTCACCGATGCGGTGCTGCTTTCACCCCTGGCGGACAGTGTGCTCCTGGTCCTCAAGGCAGGGGATACACAGATAGAACAGGCCAGGGAGGCTAGAAACCTGCTGGTGAGCGCCGGGGCCAGGCATATCGGTGTTGTCTTAAACGAAGTAAAACAGAGCGACGGGAGCTACTATTACTATTACGGCCCCAGGACCCAGTCGAGCCGTAGCATGACAGCCAGTTTTTTGTAAGTATTACAAACCATCTGATTGACAGGTTATCTGATCCCACAGGAGGTGTTCTATGTGAAACCCCGCCTGCGTATGCTCATTCTAATGCTTTTGGACGCTATTATTGTCAACCTGTCCATGGCCGTACTTCTGGCCATGCGCTATGCTGAAGGCATCTTCAGGTACCAGGACGCTGAGACCTATTTAAGCCTTGCTCCCCTGGTCACTGTGATTTACATAACGGTATTCTTTTTCTTTAAACTATATAACCGGGCCTGGGCCTATGCCAGCATAGGCGAACTGTCTGCAGTTGTTGCCGCAGTCACCCTGGGGAGTTTGGGTTCCCAGGCCGCCTATTATTTTGCCGGTGCTCGCATTTCCTACGGCCTCGCTCTAGGCCAATGGGCTGCGATCATCCTTCTCATGGGCGGCTCCAGGCTCTTATGGCGCTTCATCATAGTGCGTACGAGACAAAACGGGCATAAACCCGACCGGCGGGCCCTGATCATCGGCGCCGGGGATGCCGGGGTCATGGTGGCCAGAGAGCTGCGGGGCCGCAACGGCAACGCCGTACCGGTGGGCTTTATCGATGACGATCCGGATAAAAGGAATATCAACGTGCTGGGCCTGCCCGTGCTGGGGAACCGGCATCAGATCCCCGATGTGGTCGCCAGGCACCGCATCGATCTGAACATCATTGCCATGCCTTCGGTGGGAGCCTCAGTCATCCGGGAAATCGTGGATATCTGCCGGAAGACCCAGGTTGAAATGAAGATCCTGCCGGGGGTGTACCAGATCATCAACGGCCGGGTATCCGTCAACAGCCTGCGGCCTGTTAAGCTGGAGGACCTCCTGCGCCGGGAGCCGGTACAGATAAATGTAAAAGAAATCGCAAGCTACTTAAATGACAAAGTGGTGCTCGTCACCGGGGCCGGCGGATCCATCGGCTCCGAGCTGTGCCGCCAGGTGGCCGCCGCCGGAGCGCAAAAGCTGGTGCTCTTAGGCCACGGCGAAAACAGCATCCACCGCATCTGGCTGGAGCTCAAGGACAAGTGCCCCGGGGTGGACCTGGCCATCGAGATCGCCGATGTGCGGGACAAGCCCAGAGTGGACCATGTGTTTCAGACCCACCGCCCTGAAGTGGTCTTTCACGCCGCGGCCCACAAGCATGTGCCCCTGATGGAACTGCACCCGGCGGAAGCGGTGAAGACCAATATCTTCGGCACCCGCAACCTGGCCCAGGCCGCTGAGCGTTACGGAGCTCAAGGGTTTCTGCTGATCTCCACCGACAAGGCGGTCAACCCCTCCAGCGTCATGGGTGCTACCAAACGCCTGGCTGAGCTGATTATCACTCAGGAAAACAAGACAAGCGAGACCAAATTCGTGGCCGTGCGCTTTGGCAATGTGCTGGGCAGCAGCGGCAGTGTGGTGCCTATATTTCAGAGGCAGATCGAAAAGGGCGGCCCGGTGACCGTTACCCATCCCGAGATGAAGCGCTATTTTATGACCATACCCGAGGCAGTGCAGCTGGTGATCCAGGCCTGGGCCATGGCCCAGGGCGGCGAGGTCTTTGTGCTGGACATGGGTGAGCCGGTGAAGATAGTGGACCTGGCCCGGGATATGATCAGGCTTTCCGGCCTGGAGCCCGGTAGGGATATACAAATAGAGTTCACCGGCATCCGGCCGGGGGAAAAGCTCTTTGAGGAACTCCTCACCGCCGAGGAAGGCTCCAGCGCCACCAAACACAAGCGCATCTTCACCGCCCACCCGGTGCAGGTGGAGGCAGAGGCTCTGGAGGACGAGCTGCATAAGCTCAGGGAGCTGGGCTGCAATTGTAAAGGCCAGGATATCTTTGATACCCTGACGACGCTGATTCCGAGGTTTAGGAGTAATAGGAAGGTGCAGGCGGGGTGAAGCCCCGGGCTGCATAAGAATAGAGCGCATTTGCGGCAAGTCTAAGGCTGATTGAGACTGTATGTGGCTTGGGGGCTTGCAGCAGTCTTTTTTGGTAGAGATAGATTATGATTAAAGATATTACTGAGAGGCGTCGTTTTAGACAAAATCAAGGTTTTAGCTTAGTTGAGCTTACGGCTGTTATGGGTATTATTGTAGCTATAGTTTTAATAACAGTTCCTTTATATAAAGGTTATGTAGAAAGAGCTACCAAGCAGGTTTGTAATACTAATTGTCTGCAATTGGAACGAATGTATCATGCTTATTTGCTTACAGAAAACAAAGATCATACTGCTTATGAATTTAATGAATACTCACATTACTATGAAGAAAATATTTGTCCGGTTAATGGGGACATCGTGTATGTATATGGCAAAGTCAGATGTATTTTGCATTCCAAAGATGAAGCTAATGAAAACGATGATGATGAAGACGTTGAAAGCGTTCCGTTTCTGTAAAGCCCAATGTTCAAAGCGCATAGCACTATACAAGTATTCGAAGTTTTTGAGGAGTTTTGAATTGTATGAAGGTAAAGAGTTATAAATCAAAATTATGCATATAACACATGTTTAAACGCATTATGTTGCATGATTTGGGATAAACGTCATAGGTGAAATAGCCGTGAGTATGGGAAATGGATAAAGACCCTTCAAAGCCAGTAATACCAATGGTTTCAGGAAAACCCTTCGTTTCTTGATAGGTCATACTGGTTAAGAGCGATATAAAGAGGTTTGTAAATATGAAAATTAGGGACTTGATTGATAAAATTAAACCTTGAAATAGATAGCATTTCCGAAGCTGATTTGGATCTTGAAATTGAAAGCTTAACGATACATACCAAAGACGAAAACAAGGGCATTAAAGCCTACATTATAGATGAAGCAATACATAAAAGAAAAGATAACTTAGAAACCCTGGGATACAGTTTTGAAGTGGGAATATAAACAGTTTGCATCAGTGAGGTGGTCAAAATGAATTATTTAATTGTTGTAGCACATCCGGATGATGAAGTTTTAGGGGCTGGTGCTACTATGTATAAACTTGCTGAGGAAGGTCACTCAGTAAATGTTTGCATCCTTTCTGGTGAAGTGAACGCAAGAAATCACCGCCCAGCAACTCAAGAGCTGTATGAAGACGTAAATAATTCATTAAATATATTAGGCGTTAAAAGAGTCATTAAAGGCGAATTTCCAAATATTCAGTTTAATGCAGTGCCGCACTTAAAGCTTGTACAGTTCATTGAGGAATCAATAATTGAGACTGAAGCTGAAGTGATTTTTACACACCATCCAGCAGACCTAAATAATGATCATTTACATACCTCTCTTGCTTGTCAAGCAGCAGCAAGATTATTTCAAAGAAGGCCTGAAACTACGCCATTAAAGGAACTGCTCTTTATGGAAGTACCATCAGCAACAGAATGGTCATTGAACAAAGCTATGAATCAGTTTAATCCAAACACCTTTATTGAAGTTGGAGAAGAAGCTATCAATAAAAAGATAGAGGCTCTGGCACAGTACAGAGGCGTTATGAGAAATTATCCTCATCCAAGAAGTAGTGAAGCGTTAAAGGGATTGGCTGCTTACCGAGGGGGTCAAGCTGGAATGATTTATGCTGAGAGTTTTGAAAGTGTATTTAGGAGACAGGTGTGATGTATAGGAAATTCATAAAGAGATTGCTCGATTTCACACTTTCATTGGTAGCAATTGTGGTTCTTTTACCGTTATTAATCATTCTCTCAATAGCTGTGTTGATAGGTATGGGCTCGCCCATTATTTTTAGCCAAGAGAGAATCGGTAGAGGTGAGAAGCCATTTAGATTCTATAAATACCGCTCTATGACAAACGCAAGGGACGCAGATGGAAATCTGCTAGATGAAACAAAGCGGTTGACTCGATTCGGCTCCTTTTTGAGAAGTACCTCACTCGACGAGCTTCCGGAACTATTTCTTATCTTGACAGGCAAAATGTCGATTATTGGTCCTCGGCCGCTTCCAACTTATTATATGCCGTATTACAGAGAAGAAGAGCGTGTCCGGCACACGGTTCGAGGCGGGCTTATTCCCGCAGATACCATTTCTGGGAAACCAATCATCACATGGGATGAGCAATTGAAATGGGATGCTTACTATGCTAAGCATTGCTCTTTTTTGCTAGATATTAAGATTTTTATTGTCACTTTTAAGGTGCTTTTCCTGAGAGCTAAAGAAGATTATGGCTCTGCCGATAGACCACATTTTAATGAAGAACGTTCAGGAGTCACACAATAAGCAAGTGATACATACATTCGATGAGGGGAATTATTATGTCAGATATAATTCATAACACAAATCAATATGGTTTAGGCACTAAAAGTGTGAAGGAACTTATCGATAAGTTTGGTTCTCCATTATACGTCTTTGACAAGGATGCCTTTGTTGAGAACTATAAGCATCTTTTGAACGCTTTTCGTTCTATTTATCCGAAGTACAATATTGCTTACTCGTATAAAACGAACTATACACCATATATTTGCAAACTGATCAAGGAGCTAGGTGGTTATGCCGAGGTTGTCTCTGGTATGGAGTATCAAGTTGCCCGCAAGATTGGTTATCCCAATGATCGAATTGTATTCAACGGTCCCGTTAAGAGCCAGGACATGCTAGAGCAACTTTCAAATGGCGGTGTGGTTAACGTAGATAATCTCGATGAGCTTGAATTAATTCTCTCTTATGCAAGAGAGCTGAAGGACAGCAATCCTCACAAGGTTCTTGAACTTGCTTTCCGTGTGAACATCGATATAGAACAAGGTTTCATTTCACGTTTCGGCATTGATGCTGATAATGGTGATTTAGACAACGCTTTTGAACTTGCCAGAGGAGAAGAAAATATTACTGTTGTAGGCATCCATTGTCACATAGGTCGCTCACGCGGGTTGCAGGCGTGGAAAAACCGTGTGGATAAGATGTTCACGCTTGTCGATAATTTCTTCGACAACCCACCTCTTTTTATTAACTTGGGGAGTGGCATGAATTCCGTCATGGAACCCGTACTGGCTGAACAGTTTGGCGGACATTTGCCAACTTATGAGGAGTATGCCTCGGTTGTTGCGACGGTGTTCCGCGAAAAGTATGGAAGGCTTGACTATTCGGGGCAGCCGGAACTGCTGACAGAGCCGGGAACAACTGTAGTATCAGGCTACCTGTCATTCCTTACAACTGTCTTGAGTATCAAGACTGTGAAGGAAAAGATATATGCTACTTTCGATGGTAGCAGCGGCAATATGGGTGACATATGTCACCTAATGCAATTGCCCATTACGGTGCACGATTGTGGGTCAAATGCTGACAGAACGGTTGAATGTGCTGATTTTGTCGGCTACACATGTCTGGAGCACGATGTAATGTACAAAAGCTACTCAGGAAAACTTGCGGTAGGTGATGTGGTAGAGTTCAGAAATGTTGGCAGTTACTCAAATGTGTTCAAGCCACCGTTTATTTATCCTAATTGCGCGATGGTTGCAGTAACAAAAGATTCAGAACCGCAATTAATGAAGCGCCGTGAAACCACCGATGATGTGTTTGCAACTTATGTCTTTTAATAATGAAGATTTACTTGGCAAATAGAGTCACACAAATAAATGGAGATTATGATATGTCAAATAAAGGAATGAATGCTTTAAGAGATATTACAGTCCTTGTTTCAGCCGCCGGAGCACAGTTTATGCCGGGGTTGGCAAACTGTCTGAAGAGTAATGGAGAGCGGAAGGTTAGGCTGATTGGCGTTGATATGAAGGCTGATGATACGCTTCTGCAAATGGTAGATAAATATTACATTGTTCCAGGAGCAAACGATTCGACTTATTTAGATAGATTACTTGAAATTTGTAAGGTCGAGAAAGCTGATGTTTTTATTCCATTTATGTCAGAAGAATTGGAAGTGCTGCTTGCCAGACGAGCGGAATTTGAAGCAATAGGTACCAAGGTTTCTGTTTCTGATGGGGACGCTGTTGCCATATCGAATAATAAGTTGGCACTTTATGAATTTATGACCGCAAAGGGACTCAAAACTCCAAAGTATCGTGCAGTACGAAATGTTGACGAGCTGAAGGCGGCTTTTGAATATATAGGTTATCCTGAAAAAGCTGTATGTGTTAAAGCCACAGAGAGCAGCGGTAGCCGTGGGATTCGCATCGTAAATCCTAAGCAGTCGCGCTTTGACATCTTATTTCACGAGAAGCCGAATTCTTTCTTCATCTCCTATGAGGAACTTATTCAGATACTCTCCGAGAGAGACGAAATGCCTGAAATGATGGCAATGGAATACTTGCCAGGGATGGAGTATTCAGTCGACTTGTTGGCTGATCACGGCAAGGTTCTGTATATGGCTGGGCGTGAGAGCAATGTCAATCTCGCAAGCATACCGCAAGAAGCGACCCTTGTAGAGAATAAAGAGGCTTATAAGATAGCAACTGATGTTATTGAAGCTTTGGGTTTGGACGGTAACGCTGATCTCGACTTCAAGTTCGATGAGGAAGGGCATCCTGTATTAATGGAAATCAATCCACGTATCGCAGCTACGCTTCAAATATTCGCAGTCGGCGGTTTGAATCTGCCGTATTTGCGAGTAAAGCAGTTGATTGGTGAGGTACTGCCGGATGTGCAGATCAAGTACGGAGTGAAGATGAAGAGACGATATTTGGAAATGTTTTGCTAAAGTTAGGAGATGACATGGATAAAAAAAGTATTAATACTTGGCGGAGGTGGCTATATAGGGTCACATATAGCGGAATGGTTAAAGGCATATTCTGGATATAGTGTTCAAACGGTTAACATGAAGGCCGGTAACTGGAAAAGTTTGAACTTTGGGGATTTTGATTCAGTCGTTGACACAGCTGGTATTGCTCATATTCAACCTAAAGAAGAGCTTAAAGACTTGTTTTATTCTGTCAATACTAATCTGACTATTGAACTCTGTGAAAAAGCTAAAGATGATGGAGCAAGACAGTTTATTTTTCTTAGCTCTAAGAATGTATTTGGAGACCATTGTGGTATCATCCATACCGTGGAGAATCCACAACCGAGTAGTTTCTATGGTGATAGTAAGCTCCAAGCGGATCTGAAGATTCAGGCCATGAATTCGGCCTCTTTCAAAGTTGTTAGTATTCGTCCTCCAGCTGTTTACGGAAAGGGATGCAAAGGCAACTTTCCAACATTGATAAAATACGCAAAAATAATGCCCATATTTCCAGACTATGCTCAAAAGAAGAGCATGATTTACATTGATAACCTCTGTGAGTTTGTTAGGCTTCTTATTGACAATGACTGTTCAGGTGTGTTTCATCCACAGAACAGGGAATATACATCAACAACAGAGATGGTTAGAGCCATTACTAAGGCAATTGGAAGAAAAATATGCTTTACAAAAATCTTTAATCTCTTATTGCGCTTGTCCGAGAAAAAGATTCGTATTGTTAATCGTGCATTTTCAGATGATGCATATAAATTGGATATATCGAGTTTACTTTGATTGGAAATACTGTGTAGTTGACTTTGATGATTCAATAAAAAAGAGTTTGTCGCAATGATTATTGTTGTGAGGTAATGAAATGCATGAAAAAAAACAAATATTGTATATTACAGATTCGGGATTTGACACAAACAATCCAACTCAACATCTTCAAATAACAGTTATTAAGGATTTGATTAAGTATGGTTACAAAGTCCATTTTGTTTTTAGTTATGAAAGGGATCCGAATTATCTGCCTCCTGAGCTTGTTGGAATTGATGGGTTAACATATACAACAATTAAGCATCGAAAGGCATCTAAACATAACTTTGTTTTAAGATACCTCAATGGAATGCTATTCTCCTTGATTGGCGCTCGAAAAATTAAACGTGCGCAAAAACAATCATGTGTCACCGTGCTTCAGTCATCTGCAACAGCAATATTCACTATGGTTATTCTTCGAGCTATTTCAAAAAAACCAGTAATATATAATGAATATGATATTTTTCCTGGCGAAATATATGATAATGGAACTTTGAAATCTAAGTTTATATATGACGTTCTACAAAGTATTCAGAATAATATCTACCGAATGAGTAATAGGATAATAACTTTGACCCTAGATACAAAAAAGACTCTGCTAAAAATTGGTGTTCCGAACGAGAAAATCGAAATTATTCCTACATGGTACGACATAAATAGTATTCTGCCTGTTTCGTCCGATAGGAATAGGTTTATCGAGAAGTACGGTATTGACAAAAATAAATTCATTGTCCAATTTGCTGGGACACTTGGCTATGTATTTGATTATCATGCGGTACTACAAACGGCTGAAGCGTTGATCGATAATCGTGATATAGAGTTTCATATGATTTGGTGAGGGAGCTTATAGAGAAGAGTTTGAAAGCGAGGCAAAGAAAAAAGGGCTTGATAACATTAAGTTTTTCCCATGGCAACCGCGCGATATTCTCTCTGATATTTATAGTTCAGCATCAATAGCAATTATTCCGCTTCGGCCAGGCGTAATATCGGTCGCATTTCCAAGTAAAGCACCATTATTGATGGCAGTAAATCGTGTAGCAGTTTTTTATGTTGAAGAAGATAGTGAATTTTTCAGAATGATTAATGAGAACAAGATAGGCATTGCTGTTTCGCATAATACACCTGAAAAAATTGCAGAAAAAATACTATGGCTTAGAGATAACAAAAACGAACTGATCGATATGGAAAAGAAAGCGCAGATATTTGCTCCGACAGAATTATAGCAGTGGAGTAAATACAACCAAATTCATCAAAATCATTAAAGAACTAAATAATAATTAACATTCGATAGAAGTAGGGAGAAGTTTGAATGCATTACTTAGTTGGAATATGGGGTCAGTTCGGCGACGGAGGTATTATAGCAGACGGACAAGCTGTGCGCACTACTGTTATCACAAACGAATTGAAGCATCGATATGGAGAAGAAAAAATAAGAATTGTTAATACATTTTATTGGAAAAAAAACCCTGTAAAGTTTTTATTTCAGAGCATCAGTTTAGTTGCTAATTCAAAAAAAATCGTAATACTACCTGCCGACAATGGCTTTAAGGTATTTGTTCCTCTTTTGATGTTTATTAACGCTTTCTTTCATCGTTCTTTGATTTATATCGTTATTGGTGGTTTCTTACCATCAACTCCTTCGCAAGAAGAAAAAGTATGTTAGGCTGGTTACCAAATTTGATGCATTATTTGTGCAAACAAAGAATCTAAAGAGCGATTTAGAAACTATAGGAATCAAAAATATATATATTTTATCCAATTTGAAACGATTGAATAGCCGAAAGAAATCAGACCTTAATGTGATATCTGACAAATACATTCGCGTGTGTGTATTCTCCAGAATGAATTATGAAAAAGGCGTGGAAGACGCGATTGCTGCTGTTAAATTAGCAAATCAAGAGCTTGGCGCACAGTACATAGCATTGGATTTTTATGGATTGGTTCAAGATTATTATGAAGACCGATTTAATGAATTGCTATCAGAAAACAAAGGATTAATCAAGTATTGCGGTATTGTGGACTATGATAATACTGTTGAAACATTACAGCAATACTTCGCCATGTTGTTTCCAACATTTTATTATGGTGAAGGATTTCCTGGAAATGTTGTGGATGCATATAATACAGGAATACCGATTATCGCAACGGATTGGATGTACAACAAAGATGTAATCAAGGATGGTCGAAATGGCATATTGGTTCCAATAAAGAATCCACAGGCAATTTGTGATGCATTGATACAGTTGTATAGAAACCGCAAATTGGCATATGACATTTCATGCAATAACATTGAAGACGCTCAAATATACCATCCTGATTCAGTTTTAAGAGAGTTTTACGAATATATTGATAGATAGATGTATTTGATATTGGAGACTGCTAAATGAAGATATTGTGTTTTATAAACAATCTTGGTGCGGGCGGTGGACAGCGGCAACTAGTAAATTTAGGAATATTATTTTTCCAAAAAGGTTATGATGTTACTTTTTTGACCTATGATCAAGATAATTTTTTTATACCACAACTGACCAGTATTGGCATTAATGTGGAATACATCGAGAATAGTAACCCTCTCGATAGAATATTAAAAATTAGGAAATATATTAGAAAAGCAAAAGCAGAATTTGTGATTTCTTTCTTAGAAACACCGAATTTTATCAGTTGCATGTCAGCAATAGGTAAACACAGCTGGAAGTTGATTACGAATGAATTGAGTGCGAAGCCATCATCTTTTAAAGGAATACGCAATCGCTTGTTTAAATCAGTGGAGATATTCTCGGACCACATTGTATGCAATTCATACAATGCAATGAAAATGTGGGAAGAGCATTATCCAAAATATTTATCAAAATTATCTACAATTTACAATCCAGTAATTCTTCCTCCTATATCTGCCGAAAATGTAATTGATAATACTGATGATAGAATAGTACATATTGTCGTTCCAGCTAGTTATCAAATTCTGAAAAACCCCTTTGCCGTTATTGATGCAGTTAGGGGAATGACAGACTCAGATAGAAAAAAAATAGAGATTTGTTGGTATGGAAAAGTTGAAGTAACGCGTGGAAATACAAGAGTATACGATAAAGCTGTAAAACTTGCTAAGGAGTATAAGGTTGAAAAACACATTAAGTTTTATCCGGAAACGAAAGATATTTATGAAAAAATGCAGAGGGCGGATGTAGTGGGGCTCTTTAGTACAGTAGAAGGCTTGCCGAACGCTATTTGTGAAGGAATGTCTTTTGGAAAACCGATCATTATGACCCCAGTTTCCGATTACAGGAAATTGGTTGTAGACAACGGTATCTTATGTGATGGATTTGATGCAATTAGTATAAGAACTGGTTTGCAAAAATTAATCCATCTTGAAAAAAAAGACTTGCTCGAAATGGGAAACAAGTCCCAAATCATGGCTTCAAAATTGTTTTCGAAAGAAGCCATAATTGAAAAATGGGAAGAATTATTCGACAGATTATCAGGTAACGTAGGGGTGGGCAGTTTTTAATGTATTCAAAAACAATTATGAATGCAAATAACAGAGACATAGGTATTACTGCAAGTTGTCTTTCTCTCTATTTTGCAATGATGCCTTTCGATATACTACCCCTTTTGGGCCTAAAGTACCTTCTTCAAGGATTGGCGCTGTTTACAATTTTTTCTGTAATTAATCATTGCGCTCATACAGGTTTGACCATCAAAAAGACGGGTTTATATGTCGTTGTATTCTTATTATATTCATGCTTGACTGTTTGCTATTCGATAAACTTGAACAAATCAACATCAGCAATAGTAACTTTGACATTAAATTTATTACTGGTTCTTGTTGCTGGGGGTTGCTATAAATACAACGATAAAGAAATAAGTCGAATAAAAAAAGGAATTATTATTGGTACCTTTATTACATTTATTGTTCTTTATTTCAATGTTGACTTTTCTTCTGCAGGTAGATTGAACGTAAAACTTGGATATTTTGAATCTGACTCAAATCTGATACCAGGTTATTTTTTCTTCCTACTCGTATATTCTATTCAACAATTGATAAACCATAAGAAAGTTTTGTATTCGATACCGATAATAGGTGTGCTTGTAATATCACTAATGACTGGCTCAAGAGGGGCAATGATTGGCATACTTTTGCTAATCGGATTTTCTGTTTTATACTTAGTAAAGCAGAAACTAAGTATTCGAAAAGTAATCACGATGACATTGCTAATCCTTGTATTTGTCTGGATATTTAACGCATTCATAATTGACCTAATTCCAAGAGAAATTACAAATCGATACACAATCGACTATATTCGCGATAGTGGATCGACAGGAAGAAATGATATATGGGAAAATCTGCTTGGGGTCTTTGGTCAATCGTCAATATTGCGTGAACTTTTTGGGCATGGAATTGGCACAACAACCGATTTGACAACAGCTACTGTCGGCAGTGTTTCCGGAGGATATGCGGCACACAACCTTTGGATCGATCAATTGATGACAGGAGGAATTGTTGGGATTATTATTCTGGTTATCATGCAGATAAGATTTATTAAGCGTGCGCTTAAGTCAAGAGAAATAACTGTAATAGCCCCATATTTAGGTTGCTTGTTCCTTTGTATGTCATTATCTCTTATATCATATAAACCAATGTGGAATTGTATGATATTAATAATGATTTATGAGAATAGATTGTATGCTAATAATTGTGCGATGAGTCAGGAGGTATACAAGTGAGAGCTTTGTATATTTGTACTGATAATTATCCACATCATGGAGCCTGTACTAGCTTGCTCAATAAGTTATTTTTTGATGGGCATTTGATTGATATGATAGGCAGTGTCGATGTATTAACTGTGAAATATTCCATCGATGAACCAACAATCGAGAAGTGGAAACAAATTACCATATATAGGCAATTAATACCATATTTTGTTGACGGTACAACTTTAAAAAGAACTGTAAAACGCCACCCTTTCTTAACCACCAAAGTAATACTGTCAAAAATAATAAATAAAATATGGTTTTCCAATCATGAAACGGAATTTTTATACCCTCATATTACGAAAAAAATAATCGATATGTTGAAACGGATAAAGGCCGGCGAATATGACATTATTATTGGAATGTCCGGCAATTTTCATGTGCTTGATGCATTGAGAAAGATGAAGGGGGCAGAACAGATAAAAAAGTATATAGTATATCAGGTCGATCCGTGTTCAACAAAAGAAACCGAAAATGCGAATACGCTTTCTGCACGTTGTGAATTTGAAGATATAGTATATAAAAATGCTAAAGCAATAATCACGACGCCAATTATTGCTCGTGAAATAAAGTGTGGGAGAAACCAAAAATTTTCTTCAAAAGTTTATGCGATGGAGTTTCCAAACATAACATCGCGTTCTGAAAAGCCTAAGCAGGATGTTGAGAGTGATCGAATAGTGTGTTCATTTGCTGGGCATATTTATTCTGGTATTAGGAATCCACAGTATACTCTAAAATTGTTCCAACTTCTTGAGAAAAAAGATATTGAATTACACTTGATTGGTGTCAGGGAGCAAGATCTTGTTAGTTATCAAAAAGGAGCATTGACCGTATGTCGCGGAGAGCTCGAACTGCAAGAGACACGAAACGAAATGGAACATTCGCATATATTGGTAAATATCGGTAATTCGATGCTGAATCAAGTGCCAAGTAAATTGTTTGAGTATATTTCAAGTGGGAAACCAATTATTAATATTTGTAAACACAGAAATTGCCCAACAATTCCGTACATGGAAAGCTACCCATTAGCGATAAACATATTTGAAGACGAAGAAATCAGTATTGCGGCCCAAAAAGTATTAGAGTTTATAAGATGTACTTCAGGAAAGCGAGTTTCATCAAAAGAAATTTATAGGTTATACCGCAATTGTACAGCTGAGTATTGCGCTCAGCATATGCATGATATCATAGCGAGCAGTATGTGCGAATAAATATAGAATAAATGGAGATTTATTATGAGAAAAACTATTGCAATGATTACAAGCGAAGAATCATTCGACAATAATTACGGTGCGGTGTTACAAGGTTTTGCGCTCTTTCACAAAATTGAAGAATTTGGATATAATCCGGTAATAATTCGATATTACGGAGGAGAATTCAGTGATGGAAAAACACCGGCGATTTTACATAATATAAAAACAAAAGTTTGGAAAATAAAGAGATGGCTTCTTAGAAGCAAAGAGTATAGAAAGACAGTAAAAAAATATAACCGCCAAATAAAAGCGAGAAAACTCTTGTTTATACAATTCCAAAAGGAAACGCTCAATTTTTGGAATAAGGATAGAATAGGATGGAGAAAGCTTAAATCTAATTACCCAGACGCTAACGCATATGTTTGCGGAAGTGACCAGATATGGAATCCCTATTTCAAGAGAGGATATAATGATCCCGGCTATTTTCTGGCTTTTGCACCAAAAACTGCGAAAAAAATCTCTTATGCACCGAGTTTTGGATGCAGTGATTTGCCAATCACAGCACAAAATGACTTGGGAACATTGCTTGAAGATTTTACAGCAATATCTGTAAGAGAAAAATCCGGCATAGATATTGTAAAGAAATATGCACATCGCGATGCTAAACTCGTGCTTGATCCGACAATGCTGTTGACATCTGACGAATGGAAAATAATAGCGAGAAAGCCGAGCGGTATTCAGGATAGGTATATTTTGTGTTACAGATTTGCCAATTCTAAGAAAACGCAATCTTCGATTGATAATATAGCTGAAAGAATGGGTTTACCGGTTATTTCACTTCCGCTTTCAGATATAACGTTGAATGACCCCTATCAATTTATATTTGAAGCTGGTCCACGTGAATTTGTAGGACTTATTCAAAATGCAACGTTGGTATGTACAGATTCTTTCCACGCTACCGTATTCTCGATTCTTATGAAAACACCCGTATGTGTATTTTTGAGAGAGAATTACCAAGGCGGAAACAGTATGAATTCCCGTATATACAGTTTACTTGAGATGTTGGGTCTTGAATATCTTATTCAGACAGAATACGACACTTGTGATAGGAATCTAGGATGTCTGAAAGAAGATTACCTTGAAGCACACAGAAGACTTGATAGTCATCGTATTGAATCATTAGCATTTCTAAAGAATGCTATAGAAGGTTGATATTATGAACATACTTTCAGATATATCATTTTTAAGTATATGCACGGGTTGCGGCTTGTGTGCTAACATATGCTCGAATAATGCGATAAGTATGCAAGTTGACGACGAGGGATTTTTATCTCCACATATAGAAATTGAAAAATGTAATGAATGTGGCGATTGTCTTAAATGTTGCCCTCTGCTCTCAAAGTCAGAATGTGCTAGCAGGCAGCCCATTGAAGTATATGCTTGTCAGATATTTGATAAAAAACTACTTATCGATGCGACAGCAGGTGGACTGTTTCCTCTGCTTGCCCAATGTATTCTAGACCAAAATGGGGTAGTATATGGTGCTGCATATGATAATAACATGAAAGTGGTTCACTGCGCGGCATACAATATGGAAGGGGTGAAACGTTTTAGTGGCTCTAAGTATGTTCAATCAGATGCTTCAAAAACATTTGGTGAGATTAAAGAGTTGCTAAAGAAAGATAAAAAGGTTTTGTTTTCAGGAACTCCGTGTCAGGTTGATGCAGTGATTCGATACTGCGATTATTCTGAACTTACAAATTTATATACTGTTGATGTAGTGTGCTATGGTGTGCCCAGCCCAAAACTATTTAGAATGTACTTGGACACTGTGGAAAAACAATATAACAGAAAAATTATAGATTTCAGTTTCCGAGATAAACATTCTAATGGATGGAGTCATACAACTGTGATACAAATGCAGGATTCAAAAGGTAATGTGACCATATTAGAAGAACCTGATTATAGTAAAATACCGTATTATAGAATGTTTGGCTGCAGGGATTGCTATAGGCGCTCCTGCTATCACTGTAAGTACAATAAGGTAAGTCGTATTTCTGATATCACAACAGGAAATTTTTGGGGTATTGAAAAATTATCCGCAAGTTTTGAAACAAAGTTAGGTGTGTCTATGGCACTAATTAATACTGACAAAGGTAAGAACATTTTTTCTTCAATTCAATCGAAAATGATAGTTGAAAAGCGAACACTTGATGAGGCAATACAAGCAAACGAAGCATTAGTAAATGTATCTTCTTATCCACCAAAAAGAGATCGCATTTATGCTTGCTTGAATAAACATGGATTTTCTGAAGTAATCAAAAGGTATTATTCAACTAATTGGTATCGGAAATTGAGAAATAAATTAAGTACGACCAAAAATAAGATATTTAAAAAATGGTGAGCACGATATTTTACAAATGTAGCTTGGCATATTCTGTGCTTGTTTATGTATTTCACATTACGTGAACTAAGGCTTTGACCTATACATTATATGTTAACTACTAGAAAGAACTGTAACGAATGAGTCAATCCAGAGTTAAAAATTCATTAAGAAACTCCTTAGTAGGCCTTATCAGTTATGGTTTGATATCAATACTGACATTTGTCAGTCGTGCTATTTTTATCAGACAATTAGGAGTAGAATATCTCGGAATCAGCGGCCTTTATACAAATATTCTATCGGTGTTAGCTCTTTCGGATCTCGGAGTAAATACGGTCATGGTTTATTCTCTGTATAAACCAATCGCTGAAAATGACACAACACGCATAGCTGGGCTGATTCAGTATTTCAAAAGACTATACCGCATAGTTGCAATCGTTATAATAATATTAGGTGTGGCATGTATACCTTTATTGCCATATGTTGTCAATGACAGTGCTCTTACTCAGAAAGAACTTATTACATATTATCTGTTGACTTTGGCCAATTCAGTGTGTTCATATTTGGCAATCAGTAAGTCTACATTGATTCGTGCCGATCAGCATATGGACATCATTCAAAGTGTTCAAGCGGCGACAACTGTTGGTATGCATATATTTCAGATAATAATATTAATATACACAAAGAATTATACCATATATCTGTGTATTAATATTGTTTTTACACTTGCCAACAATATTATTCTGACATATATAGCCGATAGAAAGTATCCGTACATAAAGCAATGGCATGATACCACTGTTGGAAATGAGATTCGGGAGGATATTATATCGAACCTAAAAGCAACATTTTTATATAAGCTCGGAGCAACAGTTATTAATTCCACCGATAATATATTGATATCAATTCTTTTGGGAACAGTAGTCGTTGGTTACTACAATAACTATTACACGATTGTTGCGATGATTAATGCTGTGATATCTGTTTTCATAAATTCTGTGCTTGCCAGTATAGGGAATTTTAACGCTACTCAAGATTGTAAAAGCAAATATCAGTTGTTTAGCTTTTTACTGTTTGTTTTTTTTGCCATAGCTAGTTTTTCTGCAGCATGTTATTTTTCGATAATTAATGATTTTATCCGAGTCTGGATTGGCGCGGATTTTATCCTTGCTGACGGGTTCTTGATTGCTCTTGTTGCAAATTACGTGGTAGCCTGCATTTCAAACCCGTTATGGATGACCAGAGAAGCTTCTGGATTATTCATGTCTGTACGATATGTGATGATTTGTACAGCCGCTATTAACATCATCCTTTCGATTGCTTTAGGAAAGATATATGGACTTGCAGGGATTATCCTTGCAACGGCTATAGCAAGGATTTTAACGCTGTTTTGGTATGAACCACGTATGTTATGTCTAAATATATTTTTTTATACCAGTATCGCAGTATTGGAAGAATGAAATCAAGCTATTCTTTGCATTTTTACCAAGTGTTATTATTGGATGGTTGTTACATTGTATTCAAACTGTCACAATTCCTATAATGATATTAAAAGTAATAATTTGTGGACTGACTACGCTTGTATCATTCGGATTAATATTCAGGCATTCGCAAGAAATAGAAAAACTGATATCGATAATAAAAAATATACCTTCTATAATAAAACATAATAAGAAGTAACATAACAGAGAGAATACAATAGTTGTATTTTATAGCGATACAGCTTAAAAACCAGCTGTCACAATTCATATCTGGCAACACCATAATAAAAACATCGGGGGAAAGGACTCCATTTTTGCCGGTAAAGCGCTGATGAGCACAGGCGATACTGGAGGTATTTCGACAACGCAGTCTTGAACCGCTTTCTAACTACGGATATAGGCGATATCAGATTCTCAACTTGATATTAGATAGGATCGAAATATCAAGAAAGAAAATACCAGCAAGAGATATCTTTTCTAGCTATAGCGCAATGGTTTTTGGCCATTAGGACACTCCGTAACAATCATTTTCTATGTAAAAGAAAAACTTGCCAGAAATATTTGATTTGCAGGAGGTTTTCTGCCTGCCATATAAGTAAAATGTAGATTGATTCCTAGTTCCTGTGCCGTTTCTATGACATATTCGCCATAAAAGCCACCATCATTATAGAGTTTTTCGATATCTGTATTCTTTTTGATAACAGGCAGGCGTTCTTTAATAATGGCTTTTTATGGGCAAGGCTGGATTATTAGCGGTTAAATACATCACGCTAACCTGGTTTATATATCATTTAATCTTTATGAAAAATATTTATTTCTGGTAATCTTTAGGGGAGCAACAAACAGTATACTGAATAGGAGATAGTGTTATATGTTTAAAAACAAAACCTTATTAATCACCGGTGGCACCGGTTCATTTGGCCACGCCGTCCTAGATCGATTTCTTAAAACCGATATCAGCGAAATCCGCATTTTCTCTAGGGATGAAAAAAAGCAGGATGATATGCGCAAACAATATAAAAACGATAAGATTAAGTTTTACATAGGAGATGTTCGCGACCTACAGAGTGTAAATAACGCTATGCATGGTGTAGATTACATATTTCACGCTGCGGCTTTGAAGCAGGTTCCTTCCTGTGAGTTCTTTCCACTAGAGGCTGTGAAGACCAATGTACTTGGCACTGATAATGTTCTGACTGCTGCTATCAATAAAGGGGTAAAAAAGGTAATTTGCTTATCAACTGATAAGGCGGCTTATCCGATTAATGCTATGGGCATTTCTAAAGCGATGATGGAGAAAGTTCTGGTTGCTAAATCTAAGACTGTGTCACCGGATAGGACAACTATTTGTGGCACTCGTTATGGGAATGTGATGGCATCTCGGGGATCGGTTATACCTCTTTTTGTTGAACAGATAAAAAGTAGACAGCCTTTGACCATAACAGATCCTAATATGACCAGGTTCCTGATGAGCTGGAGGAAGCGGTGGAATTAGTGGTCTTTGCTTTTGAGAATGCCCAGGCGGGTGATATCATGGTGCAAAAATCCCCGGCCAGTACTATAGGGGATTTAGCTCAGGCTCTTTTGGAGTTGTTTGATGCTGATAATGAGATAAGAATTATTGGAACTCGCCACGGTGAAAAGCTTTATGAAACCCTGCTGACCAAGGAAGAATACATAAAAGCCGAAGATATGGGAGGATTTTTCCGAGTCCCTGCTGATAAGCGGGATCTTAATTATGATAAGTACTTTGTGGAGGGTAATGTTTGTTTATCCAGCTCAGAAGAATATAACTCCCATAATACCTATCGCTTAAATGTTGAAGAGATAAAGATAAATTACTGCAGCTTGACTACATAAATGATGAGTTAAGCAACTGGAAGAAAGCAGGCAGGTAAAACCAAAAGATTAGAACTATTAGAAAAGTAGTAGTAGAACCGGGAGGCTGAAAGAAATTATTTCATGTGCCTAAGAGGGGAATGATTATATATATGAAGATACTAATTACAGGGGCGAAAGGATTTGTCGGTAAAATCTAATTGTAACCTTGGAAAGAATAGAGAGTTTGGAAATCTATCAGTTCGATATTGACACTGATCCGGCACTTTTAGATACATATACTGAGGATTGCGAATTTGCTTTCCATCTGGCCGGGGTAAACCGACCTCAGAATGTTGAAGAGTTTATGGAGGGCAATTTCGGCTTCACATCGGAGTTGTTGAATTCACTGAAGAATAACCATAATAACTGTCCCATCTTAATAACGTCATCAATCCAGGCAGAACTTGATAACCCTTATGGCCAGAGCAAAAAGGCCGGCGAAGATCTGCTGTTTTCATATGGACAAGAAGCCGGAGCCAAGGTTTTGGTCTATCGCTTACCTAATGTTTTCGGGAAATGGTGTCGTCCCAACTATAACAGTGCAGTAGCAACATTCTGTCATAATATCGCTCATGATTTACCCGTTAAGGTTAATGACCCTGATGTGGTGATGAACCTGGTTTATATAGATGATGTGGTGGAAGAGTTGATTAGGGCGTTAAAGGGAAAGGAAACCCGCGAAGGAGATTTCTGCATTGTACCGATAGTACACACCATCAAGCTAGGGGAAATCGTAGAGTTAATATATTCCTTTAAGAATAGCCGCAGTGAACTTTCCATTCCCAATATGGCTGATGATTT
>JBMNHK010000008.1:0-133091 GCA_050950345.1 Pelotomaculum sp.
GGACACATCAGGCCGTACGTACTGCATGGTATCATAAATCGCTAAACCAGCTGTTACAACCCCTCCTGGTGAGTTGATATAAAAATGAATATCTTTTTCAGGATCTTCCGCTTCCAAGAAAAGTAGTTGCGCGATGATCAGATTGGCTACATTGTCATCAATGGGACCACCCAGAAAGACGATGCGGTCTTTTAACAGTCTCGAAAAAATGTCATAAGAACGCTCACCACGGTTGGTCTGCTCGACAACTATAGGGACAAGATTCATTGTTCAAGCCTCTTTTCCAGATTTTAATATACTTATTCTCCAGCATGTTCTTTGGTGCTCTCAACTATAACATCTGCCTTATCTAAAACAACAGCACTTTCTACCAACAAGTTAACAGTTTTCTCCATAACCAGGCTTTCAGTGATGAAGCCGAGTTGTCTTTCCTTTTTCAACATATTATAGAATTCTTCGGGATCCTGCTGGTAATAGGTTGCTACTTTTTTGCATTCTTCTTTGATTTCTTCTTCACTGGGTTTAATACCTTCATATTTAGCAATGGCTTCTAAAACCAGGTTGGTTCTCACCCTGTGTTCAATTTCTGGCATCATCTGCTCCCGCAGCTGTTCCATAGAACCGTTTGTATAGTTCAGATAGGTTTCCAGATCAATACCCTGGCTTTGCAAACGGCTGTCCATATTGCGAATTGACTCATCTAACTGCGCCTCGATCATTTTTTCGGGGATTTCCACGTTTGCATTGCTCACCGCTATATCGATCACGTCTTGTTTGAATTGCTGCTCCGCCCGCTCTTCAGCATTCTTAATTAATTTATTCCTGATATCTGCTCTTAATTCCTCAATGGTTTCAAACTCACTGACGTCTTTGGCAAATTCATCATCCAACTCCAATAACTCTTTACGTTTGATGCTCTTTACGGTTATCTCGAAAGTGGCATCTTTTCCTGCTAGCTCCGGGGCCTGATAGTCCGCTGGGAACTTGACCTCAATCTCCTTCATTTCACCCATAGGCATACCGATGAGCTGCTCTTCGAACCCTGGTATAAAGGATTTTGAGCCAACAGTCAGAGGATAGTCTTTGCCTTCCCCTCCTTCAAAAGGCTCCCCGTCTATCTTACCCAGAAAGTCAAGTTCAATTTGGTCGCCTTCTTCTACAGTGCCTTCGTCCAGGGGTATAAGCTTAGCATGTCTGTTGCGGGAACGCTCCAGTTCATATTCAACGTCTCTATCCTGGATCTCAGTAACATTCTTTGCCACTTCAAGACCTTTGTACTGGCCCAAATACACTTCAGGCTTAACATCAACAGTCGCTTTTATCTGCACCGGTTTTCCGTCTTCCACTTGCATAATTTCAATGTTCGGCTGATCGATGGGCTCAACACCGGTATCTTCCAGTGCCTGATAGTAGGCTTCCGGTACCAGCGTTTCCATTGCCTCTTCGTAGAGGGCTTCCTTACCGACGAATCTTTCAAATATGGGCCTGGGTGTCTTACCCTTCCTGAAGCCGGGAATATTAACCTGCTTTACCATATTGCGGTAGGCCCTATCCAGAGCCTGGGAAACTTGTTCAACGTCTACCTCTATGTCCAGTTGTACAGTGTTTTTCTCGATTCTTTCCGCAGTAGCCTTCAAGTGATATGATCCCCCTTAGATTTGAAAAATTATCTACTGTGTTATGGTTGCAGAAAAGATAACTATTCTTTTATTATATTCATAAATATAATCCATAAATTACAATTACTATTGTATCCAATTTCAATCATTTATTCTCTACTAATGGTTGTTTTCCTCCATTCAAAACCAAAATACCAAGGCCGAAGCCCTGGCTCCCAACTATTCCATATAAGGCTAGACTCCTTGCTATATATATAATTTGAAGTAACTCTTGCAGCAAGCCTGACATGTTACCATCCATTATAACTGTAGCTGAATCAATTATCAATAATTAACACAAGTTTTTTAAACAGTAAAACAAATTATACAGGATCAAAAAACTCTGCCGGCATCTATCCCCGGGTTCTTGACAACATACTTATTTTTTGTTAACATATCACCTGCGGACGGTATGGAGCCGCAGAGAAAACGTGGTGGTTGTAGCTCAGCTGGTTAGAGCACCAGATTGTGGCTCTGGGGGTCGTGGGTTCGAATCCCATCATCCACCCCACTAAAAATTGGGGCGTAGCCAAGCGGTAAGGCACCGGTCTTTGGAATCGGCATTTCGTTGGTTCGAATCCAGCCGCCCCAGCCATTTTTTTTTATGAGCCATTAGCTCAGTCGGTAGAGCACCTGACTTTTAATCAGGGTGTCCCGCGTTCGAGTCGCGGATGGCTCACCACCCAGGTTCCCATCTACGGGAACCTTTTTATTTTGCCCAAATCTACTTTAAGCAATAACACTAAATGTCCCTCAAGAGGCCTACTTGATAATTAAACAGAATCCCATGGTGATGCGTTTAGATAGGAATAAGGACATTAAAAAACCCCCATTGCGGGGGTTTTGAATAATCAATAGATTAAAATCATTTGTTTAATAGCGGGCAGGAGCAGCGGTAGCATTTGTCATCATTGATGTCGTTTAGAGTGGAGCAGGCATTGCAGAATATGATGTCGTCTTTGGATTTATCGTATTTTTCCAGAGTGCCCAACCCTTTGTGATGACGCACCTGATCACCGATCTCAAAATAATTGAACATGGTATCGTCATCTTCCGCATATTTGTTTATGATCTTGCCCCGGTCGGTTTTGAAAACGATCGTGTACAAAGTATATCTCTCTGTGTAGTACCCACCGTCGCTATCTTTGTGGCGCCGGGTCTTTTTCTCGATCTTTTTATCAATGACCACTCCATCCCACTGCTTGACCCCCATACGACTGAGAGTCGTCAATAAAGCGATGCTCAGAAACATGCCCCCAATGCCCAGTCCGATATAAAGGGCCTGAGGATTGTCCATTTCAGAACTTGTTTCTCCATAGATGTAAAAACAAACTATTACAATAACGGCTAAAATTCCGGCAAAGATAAAGGACCAAGCGGTGACATGGCGCCGGTACCTGGCAAAAGCCGGGTCATTGATCCGCTCTGAATAGCCAATCCGGTTCTGATTCACTTCGGTTTGTTCAATACGTGTTTCGTGATCCGTTTGGCTTTCTACTGTCTGGGCTAAGGGATTACCACAGTAAGTACAGAATCTGACGCTTTTATCGGAATCAGCGCCACATTTCGAACAAATCATCTTTTTCCTCCCTATCTCCCTGGTTCCCGTTATTTATGGGCTCGTACTTGCCCCCTAGGTGCGGGACTTACTAATCTCCCTACGGCTTAGGCCCTTCCTGGGCTAAGACGGGTGAGTCGACAGGGTCGTCGACCCCTACAGGCACAGAGCAACGGTTCTCCTCATTCCTCATTCCTCACACTTCCCAATTCTACCGGCCTCCGTAGCTGCTGCCCCCGCCGCCGCCACCTCCGCCGCCGGAGAATCCGCCCCCGCCGCCGGAACCGGATGAAGACTTGCTGACTGCCTTTTCAGCAGATCGCAGAGCTCTTTCGAAAGATTCGCCTATCCCATCGAAGGAATTGGTCAGGGCATTCATGCCGGTATAATAGGTTCCATACATCATCCATCCTTGACCGAAGCGATAATTTCCCTCCTGCATATTGGGGAAAACTACTTCCAACTGCTTGATGACTTCTTTGGCTATGCCCAGTGTGACCGCAAAAACCAGATAATGCTCCCAGATGATAAGGCTGGGTATCTCATGGCGCTGCATCTCCGAAAAATGTTCCAGGAATCTTTTGAATGCCGCCCAGCGCACATAGTCTTCCTGACCGGTCACGGAGCGTCGTTTGAAAAAGCGCGGAACGAAGAAAATGATGATTCCGGCAATCATCATCGCCCAGCCGATAGCCCCGATCCGGGCGGCCTGAACAAAACCTATTACAAAAAGTGCAGCTCCGCCCAACACGGTGAAAAGCGTAAGATTACCCCGGCTGTCAAAGAAATTGTACTCTTCGCATTTAGCTATGATGCCGGAAGTCCATTCTCTCCACCAGAGATGAAATTCTTCGCCATTCTTTTTAGCGTATTCTTCAATGTCGGTTAAATATATATAGCCCTTACCGCCGCCGATATCGTTTTTGAGATAATCGATAAGTTCTGCTTCATGAGGCCTAAGTACTGCTTCTTCCGGTTTTCTTAAACTGGCTGGTTCCGTTGCCGGCAGAAAACTTAGCCGGAAGGTAGTGACTTCTTTGCTGCCCAGGAACTTGCGCTGCTGTACGGTGTCCTCCTCGAGAAAGAGGAACTTCCGACGGGCTAAGTCCATGATAGTAGCCGTGATATCATTGGCCTTCATGGTTTTGAAATTCCACAACACACTGAGCTCCGCCGGGCTGTATGATGCGGGCAACTCCCGATAATAATCGCCGTTAAAAGTTGTGGGGTGTTTGCGGCCGTATCTGCGCCATAACATAAATACGCTGACTAAAGCCGCTAATACAATGCCGGCGCAAAAACCCAATTGCGCCCGGGCCATGGCCCGTTCCTTATTGGCCTGCTCTGCCCAGCCCTTTTCCTCGGATATGATCCTGACCAGAGCCGGTTGATCGTAATAGACTTCCGCCGGCGCCCCGGCAAACAGGCTGACGGGCATGAGAACCCGTCCTTCCATAAATGTATAAGGAGGCAGATTTTTGACTTTTAACACGACTTCATTGGGGCCAGAAAAATCCACTTCCCCATTTAAGGGTCCATGCCCCCAGATGCGGATATCTTCCCCTTGCTTGAATTGTTCTGCACCCGGCGGTAAAGTCAGGTTCACCTGTACATAGGAAATCTTATTGCCGTTGGCTTCCCCGATGAATTTGCGATAGAGTTCTGCCGTATCCTGATAGATTTTAACAGCATTGAGCACCCGGTAAGAAACGTCGAAGGTGCGGACCTGATCATAGGCGTCGATGCTCCAGTCAATGAGAATATCCCCGCCTTCGGGTTTGGTCAGGTAGGTTCCCGGGGGTCCGTATGCGGTGCCGGGATTAAATTCATATGGCTGGCCGTTTTCACTGACCTGTACTTCGACAATTGGGGTGTTCCCCTGGGGGATCTTCACATAAAAACCGTTCCACCGTCCGGAAAAATCAATCGTGATCCTTTCGGTGACCCGCATGGATGCATCCGGCAGCACCTGGGCATCCACAATGACCTGCTCCATGGTCAAGGAGCGATCCGCCCATGCCGGAGTCGTCATAACGGCCAGGACCAAGAACAAGCCCATTAAGACACCGAAAACAGCGGATGGGAAATGGCGGGAAGACATTTTTCGTATCATGCTGGCATCTCCTCTTTAAAACTCCACTTTCACAGCCTGACGCGCATTAGGTTCTCCCTGCAGGTTGAAGTAATCCACCATGGCAAATCCCAGCATACCTGCTACCAGGTTAGTGGGGAATAACTCGATCTTGGTGTTGAACTTTTGCACAGTATCATTATAGAATTGGCGGGCAAAAGCGATTTTGCTCTCGGTATCAGTAAGTTCGGCCTGCAGCTGCATGAAATTAGTATTGGCTTTTAGATCCGGATAAGCCTCGGCTACGGCAAACAAGGAGCGCAGAGCACTGCTCAGCATATTCTCCGCTTGCATCTGCTCCTGGATGTTTCTTGCATTCATAGCCATGTTCCGGGCTTGAGTTACGCTTTCCAAAGTCGACTTCTCGTGCTGAGCATAACCTTTGACAGCGCCGACCAGATTGGGAATCAGGTCATAGCGCCGCTTCAACTGTACATCCACCTGAGCCCAGGCATTCTGCACCCTCTGCCTCAGTTGCACCAGGCTGTTATAGGCACTGATCAGGAATATGGCTAATAAGACTACGATCACACCTAGAATTGTTAATCCAATCATATTTCTTTGTCTCCTCATTAATAAAAATCTTAGAGAGAGTATTTCTACCCTTTCTATATCCAGCTTCTGAAACTCCTGGCATTTCGCCTACATAAACATGGTAAAACCCACGATCTCTCCCGGTTCCTTATTAAATGGCACCCCGGCAGCCTCAATGGCTTCCGGCACCCGGTCAAAATTGTTGATGATCATGCTACTCTTCCAGGGGCAAGGCACTGATTCGTTTCTCCTCCTGGGTGGCCAGACCACTGACAGCTCCCCATTCACCGGCCTGCTCCTGTTCCCAATCTATGGCTGCTGCACCGATCACAGCCGGTGTCACATAGAAAAACAGGGCCAACCCGACAATATGCCTAATACCAGGGCTAATCGCCTCCAAAGTTCCATCGCACTTGCTGTGCCCGTCATGTTTCACTCGTCTCCCCTGCTAATAACTCTGGGCACGGTCATCTTTGATATCCATATAATTCGGGCACCATTTTATGATCGTGCTGGCTGCTTGAGCCGGATCTATTTTAGTCATGGCAGTCATTTTATAGTATTCAAAATTTCCGCCGGGAGATGTAACGTAGACACTGCCCCGTCCCGGTGCATAATAGGTAAGACTTTGAAACCCAGCAGCCTGATTATCCTCCCGCAATAACAGGCAGTCTTCGAATTTGGTAAAACCCAGGTCCAGATCCACACCCATGTCCATGACCTCATAAATGGTTGATCCATACTCGGTATCATAGCTCCAGGTCTGCCCCACCCTCATATTGTTTTTCAAGACCGGGTATATTTCAAAGGGGGCTACGTCCATGATATAATAAGTCCCATCGGCTCTCTCCACATAATGAAAACCAAAACCATATTCCTCACCCATATCAATGCCCACTTCCACTTCAGTGACCCGAACCGATTTGTGAGGAACGGCCTGTCCACTGATCCGGTCTACTATCCCTGACATTCCATCGGGATAATTGACATAGAAAGTACACTTTAAGCCTGGTTCGGGCAAATAAGTTGCTGCCCGGGACAAATCAGCCTGAGGCGTACCCTGAGCAGACACGCCGGATGCATTCTGTCCGCCGGCATTAGCGGCCGGGCTGCCGTTTTGCTTGGTCACTGGTTGCCCAGGTATGGCCTTACCAACCGGATCATCTTTGGAAAGCCACCAATAGGCACCTCCGCCAGCCAGGAATAACACCACCAACACCGAGATCATGATGACCAGTGCATTTTTGCTCCCGGATGGATTAGTTCCCTGTGGAGCATAGCTTCTGCCAGGCATGGGCCCGGGACCTGCTGCTGGCGGTGCTGATGGAGCATAGGGCGGAGCTGTATTCTGGGGCGGTTGATAGCTCCGCTGGGGCTGTTGATAAGCTGGTGCTGCAGGAGGTGGTGCCACCGGCTGCCCCGGCGTGATCGGCACAGCAGATGCCGCAGGCTTTGCTGTCATGGAATTGATATCAAAGCCGCACTCGCCGCAAAACCTGTCTCCTGGTGTAAGCGGCGCCCCGCAGCCCGGGCAGAATTTTAATTCACTCATGTCGGTTCACTTCCTTTTATATTGCCGTTCCACAACTGGTACAGAATTTCTTGCCGGGTTTCAATTCCGCCCCGCACTGCCCGCAGAATTTCATGGCCGGGGCTTGCCGGGGAGCTGCCTGGGCTGGGGCTGTTCCACCGATGGCTTTTTGCAGAGCCTCGATCCATTTCATCAATGCCTGGACCAGTTCCGGCAAAGTAATGGCCTGATGCCGAAAGCGCGCGTCTCCTCCTGCCCCGATCTCAAAGGAGAAGAGATGATTGGCAAATGCCGTGGGGGTCAAAAATATGCGGGAAAGGCTTTTTTCCTGTCCTTTGACCAAAGCAGAGGCCTGACAGCTAATGGATCCCAACCAGCTGGTAATGATCTCGGTACCCATGAGACGCGAACGCTCTCCTAAAGTCAGGACATTCTCATGACTGGCTAAAAACCCCAGTTCCTCTACTTTCTTAATGTGCTCGGGTTTCAGGGCGATATTGATCCCCTTGAGCCCGGCGGTGATCTCAAACATGGTGGGCAAAAGCCAGCGTTTGTCCTGGCTGGCCAGGGCGCGTTTGAGCAAATCTACAAAATCCCCGGTACGGATGCTCAGGCTTAATTCGCCCGAATACGCCAGCATGCTCTCCATGTAGGATCGCCGGTAAATGTCAATGCAGTGCAAGGCACAAACCAGGACTTCCATGGGGAGAACCTCGGGGAACACCGATGGATAGTTGCCGGCAGCTTTGGAGGCATAGATATCTGACCACCACTGTAGAAACGATTCTTCATTGTCAAACAGCATCAGCAGAGTATTACCGTCACTGCCCTGAAAATGGGCTAAAACATCATTATCGTCCAGGGAAAGAAGAGCATGATAGGTTTCTTCAGCCGAACCGGCTCCCCCGCGATTAAATTCAATTTTCAGATCCGGTGCCAGTATTTTATTGGCGATGGATGTGAAATTAGCACTCTCAGCCAGTGGTCTGAATAACTCCGAAGGACTGCTGGTGGCAGCCTGTTCCGCATTATAACTGTACAGCGAAAGTCCATTGCCATTCAATCCAGATCGTCTGAACAAATGGTTGATATCTGCCGGAGCCAGCTTGAATATTTCAACATCGCCCGGCTTTTCCATATTTACTCCCATATCAATGCCTCCTGTCGCTTGTTTTATCATTTATTTGAGGCGATCCTGATCGCGCCGATACGACTACTCACTTTATTCAAAAAGTCTCCCGGGGAACTATATCCCAGTTCCTGCAGACGAGCCGCTCTGGCTACCGGCGACAGTCTATTGTCTTTGATGACGGCAATCGCCTGTTTCATATTTTCAGGCATGGGTTCCACCCGGTAACCCATTTCCCGATATCCTTGCTCCACGCTTTCTGCCACACTGGCCGTTTTGCGCAGTTGTTCCATGGCCTCAGTCTGATTTCTCATTACCTGGGCGGGAGTATCTCCGGAGTTCCAGTAATCATCGAATTTATGCTGTTCCATCAAAGACAATTGTTCCGGATCCATCATAGTCCCCTGCCCTCTCTGGGTCAGTTCATAGCCGGTGGAAGGACGCATCGGCTTCCCGTCAATCGTCACGTAGTCTACCCCGCGAGCGAGCTCATCCTCTGTGAGTTCAATCATCGGCCGGCCTCGCAGATCCCCGTCCTTTATATGCCAGGTGCGCTGGGTACTGAAATCGCGTCCGGCAGACAGATCGAACTGATCCATGGCGGCTTCTTCATGATGTTTGGCCCATTGTCGAACCTGTGCGGCTTCATCCATGTTAGCCCAGTCGGTTTCAGGGAAACGCCGGGCAGCTTCATCCGGGCTAAATCCTGAGTTTTCAGCAAAAGCCCGATAGTAAGTGTCTTCCCACTCGGCTTTGGGGATCTCCACCCATTCAGGCCCCTGGGGACCATGCACCAGTCTTTCCGCAATAACATCATTATCCGTATTGATATTAAAATCAGTCGGTTCAGTACCCGGTGTACGTACCGTCCTGACCCTGATCCCCTCTGGATCAGCTCCCGGATAACGGCCATGCAGGTGTTCTTCTACGGCTTGATATGAAGGTTGATGTATATTCTCATCCATGGCACGATTGAACTCTCTCTGGATCGCCTGGGATTCCTGAGGAGTCAACTGAGATCCTAAGCCATCCATTTTCTCGAGGTTTTTCAGGGTTCTCATCGAAGCCGGATCGGATTTCATTTCCATAATATCCTCAACCGTCAGCGGTTCTCCCCGTTGGACCTTGTCTGCCAGGTTCCAGGCTCTTTCCTCCGCCTGGATCCGGTATTCATCATAAATGGCCTGATCTCGGATCAGTTCCTGTTGTCTCGCGGCAGGTAGTTGATCAAAATCATTAACATTCTGCCGCATGGTTTTTTCCGCCTGGTTCAGGGCTGACGGATCGCCTAAAACTTCCTCCGGAGCCCTAGCCCCGCGGTTTAAGGGCACTCGTTCCGGTTCACCTTGTACATCTGTGCCTCGGGGCGGTCTGCCCGATGGTTCGCCCGGGACATCTCCGCCAGCTGCGGATTTCGCCGATGCGTCACTGATATCATCTCCGGCTTTTCTGGGCACCTGCACTCCATCGACATCAGCCTGAGAAGCAGCTTTACCAGTTCCCTGAACTCCATCCGCATCAGCCTGAGAAGCAGTCTTGCGTGCGCTGCCCTTAGCTATATCGTCACTGCTGGAAGTGGCAGCCTTGCCCCCGCCCCTGGCTATATCATCAGTGCTGGAAGTGGCTGCTCTGCCGCCGCTTTCGCCCACATCTGTCCAACCTTCAGACGCAGATTTGGAAACCCTGCCAGCCATATCACTGGTGGTATCACCGACGGTTTTCCCGGCGCCTTTGGTGACATCATCAAAGGAATCCGCCACTGATTTCAGACCATAATCCATTCTGGCGCTGTCCACGATCTCCTTGGCCGCCTTATCACTGCCTATATCCACCAATCGCTTGTTGATCTGATCCAGAGATTCCTTGGCCGATTCTTTGCTGATCATACCAAGTGCCTTGCTATACATCTGATTCTTGGCATTGACTTTCAGAATGGCAGTTTCAACAAAATCAGCTGCCTTATTAGTAAAGGCCGGGTATCTTTCCATCATCTCTCCCATAACCTTACTGCCGGCTTCACCGGCCAGCCATCCCATTTCCTCTCCCAGGACATATAAACCAACTGCTTTGGATACTGCTCGGAAATCTGATTCTCCTTTATCGATCTCATCCTTGATACGATACATAGCCTCAGCTACATTCATAGCTCCATCCAATGCAACCCCGGCACCGCCTCCAGTAGCAGTCGTGATCATAATTCTAGCTCCCATGCCCAGCCAGGATGTACTGCCATCCGCCTTTTCGCCGGTAATCACTTCCTTGACGGTTGCTGCATTGGCTTCCAGAGTCCAGCCCAGTTTTTTGAACCAATCCTCTTCCCAGCGTTGTCCAGTATCGGCAGTGGTGTTACCCTGGATGCGATTATCAATGACCCGGCGGATCTTATCCATTTTTTCCTGATCCAGTTCTTTGCCGGCCAGCATATCATCTTTCAAACTTTGGATTGCCTTGTCAACATCCCCGGGGCCTCCGGGTTCACCGATGTTATATTTCTCAGCGACATTCTGCATTTGCTCCAGCTTGCGCCAATCTTCCAGGTTCTTGTCCATGGCTTTGCTGGTGGCATCCTCGCGTCTGGCCATCTTCTCCAGCTCAGCAGCTGACCATTTCTTATCATCAGCTACTTGATCCTGCCATTTATTAAAGTCATTGATATAGGAATCCAGATCTTCATTGCGGATCTTGCCGCCGGTCAAGATATTCTCCCATTCCCCGGTTTCAGCATTGTAATCTAAAACGTAATCACGGCCGTCTTTACCGGGCAGGGTGATAGTATCACCATGCTGTGGTCCTGAATCCGGCGGCATGTCAGGAATCGTGTCCTGTGGAACCTCCCCTTCTCCGGGGTATGTGTCCGGGGGTATATTCTCTGCATCGGGAATATCTTCTTCGGGTATGGGCAATTCTGAACCCGTCTGTCCTTCCGGTGCTGCCGGAGCATCCTGATCTATCCCATGATTCTTCAAGGTATTCATGGGATCTTCCGGCCCAATTACACCGGTGTCCTCAGTAGCCGGAATATCCGGTTTCTCCGTCTCCGGTTTGGGGATCTCCTCGGTCCAGGGCTTGGCACCGTATTTTTCCACGGTCTGATGATACGGTTCTCCCAAAGGCGGTTTAGTGGGCTCCCAGGCTTCTCTCCGCCCGCCCAGGTCAACAATTCCCCCATCAAAAGGATTACGGGATAAATCGCCTTCTTCATAGGGATTTTGCGTCCAATGCCTCCCTGCCCGGTCGTAGCCGTCGGCATTATAGCCGCTCCAGTGATAGCCGTCCTTGTCATATCCCTGTCTGTCGTAGCCCCAGGGATCGCGGCCGCTGCGGTTGTATCCTTCGAAGTCGAAGCCTTCCCGATCATAGCCGTCCCGGTCATAACCGTGCTCATTAAAGCCATTCTTGTCATAGCCGTCTGCATCATAACCTTCTCTGGACTGGCCTTCCCGGTTATAACCGTCCCGATCATAGCCCTCGGCATCGTAACCGTTCTTATCGAAACCTTCACGATCCCAGCCGTCCTTATCAAAACCGTTCCGGTCATAACCTTCCCGATCATAACCATCCCGGTTGAACCCTTCTTTGTCAAAGCCCTGTTTATCAAAGCCTTTAGCATCAAAACCCTGGCGGTTAAATCCCTGACGGTCATAGCCGTTTATATCATAGCCTTCCCGGTCGAAGCCTTCCGAGTCGAAACCATTGCGCCCGTAACCTTCCCGGTCAAATCCCTCTTTATTGAATCCCTCCCGGTCATAGCCTTCGGTATCGAATCCGGCTTTGTTGAATCCTTCCCGGTCAAAGCCGGCCTTATCAAAGCCCTGACGATCGAATCCTTCCCGGTCAAATCCCGCCTTGTCGAATCCTTCTCTATCAAAACCTTGGGCATTATACCCGGCTTTATCGAAGCCTTCTTTGTTGAACCCTTCGCGATCATAACCAGCTTTATCAAAGCCGGCCTGGTCGAAACCTTCCCGATCATAACCTTCGGCATTGAATCCGTTTTTATCAAAGCCTTCCCTGTCAAAACCTTCTTTGTCAAAGCCATCCCGGTTGAAGCCTGCTTTGTCGAAGCCCTCTTTGTTGAAACCTTCTTTGTCAAAACCTGCCTGGTCGAATCCCTGCCGGTCATAACCTTCGGCATCGAACCCGGCTTTATTGAATCCTTCCCGGTCAAATCCTTGCTGGTTATAGCCCTGCCGGTTAAAGCCTTCGGCATCATAACCGGCCTTATCGAAACCATCTTTGTCAAAGCCGTTTTTATCGAAGCCGTCCCGGTCATATCCTTGCGAATTAAAGCCATCCCGGTCATAATCCGAGCTGTTTCGTCCTTCCCTGTCAAATCCTTCTTTATCATAACCGGCTTTGTCATAGCCTTCCCTATCAAAGCCTTCCTGGTTATAGCCTTCTCTGTCAAAGCCTTCAGCATCAAAGCCCGCCTGATCGAAGCCTTCCTGGTCGAAGCCCTCTCTATCAAAGCCTTCCGCATTGTAGCCCGCCTCATTGAAACCATCACGGTTATAGCCGTCACGATCATAGCCTGCCTGATTGTAACCTTCCCGGTCATAACCATCAGCATCAAATCCGTTTTGGTCATAGATCCCATCAGCTTCGGCTGCGGTGGCCGGTTCTGCACCTGGTGCCTCTGATTCTCCAGCACCTGCAGACAATTGTTCAGATTGATCCGCGACTGGAGCGTCTTCACGGTTTCCTGCCACCGCAAAATGCGCTTCTCCTGCTTCTCCTTCTCTGGCATCGACAGCCTTAACCTTTATTTGTCCGGCTTCCATATCCCGGTCGGCATTGCCTTTCACAAACAGGGCTGCTTCGTCTTCCGTTTCAATGAATACCCCTTTATCACCACTTGCTACTGCTGCGGGGCTTTCAAACATATCGTCGGTATCAATACGGATAACCGGTTCTCCTCCTGCTTCCCGGATATCGATAGCTTGTTCATTCATATCTATGGTGTCGATAAATATCTCCGGTTCGCCGGATGCGCCTGCAAGGGGTCCTTCCAACATATCAACTGTATCAATAAAAATATGCGGTTCTCCTCCTGCTTGCCGGACCTCAATGGGATTCATTTCAATGGGGTCGATAAATATCTCCGGTCCCGGATCACTGATGAAAGGCTCCTGCTGCACGAAAAGTCCGGCTTCGCGTTCTGTCTCGATATAGATGCCCTGATCAGCCGGAGCTCCCTGTGTCGCACTGTCATGGTACATATCCGCAGTATCGTTCATGATCTCTTCTCTGCCCCGGCGTCCTAACTGGCTGGTAGCCCGGGCAATTCCCGGTGCTCCTGAGCCGGTTCCAGGGCTCCCGCCAGATCCGGGCAAAGATCCTCCTCCCGCGGGATACATGGGCGCTCCACCCGCGGGCGGGGTAAACCCTCCGCCGCCCAGGCCGCCTAAAGCACCTAAGGCTGTCGCGATCAACCCGGGTACGACCACACCTGTCACCGCTTCAGTGGTATTGGATGGTCCGGGGATACTACCCACTGAACCGACTCCGGCCGGACTGTGACTGTGTCCTATGGGATAAGCTCCAGGCGTTCCTGCAGTACCGGTCGATGCAAAATGAGGCGTTGCCATCACATATGACATACCTCTTCCACCCGACTCTCCATTCTGCGACCAGGTAGCAGGATCTGAATCGATGATCGTATAGGTTCCGGCTGGAATGACGATATTAGGATAAACATGCCAGTTGGCATTGGGTACTCCGCCTTGTCCCGGCGTTCCTACCGCCTGCCAGGGACCATACATTTTCCCGTTCTGATCCTGTAAACCTATGGTTCCAGGGGTTGCTCCCCGGGCATTATTCCAATGATAGTCATGGATCTCGGTCACCAAATGAGGACTGTTGACGCTGAAAGTTGTGGGAACCGTAGGCCCATTTTTAACGGCCATAATATTGGTGGTATCTGCCACACGTACCGGTTCCTCCGAAGGTTCTGCCGTGGCAGGATATTTGTCAGCTTGTTCTTCTGTTGCCGAAGTCCCTGCCTCGATATCCGGGGCTGCCTGGCTTAGTAGTCCTGCTTTTTCCATGGCATCGATAGTCTGCTGGGCAATATTCTTGGCAGAAGCCAAATCTGCGCTCTGACTCTGGCCGGTTTGCAACATTTCCACGGTGATAAAATAATCGGGCAGAACTACTCCAATGCCTACCCCATCTTCCGAAACATATTCTCTTACTTCACAGCCCTTCAACTGGGTGGTTCGCAAATAAGAAACATGGGATACGCTGTCCACATAATCGATCATGATCTGTATTTCATCCGGCCGAGCAGGTCCCAAAACGCTGAGCACACATCCGCCGCTTCCAAAATTCCCCATGCCGGCATGAATGGCAAAACCATAACCGGTTGCTGATTCCTGTCCAAAGTTGAATTCTGTTGAGCTGAAGTTGGCTTTGGATACCTGGGTGACAACATCACCTACACTGGCTGCCAATGCATTCCCACCGAAGGACATCACGAGGGTAAATGCCAGACACAAGGCCACACACAACAGGAAATGACGATGTAATCTCCTTTTCTTTTGCGCAATTGCTAAAATTGACAAGCCTTTCACCTCCTGTTCGCCTAAGGCAGAATGCTGGTCAGCATCATCCATACCGTCGAAAGCACTATCGCCACCAGGGTCGGGATCATTACATTTTTTATTCCTTGAGCGCCCCTTTTCATGGCTTCTGTTCCTGCCGTTGCCGCTGCTGTGGTGATGGCTGCTGAGGCAAAGGGCATGATTGCATTCCAACCCAGTATGGCCAGGGCCATTATGGCCAGAACAGTAAAAGGGATCATAAACAGCATGCCAGTCCCCACCGCTTCCTGGGCAAATCCTCCATCTGTCTGACGCAAAGCAGCATTCCCGCTGTTAAATGCCAGGATCAGCAGATTTACCGCTAGTAAACCCACTACAATGGCAATGATAAGGGAGTATATTACCGTAGTGAATTTATAATCCGGTCTGCTAAAGGGTATCAATAAACCGAATATTATGAAACACAGATATGCTGGCCACAGTTTTACCCTGCTCGGTCCGGCTCCTTCTGCATATCCCAGTCTAGTGTCCACCTTGTCAGCCTCCTATCTTTATCTGCTCAGTCAGTTGCTATTAACCAGCGAATTTTCCCAACACTGCCCAGCCAATCAGGAGGATGGCTCCGCAGAGGGTAGTCATGGCAATACTGAAGGCTACTCGTTCCCCTGACATCTGCTTGATGGTATATAAGGTGGGTCTGAGTGCCCATAGGACTCCGGTAACACCAAAGGCTACCGCGGTCTTCCAGCCAAAAGCCAGGGAAAAGATCAGTCCGCTCAGAGCATAGACGAAGGTAGCTGAATATCCCAGGGCAAAGGTGGAAATAGCCCACTCCAGGGTGTAACCCCGCTGATCCGCCTGGGATAAGGCCCAGACCATAACTGCCAGCAAAGCGATCCCCGCCGTACCGTACAGAAGCCCCAGCATGGTGATCAAGATCACCGTGCTAACTCCCACCTGTCCGTTGCGCAACAAGTCAAGCCCGGTCTGCATAAAAAACAGTGTAAATGACAATCCGGATACCATTACTGAATAAGGCCAGGGTATTTTAGTCATCTGGGTTTTTATGACTTCCCCGGGGTTGATCATCATGTTGAGTGCTGTTTTCCAGCGAGGTATATCCATGGGTGCCGCTGTGTTCATGGCGTATTCATCCCTCCGTTATTATTTATGGTAATTCGAACTGAACGCTAAATTTTTCACCGAATTCCGTGGCTAGCAGGCAGGATAGCTGGTCAAGATTGGTGTGAGGTGCAAAACTACCCGTGTATATACCGTCAGCTATGACTTCGAATTCTCCTGCTGTCAGATAAATAGATTGCAACTGGCTGGCATCTATTACCACACAGCCATCATCAGTGCTATCCTGAGGTGTCAAAACTAATCGGCCTTGGCCAATAGTGAGATAATAAGACCGGGTTCTAAAAAAACCCGTTTTCAACTTAACTTCAAAAGTCATCCAAACCACCTCACTTGAATTATAGCAAGCATCACGCCCAAAACAATGAGCTGCACTCCAATTGGCATTGCCAGTTTGTTGGCATGATTCATGCCAAGGCAGGGATAATCTTCCAGCACTTATGTAGAATACGGCATTGTGTCGGAATATTGGAGATTTTTTCAAGGAGGTTATACAGGTATGAAATGGAATTTTGGTGAAGAGCTGAACCGGATGCGGTTGATTAAACATTTAAAATCCCTGGGCAGGATTTAAAACAGATCAAGGAAATAATTGAAGGCCCGAATAATCAGAGAACGTCGGGGGAAGTCTTGCAGTCCTTGCAGCGAATTACTTAGCGAGAAACAAACCCTGGAGGGACGGATAGTTAAAATTGATACTATTCTAAGTAATAATGCTCCGTTACTGGAAGAAGACTGTTTCGAGTCCGCCTCCTTTCAAATGATCACCGAGATACTAGGGGCGGATCAAATTGAGAGATATTCGAATACTTGGCCGGAAATTTATAATCAGCACAGCAGGTTGTCCGGTATCCTGGATGATTTCCAGTGGTGTGATGATTTCCGGGAGGGTTTTCGTATCCTGGCCGTATATTTTTTAAAAACCACCTCCAACAATATGAACTGGCATTGGAGGCAGGTCAGCGTTGGGCGGAAATCTCCCACCTTGATGAAGATGATCCCAAATGATTATTGGTTAGTTTAAATTTAGTCCTCTTCTATATTATCCTCATCCCTTATAAGTGGTTTTGTTGTTGCCGGTTGTATTTTGGCAGAAAAGAGTTTTTTTACAGCCGGAACTAATGCGTCCTCTTGCCACATTTGATACACATAAAGTATTAATTCAGTAATAGTGGCAAGGAAAAAATTGAATGTTTTGGTTGAATAGACATCAATTATTCCCCTGGTGTTTAACCAAGGCAGTAAGATAAAAGTAAACACGAGATTAAGGACTGCATCTGCGGAGATATATTGCCATAGTCTCCCATAGGTGAGCCTATAAAGCCATATTGTTGATACCGGTATTAGATTAGACCACCAGGAACCATCCTGTAATTAGTTCTGACAGTCGTCATACCACTTGATAAATGAGCTATAAAATGATAAACTTTAGTCTGCAAAAACACACTGGACTAATTTAATAGTAAAAAAGACAAGCTACCAGTCCAGCGTATTTGCAACAGGTAGCTAAGAATAAACCAAGTAGTTTCGCGGGCGTGGCGGAATGGCAGACGCGCTGGACTTAGGATCCAGTGGGGTAACTCCCGTGAAGGTTCAAGTCCTTTCGCCCGCACCAGTTAAATCAAGGCCTCCGAGGCTCGGAGGCCTTTTTGTTTTTCATTTAATATATCTTTTACTGGACTTTGAAACTTTAAATTTAGAAATCCCCAAATATCAAGGCGTTGAAGGCGATATTAACAGACGTACCACTACACTCCTTCCGATTCAGGAAAGAGTGTTAGATTAATATATCCTGGCTTTTCTGGTTCTTTCGTGGATTTGCTTTTGTTCACTAATCTCGCTATCTGAAGCGGTGGGCGAATACCTAGCGCCCTAAACGCTTCGTTAGCCTTGCCGGCCAGTTCAGTGCGACACAAGTACCGGTCTTCACCGATGGTCATCTCAACTGCCTTTAGCTGCTGGAGATCGCGCAGTAAATATATGTACTCTACTTCAATATTTTTCTCAAGAAGCTTTCTACGCAAGGCTGATTCCAGTACCAGGGCCAGGAAGCAAACCATGACATGGCCACGCACCCGACTGTCTTTCCAGTGGTAAACCGAGCGTAAATCCAGGCTGGATTTAATCTCCCGGAAAGCCCGTTCAACCCGCCATAGGTCTTTGTAGGCCAGGGCTACCTCGGCTGTGTCAAGCTGGGAGTTGGTGCGAAGCACATACTTACCGTCATAGCGGGCTTCTCTTTTCAGGAGTTGCCGGTTAATGCCGACGACGGCGTCTTTATTCAGCAACAGGTAGCGGCGGTAACCGCTATTGCCGACCAGTGACTTGACCCCGTTGTTTTTTAGCTGACTTTCTAACTTTGCAACCATTTCCGCCCGGGCCTTTTGGTCATACTCAGCCTGCAAAGGGTTGTAGCAGATAATGTAGCGGTTGGCATCATGCCAGACTTCTTTAACTCTGAGTTTATCTCGTACCACTTTGTATTTGCCGCCGGTTTTCAGTACCTCGCCAACTTCTTTGGCTTTGCGCATGCGCATACCGACGATATATTCAATGTGATCCCGGTCCAGTTCATCGTTTGTAAATGTTTTAGTTCTCGCATACATGGCACCTATATTATACCATGTTGCTTTGATTTAAGGAGGAAACAATTTGCTAAACGTGGCAGCATAAATTTAAAAATTTCAGAAACGCCCCCTTGATTTTACTGGGTTTTCGGGCTCAAAAGGAGCAAAAATCGCCGAAAAGTTTCAAACTTGAGTTAAAAGCAGTTTATCGGCAACCTGGTTCCGCACATCCTGCGCTCTCATGATATAATATTACCAGTCCCCTTCTGGCAGTCATTAGGAAAGGAGGAGTATATTTTCAAGTATACCGTTCTATTGACTGATTATTTGATGAAAGAGGGTGTGCGAAATAAAGCTTGTTAAACAACTGTTGATACTGCTGTTTTTGTCCCTGGCCATAATTTTGCCGGCCAACGCAGCCCCGGCCAATAACGGTCTGCAGGACAATTTTAGTGCCGGGAAGGCAGCAATCGGGCTGCCACAAGAAGTTACCGCTGACAGCGGCAAGGCCTACTGGTTTTCCTCCGCACTGGATACCTTACGGCAACAGGGGTTAACAGACGAACTGCAGGATTTTGCGCCGGAAAAACAGATTAGCGGCCAGACACTAATCAAACTGATGGTCCGGGCTATAGACGGACCAGGCCAGGATGATCCCATAGCGCTGGCAAAGAGTTTTGGCTGGCTCAAAGAAGAAGAAATTGATAAGCTTAATGAGCCCGTCAGCCGCGGGGAAATGACTTTAATCACCTACCGGGCGTTGAACAAAGTTACCCCACCGGATGGTATTTTAAAATCAAAATTACCTAATGACATGAATAGAGAAGACAGTTTATCGGGATATATCCTGCGAGGTATGTCCGAGGGGTTGTTTAACGGGTACCCGGACGGAACTTTCAGACCCCGGCAAAGTGCTACTTATGCGGAAGCTGTTGCTGCCATATCCAGGCTAATGAACCTGGCCAACCCTGAATATGTTTTGCCGGAAGAGTTTACCTATTTGGATGATGTTATACCTGACGCTTATTATGAAATCCGCTACTATGGGGACTATAATTTTGTAGGCCAACAGGTGGACGGTTACCAGACACACCGGACGGTGCTTACGGAACCTGCCGCAGAGGCATTGTTGCAGGTACATCAGGCATTACTAAAAAAGGGTCTGGGACTGAAAATTTACGACGCCTACCGGCCGCAACGGGCTGTAGCCCATTTTGTTCGCTGGGCCAGGGATTTAGATGATACCAGGATGAAAGAGTTTTTTTATCCGGATGTAGATAAAGCAAATTTATTTGAACTGGGTTATATTGCTGAAAAATCAGGACACTCCCGGGGTAGTACAGTCGATCTTACCGTCATCAGATTAGATACGGGTGAAGAACTGGATATGGGAAGCGGTTTTGATTTCTTTGGTCCCATTTCCCACCACGACACAACTTTGATCAATGAGCAACAACAACAGAATCGCAGGCTTCTACGGGACTTGATGGAGCAATACGGCTTTAACGCTTACGCGGAAGAATGGTGGCACTATACCCTTAAGGAAGAGCCTTATCCGGATCAATATTTTGATTTTCCCATTTGCAACGGATAGTCCGCGCTTTTTGCATACCACCAAATTCTTGAATCCGGATAATATACTACCGGCAAGTCACAAAAATGGTTGGTAACTCCAACCATTTTTATATTCGAAACAATTACAATTCCTGCCTTCGCCAGGATTTTATATGTTATTTTACATGTTATCAAAGTTACTATTCGAGTTTTGGAATTGGCTTACCCGCTTCAACCAGTACTTTGTTGCCTATCAGGAAAAAGGCCTGAATAAACAGCAATATGCCCGTTACGATAAGCAACAATTCTATTCTAACGATGTCGGCCAATGGACCGAAAACAAGCATGGCCACTGGCATCATAACGCTTGAGATCATAGATAAGACCCCAAACACTCTACCCAGATAATCCCCCTCTACTTTCTCCTGCAATAAAACCGTAGACGGCACATTAAAGATTGGAAAGGAGATCTCAATTGCTGTTAGACGCCAAACATCGTTACCGAAACTGCGTGTGACCTGTAACGGTGTTAAAAATGCAGCGGGCGCAGCCAGTACCATGAAGACGGCACAAAATATAAAGAAGTGTTTAATATAAGCATGATTTTTGATATAGGTAAAACCCTGACCCAAATCGCTAAAATAGCTGACTGCCTGCTTTTCCAGGGCTTTGGCATGAACCGGCACATGCAGGAGCAGGAGTAGCTATGGCTGCCGTAATAACATCGATAAAAAATATTATTTCAATGGTTGCAAACGTGAGCAGCGCGCCACTGAGCATGGGGGATACCAGAAAAACAAATGACTGGATACTGCTGTTGAGCCCGTTCACCCTGGTAAGCTGGTCCTCCGGGACAAGTTGCGGCAGAAAGGCCCCTATCGCCGGCATCTGAATGGCTGTCCCGAGTGCGCGGATGGCAGAGATCACAAAGAGCAGCCAGAGCATCTCGTATCCCAGGATAAACAGTATGGTAAGACAAGCGTTGCCAGGGCAATAAATGAATCTGACAGCATAATGAGCACTTTGCGGTTATAATTGTCCTGCATATCCCGGAAGCTCTTTATTGGTTACGATTTCATAATATATACTCTCCAGGTCAGTGCTAGCTGATTTGTGTGTCTGGTCAAACCTGTACATATTGGTTATTTGTCATAATATTTACAGGAATTTTTCAACCTACAGCGAAAAATCATTTTTAATAGACCGCAGGGGCTACAAACAAATATTGACACCAAGGTTGATGATTACTAATGGGAGGGGATTGTATCTTGAAACTCACTAAATGCCGTATTATGGCTTTGCTGGTGATTGTAGCTCTGATTTTTTCTGTGAGCCCTGCCTGGGCAGGGGAAACACAGGTTTATCTAAGCCGGGGGGAAGTTGCCGGGATCGTTTTAAACGCTGCTGACGACTATAACCCGGGGATCTCGAAAAATGATATCTTGTTGGGCTATGAGGACGGTTCCCTGCGTGAAGAGGAACCAGCCAGCAAAGCAGAGGCTCTGGTCATGCTCAGCCGTGCCTTTGGAGATCTCCCGTCACCCCGTGGCGATAGCCTGAGGAAGGGTGTTTTTGACCAGTCTTTTAATGATGTGCCCTTGTGGGCAATGGATGAAATTAATAAGCTAAATAAAGCAGGGATATTATACAGCCCGGTTGATGGAGAATTGGGGGCAAATGAAAAAATAAGCGCATCCGAGTTGAATAATATCATAAAAAGAATTTGGGCTCTGGAAGGCAGCAACTTGAAGGATGATTTTTATGCAGCTGTCAATAAGGAATGGCTGGATAATTCCCAAATTCCTGCAGGGGAGGCCTATAACAGTACATTACTTCAACTGACGTATGAAAATGATAACCGGATTTCTGATACCCTGAATACCCTGTCGCAAAAAGATTGGCCCCAGGGATCAAAAGAACAAAAACTGGTTGATTTTTATCAAAGTGCCCTCGATATGGACAGCAGGAATGAACAGGGGATAGAGCCGGTCAGGAAATATCTGCAGGCTTACGAAGAGGCAGACAGCCTGGAACAGTTGATTCAGACTGACATCAATATAAACCGGGAAACAGGTAATGGACAGCTGCTGACCTATTATTTAGGGCAGGATCTCCAGGACAGTTCCAGTTATATTATGTATCATTGGGCTCTGACGCCTACCTGGGATAAAGATTTTTATACATCCCCGGACAAAAGGGATGCCTGTATGAAATATATTACCCGGTTGTTGACACTATCCGGAGAAGATGAAGCGACTGCCCGGAGTGTAGCCGAACAAATATTTGCCTTGGAAAAGGAACTCTCTGAAAACAGTCTGGATCCGGAGGAATATTACGATGTAGATAAGGCCTATTATGTTTACACTCTGGAACAACTCGCATCGCTTTATCCTGATTTTGATTTAAAGAAAACAATCACAGACACAGGGTACCAATTGCCGGATCGGGTTTGTATAGTTGATGAAGGTTTGCTGCTCAAATCAGCTCAGTACTTTAATGAAGATCATTTGGAACTGCTAAAAGACTATGCAACATTTAAATTTATTGATGCTTGCGGCTTTACCCTTTCCAGGGAATTTATCGAGTCGAGACAGGAGTTTAATGCCCTGGTTTATGGTGTGGAAGGCGAAAAAAGTGATCAACAGCGGGCAGTAAACGCTGTAAAAGAATATCTGCCGTCATATTTGGGAGAAATCTATGTAGAAAAATATTTTTCTGAGGAAGCTAAACAAGATGTAGAAGAGATGGTTGCAAACTTTATTGAGGTGTATAAACAGAAGATTAGTAATCTGGAATGGATGAGCACGGAGACCAAACAAAGAGCCCTGAAAAAATTGGATAACATCAATGTAAAAATCGGCTACCCGGATAAATGGTCCGCAACTCTGGATAATACGGACATCAAATCCTATGCGGACGGCGGCAGCTATTTCGATAATGTATGCAGGATTAACCTGGCTTATATTAATGAGAATATAGCCAAACAAGGCCAACCTGTGGATAAGAGTACCTGGGATATGCCTGTCTATGAAGTAAATGCCTATTACGATGTGCAAAACAATGAAATAATATTTCCTGCCGGAATACTGCAGGAACCGTTTTACAGCTTTACTGCCTCCCCTGCCGAAAATTACGGGGGAATCGGGATGGTTATTGCTCATGAGATTACCCATGCTTTTGATAACACTGGGGCGAGATTTGATGAAATGGGCAATGTAAACAACTGGTGGACCGAAGATGATAACCGTAATTTTGAGGAAAAGACCAAACGGGTTCAAGAATTCTATGACGGTTTGGAGATCGTTGCGGGCATTGAGAGTGATGGAGAACTGACTCTATTTGAGAATATCGCCGACCTGGGGGCTATTTCATGTTGCCTTAAGGTGTTGTCTCAATATGAAAACCCGGATTATCAAGCATTTTTCAAATCTTATGCCGTTATCTGGAGAACAACCATGAAGCGGGAAATGGCTGACTATCTGAGCAAAGTTGATGTACACAGCAACAGTAAAATAAGGGTTAACCGCACCGTGGTGAATTTCGCTGAGTTTTATGAGGCCTTTGGTATTAATGAAACAGACGGGATGTATGTGCCTCCGGAAGAAAGAGTGGGAATTTGGTAAATATTGGCTTCTCAAGATGCTTAAGATGAGCTTTCCAGTAAGAATGACTAAAACAGTGATTTGCAGGATTGGATTAGAATAAATATAAGACGGTGGTACTCCCCATTGTCTTTTTTATGTCCTCTTTCCAGTAATTGAGAAAGGAATAGAAACACAAATATTAAGCCTGATAATAATTCCTCATGGAAGAGGAATATAACACTAGTGTAGCCTAACCTTTTATAACTGCTATTGTCTTGAGTTTTTTTATGGGCTCGATTAAATCCAGTTCCTGACTTATTACAAAGTCAATATCCTTGTAGGCAAATCTTGCCTCCTCTGAAACATCTCTTTTATTTTGCTTACCGAGGATCACACCCTGTTCCCTCAGATCTGCCATGGTTTTTTCTACAGAATACTGTTTTTTGGCTTGTCGCCTCCCTATTTTCCTGCCGGCTCCATGACTGCACGAATGAAAGCTCTCCGGATTACCTTTTCCTTTTACAATATATGAGTAACTACCCATTGCTCCGGGAACAATGCCTGTTTCCCCTTCTCTGGCCCTTATAGCACCCTTGCGGTGAACCCATACTTCTTTACCATAATGGTGCTCTTCAGCAGCATAGTTATGATGGGCATTTACTTCATTTCTAAACTCTATGCTTGGAACTATCTTAAACAGATGTCTTTTAACCACATTAAGCATTACTTCTCTGTTTTCTCTTGCAAATTCCAAGGCTAATGTCATCCATGCGATGTACTCTTTTGCTATTTCAGAATCGATTGTTAAAAATGCTAAGTCATATTCTTTCGGCACAGGGGAAGACCATTTCTTATTTAGTTCTTTAGCCTCTTCATTGTAATATCTTGCAACCTTATAGCCAAAATTCCTGCTGCCACTGTGAATCATTATGCACAGTTTCCCATCTTCGTCCTCTTGCAGCTCAATAAAGTGATTGCCGCCTCCCAAAGTACCTATTTGATAATAGCCTTCTTCTATCTGAGGTAACCCTTCAGGCATGGCTCTATGATTAATTGCTTTTGCGAATTCGGATTGCTCCAGAACTTTGCATTTCTGCTTTTTAGCATGGTGGTCGAAACCTGTAGGAATATCCTGCATGATCCGGCCTATCAAACCTTTGTATTCTTCAACCAGTATTTCTTCTTTATGAATACTGGTCTCAACAAAGGCTATTCCACAACCAATGTCCACTCCAACAGCATTTGGTATAATCACGCCTTCAGTTGCTATTACGCCACCAATAGGCATTCCATAACCTTGATGGGTATCCGGCATCAATGCAACCCATTTATACACAAACGGTAAGTTTGATAAATTTATTGCCTGTTTCAAACAACCCTCTTCCAGCTGATTTATGTCCTCCAGCCATACTTTTATCGGTACGCGTTGATTTTTTTTGTTATAAATTACAAACATTTCCCTGTCTCCTATTTTATATACCATGCAAATATTTTGGCTCCCATATTTTTTTTATAAAAACAGGATCATCCCTACTTACGCGTGGAACAATCGTTGCCTTTAATAATATTCTGGCTTATTGTTCAATACTCCCCCTTATCCCTCCAACATTCAGCAAAAGTAGAAATCTTCCTGCAAAAGCAAAGAGCCCGGAGGCTCTAATCCTTTTCCTTTTTCTGTTGTAGAAGTTTATAAAACTCATCCAATGCCCTGTCTAATTCCTGACTGGCCTTCAGAACATCTGGGTCTGTTAAGGGTTTATCTTTCGCTTTGTTGTGCAACTTTTCACGAAGTTCATCAATAATCTTTAAAATTTCATCTAAATCCTGTGGCAAAATACTCACCTCCTAGAGATATAATCTCCAAGAGTTGAAGTATTATTATCGCCCTTTTGGGCAACCGGCTGCTTTTCAATATGCCCGGCTTAAGACTTAACAGCATTCCAGACCATCAACGGACGAGTCCTAATAATAATAAAAACCGCCCACCCGGACGGCTCTCGTTATTATACAATATAGATCAGTTTTCTTTGAATGTTGCCGCAAAAAAGTCGCATTTTCTTAAACAACATATATAGCTACCATTTATAACTGCTTTTATCGGTACGCGGCAGGGAACACCGGTATAGAGATTTTTTACAGAGCACGGCTTGAACCCCTATTATTGGAGAATATACATTTAAAAAGTTAAGCTCACATAGGATATAAGTTTTATCTTTAGCAGCCGCCCTTGACATAGGGCCCCTGGTGTCTGTGTTTCTTAGGGCCGGCCAGGACCCGCTGCAGCTAATGCTTTTGCGGTCCTTTGCCAGGGATAGGTTAACACTCCCTCATGTAAAGGGTCTTCGATGGACGGCTGCTAGGCAACCATTTTTATATCTGTAATCCGGTTACTCATGACAGCTTCATAGTATTTAGCAGGCGCCATGTACCCAATGCTGCCATGCCTGCGACGATTGTTGTAATAATCCATGTATTCACTGATGACCCTGTATGCATCTGTAAAGCTGCTAAACTCATTTCTGCTATAGCATTCATCTTCTAAAATAGAATGAAAGGACTCAATATAAGCGTTCATATTAGGACTTTTAACCGGGATTCTTTCATGAGTTAATTTCCATTTCCAGCAGGTTTCCTCAAATATTTTAGCTGTAAACTGCGGGCCATTATCAGTTCTTATTATCGGAAGTTCCATGCCGGGCTTTAAACCGCGTTTATTAAGCGAATTTATAAGTACGGCGCAGGCATCCTTAGCTGTAGCGCTTAATCCGATGTGATAATCAATTACCAAGCGGTCAAACACATCTATAAGGGATAGCTGGAAGAAAAACCTGCCCATACCCTCAATGTAACCATACTTCAGGTCCATTTGCCAGTGTTGGTTAGGAGCGGTTACTTTATCTCGCTTTGCCAGCTTTCTCGGCCGGTTTAGATATATTTTTCTCTGAGGACGCAATACATTAAGTTCTTTACAGAGCCGGTATGTTTTCTTATGATTTATGACCAGCTGGTAATCCTCTTTCAGAGTTGCGTTGATTTTTTTATAGCCGTAAGGGAAACCATCCCCGATAACTATGTTTTCAATGTATTGCTTAATTAATTCGTCAGAGATTTGCTTACCCTCCAGGTTTCGTCCCGGTTTATTTTTTGGTGGTTCCTGGATAATGACACTAGTTTCTTTGATTTTATGATAGTAGGTGGATGAAGCCAGGCCGACAGAGTTAAGGACTAGAGAAGCTTTATAGCCCTTATCTATCCACCTTTTGGCTATAGTAACCCTGTCGGCTACCGAGGGTTTTGGATGTCCCTTAACTCTCTTAAAATAACCAACTCTAATTCTTTATCAGCAAGAAGGCGTTTTAACCTGTCATTCTCAGTACTAACTTCTTTAAGCTGTTTTTCCAGAGCTTTTTGGCAATCATCTTTAGCTTTCGGCATTGTTTTTACGGAGCCGTTTTTTCGATATTTACTTAACCAAGTATGAATAGTATTAGGTGACATTTCATGCCTGCGGGCTACCAAGGCAACGTTACCTGTTTCCTGGCACTCTTTTATAATTAATTCCTTGAGCTCATCGCTGTATTGCTTTTTTTTCATGAAAAACTACCCCCTATTAACTATGTTAACGTATTAAACGTACTTTCTTCAAATCTATTAGGGGGCTATAAAGAAGGGATCACCCCCGCATGCGCGGGGAGCACAAAACTGAGATTTGAGGTTTTTAAGAGGGACAAGGATCACCCCCGCATGCGCGGGGAGCACCTTCTTTGTCATCTGTCGACGTGCTCTTTTATAGGATCACCCCCGCATGCGCGGGGAGCACTTTTTTGCCTCTGGTTTATAGAAAGTTGTGGGATCACCCCCGCATGCGCGGGGAGCACCAATACCCTCACTTGGAATATGCGGTGAGAAGGATCACCCCCGCATGCGCGGGGAGCACCAAATCAACGATGACCTAGGAGTCGTATAAGAAATCAGGATCACCCCCGCATGCGCGGGGAGCACCATTAAAGGCGGGAGAATTGAAAGTAATACAACTATTGATGTTGGGACTGATTTAAAGGTTGGTAATAATATTTATTTAAATAATTCTAACGATAATGCTCCTAAACATATAGTTATGGCAAATAATTCGAATATTACATTTGATGGTGCAGGGAGTATATTATTAGAAGCATTGACAAGTGTTTCTGTTCAGGGTGTAATATTTGGAAGTACTTTTGTTAATTTTAACAATAAAGAAATTAGTGGTTTAAATGTTGTAGCAAAGTTTGGTTAATATTTTTTATAGTATTTAGAATTAACATAAACAAAATAATCATATCTAATCATATCATTTGGAGTATTATTAATGGTAATTTTTTCTCCATTGGGATATTTAATATCTAAAGTTAAAATATTATCGTTATTATCTGTATGATATTGAATTTGAGTATTACTTTTAAGCACATATTTAATTATTGAAAAATATATTTGGTTATTATATTCTATTGCATCAATATCATTAAATTTAGTAACTTTAATTTGTTCTCTAGGGACACTAAATCTTTGTTTATCTTCATTAGCATTAGTGGATTCATTTTTATCTAATGCTGTATTTTTATTTGTTGTAATGATAACACTTCTACTTGCATCATCCCATTCAACATTTAAACCAAGTGCTTCAGATATTGCTCTCACAGGTAAATACGTTGTATCTGAAATTAATATTGCATTTACATTTTGAAGTTCATTACCGTTTAAAAAAATTCTAATTGGATTATTTGCTAGTGCAAATGTTGAAGATATTAAAATACCAATTAGAACTCCAATAAAGATATAGATTGTTTTTTGTAATTTAAACATAATATTATAACCTCCTTATTGTTTATATTTATTATTATATATAATATTTGTAAATTATGCAATATAAAAACTTTATTTATTAATATAGGATCACCCCCGCATGCGCGGGGAGCACTGTAATGTTTCTGGTAATTCTATGCCTATGCTGGGATCACCCCCGCATGCGCGGGGAGCACGAGATTAAAAGGGATTTGGCGGAAATGGGAATAGGATCACCCCCGCATGCGCGGGGAGCACGTGTCCTCGCGCTCATCGCTGTCAAGTCGTTCAGGATCACCCCCGCATGCGCGGGGAGCACGAGGACGATGATGGTTTGAGTGATTATGAATAGGGATCACCCCCGCATGCGCGGGGAGCACGATCGGTAGATGCTGAAGGCAAAATAGTAGATGGGATCACCCCCGCATGCGCGGGGAGCACTGCAAAGTATGCTTCATATACTGGTCAAGTTCAGGATCACCCCCGCATGCGCGGGGAGCACCTCATCACAAAATAGAACTGAATGAGAATAATGGGATCACCCCCGCATGCGCGGGGAGCACTCAAGACCCAACTGTCTACACGACATTTGATAAGGATCACCCCCGCATGCGCGGGGAGCACATTAAAAAAATCCTTATATAGTGCCGTTTCTAGTAGTCAGAAGTTTTAAAATTTATCAGTTTCTCATAGAGCTGATATGTTGTTTCACAATCAGCAAGGCTGCGGTGAACTTGCTTAGTCTCAATTTCAAAATACTTTGCCAAGGTACTTAATTTGTAGTTAACCACTTGTTTTATCTTCCTTCGGGAAAGTGTAAGTGTATCGATACTGCGATTGGAAAACAATGGCAGATTACACATGGCACAAGCCTTCCGCAGAAAGCTATAATCAAAATCCACATTGTGTGATACCACTGGTAAATCACGTAAAAAAGCAATAAATTGTGGCAATGCTAAGGAAATCTCTACACCCTCTTTTTGCAACATAGCGTTGGTTATACCTGTAATCTTTTCAATTTGCGATGTAATGGCTTCCTGCGGTCGCACAAGTAACGAAAATCGTTCCGTAATACGGTGCGCTTCCACCAAAATTGCGCCAAGCTCAATGATTTGGTGCTCTTCGGGATTAAGCCCGCTGGTTTCAACATCAATTACAACATAAGTATCAGGAAAATTGGCCCCTCTCTTTTTTACGGCGCGCTTTGCAATCTGTCTTTTACTGGCTTTGCTAAAACCCATGCGCAGCTCACCCAACTGTTTTATGCGAGATGGGCTTGGGCGTAACATCAGCTTAATGCCGTCGAAATCAATGGGTTCCCATGTGCTATTGTGTACGCGGAAATCCAGCCGCTGTTCATTTTTAGTATTATACACCATTATTACCCTGCCGCCTTTTGTGGTTTCCTTTATACGCTCCCATAGATGCTCCCGCACCCGCGTACTGGCTTGTCCAACAAAAACTCCTGCACTGATTTCCAACAGCCATTTGGTCAGGTCTCCTCTCAACCCAATAGGACAGTCCGTCATTGTGACAACAATCATGGTTCCTCCTCTAATAATGTGCCATAGCCCTCAGTTAATTCTGTCGCCTCGGCATCCAATTCATCCAGTTCTTTTCCATAAGAAACCGCATTTTTCACAAAGCCGTTCTTGTCATCCCAAAGTATTACGACACTAGTCTCGATTTCAGGTACTCCTTGTGGCAAACCATCCTCCGAAATTCCTAGAAGCAATTCGCGGATATCCTTGACTATGCGTTCTAAGATGCGGCCATCGGCAATGGCATCACGCACAGCACGCCGAGTTACTGCACCGATATCCTCCGCTGGTTGTTGTGCAGCTATATTAAATGCAATTGGGATACTTATCTCCGCTTTATATAGATCAGCGATATCATATACAAAAGATCGCTCATGTCCTGTGTGTATAAAGCCGAGACCCGGTGCACATCCCAGCGCCGTAATTACACTGTGCACCACTCCGTAAAGGCAGGCATGCGCAGCAGATAGTGCCATGTTTACTGAGTCACTTGCGGTAAAATCATTCGGATCGTATTCGCGCCCGTTCCAGGGAACCCCGGTTATTTTTGACAATCGGCGGTAAACTGCACGAACCCTTGCTCCCTCCCGTCCGCGCAACTGCTGCATGGTCATTGTGGAAACATCTTCACCTTTAAATCGCATACCATACATGCGGCGAGCGACTGCTAAGCGGCTACGTGTATTGGAAACCAATGCTGCCTGTGCGCTCAACAGATGAGAAGAATGAGTTAACGGACGCCCATGGGCATAGTACCGCACCCCATGTTCCCCAACCCAAAGCAAACTTGCTCCGGTATCACCAATAAGCTCCACCGCACGGTGCGATATATTGGTGCCAGGACCCAGCAGTATTACACTTAGTGCAGCAGCCGGTACGTGTACCGTCCCGCGCACATCGGTAACAGTAATAGCATTGTCCTGCCGACTAACCAGACAACGTTCCAAATATAAAAATGAGATCCGCTCCCGCATAGTAGGCAAAGCGTGAAGCTCGGGTCGTTCCATGCCAGGAATCTTGCTCATAACGACACCCTGGCAATGGTCAGCAAGCCGCAACCATAGGCTTTGGCTCGCCCGATCCCACCGGTGAGCGCACGAATGAACTGTGCTGTGTCAGTAACCTCCAGAATACCTTCGAAAGTCGCTATACCCAGCGTCACCCGATTCCCCTGGCGGTGGAACTTCCGTACTTCCCGTTGCACAACACTAAATGAACCTTCCTGCAACTTGAAACCGTATTTTGCGGCACGCTCCTGCAACCACTGCTCTTGCTGCTGCACGGTAACATGCGCATATATCTTGCCGCGCTTAATATGTTCCTGTGTCCCTGACTCGCCTGCCTGCTTGACACTATGCACAGGGTTAGCCCGCAACCGGAACTGCCATCGTTGCCCAGTCTTAATACGCTCCAAAAACGGAGTATAATTTCTGGTTTCCCATTTCTGCTCAGATCCTGGCCAACCAAGCTGTTCCACAATGTGAGAAAAGTCAGGTTTCCTGTTGCTAAGCACAAGGAGATAGAGTGCATTTCTTAAACGGTCAATACGCCATAGGTTACGCCCGCTTTTTTCCGTACTAGTTGGGTAACTGCTTTCCACCATGGCGTGTAGTCTCTGAGGTGAAGCAAGGGCAACCATCGTGCTTTTCCTGCGTGTATTTAGTTCGACTCGTGACAAATACATAATGCATTAATCCCCCCATCCAGCCATCGCATCGTGTTCTGTCGGCAGCTCTGCAGTGAGTAGTGGCGTCGGAATGGACACCGCATCTACACTATCTATTACCATACGAAAACCGTATTGACGATATTGCTGACTAAAAGAGATGGGTAAATCCCGCCGCAAAAACGCGCCTGTTTCATTCGGCTTTGCATCGCAAACAATGGTTAGCTTGATCTTATCTAACTGCTTCTTTTTAAGCTCATTTTGATACCACTCGCTGGCTTGCCAGAGCTCTTCCTCAAGAGCTTGCCGGAGTGACCTCGCCCGCAGACCCAGTACCAGCTGACCTACCGGCGGGCAGGAGCGCTTCCCTAAGTACAGAGGAAAAACCGGATTTTTCAGCGCAACAGCTAACTTTTGCAGGAAGTTTTCTTCACCCTCCAAACCAACCAGAAACACTGCATCAGCCAAATAATATCGTGTTGTGACAAATGAAGTCCCACTTTTTTTTTGCTTTGCAGTATGGTAATCTCTCAATAATAATCCTGGCTGGTCAATACGCACTCCGAAGTAAAGTTCCTTAAGGTCATCCAGATTGTCTGTGCGGCTGCGTCCCAGCGCCGCAGCCAATAAGCCAATAACTCCGCTTTTGGTTGGCTCCCTGGCGGTATCACGGGTATCGAATTTACTGGCAACACCCCAGGACTGTAAGGGTGCAGCCAAACGCAGCAACAAAGTACTCATGCCTGTACCCTATCCTCTTGCAAAATACTACCTATAACTTCCTCAGTCCTTTTTAATAGCTCGGGAAACTCAAATGAATCTCCTAAACTGGCAAATCCTTCATCGATAGCTGTAATGAATGTCTTTTCAGGCGCAGTAAAGAATTTATCATAAACAAGTTGCGTATACTTGGCTAAAATTTCAGCCGATTTTCTCTGATAACCGCCTTCTCCTGCCTTGACAGGTGACTCAAACGCGCCTACTAAATTGACAGGCTGGTCCCGGCGAAGGGCGACCATCACCGCATAAGGTGGAGTACCATTGGCAAATGTGTTCTGTTTGCCGGTGGGCATGGAGCAGACAAAGGCCCGGATAAATTCTTTTACAGCCTTTGCAGCAGCTTTGGGATCACCGAGGTTCTTTTTCAGATCATGGGCGGCAACAGTTGCATAACGATAGAGGGTGGCAGAATTAAATTCGATGGTGCCGATCATACCGGCACCTGCCTGATCCTCTGGCGCACGATCATCCATTGCAGTATAGTAGTCGTATTCATTTTCCACCTTATGGGTTGAAATCGCATGAGCCACCTGGGCGGCAGCATCAGCATTCAACGCTGGCTCATCAGCCACCATACGACCAAATAGAGCAATATCCACACCATTTCCTGCATTCAGTGCCGCCTGCACATCTTTTTTCCCGGGCAGAGGCTCCATGAGAGCCATACGTGCCAGATTATCTGCCTGCTTACTACTCATAAAAAAGAGTGCTTTTGCTTCCGAATCCTTAGTGCTGATTCCTGCCTGTTTGATGACCTTTTCGGCTAACACCATGGCCTCTTCCTCACTGATATCACGCAACAGAAGAATCTTCTCTGCAACCTTTTCAACAATTTTCTTAGTGCGTTCACTTAATTCACTCTCACTGAAATAGTCTTTAAACATCTCCCGCATAGCATGCTTCCAGGCTTGAGAGGAAACCCGGGCACGACGTACACCTCCGTATATCGCCGTCTTGGGGCTGCCGGTATCATCCCGGTTGACACAGCTCGGCGGCAAGGACTGGATTACATGAATATCTACAAAAAAACGGTTTTTCCGACTACTCATTACGATACACCTCCATCTTCTTTCTCAGCATTCCTTTGTGCGATGCGATAATAATCTTCGCCCCAGCGCAGTCTAATTTGATTTCTCTTTTCATCAAACTGATACCAATAAAGCTCTTCGGCAAAGCGAGGGTAATCCAGGGCAATATCCCCTGCCCTGAGCAATTGGATCAGGCCGCGGGCGTGGTGCGCAAGCTCAGTGAACTCGTTAGCTGTGACCACTGCATCAAAACGCCGTTTGATAGCAGTCTCACGCTCTTTATCTTTCCGGACAAGGTACCCTACAGCAGCACCCAGGGAATTACCCGTATATTTGCCGTCGATTTTATTACCAGCGCTCATAGGACGGTCTTTACCCTGCTGATGCAGCGCAAACAACGTCAAAGCTGTGTAAATCGCCCACACGGAGTAACTGGGCTCATCACCAAGGCCATAAAGTTCTTCCGGCATATCGCTGAGCACAATTTCAAACAGTTCCGGCAGCTCTCCCGGCTGCTTGCCAATTCCCCTGCGCAGTTTAGCCAGCATGGCGCGACTCCATGGGCCTTCCGTTAAAAGGCGTTCTATTTTCCCCTGGGTTAGCATTTTAATTTGGCAGGCCCGATTTCCTCGTTTTTCCATGTTTTCAGCCTCCTTTCTCTAATATGCGTTTGATATTAGCTCTAAACTTTATCAACGCGCCCGGCGCAGTGTAGAGCTTTTCCTTCACCCAGCGCCCCACGACACCTTTCTCCCCGGATTGCTGTGTCAATTCTTCCCCGAGTTGCAAAAGAACGCGTTTGACTGTTTCTTTCCAATCTTTTTCCGCCTCGTCCATATTCGATTGCGTAGGATCGATATCAGCGAGCCATCTGCGAAACGGCATGTCCAGCCGGAAATAAGCCTCCGCTTTCGCAGCATTGCTGATACCTTCTCCGGCTTTATGAGTTAAACTATCACTATCACCGGAGGCTTTAGCCAAATCGGCAGCTAAGAAAAAAAGCTGCTTTACACAGTCTTCAGTAATGGCAAGAAGCCTGGTAATCTGAGTAACCCACCTTTTTCCAAGCTGAGAGAGTATGTTTGCATTGATAGTAAGAGAATCCTGGAATACATCCGTAACAAAGAAATCCTTATCACCATATTTCACGCTAGCTATCTGCAAAGTAACCATATTGTTAATGCGGCCTTGTTCTTTCAGTCTAGATAACCAACGGACTATTCCTGGTTTTCTGGAGCCATCTTCATCCGCAAGAAAAGAAGGAAAATCTCTCCACAATTGTTTGGAAGGATCATGGCGCTTGGGAAGATATACATCTTCTCTGTCACTTTTTCTCCAAAGAGTCATTTGCTCAGTAAACGCATTTTCTCTTGGAAAAAAATCACCTCCCAATAATCTGTAGCCTACAACGCTGTTTCCTTCTCTCTGCAGCAGCAACCTGCGTGATTGCAGAGTAAGTAAGGAAAGCTGATCCTGAGGGAGGACTATTTCTACCCGTTCCTCAGTTCTTGGCTCATCAAGCTCCCAGCAAGCATAGCCGCTGATCCAGGGTTCGTCATTGTCATTGAGCAACACAAAATTCAACATAAGTGTTTCAAAAAGATTGGCACCTTTTGCATAGACTAAACCAAGTTTTCCAAGCCATCCTGCTCCGGGAGAAGGCATTTTCTGTCCGCGAATTGAAGGCTTACTGGATGTATCATCGAAGACATTCAAATACAGCAGCCACCTTGCTGCCTCCGCATACGATATATTGCGCTTCGCATCTCCGGTTCTAACCGGAAAAAGTCTGACTTTGTTACCACTCTCAGAGAGATTACCCAACAATTTCGCCGCAGAATAATTGGTTCCCTTATCCAGACCCGCTATCTGATAAAATGGTCGCTCCGGGTGAAAGAGGAAAAAACGTTCTTCGTAATGACATAAGCGTGTTTTTACTGGCTCAATAGGAAAACGATTGAGTTCCCATAGACTTTGCCATCGCTCTAATGCATCTGAGGCATTTTCGATGGGTTTACGGTTTCCCTGCACATCTGCTCTGGTGAAGGTTGCATGCAGCGTTGCCAGTAACAGCCGCAGGATTGCTACATCTTGGGTTGGCAGCTCTCCGGCAAGACCACGGAATTCATGTGCCCGCTCCAACACTGTTAATAACGATACCTCTTCTGTTTCTCCCCTTGAATTTAAAACTAAAATCCAAGGCATATACAGTAAGTTAAAGTCTTTCTCCTTCATTCACAGCCTCCTCTCCAATTTTCTTTGAAAGCATCCCATAGGATTGATCGTATTGCAAATGATACCCGCAAAGCTCTGTGCTGAGATTCTCATCAAGCACCAGAAATAATTCCCCTTTGAGCCAGGGCGATTGTTGCCAGGCACTCAACTCCTTAAGCGAAATCTTTTCGAGCTCGCTGATAGTCTCATCCATATTCCAACACAGCTCACGTGGAAGTTGTATGCTACATTCAGCCATCGCACGGGCAAGCTCCACATCCGGCAGCGTGTGTAAAGGAATCTTCCGACCTTTGAATTTGGCAAGCCAGGGCAGCATATAATATTCTCCAGCCCTCCGCTGCACAACTAAAACTTCCAGCGTATCTTCTGTATCGCGTACAGTTGCTTCGCCACGCTTACCGGATGGATCGTCTGTAATGCTTGTATCCAACCAACCGACCAGATCATCCAATCTCTTATAAGGATCAGAAATTTGAAAATCTCTCGCCTTGTTTATTTTTTTGTCTATACGCTGTTCATGCTTGTTTTTTGCTTCTTTATACTCCTCCTGTAACGCCAGCGGTACAGACACTCCCTCTGAGTGATAGGCCTCTTGCACCAACCGGGAAATGTCGTCAGGCAGTGTTATCTGCGGGGGGAGCAATGCCCGTGTGTTCATCAAAAGATATTTACCATAGACGAGTTCAGCACCGCGGTCAAAGCCAGAATCGCTCATACCGCTAATAAAGCACTGGGCCTGTAATAATTTGGAAGGGCGTCTGCGCTTATGCCTGTGCAGACGCCCAATACGCTGAATCAGCAAATCCATGGGGCAGATATCAGATATTAAAACATCAAAATCCAAATCACAGCTTTGCTCAAAGATCTGCGTACCAACTAAAATGCAACGTTCCGGACGTTTGCCTTCCCATTCGCTGTCAGCACCTAAACTTGCGAAGAGCTCTTTTTCTTTTTGTGCCCGGTCCATTGCAATAAAGCGGGAATGTAACAGTTGGACATCATCGCCGAAAGATTGCCTGAGTGTACGGGCCACACTCTGAGCACGCTTAACGGTATTAACTATAATCCCGGCACACCCGCCCTCGGAAAGCAGGTCCTCCAGAACCAGCGCAATTTGTTCATCCGGTAGGGCTTTCAGTGCAACTTCAAGCCGGCGTTGATGTCCACTGATCTTTTTCTGCTGTATGTTGCTGCCATCAGTAAACGTAATAATTGGATAGTCACAGGTAGTTGACCATGCAGGCAATGGAGGGACTTCTGGTCTTTCCTTATCAAATATCGGATCGTATTCCCTCATTGGCACGATTTCTTTATTTAGGTAGGCTTCAATCATTTGCTTTCGTTTATCCCCAGGTAGGGTTGCAGAAAGAACAATCACCGGTACACCATATGCTCCCAACCAATTCAATACTCTATATAGATACTGGCTCATATAAGCATCATAAGCATGGCATTCGTCAAGAATTACAACTTTATTGGCCAGTCCCAAATGGCGCAAGGCAAGGTGTTTCTGCTTAAGTCCACCCATAAGAACCTGATCAATAGTACCGATAACAAAATCTGCAAGAATGCCTTTTTTGCGTCCCAAAAACCAATCATGCACGATGATCGCATCTTCACCGGTTTCTTCGCTTTCATCTCCACCGACCCAAAAACCGCCCATTTCTTTTGTAGCCGTTTTTATCTCGTTATATAGTTCGTTGAGGTTAGCCTTGCCATGTGCTAGTTGTACAGCGTGATCCTCGCCGTCCTCAAGCCTTTCAATCCAACGGCAGAACCGTAAAAACAAGCCGTTGGCACTGGCCTGGGTCGGCAAAGCGAAAAATATTCCGCTTCGTTTCGTTTTGTTCGCGATAAGCTCTGCTGCTGCAAGGGCAGCCTCTGTTTTTCCTTCGCCCATCGGCGCTTCTAGGATCACAATACCCGAGTGTGACACTTCCCCGAGCAGTTGCAGCATAGCAGCCTGCACCGGTCGGGGGTCAAAGCCAAAGCGTTTTGTATAGAAGTCCGTATCCATCCAGGCATTACCCGGGCTCCAGCATTCAGGTAGGCTGAGTTCCTCCCACGCGGCCTCAGCCCGCGCCGCGGAAGGACCAGCACTTCCGAAAAGCTCGATATAAGGGAAATATGTTTCATTGCTTACAATCCAGTCCACCATAATTACCAGCCCGCTGAGCAATACCTGGGCTGTGATGTCCGGACGCCAGGACTTTGCTTCATCTTCCGTTATACCGGCTAGCGCCAGCGCATATGTCAATAATTCCTGCTGCACCTGATTCCAGGCCTCTTGCCCCTTATCCCACCCCATGTCCTTCCAGTAAGCACTTTTAAGGTTATACAATTGTTGAGAGTTTGGAGGTTGTCCGTGGTGTCCACCCAGGATCACAGCGAGTTTCCGGGGAAACCCATGCTTCTCTAAAATAAGCTGCGAAGCCCAATGGTGTCTGGCTGCACGAGGATGAGGATTATATGTAAGTAATAGTCCTGCATCAATTATTTGCTTTCTAAGCTGCTCGTCAAGTTCCGTACTGCCTAACTTACCCTGGAATGTGGGGATTGCCTTGCCAAGGTCGTGGCTAGCTGCAAGAAAAACAAAACCCGGTAATGCTGTGTCTTCAAAATCCTCAAGGCTTTCTAGAGAATTGTCGAGGCCCAGGGCAATCCTTCGCTTGGTGCAGGAAGGAAGCCAATGATGCCATACTAATCTAGCGATTTCTGCAGCGTCCGACATGTGCACTACAAGGGGCAGCCACAGCGCATCTTTGTTGCCTTTACCCTTCTTAGCCCAAAGGGCTTTCGTCCGCCAGCATAACATCTAATAGACCCCACCTTTGGCGAAATATTCCTATAATTATTATCTTATTCAATAATTCAAAATTATGCAATAATGAACTTATTATTAGGGATCTTGTTGTTTCATATCTAATTAATAACCTATGGTTTAATATGGAAGGATAAATATAGAAAAAAAATAAGGCCCAGAGAAGAAACTCTAGACCATCCTGGAAAAAATTATAATCACCATTTCCCCAAGAACACAATAGTGGGCTTGAACTACAGCTTATTAAGAACAAGCGGCATTTATTGCTTAGATCAGTTGATCCTCTTCATTAAAGAAAGCTCTATAACCCAGCAGCAACAGCATAATAACTGAAAGCGAAACGGCTCCCAATATGCCCAGCATAATGGCGATTTGGTAATTAACAGCTGTTGCCGGAGAAATACCTGATAGAATCTGACCTGTCATCATACCCGGCAAAAAAACAATCCCCATACCCAGCATTGAATTAATGGTGGGCATGATCGCGGCATCAAAGGTACTATTGATGATCCCTTTCGTTGCCGTCTGCGGCGTTGCGCCAAGCACCAGGGCTTCTTCAACAAGTTTCCTTTGCGTGTTCATTCCTTCTATTAGCGATTTAGTACCAAGAGATACACCGGTCATGGCATTGCCAACAAACATCCCGGCTAAGGGAATAAAATACTGCGGATCATACCAGGGAACAATTCTGATCACTACAAACAAGAAGTATATAATACAGGACATAGTCCCCGCCACCATAGAAAATACAATGGTTTGTTTAAGTTTTTTTGATAAGAGCCCTTTGAATCTTTGAAATACTGTATATACTGCAAAGCACTCCATCAAGATAATGATTGCTATAGTTATTAGCGGGCTGGGGTGATCGAATATATAGACGAGTACATATCCCGTCAACACCAGTTGAATAGTCATTCTCAGGGAAGAGAGCAATATCGCTTTTTCCCTTTTTATGCCTCTCTTTTTGACAATAAACAGCACAATAACTACAAACACATAAGAAAGTAATACCTGCCAAATAGTTAAATCAATAATTCCTTTCATGGTTCGCTCTCCTGTGCAAGACCTTTCCAGTAGCTATTTCTATAAGCTCATCGGCATATTTTTCCGCGATGCTCTTTGAATGGGTGACCATTACCAGGGATTTTTCATGCTGCTTTACATGAGCGGCAAACATCTCCATGATTATTTCTTCCATATCTTCATCCAGAGCCGAGGAAGGTTCATCAAGGAGGTAAACTTCAGGGTCAATAAGAAGCACGCGCCCCAACGCAAGTCTCTGTTTTTCGCCACCTGACAGGTTGTGGGACGGAGTATCCAGAGATTTGTTTAATTGAATTTGTTCCAGAATCAGTTTCAAGTCCTCATCACCTGGTATTTCTTTACCCTGAAATCTTAAAGCCATTGTCAGATTGTCTCTTACAGTTCCTTCAAACATGACCGGGTTTTGGGTCAACATGGTGACTTTCCTACGATGTTCTACAGATTTTATTTGTTTTAGATCCACCCCATTAAATGATATACTCCCCTGGGAAGGGGAAATCATTTTATTGAGCATTCTTAAGATTGTTGTCTTGCCGCTGCCACTTGCACCGATCAATACAGTTATACCTGTATTGATGAACAATCTGGGTAGATCAATAATATTTCCATATTTTACGTCGATAAATTCAAACATGTTGTACCTCATTTCCCTTATTCAAGAAACTATGTCTTTAAGTAACTGTCCACCCACGCAACATTGCTTTACCGGGGATACTTATTAGGATATCATATAGTGTAAAATTTTTTGCGCTTACTTTTATGGAGGTAGATATGCAAGTAATTATCACTTCGGCTTTTGATTTTCTAAAAAAGGCCCACGAATTAAAAAACAACAGAAAACATGCATCTGGGATTGAATTTTACAGGGGACAGCCCAACAGAGGGCTTTCTTTATTGCCGACTATCTTCAGAAGCCGCATGCTACAACATGAAGAAGATATTATAAATGAGTTTATCAGAAGAAGACCTGATGAGTTTGCTGAAAGAGACGGCCTATTTAACATTCTTGCTAAAATGCAGCACTATGGCTTGCACACCCGCTTGCTGGACGTTACAGAAAATCCGGTTGTCTGTTTATATTTCACCTGTTCCCAAAACCTGGACAAAGATGGAGAGATATTCATATTTAAAAAACACTTATATGAAATCCCCAGCAATGCGGCATTGAATATTATCACTGAATTTTATATTCACCATAGAAACAACAATGGAGATTACGATATTGTATCTTATTATGATTACGCACTCAATAATTATAAAAGTAAAGACGTAGAAATAGCCTTTCATCACATTGTCAATGGCTTGCCTTGCTTTGCCCGGCCCAAAATTATTAACGAGCGTATATTAAGACAATCGGGTTCATTTATGCTATTTGCCAATGATGTCTGTCCCGGAATAAAATGCCCAAATGAAACTTGTGCTGATTATGGAACGGATAATTGCGCTATGGACGGTGTGGCATCTGACCTCCGTGAAAGGATTAAGACCGTTAAGATAAAAAATACCCTCCCCGATATTACAAATGCACATGTAGCTAATGAACAAAACGGGTATCGATATATTGTGAAGGCAGAGAGTAAAAAATCTATCTTATCCGAACTTCAAACTATAGGTATAGATAAGGCTTTCTTATTCCCTGAATTAAGCAATGATGCGTTGGATATCATGGAAGATTACCGTTTGCGTTGTTCATTCTCCAATTGAGTTAAGTAATCAATAGCCTCATTAATCAAAATTATAGATATTAGTCAACTAACAATCATTTATTGTCGAATTCGACGACAATATTCTATTGATATTATACCCGTAATTAATAAGCATCTCTCTTTCAGAGAGATGCTTATTAACGTAGTCGTCTATGCCAGTTTTACATAGAGGGCTTTTTCTTCTTCATTAAATATGGCTTCGTATTTGCCGGTTTGATTGATTCCAAAATGATTAAAGAAACCTCTCGCAAAAAGCTTGGTCTTTTTAATAGTTTGTCCCTCATTTGCGGCTTTAATCCTAATAGTGTTGGTTTCATTATCATAGGCCAGCTCAACTACTTCGGCTTGTAATTTTTCGCGTGATATTTTGTTAAGCACAATAGAGTTTTTGGAAAGTGAAACCAGTGGCTGCTTTGGCGCCTTCTCTCCCCTTGGCTTATAAACCTCAAATGCCATCACTTTACCCTCCAATATGTAAATTTAGTTCTAATTAAGGGTATTATAGCTCAATGTTTAACAGGTGTCAATTTTCCCCTGATAATTTTTTAATTAACATAATAATAGTTATAAAACGCAACTATTATTATGTTTTAATGTAGTATATTAATAAGCACCAAGATGTGCTACAATTTGCGCTAATTTGCGAAATAGCAAAGCAAATCAACTAACGAAAAACCAGGATTGCTGATCATTCAACTCCCATAGGCAAAATTAGATTATTTTATTGCATTATTATATGGCTTTAGTATTTAGCTTTAGTCTATCTTCAAATGTTCCAACGACTCCTTTAATTTTTTATAGGTTACTTCCAGGGATTCTGAAATAACCCTGGTATTGCCGATAACCGGCATAAAGTTAGTATCACCGCCCCAGCGCGGTACGATATGAAAGTGAATGTGGCCAGGTATTCCAGCCCCGGCCAACCTGCCAAGATTAGCGCCGACATTAAAGCCCTGCGGTTGAAAAACCTTTAAAACCTTAACCATTTTCTGAATCATCAGCATTAATTCCTTCATCTCTTCAACAGTCAGCTCTTCCATATCAGCTACATGTCGTTTGGGCATGATTAGCAGATGACCATTATTATACGGGTAAAGATTCAGCATGACAACAATTTTATCTCCGCGCAACAACACCAGATTTGCTTCATCATCATCAGAATTAATTTTTTCACAAAAAACACAGCCCTCCCCGTGATTGCCACCAATATAAACTGACCTCCACGGTGCCCAGATACAATCCAATAAACTATCCCTCCAAACTTTTTATAAAAAACACGCAGACTTTCTATTTTAACTAGATAATAATAACATTTTCAAATTATCATCGCAACCAGCTTAAATCAAGTTTTGCTCCATTAACCTTATAAATAAAAGAAGTCCCCGCTCCGAAGAGCGAGGCATGATTAAAGTGGCATACACTATAAAAATACCCTTCCTTCAATATTTTTATACACTTTTTATATTTTATATTTCATATTGACAATTTTACAAGGGAAGCTTATATATTAAAGATAAGTTGCATGTTACCAGCGTTTATCTTTGATACTATAATAATTGGAGGGGTAAATTTGACTGAAGATAAAAACTATGATATCCGAGAGTTAAATATTGACGAAATACCGGTTAACAGCATGCGAGGCAAGGTGGTCGATTTTCCAGATGATCTGGCAACCTTGATTGAGGATTCTTTAGCTAATATCACTTCTCAAGGCGGCCGGTGTTCAGGCCCTCCCATCATCATCTACGATAAGGATATGGATTTTAACAGTTTTGAGACGGAGTTAGAAGTAGCATGGCCGGTAATAGATCGGAATATGGCCAATAAAATACTTCCACCAATCCACGCGGCATCGGTCACGGAAAGATTGACCACAGAAAAAGGTCTTGAAGGCGCTTACACAGCCCTGTACGATTGGATTAGAAAGAATGGTTACCACCCTGCTTATCCTATACGGGAGATATTCACCCCGGATCCTGAGGCTACCACAGATGAACAACTGCTTATCGAGATAATCATACCCCTAACAACAGAACATGATTAAATTAAAGGAGCCCCGGCATATTTACCTTATATGCCAGAGGGCTCCTTACCTGATTACACCGTGGCTCACCGCTACCTGTATTGTTACTGTAAGATTATGGCCAAAAAAAAATTATTAGCAGCGCACCCGGATATATATTTTTACTGATTGGTTAATTGACTATTCTGAAGCTCCAATTCTCTGATTCGGCTTTCTAACCTCTCTATTTTTAGTTGCATGTTGTGAATTACATCAGCAACCGGGTCAGGCAGTAAATCGTGGCGCAGATCTACCCCTTTTTTCCTATCCTCCGCTACCTTTTTGCCATCTTTGACCACTACCCTGCCCGGAACACCTACCACTGTGCTATCAGGCGGAACAGCCTTTAGTACAACCGAACCTGCTCCAATTTTAGCGTTGTCACCAACAGTGAAGGAGCCTAAGACCTTAGCTCCTGAGCTTACGACAACATTGTTGCCTATAGTCGGATGTCTCTTACCCTTCTCTTTACCGGTCCCACCCAGGGTGCAGCCCTGGTAAAGAGTGACATTGTCTCCGATTTCAGCTGTCTCCCCGATCACTACCCCGGCGCCATGGTCAATAAAAAGCCCCTGGCCGATTTTTGCTCCCGGGTGGATTTCTATGCCGGTCAGAAATCGCGATAATTGAGAAATAAACCTGGCAGTAACAAACCAGCGCTTTTGATATAACCTATGAGCTATCCTGTGAAAAAACAGAGCATGCACACCCGGGTAGCATAAAATAACTTCGAGAGTCGATTTAACCGCAGGATCCCTCTCCATTACAGCACGTATGTCTCTGCGCAACTGGCCAAACATCAGTGTCCATCCTCCAAAATCATATTTTTTAACCCACAATTTATATTAATCATACTTAAATACTAGGATATTGTCAACGGTTATCTCCATTAGAAAAGCATCATATGATTGCAAATAAAAATATGCCTTTATTTATAGATATTACCATTAGGCTTTAGGCATAAAAACACACAATTAAAAATAAAATGCATAATTTACAAAGGTAGAATACATAGAAAGGAGCAATGAGATTGATTAAAGAAATAACTATTTTGCCAGGTATAGATAAAAATGGTAACAGGGAGAATTACGATCAAATAACCATGACTGCAGGAGAGACCATATCAATTGTTGGGCCTACCGGCAGTGGCAAAACTGCCTTTATAACAGATATCGAACTGCTGGCGCAAGGGGATACAGCCACTAAACGTCGCTTGCTGATCAACGGCCAGGTGCCCGGTGATGATGAAAGAAGTGATCCCTGCCAAAAACCAATTGCTATGATCACGCAAAACACCAAATGCTTCGCTGACCTCTCCACTGAAGAGTTTTTAAAGATTCACGCCCGCGCTCGCGGCATTCACAATGACCAGGTAGTCTATGATACGATCGAGCTGGCCAATAAGTTCACCGGCGAGAAAATTGAAAAAGGAAGCAGGGTAACCGTCCTTTCCGGCGGGCAAACAAGGTCCCTGCTGGTGGCCGATGCCATCTTAATTGGGGCTGCGCCTGTAATCCTGCTGGACGAAATCGAGAATGCGGGAATCTTCAAGCGCGAGGTTGTCAAGGTAATTCAAAATACCGGGAAAATAGTAGTTTTTGTTACCCACGATCCGGCAATTGCCCTCCTGACCCAAAAACGCATCATTATGGAAAACGGGGCCGTGACGAAGGTCATTCCGCGCAGTGCTCTGGAGGTTAAAGCTGCCGACAACCTTCTCGAATTGGATGACAAAGTGGGGATCATCAGGGAAAGATTAAGAGCAGGAAATTTGATCACCAAAGAATTGCTCAGGTTTGCTTGAGATGGAAAGCTGTTGGAGGTGCCTGAATTGAAGCTTCTGGTTATCGCCGGTCCCCCTTCGGCCGGTAAAACCGCATTGACCAAGCAAATTGTAAGACGGTTGAAAGATGAAATGCACATCGCCTATCTAAAGATTGACGTGGTTAAAGCTTTTGAAGATATCGAACTGCGGGAAGAATTTAATATCCTCACTAAAAAGTGGTATTCAGGCGATTTATGCCCGGACCACGCCGGTGTTTTGATTATGGCCGACGCCATTGAATGGGCGGCTGCAAAGGACTCGGATCTCCTGATCATTGAGAGCGCGGGACTTTGCCTCCGCTGCGCGCCTTACCTGAACCAGGGACTGGGTATTGTCGTGTTAAGCTCTATCTCAGGCATCCATACCCCGGAAAAGATGGGAGCGATGGTTAGCCTTGCAGACATAGCCGTCGTGACTAAGATTGACCTGATCAGCCAGGCTGAACGGGAAGTAATGGTCCAAAAGATCAAGGAAGTTCATCCCGGGGTAATTCTTATGGAGACCAACGCCTTACAGGGCACATCCCTGCAATATCTGTATAAATTAATCAGAGATTCTGATGACATTGATCCAGATAACTTGCTTCTAAAGGGCAACCCGCCCCTGGGGACCTGTACCATCTGTATTGGCAAAAAAGAAATTGGCTGGAAACATCACTTTGGCATCATTCAAAAACTGGACGGTCAGACAGCCGAATCCCTGTACAGAGGTGAATGAGATGCCGCCAATACAAAACTGGCTTCCCCCGGGGAAAAACTGCGGTCTATGCGGTGAGAGCAGCTGTAAAAACTTCCTGCGTCTGGTAAGCGCAGGGCAAAAAAATAATTATGACTGTCCATTTTACGACGAAAGGCAGGTCTGTAGCCAACCGGAGCACCCGGCAGAAGCGATTTATACAGGTAAGGATATTCTGGGGCACGCTTACGATTTTGTGCTGAGTTCACTGCCGGGTGAAATTTCGGCCCGCAAAATTGTTCTTCCATTCCGCCCCGATCTGGTAGAAAAATTGAATATAAAAAAAGGGGACCTGGTCCTGGGCCGCCCCATGGGTGCAGGGTGTCCGATACCTCATGTGCTGAGAGTAATTAAGGCTGAGCCCAATACCGGGCTGTTATATACCTGGGTAGTTGGCCCTAATTATGCCCGTGAGCAGGAAGTAATAGACGTAACTGCCTACCACATGATCGGCTTTGAGGGCATCGCCAGCAGGGTAGTCAAGGAACCCGCAATAGGTTGCCGGGTCTCATTTCTACCTGGTTTTTGCATGATGGATTTAAATCATACCGGACTTGTGAATATGGTTTTGCAAAAAAGCTCCGGTTTGCATGTGCGCATCGAAGATATCCACATCCTGGCCGGCAAGGATTAACCGGTTGCTGTCCACGGTAGCTATTGAAAGGGAGTGTTGCAATACTAGTTTTTCAAGTAGTGAGCAACGCTCCCTTCTTTTTATACAATTAAAATCAGCCATTAAAACGATAATAATTTAGTTTTTTGTTGTACTGCAAGTGCGGGTTCTTCGGAACTCGGCATTTGTATTTCTACAAAAAGGGCTGCTGCACTCGAACTCTAGTCCGCTGTGCAACAGCCCCCAAAAGCTACTCATCAAAAAGCGGGGTGCTTAAGTACCGTTCACCTGTATCAGGCAGTATTGTTACAATCAGCTTGCCCTTATTCTCCGGTCGACCGGCAATTTGCAGGGCAGCAAAAGCAGCGGCGCCGGAGGATATGCCGACTAAAAGGCCTTCTTCCCTGGCCAGGCGCCGGCTGGTAGCAAAGGCCTCTTCGTTTTTTACTTTAAATACTTCATCAAGGAGCTCCACCTTCAGTATCTCCGGTACGAAACCGGCCCCAATACCCTGTATCTGGTGCGGGCCCGGCTTGCCGCCGGATAATACGGGTGAATCATAAGGCTCCACCGCCACGAGTTGAAAACCGGGTTTGCGTGCCTTGAGCACTTCGCCAATACCTGTAATAGTACCGCCGGTACCTGCGCAGGCCACCACCATATCGACTTGACCATCCGTATCCTGCCAGATTTCTTCCGCCGTAGTAGTACGGTGGATGGCTGGATTAGCCGGGTTTTCAAATTGCTGTGGGATAAAGGAGTCCTGCATTTGAGCCGCCAATTCCTCCGCTTTTCTAATCGCCCCATGCATACCTTCAACTCCGGGTGTCAATACCAGTTCAGCGCCATAGGCCTTGAGCAGCTTGCGCCTTTCTATACTCATGGTGTCCGGCATAGTTAGAATCAGCCGGTAGCCCCTGGCTGCGGCGATGGAAGCAAGACCTATTCCTGTATTACCACTGGTTGGTTCAATAATCACACTGCCCTTTTTGAGCAACCCTTTTTCCTCGGCGTCTTTAATCATAGCGTAGCCCACACGATCCTTGACACTACCGGCAGGATTAAAGCTCTCCACCTTAACGACTACGTCGGCTGCCAATCCGCCCGTCAATCTTTGCAGCCTTAACAACGGCGTCCTGCCGATCAGGTCAATCAGGCTATCGGCAATTTTAGCCATGGTTATCTCCTCCTGTGAATTATTATTCCTGACAAAACATTAAACAAAGACCTGCCTCTAGCAGGTCCCGTCATAATGTTTATGAAGCATGTTTCAGGTAATGTCTCACTCTAAAACCCAGCCCGCGCCCTTTGGCAATTTCCCTGCACGCCTCTATATCTTCCCTGGGTATGCAATCAACCACCGACAATACCACTTCAGGCACATACTGTTTGGACTTAACAGCAAAGTCAAGCATGGCTTCATAAGCCTCGTCACCATATGTGGAATGGCATACCGCTTGATAAGTTGCTTTATCCTTGGCATTCATGCTGATCGAAATCGTATCTACCAACCCTTCCAGGAGAGGGGTGATATCCCGCCCATGAATTAAATTGGCCTGGCCGTTAGTGTTGATCCTGATTGGCAGGTCATAATTCTCTTTAAGCCATTTACAGATTTCAATAACATCATCCGCCCGCATCATGGGCTCGCCATAGCCACAAAACACAAACTCCCTGTAGGCTGTAAGATCCCGTTGCTGGATATCCTGCTTTACCTCAGCAACAGTAGGCTCGCGGTCAAGCCACAGGTTATCTTCACTGCCAACACCATCGTACATCTTCCTGATGCAAAACTGGCAATCATTGCTACAGCGATTAGTTAAATTCAAATATAGCGATTGGCCAACTTCGTAAGTTATGGTCATAGACATATTCCCAACCTCCCCTGCATGGGAGCAAAGCTCTCATTTTAAACGACTTTTCAAACGTCTTTGATTTTATCACGAATAATTGACAAATTCCAGTAGTTGCTGGATTATTCAATTTTTTAAACGTTGTAATTTATAAGGGCTTGTGGCTTATACTTTAGCCAGAGCCTGCTCCAAATCATCGATTAAGACCCCGACCCCTTCAATGCCGATTGCCCTGGCTTTTTGTCAGATGATATGCAGCAGAGTTTTACAGCTTCGTTCACACAACCTCATTTAATAATGAGGGCTAAGTTTTACGGAACGATCAGTACCGGACATACTTTTTCATTGAGCACCTGCGTAGAAACACTCCCCATAATAGCCCTTTTCACAGGGCCCAGCCCCCGGTAGCCCATGACAATCAAACTCACCGCTTTTTCTTTAGCTTCTGTACAGATCTCCTTGGCGGGGTCACCTATTCTAACATTGGTGGTCACCGGAACATTAAAAATTTTAGTAATATCCAATGCCTGGTTTAGGATCTCTTCACTTGCTTCGGCCTGAAAAGCCTGGATCTGCTCCTTGCTGAAAAATTGCTTAACGTACACGGTATTATAGCTGGGCTGCACATTGAGCAACCTTATTTCAGCATCTTTTCCATCTGCTAAATCAACAGCGAAACGAAGGGCTTTCGCAGCCCCGCTCGAACCATCAACCGGCACTAAAATTTTTAACATCTGCTGATCCCTCCTTATCAGAGCTCTGCTTCAGTCTCATGATTCTTTGGCCAGACTCTTTTTTTGGTTTACTATTCTACCGGCCATGAGTACACCGGCAATCACAACTATGGTCAAGCCCCACTTCAATATGGCATTGCCCACAAAGAATGTGGCCAACAAAGGTTCGTCAGCAATCATCTTGACGGCTGTCCAGGCCAATACACCTGCACCAAAATAGATGAGCCACGGGTACCTTTCCACCCATTTAATAATTATACTGCTGCCCCAAACAACTATCGGTATGCTGACCAATAGACCCATAACCACCAATAAGAAATGACCGTGGGCCGCGCCTGCAACGGCTAAGACATTATCCAGGCCCATTACGGCATCAGCCATAATGATTGTTTTAATAGCATCCCCCATGCTTTTCCCGGCTTTCACGTTGCTGCCCTGCTTTTTATCTTCAACTAACAGTTTATAGGCGATCCAGATAAGGAAGAGGCCTCCAGCCAACAGCAAGCCCGGTATTTTCAGCAACCACACTACTGCTAACGTGAGTAAGGAACGGATCACAATGGCGCCTAATGTCCCCCAAAGGATGGCTTTCTTTTGTTGCTCTTTGGGTACGTTTCTCGCCGCCAGGCCAATAACAATAGCATTGTCACCGGCTAACGCCAGGTCAATTACAATAATTGAAAATAAGATTGTCCAAAACTCAGGGTTAAATAGTTCCATCAATTGATGCTCCTTTGTATTGGTGAGCTGTTGAAAAAATTATATTTCTAATAGAGCATTATTGCAATGCTTTACTCATTAATCCTTTTAATCCTTTGGGTTAGTATAAGGCCTGATGATAAATCCATGGAGCGAAGTATAATAAGAGAAAGCTGTTTTTGCGGACTGGGTTTTGCGAATATTTGTTAGAGAGGTTATTGACCATGAAACATAATTTCAATGAGTATATTAACCGGGCCGGCACAGGATCTGCAAAATGGGATTGTTTTGAATCGCAGTATCCCGGACTTGATGCCAGGGGCTGCTTACCCATGTGGGTCGCCGATATGGATTTTAAAGCCCCGCAGGCCGTTATTGATGCCCTGGTAGAAAAGGCTAAACATGGCGTTTACGGCTACCCCAAACCAAAGGGCGTATCATTTGACAGGGCGGTGCAGAATTGGATTTATAAACGACACGGCTGGAATCTGGAGGGTAAATGGATCGTTCCAACGGCTGGCGTGGTACCGGCGATTACCTATGCTGTTCAAGCTTTAACTCATGAGGGTGAAGGAGTAATTATTCAACCACCTGTTTACTATCCATTTAAAAATATCATCCAAAAAAACAAAAGAAAAGTCGTAGAAAATCCACTTAAGTTTGACGAGCTAACCTTAACTTATCAAATGGATTTTGAAGATTTTGAGAGTAAGGTCAAAGATCCAAACAATAAGCTGCTTATTCTCTGCAATCCCCACAACCCTGTTGGCCGTGTTTGGGCGAAGGAGGATTTGCTCAGGCTTGGCGAGCTTTGTTTAGCTAACGGAGTCACCGTCTTTGCAGATGAGATTCATTCCGACCTTATTTTTAAAGGTTTTAAGCATACGCCCCTGGGGATGCTGGACAACAGCATCAATCAAAACACCATTACCGCTTATTCGGCAAGCAAAACCTTTAATTTGGCGGGACTGCAGACCGCGGCAATCATTATACCCAATAAAGAAATTCGACATAAGTATCGAGAGCAACTGGCCATAAACAGCGCCGGCAGCATTAACATCTTCGGCACAATTGCCCTTGAGGCTGCTTATAACCATGGTGAAGAATATCTCGCTGATCTGCTTGCCTATGTGGAAGCCAATGTTGACTATGCCATAGCTTACGCAGAAAAGCACCTGAAAGGCGTGCGGATAATAAAACCACAGGGTACTTATCTGGTCTGGATTGATTTCAGAGGAACCGGCCTTTCTGCCGATGAAATTGACGCCCTGATTATAGAAAAGGCCAAAATTGCCGTTGATTTAGGACGCTGGTTTGGCAAAGAGGGGGCAGGCTTCATGCGATTCAATTTTGCCTGCCATCGCTCTACTCTGGAGAAAGCACTGGCGCAGTTGAAAGCAGCAATTGAGACGATCTAGCCGGGGTATGATCATACCCCGGGCCAAAGGTTTGTTTCTTTTCCCCAAAAGGATAAAGCAGCTTATCAAGGGGTATGCCATTTCAGTAAACAGGCTAAAGTGCACCTTTTGTTGCAGCATAAAATGCCAAAAAGGGTATGTACCGGCGGTGATGTGCCAGTACGTACCCTTTCGTTGTGCCTATGCTTTAATTGCTTTTTTTACGAAATAACCTTGCGGGTCAATAACTTCCCGGATTAATCGTATCTCCTCAACTGTCGGCGGCTCAAGTTCGTAAACGTCGTCCGGGATAATAAGTTCAAAGCCGGTGGCTTCCTGGACACTCTGAACGGTTTCGCCCGGCATGGTCGCAATAATTTTCATTCTTTTGGTTTCATCATCAAAACCCATAACAGCCTTGGTGGTGATGACCCTGTAAGGACCCTGGCCCACCAGGCCCGCACGCCGGCGTGCACCGGGAGTACCATCCAGATGACCAGGGCTTGTGATATAACTTATTTTTTCTGCGAAACGCCTTGGCTCGTGCACCATGATGATAATAGTCCGCTCGCAGGAGCAGGCCATATCACCTGCACCGCCACTGCCGGGCAGCCTGGTTTTGGGTTTTTGGTATTCTTCCGGGAACCTGCCCATCATGGTGGAGTTTAGATTGCCATAAGGGTCAATCTCTGCTCCTCCAATGAAACCATAATCGCAATAACCACGTTGAGTCAACTCAAAAGCGGAATTCAGTCCAAGCAGGTAGTTGGCCTTATAAGTAGTCCTGGAGTCACCCACGGATAGAGGCAGTCCCCGGGAAAGCTCCGGGCCAACGGCTCCCGCTTCAAAGACCGGTACCACACCAGGAGAGTTAGTTAATTGGGCTAAGGTAATGGCTACCATAGGCAGTCCGGTGCCTGCAAAAACCACTTTATTGTCCGGTAAAGTTCTGGCTCCTGCCACAACGATCATCTCTTGCGGCGTAAAGTCTTTAGAATAATCAGGCATTAGAAGCCCCCCTAACCTAATACAGTGTAACCTGCATCCAGACGAATGCCAGGCTCGATTTTTTGTACGTATTGAAGCTTGTCCAGAGGAATTTTGCTGATAAACTCATTGGTGTTCTCCACGTTGAAGATATAGTTATCATAGTAGGCCTGAAGCGGTTCAGGATTACCTTTTCTCAGCATCTCACAGGCGTTCCTGAATTCTGCAATGTGACCTTCGTCAAAGTAGTATAGACCGTTACAGTTGCCTGGGTAGGCTCCGAAAGGCACTTCAATCACGGCATCTACACTGAAAAACGGTATGCTGACCCTGTTAGGATAACGTGTCATTTCTTCGTGTTCGATCAGCCGTTCACAGGTGACAATGGTATAGGCTGAGGCCATGGACATCTCCGGGCAGGTAAAGAGCGGACCCTGGATCCGGCAGTTGCCATACATATCTGCTTCCTGAACGTGGATAAGTGACACATTGGGGTGTGAAGCAGGTACAAGCATGATGGGTCGCCCTGTAAAGGGGCATTCGATGACTTTGGACCTGTTGGTTTGTAGCATATCGCTGCCCATCGGGCTGCGGCAGGGCATGAAGGGCACACCGATTGAACCGGCTTTTAGCCGCAGTGACATATTAAAGTTGCTCCAGTCTTCCAGCTCAACTTTATTATTCTCTGTCAGGTAGCGCAACAACGGCGAAACCCCGAAGGCTTCGTGAGCAAAGTAAGCAAACTCCAGCTTTTTTATACTATTTTTGGTTTCGTCCAGAGCCATTGCCCCGGCCAGATACTCAGGACCCAACCCTGCTGAAGCAAATGTGAGAGTTAAGTCTTTCCTGCCCTGTCTAATTATCTCGTGCACAATAGCTACCGGCTGACGAGCATCGACAAAGCCGCCTATACCAACATTGTCTCCGTCTTTGACAAATTTTTGTACGGCCTCTTTAATGCTCATCCTCTTGTCTTTTTTGGACTTGTCCTTATCTGCCAGGAACTTCCTGGCTTCATCAGGCGACAGGCCCGTCCATTCAAACATTTGCTCTCCCCCCTGTTTTTTGTGGACTAATCAATCCACAAACAAAAAATTGGACTTATTTTGAAAATTATATAATATTTTTGCAATTATGAAAACAATATTTTACAAAAAAGATAAAGTCAAGGCACTTTTGAGAAAAAAGAGAATAACCGCCTTAGATTTAGCTAAGGACAGGTAATTCCGGTAATTCCTTATGAAACATGGGATTAAGCGAATGTTTTGGTTACAACGTGAATAAACTGTATACAATAATACAGAATACACAAATTGGGCAGCCTCTTCATCAGATGAAAACTGACTGAGATTTCTTTAAAAAAGTGCCTCAATTTGAATGCTTATTAAGTGTGCCGAAAAATCAGTCAATCCGATAAAATACTAAATTACTATCGGATTTAATGACTGATTTTAATTTTATTAAAAAGAAAGGAGCATCGCTCACTACTTGAAAAAGTAGTTGCAACACTCCCTATAATTAAAACCAGATATTTCACTTTTGCTATATACGCCTGATTAACAACTAATATTTTGCTTCGTTTTGCTTCGCTTCCAAAATAATTCTCAGTCCGCCCCAGGTTTCCTGGAAAATAGCGGGATCCATTAATTCCGGACAGATAAAGCTATAATCAATCAGCTATACACTTATAGCCTCATTCATGCTGCCAGTCCGGTAGCCCCGGAGATCCAGCGCAACATAGGTATAGCCAAGTCCCTTTAACTTACTTTCGATGGCTGAAGCATGCCCCAGGACAAAACTCAGATATTTCTCAGGGACTTCAATGCGCGCCAGGTTGCCATGGTGCCTGACCCGTACCTGGGGTATGCCCAGTTGCAGCAAGTAACTCTCCGCCTGTTCAACCTGCTGCAAACTCTTTAGGTCAATGGGAGTTCCATAGGGGAAACGCGTCGCCAAACAGGGATTGGCCGGCTTGTCAGCAGTAGAAAGACCAATTTTCCTGGATAAAGCACGAATTTCTTCCTTACATAAACCAACTTCCTTTAAAGGGCTATATACACCCAGCTCAATTGCGGCCCGCAAACCCGGCCGGTAATCTTGCAGGTCATCAGCGTTGGAGCCGTCCACAACTACATTGATGCCCTGCGCAGCGGCCACTGCCAATAATTTGCTGTACATATTTTTCTTACAGTGGTAACAACGATCAGGAGGATTATTGGCAAAGGGTGGCTGACCGATTTCATTATACTCCAGGAGCACATGTTCCACCCCTATCAGGTTCGCTGATTCAACAGCTTCCTTGCTCTCATTGGAAGGAAAAATTGCGCCGGTTATGGTTACAGCCAGCACATTTTTGTGCAGGGCATCTACAGCGGCCTTCAACACAAGAGTGCTGTCAATGCCGCCGGAAAAAGCCACCATCACTCTGCCATAATCTTGAAGTATCTTTTGGAGACGCCCATATTTCACATCCAGGGTAGCCACTTTTCCTTCATAACACCCCACTACCTACTTCAGTTCAACCAACTAACTATAATATAATCAAAATAATCAACTGCCATACATACCGGTTTCGCAAGTTTGCTGGAGTTCTTCCACATCCTGACATAGATCCTCCAGGGTGGTGCTATCCAACACCTGGGCCACAGAATCCCGCACCTGCTCCCAGAGCCTTTTTGTCACACATGTATCCGCCCGTACACATTGATCCGGATTATCCTCACTGACACAACCTGTCGGGCTAAGTGGTCCTTCAAGACATCTAACGATCTCTCCCACAGTGATCATGGATGGTTCCCTTGTCAAAATGTAGCCGCCCGAAGCACCTCTGACACTTCTCACTAACCCGCCTTTGCGGAGAAAACTCATCATCTGCTCCAAATAACCTTCGGATATAGCCTGTCTTTCAGCTACTTTGGCCAATGAAATAGGTTCACTGGAGTTATAACGCAAGGCTAAATCCAACATAGCCCGCAATCCGTACCTGGCTCTCGTAGAAAATTTCAATTCCTTAACCCTCCCTGGTCAAAGATCATGCTATAAATAAATAACATACTTAAATCAAACACCTCTAAATCCTACTGGATTAGTGATATTTATATCTTATTGTACGTTTGTTGCTTTGTCAAAACTTTTTATGCTGTTTCGTATTCCTTTGCCCGGGACTTTTTTGACGTTGCCGACAGCGGCAAGAATGTAGTACCATAGAAGAGTATCTTTATTGTAATACAAGCTATTGTAATCTGAATAAAGGAACTGGATAACATTTAGTGAAGTATAGTTCAGATATTTTGCGGGAGGGATTTTTTTTGGCTACAAAACCTGGTACTTTAAACAGCAGTCAAGTAACGGAAGGATTGGCAAGATCGCCCCACCGTTCCCTTTTTTACGCCATGGGGTATACTCCGGAGGAGCTAAAAAAACCGATTATCGGTATCGTTAACGCCTTTAACGAAATCGTTCCCGGACATATTCACCTGAGGGATCTGGCGCAAGCGGCTAAACTGGGGGTTGCCGCAGCCGGCGGTACACCGGTAGAATTTCCTGTCATAGGCATCTGTGACGGTATTTCCATGAACCACGACGGCATGAAATACCCGCTGGCCAGCCGTGAACTGATCGCCGACTCCATCGAAACTATGGCTATGGCCCATAAATTTGACGGTCTGGTACTCATAGGCAACTGTGACAAAATAGTGCCCGGCATGCTCATGGCAGCTTGCCGCCTCAACATCCCCTCCGTTTATGTGGGCGGCGGCCCGATGCTGACGGGAGGTTACCAGGGGGAAAAGCTGGATTTGACACGAGGTATGTTTGAAGCGGTAGGCCAGTACGTTGCCGGCACTATCGATGCCGCTCAACTCGAAGAAATGGAATTAAACGCCTGCCCAAGCTGCGGCAGCTGCGCCGGCCTCTTTACAGCCAACACGATGAATAGCCTGGTAGAGGCGCTGGGGATAGGACTCCCCGGCAACGGCACCATCCCGGCACCTTACGGGCAACGCCGGGCCCTGGCTAAAAAGGCCGGAAAACAAGCTGTAGCCCTGGTTAAACAGGGTTTGCGGCCACGGGATATCATGACCCTCAACGCTTTCCATAACGCCGTCAGCCTGGACATGGCTATTGGCGGTTCCAGCAACACGGTGCTGCACCTGCTGGCCATTGCCAGTGAAGCTGGAGTACCGCTGGAACTGGAAGCTTTTGATCGCATCAGCGCCCGGGTACCTAATATATGTAAATTAAGCCCCAGCGGCATCCACCGGATGAGTGACCTGCACGAAGCAGGCGGCATTTCCGCCGTACTGAAGCAAATGGCCGAACAAGGGTTATTAAGCCTGGAAGAAAAAACAGTAACCGGACAAACCCTGGGAAGCAACATAAGCCAGGCCAAAGTCCTTAACCCGGAAGTTATTCGCCCCTTTAGCGACCCCTACAGCAGCCAGGGCGGTATTGCCATCCTGCGCGGCAACCTGGCTCCGGACGGAGCGGTGGTTAAACAAGCCGGCGTGGCCCAGGAAATGCTGGTCCATAGCGGCCCGGCACGGGTTTTTGACAGCGAAGAAGCTGCCTACGACGCTATTTTAGGCGGCAAGATTAACAAGGGAGACGTTGTGGTGATCCGCTACGAAGGCCCTAAAGGCGGGCCGGGTATGCGTGAAATGCTTAGCCCCACCTCAGCAATCTCAGGTATAGGACTGGATAAGGATGTAGCGCTCCTCACTGACGGGCGTTTCTCAGGCGGCACACGGGGAGCCAGCATTGGCCACATCTCACCGGAAGCCTCTGAGGGCGGACCCATTGCCCTGGTGCAGGAAGGGGATATAATCGAAATTGATATTCCCGGGCGCAGCCTGAATATCCGGCTTTCCGAAGCAGAACTTGCCGCCAGACGCGCAGAGTGGCAGCAGCCTGCTCCCAAAATTACCGGCAAGAGCTACCTGGCCCGCTATGCGGCAATGGTTACTTCAGCCAGCACAGGAGCAGTATTCAAAACACCCGGCAGCGACCGCTAAAACTGCGCTTTTTATCCCCAATAAATTATGGTAAAGCATAAGATTTACCGGATCTCTAAAAAATTTTAAAGAGGCAAGCTAAGACCAATTTAGCCTGCCTCTTTTGATTGCCAAGAAGCATAGTATTGTTTTAATCCCGTTAATATGGGTACGGATTACTGCTCTCTTTACTTTTCCTCAGGAGTAATCCACTTGCCGATCTCACGGTAAGGATTCTGCAGTTCCTTGTACTGCCCCCTTTTTTCCATAAACTCCGCTTTCTTGGCCGGCAGGAAATCTTCTATATGCTCACGTTTGCCCTCAAGGCTAAAGCGGTGGGTCTGAGCGGGAAAATGCAATTCAACCCCTTGCTCATCCAGCACCATCTCTCCCTTGCTGCCGCACATGGGGCAAATTACTTCCTTACCGTCAAACTTCAGAACATCGCTCCAACAGGCGGGGCATTCGTAAGGCCTGGGCGTGCGCTTGTAATCCGGATCAAAAAGGGCCCGGCCCATACTTTGCACCCTTTGCAAATTAGCCGGATCCTCTAAAACAGACGCGGGGTTGGCGCCCAGGAAGCTGGCGCTGTCTACCAGCTTGAGTCCTAAAAAATGGGCGGTAACGTTCAAAGCTGACTCAGCGTATCCTTCTACGCCCGGTCTTCCGTAAGTAGTTATGGTGATACAGGGTTTACCGTCATATTGTTCAACTTTACTGCCCACCGACAACATGCGATCCTGCAGCAGTTTAATACTGGCATTGGGACCATAAACATAGCAGGGTGCTGCTATGACCACAGCATCAGCCTTTCTGATATTATCAAGTACAAACTCCAGATCATCTTCCAGCACACAGGTCTTATCCTTTGGCAAACACCTGTAGCAAGCCTGACAAGGCTTTAAATTCAGCTTCGTCAACCTGATCATATCCAGTTCATCTGCACCGCTCGCTTCCATTGCAGCCTTCATCAGAATCTCTGAGTTGCCCAGGTTCCTTGGCGAGGCTACAATACCCAGTACCCGTTTCAATTTGGCTGTCCCTCCTTTTGCGTTCCCTTAAAATCTAATAATTATAGTTGTCTTTCTCTACAATTATTAAATCTCCTCCCGCAAAACGCTCAAGAAGGTAGCTCATTTTTGTTATCGCCCTATACGACAGTCTTGCAAGAGCCGTCGTTGGTTAACAGCGGCCAATACAGCTCCGGCCGTCGGTCTCTAAAAACACCCCAGGCGGCTCTCTGTTTTTCAAGCTCTTCCAAATCAAATTCTGCTACTAAAACTGTTTCCGATGTGCGATCTGCTTCCCGCACCAGTTCACCCCGTTGATTGGCAATAAAAGATGAGCCGTAAAAAGTAATCTCGGAGCTACCAAAACGCTCAACTCCAATCCGGTTGGAGGCGATCACCGGCACCAGGTTGGCCGCAGCATGCCCTCGCATACAAATCTGCCAGTGCCCTTTGGAATCATATCCAGCATCCTGTGGTTCGGAACCGATGGCCGTAGGATAAAAAAGCAACTCGGCTCCCTGCAGGGCCATGCAGCGGGCAGCCTCAGGAAACCACTGATCCCAGCATATGCCCACACCAATCCTGGCATAACGGGTATCCCATACTTTAAAGCCGGTATCACCGGGGTTAAAATAGAATTTCTCTTCGTAACCAGGTCCGTCAGGGATATGGCTCTTACGGTATACCCCCAGCAATTCCCCGCCTGCGTCATAAACTGCTACGGAATTATACCTGGCATTGTTCCTTTTTTCGAAGAAACTGATCGGGAGCACCACTTCCAGTTCCCTGGCCAGGGCCTGAAAATGCCGGAGCATCTGATGCTCTTCAACTTCCCTGGCCATTTGATAAAACTCCGGATCTTCTACCTGACAAAAATAAAGAGATGCAAAAAGCTCCTGGAGGAGAATCACCTGCGCTCCTTGCGCTGCAGCTTTCCTCACCAATTTTTCCGCCCTGGCAATATTGGTCTCCATCTCCTGGCTGCAGCTCATCTGAGTTGCGGCAACAACCAGCTTACGCATATCGTGACCCCCATTCCTCATTTAGCATAGCTGCCGGCATTTGCTGGGTAATACAGTGCACGCTGCCGCCTCCCTTGACGATGGGCATGCCATCGACTGTGACCAGCTTACGCTCCGGGAAAATATCCTTCAGCAAGGCAACCGCCAGCTCATCCGTGGTCCTGCAGATGCCGCCAAAAGTTGGCAGGATGATACCACCGTTGACGAAATAGAAGTTGACGTAGCTTAAGGGCAAACGAATACCGTTCAAGTAAACCGGTGGCGGCTGTTGGAGTTTTACCACCTCCAGCTTACGGCCTCCAGCATCGCTGGCACCCTCCAAAATGGCGATGTTTTCCTGGGTGATTGCGTAGTTTGGATCCGCCCGGTCATGACAGGCCTGGACTAAAACCAGTCCCGGCCTGGCAAAACAGGCCACGTTATCCACATGCCCGTCCGTATGGTCGTTATCCAGCCCGCGTTTTAACCAAATGATTTTCTTAATCCCGAGATATTGTTGCAGCACCTTTTCAATTTCTGCCCTGCTCAAATGTGGATTGCGATTTTTGTTCAGCAGGCATTCTTCTGTGGTTAGCAAAGTGCCTTCTCCATCCACATGGATGGCACCCCCCTCCAGCACTATGGGCGCTTGAAAACAATGCAGTTTGAGATGGCGCAGTAATCTTTCAGCCACCAGATCGTCAGCATCCCAGGGACTGAATTTACCGCCCCAGGCGTTAAAATGCCAGCTAATGCCGGCCAACTGACCAGCACCGTTGATCACAAAAGTCGGCCCGTTGTCCCGCAGCCACGCATCATCATGCTCCATAGGCAGGATATCCACTGACGGCCCGCACAAATTTGCGGCCTCCCCCGCCAATTCCGGCCTGGCGATCATCGTCACCGGTTCAAAACCTGAGATAACTTTGGCGACAGAAGCATAAGCCCTGCAGGCTGTTTCATACCCGTCAGGCCATTGCTCCCGGCTGACCGGCCAGGCCATAAATGTGCGTTCATGCCTAACCCACTCGGCAGGCATCTTGAAATTTTTCTCCTGAGGTGTCAATGGCAAAAACCTCCCTGAGCATTATGCCCAAAAAAGTTGGCCTAATCCTGTTTTGAAAAAGAAGGACAGTTTTACCCTGTCCCTATTGTAGCTTTAACATACCATTATTCCAACAAGAAGTATCGGCGGAGGGCGCGGCCAGAATGGAACAAATGCGATAAAAACACATAATTTGATAGCAGCTTAAAGCAAAGGATTATTTTATTACCATATTATGTAACACAATTAATCTTCCTACCATATGATACAGTGAAATAAAAAACTACAATTGATTAGGAGGCTATTTTATGAGCGAAGCATATTCCGGCCTGCGCCAGCCACTTGAAACTGTCTGCATCGAGGTACCCAAAGTGTATGACTTCTGTTTTGAAACAGACCGGCGTGAAAATATCTGTACTCCCCTGGTAGATTTCTATCCGTCAGAAGGCGCAAGCGTCAAATGCAAGATCGTATCCACCAGTTGCAGCGAAGTAGACCGTAGCGAGCCTGATGATTCAGGCCGGGCCAACGTTACTTTTGCGGTAACGGTCAATTATAAGCTCAAAGTCCTCAATGCAATGGGGCAGGTTGAGCGCCGCTTTGATGATCTGAGCTTCAGCTTTACCAAAACAATCGTACTCTGCGCACCGGAAGGCACCTTCACCAACTGTGAAATTGTCAACTCCGCCTGCTTCTGTATGATTCTTGGTGAACAAATCTGCTGCACCTTCGATCTCTGCCTTGTAGTCCAGTCTCTGGCTATTGTAAAATTACTCGTTCCGAGCTTTGGTTTCTGCACCCCTGCCGTGTGTGAACAAGTATCACCCGAACCTCCCTTTGTTTGCCCTCCGACGTTATTCCCGCCCCAGTGCACACCAATTACAGGTTCCAGATAACCGAGCAGTGAAGAGTGGTTCGCCACTCTTTTTTTTTCTCATTAATTCATTATTACTCAGGAGTTGACAAAGACAATGTGAGGCAAAATTTAATCCCTAAAGAACGGTATAATAAGGTATAATAGCATTGCATAAGGAAAACTGATATACAAAAACCGGCATACAGTTGAACATCTAATTTTTGAAAGGGTGTTTTATTATGACACTGGCTTTTGAACAAGGACCAATCAGGCCGCCCAGTGAGGCTAATAGCCTGTTAATACGCGTAACCCGTAACTGCCCCTGGAACAAATGCGCTTTTTGCAATGCTTATAAGGGTACAAAGTTTTCTCTGCGTTCAGTTGAAGATATTAAAGAAGATATCGATAAGATAGCGGCCATGAGCCAGATGCTCAAACAAGCTTTCTTGACTAACGGCAAGTTGCCTGCCCAGCTATACCATAGCGGTGAGTATCAGCTTTATCAGGTTGCCAGCTGGCTGGCCGGTGGCGGCAAAACAGTGTTTTTACAGGACGGCAATTCCTTGCTGCTGAAAACTGCCGATCTCCTGGAAGTACTGAATTATTTAAAAGAAAAGCTGCCTACCGTTGAACGGGTCACCAGCTACGCCCGCTCCGACAGCCTGGCCAGAAAAAGTGTGGAGGAATTGGTGCAATTAAAAGAAGCCGGTCTTTCACGTCTCCACGTAGGGCTGGAATCAGGCAGCGATGAAGTGCTGAAATTCATGAACAAAGGTGTCACTGCCCAGCAGCATATTGAGGCCGGCCAGCGGGTCAAAGCGTCAGGGATTTCCCTTTCCGAATATGTATTACTGGGTCTGGGTGGCCGTAGATGGGCTTATGAACATCCCTTTGAGACAGCCAGAGTGCTGAATGCCATTAATCCGGATTATATACGCGTGCGCACCCTGGCCATTGTTGAGAACACCCCCCTATACACCATGTGGCAGCAGGGTGAATTTGAGGAACAGCCTGATGACAAGCAAGTAGAAGAAGAAAAGGTCTTAATCGAAAATCTTGATGGGATTGACAGCACCCTTGTCAGCGATCATTCCATGAACTTGCTGGCTGAAATTAATGGTAAATTTCCTGAAGATAAGCCGGCTATGCTCCAGATCATCGACCGTTTTTTAAACCTCCCCCAGACGGAAAAAGAAAACTTTATTCTTGGTAGAAGGTGGGGCCTTTACTTCAGACTTGATGATCTTAAAGATCGGGCAAGATATACCCAGGTGCAAAAAACCTTAGAAAAACTAAAAGCAGAAGGAACTCTGGAAGCAGCTCTCGCCAACCTTAAATACCAGATGGTAAGGGTATAATGCAAATATTTATTTTGTAATTAAATTTTCCATATGGTAAAATAAACAAAAAATTTTAGGGGGAACACATAGTGGTTACTTTAACTGCCAGAATTAAGGCTAAGCCGGGCAAAGAGGCTGCATTGGTTGAAGAATGTGTGAAACTGGCCAAATTAGTGCGGGAAAATGAACAAGGATGCCTGATGTATATACCCCATGTTTCCCAGGATGACCCTGGAGAAGTAGTTTTTTTTGAGAAATATGTTGACGAGGCTGCCTTTGAATTACACGGTAAAACACCGTATTTTACTGCTTTTGCAGCAGCACTGGATGAGCTGATGAGTGGAGATTTGGAGATTCAATTCCTGAGAGAACTGATATAGACCATGGTTAGGGATAAGCTTCCTGTTACACCTGCTGTACGCTTTTTGAATAAGGAAAAGGTGGCCTACACAGGTCACCTTTATGATTACGAGGAGCATGGCGGGACAACTGCTTCAGCCCGCCAGTTCGGGATCAATGAACATATCGTCATCAAAACCCTCGTCATGGAAGATGAAAAAAAGAACCCCCTGCTCATCTTGATGCATGGGGATATGAAGGTATCCACAAAAAAATTAGCCCGCCACCTGGGAGTTAAAGCAATTACCCCCTGCACACCGGAAATAGCCACCAGGCACACCGGCTACCTGGTCGGTGGCACTTCCCCTTTCGGCACTAAAAGAAAGTTGCCTGTATACCTTGAAGAGACCATTGTTGACTTGCCGCAAATTTATATCAACGGCGGGAAACGGGGTTTTCTCGTCATTATGGAACCCAGGGAATTGCTGAGGCTGTTAAATCCCGTACTGGTTAAAGTCGGTATTAATTAGACTCCAGCTCTTAACCAGGTCAATACTATTGCTCACCCGTGCAGAAAAAAAAGCGGCGGGCCATTCTTTGCCGGAATAAAGGAATGGACTCCATTCCCATTACCGCCTCCTCTCCTATGCGTCAGAACCCTTGAGCAGCGGGCACTTGCACCGGAAACAAGTCGTTAATGCGGGGCGAATAGCCGGTTAGTCTCTTTGGACCGGCTTGCCCTATTAATTTCCTTTTTCTTTTCTTCTGCTTGCGGCATTGCGCTCCCGCAGCTTACACAAAACTTGACGCTTTTAGCCCCTTTAAAAATTAACGTTTACATTCTGCCTGGCTTCAACTTCTCCCTGGAGACTGAAATAATCAACCATCTGAAATCCCAGCATGCCGGCAATCCTTACATAAACATGGAAAAACCCTCTATTTCTCTAAACTTATTATTTATTCGTATACCGGCTGAATGGATTGCCTCCGTCACCCGGTTAAAGTTACGAATAGTGATACCGCCCCATTGATCGGTATACCAGATATAAAGTGGCTTACCAATACCAATAAGCTCCAGGCCGCCATATGCCGCGGTTGCCGCCAGTACGGCACCGCCCACCGGTTGGGGTGAGCTGCGCCCTCCTAAAAATGAAAGCAGGGCTATAGCCATGAACAGCTTGCGAAACCAGCCCGGATTTCTTAAAGAAACCAGACCGGCGGAGTTTATCTCCGCAAAGCGCAACTCCCGCACCCCTTTAAAAGTGATCAGGTACAGGGCGTCTTCAGTCAATTCAATCCGGAACGACGCATACCAGGCGGAGTAATACAACACCACCACGCCAAACAAGGCCATAAACCACATGACTAAGCTAATGGGCCACATGGAGGTCACCGTCTGTACTGTGCCGCCGTTAATAAAAAAAGGCAGGCCATAAAAGGTCAGAAGTATGATGACGGCCACAACATCCCCGGCCACCAGTGTCCCCCCTGTATAGGCTATATCATCAGTTTTGGCCTTGCGCCGGGGCAGGAAAATATACAGTAACAGCCCGGCGGCCATGACGCCAATACCATAGGAGCGATAGGGATGATAAAGCCAGCCAGGCGCAACCCGGTAGGGAGTGTACATGGCCGACAATTCTGAATGGTAGTCTTCATACTCCAGAAGAAGGTAGGAATTTGTTCCCTCATTTGTTCTAATATAAACCCTCTTACCTGATTCAAAGCTCAGACCCCACTGGGCAAAAGGGAATTCATCCGGTTTAAAGAAGACCGGCACAGGCCCCGTGGGTTTCCAGAAGTCATCTTTATCCTCCGGGCTTACCCGGTTGCCGTAGATGGAGCGCGCATACTCCCCATTACTGGCCAACTGCACCTCATGGAAAAAGGTTTTCCACTGCCCGGCATCAACCAGGGTTACTTTGCCGCCGGTTTTTTCATTTATGTAGTCTTCCAAAGGCAGTTGATTAAGCCTTTTTTTCTCGCTGGAAACATAACCGCTGATTGATCTGAGCTCGCCGGCATGCTCCTTTTGCCAATCTACCGCGGTAACCTTGACTATGGAAGGGGTTACATAAAAGAACAGTCCAATTCCCACCAAAATACCAAACAATAAAGCAATTCGCCGCCACAATTCCATCCGGCCTGAAGCAACTGGCATCATTAGTCCCCCTCTGATTAAACTTGTTGGTACAGGAGATATGTTTAAAACGGTAAGTGAAGTGTTATCCAATGCGTCTTATAAAACATTTTGGGCTGCCCCGGCAAGTCCCGGCAGGGGAGGTCTCCTTGCCGTCATGGAAATTCCTCAATACAATTTTATCAAATTAATCTCCCTGGATTATTCCTCTGAATTTTCCTGGCAATGCCAATATTCTGGCAAGAATTGTGCCAATTCTATTTACTAATTGTCGAATTTTTTGATAATATGGTTTTGTGGTATTAAGGAGGATACGCATTTATGACTTTCGCGAAAAAATTCGACCTGTTGATGAAAATAACAAATACTACTAACAGCGTACTTGCCCACAGTATTTCTATGGATGCTTCTTTTATCAGCCGTTTGCGCAGAGGTCTCCGCATCCCTGCCAAAAATGTGAACTACATAGAGGCAATGTCAGCCTATTTTGCCCGCAATTGCCGCGCCGAATATCAAAAAGCTGCTCTCTGGGAAGCCATTAAGAGCAGCTCAAAAACTTTTCCGCAGGATGCCAACAATTTTGAAGAAATTATCTATACCTGGCTTAGAGAAACAAGTGAGACCAGCGCTGACACCATAAGTGCATTTTTAGACGGGGTCACAAACTTCCAGTTTAAAAAAGAGCAGGCGGCAGCACTTGATGTCTACCACCAGGATTCCAAAAATATCTCTGAGGTCCAGGTATTTTACGGTGTGGAAGGCAAACAAAATGCGGTGCTTACATTTTTATCCATGGTACTGCAAAGCAATAAACCGCAAACCCTGCTACTCTACAGCAATGAAGACCTGGGCTGGCTGACCGGAAACCCGGAGTTCACTTTGCAATGGGCAAACCTCCTGATGCAGGTCATAAAAAGCGGCCACAAAATAAAAATAATACATACCATAATCCGCGATTTTGACGAAATGCTTTCGGCCATAAAACAATGGGTGCCCTTGTACATGACCGGCAGCATTGAACCCTACTACTACCCGCGGATCCGTGACGGATTATTCCGGAGAACATTATTCATAGCCCCGCAAACTGCCGCCGTAACTTCCAGTTCTGTGGCCAGCGGCACGAAAAACGCGGCCAATTTTCTATTTACCGACAAGAATACGGTTAAAGCGTTGATTGAGGAGTATAACGGTTTTCTATCCCTCTGCCGCATGCTGATGCGCATCTTTACACCTGCCGGCGAAGAAGATTACCTGGCGCTTTTGGCTGAATTTGAAGATGAGAAAACAGACACCATTGTAAAGACCGACACCCTGACAAATATTACCATGCCTGTGGATGTGGTAAAACACATCCTGGACAGGCTTGAAAGTCCCGATAAAGAGCAACTTCTGGCCTATCAGCAACAAAGAATAGAAAAGTTTATCAATAGCCTGCAAAAAAAACCATTTTACTGAATTACTGTCCGTCCCCGGTTTGGAACAAATACTGGCCGGCAAAGTGGCGGTAAATTTTTCCGATATGCTCAACGAAAGCCTGCTGTTTTATACCCCGTGGGAATATAGCCGGCACCTGGCAAATATTATCCGTCTCTTAAAGCAGCATGATAACTTTCATGTGCATCTAGTGAGTAAGAAACCCCTGGAGGGAAGCATTGTATACGTCAGGGAGGGCGTGGGTGTGCTGGTAGGGAAAACCATGCCGCCTTCGGTTGTCTTTGCCATCAATGAAAGTAATATGACAGCCGCATTTTGGGATTACATGAGTCATCTAACTGATGGAAGACCGCTTAACAAAAAACACCGACAGGATACCATAACAAAGCTGGAGGCAATAGTGGCCAGGCTGGAAGAATCTTTGCAGGCATAGCCGGCTGTTACTTGCACAGGCAACCGGCTTTGGCAGAGGTAAGCCGGTGGAGCGTCTGTCGTTTTGTCAGGGGGTAAGGCCTGGCCTGTTTTTATCAGGGACAGGCACTCGCTGGAGAAAAAAGGACTGGTATTTACCAGTCGCAGTAATTTCTTGCTATTAATTTCACTGTTCATTCCTTATTTTTTCATGCCTGTATAAATCAACACCGCATCTCTTAAAAAAGCTGCCGCGCCGGGCTGTTCTTGATCATAGTAAGCGGTAAACCTCTCATCTTCCACATACATCCGGGCAAGGCCGGCATGAGCTTCTTTGCTGTAGCTGTCCCAATGAAAGCATAACCACCTGCGGTGTAAATCAGCTGTCTTTTGGGCCAACTCACCGGACGGGTCACCGGTTTTAAAAGCCGCGTACAGTGTATCCAGAACCTCCTGGCCCAGTCTTACATACTCCTCATACTGTTCTTTTGACATGGCGCTGAATTTTCTATTGGCCTTTTCCACAACCTCTTCCCCGTATTTTTCCCGGATTTCCTTGCCGTATTTTGCTTCATTTTCATCAATCATCTTTTGTTTGAAGGCTGCAAATTTTTCCTTGTCGGACATTTCAATCTTCCCTTCTTTAAAGGCTATAGTTTTGTCCACTGCGGCAATCAACGCATCCAGCTGCGCCCTTTTTTCCAGAAGCCCGGCGCGGTGTTCGCGCAGCGCCTGCACCGCGTCAAAGGAAGGCTCCGTTACTATCTCCCTGATGCGTTCCAGGCTTACACCCAGTTCCCGGAAAAAAAGGATCTGCTGCAGCCGGTCAACTTCCGCCTGCCCGTAAATGCGATAGCCGGAAGAGTTGATCCTGGCGGGCTTCAGGATGCCGAATTCATCGTAATACCGCAGCGTCCTGGCGCTTACTCCCGCCAGCTGTGCCAGTTTTTGCACTGTGTATTCCATTCTAGTAACCTCCCTGCCAGGACCACTATATACCTTTACGTTACGTCAATGTCAACAGAAAAATATACGGTTTAATGGCGCCAATAACCATAGCCTTACTTTAATTGAAAGCCCGCGCCTTCCTACTCAACTTTTCGATTATGAAAGTACCTGGTGCTACGCCATGTATTCATTACAAATTCTTAATTCTTTGTAATCCACTCCGTTACCGGGTCGACCCCCGCCCGGTAGGCGGCAAAAGTCTCTTCGATGACCATATCCGGTTCAAGTGTATTGGTGTCTTCATCCAACCATTTAAAATACTTCGTGGAATACCGTATGGGCTTTTCACTGTTGGGCAGCGTGAACTGCTTTACCTCCCCGTAATGGTTAGGTTCCCCGCCCGTTGCTTCCCCCACAAAAGAGGCATTTGTTTCTTTCTTCAAACGCACGGCATTTAGAACGGCGGAAGAGTAAGTGTCCCTGCCGATGATCACATAAAGCCTGCCCGGCTGATTGAAACTGCTTTTCTTCACCTCTTTGATAAAGGGGTCAAGGATGGAGGAAATACCCCCACGGTTATTCCTGATATCCAGAACCAGCTTTTCTGCCTCATGCCCCTCTATAAAATCCCAGAACTCCCTGGCAAAAATTTCAAAGGGCTTATCCCTCATCTGCTGGCAGCTGTTATAATTAAGGTAAATAATTTTTTCATCCTCCAAATATTCATACCAGTAATTCTCGTCCGGGTGGCTCCGGTACAGGGGCACAGGTCCCGCCGGACTTTCCGCCGCCACATATTCCTTGTAACTTATAGGCTTTAATGTCACCATTTTCTCTTCACCGTTTGCCGGCTCAATCCCCAGTTCGATCTCTTCCGAGGTGCTTACGCCAAAATATTGCAGGACATCCGGCAGCGGCAAGTAATAGACGATCTGTGTTTTAAACCAGCTTTCATTGGCTGCGCCCAGCAAGGGTCTTAGCTTGTTGGCAACTTCTTCGATCTTTTGGCCGTTTATAGTGCTGACTCTGGCATACAGCAAATCCGCATGTTCTTTGTCCGCTCCGGTAATATAGATGCCGTCGGCAAACCAATAAAACTCCAGGGGATACTGGTATTCGGCACCGATACTGGACCCGGTATGGGTATCACCGATACCGGCCAGAATAACACTTAACTCGATCTCGATTTGCTGGTCCGTATAACCGGGAACTTTCTCTTTGAGTTCTTTTAACTGCCTGTGAAACTCCTCTTCGGAGAGATGAAAAAACAAATTCTTATGGACCTCAGGCAGGGTTTTTTCCAGGTAGGCGATGTCGTTCACCCAGCGACTATCCCGGTCCTCCGCCAGGTAGGGCCCGGTTGGAGGGATTTTACTGCACCCGGCAAGGAATAAGACAAGGGAAAAAATGAGCGCAAAAAGAAGGGGGACCGTTGCTTTCTGCCAAAACACGAAATACTTCTTAACATTAAAACTAGGCTTGCCCATGAATTCACCACCCCTTTACCACCATATCTTGATACTTCCTGCTCATAAATAGATAATAACCTGCAATGACCAGGATTAGAATACCTATCCCCGTCAGGATGCTGCCGGTGAGTGTATAATGCATGAAGGACTCCAGGGCTTTAATAGCCATCACACCATGCATTATGCCTAGTAAGGACGGAAGAATAAAGGCTATACCCACCTGGGTATTGATACTCCCTGCGATCTCCTTTCCTGTCATGCCAATTTTCATCAGGATTTTATATTGCTCCCGGTCCAGGATAGCGTCGCTTAGAATCTTGAAATAAATGGCGCTGAAGGTAGCAAACGCAAAGATGATCGACATCACCAGGCCCATAAAGTAGAAGGCGCCGATTAGATAGTACTTGTATTGATACTGCCCGGCATAGCTGTTCAGGTTACCCTTGGGATATTTCATCACCCCGGCGATTTTCTCCACCAGCGGCAGGCTGTGTTGCGGCTCAGTGATGTTAATCCCGTAGAGCGTCAGCTCCTCGCTGTTTTTTTTCATTTCCTCGTAATGCTCATCCGTGACGATATAGGTCTCATACTGACCGATGTCAGGCATTTCGCCGATAAACGGAATTTTGACCTCTTTCTTCAGCACATAGTCCCTGCCCTCCAGAACAAGCTGATCCCCAACATAACTGATACCCGAAAAAACCAACTTGGCGTGTAAGATGCTCACCGTTTCATTAGCCGAAGGTTCAATGTCTTTCAGGATCTCCCGGTAGTTTCCCGGCCTGGTCAGCATTAATGATTTTTGCACCTCAGCATAACTTGTAACCAGACAGTCCTGCGTCCCTGCGCCACTGTCGCCCTGCAAGGATACTTTACCCCTGATAAAATGAGTTTCGTGTTCGGCAAGAATTTGATGGGATGATTCATTTATCAGTTCTTTAATCCTTTGCCGCGTTGCCTCATCCTGATTGGTAAAAGTGATGCTGAACGGGGCTTCCACAGCCGCATGGTTATCGGCATAATATTTGAGCGCCATGCTTCCGCTGAAGGCGGTTAAGGTTGCGGCACACAGGATGGCCGTCATGGACAGGCTCCTGTAATGGGTTCCCAGCCGGAATAAGGTATTGCTGAAGCTTACCAGCCTGGAACCTTTATAGACGGCTTTTCTGTTCTTAATTAGAGCGTTGAGGACAATCGCCAAAAAGCTGCCGAAGAATAAATAGGTGCCGGTGATGACCAGGAACAGGATTAATATGGAGGTCTCCATGTAGTTCAAGGGTAAGTTAAAAGGCAGATCAAAAACATGCAGGGCCAGGTAATAAGCCGAAAGAATGCAGGCTACACCCAACAGGCCGCGTATCCATCTGATTTTCGGCAGGCTTTGTTCTTTCCTGGCCGCATTGAGGATCTCGATGAGCCTGCTGCTGCGCACCATCCGGTAATTCTTTAATCCCATAGCGAAAATAAACACAGCCAGAATCAGAAGCAGTAAGCCGACAGCCTTGAGCGGAATATAAAACGGGATCTGGATCTCCAGAATCATGGCTTTGGCCAGCAGCATAAAAAAAAGTTTGGAAAACAGTATACCGGCAGGCAGGCCGATGGCTACAGCCGTTGCTCCCAGCAGGATGCTTTCTATAGCAAAAATTACGCCGATTTTACTGCTGGGAATGCCCATCAGCATATAGGTGCCGATTTCTTTGTAACGTAACTTGTAGAAAAAATTATTGGCATGAAACATAAAGGACAGCATAGTGAAAAACAGGACTATGCTGCACATGGCACTGGCAACCTGGGCAAAGATGTACTGTTCGCCGAGGACCTGTAGATACGGGTTGTAGTTCACCGCCAAAAAATTATAATAAATGGCCGTTGCCAGGATCAGTACCCCTAAATAAAATTTATAAAGTTTCAGGTTGTTCTTATATAACAGCCAGGAGATTTTAAAGGCGTTCATTCCTTTCACCTCCCAGCAAGGCTACCATGCTGAGAATCTTTTTAAAGAACTCTTCAGTATTGCCGTTTGTCTCCAATTTGCCGCTGATCATCCCGTCTTTCAGGAACAAAACCCGGTCACAATAACTGGCGGCGGTGGCGTCGTGGGTTACCATCACCACCGTGGTCCCGTATTTGTTGCGGACATTCTGAAAACAGGCCAGAAGTTCGGCAGCTGCTTTGGAATCCAGTGCCCCGGTAGGCTCGTCGGCAAACAAAATTTTGGGGTCATTGACCAGGGCCCGGCAAACAGCCGCTCTTTGTTTCTGCCCGCCCGAAAGCTGGTAGGAATATTTATCCAGCTGGTCATCGATGCCAAAGAGTTCCGTCAGCTCCCGGACTTTGCGCAATATCTCTTCCACTTTCCTGTTGTTTAGGGTCAGGGGCAGGGCGATATTATCACGGATCGTCATATTATCCAGTAGGTTGAACTCCTGAAAGACAAAGCCGATCATATCCCTGCGAAACAGAGCCAGTTCTTTTTCCTTTACCGTGTTAATCTCCCTGCCGTCGATGATGACCTGACCTTTGGTGGGCTGATCAATGGTGGAAATGATATTAAGCAGGGTTGTTTTTCCGGAGCCGGACGGTCCCATGACGGCCACGAATGAGCCGGCCTCAATAGCAAAATTTACCTCATAGAGGGCCCGGCAAACAGCGCCCTGTTGACCGAAAAGCCTGGTCAAATCCTTCACCTCAATAATTGCAGCCACATTACTCCTCCTCAAATCGTCCTTGGTATGATTCTATTGTAAGAATATGGCCACTTTGGTTCTATCGCTTTGGATGACAATTTGGAGGTCCAAAATGACAATTTCGTCACTTTATGTGCCGGCGCTGCAGGTAATCAGACAACTTATAAAAGGATAGGACGAATTCGGTATACACCCCTTGCTTGCTGTGCACATAGAGGCCGATCCCTAATTTGCCGGCCATTTTTTTGGCATAGTACATGCCCATGCCGGTTGATTTGGTGCTGTTTCTGCCGTTTGTGCCGGTAAACCCTTTATCGAAGACACGGTCAAGTTCCTCTTGCGGGATGCCGATGCCGTTATCTCTAAGATGCAGGTGATATGCCCGTTCATCCTCCCGGCTGTAGATGTTAATCTCTCCGTTTTGTCCCGTATACTTGCTGCTGTTGTTGAGGATCTGGGCGATTATGTAATGGACCCACTTTTTATCGCTGATGAAATGATACGGCTGAAGGTCATTCTGAATGCTAATCCCTTTATTGATCAAGAATTCGGCGTTATCGCCGATTGCCTCCTTAACAACCTGTTCCAGATTGACATTTTCCGATAGGATATCTTCGCTGTAATGATTAGCCCTGGTGATAAACAGGGCCTGGTCAATCCGGAATTTCATCTGTTCAATCTGGTATAGCAACTTGTTGGCGATTTCCATTTCATCTTCCAGGCGGTTCACCGCCATCTCACAGACAGAAAGGTTCACTTTCAGGTCATGGACGGTCTGGGTCAAGTAATCTTTTAAATCGTTCATCCGCTGCCGGTAGTCGTTTTCTTTCAGGCTGAAGTTCTTCTTTTCATAGACAAGCAGTTCATGCATGAGACTGATGCCCGGAACGGTGTCTTCCCCTGTATCTGCAAGCTCTTTAAAAAGCCAGCCGGGATCATGGCCTTCAGCCAGCGCTTGCCTGACTTGGCCATAAGCATTTCCCATCCGGCGGAAGTGAAGAAAATACCCGGCTGCGGCCACGCTAATCACCAGTAAATCCAAATAAAAAATCTCCCCCATAGTTTTAGCCAGAGGAGTACTTGTCAGCAATACCACATTGATCAGGATGATGATGCCGGCCTGACAGGCAATCCATTCCCAGTGTCCCTTGATGTAGGCCATCGTCCTCATAAAACAACATACCCCATTCCTTTTTTGGTGGTAATGAAAGAGGTGAGTCCCAGTTCCTCCAACTTGTTTCTCACGCGGTTGACGTTAACGGTCAGAGTGTTTTCGTTAACGTAAATCTCTTCGTCCCATAAACTCCTCATCAAAGCCTGCCTGGTCACAATTTTACCCCGGTTCTCCAGCAGGAGTTTTAAGATTTTTAGTTCGTTTTTGGTCAGCTCGCATTTTTTATCCTCATAGGAGGCCACAGCCTCCGAAAGATTAAGGTTAAGACCACGGTACCGCAGAATGTGTGCTTCCTGGAGATTATATTCATAGGTCCGGCGTATGACTGCCTGCAGCCTGGCCACTAAAACAGCATTGTCAAAAGGCTTCATCAAGTAGTCGTCGCCGCCGTTATTCATACCCATAATTACGTCCATACTGCTGTCTCTGGAGGAAATATAAACGATGGGGACAGCGGAAACCTCCCTGATCCTCTTGCACCAGTAAAAGCCGTCAAAGCTGGGGATATTGACATCCATTAAAACAACATGGGGCTGTACGGCCAGGAACTCCTCCAGGATGTTGTCAAACATCTGCACGCTCCGGACCTCATAGCCCCACTTCATAAGCAGTTTGGAAATTTCCTCCGCCAGCATCCCGTCATCTTCAACCAGGTAGACGCGGTATGGTTCTTTGGTCATGCTGCATCCCTCAAGCATTTTTTGACTCAATCCAATTTTACCATATAAGAATACTTTAGCCTCTGTCAATAGTTCAGCAGCCGTATATCCTTGCGATAACAAATTCAACTTCAGCCAATAGACATGACAAAAACCGCTACATTTTTGTAACGGCTTAGATTATGACCTGTATGACATTCATTCGAACACTGGTTATGCATATTACAATTCTGTGCCACGATTGTACATTTTCTAGGGCACTTTAGGGTCAAACAGTGCAACACACAGCTATTCAACTATCGGGCAGTAAACCTGGTTTCCGTCCCCTTAAAGGGGTCTTTTGTTTTTAATAAACAGAAACCAGTGCCAAGTGGTTCATTGAAAATGTTTGCGAAAATGGGATTTTATTCATCATTCCCCGCCCTTGGCTAAAATCCTCTTTTTATTTTATCCCTGGCATTCCATACCGCAGCAAAAGTTATCTTCCTTCTTGTATGTTAAACTGACAAGTACAAATGTATAGTAGAATAAAATTCATTTTGAATTACGTTTCAGACTGCCAGCCATTTTAACCATGTTATAATTAATTTAAGGATGAAAAACAGGAAGTGTGAACTATGAAAACCACTGCAAAAACAAAAACAATTGAACTTGAAAAACTATTACCACAGTTAAAGGATATGTCCCGGCAGTATCCGGAGGTTGCTGCAGCATACCTTTTTGGGTCTTACGCCGGAGGACGCCCTACTCCACTCAGTGATATAGATGTTGGTATAATAATGGCCCGGGAATTACCGGATATGGAGTCCTTCCGCATTGAAATGAGCCTGACGGGAGAACTGGAAAAGATATTCCAAACCGACAATATCGACCTGGTAGTCCTGAACAAGGCGCCACTTCCCATCCAATACAACGCCACCTGCGGCATACTGCTATTCAGTAACGATGAAGAAAAAAGATCCGATTTCGTAGAATACGCGAGAAAATACTACATCGATTGCCTGCCTATCTACCGTGAATATCGTGAGGAGTTGTTAAAAAGGATTAGGGAAGGGAGAAAAACAGATGGTTAATTTTCAAAAAATAGATAAGCAATTAAAAATGCTTGACAATTACTTGTCCATTTTAAGCCAACTCAGTAATATAAATCATAATGAATTCATTAATGACCCGCGCAATTACGGCAGCGCAGAAAGGTTCCTGCAGTTAGCAATAGAAACCACCTTGAATATCGGTAACCATATCATATCCACCTACAATTTTGAAGCCCCCAAGGATTACTCGGATATATTCACTATACCTTGGAAACCACGGTGTCCTACCGAAAAATTTTGCTAAAGAATTAACCGATATGGCCCGTTTTCGCAACCGCCTGGTACATATTATTGGGAAATCGATACCAGTAGAGTTTATTCAATAATACAAACAAAATTGAAGGACTTTGAGGATTTTAGAGGTTATATCTTAAGATTCTTATCAAAAGAGCAATGATAAATTGCACCACCCAAATTATCCCATAGCTTCTATGTTGCACATGTTTTTCTTTAAGTACTACTCGTTAAGAAGCAAAACAGCTCCATCGAAAGCAATTGGCCACAGGAAAGACAGGCAAACTCCAGTCAACTTCAAATAAACCCTTGGGAACAATAGTAATAATATGGTTTTTGTGTCATAATATGAGAAACCGGTGTAAAATGATCATTTTGAAGTATGGAAAGTCAGGGAAATCAGCTGTTTGAAAAAACCTTCCAAAAGCATTTGTATGATTAAAAACGCCCATTACATATAGCTACCAAAATATCAAAGTGGAGGCTAAATATGATAAGTATAGCTGGTTTTAATATAAACCGCCGCAGGCTGGCACTGGTAGGCGTATTATTTTTTTGGGTTTTGTCCTGCTGTGTACTTTTGACAGGCTGCCTGTCAAAGCAGGATCCATCAGTAAATAGTTTCAGTTATGACGCGGAAAAATTGCTAAAACATAAAACCGCTTACGCGGGTGACAACAGCAAGGTGGTAAACCTTATTGGTAGACTGCCGTATGCAGATTTGCGCCTTGAGGTGTCACTGCAGACCGGGTCCGTTCCATATGGGATAACAGTTAATTACGATTTGAGGGGTGTCAATTATGACACCGCTGAGATTAAATCAGCTCTCCTGGATAATGCGGTATTAATGTTTGCCCTGATTGATAATGTTGATGTTATAACCTTTAAGGTCACAGAGCCGGACCAAACATTTGAATACCAGTTTCTGAGGACAGAATTGCAAACATATTTTGATCGTGACCTGCGGGAATACGCAAAGGACGTTAGCAGCCTTGAGGCATTGTTAAAGAATCTCGCCTTCAAGCTTTATGTTAACCCTGAAAAATACACACCAGCCATGTCCAGCACGCCGGGAATAGAAATAGCGGCGCAATACCGCGGTAATGCAGCGAAAGTCCGCTATGAGACGGAGGCCGGCTCGCTTTTTACCTGGGAGGTTGCCACCGGAGAGATTACAAAAGGTTTGCCGGATATTGAACTGCCTCTGGGTACCCCGGTATACTGGTCGCCTCTTGATCCGGCCGGACAGGCCTCTATGGACAACAAAAGTGTTGTGACTGCCACGATCCTGGATGAAAATGGGCAAATGGTAGATGAAAAACAATTGACGATTGTTTACGAAGACTTTTATACCGTTGAGCCTTCGGTTGATATTGTAATAGGTATTGGATCCGTAAATTCAAACCAAAAACCTGTTAATATAGATGACGCGGTAAGCCTGGCAATAAAATCCAGGAGCAATGCCTACGCGGATGGAGAAACGGCAACCGAAGGGCACATCATCCTGGATAGCGAGGAAAGCAACGGAAAGGTTAAAGTATATACGATAGCAAGCTTTGGTGCTTTCGGCTTTGAAAACGGTATTTTCACCAAGATCAGCGGCAGTGGGGCTATCCCGACGGTAATGGTTTTTTCTAAGGATGAAAACGGCGGTTTTTCATTGTTAGAGTATAAAGAACCGGAGGATGGAGCCGGCTACGCGCAATCAATCAAAAAGATGTTTCCCCAAAAGCTGCAGGATAGAGTACTGTCTTCCGAGAAAGACTATGCAGAACTGGAAAGGCAGCAGGAGGCCCAGGCAGCTGATTATTTAAAGAGCATCGGAAGAACGGCGGAAGTCAACGCCTCCCGTGTGGAAAAGAAAACGGCCGATATTAACGTGGAAGCCAAAAATAAGCTCTTTTCCAAATACACTAAATATGATGCATTCCTTAACAACTGCCCGTACTGGATTGGCACCAGGGAAAGGATTGAGAACGGCACTAGGTACATCTATGAGACCTCACAGGAGACAACCGGGGACGGCCATGCAGTTATAGTTTTCCGGAAGACCGGAGATGACGGGGTGGTCGTGGAAGAACGCCGGTATAAGATCGTGGGAGACGAGCCGCTGCTAATGGAAGCGGGACTTAAATAATGGGGGTGTCGCAGTACTACTTGTTAGTAGTTAGTGACACCCTCCATTTCAAAACTATTAATCGCCCGGCGCACAAAATCCGGTACCGGTCTTGTTTTCTTGCTGTAAAAATCATAGCTGACATAAACATTCGTCGCTTTAAGAATAGTGTCCTCTTCCCCGCCTCCATCCCTCGTTATTACAAAACTCACCACAAAACTGGTGTTTTTTATCTCTTCCACCTTACACCATATATTTAACCATTCGTCCACTGTCGCCGGATTCACAAACTCGACGTTGATTTTTTTTAAAATATAAGCAAACTCGCCTTTTTTGGCCATTTCAGTACGGGGTAGCTTTAATCCCTCACCAAAGTACTCACTCAAGGCAATGTCCAGATAATGCAAAAAATGCGGGTGAAAAACAATTTCCGCGGCATCGATTTCTCCGAAACGCACCTTGAGCCGGTGTTTAAAACGATATTCCTGCACTTTTGTACCACCACTCAATTATCCATAATAAATCAAGCATTATTATTTAATAATTTAACATATACTTAACAATTTTATCAGGTTCTTTTAATAAAGATGTTTTAAAATGAACATAATAATAACAGCCGGCATTGACCGGATTGACATAGCAGTATAACAGTTCTTCCTTATCCTCCTCTCTTTTGGGCCCGCCTCATGCAGGTGGGTTCATTTTTTTGAGACGGCCTGAGCTATTAGCATCTTTTTAAAAAATGCAGGTGCGAATTAATCGCACCTGCACCGCAAAGCCAGGCTTACTACTTCAGGAAACCTTTGAGAATAGTATCTTCAGCTTCTTCTTCCGTCAATCCCAGCGACATCAGCTTCATCAGCTGCTCACCGGCAATTCTACCTATAGCGGCCTCATGCACCAGCTGGGCTTCGGCGTGATTGGCAGCAATTTCAGGAATTGAGCGGATCTGAGCTTCGTCCATAATGATTGAGTCACACTGGACATGGCCACGGCAGCGTTCTTCACCCACTACCCGCGGGTAAAAAATTTGCCTGGACTTGTCCTGAGCAACAGAACGGGAAATCACCTGGGTGGTGGCATCCTGTCCGGCCAGTTCCACAGTTATTTTGGATTCGGCGTATTGTTCTCCGTCTGTCAGCAATCGTTCCGTGATCAGCAAATGAGCGTTTTTGTGCAGTTTTGCCTCCGTTTCCCGTATGCTGTGGTCAACACCGCGGATCTGGATCATCTCCAGTTCCGCAACACCGCCCTCCTCAATTTCCAGAACCGTTTTGGGATTGAGTATTTTTTGACCGGTTCCTTTACCTTCACCGTAATGTTTCTCCACATAGCGCATTTTGGCGCCCTTGCGGATAATGAAATTGTGGATGCCGTCGTGTCTTGCCGTCCCTTCACCGGGATTATGGATACCGCAACCGGCTACCACCAACACATCTGCTCCTTCGCCGATGTCAAAAGTATTGTAAACAAGGTCATTAATACCCTCTAGAGTCAAGAGCACGGGTATATGGACACTCTCATTTTTTGTGCCTGGCTTTACAATCACGTCTATGCCGGGCTTATCCGTTTTTGTTATTATTTCAATATTTTCAGTTGTGTGCCGGCTGATTCCTTCCCCATTTCTGCGAATATTATAAGCGCCTTGCGGAATGTCATGCAGATCGGCTACTGTCTCCAGTATATGCTTATCAATAGCACTTAACATCTTCATCAATCCTTTCACAGATAGGACGACACTCGCACACTTCATCCGTCATAATCAAGGGCAAGATCTCCTCTTTGCTGCCTTTTTGGCCAATAGTCCCATCAACAATCAACACAATCTCGTCCGCCAGGTTGAGGATCCTCTCCTGGTGGGAAATGAGGACCAGGGTGGCATCTGACTCTGCGTTTAAGTTGCGGAAAGTCTCAGTTAGCCTGCTAAAACTCCAGAGATCGATGCCTGCTTCCGGCTCGTCAAATATGGCCAACTTGAGATCCCGGGCCAACAAGGAGGCTATCTCTATGCGCTTCAATTCTCCGCCTGATAGGCTGTTATCTACTTCGCGGTCCAAATAATCCTGAGGGCACAGGCCTACCTTGTTCAGCAGGTTGCAATCAACGATAAACTTATCCTTCCCCCCGGACAGGAGCAATAGTTCTGCCACGGTCATGCCCTTAAAGCGGGGCGGCTGCTGAAAAGCATAACCGATGCCAAGTTGTGCCCGCTCCGAAATAGTCAGGTTAGTAATATCCCGGCCATTGAGCAGGATCTGTCCCTTTGTGGCCGGGTAAATACCCATGATAACCTTGGCCAGTGAAGACTTGCCGCCACCGTTGGGACCGGTGAAGACATATAGCAGGTGGTCCTCAAGAGTAAGGTTGATGTCATGGAGAATCTCTACAGGGCCTTTTTCCCCTTCTAGCGTTAAAGATAAATTTTTGATTTCCAGCAAACGATTCACTTCCTTCTTGTATAACCCCTCTATAATCATTTAGAGCGGTCTTCATAAAGCCTGCTTTTTTTCTATTTTCACACTGCAGGCTGACTTTTTCAAGTAGTAGGCACAAGATATATTATTAATGTCTGACTCTACTTTGAAATCTTACCAAAGCTGCCGTTAAATTTAATTTATTAGCGACATTTTCTCTAACAACACTCTTGCCTCTTGATCTTGAGTCAACCCATAAACCATGCTCAGGCAATACCGAGCTAAATCATAATGTTCATCCTCATAAGCCTTTTTCCCTAGTTCTGTGGCAATGCCCACAACAGCTTCACTGGGACCAACCTGGATGTTTTCTCTTGTGATTGTCTCTAAAATTTCATCCTGGGCGGGTTGTACAATCATCTCTCCGGTTTGTTGTGAGATATAGAATAATTCGGAAGCAACCGCTTCGTGGTTTTCATAATCTCTACTCAAATAATACATATTAATAGCATCCTGGTACTGTTTTACTTCTATAAAATAGAAACCGAAATTACGATAACACCTGGCAATTTCGGCATTGGTGGTGGCAAACATCAGTGCCTGTTTGGTTAAATTGTAGTACTCTTCAAAACTGTCTTTTAGTTTCTTGGCCTCGGCTAATTGAAAATAGGCATAGATGTTGACAGGGTTCCAACTAATGGCCTTTTCCATAGCCTCAATCGCTTTATCTAATTTGTATTCGGCAAGATAGAGGTAACCGCGGATGATATACATGTCACTGCAATCATGTGGCGCCGGCTGATATGTTTTTTGGGGCTTAAAGATGTGCTCGTAGAGCAGTGCTTGGAACATATTTTTGAAGCTAAAATAATCAGTCTGATCATCAGGTTGAACCGAGCTCTCACATAGTTCCAGCAAAGAATCCAGCAACACAGCTGCTTTTTGGTTTTGCTTTGAGCTTACCAGGTATTTTACTTCCTGGTACATTAACTCTATACTCTTACCGTCGCTATTGAATGACGCTGCTTGAGCTTTTTGATCTTCAGGCAGGATATCATAAAGCAGCCTGTTAATCGCCCTTGATATTTCCGCGGCCAAATCGTGCGACTGATATTTATCAGCCTGCGCTTTTAAATATGCAATATCTTTCTCATTGTTACCTGTAAGCCCACTTGTTATTTCAGAAATTATTTGCTCATATTCCATACTATAACCTCCTTCTGCACCCCTTCACATTACCGCTTAAATACCTAATCATTATAGCCAGTTTAACGGACATACGTCAATGAAGCAAATAAGATTACCCGGTTGACGACAATTTAAGAACTGCGATATATAGTTTCTGCAACTGAAATAAAAAGTAAAGAGTGCTAAGACTGGAGAATCGCTCCAGCCTTAGCACCACTTTATTGTATTCATTGTCGCCACTTGCTTCTAACTAATGCCTTCAGGGAGTGCCTGTTATTCAATTCAGGTTTTTCCAACACCATATCTAACAAATGGTTCAAAATGCTGCCAAGCTCCGGTCCCGGTGCAAACCCCATTGCGAGGAGATCGTTGCCGTTGATGGCCAGTTCACTGATCAAAATCGCTTCCTTGCGGTCAATTATCTCCTTTGACTTTTCCCGGCAAGCCTCCACCCCGACAGCAGTAAACTCACAGACACCTGTTTGGGCTTCCGCCAGCAGCAAATTGAAGAAATCATCTAAGTTTTGATACCCCAGCCTGCCGATTAGCCTTTTTAGCTCTACGGTTGACAACCTGTCCTTAAAATCAATGCTCTCCTGCACAAATAACAAGACCTGCTCAATAATTTGCTTGCTATACTTCAGCCTGGTCAAAATCAGCCGGACCATATTGAGGCCGTTCCCGGATGCCTCAAGGGCCTCACGCCGCGTTTTTTTTAAATGGATTGCTTTAACCATAGCGGATAACAGCGCAGCCAACCTGATGCTTAGGTTTTGTGGTGTTGCATCAAGAAACTTCTTCAAATGCTCGATTTGCTCCTGAAAAGCCTCTGTACAAGCAAATTCGGGGAATATTTGCCCCAGCAAGTCAAAACTATTCAGCAGCGCTATTCCCCTGGCAGGACGGCCGCTTAACAATATTTTATTTAGCTCCTCACGTACCCGTTCCGGCGCCGCAGTCCTTAGCAAATAGCTGTTCTCGGCTATACTAAATCCGGTTTTGCAATCAATAGTGAAGTCCAGGACAACTGCCTGCCTGACAGCCCTTAAAAGGCGCAGAGGATCTTCCCGGAACCGGCGCTGTGCCTGGCCAACTGCTCTGATTACTTGATGCTGCAAGTCTTCCCTGCCCCCAAAGCAATCGTAAATTACCCCGCTAAGGTCCATGGCCATGGCGTTGACCGTAAAGTCCCGCCGCCTGAGATCCTGGCACAGGGTTATAATTGAGGTGACCTCTACCTGGAGGCCCTTTTCGATAACCGTCACGGTACCGTGCTGCAGCCCCACCGGCACTACCCTGTCAAACAGCTCCATAACCTGGTCAGGAGTTGCCGTGGTGACAATATCATGATCATGGGGCAGCCTGCCCAGCAGCAGATCCCTTACACTGCCGCCCACCAGGTAGGCTTCATGACCGGCTGCCAGCAAAGGTTTGATGATTTTTTTTACACCCACTGGCAGTTCCATTTTTACTCCTTTTCCTGATTCAATAACCGGCTTGCATCGCTGCTGTCAAACCCTGGCTCACCAGCCATACCCATCAGGTTGGCAATAGTAGCTATATTTCCTTGATGGACATTCTGCCATTTATATTATATATTTTAGTAGTTTTTAAAATTATAAGGCAGGCTTTTAACCTAATTGCTTTTATCATCAAGTCCAGTCTGGGAAACATCTGGAGGAATATCCATGAAGTATGAAAACATTAAAAAAGCCCTATTTTTATCCCGTCCCAACAGATTCATCGCCAATATAGAAATCGACGGCAGAGAGGAGATTTGTCATGTAAAAAACACCGGCCGCTGCAAAGAACTTCTCTTGCCCCGGGCAAATATCTATGTCCAGGAACAGCAAAGTAAGCGCAGGAAGACAAAATATGATCTGATCAGTGTTTATAAACAAGAAAGGTTAATCAATATCGACAGCCAGGCGCCCAACAAGCTTTTCCATGAATGGGTGCTGGAAAGCAACTTTTTTAAAGATGTTCAATTGATCAAACCTGAGGCCAGATACAAAAACTCCCGGTTTGATTTTTATCTCGAAACCAGTGACAGAAAGATCCTTGTGGAAGTAAAAGGCGTGACCCTGGAGGAAAATGGCGTGGCCATGTTCCCCGATGCCCCTACAGAACGGGGTGTCAGGCACCTGCATGAGCTGGGCTTAAGTATCAAAGAGGGCTTTGAGGCTTACGTCTTCTTTGTCATCCAAATGAAAGGCGTTCGTTATTTCACACCCAATGTCAAAACTCACCCGGCTTTTGGCGAAACCCTCGTTCAGGCAGCAAATCTAGGGGTACAGGTTTTGGCTTTTGATTGCGAGGTCACAAGTAATACCATTACACCAAGGGACATGGTGGACTGTAAATTACAGCTTCTTTAAAAAGTCGATTTAGAAGTCATTATTCAGGGTTGAATCCTGGTTTTCCTGCTTCGAGCAACACTTTATTGCCCGGCAAGAAAAAACCCTGGATGAATAACACCACACCTGTTCCTAAAAGCAGCCACTCAACTCTCACTATATCGGCCAAAGGTCCGAACACCAGCATTCCCATCGGCATCATAGCACTTGCGAGCATGCCCATGATCCCGAATATCCGTCCCAGATAATCAGCCTCCACCTTTTCCTGCAACAAAACCGTAGCCGGCACATTAAAGAACGGCATAGCCACTCCTACGATGACCATAATTACCAGGTACAGCCAAAACACCGGCATAACACCAAGGGCAAAGGTACAGATGCCGAAAACCAGACAGGCCAGAGTCATTGAATGGATTCTGTTCTTAAAACCACCCCAGGAAGCCATAATAATGCCGCCGCAAATCATACCGCTGGAAAAAGCGACTTCAATAGCCGTCAGGCGCCATACCTCGCTGCCATAGCTGCGCGCTACCTGCAGGGGGGTTAAAAATGAGGCGGGTGCAGCTAAAATGAGGAATACGGCGCAAAAGGCAAAGAAGTTTTTAAGATAAGCATGATTTTTTATGTAGGCAAAGCCCAGGCTCATATCGCTAAAATAACTGATAGTCTGTTTTTCCCGCGCTTTGTCATGCACAGGAACATGCAAGAAGAAGAGCAAGGTTGTGATCCCAATGGCGGCAGTAACAACATCGATAAAAAAAATAATTTCAATAGTGGAAAAGGTTAGCAGGGCACCGCTCAGCATCGGAGATGCCAGGGATACCAGGGATTGGATACTGCTGTTGATGGCATTCACCCTGGTTAGCTTGTTCCCAGGCACAATTTGCGGGAGCAAGGCTCCCACGGCAGGTATTTGAATTGCTGCACCGAGGGCACGTATTGCAGACATGAAAAAGAGCAGCCAGAGCATTTTATAGCCTGCGAGAAATAACAGGGCTAAGACCAGTGTAGCCAGGGCAATACTGGAATCCGCCAAAACAATCAAGACTTTGCGATTATAACGGTCAGCCCAAACCCCCGCAAAGGGTGAAAGAAAGAATGTGGGCAAAAAGCCGGAGTGTGTAAAATAAATTGTGCTTCTGCTCTTTCCGAATATAAAATAAAACGGAAAGGCAGGAATACATATGGAGAAGAAGAAACTGGTCACCCGAGCCGAGATCAAGCAATTCATCAAAGATAACGACCTAAAAAGCGTTGAAGACATCCAGAAAGTTCTTAAAGACCTCTTTGCCGAGACCTTACAAGAGATGCTGGAGGCCGAATTGGATACCACCCTAGGCTATGAAAAGAACGATGTTCATAACAAACGCACAAGCAACCGGCGTAATGGGCATAGTGCTAAAACTGTACGCAGTGAATTCGGCGAAATCAATATACAGATACCCCGGGACCGCGAAGGCGAACATGATCCTCTAATCGTCAAAAAGCATCAGAAGAATGTGACCGGTATCGAAGACCAAATATTGGCTCTCTACGCCAAAGGGGTCAGCACTCGCGATATCCAGGATCATTTGGAGCGCCTGTACGGAATTGAGGTTTCGCCTACTCTTGGATAGCACGATGACCCGCCAGTTGACCATGAATGCTCTAAGACAAGCAGTTTGGCGGCATCGGCCATCGGCGGGGCTTATCCATCACTCTGACCGGGGCAGCCAGTATGCCAGTTATGAATATCAACAAGCAATAAAAGATTATGAGATGATCCCCAGCATGAGCCGAAAGGGAAATTGTTATGACAATGCCTGTATGGAATCATTTTTCGGGACACTAAAGAGGGAGCTTATTTACGGTAACCGCTTTAAGACCAGAGCTGTAGCCCGACAAGCAATTTTCGAATACATTGAAATCTTTTACAACCGTATAAGACTGCATTCAGCCCTTGGATATATGTCACCGGTGGAATATGAGCAGGTCTTAAAACCGGCAGCATAATTTAGCCACAACCACCAGTGGCCGTTCATCGGAGCGAAGCGAAGACCCTTTACGTGGAGAATGCCCATGTTAACCTCTTGCCAAGGGTAGGGCCACCAGCGAAGCGGTGGGCTTGCCTCTGGCCCTAGAAAACATGGGTGCGAGGCTCCACGTCAAGGGCGGCCACGGCCTTCTTCGAGTAAAAAAGTTGTGAATCTATAAAAATAGGAGATAACTACCCATTTCCCGTGTCTATTTTTCCGGGGAAAGCTCACGGTAAGCTCATTAAAGTCATCATGCATTGGCGATTTAATCGCGGCAGGTGAAGCTGTGTTAATCCGGATGTGCTTTTCTGACAGGGACCAGGATCTATACTTGGCATAAATAATCATGGTTTCTTTTGATACTGTATAGGCTTTATTAGCTAATTCGGGAGGTCCTATGAATGCGGGGTCATCTAACCTGTCTTCAAAATACTTAATTGCTTCATCCCAGTCATCTATCATAGCAAAAGGCTTATAAACATCTATATGCATAGGCCAGGCGCTACCGGCTACTGAAGAACACATAACAATGGAGCCACCTGCTGGCATCCTGGGAATAAGTGATTCGATTAAACGTCTTGCACCGATAAAGTTAATTGTAACAACTTGCGTCGGGGTAAATCTTCCACCTCTATAAACTTCGCCGGCAACTCCTGCAATTTAGAATATACAGTCAATTCTGTCCGGCAGCTGAGCGACGGCATTGTCAATTGACTCTTTGCTGCCCAGGTCTAGCTGGATATACTTCGCAATGTTGTCATCTTTAATTTCGGCTCTGTCAAGGGCATATATATTCGCTCCACCAAGATCTTGGAGCAACTGGAATATTGCACCACCGACCATCTGAGCGGCAACATTCCAACCGATCATAGTATCTCTTTCTGGGCCACTGTAAAAGTCGTCGATTAATAGCAAAGATAGTGGCATTATTATTGCGACGCTTATACCCAAGAGGACTCTCATGCCTAAAATGGCATAAAGGTTATCGGATAAAAATACTGGTGCTGTTCCACCGATAATAAATATAATCAATGAAAACAAAACCAATTGGCGTCGAGTGAAAATCTCTGCTATTTTGCCGAATATTGGAGCAAATATCAACATACAAAGACTTGGTAAGCTTGCAATCAGCATCACGGTGGTGGCACTATGTTGTCCTGCAAACGCTTTGATCATGGCATCCATGGCCGGTGATACTGCCCCCGCAGATACTTCATTAAGCGCTACGGCTAGAACAGCTAATTTCAATATCAGTGGGTGTACCTTTTTCATTACCATTTGCTGATTCTCCTTAAAATTCTCAATTTAATAAATTCATTATTATGACAAAGACCACACACCTCTTTTCGACAAAAAATTACATATTTCGAATCCTATTAATACTTAGAATTGTAGAAAAATTATCAATAATTGTGAAACAGTTTATTTCGTTGACTTAACAGTTAAATACTGTACCGCGGTTTGGTCATCAGTCTACAGAAAATAATTAACCCCATGGTTGTTAAACCACAGGGCTTAAAATTAATGCGACTTACGACCATGCTCTCCCAGGGTGCAATGCTCCAAGTACCATCAACCCAGAAAGCGATTCGGTCAGACGTGGAAATAAACAAACCTCATGGTTTGACCATGAGGCTTTAAAATTGTTCTGGCGACGACCTACTCTCCCAGGGGCCTGCGCCCCAAGTACCATCGGCTCTGGAGGGCTTAACTGCCGTGTTCGGGATGGGAACGGGTGTACCCCCTCCGATATTGTCACCAGAAACTTTTTTCCTTTTTTAAGTCTTTGCAGCTTGCAACCGTAAGCATTACCTTACCTTTACACAAACTGCTTCTCCCTTAAATCTGCTCCCTCAAAACTGTACAGCATATTCGAACAAGTTTTAGCTCTTTTACGACGTCTGACGTCTGACGTCCGACGTCCGATTAGGTCAAGCCCTCGACCTATTAGTACCGGTCAGCTCAACTGGTTGCCCAGCTTACACACCCGGCCTATCTACCTGGTAGTCTTCCAGGGGTCTTACTAGATTACTCTATGGGAAACCTCATCTTAAGGGGGGCTTCGCGCTTAGATGCTTTCAGCGCTTATCCCGGCCAGACATAATTACCCAGCGCTACCGTTGGCACGATAACTGGTACACCAGTGGTCTGTCCATCCCGGTCCTCTCGTACTAGGGACAGCTCCTCTCAAGTTTCCTGCGCCTGCGACGGATAGGGACCGAACTGTCTCACGACGTTCTGAACCCAGCTCACGTACCGCTTTAATGGGCGAACAGCCCAACCCTTGGGACCTACTACAGCCCCAGGATGCGATGAGCCGACATCGAGGTGCCAAACCTCCCCGTCGATGTGGACTCTTGGGGGAGATAAGCCTGTTATCCCCAGGGTAGCTTTTATCCGTTGAGCGACGGCTCTTCCACTCGATACCGCCGGATCACTAAGCCCGACTTTCGTCCCAGCTCGACCTGTCCGTCTCGCTGTCAAGCTCCCTTCTGCCTTTACACTCTGTACGCGCGATTTCCAACCGCGCTGAGGGAACCTTTGGGCGCCTCCGTTACTCTTTGGGAGGCGACCGCCCCAGTCAAACTGCCCACCTGATACTGTCCACGTACCGGCTATACGGCACTGTGTTAGAATTTCAATACTCATAGGGTGGTATCCCAACGGCGGCTCCTCCGAAACTAGCGTCCCGGTCTCCTAGCCTCCCACCTATCCTGTACAATCAATACCAAAACCCAATGTCAAGTTGCAGTAAAGCTCCATGGGGTCTTTCTGTCCTGTCGCAGGTAGCCGGCATCTTCACCGGCATTTCAATTTCACCGAGCCCCTCGTTGAGACAGTGCCCAAATCGTTACGCCTTTCGTGCGGGTCGGAACTTACCCGACAAGGAATTTCGCTACCTTAGGACCGTTATAGTTACGGCCGCCGTTTACTGGGGCTTCGGTTCAAAGCTTCGGGTCAACCCTGACCTCTCCCCTTAACCTTCCAGCACCGGGCAGGCGTCAGCCCCTATACTTCATCTTTCGATTTTGCAGGGACCTGTGTTTTTGCTAAACAGTCGCTTGGGCCTTTTCTCTGCGACCCCCTCGCGCTCCATCTGTATAAAACTTCACGCTAACGGGGTACCCCTTCTCCCTAAGTTACGGGGTTATTTTGCCGAGTTCCTTAACGAGGGTTCTCTCGCGCGCCTTAGGATTCTCACCCCACCTACCTGTGTCGGTTTACGGTACGGGCACTTACTCGCCTCGTTAGAGGTTTTTCTTGACAGTTTGGGCTCGGCTGCTTCGCTACTTTATTTCGCTCCCCTTCAGTTCTCGGGCTTTTATAAGAGACGGTTTTTCCTATCTCTTACCCTACTACCTTAGACGCACATTTCCATTCGTGCGCTCAGCTTACCCTCCTGTGTCACCCCATCCTTCAAACGGCGGTAAGTGGCATCGGATTCTCAACCGATTTTCCATCGCCTACGCCTTTCGGCCTCAGCTTAGGTCCCGGCTTACTCTGGGCGGACGACCCTTCCCCAGAAATCCTTAGGTTTTCGGCGGGCAGGATTCTCACCTGCCTTTGCGTTTACTCATACCGGCATTCTCACTTCCGTACTCTCCACAACTCCTTACGGTACTGCTTCTACGTGTACGGAACGCTCCCCTACCCATCCGGTGGAATCGCTACTGCGCTTATCCCCTGCGGGTCATTTAGTCGCAAATCTCTTTTAAAAAATTTTAAGGATATTTGCGACAAAAATGTTTCCTCTTCTTGAAGGGTTTAAACACACTAGTGATTCCACCAGATGCCGCAGCTTCGGTGACAGGCTTAGCCCCGTTACATTTTCGGCGCAGAGCCACTTGACCAGTGAGCTATTACGCACTCTTTAAATGATGGCTGCTTCTGAGCCAACATCCTGGTTGTCCGGGCAACTCCACATCCTTTTCCACTTAGCCTGTCTTGGGGACCTTAGCCGACGGTCTGGGCTGTTTCCCTCTTGACTACGAATCTTAGCACCCGCAGTCTGACTCCTAGAGACTCAAATATCCGGCATTCGGAGTTTGATTGGGTTCGGTAATCGTTGAAGACCCCTAGCCCAGTCAGTGCTCTACCTCCGGTATTCTTCCCTAAGGCTAGCCCTAAAGCTATTTCGGGGAGAACCAGCTATTTCCGGGTTCGATTGGCATTTCACCCCTACCCACACCTCATCCGCCGCCTTTTCAACGACGGTCGGTTCGAGCCTCCACTTTATTTTACTAAAGCTTCACTCTGGACATGGGTAGATCACCCGGTTTCGGGTCTACTCCAACAGACTTATTTCGCCCTTTTAAGACTCGCTTTCGCTGCGGCTCCGTGTCTAACACACTTAACCTTGCCCGCTAGAAGTAACTCGCCGGTCCGTTCTACAAAAAGTACGCCATCACACCTTAATCGTGCTCTGACTGTTTGTAAGCATACGGTTTCAGGTACTATTTCACTCCCCTCCCGGGGTGCTTTTCACCTTTCCCTCACGGTACTTGTTCACTATCGGTCGCACTGGGTATTTAGCCTTGGGAGGTGGTCCTCCCGGATTCCCACAGGGTTTCACGTGTCCCGTGGTACTTGGGATACTCTCCTACGCCTTCGACTTTTCGCCTACAGGGGTTTTACCTCCTATGCCGGGCCTTTCCAGGCCGCTTCGGCTAAATCTATCAACGCAGTTTGTGAAAGTCCCGCAACCCCAGAGGTGCATGCACCTCTGGTTTAGGCTCGCCCCGCTTCGCTCGCCGCTACTAAGGGGTTCGATCTTTCTTTCTCTTCCTCCGGCTACTAAGATGTTTCAGTTCGCCGGGTGCCCTCCGTTAACCTATGGATTCAGTTAACGGTGACGGGGGTTTGCCCCCGCCGGGTTGCCCCATTCGGATATCTACGGATTAAGGCCTGCTTGCGGCTACCCGTAGCTTTTCGCAGCTTGCCACGTCCTTCTTCGGCCCTGTGCGCCCAGGCATCCACCGTATGCCCTTTCTAGCTTGACCTAATTCGCGCTATTTAGAACTCGTTTCGCGTCACGCCATAGACTTCGCCTGGCTGCGTCAGTCGCTTACCTGTGCTCACGCATTACTACGCTCCGCGCACTCCCTTCGCAACTTCCTTGCCATGCTCGCCTCTGACGAGCCGCTATGCTCTAGTTACTCTTGTTCTACTATGCTGTGCAGTTTTCAAAGAACATTTGGATAGCTTGGTTAACAGTTCCTTGGGCTTTTTTTTAGCATTTGGCTTTTGCCAAATGCCTCTTTAAACCTACTATAACTCTTAACTTCAACTTCCTCGCTGAGATACCTAATCTCGTTAGATGGGCTTATTCTTAACTACCCACCACTAACTACTAAATTGGTCTCTCAAAACTAAACAGTGTGTCGATGGATGTATCGACCTGGGAGTTATCAGTCGTCTGACGTCTGATATATTCTCCTTAGAAAGGAGGTGATCCAGCCGCACCTTCCGATACGGCTACCTTGTTACGACTTCACCCCAATCACCAACCCCACCTTCGACGGCTGCCTCCTTTGCAGGTTAGCTCACCGGCTTCGGGTGTTGTCAGCTTTCGTGGTGTGACGGGCGGTGTGTACAAGGCCCGGGAACGTATTCACCGCAGTATGCTGACCTGCGATTACTAGCGATTCCGACTTCATGCAGGCGAATTGCAGCCTGCAATCCGAACTGAGACCGGCTTTTTGGGATTCGCTCCGCCTCGCAGCTTCGCTGCCCTTTGTACCGGCCATTGTAGCACGTGTGTAGCCCAGGACATAAGGGGCATGATGATTTGACGTCATCCCCACCTTCCTCCGTTTTGTCAACGGCAGTTCCTTTAGAGTTCTCAGCTTCACCTGTTAGCAACTAAACGTAGGGGTTGCGCTCGTTGCGGGACTTAACCCAACATCTCACGACACGAGCTGACGACAACCATGCACCACCTGTCTCCCTGTCTAACCGAAGTTAGAAAACTGTCTTTCAGCAGCTGTCAGGGGATGTCAAGCCCTGGTAAGGTTCTTCGCGTTGCGTCGAATTAAACCACATGCTCCACCGCTTGTGCGGGCCCCCGTCAATTCCTTTGAGTTTCAACCTTGCGGCCGTACTCCCCAGGCGGGGTGCTTATTGTGTTTACTACGGCACAGAAGGGGTCGATACCTCCTACACCTAGCACCCATCGTTTACGGCGTGGACTACCGGGGTATCTAATCCCGTTCGCTACCCACGCTTTCGCGCCTCAGCGTCAGTTACAGGCCAGAGAGCCGCCTTCGCCACTGGTGTTCCTCCCAATATCTACGCATTTCACCGCTACACTGGGAATTCCACTCCCCTCTCCTGCACTCAAGTCAGGCAGTTTCTCAGGCACGCTTCCGGTTGAGCCGATAGTTTTCACCTTGAGACTTACCTCACCGCCTACGCGCCCTTTACGCCCAGTAATTCCGGACAACGCTCGCCCCCTACGTTTTACCGCGGCTGCTGGCACGTAGTTAGCCGGGGCTTCCTCCTCAGGTACCGTCATTTCTTTCTTCCCTGAAGACAGAATTTTACAACCCGAAGGCCTTCCTCATTCACGCGGCGTTGCTCCGTCAGGCTTGCGCCCATTGCGGAATATTCCCCACTGCTGCCTCCCGTAGGAGTCTGGACCGTGTCTCAGTTCCAGTGTGGCCGTCCACCCTCTCAGGCCGGCTACCCATCGTCGCCTTGGGGGTCCTTTACACCTCCAACTAGCTAATGGGACGCGGACCCATCTATATGCGGATTGCTCCTTTCCTTGTCAAAACATGCATCTTAACAAGCGTATCCGGTATTAGCGCCAGTTTCCCGGCGTTATCCCAGTCATATAGGCAGGTTATCCACGCGTTACTCACCCGTCCGCCACTATTCGGTCGTCGGTCGTCAGGCAGCAGTCGTCAGGTTTAAATCGGAATTCTGCGCGAATTCCTTCTTGCCTGACGTCTGACGTCTGATGACCGACGACTGAACCGTTCGACTTGCATGTGTTAAGCACGCCGCCAGCGTTCGTCCTGAGCCAGGATCAAACTCTCCGTTAAATATTTGAAAAGTTTAATCTCGCTCGTATGTTTGTGAGCCTGCGCTTCTTGCGCTTCTCACTCGTTGTCGCGTCTCGTGATTTGTTTATCCCGAGCCGCTTTGGAATGTACTGCTCGTTTTAGTTTACTTTGACGAGAGTCATGTGTTTACATCCATCCACTGTTTAGTTTTCAAAGACCACGTCGCTCTTCATAGCGACATCTTTTATCTTATCATCCTTGCCAGCCATCCGTCAACTGGTATTTTTCGACAGGTTTCGCCTTGCGTGGCGAACAGTTGATATTTTATCATTTAAATTCACCTTGCGCAAGAGGTATTAGTAGCTAAATTAAAAAAATCAAAGGACCGCCGTAAGCATAACAATATACACAGGACTTTGACATGAGGTAATCTATGCTGTCAGAGGAGTAATACAACATGCTTGCTTCCGACGGTATGTAGTAAGAGCCCGATCAGGACTGACGGCAATAAAGTGATTTTGGGTTTAGAAAAAAAAAGCGGGAAGAAGTTGTTAAAGAAATACTACATATTAGTTAAAAGTTACACTTACTTAAGTAAGTGTAACTTTTAACTAATATAATCAACTAATAACCAACTATTGCAATTTACTAGCCCGTTCTTTGCCGGCATCGGTGATAGTAATGTCTTTAGTAAATACCGCAACAACCCTGTCACCGCTTTGAACTATATTAGCCCCTTTGATAAGCCCATCGTCGCTAAGTTTTTTTACTGCCATGTTAAATACGTTTGTATCCATGTCTAATTTAGCAGTAGTGATCTCTCGACCCATATCAGGAGTGGGTTTTTTACTTTCTTCAAAGATAGCTAATAATATTCTATCTTCATTACTCATTATATCACCTCCTTCCGCTACATCAATTATACAATATAGTACCAATATAGTACAAGGTAATACCGTATAATATTGGGGTTATTTTGATTTTTGTGATCGTCTTACAAGATAAAACAGCAAAACTGTAAACTAACTACAATATAGCTGATAGTATTATATTGGCATAATAGTCTATGAAAAATTGCATTATTGCAATTAACTTGATATGAATTCATAAAACAACAAAAAACAAAACCTTTTTCTAGAAAAAGGTTTTGTTTACAGGAAACTTCGCTTTAGTTTAATTCTTTATGCTCTTTTGCTTTAATTGTGTCGCTTAAATGTTTTCATCTATGCTATCGGTTTTGATCAATATAGCCGATTCCGGTAAGTGCAATAATCTGCCCAGTTCAGATGTTAAAGCGAGGACTTCTGCTAACTGAAAAACCTCCGGGTATGCTTTCTGGGCTCCATCTTTTAAAAGCAGGTTAATAATAAAGCCTTTCCCAGCCGGGTTATCCTCAATAATGATGTTTTTTACTGAAGCCCGTAATAAATCATAATCAGGCTCATTTATTTTAGCCATTGTTTTACCTCCTTCTATGAAACTCATTAAACTCTCCCAGGTATACCTTTAATGCTGCATAACCTAAATGGCCTTACTTGGGCTACAATAGTTAGTATACTTTATTAAACCTGTTAAATCATCCTCTTTGTCCTAATACTACAAAAAATGAGCCGGGTCTTAAGATGCAACCCCGGCCATGGCCTCGCTCAGATAATTTGATGGACTAAAACAAATTTTAGGATTACTTCATAATCTATATGCATTATGAAAATAATCACAAAGCAAAGAGGTTTTTCTACAATGACATCCTGTTTAGTTGGTTTTATCCTTGCCTCCCAGTCCCCGGGCTATGGCTAACACAAACAGCAAAAGAGGAATAACGGCCTCAAAGGTCAGTCCATAAAAAGGCCATACTTCAGCTAAGAATCTGGTAGTCCCCAAAACATCCCAATACATCAGCAGGGAACCGGCAACCACAACAGCTCCTACAGGCAACGCTAGCGGTCGATAATCTTTCAACCCCAGGCACTGAGCAGCGCCGAGTACTGCTGCGTAGCGAAGAATAGACATTTTAATAAAACCTCCGGCTATCCATAGCACTGTCGGTACGGCCTCCAACCTCTCCAGGAAATTGGCGATGGAAATTATTCTAATGCCGTTAAATAACGGGTACCGGAAAGCAGCGGTTAAGTCGGAGCCAAAAATTAGTAACGAGTAAACTACATTTACAACGATGATTAAACCGCTGATAATAACAGCCAGGAACGCCACCCGTAACGCCTGACCCGGTTTATTAAGGGATGGTATGATCACTGCCAAACAGATAATCTCGCCCAGCCAGACGACCGGGGTTAAGACCCCTTCATAATATCCGCCGTCTCGCAATCAAAAACCGGGAGCAATCTCGTTGCTTCCATCTCCATAAATGAAAGTGCAGACAGGACGACAACTGAGAATATGAACAGGGGCAGGAACAATTCATTGAAGCGGCTGATTATTTCCAGCCCGTGGCGGGCCATATAGGTTATTACTATGAACGCCATAATATGATTAACTGCCATTGGGGTATCCGGTAATGAAAAGGAATGGAAATGCCCGAACTCTGACAAGACAATGATCTCAAGATGAATAAACCACAATACATAGACAAAAGCAATTATTTTCCCGGGTATTGTGCCTAAGATCAGTTCCATTATTGCAAATAAGTTTTTGCCCGGAAAACGCAGAGCTAAACCCACAATTAGCCAGGCTATGAGCAGCGCCGCCAATGTAGCAGCAATGACAGAGAACCAGGCGTCCTGTCCGGCAATATTTACTATGAGCGGCGGAACATGGATACCTGCTGTGGCCACAACCAGGGTTATCAGCAGCCAAATAGCTTGCCTGCTGTTGATCTTGCCGGATTCAATCATGTTCCAATTCCACCTGCTTTAATTATTTCAGCCACACGGATACAGGCTTAAACAATGCCTCAATGGCATTATTCGGGTTGGGTACTTTGATTCCCAACACCTGGGGCAGCGCAAGAGCGAAACCTAATAGCAGAAAGAAGGAAAAAGCCGCTAACTCACGCCACGCTTTCTTTTTAACCAGACCGGGCACTTCCAGCAGGATCATGAGCATGAACCCAAAAACCAACAATACTACATAGACGAACATTTCCAGGCCTCCGTTTAATTACCATTCCCTTTTTTCATAATATTACGGCCTCTTTATTGTCACAGGCCTGTTTAACAGTCCCACACGTTGCACACGGGCTTCAATGGCGATATTGACTTGTGCGTCTTTAAAAACCTCGTTCCAGCTGTATTTTAATTCTTTATATTCTCTCTTGTACTTGCGATGGAAGGCCTCCCCGAAGCCGAAGATGTCAGATCCATATTCTCCCTGGGCTTTTTCCAGTGCGGCTAAACATTTATTGGCTGCATCCTCAGCCATCGCCTCTTCGATTTCAACAATCTTCTCCGGTATGCTCAGATCCTCGGTGGACTGCTGCTCGCTGAGCTCCCCTTTAATGGATAAGTTAACATCAAAACTGATCTTTCCCCCGTCAAACTGCGGCTCCACTTTGGTCTTGACGCCAACAATGTCTATGGAGAGCATTTTATCCGGCTGTCCCGGTGAAGGTATTGTAATTATGCAATTACCCATATCGCCCCGCAGCCACAATAACCCCCTGGTTTCCTGAATATCCAACCATCCTACCAGGTATTCATCTTTAAAAACACCCAGGCCGGTGATGGAAACCCCTTCATGCTGTTTTGGCTTATCCATGCCTGGCCCGCTCACCTCACCTACCTGTTCCAACTCCACCAGAGGCAGGGTTGGGTTGGTTCCCCTGGCAGCCAGCGCAATAGCATAGTCCTTTAACCTCACACCAATACCTTCATTGTTTCTGAGAATAAAACCAGTTGCCTGGGCCGAGGTTTTTTCCAGCTCTGCGTGGCTCTCCAGGATTGTTTTGGCCTTTCCTTTAGTTACCAAAACCCAGGTGGTCTCCCGGGGCATAGGATCCCGCATAAAAAAATCGATATAATTACGCACCCCCGCTTTAGCCGCTTCTTCCCCCAGTACGAGAATAATACCATGGGCCCAATAGATATTGCGGCCTACTTTCAAAGCCAGGCTTCGCTCGGCTTCTAAAATAGTGTCGCCTGTCTCGGATATGGTCCAGGTGATATTCTGCTCCGGGGAAGCACCACCTCCTGATTCGGCGCCGCCGGCAAAGGCGGCAGGCCTGGCCAGCTGAAGAGTCAGTTGGACCTTGTTGTCCGGTGTTCGATCCACCCCGGCTCCCAGGACAATGGCCAACTCGGACATCTCCCGGCGGCTCCAGCAACTGCTTAAGAATAATAGCTGCAATATAATCAACACAAGGCATACTGCTTTTTTACTCAGCTTGAACGCCTCCCTTTTCCCCTAACAAGGTCTGCAGCCAGCAGTAGAAGCGGCCAAACCACAGCGAAGACGGCTACAAAAGGTGGAAACGCAAGAGTTATAAAACGCTGCAGATCCATGACATCTTCATGATTCAGAATTGACATACCCAGGATTAAAGCGCCCACAGGCAACACCAGGGGTCGGTAGTCCTTTAACTCCATGACCTGGGCTATGCCCAACACAGTTGCCCAGTAAAAAAATGCTACTTTCACAAAACCTCCCGTGATCCAATTGACCATAACCAAAGCTTCCAAACGACCAAGAAAACCGGCAATATCTACGACCCGGTATTTTTGTAACCCTGAATAGTTTATTGCATCCAGAATATCAGGCCCCACAAGAATTATTGCATCAATGACTACCAGCAGCAGAACAATACCACTTACCAGAACACCCCCAACCGCTACCCGGTGAGCATCCCGTGGTCGCGTGAGGTAGGGTATTAAAGCAGTAATCGTGACGATTTCACCGAACCAGGCCGCCGGCACAACCGCTCCCTTGGCTATGGAGATAACGCCCGCATCCCCTACCGGCAGCAGTCTATGAAGAGCTACATCCTTAATTGTCAGCAGCATGGAAATGATTAAAAACAATATGATCAGTGAGAAGAAAATTTCGTTTGTCCGGGTAAAGACCTCCAAGCCGTTCCTAACCGCATAGGCGGCAACTGCTACCAGGGCCAGAGTAAAAACAATTAAAGGGGTATCAGGAAGAAAGCCGGCGACTAAAAACTCACCGAATTGCCTTACTACCCCGGCGTTAATGTGTATCAACCAAAAAATATATAAGCAGCTCACCAGTTTACCCGGCCACCTGCCCAGGATTTCAGCGGGGTATTCAAATATAGTCCGGTCGGGAAAACGCAAGCCCAGAGTTGTCACCAGACGAGCCATTAAGAGCCCCGCACCGGTGGCCAGGATAACGGAAAGCCACGCATCTTGCCTGGCATGTGCTGCAATAACAGTCGGCACAGACAGAATCACCGTCGAAAAGATCATAGTGGACATTAATAATACAGCCTGTCTAGTGTTGATTTTGCCCTTTTCCAGCTCCCCCCTCACCGCCTTTCTGTTCTGACCCTTTAGCGGGCGGAGCGGGTTTTTGACCCGGCGTTACCCTTTGAGATCTTTTCCACGCGATCGACCTGGGGCGGGCGAACATACCCCACCAGGGAGCACGGACTATCGTATCCTTCAAGTCTTCGGGTACCAGTGGGGCAATCGGCGCCAGGTAAGGAACACCAAAGGATCTTAGCGTACACATGTGCACCACAATGAGGATCAGGACAATTATCAGGCCATACAGGCCAAAGGCAGCCGACAGCACCAGCATCGGAAAACGCAATAGCCGGACGGTGAAACTGGCCGAATAAAAATATACAAAGGAGGTGATACCGGTAAAGGACACTACAATTACTGTAGCCGGAGCCACCAAGCCGGCCCGCACACCGGCTTCTCCCAGAATCAGCGCGCCTACAATACTGACCGCCTGACCTACCTGCCGGGGCAGCCGGATACCGGCCTCTCTTAAAATTTCAAAGGTTAGTTCCATGGCCAGGGCTTCCACAAAAACAGGAAAGGGTACGGCTTCCCGCTGTGCCGCCAGGCTCAATAGCAGCCCGGTAGGCAGCATTTCATGGTGAAAGGTGATAATAGCCACATACAAAGACGGCATAATGAGAGACATAAACATAGAGAAGAACCGGATAATTCTAACAGCTGTCCCGATCTGGGATCGTTCGTAATAATCCTCGGCAGAATGTAAAAATTCCATGAAGACCGTTGGCACAGTTAGAACTATAGGAGTCCCGTCCACCATAATGCCCACCCGGCCCTCCAGGAGCCGTGCCGCCAAACGGTCCGGCTTCTCTGTATAGTTGACCTGGGGGAAGGGGCTCCAGGGATTGTCCTGGATCATGTCCTCGAGATAACCGGAGGACATGACGGAGTCAATTTCAATATCCTGCAGCCGGCGTTTCACCTCATCCACAAGCTTATCGTTGACAATTCCTTTTATGTAGACCAAACACACATCTGTTCTGGTCACCTGGCCCAACTTCATGGTTTCGATCTTCAGGTCAGGGTTTTTGATCTTACGGCGGAGCATGGACGTATTTGTCCGCAAGTTTTCTACAAAAGCTTCCCGGGGCCCCCGCACCACCATCTCGATTTCCGATTCCGCAACCTGACGATGCTCCCACTTGCGCGCACTGTTTATGATCGCCCGGGCATGCCCGCCCACCAGCAGGACGGTATCCCCCGACAGAACAGCTTCAACCACATCCTCAAGGCTGCTGGTTTCTTTAATCTGATGAGTACATAGTCCCCGCTCCATGATCATATGGTAAGCACCGGCCTGGGTGATTTCATGCTGAGGGGCCGCCATGGGCAGCTCCAGAGCAAGAGCGCGCATAATCTGCTCGCTGACCTGGCCTTCGTCAGCGAGCCCGTCGGTGTAAATTAGAACAATCTTAATATCCTCTCGCTGAGCAAACAGAAACTCCCGATAAACTATGTCGCTGCAATTTTGAAACCTCTCTTTAATCCGGGCAAGATTGCTTGCTAAATCACTGCCAAGAAGGGAACTGTCTGCAGGCTTTTCCACGGGGTTTTGCTGCACCGCAGAATTGAGCTGGCTGGTTTTATTTTTGTCCCTGGTTTTATTTTTGTCCCTGGCCAATAGCCTGGCCCTAATAGGTCTGATTAATTTTCGCATCCTTAATTATCCTCAAAGATCATAAAATAACCATAGTTAGTATAATCAACCATGGTTATTTCATGCATAGGGGCCAGGTTTATTTAAATTCGTGGTATTGGATGCAAATTTTTTGGATTTTTAAAGGACAAGGACAATTACTCTTTAGGCTTTCTTTTTTACTTCTTCCTGCAGGCCGGCGCTCCGCTGAGCAGAAGACCTCTCCCATACTTACTTTGATTTTCCAATATCAGAGGATAGCGCCTGGACAGCGCATCGCCTAATTTCAGCAAACTGGTGACGTCACCGCTTTTTAGTTCCAGCTCAATTTCACATATGGGTTCGCTTTTTTCGCCGCAGACAATTGCCCCCCTGTCTACAGCCACGTTAATTTCACTGTTATCCGGCATTGTCACATCCATGGCATAGCGGCGGAAGACCGTACTGAATAACGGCAGGAGGCTCTCTCCCTCAAGGATTTTCGCCAGTTGCGCGCCAATAGGTAAACCGGCAAAAACCTGCACAGAAAAAGCAGCTTCTGCCAGCTCAACATTATACTCATCCCTGATATGTAAACCACCTTGCACCGTGCCGGAACTTTTTACTGTAGCAACATATTTTTCGCCTGATTGGCGCAATCTCAAAGATATGCCGTGTTGCAAGAAACGATAATCCTGGGTATCAAAATAGGTTGTATAGAAATCTAAAACCTGCCATTCCTCAGCTAAATTCAACTCAGGCAAAAGCTTACCCGCCACAATTGTTTCATAAAGTGAATCATCGGTTAATCTCAGTTTTAATTCGATTTCCTGGTTTTCCTGCATTAAATTAATCTCCTGCGTTTGTCCGTTTGTCCGGGTTGTCAGGGGGGTTGTCAGGGGGACGGGGTTGTTGACACCCCTTGGCAATGGGTGTCAACAACCCCGTCCCCCTGACAACCCCAGCCGCCTAGTATACTATGATTTATAGATTATATCACAATCACTTAAATCTACCATAATTTCCTTTTCAAATAGGAGTAATTAGAAAGGTTATCTATCTTGAAAAAAGGTGTCAATAACCCCGTCCCCTTGACACCCTTTCTCCATTGGTGTTTAACGCAAGGATCCCGGAATCAATTGAATTCATAACCTCATTTAAATACTGGTGCGAATTATATAATTTTCTATTTATCCTTTCAGCCTTGAGTTGATATTCGATAGACCTTACTGCAGCAACGACAAGTCCTAGTGTATGCAGATGCGCCAGTTGCCGTTTTCCTGTTAAATTGACACACCCTATGATCTCCCCATCTTCATTGTGAATAACCGCTGCAGAACATGTCCAATCATAATAAGCGAATACATAATGTTCTTCCCCCGACAATTGCACCGGGCAATTTTCCATAATAGCTGTACCGATGGAATTAGTGCCTATGCTCTTTTCAGATAAATCTGCTCCGACGACAATACCTATTTGGGATTGCTCCCCAATTATTTCTTCGTCTCCTATAATGGTGATAATAACACCGTCTTTATTGGTAAGGTGGATTGAAAAACCAGACCCTCTTAATATACTGTAGAGAATTTCTAAAAAAGGTCTTGCCTCTTTTACTAATTCATCATTATCCTTCAATATTGTTATTAATTCTTCACCCTTAAATATCCTGGCGGGAAAAACCTGGCTCTTTGGTATACTGTATTTAGCGCATCTTTTATAGGAACGATCAAGTATTTCATGATTAATATTTGCAATAGTCATGCACGATTTGGCCTCCTTGCGTCAAGCCCAGGTTAGATTTCCGGGTGCTCTTTTTCCATCTTCTTCATTTTTACGCGCAAGTATTTGTCAGCTGCAACATCATCCGGGTCATCAGGATCCACCGGCCCATCCGGCATTGACTTGAATTGGTAAACCTGCCCGCTTTCCTTCGGCGCCTTGCTCTGGGCCTCCCTTTCTTTAAGCAGCGTTTCCAGCCGTTTGGATTGTTCTGATTTATAGATTATATCACTATCACTTAAATCCACCGTAATTTCCTTTTCAAATAAGAGCAATTCAGAAAGGTTATCTACTTTGAAATAATCCTCTTTTCTTTTTGTCTTTTCGTAGAATATGCGGGCAATATTAAGCGCGTTTAAGATGGTCGCTTTTTCCTCATCCGTTAATTTAATCTGCACCAAACACCCACTCCTTGTATGATATGACCAGTAGGATAATTTCCAGTTGGTCATATTTATTTCAAGAACCCTTTATTCCTCCAGCTCTTATGCTGTCATAGCCAGGAGTATGCCTGGCTGTTTGGCTCCATGCTTACAGCGGCCTTTTGCTGGTGTCGAATTCAAGCAGGTTGACCTGGATCGGACTTGAGCTCTACGGCACCTACTAGTTATATATCTACTTACGCTACACTAAGTTCTTGTCGTCAGGTCAATTTCCCTCCAGGAGCGTCCGTATTGACTAATTCTATTTTCCCCAACAATTATTTTGCACCGAAAGAGGTAATAAGACGGTTCTCCTGTGTCAACATGGAATACTATCTATAACATCTTTTAAACTCTCGAAGTCAACAAAATTCACCGTCTGATTGTAAGTGTCAATCATTTCTTTTGTTTCTGCCGTCTGCTTTTCCGGCGGCCTCCTTTTTACTATCATATACAAAAGCTTCATCATAGTTCTGTGTTTAAAACTCAGCTTTTGATAATCTATACCGCCTCTTATATGAAATATTTTGGCCCGCTCATATATGTCTTTGGGGATTTGTTTTTGAAGAGAGAGTTTGATATCATCAGTATTCTTTTTGTCATTAGGGTCAGCCAAACCCACCGTTACTATGAGGATCGTCTGCTTACTATCCTTAGGCAATAACTTTATTGTCCTGGCTAATCCCAAAACACCACCTGCATAAAGCCCTCCTAAATATATGATCGTATCGTACATTGAGAGGTCTTTCACGGCCTCATAACTTAGCGCCTTAATACCTGTTCTTTTGGATAATTCGCCGGCATAACGCTCTGTTGTCCCGTATTGACTGCCATAAATAATAATTTTGTCCATAGTACACCTCGCTTAATATTATTTTGTTAAAACATAAGCCGGATATAATTTCTTATATACCAAATAACCATTAATAACTGCAAAAACAAAATATATACCTCTGATAACCATATAGGGCACACCCAAACCTAAAGCAATCCCGTTGATATCTCCCCCTACAAAAAAAGACAATAATGAAATGTAAACAGGATCAAGCAGCAGAAACACAAAGGTCACATAATATATATAATTCTTTATATATTGCTTGTTTAATCTAATAATTTTAGGCGTAAGCAAAAATAATAGATACCCTATCAATATTGTAACTACACTGCTTAAACCAGAAAAGGCAGCAAGTCTTAAACCGCCGATTGTTAGCGGTTGTATAATTTCTACCTCTATTCCCAGCGGAAGAACCTTAATTCCCTTGTAGATGCCCCATAATAGTGCCTGTATAATGTGAACTCCCTCATGCACAACCAAATATGTTATCCCTGCCAAAATAATATATAAATACTTTCTTACCATACTCATGATTGTTCACTCCCAAAACATTTCCTTAATTATGATACTGTAAAACCTACCCAATAATCCAGCCTGCGGAAAAAAGTGAGAGCGCCGGAGGACTTAGCCGACGCTTTCACTCCTTTATTCCAGGACATTAACAATAACGCCCGCTGGAATATATCAGAATAAAATCCTCTTGCACCATATTGTCAACCATGTCCCCCATTCCAGTCCGGAAGGAAATAAAGAAAAATTTATTTTTACAGCAGAAATATTAGCCATTTTTGCCAGAAAATCATATTATGTTTTAAGACCAGGAAGGTCGGACAATTTACTTTGAAAAGAGGGAAGCAAAATGAATTGTAAAAAAGAAAATGAATGCAATTGCCGCATTCATATCGAAGACAGTATTGCTATAATAATTTGTGGTGAAGTCGAAATTGAAAGAATGAAACATTTGCTTGGAAATGCCGCGGAAGAAAAAGGGCATAAAAATCCAAATATAAAAGTGAAACCTTATTCGGAACAAGATTCATCTGGACAATAGGCTCTGCGAATAGCAACCTAGCGTATGCCGGGGTTCTCTAAACCCTGGCTTTCTTCTTGCAAGGGGGAAACCCTGTCATACAAATGAATTAAAATTTACAATCCACCAAATACTACTCTAGACAAAAAAGGAAAGGTGCGGAACGGTAATGAGTAATCAAGTCTTACTGTGGTCAATGATAATTCTGCCTTAGTTTACTTTGTTTTTGATGAGGAAAAATGATATTAAGCGTTTTATGCCTGTGGGTTTATTCGCTGCTCTTTCAAGTATTATCTTTGTAGAGGCAGGACAAACCCTGGGGTGGTTTGTCTTTGGAGAAACAGCTTATCCATTAAGAACCCCAACCTATATTTTGGGACTAAACATAATAGCTACCATGTGGCTGTTTTACTTTACATATGGCCGGTTTTGGACTTACTTAGCCATAGACATAGTGCTAAACTTTGTATTTATTTATTTATTTCATGTTTATTATTTAGGAAGCAAGGGGATTTTTCGTGAAGTGGGTATAACCCCTTTGGAAAATGTACTATTTGCTACTATCCATGGAATTATAACGTACGGCTATCAAGTATGGCAGGAAGGAGCCTTTAAACAGGCCGAACAGAACAGAACGCATATGCAGCCGGTTTTAGCCAAACTACTTCCTAAAGCTAAAGGCTCCCCCCGTGAAGATGACTAATGCTATAAAAACGCAATTTTGCAAACTTGCTATTTTTCTTGCTTATCTCCTAAAGAAATGAAGAATGGCTAGGATTTCAGATTATAGAGGTAACTAACATGGAATTTACCCGCTTTTAAATTTTATTATTCCCTTTTTGTTCCCTTTTCAATTAAAATCGCCTCCAGGCAAAATCCTGGAGGCGTTGATTTCTCTGGCGTCCCAGAAGGGATTCGAACCCCTGACCTACGGATTAGAAGTCCGTTGCTCTATCCAGCTGAGCTACTGGGACATGCATGGAGCGGGTGAAGGGAATCGAACCCTCGTAATCGGCTTGGAAGGCCGACGCTCTACCATTGAGCTACACCCGCACGGTAAAACATATCTGCTCGATCAATGCATTTACTATTATAACTAAAAACACTACTCACGTCAAAGATTTTGTGTTTTATCTTTTAACCGGTAAATGGCAGGCTTAATCCCTTCCTTATCTATTTCCAGGATGCCGTAGCTGGGACCCCCGGTGTCACGGGGTTTGGATATGCTGCCTGGATTAAATAGCAGTATACCGTCTTCCCCAGTGATCTCGGCCCTATGGCTGTGTCCGAATACAACCGCGTCAGCGCCGGTCGCCTTAGCCCGTGCCAGCAGTTTTGCGTTCCTGTTTTCGTAGCCAAAGGCATGTCCGTGCACTAAGAGTATTTTCTTGCCGGACAGTTCGAGCGGCAACTCCAGGGGTCCCTCGCCATACGGGTCACAGTTGCCCAGCACCGCCCTTGTTGGAACTTTTATTTCAGCTGCGAGGTTGAAGGCATCGCGGTAAAAGTCTCCGGCATGAATCACCAGATCTACCGGGCCGGCTTCTTTTAGTGCCTGCAAGGCATTAGCCAGTTCGCCGTGGCTGTCGCTAAAGACAATCACCCGCAACTCTCTCCACTCCTTACTTAATTTTTGAGTTTGGACAGGATGTCCACCGCCCCTGCCAGGGCTTTGGCGCGGTGGCTGATTTTGTTTTTGACCGCTGCATCAAGCTCGGCAAAAGTTTTGCCATATTCCGGCACATAAAACAAAGGGTCATACCCAAATCCCCCTTCACCCCTGGGGCTCTCGGCAATTACCCCTTCGCAGGTACCTGTTGAGGTCCTCATACTTCCATCCGGCCAGGCTATAGCGACGACACATTGAAAGCGGGCCGTCCTGCGCTCCGGTGGTAGTCCGGCCAATAGCTCCAACAGCTTGCGGTTGTTGGCCAGGTCGTCCTTACCCTCGCCGGCAAACCGGGAGGAATAGACACCCGGGGCACCGTCCAGGGCGTCAACCTCAAGACCGGAGTCGTCTGCCAGGGCCAGAAGGCCCGTATGCTTTGCCACAGCCGCAGCCTTAATGATGGCGTTTTCCTTGAAAGTAGCGCCGTCTTCTATTATTTCGCCCAGCTCAGAAAATGAGCTTAAGGAAAGCACTTCAAAACCATAAGGAGCCAGTAAGTCTGTCAACTCCCGGAGTTTACCCTCATTGCGGGTGGCCAGAACTAGTTGCATGTCCCTTGCTCCTCCCCTATTCTCCCGGCGTCTTCGCCCAGAACCTGTTTCTGGTAGTTGATCAGCCATTCGATGCCCTGTTGAGCCAGAGCCAGCATCCCGTCCATCTCCTGCCGGGTGAAGGAGGCTTCTTCACCTGTGCCCTGTACTTCTACAAAACGGCCATCTCCGGTCATGACAATGTTCATGTCCACTTCCGCCGCTGCATCTTCTTCATAGCAAAGATCCAGGATCAGCTCTCCTGCCAGTCTGCCCACGCTGGTGGCTGCAACGAAATCCTTCACCGGCATCGATTTCAGCACACCCTGTTCCATTAGGCCGTTAACCGCATCCACCAGGGCAACAAAAGATCCTGTGATGGAGGCCGTCCTGGTACCCCCGTCCGCTTGAATCACGTCACAGTCGATGATGATGGTGCGTTCACCCAGGGCAGTCAGATCCATGACTGCCCTGAGGGCGCGTCCAATCAACCGCTGGATTTCATGGGTACGGCCGCCCACCTTTCCCTTTGCTGCCTCCCGGGCAGTTCTTGTCCCGGTGGCCCTGGGCAGCATGCCGTATTCGGCTGTGACCCAGCCTTTGCCCGTGCCTTTAAGAAACATGGGCGGCTTATCCTCCACCGATGCCGTACAGATCACTCTGGTATCACCGACTTCAACCAGTACCGAGCCTTCCGCATGTTTATTATATCCTCTGGTGATCCGAACCGGCCGCAGCTGGTCCGGCTTTCTCCCGTCGCTTCTTTGCATGGTTGCACCCCTTTGTTGTACTCTGCAATAATCTACTATGCTCTGATTTTATATACTTCTCGCTCCCTGGCCCACTGTACCTGCTTGCCAAAACCTTCGGCCGCTTGCCGGCACAGTACCTCCGGGTCATACTCCGGCCAAATATGGGTCAACAGGAGGCGTTTTACCCCAGCCTGCAAACTGATTTCGCCGGCCTGCCGCGCGGTCAGGTGGCTCTCCCGCATCCTTTCTGCGTCACTGTCCAAACCGCTGGCCTCACACAGAAAGAGATCCGCGTCTGTAGCCAGCCTGAGGATTTCTTCCGTCCTTGCCGTGTCGCTGGAAAAGACAAAACGACCCCTTGCTTCTACGGCTATGGAATAGGTAGGAATCGGGTGTTTGGCCTTGACAAAATGGAAGGTCAGACTGCCCCAGGTGAGCTTCCGGGCCTGTAAGCCGCTGGCCAGGGTTACCTCGGGCAAGGCTTCGATGGCGGTAACCTCGTAAGCTTCTTTAAAGCCGGCCAGTTCCTGATAGGGCGCCTCAGGTAGGGATGGGGCTACCAGCCTCAGCGGCTCGGCCCGCCCTCCTTCCCGCCTCGCTCCTTCCAGGCCATGCCGCAATGGATAGAGATCCAGGTAGTGGTCATGGTGCAGGTGGGAAATAATCACGCCGTCCAGGAGCCGAAAATCCATAAACTCGCGCAACCGGCTCAAACTGCCGTTACCCGCTTCCAACATAATATTCAAGCCCCCTCCCCGCAACAGGTAGCCTGAACAAGCTCCTCCTGCTTTGGGATAAGGCGCCCAACAACCAAGAACAGCTATCTCCATTGGGTTTCCTCCTTCTTCAAAAAATCAGTTCATTACTGTTTTTTGCTATGCCTGGCTGCGTCCACACAGCAGCCGATTGCTCCGGCGAATTGAGGGTTTTCAGGAACCAACACCTTCCGGCCCAATTCCTCCCTGATAATTTCCACCAGAGCACTATTTTGCGCCACCCCGCCGGTAAAAACGATAACGTCACTGGCCAGCTTCGCCAGCATCGGCTTGACCCTCTTAAAGATGCTGTAATTGACGCCTGCCGCCAGGCTCTCCATAGAATAACCATCCACCACCAAACCGATGAGCTCGCTTTCGCCGAAAACGGCGCAGGTCGAGGTGAGTTCGGCCGGCTCACGCCTGTGCCGGCTCAGCTCCTCCATACTTATATTCAGAGCTGCAGCCATATTCTCAAGATAGCGCCCGGTGCTGGCGGCACATTTATCATTGGTTAAAAAATCCACCAATTTACCCTGCCTTACCAGGCCTACTTTGCTGTCCTGGCCGCCTAAATCCAGCAGAGTAAAATCCGCCAGCCCTGTAAGATGGGCGGCACCCTGGACATGGGCCTGGATTTCAGGAATGACCCGGGCGCCCTTGACGTTTATCGCCTGCCGTCCGTAGCCGGTAGCCGTAATGGAATGGCTGCCGGCCAGCAGTCCCATACTGGCAGCCTCCACTACCAGGCGCCCGTTTTCACGCTTGCCATAATCACGGTAAAACTGCAAGGTATCAAATTTCTCCAGCCACATGGCCTTGTCTTCCTCCTGCAGCGCCAGTTTTACACTGCGGCTGCCGAGGTCAATACCGATATACATCAGGGCTCACCTCAACATATCCAAAAAAACTTCCAGACGCATACGCGTGCGGGCGTCCAGACGGCTGGGCTTGTCACATTCCAGGGTCAAAACAGGCAGCTTAAGCTTCTGTCTGATGATCAGATCCTCAATATGCCGGTAGCAGAAACTCTGGGCATAGTGGATGATCCCATCCAGCTTGCGCCTTGCTGCTTCACGCTGAATATCCTCCAGACGGAAAAAAATTCCGTAAGGATAGGTATAAAGGCGGTATTGCTCCACCATATCCCCCACACCATAGGGCATGCTGAACTGCCTTTGGGTCTCATTATATACCACCCGGGCGCCCCGTTCCTCAAGGAAGTCATATATTTCTCCAACAATCGGCGGCACACCTATATATCCGAGGCGCAATTCTCCCTCTCTGGGGGGCTGCTCCTTTGCTTTTTCTATGAACAATTCTGCCTCAGCAGCAAATTTTTCAGGCTCCCCATTAAAATCGCTGCTGCTGAGCTGAAAGATGTGGTTATCCCACCCGCCAACCAGGTTTTCCTGCCAGGTCAGCCGGTCGATTTCCCAGATTTTGCTCCTTACGGCATCAAGTCGCTTTTTCTGTTCATTGGCCTGGGACCAGCTGACTCCAAAGTGGGACATCATTTTTTCCATCTGCAGGCGAAGCATGTCCGGATCCCGGTCAAAGGGATAAGCAAAAGGCACGACTTTCAAGTCCGCCAATTGCAGGGTCTCCATGAGGGCATGGGTATTGCTGCAATCACCCTGGGTGACCGCAATAATGGTGTCTATATCTTTATTATTTAAGACTGTGCTGTAGATCCCCTTGATCCAGGCGCACAGGTTGCGCGGGTAACCGGCTAACTCAGCCTCCTCCACTAACGCCTGGGGATTCTCAGCAGTCATAAAAATATTATTTAAATCCACCGGTGTGCAACCTGCCGCATAGATAATCTCTACCGGCACTGTAGTTGTTATGCCAACCTTTGGCAAATCCTCATTCCTCTCCTTATTGCGTCTTATCATTATTCCCCTGAAGAAGGGTAGCCATGAATCCTTTGTTTATTATTTATCCTAAAGCAGTATACAAAAAATAGCATCCCCATTTCAACAAAAAATTGAGTCCTGGAAAAGAGAACCGGCCTTGCCCCGCATTTAAAGGACTAAGGCCGGTTGCTTAAGTCATGCTCTTGCTTAAGCTGTTCTTTTCCCTGCAAAGTATTTTACTATCCCATCTACGATGGCCTGGGCGGCTTTGTTCTTGAAGCTGTCCGTGTTAATCAGTTTCTCTTCAGCTTCGTTAGAGATAAAGGCCAACTCCACCAGTACTGCCGGCATATTGGATGTGCGCAACACCGCAAAGTTTGCTTCTTTGACACCTATGTCACGCAGCCCCAGGCTGTCTACCAGTTCATCCTGAATTGCTTGCGCCAGCCTGTAGCTCTCTTGACGCCTGAGCGTTTCGCTGGAGCTGCCGGAGCCGGGGTAAATATAGGTGCTGGTACCGCCAATAGATGGATTATCGTTGGCGTTAATATGGATGCTGACAAAGATGTCGGCATTACCCTTGTTGGCAATATCGGAGCGGGCATACAAACCTACATCCGAGTCTCTGGATCTAGTCATAATGGCATTGGCCATTTTAGCCTTCAGCAGTTTTTCCACTCGCCTGGCAATATCCAGGTTGATGGCCTTTTCCCGGGTACCGGCCTGTCCAATCGCCCCGGGATCGGGACCGCCATGTCCGGGATCAATGACAATTCTCCTGTTTTTCAATATTTCCGCCAGATTGGGGATATAAGTATCAACAGTCAGGGTCTTTCTGTCGCCGGCCAGAGATACTTCATACATAGCATCCTTATTCAGCTCGAAGACCAGCCTGGTCACAGCGGGATTCTTTTGAAAATAGCCAGAGCGCACAGTGCTCACTGTTTTAGTGCCTACCTTTTGTTTTTCCGCCAGGGTTCCGGGAGCCACACCCTGGATATCTACCACCAAGCGGTCGGGATTGCTCAGGAAAAAGGAATTGTAGGTGACAGGGGTGTCAGTTTTGATCACAAAGCTGGTCTGCTCAGTGGAAGTTTTTTTCACGACCATGGACTGCACATTACCAACTGCACTGTGCTCGTTCCGGTCAGCCCCTCTAGATACCGTATCATTCAACGCCACCAGCCAGCCGGCCACCCAACCGCTGCTGCCATTGGGCAGTTTGACCTGACACCAGTCACCAGACTGACCCAGTAACGGCAAACTGTTTCCCTTAACAACAGTGCCAATAATGGAGCTAGACGTACCGGGTCCGCTGCGGACATTGACAACACTACCGTTCACTACGGCTATCTTTTCTGTGCTGCCGGCAGCAGGCGGCGTCTGGCTCCCGGCTGGCGGTTGTGCAGGCTGTGTACTACCACCTGTCTGCCCAGGAGTATCCTTTACTGTCACCAGCCAACCGGCTATCCAGCCAGTGCCGCCAGTGGGAAGACTAACCTGGTACCAATCACCTTCTTGCCCCAGAACAGTCAGATTGTTACCCTGCACAACCGAGCCCACCACGGGGTTGGTTGTACCAGGACCGCTGCGTATATTGACGACACTGCCGCTCACTGTGGCGACTTTTGACCCGCTAACCGGTGTAGTAGCAGGCGGTTGGCCGGCTGGGGCCTGGGGTGTAGGGGCTTGTCCACCCTCAAGTTTCACCAGCCAGCCAGACACCCAACCCGTACCCGTAGTCAACTGGATTCTGACCCAATCGCCGCTCTTATCGAGAACCTGGTAGCGCTCACCGCTGTTGCCTTGCGCTACCACTCCATGGTTGGTGCCGGGGCCACTTCTAATATTGATATAATTACCGTTTAATACTGCTACCTGGCCGGTTGTTGCAGCTGCAGGTTGCGACTGTTGCACATCCAACAACCAACCTGCGACCCAACCCTGGCCGCCGCTGTTTAAAGCAACACTATACCAGTCTGAATCCTGCTCTAAAATATTCATTTTTTCACCCTGTTTGGCCTGAGCAACCACTGCATAGTCTGTCCCCGGTCCGCTGCGCACATTGACTGCATTGGCAGTCACGACAGCAGTCCCTCCGGCAGACCATGCCGGATTGCCGCAAAATAGTACAGCTCCGGCCAGTAGAACCGAACCGCAAAATATGGATAAAGGACGTAACGGATTCCTAATATTCATCAGTTTAACCTCCATCAATCACCAGTCAATTAATTGAGTTGGCTAAGTGTGCATTTTCTACATAATCACCCAGGATTCCTCTTAAGGAAACAGTTTTTTTATAATAAAAAACCATATGTGTTAGATCCATATGGTTAGACCGAATTGCAAAGTATTTGGTTCGAACAAAAACAATTTCATTGTAGTATTTTGTGCTATCTTAGACTATTTTCAATAAATAACTCTCTTTTTGCCCATTCTTCACATCATTATTGCAAACTCACAATGCGGGGCTTAAAATCCAGCTTATGTAACAGGTCCAGGTATTCCCCAGGCGCAATTTCCGCCCAGGGCTTGTCCAGCATCGCTACCAGGGCTGCCTCCATCACATTAGTGCCGAAGGACCTGCCGCCGTACTCCGGCGTAGTAGTAATCAAGGTGCCGGCACCCTTGGCTTTCAGAAACTCTACATCGCTTTTAGTTGTGGTGTTGGTGAGGATAATCTGCCCTTGCAGCCCGTCCGGTATGTAGCGCCGAATCAGGTGGAAATCACCTGCAATGACCTGGTTATTCAGAAAGTATTGAGCATACTTTTTAACCTTAACCTCATCCTGGGTATCCTGTTTTTTCCCTGTGGGGTATATCTTATGAAAGGACATTTGGGTAATTATAGGCAAGAGTATAGTGGCCAGTACCTTCAGCGTCCTCATCGTATGTATAGGCAAGGGGATGCCTATAGCAAAAATAAGGTCACCGAAGGTCGTATTGCAGCCCATCTCGGCCATCGCCTCAGCCATGCCGAAGCGGTCCACCGAGCTGGCCAGCAGCACCCTGGTCCCTTTCTGCAACAGGCCGTGCTCCCGGGCCAGAATACGCACGGCTTCTCTCTCCAGGGTGTTTTTTAAGCCGCTGCCGTCCACCACGGGGGTTGTCTTGACGGCCTCCATCAGGCGCAAGCCGTCCTTAATGGCATAGCGTTTTTCTTTCACCACCAGGTATACATCTATACCGCCCAATCCAATAGCATCCACCTTGCCATCCAGTTCCCGGAGCAGCTCTATGGCACGGTCAAAATCACCGTCCGTACCCACACGTGAAATCTCAAACTGCTCTCCCAGCAGTTCGGTCACGATTTTATGGTCCCGTTTGGACGATCCCAGGCTAACACTGACCACATGCTTCAAGATAAGACCTCCTAATCGCTTGCTGTGGCTCGGTTTATCTTATAACTTTACCATTGTATCCAATAGAAGCCAATATTTCAAGCTGTCAGTATGCTAACTCACTGGCAACCTTTAATAAGTAAAAACAACTTAAATCTATCAAGGAGCCTGGTGCAGACCCTGAAATTCAGCGGCCTGAAGCTGGCGGGTTTTTTTATCTATATCTTCCGGCGCTTCAATATCAGAGCCGTTGGCAGCGCCGTACTCCTTAAATTTACGCGCGGTGACCAGCACCCTGCGCTCCAATGATCCTGCCGCGCTGTTATAGGCATCGACAGCTTGATCCAGGCCCTTTCTCAAGCTTACGAAATGCCGCGCCAGGGTACGCACCCGATCATACAGCTCCTTGCCCAGGCTGCTGATGATCTGAGCATTTTCAGCAATAAGCTCCTGACGCCATCCATAGGCCACAGCTTTCAGCAGTGCGATCAGGGTGGTAGGTGTGGCCAGGATCACCTGTCTTTCCACACCATACTCGATGAGGGAAGGCTCCTGCTCCAGCGCCGCACTGAAAAAAGATTCACCCGGCAAAAACAGCACCGCAAACTCAGGGGAAGGTGAGAATTGCTCCCAATAGTTTTTGCTGGCCAGTTGACTCATGTGCACCTTGATCTGCCTGGCATGTTCTTTGAGCCTGGCAGCCCTGGCAGCCTCCTCCTGGCACTCAATGGCTTCTAAATAGGCCTGCAATGGAGCTTTGGAATCAACCACCACGTTTTTACCGTTGGGGAGCTTGATGATCATATCCGGTCGCAAGCGGCCGGACTCCGTGGCAGAGGACTGCTGCTGCACAAAATCACAGTATTCCAGCATCCCGGCCAGCTCAACCACGCGCTTTAGTTGTATTTCACCCCAACGGCCGCGCACCTGTGGCGTTCGCAGGGCTTTGACCAGGTTTGCTGTTTCGGCCTGAAGCTGTACCTGGGTGCCGCTCATGGATCTTACCTGTTCAAGGAGAGTTGCGTAAGCATCGATCCGGGTCTTTTCCAGCTCCTGAATGTGGCTGTTCACCTTGACCAATGAATCCTGCAGAGGTTTAACCAAATCGTCAACTGCCTGCTGTCTGGCTGAGAGATCGCTTTTAGCGTAATCCTGAAATTTTTCCAGTGTTGACCTGGCCAATTCCAAAAATGACTGGTTGTTTTCTCTTAGAGCATCACTGGAGAGCGCCTTAAAAGCATCGGCTAATTTCTGACGGGCATCATCTAAAATAGCCAGCTTCTCTAAAGAAGCCTTGCGCTCTTCAACCAACTGTGTAGTTAGCCGGGCAACCTCTCTGGTTTCATTTAGATATGCATCACTCTGCCGTTTGATCTCAGCCCTATGCTTTTCAATTTCTTCTTTTAATTGACTGATTTGCAATTCCCGCTCTTTGATGCGTTCCAACAAAACACTTTGTTGCGCCGCCAGTTCAGCCTGCGCCTGTTCATAAACATTCCTGTTCCTGGCACGGAATACAAGCCAGGTTATGATACTGCCGATTATTATACCAGCTAGTAAAAAAAACCCTTCCGTTTTTCTCACCCCCGTTATAATTATTTTTACCCTGCCTTATTTTACTACCTCCGGCAGATGTTGCGCTATATAAAGCAAGGTGTAAAAACCAGTCATAGTACACACTCTATAATTTTAAAGCATACAAACTTATTATTGCACATTTTAAGGGATTGTAAGATAATAAGGTAATGTATTTTCAACCAGATAACTGCATGAAAGTTATTGGTTCCTTATGGAGGGCAGACGATGTCGCATTTAAACAAAATCACTATTGCGCAGCTTTTTGACGATATAGTCGCTCAATATCCTGACCACGAAGCGCTTGTTTATCCTGCTGCCGGTCTCAGGTATTCATATAAAGAATTACAAGCTGCCTGCAACCAATTTGCCAAAGGGCTGATGAAGCTGGGCGTTAAAAAAGGTGACCATCTGGCGGTTTGGGCCACCAATGTGCCGGAATGGGTTATTACCCAATTTGCCTGCGCCAAGCTGGGGGCAGTATTGATTGCCCTCAATTACAGCTTTGAGGTGTTGGAGCTGGAATATCAGTTGCAGCAATCAGATGCTGTGACTCTGGTTATGATGGAAGGAACAACAGACTCTAATTTTCGCAGCATGATCTATGAATTAGCTCCTGAATTGAATGAATGCAAGGCCGGAGAGCTGGCCGCCAACAGGTTTCCTTTGTTGAGAAATGTGATCATGATTGGCGGCAAAAAACATCCCGGCATGTTCACCTGGGGCGATGTGCTCAAAGCCGGGGAGAGTATTTCTGATCAAGCACTGGCTGAAAGAAGCGCTACCATTGATCCGGACGACCCTGTGGTCATGGTATTTACATCCGGCACCACCAGCCGGCCCAAGCGGGTTATGCTGACCCACTATAATATCATCGCCAACGCTATGGCTCAGGCAGATTGCATGAACCTGACTCCACAGGATCGCATGTGTATAGCAATGCCTTTCTTCCATTGTATGGGGGCTATTTCCAGCAACCTTTGCTGCGTCTCTGTAGGAGCCACCATGGTGCCGGTGGAAACCTTTGATCCGGATATTGTACTGCGGACTGTGGAAAAAGAGCGCTGCACCGCTTTGCATGGTGTGCCGAGTATGTTCATTATGGAACTTGAACAACTGGAAAAAGAGAACTACGACATCTCTTCCCTGCGGACAGGCATCATTGCGGGCGATATGTGCTCCCCGGATTTGATTAAGAAAATAGTAGACGTTATGCATATGAGGGACATCATTACCTCCTATGGCCAGTCCGAAGCCTCACCCTGCATCACCAGCACCAGGTTTGATGATCCCTTAGAAATAAGGGCCTCCACAGTAGGGAAAGCGCTGCCGGGGGTGGAAGTGAAAATAATCGACACCAAGACCGGTGAAACGCTCCCGCCCGGTTCCCAGGGCGAAATTTGCGCCCGGGGATATAATATCACTAAAGGCTACTACAAAATGCCGGAAGCTACCGCTAATAAAATCGACAGCGAGGGCTGGGTGCATACCAGGGATCTCGGAACTATGGATGAAGACGGTTATTGTAAGATTACATGCCGGATAAAAGAATTGATTATTTATCGCGGTGAGCATATCTATCCTATTGAGGTAGAGAACTTCCTGCGCACACACCCCTTAATTAAAGATGCACAGGTCGTAGGCGTGCCCAGTGAAAAATACGGCCAGGAAGTAATGGCCTTCATCAGGGTTAATGAAGAACATACCCTAACAGCTGAAGAAGTCCGAAATTTCTGCAAAGGCAAGATTGCCAGCTGGAAAATACCAAGGCACATAATTTTTGTCAATGAATATCCCACCACAACCAGCGGTAAAGTTCAAAAGAGTAAGTTGCGGGAAATGGCAAAAAAAATGCTGGATCGTCAGGGGAGTCACTAATCAGGAGGTAATAAGTTCCCCCTTGAACACTAAAGCAGGGTCACGAAGACCCTGCTTACCTGATGTTTTTGTTAGCTGGTGCGCCTGGCAGGAATCGAACCTGCGCTTCCGGCTCCGGAGGCCGGCGCTCTATCCTCTGAGCTACAGGCGCATTAAGCTTTTTTTAAGTCACTAATATATTATATCTGATTTTTATTATATTGCAAGATTTTATCCTTAGAGCCCCAAACTTGCAATAGCCTGTTCTAAAACTCCCTGAGTGGCGCAAAGCACTTTCTTCATCTAGAGATAAGGGCAGGGCCGGCGTTCGTTTATTATCCCGGTTTACGGAGGGTTTATTCCTTTACAGCTGTGGGGAGTTGGTGTAAAGTTATTGTAGGAGTTTCTGAGGCGAAAAGATAAGATATCACCGTCCTTGCGAGGCTAGCTGTCTTGACAAAACACAGTCAGGCCTGTAATCTTATATTGTCATGTAAATACATCAGGGGGTAATAATGGATAAAGCCGAAAAGGATGCTATTATCAAATGGTTTACAGTAATTGCCGGGACCATAGCCCTGGGCATATTTGTATTTACGTCAGAACTGATTCCGGAGGATTATCGGTATTGGTTTTTAATTGCGGATTTTGGTTTATTTTTCTTCGCCAATTTCCAGATCGTCAGCATAAGCACTGCCGCCCGTGAGAGAAAAGATAAAGAAGGTGAAAATAGAGCTGCCAGAAGACAAGCGGAACGCATGAAGAAATAAATTCAGAAAAACAATAAAACCGATAAAAGAAGCGTTCACAAAGGGATTGAAGAAAGAAATCTTAGCGAACAGCTTCATGCAAAGGCAAAGTTAAAAGACCAATCACATCTAAGCTCAGTGACCTGGTGTGGCTGGTCTTTTTTTTGAGGCGTTTATTTTTTTGAGGCGTTTATATATTGTTTTTTAAAGCCTTCTGTCATATGCATCCAAATCTACACCAAGCCAAAATACTTCTCAAAGAATTGGCGCATTTTTTCAATAATTCCTTGCTTTTTCACCGCCCTGCCTCCGCCAAAGCGGGATACAGGCGGCATGATTTTATCAATGGCTGTACCGGTTGTTTTCAGCATTCCGTCCCGGAAAGCGTTATCAATGAATTTACGGGTTTCTTCAGGCTTTAGTTTTTCTTCTTCTATAATTGCTGCAATATCCTCTTCCTTACGCTCATGGAGGAATTTGCGCCAATCCTCATCTACTTTGGTCGATACATTGACTTGCTCAATAAACCGCTCGATAAGCTCTTTCTTACTGCGAAGTTCAATACTCGAATTAATAGCTTTATCAATAGTTGTAAGAATGGTTTTATCCTTACAGTTGGATTCTTGGTATTTAGCTACAAGCATAAGGATGTAGTCAATGTTTACCTCTATCTGTTTGACTAGTTCAATCTCGAAAACTATGTCATCATTGATAGTTTCTTTGTCAGCATCAGCACCTTTTCTATACTCCTGATACAGGTCAATATAGATGCTCTGATAGTCCTGAAAATCCCTTTCAGATAAAATCTCCTTTCCTTCAAAGTCATCGAAGGAAGTAAGAATATTCTTAAGCCGGAGTATTGCTCCATATAGCCGGATAAAGTCTTTTTCCGCTTCTTCTCCGAGAATGGGTTGACCAAGGGGATACTGGGTTGTAAGAGTGGCCATCAATTCTTTGTAGCCCGGCTTGTACTCACCTTGATCATCATAGCCGTGATAGTATTCTTCGAATGTTCTTAGCAGTACAATACCGCCTGCATCCTTATTGCCGAATAGTGCAATAGCCCTGTCTGTTTCTTCTTTCAAATCCCGGAAACAAACGATATTGCCATAGGTCTTGACGCTGTTTAGAATACGGTTTGTTCTTGAAAAGGCCTGAATCAGTCCATGCTGCCTCAGATTTTTGTCTACCCATAGCGTATTCAGGGTTGTGGCATCAAAGCCTGTCAGGAACATATTAACAACAATCAATATATCAATCTCCCGGTTCTTTACGCGAAGAGAGAGATCTTTGTAGTAATTCTGGAACCTGTCAGAGGAAGTATCAAAATTTGTGTTAAATATTGCGTTATAATCCCGGATAGCTGATTCAAGAAAATCCCTGGAGCTTTGGTCAAGGTTATCCATACTAAAGTCCTCTTCAGGCAGCAGGCCGTCCGGCTCTTCCTCATTGGCACTATAACTGAAAATGGTTGCGATGGTAAGGTTACGGTTCTTTTCCGCTATCTGCTTTTTGAACTCGTTATAGTATTTGATGGCCATGGGGATGGATGCAGCGGCAAAGATGGAGTTAAACCCGGCAACACGCCTTGTTTCACGTTTTTCGATCATTTTATTAGGATTGTGCTTATCTGCCTCTTCCCATTTAGCAGAGAATGTATAATAACTGTTACGCTTTGTCTTCTGGTCGAAATGTTCAAGAACGTAAGAAACTATTTCACTGATGCGCTGTGGATCTGCCAGGGCTTTTTCCCGGTCTATGGCGTAGACTTTTTTATCATCAATGTAATCAGGCATCTTAATGGTATTGATAAAATCTATTCTAAAAGGCAGCACATTTCCATCATTGATAGCATCCACAATAGTATAAGTATGCAACTTTTCTCCAAAAGCCTGCTCGGTCGTACGGAGCAGCGGGCTGCCGCCTGAAGCGGCATTGGCAGCAAAAATCGGTGTTCCCGTAAAACCGAAGATATGATAATTCTTAAAACTCTTAGTAATGGCCCGGTGCATCTCGCCAAACTGGGAACGGTGACACTCATCAAAAATCAGTACCACATGTTTTTTATTAATATCATGTTTTTTATTTTTGCGGATAAATCTATCCAGCTTCTGAATCGTGGTGACAATGATTTTGTATTCATGAGGATTTCCTTTTTCGTCCCTGTCTTCCAATTGCCTCTGTAGAACCTTTGTCGACGTATTGCCATTAGCAGCCCCCTTTTCAAAGCGGTCATATTCCTTCATCGTCTGATAGTCCAGATCTTTACGGTCAACGACGAACAGTACCTTATCTATGTAAGGCAACGCAGAAGCCAATTGGGCGGTCTTAAAACTGGTCAATGTCTTACCGGAGCCTGTCGTATGCCAGATATATCCTCCGGCGGCGGTTGTACCCATCTTCTTGTAGTTGGTTGACACTACAATACGTGATAAGATGCGTTCCGCGGCAGCAATTTGATAAGGGCGCATGACAAGGAGCAGGTCTTCGGAGGTGAAAACGCAGTACTTGGTTAGTATATTTAAGAGGGTATGCTTAGCAAAAAACGTCCTGATAAAGTCCACAAGATCAGGAATGATCTTGTTATTAGCATCGGCCCAAAAACTTGTGAACTCAAAGCTGTTGCTTGTTTTTTTGCTTCTCCGGCGTTCAGCCCTGCTTTGCTCTTTGATATGGGCATTCCTTGTGGTGTTGCTATAATACTTTGTATGGGTGCCGTTGGAGATGACGAAAATCTGCACATACTCAAATAAACCAGAAGCCGCCCAAAAGCTATCCCGCTGGTAGCGGTTAATCTGATTGAAGGCTTCTCGAATAGCAACCCCCCGCCGCTTCAGCTCCACATGGACAAGAGGCAGCCCGTTAACAAGAATGGTCACGTCATAGCGAGTTTCATGCTTGCCGCCTGGTTCCTCCTGCCTGCCGGCAGGCACGGCATACTGGTTAATAACCTGCAGGCGGTTGTTATGGATATTCTTCTTGTCCAGGAGGTAGATGTTCTTGGTTGTTCCATCTTCACGTTTTAGAATCTGGATGTGGTCATCCTGAATTTTTCTGGTCTTTTCTACAATTCCCTCGTTGGCATTGGCAATGCACTCTGTGAAAAACCTCTCCCACTCACCATCTGTAAAGGTAAAATCATTGAGCAGTTCCAGTTGCTTCCGGAGATTTGCTGTCAAAGCAGCTTCATTATGGATGGCCAGATATGCATACCCTTGCGCAGTCAATTGACTGATAAACTCCCGCTCAAGCTCTGCCTCGCTCTGATACTTTTCAGAGTGGACATGGTATGCAGCTGCATATTCGGCAACTACCGTTGCTTCGTCGGTACTGGCAACGATGTTGTACGTAGTCATGCCGACACCTCCTTGAAGGTTAGAAGCTTGTCCCTGTAATATTCATATTGCTTTTGCCGCGCTTCGATTTCGGCAGGAATGCCACTAGTCAGGTCGTTACATAGGGCGTCAAAGTGGTCGAGGATGGCGACAATGCGCTCTTGTTCTTTGAGGGGTGGAACGGGGATTATTAACTCTTCGATAACGGAACGAGCCAATCGTGGTACACTTGCTCTTCTAACCCTTGATAAAAGGTAGTCTTTTTGACATAATAATGCATAATATAGAAATCTGCTTTGCAAAATGTCTGAGCAGGTTAAGCAGAAGCAATCATCTGCCGCCCAAAAATCGACTTTACTATAACCTATTTCTCCTGCTGCACCTGCACCAATTACGAAAACTGTGTTTTTAGGATAATTATTTTTTTCGTAGTAACCCAAAGGAGTCACGCTATTCTGGAAAACAGGATATGTTCCAATCTCTGAGAGTTGTCTCTTTACTACACGCACCCCCCTCGTTATTGTTGTAATATGCCCTAACTTAACCCTTGGCACCTCATCACCAAACGTCAACAGCAAATCCCTATAATACTCATACTGCTTTCTTCTAGCTGTAAGCTCTGCTGTAAGCTCTGCTGTAAGCTCTGCTGTAAGCTCTGTGAAATTGTCCAGAATACGGACAATTTCACGCTGCACAGGCAGAGGGGGGAGGGGGATAACGAATTCTTCTGTATCTCGAAGAGAAATCTGCGGCAGCGAACCCATACCTGATGCAGCATTTCTAAAATGTGAAATGTTGCTTTTAAGTACATAATATAAATATTTCACAGCTATTGTGTTATCGGCTGTATATGCCCACATTTCATTCTTAAATGTAAATGGTTTATCATAATAGACAGCATCGATTACACCTCTGGATTGTACCAACACTGCTGGAACTCTTGTAATATTTGCGTTTGGAATATCCTTTTCCATTGCATTAATTGCAGTTTTTCCACCTGCAAAGATCCTGATTTCACCATTAGGATTATCAATTTCTTTCATTTTTTCTGCAGTAATAGGTGTACCTTTGAGCCTTTTATAGACTTGCTTTATCTTTTTGTGTTCCACTCCATCTGGACATAAGTCATTAATCAGTTTTTGTAATCTGCTCATTTGTCCACCTCAATTTCTGCAATAATTTTATCTATTTCTTCTCGTAAAACCTGTTGCCGTACCACAATCATTTCTATCTCAGCATTTAGAGCCACAATATCAATCTTTTCCCTGGTATCCTCCTGCTCCACGTAGGTAGATACAGACAGGTTGTAATCCTGTTCTGCAATTTCGCTGTTTGGCACAAGCTTAGCAAAATGCTCTATATCTTTTCTTTCTTTGAAGGCGTTAAGAATGGTCTCAATATTTTCCTGCGTCAGCTTGTTGTTATTCGTAACCTTGACAAATTCCTTTGATGCATCGATGAACAAGGTGCTATTTTCTGCTTTGGACTTTTTCAGCACCATAATGCAGGTGGCAATGCTGGTACCATAAAAGAGGTTGTCCGGCAATTGAATAATACAGTCGATATAGTTGTTATCAATTAAGTACTGCCTGATTTTCTTTTCAGCGCCGCCGCGGTACATTACTCCGGGGAAACAAACGATAGCCGCTGTTCCGTTCGTTGCCAGCCAGGAGAGACTGTGCATAATAAACGCAAGATCTGCCTTGGATTTAGGGGCCAATACTCCCGCCGGAGAAAAACGGAGGTCATTAATCAGAATAGGGTCATTGTCGCCCTTCCATTTAATAGAGTAAGGCGGATTTGATACAATGGCTTCAAAGGGCTCATCATCCCAGTGTTGCGGATCTGTTAGCGTGTCGCCGAGGGCAATATCAAATTTGTCATAATCAATATCGTGCAGGAACATATTGATCCGGCACAGGTTGTAGGTGGTGATGTTGATTTCCTGACCGAAAAAACCCTGACGCACATTCTCTTTTCCCAGGATTTTTGCAAACTTCAGCAGTAGAGAGCCAGAACCACAAGCCGGGTCTATGTTCGTGCCGTCTTTGATACAATGCACAAATGCCTATTCCCCAGCCTAAACCCAAAAAAGCGCAGAAAATAAAGGCTTTCAAAGTCATCCTCTAACTTTGAAAGCCTTTATCAATCATAGCTTATTCCATTTTATTCAGGTGGTTGCATAGTGAAGTCTAAAAAAACACACCCCCTATTTAACGGAGGAGAGTAATAATTAAATTGTAAATGCAAAATTAAAACATATAGCTTTTCTACCACAAACAATAAGAGAGCATTATCATTCAACGCTCTCCGCAGTTTCAATTTCTTTAAGCGTCTTACCATCTGCTGTTTTCCAAGCTTCTCTTGCATTTATAGCTGTGCCTGTAATAAAGCATGCTGCCTCTGCTGGGCTACGTAATAAGATATCTGCCAACAGGATACCATTATTGCTGATTTTGTCAGCGTTGTTTTCCCTTGCTTTCCTTGCATGCTTGGGACAAGAAGATGCTACTTGTGTACGTATCTTACTTTCTTTAAAAATTACGAAGCCATCACTTGTTTGTTGGCCTTTGGCATCACTTTGCCCTTGCTTAAGCTCAAAGATAAGCTCAAAAGAATCTGCCAATGACAAGTCTTCTGTAGCAGTCATGGACGAACTTTTTTTTAATGGTTCAAATATTTTGCGACCGATTACGCCCATGACGATTTTTGCATAATCTATAAATTCCTCAAGCTCACTCTCTTTCTCTTCAGTTATATTTCCTGGCGTCGGATCTTTGTCATTTTTAACTATGCAACGCCCAGCTTCTTTCGCCATATTGCAAAAACGATTTTCAAGATAACTGATCTCAGTCGGCCCGAAAGAGTTATTTGATGTAGTAAACGCAACCGCCTCTGTCCAATAATCATCTTTCTGACTGGGCACATGTTCCTTTAATCGCAATAATATACCTTCACCGTTTTTTCTTACACCAGCCTGTCCGACATAAACAACGTCTTGACCGGTATCGTTTGTTGTTCCAAACAGGAAATAGACCCCGCTCTGTTTAAGAATGCTAAGGTCTTTGCACTTATCCAAATCCGTACGTGGTATTTTATATGCCATTCCCGTCCAATTGGCCAGAGTACACTTGATTCGCCCAGTTGGAGTACCGTCCATCAAAAATAGATTTATACTTTTACCATGTATGCCCATATCTATATCACCTTTCTATATCTCTATGCTTTGCGACAAATTCTAAATCCTTAGTGAGTCCCTCATCAAGTGCCCTATATAAGTAGCGTGATGCTAAAGAAGCAAACGGTGTCCAAGGGGCACACCTCTGCTTAATTGAGTTATGATTAATATCTGTTGTCTCATAGAGCCACTTATATGATTGAATGAACGCACCATCCTCATAAGGGAGAACATTCAGTCTGTTCAAAACAAAAATCAAGTACATTTTTGTAGACCAAATTCCAATACCATGGAGTGATATCAACACTTCAATCACCTCATTGTCAGTAGCTTTATCCAGGCCAACAAAAAAATCAGGCTGATTTGATAACATCTCTGCAAAATCGAAAATGTATTCTACCTTTTGGCGAGAAAGCCCTATAGCCTTAAGGTTTGAACGGCCTAATATTAGAAGTTTCTCTGGTGTCAAAATGCCATTGCAAAGAGAGTATAATCTGGTAATAATTGCGTTAGCCGCTTTATTCGATAACATTTGACCGATGATTGTCTCGACCAAAAAAGTAAACTCATCAGCACAAAGTGAATAGCTTAAATCACCATACCAAAAAATCAAGGTTGCAAGCCTTGCATCTGAAGTGTATAGCGTTTTTATCTCTGGTGAATTTAATGAGTAGGTTATTTTTTCACCTCTTGTTATCAAATAAATCATCCCACTTATATTAATCATTTCTTGAGAATTCTTTTTTTCATATCATTCCCATTGTTGCTACTAACCTTTAATTTTATCATCCAATTTCTTGGGTTTCAATTCTATTTTAGTTTCAGGAAATTATTAGAAATATTTCTCTATTTCACACTATAGTGTGCACGCAAGAGATTAAATCTGTGATATTCTATATCTGGTGATAAATATGAATAAACAACAGTATAATTTGAACCTTGGGCATGCCCTTAGGAATCTGCGTGTGGAGCTTGCCATAACACAAGAAGAAATGGCAGAGAAGGCCAACCTCAGTAGGAACTATATAAGTGCTGTTGAACGTGGCGAAAAGAGCATAACGGTTTATGCATTGGCATGTATTCTTTCCTCCGTCGGAGTACCTTTTGAAAAATTTATTGTAAAGGTGTGATGTTTAATGAAGCAAAAAGATTTACGTACATACCAGCGTCGTAGTGTAACTCGTGAGAGCGGATTCCATACATGCGACGAGACTACTGGTGGCGAATGTTTAGTAAAAAAGGCTCAAGCTTATTATATGCGTGAGCCACAGGTGACCTTTTCCTTTCAAAGGAACGGGATTTTCTTTAACCGAGCTCTTTGATAGTGGCAATGGGCTTCTTGCCTTCGGGGGTTACATCTTCACCAATAAGCCTATTAAGATATCCTTCCTTCTTAAATATACAGTGGACAGCCATACCTTTGATTATCAAAGAGAGTTTCTTGGTCCTATCAACATCAATGACTGGAATAATATTGGTTTTCATAAAGAGGTCAGTATAGATTATGGAGATACCATTGAATCGACCACTGTAGAAATGACAATTGATGGTGAAGTTAATACAGCATTGGAGTTTATTTCCTTTGACTTCGACGCAGTTTCTAAAGCGGAATATGCGGGCAACGACTTAACTGAAAGCTTTCATCAAAAAACTGCTATGCACATTCCATATCTTTACTACTTAGAGACCACAAAACCGTTTGGGACCTACTTAACACATGAAGTGGGACTGTCAATTGGTCGTATTGTAGTGTTAAAAAGTTGTAATCGTTGTGGTCGCTACCTTCCAATAAACATCTTTAATGAGCTGAATACACTGAGTTTTTCACTTCATTGCAAAAAGCGAGCCCCATGTGTTCACTCTACTTTTAGAGCATATACAATTCAGAATGCTGATGAGGTAGGTTCAGATGCTCTTGAACAGCTTAATATAGAAAACGGTAAAGTTGTAACTTACTATGGCCATCAGCTTGAGTGCAAAGCATGCAAAAAGTTCTTCGTGAATGCGCCACTTAACCCGCAGCGCAATCCGCAACAATTTAAAGAGGACGGTTTGCGACGAAGGGCAATAGAGGTACTTGTAAATAGGTTGCTTGAACGTAATCTAATTCACTTTGAGTTTGAACGCCGAACAAAAAAAGAATTCTCTGAATATATTTGGAAGAAATTTGATTGCCGATGCTTCAAGTGTAACAAGAAGCTACCACTTGTTAGCGGTAAAATAAAATACAGCAAAAACGGCCACATAAAATACAGCAATTTCGGCCACTGAGTACAGCACCCTCGTTGGAAGAAATGGGATGTGTTACCATAAATACAGATCTCATTTCAGGGAGGAGTGCATCATGAAAAGGTGGCCTATGTATACAGAACTGCAGTCACTTAAAAACCTCGGTTTCAGCAAACGCCAGGTCGCTGAAAAGCTCCAGGTGGACTTTCGAACTGTGTCCAAGTACTGGGATATGGACCCAGACTCTTTTGAAAAGACCATTATGAACCGCCGACGACAACGTGACCTGTCCCTTTACGAAGGTGTCATCTTGGATTGGCTCCGTCAATACCCCGGCATGACCGCTTCGCAAGTGCTGGACTGGCTCAAGGAACACTACAGTGTTGCAGTATCAGAACGGACAACCCGGCGTTTTGTAGAGCAACTACGCAAGCAGCACGATTTACCAAAAAACACTGCAAAAGTGCGCCATTACCTGGCGATGGAAGACCCGCCAATGGGACGCCAGATGCAGGTGGACCTTGGAGTTGTTCATGTCAAGGATGCCCGCACTATCAGCTACCGGAAGCTGTATTGCGTGGCCTGTGTGCTGTCCCACTCCCGATACAAGTGGGGTGAATGGTTTACTGGCCCACTGACCTCTTCACAACTGGTAGCAGCTCTGAAGAATGTTTCGAGTATTTGGGCGGCATGCCGGCTGAACTGGTCTTTGATCAGGATAGGCTGATTGCCGTGGACGAAAACTACGGTGATATCATTTACACCAAGGAATTTGAGCAGTTCCGCCAGCGTATGAACTTTTCTGTATACCTTTGTCGTGCTGCAGATCCACCAAGCAAGGGCCGCGTTGAAGCGGTTGTGAAATACTTCAAAAACCATTATGCCCGGCACCGTAAATTCATGGAGTTGGATTTATGGAACGATGATTTCCTGGCTTGGTTGGACAGGACCGGCAATGCCAGGGTGCATGGTACAACAAAAAAGATACCGGCAGAAGTCTTCTTACAGGAGAAGCTCTTCTTGAAACCGGTACCGTGCACAAGAAAAATGCTCACTCCTATTGTAACAAGACAAATTCACAAGGACAACACCGTCTTCTACAAGGGCTGCCGCTATACACTGCCGTTGGGTACCTTTAAACCCGGCAGACAGGTGCAGTTGGTTGAAGAAAACGGCATCCTGAAGATATTTGATGCTATAGACCCAGTATTGTTGGCAGAACACCCGTTATCTCTGGAAAGGGGCCGTCTAGTACGTAACAACAATCATGCCAGGGATTACAGCGATACCCTGGATGTTATACAAAAAAGACTCCTGGAGCATATGCAAGACTTGGATGGTGCTGAGCTTTTCCTCCAGCACATACGACAGCTTAAGGGACGATATGTTCGCGACCAATTCAAGTTAATCGAGCGCCTACTGAAAGAATCCACGATTTCTGCTTTGCAGAAGGCTCTATCGTACTGTATTACCAACAGCCTTTTCAGTGCTACGGAACTAGCTGATGCCTGCCGGTTCTTTGAAGGAGTCAGACAGCGGGAAATACAAGAACTTGAACAAAATCCCAAGGTGACTCTCCTCCCATCAGTAAAGACACAAAAGCGTCCGCTATCCGAATATGCGGAACTGGCGAAGGGAGGTGAAACACCATGAACCTTCTTTCAAGTGTTCAAGAGCAACTATGCAGATTATCTATGAAGCATGCATCAAAAGAATTGGAAGGTATACTTGAAAATGCACAACATCATGACTGGACCCCGTTGCAAACCCTGCAGGCACTGCTCGCAATCGAACTGGAAAACCGTCAGGACAGCGGACGTTTACGCAGGCTAAAAGCTGCTAATTTCCCTTTCCACAAGACATTGGATGACTTTGATTTCGGTTTTCAAAACAGCGTATCAAAACGGCAGATACAGCAGTTAGCCGAGATGGCTTGGCTTGAAGGCGCTTACAATATTTTGTTTCTGGGACCCCCGGGGGTCGGGAAGTCGCATCTTGCGGTGGCCTTGGGGATAGCAGCGGTAAACGCCGGCTACCGGGTATATTTTACTCAGATGGACCAACTGGTACAGTTTTTAAAGACTGAAACCATTTCGAGAAGAAGCAAACAACAGTTGAGGGCTCTTTACAATGCAAATCTAGTTATCCTGGATGAGGTGGGTTTCCAGCCCATCTCTCGCCAGGAGGCGAACTTGTTATTTGGGTTAATTAACCGACTATATCAACAAACCTCGGTGATTCTGACGTCCAATAAGGGCTTCGAGGAATGGGGAGAATTTTTGGGTGATCCAGTCATTACAGCGGCCATGCTTGACAGACTTATGCACAAGTGTGAGCTGTTCAACATGACAGGTGATAGCTACCGGCTTAAGCATAGGGAATCGATATTCCAGTAGTATCAAAATTTCCAGTTTTACAGGTGGTTGAGTGCTGTATTTTTATTGGCCGAAAATGCTGTATTTTTATTGACCGTTAACACCACTGGACGAGATGCACTTGGATCACACTATGCCTTTGGCATATCTTTATCGTCTTGACGAATCAGCTACCTGTTTATGCGGTAGTCATAACTCGCAAAAGAGAGACCATTTTCCGGTAGATTACTATACCCAGAGTGAGCTTGTACGTTTAAGTGAAATCACTGGCCTTCCAATGGAAGTGCTTGAGTACCGAGGTATAAACCTAACAGTCTTGCATTTACTGATTGAGAATGTGGTATGGTTTTATGATGAATTCTTGAAAGAACCAGATTACCAAAAAGTTCGTGATGGAATATTAACAGCTGACAAGAAAAATGATTCCCTTAAAAGGGTTATTGGCGGGCAAGCAGATCTCGCAGAAGAATACCGAGCCCGGACAGGCAAATATCCTGACTCAGTAACCATAATCTGATTGTAGCAGATAGCAGTAGTTTTTATTACTGCTATCTATTTTTTTAATAGAAATAGATACTGATGCTCGAGCGTCACACCTTTATCTTTTATTCCATGCTTCTCTAAATCAGACACATTTTCACTGCCACGATAAACCTCTGTGAAATATTCTTCAGCGTATCTCATCAATTCATCTGCCATGTCTACTTTTTCTGTTTTCCCGAGATGCAGAATGACTCGACCTGCCGGTTTGAGAACACGATTGCACATTTGGAAGAAAGATTGGTAAACAGAGAAGTCTTTACTTTGCTTTAAATCCAAGAACTTCTCATCAGCAACCTTATAGTCACAAGGTTCCCAGCCACAAAGCCAAAGGCGCATCCAGTTGTTCATATAGAAGCGGATTGAGTTAGCAAAGGGTGGTGAACATATAACAGCATCAACTTGTCCATCTAAATTAGCAATGGCCGTGTAGTCACCGTAGATGGCCTCACCTTTCACATAGGTCGAGAAATCGCCCTTTTTATAAGTCAGTTTGACCTTTTCCTTTATATGCTCAACAACACTCTTATAAATAAACTCACCCTTAGGCGCGTAGGGGGTAAGCGGATGCGAATTTCGAGAAAGTGCATATGGCCTATTACCGTGAAGTACATGTAGGAAAGCAGAATAGGCTAAGCACTCAGCAGCCGTGATAGTTGGAATTTTATCAACAAAATACCGTCGCGCGCAACGTATTTCTTTATATGTGTCAGGGTGACAGTACTCGTGTAGCTTGCCGTTAAAACCAAAGGAGGCATACTTCTCTTGATCTTCAACTACAGAATTACCATTAATATTTTGTTTTAGATAGCTGTCTAATTGCTCTATTACCTCTATTACATCGCTTTCCATTGGCTGCTCTAATTTTGCTTTTGTAACAGTATAGGCCATTTCGCTTAAATCATTACCGATACCCTTTCGTCCTTGCAGACAAGCCTCAAATGGAATTGTCCCTACTCCACTGAGCGGATCTATAACCCACATCGCCACGTTCAGTAAAGTGTGATACAAGAAAGTGTGCAATTGCTGGCTTTAGCTTTCCATGGTATGAGCAAAGAGAATGCCAAGGATGCCCCCAATTACGTCCATCGTAAGGTGGTTTTTTGTATGGCATATTATTGATAAAATTCTCAGCTTGTGTTTTTAAACGTTCATCCGGAGTAGCTGGCTTTGATAAACGGAATTTGAGTAGCCGTTGCGACAATACCATTCCGTTCTTCGATCTCCGTTCACGCAAAATTTCCTCATCATATTTTAAGAACCCATGCGTCGCACATATATCAGAAAGAATTTCATGTGTTGGAATGTGGACTCCGGCAAACTGCGAATCTCCGATATCCATTATGAATATTGCATTATCCTTCATAGCTCGCGCTAATTTTTCAATGACACTGTTCATATCGTAGAAATAACCTGCAACCATTTTGACAATACGTTTGTCATAAGCTACTGGAGTCAACTCATCAATATATAATTGAACAACTGGCAAAACGGGGATTTCTCCATTTCGTTTTGATATGTTGTTTATACCAGCCACTATTCCCTTTGAATGAAACGCTGGCAAATCATCTTCTGTTTTGACAAAATCGTTTAGCTTAAGTTCAAGCTTGGTGTTGCGGATGTAGTTTGTACCATTCAGGTATGGTGGTGATGTAATAACACAGTCAATCTGATCAACTATATCAATATCACGAGCATCGCTGCTAAGCATTATAGAAAAGTTGCTAATCTTTCTGCCGTCTGAGTTTATATCCGCGATGATGTCATTTACTTTGTTACGAAACAGCCCAAAGACATCACTATCACCAGGCTTCTTCTCATTGCCTTTAGCAAAGCGAAGGTCACCTCTACGTACCATTTTCGAAGCAGAAACTATAATTGACGATAGTGCAAGCATGAGTAATGCACGACTATCCTTTTCATCTACGCCTGCAACTAAGTCTCTTAATATAAGTAATTTTAGCTAAAGCCTCATTATCAAAAAATTTCTCCAAACCCTCCGAAGTCCTCGCTTATCAAACTCATTTGAAATGAAAGATCTTCGAATCTGTCAATAAAAGATTGTAGAACTGTTGTACCAATGCCTGAGTCAACGAGTCTTTTCACGCTATTTATCTTTGCTTGGATAACAGTAACCATAAAAGGGTTTGACTCACTATAGTATGTCAACAGACCTCTTTGTGTGGCAACAAGTGGAGTCGTTCCTGTCCCACAAAAAGGATCATAAACAGTGTCGATTTTCTCATCTTTTAAATCATCCAATATTTTCTCTACAAAGCAAGATGAATAACCCTCTATATAAGAATACCAAGAGTGGATAGCTTCTTCACGATTTAACTGAAAAGTCCCAGCTCGCTGTATTTTAGCATTGCCTCTATCCGTACCATTGGAATAATCCTTAGTATTAAGTGCCTTTACTGTAGCTGCCTGTAGCCCTTTAATGCACATGGCACCACCCTCCCATAGTTTTCTAATTATTGTTGTGCTGCCTTATTGTAGCTTCGTCTGTTGCAATTTCCATAATATCTGAAACATCACAGTTAAGGGCATTGCAGATTTTAACAAGAATATCAGTGTTAACATTCTCGCCTTTGCCAAGTTTTGCTATTGATGCTGAACTGATCCCTGCCATCATCTGAAGGTCTCTATTTTTCAAGTCGCGATCACTCAACAATTTCCACAGTTTCTTATAACTTATCACAATTGCTCACCTCCACACAGATTGAAGTATAACATAAATTCATGCATACATCAATAAATTATTTGCGATATTAAATATTTTCTTTTCCTACCGTTTCCTTTTAAGTGCTTTATGTAGAGAAAATTACGTCATTGTACCTTCTTTGATATGATAGTAAATATTCCTATCCTCACAGAACTTTATCACAACAGCAACCTGCTCATTATAAAACTGCTTGTGCTGCTTATATGCAGTTATATCTTTGCTGTAATTTGTTCTACCGAAAATTATCTTATCGGTGAAGCTAACAGCCTCAAGGATTTTATTTATGTCTTGAGTTATTATGTTAGGCGTCGAATATGGTTCAATACTTACCCACGTTTTAAATCCAGCCTCGTGCAATACTCTTAAGGATGCCAAGCGCTGAACATATGGAGCCGCTCCAGGTTCGATGCGTTCTCTGTATCCCTCATCAAGTGATACAAGTGTTATCCCGTATTCATTATCATTTGAGCATTCAGCAAGTTCAGTTGGAAGAAGTCCTTTCGTGAGAACTGTGCATTTTATTCCAGCGGCATTCCATTTTTTTATGGCAGCTAAAGTCATCTGCTTTATGTCATCATATCCATACATAAATGGATCAGTTGTAAAGCATAACTGCACAGATTTAATCTTTGCCTTAAGACGAGGGATTTCTCTGTCGAGTATTTCAAGTGTATTGCTGACCAGATATGGCTCCAGCCATTCTTCATATGTAGCTATTTGTCCAAAACGCTTTTTTTGTAACAACGCATAGCATGGATATTTGCAACCATGAGCGCATCCTTGCACATGATTCATTGTATAATCTCCATATTCAACTCCGGTCTTATAAAGCATAGTTTTACGTGTTATAGTTTGCATGGTTGCACATCCTCAAAATAATACTCATCACTTTTATAGTTGGCTTTATTCATTGTTTTGCATTTCTTTATTACTTTTCCTTCTGCTATAAGGGGTTTAAGTACGCTCCCAAGAAAGTCCGTCGTTTGCATCATTGTGTTTTCTGTCAAAAGCTGTTCGAGTCTTTCATAGGGAACCGCCTGGCCGCTAAAATTCTGTGCCAGTAGATGTTTAGCAGAGCTCGCATGTATCTGTAGAAGCGATTGGCGGTTGTCGTCCTCGGTAAATAGAGATAATTGGGCAGGTTGTTCGTTAAAGTTCCTATGATAAAACTTACCGTTAAATGTTTTCCATAGAGCCTCTTTTAATTACTTCAAGTCCCTTTATGTGTGGGGTGGCATAAATAATCTGATATAATTCCGTGTTTGTTGATGTACGGAATTGCTAAGAGAAAACATATTTAACTTTACCAACCTTCATCTGATTAACGATGTATTGTATTAAGTCATCCTTATTGTGAATATTGACGTTTCCTATACAAGCTCGTATCCTCTTATCGATGCCATTACGTACATAATCACTTGTAAAAAAGTTGAATATTACTTCACAATAATAATGTGAAATGAAGTTGGCAAGCTGCTCAATTTTGACAGTACCAAAATCGTATGGGTCAACAAACGCTATGGTAGAAGAACCATAGCCAAAGTACCTATCGAAGATTTTGTAATTACATAGATAATCATTCACGTCTAATGTACTGATGTGTACCTTTATATTAGCGGGTGGTAGACCTTGCATAAGCCGCTCTGCGATTTTACTGCATATATTAGTTCGCGCACCGTCATAATCGTTGACAAATAGATTAAACACCTTATTCGGATGCTGCGCAGCAGAGTTAACAAACAGTAATAGTACTTCCATCGACGTCCCCAAATCGCCATCTTGGTATATCCCTGCATTAGACATACAGTCCACAAAATTTATATTTGCTACTTCGGGGCGATTCACGCTAACTAATAGCCAACGTTCAACATATTCAACTACATACTTGATTTTATAATCCGTCTGTTGTTTTTTGGCATCGAGATGCCCTTGCTCAATACCAAGCTCGTCTATCAAAGAAAAGAAGTTCATAACTATTCCACCCCCATACCGCTAGGCTACATAATTAAGTGGCCTATAAAACCGGCTTAATCTTTATCTGGGCAGCATTTCCATTATGTCACTGATGTCACATTCCAGCGCTGTACAGATTTTCT
>JBMNHK010000009.1:0-50854 GCA_050950345.1 Pelotomaculum sp.
CAAAAAACTAGTTGCCGGCCCAGGTGTTTATATTTGCGACGAATGTATCGAACTCTGCAATGAAATAATCGAAGAAGAGCTCAACGAAGAAATGGGGTTGGAGCTGGGCGATATACCCAAGCCCAAAGAGATTAAAGAAATCCTTGACCAGTATGTTATAGGTCAGGAAAGAGCCAAAAAATCCCTGGCAGTTGCGGTATATAACCACTATAAGAGGATTAATCTGGGCAACAAAGTCGACGACGTCGAATTGCAAAAAAGCAACATTGTTATGCTCGGCCCTACAGGTAGTGGTAAAACATTGTTGGCCCAAACCCTGGCTCGTCTTCTAAATGTTCCATTTGCTATCGCCGATGCCACATCGCTTACAGAAGCAGGTTATGTGGGTGAAGATGTTGAAAACATCCTGCTCAAGTTGATCCAGGCTGCTGATTACGATGTTGAGAAAGCTGAAAAGGGTATAGTTTATATTGATGAAATAGATAAAATTGCCCGTAAATCAGAAAATCCTTCTATCACCAGGGATGTATCCGGTGAGGGTGTGCAGCAAGCACTGCTGAAAATACTTGAAGGAACGGTGGCCAGTGTCCCGCCGCAAGGTGGACGCAAGCACCCGCATCAGGAGTTTATCCAGCTTGATACTACGAACATTCTGTTCATCTGTGGTGGTGCCTTTGACGGTATCGACAAGATCATTCAAAGCCGTACCGGCAAAAAGTCCATGGGTTTTGGCGCAGATATTAAACCAAAGAAGGAACAAAAAATAGGGGCAATCTTGAGCCAAATACTACCCGAAGACCTTTTGAGATACGGCTTGATTCCGGAGTTTGTAGGGCGGTTACCGATTATTGTTACTCTTGATGCTCTGGATGAAGAAGCATTAATTCGTATCCTGACTGAACCGCGCAATGCTCTGGTGAAGCAATACGAAAAGATGTTTGAATTAGATGGCGTTGTCCTGGAGTTTGCTCCGGAGGCCTTGACAGCCATAGCAGAAGAGGCGCTTAAGCGCAATACCGGGGCGAGAGGGTTGCGTTCAATACTGGAAGAGATAATGCTGGATGTGATGTATGATATTCCTTCCCGCAATGATATTGCTAAATGTATCCTGACCAGGGAGACCATTGAAAAGAAGGAACCTCCCCGTATTATTGCCGTTGATCGCAAGAAGAAAAAAGAAGAAACGGCATAATAAAACTTTAATTACAGCAAACTATACAAAACCTGGCTGGATTGCAGCCAGGTTTTTTTTATCGGCTATTACTTTTTTTAAAGTTGATTAAAAGTTGTAAAAGTTAGCAATACTACGATTTAGAAGCCCTATGTTATGAGGTGATATAAGTGAATGAAAACATTTACAGTATTGGTAGCTTTTTGGCTTTTATTCAAGTGTTTTTTGCTGTGATCATTGGACTATATTTTTGGAATTTACTCAAAACCCAGCAGACTAATAAAATTGTGGTGGGAAAAGAATCACGCAAAGAAATGGAAAAATTACAGAAGCTGCGTGCAATATCATTAAATGAGCCGCTGGCTGAAAAAACGCGTCCTACCAGTTTTTATGAAATAATTGGGCAGGAAGAAGGGATTAAAGCACTAAAAGCAGCACTCTGCGGGCCAAGCCCCCAGCATGTGATCATCTACGGACCGCCTGGTGTAGGCAAGACAGCCGCGGCCAGGCTGGTGCTGGAAGAAGCCAAAAAAAACCCCCTCTCGCCCTTTAAGGAAGATGCCAAATTTATTGAACTGGATGCAACAACGGCGCGCTTTGACGAACGCGGTATAGCAGATCCGTTAATCGGTTCGGTCCATGATCCCATTTACCAGGGCGCCGGGTCAATGGGTATAGCAGGCATTCCGCAACCTAAACCCGGGGCTGTGACCAAAGCCCACGGGGGCATATTGTTTATTGACGAAATAGGTGAACTCCATCCCATTCAAATAAATAAGCTGCTCAAGGTATTAGAAGATCGCAAGGTTTTTATGGAAAGCGCTTATTATAATTCTGAGGATCCCAATGTTCCTGCTCACATCCACGATATTTTCCAAAATGGTTTGCCGGCAGATTTTCGCCTGGTAGCTGCTACGACCAGAGGGGCAGACGAGATAGTGCCGGCAATACGCTCCCGCTGTGTAGAAATATTTTTTCGGCAGATTCTGCCGCATGAAATTGAGCAGATTGCCTCTAATGCAGCAAAAAGAATCAAGCTGCCGCTGCAGGAAGGGGTCTTAGATGTTGTTGCAAAATATGCCGGAAATGGACGCGAAGCTGTCAATATCATCCAGATAGCTGGCAGTATCGCCATCACGGAAGGCTACAAACAAATACGCGTAGCAGATGTGGAGTGGGTGATAAGCAGCGGGCAGTATTCACCAAGGCCGGAGAAAAAGGTGCCTGCCCAGCCTCAGGTGGGGCTGGTAAATGGGATGGCAGTTTACGGACCCAGCATGGGTATATTGCTGGAAGTTGAGTGCAATGCTTTTCCCGTTGGTAAAGGGCTGGGGAAACTAAATGTTACCGGTATGGTTGATGAAGAAGAAATAGGCGGTAGAGGCAGAACCATACGGCGAAAAAGTATGGCCAGAAGTTCTGTAGAAAATGTAATCACAGTGCTGCGCCGCACTATGGAAGTTGATCCCCGGGACTATGATATCCATGTCAACTTTCCCGGCGGAACACCAACTGACGGTCCTTCAGCGGGTATAGCCATCGCTACCGCAATCTATTCAGCCATTCTTGGCATTCCTGTCGACAATAAGGTTGCCATGACAGGGGAGTTGTCCATAAGAGGGCTGGTTAAGCCTGTAGGGGGAATAGTAGCTAAGGTTGAGGCTGCCCGTCAGGCAGGAGCCAAAAGAATACTTTTGCCGGCTGATAATTACCAGGAGATGTTTAAGGAGTATTCGGATGTACAGGTTATGCCTGTTGAAAAGCTTGAAGATGTGATAAGCTTATCCTTAACGGAACCGCCAGCGCAGGAGAAAAGGATGAAAATGACAGCTTTGATGCCGTTAGATGTAGCTTTAAGTGCCGTGCCATTTAATGGGGGACAATCCCTAAATAAATAAATGCAACTACAAAGCCTGCTTAACGAGAAACCCGGCTGGTGCCGGGTTTGAGCCTGCCTGTAATTATTACTATATGGCGTTCCTTAGTTTTGTGATAGAATAAGGGCATAATAGCCTGTAGTTTAACAGAAAAAGGGTTGAAAGAGGAGGTGCAGCATTGAATACCGTAATTAAAACCTTACCATTGCTGCCTTTAAGGGGTATCCTGGTCTTCCCTTATATGGTGATTCACCTCGACGTGGGTCGTGAAAAGTCTGTGCAAGCTATTGAGGAAACCATGCTTAATGATCGGATATTATTTTTGGCGACGCAAAAAGAAGCGCAGACAGACGATCCCGGCGAAGAGGATATTTACAATATCGGCACGGTAGCAGAAGTAAAACAACTATTAAAGCTGCCCGGAGGTACCATCAGGGTGCTGGTTGAGGGGATTGCCAGGGCTAAGGTGCTCAGGTTTATTGCTGATGAGCCCTATTTCCAGGTTGAAATAGAACAATATGTGGAGAATTTTGAAAAGACCAGCGAGATTGAAGCTTTAATGCGCAATCTTATTTACCAATTTGAGCAATATGTCAAGCTTTCCAAACGCATCCCGCCGGAGACCGTCGTTTCTGTTGTCAATATAGATGAACCGGGCAGGTTGGCTGATATTATCGCTTCCCATTTATCACTTCGCCTGGAAGATAAGCAGAGTGTGCTTGAAGCAGTGGGTATTATCCCCAGGCTGGAGAAGTTGAGTGCTATTGTTGCCAAAGAGCTGGAAATCGTTGAGCTTGAACGCAAGATCAGTATTCGTGTGCGCAAGCAAATGGAAAAGACCCAGAAAGAATACTATTTGCGCGAGCAGATGAAGGCGATTCAACGGGAATTGGGCGATAAGGATGACCGGGTTGCTGAAGGCGAGGAATATAGGGAAAAAATCACCAAGGCTAAATTACCCAAGGAAATAGAAGAAAGAGCTATCAAGGAAGTAGAGCGATTGGAAAAGATGCCGCCGATGGCTGCAGAGGCGGCTGTGGTGCGCAATTATCTGGACTGGCTCCTAGCACTGCCATGGAATAAAAGCACACGTGACCGCTTGGATCTGACGGCTGCAGAGAATATTTTGGAAGAGGACCACTACGGCTTAAAGAATGTCAAAGAGCGTATTCTGGAATACCTGGCTATCCGCAAGCTGGCCAAAAAAATGAAAGGTCCGATCATCTGTTTTGTTGGCCCGCCGGGTGTGGGGAAAACCTCTTTAGGCCGTTCCATCGCCAGGGCCCTGGAACGCAAATTTGTCCGGATGTCACTGGGTGGCGTGCGGGATGAGGCTGAGATCCGCGGCCATCGCCGCACCTACGTGGGTGCCATGCCGGGAAGGATTATCCAGGGTATAAAACAGGCTGGTTCCAAGAACCCGGTGTTTTTGCTGGATGAGATCGATAAGATGAGCATGGATTTTCGTGGCGATCCCTCGGCAGCACTCCTGGAGGTTCTCGATCCGGAACAGAATAGCACTTTTAGCGATCATTATATCGAGGCGCCTTTCGACCTTTCCAATGTCATGTTTATTACTACCGCCAATCTGCAGCACAATATCCCGCGTCCGCTGCTGGATAGGATGGAAGTTATTTATCTGTCCGGTTATACGGAAGAGGAAAAGGTGCAAATAGCTATGCGTTACCTGTTGCCTAAACAGCTTAAAGAGCACGGGCTGGAGAAGGGTATGCTCAAAATGTCCGAAAATACAGTCCTAAAAATAATTCGCGAATACACCCGGGAATCAGGTGTGCGCAATCTGGAAAGGCAAATTGCTACTATATGCCGCAAGACGGCCAAAAAGATCGTTACTGAAAAAGCCAAGAAGGTTCAGGTGACACCCTTAAACCTCAACCAGTATCTTGGTACGCCGCGTTTCCGTTACGGCATGGCCGAGGAGGCAGACCAGGTGGGAGTAGTTACTGGGCTGGCCTGGACAGAAGTAGGCGGAGATACTCTGGCTGTTGAGGTAACTATGTATAAGGGTAGCGGTAAGCTGTCCTTGACAGGTCAAATGGGCGATGTGATGAAAGAATCAGCCCAGGCAGGCTATAGCTATATTCGAAGCAGGGCTGCGGAATTGGGCATTGACGAAGATCATTATGGCAAGTTGGATATCCATATCCATATTCCGGAAGGGGCTATTCCCAAAGACGGTCCTTCAGCCGGCATATCCATGGCCACTGCGCTGGCTTCGGCGTTTACCGGGCGCAAGGTGTATCATGATGTAGCCATGACCGGCGAAATCACCTTGCGTGGGAGAGTGCTTCCTGTCGGCGGCATCAAAGAAAAGGTACTGGCTGCCCACCGGGCTGGGATTAAAAAAGTAATTATGCCCAAGGACAATAAAAAAGATCTGGATGAGATCCCTAAGAAGGTCAAAGATAAAGTACAATTCGTCCTGGTTGAGCATATGGATCAGGTTCTGGAACATGCACTTACAGATGAGTATGAACCAGCGGATTTGACGGCAAACAAACCAGCAAACACACCAATAGTACCGCATCCGGCGGATTACCAGCCGTCTGTGACCAATGAAGGGGTAACCATATAGATTCATGAAAATAACCAAAGCAGAATTTGTAACCAGTGCAGTAAATCCTGCCAATTACCCGGCAGGGCAACTTCCCGAAGTTGCCCTGGCCGGGCGCTCTAATGTGGGGAAGTCCTCACTCTTGAATAAACTGCTCAACAGAAAACGCCTGGCCCGTACCAGTAATACGCCCGGGCGCACCAGGCTGATCAACTTCTTCCTGGTTAACAGCAGTTTCCACCTGGTGGATCTGCCGGGATATGGTTACGCCAAAGTTCCTATGGGGGAAAGAGATAGCTGGAAAAAGATGATTGAAAGCTACCTCAACACCCGGACTCATTTAAAAGGGCTTTTGTTGCTGGTGGACAGCCGTCATCCACCTACTGCCATGGACCTGCAAATGTATGCCTGGCTTAAATACCGGAGCCTGCCGGCAGTAATTGTAGCTACCAAGGCTGATAAGCTCTCACGCTCCAGGCTTCAGCAGTCTCTCCGGGTCATCCGGTCTGATCTCGGCCTTGCCGCAGATGATGCGCTGATCCCTTTTTCTGCAGTAACAGGCCAGGGGCGGGAGGAACTGCTGGCAATGATCGGTCAAATAATCTCCAGCGAGCAAGCAATAAACCATGACCAAACCTGATTTTCAATTATTTTAACATCCTCTGAATAAAGTTTTTCTTCCTGGTTTCCTCCTCATTTATCAACACAACCGTTTCCACCGCATGCCGGGCGAAGTCGTTTATTACAGCTGTCTCATAAGATATGGGAACAGCTATTTCTCCTGACTTTTTTGCGGCTGCTTGAAACTTATTATAAGAATCACTTGCAATTACAGGTGTATCTGCCCATACCCCGATAGACCGGTAGCGTTCAATAGCATTTGTTAGGATCCCATAATCAAGATTGTCAAACAGTGGGGCTACAATTGCCGCAGCTTCTTCAGAGTTATGCCGGTGGAGCCAGAGTTGGGCTTTATAGATGGCATTGGTGAATTTTTGCAGGGCATCCGGGTTGGACTCAATGCAGGCAGGTTGGACGGCGCAGGCCGTAACAATCATGTCACCTGTGGCCATGCCGACAGAAGCAGCCACCTGTCCGAAACCCTGGGCTTCTGCCTGGCTGGCAGCGGGTTCCAATAGCTGTATATAATCACCGGTGCCGGCTCTGAAAGCCCCCAGGCGAAGGTTGTCAGAGATATTGTAATAAATAGTTACGCTCCTGTTGGGTGTTTGGCCATAGAGACGCAGCGCTTCTTCCAGGGCTATTTCTGAACTGTCATCCTGAGAATAGCCGATAATAGATTTATTATTTAGGTTTTGCCACTCAAAGGAGCCATTCTCCTGTCTGCTCAGCAGAAAGGAACCATCCCGCCCGGCTATGGCGGCAAATATCTTTGGTTGCGGGCCTTTAGCGCCGGGGGTAAAAAGTATTTTTTGCAGTCCACACAGGGCGATATCTGTCCTGCCCTCATGCAGTGCCGTACGTATAGCCTCCTGACTGGTGGTAGTAATATTTACAGCCAGACCTTCTTCTGCAAAGTAACCCAGGTTTGCAGCCAGATATAGAGGCAGATAATATGGTGTACGCATGGACTCCATAACACGTAGAGTTTTAACCGGTGGTGGAGGTTCCGGTTTATTGAGAATGAGGTTGGCGCTGCAGGCCACAACAAGTATTAGCAGCCAAAAGGCAATTTTGGGTTTAATATATCGCTTCAATATTGGCCCCTCCTGCTCTGTCTTGTTTTAACATCTTTATTATTATTTTAAGGTTTTCATGTCATAAGAGAGGTTGTCCGTATAATCCCCGTTTTCCGGCATAAGTTAGTATAAATCTGGAAGGGAGTGATGATATGAAGAGTATTACTATGCTGCGCTGGTCTAGTGGGGAAAAAGCCTCCAACAGGGTGATCACACCGGGGTCAATCCTGTCCGGGTTAGCCTGGGCGGTTAGCACAACTCTGGCTATCTGCATCCTGATGTATGCCTGGGTGATCCTATCAGTCAGTCCGGTATTTTATATGGGGACACTGGTTATTGCCGGAGTAACTTTGGGGGCGCTGATAGGAGGCATTGCTGCAGGCAAGGCGTCGGAAAAATTGGGTTTAATACACGGGTTTTTAGCCGGTCTGTGCTACGGGTTATTACTGCTCGCACTTTTTTCCTGGGGCGGCAGTAGTTTTGCCCTTACAGAGATAATAGCGAGGATGCTTTGGCTGGGGATGGCGGGTGCTTTAGGCGGTATTATAGGAATAAATCTCCCCGTTATAACGGGCAGAAAACCAAAAGCGAGAATAAGAAATAAGATTTTGCAGCAGGATTTGTTATTTAATCGTAGAAATCAGTAATAACTAATAATTACAGGCTGCCGTAAATTAAAGACTGTATTGAACATATAATTTGAAAAATAGATAAGAATAGTAAACAATTGGAGGTATTCAGGGTGGCACCGCGGATAAAATCCTCATCCGTCCTTGAGACGGAAGGGTTTTTTGTTTTTTTGGCGTAACGGTTTGATGAAGTTGTACTTAAGGAGTGAAGCTGCTTTGCCAAAGTTGAACATGCCAAGCACATATGATCCTCTGGCAGTGGAAGATAAATTGTATCGTTTTTGGGAGGAAAGCGGGTTTTTTCATCCGGAGGTCAATCCGGAGCAAGAGCCATTTTGTATTGTAATGCCGCCACCCAACGTGACAGGACAACTGCACATGGGGCATGCCTTGGATAATACACTGCAGGATATTCTCATACGCTGGCGCCGGATGCAGGGTTACAATACCCTGTGGTTGCCGGGTACCGACCATGCAGGTATTGCCACTCAGGCCAAGGTGGAGGAACAGTTGGCCAAGGAGGGTTTGACCCGCTATGATATTGGACGGGAAGCTTTTTTAGAAAAAGTATGGGCCTGGAAACACCAGTATGGCAACCGGATCACCACACAGCTGCGCAAGCTGGGTGCTTCCTGCGACTGGCAGCGTGAACGCTTTACTATGGATGAAGGCTGTTCGGAGGCGGTACTGGAGGTTTTCGTCAAACTCTACCAGCAGGGTTTGATCTATCGCGATTATTATATCACCAACTGGTGTCCCAGTTGTGCCACTACCATTTCAGATATTGAAGTTGAACACCTGGAGCGCCCGGGGCACTTGTACCATGTCAAGTACCCCTTGAAGGACGGGAGCGGGTTTATTGTGGTAGCTACTACCCGGCCAGAGACCATTCTTGGTGATGTTGCTGTTGCTGTCCATCCCGGTGACGAACGTTATAAAGATATGTTGGGCAAAACACTGATCTTGCCTATGGTGGGGCGGGAAATACCGGTTATTACCGACGAGTATGTTGACCCGTCTTTTGGAACCGGGGCGGTTAAAATTACACCTGCTCATGATCCCAACGATTTCGAGGTAGGCCTCCGCCATAGCCTGCCACAGGTCATCGTCATTGATAAGGCAGGCAAGATGAATGATAACGCCGGCAAACGTTACAGCGGGTTGGATCGCTATGATTGCCGGAAAAAAATTGTGCGAGATTTGGAGTCCGAGGGCTTCCTGGTTAAAACGGAAGATCATAACCACGCAGTGGGTCATTGTTACCGTTGCAACACTGTTATCGAGCCGATGCTTTCACGCCAGTGGTTTGTCAAAATGAAGCCCCTTGCCGCACCGGCTATCCAGGCGGCTAAAGAAGGACGGGTGAAATTCATCCCGGAAAGGTTTACTAAGATCTATCTGCACTGGATGGAAAACATACGTGACTGGTGTATCTCCCGCCAGCTTTGGTGGGGTCACCGCATTCCGGTATGGTATTGTCAGGATTGTGATGAAGTAATTGTGTCTAAAGAGCCGGTCGAACGCTGTGCAAAATGCAGCAGTGACAACCTGGAGCAGGATCCGGATGTTTTGGACACCTGGTTTTCTTCAGCGTTATGGCCGTTTTCTACCCTGGGCTGGCCAAAACAGACCCTGGAGTTGGCTTATTATTATCCAACCTCAGTTATGGTTACCGGGCGGGATATTATTTTTTTCTGGGTTGCCAGGATGATTTTTTCCGGTCTGGCTTTTATGAACGAAGTCCCCTTCCCGCAAGTGTTCATTCATGGCCTGGTCATGGACGCCCTGGGTCGCAAGATGAGCAAGTCACTGGGCAATGGGGTGGATCCTATTGATGTGATTGAGTCCCATGGCGCCGATAGTCTGAGATTTATGCTCGTAACCGGCAATACCCCCGGCAATGATTTGCGTTTTTACTATGAAAGGCTGGATGGCGCCCGGAACTTTGCCAACAAGCTGTGGAATGCATCCCGCTTTGTCCTGATGAATTTGGAGAATTTTGAACCGGAGGAGAGTCCGGGCGAATATACACTTGCCGATCGCTGGATCCTGAGCCGTTACCAGAAAGCCGTTGCCGGGGTTACCGGCTATCTGGAGTCATATGAGCTGGGAGAGGCTGCCCGGGTGCTTTATGAATTCATCTGGAGCGAGTTCTGCGATTGGTATATCGAGCTGGTTAAACCGCGTCTGTATGGAAAAACAGGCCGGCAAGACCGTGTAACTGCACAGCATGTGATTTCTTCCGTATTAAAAGGAACATTAGAGCTATTACATCCTTTCATGCCCTTTATTACCGAGGAAATCTGGCAAAACCTGCCTGGTCATGGCCTGACGATAATGCGGGCCGAATGGCCACATGTCCGCAGTGAACTGATAGATCTTCAGGCAGAAAGCGAAATGGAACTTTTGATGGAGGTAACCAAGGCTATCAGGCATATCCGCAGTGAGATGAATGTTCCCCCGGGACGCAAGGCGGAGGTGCTGGTGGTAGCACCCGATGCCGGCACACATGCGATGGTAGCTGAGCATGTAAAGTATATCGAGGGCTTGGCCAGTGCTGAATTGAACATTCTGGCGTCTATGCCGGTTGCACCGGAACAGGCTGCCCATGCCGTAACCAGGGGTATAGAGATTTTTGTGCCCCTTAAAGGTTTGATTGATGTGGATAAGGAAACTGCACGCCTGAAGAAGGAACTGGCCTCCCTGGAAAAAGATCTGGCCAGGGTTAAAGGTAAGCTCGGGAATGCTGGTTTTCTCAGTAAAGCTCCGGCAGAAGTTGTGGAAAAAGAAAAAGCCAAGGAAGATGAGTTGTCCGGTAAAGCGGCCGCCATTAAGGACAGGCTGGCTGTTCTGACCGGGGCAAAATAATTATAAATTTATTTATAATAGATGCAGAAAGGAGCTGGAAGCAGGGGATTTTCCTTGCTTCTTTCTGATAGGAGCGATGTAATGAATTTTCAAGAAGCCATTGCCTATGTGACCGCTCTGGGTAAGTTGGGGTTTAATTTCGGGCTGAGCCGCATGGAAGAGCTTTTACGCCGGTTTGATAACCCGCACCTGAAACTAAAGGTTATCCACGTGGGCGGGACTAACGGTAAAGGCTCCACTGCGGTGATGGTGGCCGCTATCCTGCAAGCTGCCGGCTTTAAGGTCGGTACTTTCACTTCGCCGCACCTTCATTCATACACAGAGAGGTTTCGCATAAACGGCATGAATATACCCGAGGCTGAGGTTGCCGCGTTGATTGATGAACTGCGGCCTCATATAGAGGCTCTGGTACAGGAGGGGTTGGAGCATCCAACTGAGTTTGAGGTAGCTACGGCCGTGGCGCTTCTGTATTTCAGCCGGGCGCATGTTGACTATCTGGTGCTTGAGGTGGGGTTGGGCGGAACTCTTGATGCAACCAATGTAGTAAGGCCGTTGGTGTCGGTGATTACCAATGTGGCCATGGATCATATGGATTACCTTGGTCATACCTTAAGGGCTATTGCCGGGGAAAAAGCCGGTATTATCAAGCCCGGCGTTCCTGTGGTGACTGCTGCTGCCGGGGAAGGACTGGAGATAATTGCAGCTGCTGCCCAGAGGCATGCTTGCCGTTTGATCCGGGTTGGGCGGGAAGTAAACTGGGAGCACAAAGAGTTGGCGCCGGAGTATCAATCATTTATGGTCAGGGGGCGTTTAGGCGTTTATGAAGATCTCACCTTGCACTTGCTGGGCAGGCACCAGCAGGTCAATGCCGCAACTGCCGTGGCAGCTGTTGAAGTGTTGATGGAACAAGGTGCGGCGATTGATGTAGAGGCAGTCCGTGCCGGGTTAGCGGCAGCGCGCTGGCCAGGCAGGTTGGAGATCATGCGCCGGGAACCCCTGGTAATTATGGACGGGGCGCACAATGTTGCTGGAGCAGAGGCCTTACGCCTGGCCCTGACAGAACATTTTCCGGACAGGCGCATAGTATTGATGATCGGCATGCTGGGCGACAAGGAGCGGGCCAGGGTGGCTGAAGTGCTGTGCCCCATGGCCAGAGCGGTTGTAGTGACTAAACCCAACAATCCGCGGGCGGGCAACTGGCAGGAGCTGGCCCGGGAAGCTCTTCATTATACTGATGAAGTCTATTTACTGGAGGACATAGGTGAAGCACTGCAAAAGACTTTAACAATAGCCGGAATGGATGAATTGGTATGCATCACAGGTTCACTCTACATGATAGCAGAGGCGCGCCGGTTGCTATTTGAGTCAGGAAAAGATAGGCAAATGTTTTAATCCTGACCATAGCTTGTCATCGAATTATTGAGATGGTAAACTGTTATGGAAATGTGAATTTTCAAGTTCTTTTTTGCTCCGGGGGTAGCAAGATGGGTAGAAGCATGAGAAATAATAGCAATATCTGGGTCTTAATCCTGCTTTTACTCGTGGGAGGACTTTGCGGTGGAGCCCTTGGCAACGCCCTGGCGCCTTCACTGCCATGGTTAAACGCTACTACGCAAGTAGGTTTAAAACCATCCACCCTGGATCTTCATTTTTTCAATGTGACTTTTGGTTTCACCTTTGCCTTGGGGCCGCTGACCGCCCTGGGCATGATCTTAGGCTATATTGTTTATCGCCGGTTGTAGATGGATAACAAAATTGTGCTGGCTTCAGCGTCTCCCCGGCGTGCTGAGTTATTAAGGCAAGTTGGGTTGGAGTTTGAGGTTATGGTCAGTGAAGTTGAAGAAACCCTTACCCCAGGCCTGGAGCCTGCCGCACAGGTGGAACTATTCGCTCTGCGTAAAGCCAACGCTGTTGCTGCTGCATTGGATAGAGGAATTGTTATTGGTGCGGACACAGTGGTGGTGCAAGGAGGACGAGTCCTTGGCAAGCCTGTGGATGCACAGGAAGCAGTTGAGATGCTGCAGCTTCTTCAAGGAAAAGGACACGAGGTCTATACCGGTGTTGCCTTGGTGGATGCCAGATCAAGTGTCAAGCTGGTGGAACATGTGATGACTCGTGTATTTTTTAATGCCATGAGCGAAGAAACTATCAGGCGTTATGTAGCTACAGGAGAACCACTGGATAAGGCCGGTGCTTACGCCGTACAGGGTAGGGCTGCGCTTTTTATCAACCGCCTGGAGGGATGTTATTACAATGTGGTGGGCTTGCCCCTGGCCAGGTTGGCCACAATGCTAAAAAAGCTTGAGTGCGAAATTATTTGAAATATGATCAATGGCTGAAAAGCTATTGCCGGATGATACTAAAGCAAATATTTACGAAAGGGGCCGGAAAATGCGCATCGGTCTATTTTCAAAAGATATGGGGATGGATTTAGGCACAGCTAATTCCCTGGTATATGTTAAAGGAAAAGGCATTGTCATCAAGGAGCCATCGGTAGTGGCGATCCAGAAAGAAAGCGGTCAGGTACTGGCTGTAGGTGAAGAGGCTAAAAGGATGATCGGCCGTACCCCCGGTAATATTGTCGCTATCAGGCCGTTGCGTGATGGAGTGATTGCCGATTTTGATGTCACCCAGACCATGATCAAATATTTTATCAATAAAGCCTTACGCAGCCGCACTTTCATGGTCAGGCCCCGGGTTGTCGTGGGTGTTCCCTCCGGAGTAACAGCGGTTGAGGAGCGGGCAGTGCGAGAGGCGGCTCTGCAGGCTGGTGCCAGGGAGGCTTACTTGATTGAAGAGCCCATGGCGGCTGCTATAGGAGCCGGCTTGCCTGTGCACGAGCCTACAGGTAATATGATTGTGGATATCGGCGGGGGTACTACCGAAGTTGCGGTTATCTCTTTAGGCGGCATTGTTACCAGCCGTTCCGTCCGTTTCGCCAGTGATGAGATGGACGAAGCGATTATTAACCATGTCAAGCGGACCTACAATTTGATGATCGGCGAACGGACAGCAGAAGAAATCAAAATATCGATTGGTTCTGCTTACCCCCTGGAAAATAGTGAAACAGAAGAAGTCAGGGGCCGCGATCTGGTAACCGGTCTGCCCAAAACAGTTACAATTACTTCTGAGGAAGTTTACAAGGCGCTATCGGAGCCTGTGTCCAGCATAATTGAGGCGATCAAGGCTACACTGGAGCAGACGCCTCCCGAGTTGGCAGCAGATATCATGGACCGCGGCATTGTATTAGCCGGGGGAGGTTCCCTATTGCGGGGGTTGGACCGGCTGGTAATTGAAGAGACCGGTATGCCGGTACACCTGGCCGAGGAACCCCTTTTAGCCGCGGCTTATGGGGCTGGTCGGGTATTGGAGAACATCGATGTGTTGCGCAAAGTATTAATCAACCCTAAAAAATTGGCCTAGTGCATACGTCTTTATTAATGGGTTTATCGTTGGGAGTTGTTAAGGGGGGTGGGTTTAATTAACGCCAAAAGGCTGTTTTTCCTTATTGTGCTGTTGACAGTCACTTTGGCGGCGATGCGTTATACTATCTCTGGGCAAGCCTGGCTGACGCCGCTTGGTTCCAAGTTTAGGGATGCCTTTGCGCCGGTACAATCTGGTTTAACCTGGGCCAGCAGGCAGGTACAGCATATAGTATCTAAGCCTGTCGCTTTGTACAGGGCTGCTGAACGCAATAAGGCTCTTGAACGGCAGGTAGAGCAACTACAGAGTGAGATTGTTGTTTTAAATGAATGCAAAGCGGAAAATCAGAGATTGACAGAATTGCTGAATTATAAGCAGGTTATGGCGCAGAGATATGATCTATTGGTGGCTTCAGTAATTGCCAGGGATCCGGACAACTGGTTTGCCACAGTGACTCTAAACAGAGGAAGCCGTGAAGGTGTACGCGAGAATATGGCGGTGTTGACCCACCAGGGTCTGGTGGGCAGGGTTATTAATGCCACAGAGGAACGCTGTGAGGTTTTGCTGATCACCGACCCGCGCAGCGGTGTTGGCGCTTTGATTCAGGAGATACGCACACCGGGCATAGTTGAGGGGAATGTTGGCTCAACAGGTACAGCCCGTATTATTCACATTCCAAATGATGCGCAGGTTGCCGAGGGGCAAGTCGTGGTGACATCCGGCAATGGGAGTATCTATCCTAAAGGTATCCCAATAGGAAGGATTGTCAGTGTTAGTGATGAATCGGCCGGACTCTTTAAACGTGCCGACATTCAGCTGTTCGCCAAGATGTATCAGTTGGAAGAGGTGTTTATTGTTACCCGGGTGCATCCTGAAGCCGCTGGTTCCCCAACGGTAGGAGGTTAGAAGATGCCGCTTCCTTTTATAATTTTGTTGTTGCTGATAGCCTGGTTGCTGCAGTCCTCATTTTTAGAAATCATTGCTGTAGCGGGTGTGAAACCGGATCTGGTAATGCTGATCATAGTACTATACGGCTTCCTCTTGGGTCCCAGGGAGGGGGCTTTTTTGGGTTATATAGGTGGCCTGGTGGAAGACCTTATATTTGGTCAGTACATTGGTCTCAGTGCCCTGTCCAGTATGGTGGCAGGGTATCTCGCCGGTGTTGCCGGAGAAAGGCTCTACAGGGAGAATATCCTGGTTGCTTCCATGGTTACATTTTTCGCCACTTTAGCAGGCTTTTTAGTGAACTACCTGTTGCTTTATTACCTGGGCCTGCACGTGTCTTCTTTAGCTCTGGTAAGAGTAGTCTTGCCGGCTGCTGTCTATACCTCAATTCTGGCTCCTTTTCTTTTTGGCCGCATCTTCCGCTACTTGCAGGTGCGCGGCAAAGATTCTTAAAGGAGAGCATGATTTATGCAAAGATTAATGCATAGAAAATTAATGGAGAGAAAAATGCAGGTCATGCTGCTGCTTGTCAGCGCTATCTTTCTCCTGCTGATATGTAGATTATTTTATATGCAACTGATTCAAAACGATAAATATTCCACCATGGCCAGAGAAAACAGAATGAGGCTAACGACTATAATGGCGCCAAGAGGAGAAGTCTTTGACCGGTATGGGGTGAAATTAGTAGGTAATGAACCTGTTTATACGGTATTACTGGATAACCTTGCCGGTGATGCCAGTGAAGTTATTCCCAGACTTGCCTCTATTATGGGCATCAGTAGCGCCGAAATTGAGCAAAAGGTAGCCGAGCAAAAAAATCTTTACGAGCCGGTGAAAATTGCTACCAGGGTTTCTCCTGAGATTGTAACTAAAATCGAGGAACAGCGGTTGGAGCTTCCTGGAGTGGAGATTAGTATCGAGCCCCAGCGGCAATACCCCAACGGCGGCATCCTGCAGCATGTGATGGGTTATGTGCGGCAGATTAATGCGGAACAGTTGGCTGAGCACCAAAGCGAAGGCTATAAAATGGGTGATCAATTTGGCCAGACCGGTCTGGAATATACCTATGAAAAATACCTGCGCGGCCAGGACGGAGGCAGACAGGTAGAGGTTGATTCTATGGCCAGACCGGTTAGAGATCTCGGGGTTAAGGCTCCGGTTCCGGGCAACAATCTTGTCCTGACCATTGATTATAATGTGCAAAAGGCAGCAGAAGAAGCCCTGGAAAGAAGCTCCAAACTTGCCCTCAGCCAGGGATATACTGAGGCCCGGGCAGGGGCGGCAGTTGCTCTTGATGTTAATTCGGGTGCTGTGCTGGCCATGGCCAGTTATCCAACTTATGATCCGATCAAATTGTCGGGTGTATTAACCCAGCAGGACTACGATGAAATCTTTAACTCTCCCTGGAGACCGATGTTAAACCGTGCCCTGTTAACCTACGCGCCGGGCTCTACTTTTAAGATGATCGTAGCCATGGCCGGTTTACAGACGGGTAAAATTACACCTGAGACGACAATCTCAGATCCAGGCTACTTTTACTGGGGCAGGACTTTTAATGACTGGAAGCCCGGCGGGCATGGCATGGTAGACCTGGTCAGAGCAATAAAAGTCTCCTGTAATACCTATTTTTATCAATTGAGTTTGAGGCTGGGTATTGATGAGATTGCCCGTGTTGCCAGAGAATTCGGCCTGGGTGTAAAGACAGGGATTGAGTTGCCGGGTGAGGAAAGTGGTGTTGTGCCGGGGCCGGCAAGCAAAATCGAGCAAAGAATTCCTTACCTTAGTGAAGCTGATGTAAAAAAAGTCAGGGAAATCCAGCAGAAGTACAACGAGCTTTTAAATAAAACCACTGATGAGTCCAAGCGCCGGGCACTGATGAGCCAGCGTTCCGCAGAATTACAGGCGATAAATTGGGAACTGGATTGGCATGATTATGACACCATTATCACTTCCGTAGGACAGGGCGATAACCGGTACAGCCCTCTTGAACTGGCTAATTATATTGCCGCCCTGGCCAATGGAGGCACCTTATATAAACCTTACCTGGTGCAAAGAGTGGTCAGTCATGATGGCAGGATGATCAAGGAAAATCGTCCTGTTGCGCTTTCACAGGTAAGTATTTCAGAGGCTAACATGGCTGTGGTCAGGCAAGGCATGCGGGAGGTGGCCCTGCCGCCGGATGGAACCGCCAGCAGCTTTTTTCACAGCTTACCACCTGTTGCGGCGAAAACAGGCACGGCCGAGGTTTATGGCCATGATTCCCATGCTATTTTTGTCGCTTTTGCTCCTTACGAAAAGCCTGAGATTGCCGTAGCTGTTGTGATTGAGCATGCGGGTTCCGGCGGCACTATTGGGGGCCCGGTGGCAGAAGACATGCTGGCTGCATATTTCGGCCTGCCAATACCCGGAGAAAAACAGTAACATTTTCCGAATAATGTTATAATATATTAATTATATTGACAAAATACGGTAATTTGTCAATAAACGTTTTGCTATCCATGGCAGGATTTGTTTGCCTGCTGTAGAAATAAATTGACAGTTGTTAATGGAGGGGATAACTTGACCAATAAAAAAAAGAGTCCCCAGAGAGACATCCTTGCGGGATTTGGGCAGGATTTTCATTTTGATGACAACTTGGTTGACGAGAACACGGTTTTGGTTCAGCGCACCCTGCGTTCTGGTCAAAGTGTCCGCTACAATGGCAATGTTGTTATCCTGGGGGATGTTAACCCGGGGGCTGAAGTTACGGCAACCGGTAATATCATAGTTGTGGGGGCTTTAAGAGGGGTTGTGCATGCCGGAGCCAACGGTGACGAGACAGCGGTAGTTTTAGCATTACGGCTGAACCCTACCCAATTGAGGATTGCCAATCATATTACCAGGCCGCCTGATAACGAAACTATGGAAGTAGTATTTCCGGAGATAGCCAGGATCCAAAATGGGGTTGTCACTATCGCTACTTTCCAGACCGGTGGTGAACGGCAGGGGAAGGCTATCTGAGAAGCCTGCCGGCTTAATTATTTATTTGTCTTTCTTGACTAGGAAGACAACTTTTTAAAACACTGTTTTGGGTTACACCGCATAATAGAGGAGGAAATTTTTTTTATGGGTGAAGTAATCGTTATTACTTCCGGTAAGGGCGGTGTGGGAAAAACCACCACAGCGGCCAATATCGGCACAGGTTTAGCAGCATTGGGGTATAAGGTTGCATTGGTGGATACTGATATCGGCCTTAGAAACCTGGATGTTGTACTTGGACTGGAAAATAGAATCGTTTATGATATTGTTGATGTTGCTAATGGCAATTGCCGTCTCAAGCAAGCTCTGATCAAAGACAAACGGATAGAGGGACTCCATCTCTTACCGGCAGCCCAGACCAAAGATAAAACCGCTATTGCTCCGGAGCAGATGCAAAAGCTTTCCGAGGATCTGAAGAATGAATTTGATTATGTGATCATCGATTGTCCGGCAGGGATAGAACAGGGTTTTCGCAATGCCATAGCAGGAGCTGATAGCGCTGTAGTAGTCACGACACCAGAGGTGTCGGCAGTACGGGATGCAGACCGTATCATTGGGCTTTTGGAAGCTGCTGAACTGCGCGAGCCAAAGTTGATCATCAACCGCATCCGGCCTAAAATGGTCAGGCAGGGCGATATGATGGGCATTGAAGATATCATCGATATTTTGGCCGTTGACCTCCTTGGCGTTATCCCCGAAGACGAGATGATTGTTATTACTACCAACCGCGGTGAACCTGTGGTAACTGACCAGAGTGCCAAAGCCGGACAAGCCTACTATAATATTGTGCGGCGTATTACCGGGGAAGAGGTTCCCTTAATGGATATGAATGATGAAACCGGTTTTCTAAGCAAATTAAAAAAAATAATTGGCCTGAAGTAGCAAGGGAGGGGTAAAAAAGTGCTGGATTTGTTTAAAAAGGTGTTCGGCAGAGAAGGCAGCAGCAAGCAAGTGGCCAAGGAGAGATTGCGCCTGGTTCTGGTTCACGACCGGAGCAGCTTGTCACCCCAGTTGCTGGAGACTCTTCGTAAGGAGTTGATTCAGGTGATTTCAAAATACATGGATATAGATGAAAATGGTCTGGATGTCAGTTTGGACTCCAGCGGCAACACTGTGGCCCTGGTAGCCAATATTCCTGTAAAAGGTATGAGAAGGACCGGGACAGCGCTTTGATTGAAATAGTGATTAATAACAGCCCGTTATAAATATAGCGGGCTTTTTTTATGCAAAACACTATAATATAATAAAACAGGTGCCTTTGGTGGGTCATGCTCAAGCATTATACTTTGCAGATAGAGAGTGTTTGTAATGTTACTACACAGCAGGATCTTAAAAAAGATTGATTATACATTATTATTAACGGTGATTACCATTATACTGTTTAGCCTGGTGGTGATTTACAGTGCCACCAAACCTACGGAAGTGTTGACCATAACAGAAAGTGCAGGTGGAGCTGATGCTTTTGCGTATGTCAGAAGGCAGCTCATATTCATAATCGCCGGTCTTGTGGCTATGGCGGCAGCTATTTATATTCGTTACGAAGAATTGGCCAAATACTCTAAAGCTTTATACGTCTTTAACCTGATTATCCTGGGGGCGGTATTGCTTGTAGGTGATTCGGCACTGGGCGCCCAGCGCTGGATAGAAATTGGCCCTTTTCGCTTTCAGCCTTCGGAATTTTCCAAGCTGATCATCATTATTTGTTTTGCTGACTTTTTAAACTCGCGCCGGGGCAAATTAAACAACTTCAAGGACTTATTGCCATGTTTTGCTTATATCGCTGTGCCTCTCGTCTTGATTTTAAGACAACCTGATCTGGGAACTTCTCTGGTCTTTATTGCCATTATGTTTGGCATGCTATTTGCTGCGGGTGCCCGCCCATCCTTATTGGTTGGCCTGATCCTGGGGGGGCTCTCAATTACTTGCCTGTGGATCTGGGCCCATTTATGGCTTGCCGCAAACACTGGTTTTGATCTCTGGATACCTTTAAAAGATTATCAGCTTAAACGACTGATTATCTTTCTTAATCCCTGGCAGGACTGGCATGGTGCTGGTTACCATATCATTCAGTCTCAGATTGCCATTGGGCAAGGGGGGCTGTGGGGCCGCGGCCTGTTTCAAGGCAGTCAGACCCACGGTAATTTTCTGCCGATTCAAGAAACCGACTTTGTTTTTTCAGTGGTAGGAGAGGAGCTGGGCTTTGTCGGTGCGGTATTTCTGTTGCTTTTGTTTTATGTCTTGATCTACAGGTGCATTTTTATCGCTGCTAACGCCAAAGATAGTTTCGGGTATCTTATCGTTGCAGGTGTTGTCTCTATGCTGACCTTTCATATCCTTATTAATGTAGGTATGACCGCAGGTATTATGCCGGTTACCGGTATCCCTTTGCCTATGTTCAGTTATGGGGGCAGCAATATGATCACCAATTTGATCGCCCTGGGATTGGTTTTAAATATCAACATGCGCAGACAGAAGATTGTATTTTAAAACAATGGCGCTACGTGATAATGCCCCATCTGTCTTTTGAGCCTTGCGAGGCTCTTTTTTATTACTAAAAGTCATATTCCTTTTACAGGGAAATATACTTTATCAGACAAGCCTTATTGGGGGTATGCACATGAAAGGTTTAGGGGTTAAACAAAACAAAACTTACGAGCCGGATGATTTTTTGTCCAGTTACCGGCCGCCGCATTGGAAAAAACCAAAGCGTATTAAAGGCCCAAATCATAACATAGTCAGAATAATTTCGGCAGTGATCATTTTGACGATATTTCTGACCCTAAATCAAACCACTCATCCCTGGGGGATAAGTGCAAGGGATACCTTAAGAGAAGTCCTGACCACCGAATGGGATTACCAGGCTGCTTTTGGCAAGGCAATTGATTTTGCCCTGGCTGTAGCCAATGATGATTGGCGTGCCGGTATGAGTTCACAACCGGTAATTTCAACAGACGGTCTTAATCTTGCGGCGGAAACATTACAGCTTCCGGTGTCCGGCAAGGTAGTGCGGGGCTTTGGTATGGTAACAGATCCTATTGATAACCTGGAGCGTTTTCATTCAGGTATTGACATAGCGACTCCTGTGGGCAGTCCGGTGCGTGCCGTGCTGCATGGTGTGGTGGAAAAGTTGGGGGACAGCCCTGAACTGGGGAAATATGTTCTGCTCAAACACGCTGAAGGTTCCTTTTCCTTATATGGTGAGCTGGCACGCATAACTGTTGAAGAGGGACAAGGGATCCAGGCCGGGCAGATCATAGGTGAGGTTGGCAACACCGGTGACATACCTGGCGGCGGGCTCCACTTTGAGCTGAGGGAAAATTACAAGCTGGTGGATCCCCTTACCAAATTGCAGCTCAGGTAAAAGTGGAGGCGTATTAATTTGAAACTCGGCCGCATTTATGGTATTAATATACACCTGAATAATGGATTTTTAGCCCTTCTAGGGCTGTTTTTTATAGCCGGCGTGCTAGGCAAAGGCCTCATTGCTTTTGGCATCGTACTGCTGCATGAGTTGGCTCATGTTGCCGCCGCGCGGTATATTAATGTCGGTGTTTCCGATGTGGAGCTATTGCCCTTCGGGGGTGTAAGCCGTATTGGCAGCGAGGTGGTATTTGACCCGGCCAAAGAAATTTATGTAGCTATAGTTGGCCCTGCCACCAACTTTTTATTGTTTGGACTGGGCACGGCTTTAAGAAACAACGGCTTGTGGTGCAATGACCTCAACACCTTTTTCCTTCAGGCCAACCTTATGGTGGCTGCTTTCAACCTTCTGCCGGCCTTGCCTTTGGATGGCGGCAGGGTGTACAGGGCCTGTCTTGCTAAACGCATTGGTTTCAAAGAGGCCACCTACCAGGCTGCCTGGTGGGGACAGTTCTGGGGCGTGTTCATCGTGCTGGGCGGGGTTGTGGGGCTAATGGCAGGAATGTCCGGCCTGGATATCGTTATAATTGGCGCTTTCCTGTTATATGCCGCTACTAAGGAAAAAGCTTTGGCTCCCTACCATTTTATCCGGCATCTGGCCCAAAAAAAACTAGAGCTTGCCACCGTGGGTGTATTACCGGGAGAAACACTGGTGTCTCTAGATACTGTCCGTCTGGGGGACATTCTGCGTTTATTTGTCCCCAAACGCTTCCATCTGGTGCTGCTGGTTGATAAGGATTACCGGTATTGCGGTATGGTCAGCGAAGCTCAAATGCTCGACGCCATGCTGAAAGAAGGCCTGGACATACCCATAGGGCGTATTGCCGGTCAATAAATGAAAATAGGCTTTCTTATGAGCCAATAACGCTGCTGGTTGCAGGTTTTTAACTGCAGATTGCAGAATAACGATAATCAGAATATTGTTCCGGTATATTTTGGTTATACTGATAAAAAGAACCCGGTTTACGGACCAGGGTTGGATTAAGAACACAGGAGATACGTAGCGGTTATGGATATACTTGAGCAAATATTGCTACAGGTGAAAAAACCCGCCCGCTATACCGGGGGGGAATGGAACGCGGTGCACAAGGAATGGGACAAGGTGGACTTAAAAATCGCTTTTGCCTTTCCCGATGTTTATGAAGTGGGGATGTCCTATCTTGGTCTGCAGATCTTTTATGAGATCATCAACCGCAGGGAAGACAGCTTAATGGAAAGGGTGTTTGCTCCCTGGCCGGATATGGAAGAGAAAATGCGTGAGTATGGCCTTGGCTTATTCAGCATAGAGTCTCGCCGGCCGGTAAGGGATTTCGACGTGATCGCTTTTACGCTGCAATACGAGATGTCTTATACCAATGTGTTAAATATGCTGGATTTAGCAGGTATTCCCCTGGAGGCTCAGCAGCGTGATGAACAAGATCCTCTTGTGATAGCCGGTGGGCCATGCGCTTTCAACCCGGAACCCATGGCCCAATTTTTTGATCTCCTGGCTATTGGTGAGGGGGAGGAAGTCATTGGCGAGCTCGTCGATACGATTTTGCAGGGAAGGCAAAGAGGCCTCTCCCGACAAGAACTTTTGCTGGAATTAGCAAAATTGCCCGGGATTTATGTGCCGGGTTTGTATCAGGTCGCATACAAAAGCGATGGTTCTGTGGCCAAGGTAGCGCCGTTACGGGGGGAGGCCCCGCCTAAAATAACTAAAAGGATCGTCAAAGACTTCGATAAAGCCCCATATCCCACCCGTCCCCTGGTCCCCTCCACAGAAGTGGTCCATGACCGGATTTTGCTGGAAGTGCTGCGGGGCTGCACCAGAGGGTGCCGTTTTTGTCAGGCCGGCATACTTAACCGTCCAGTGCGGGAAAAGGAGCCCGGTACTGTACTGGCGCAGGCGGCTGCTTTACTGGCCAGCACCGGCTACGATGAGATTTCACTGACTTCTCTCAGTACCAGCGATTATACCCCTGTAAGAGAGGTTATTAAAGCATTACATAATCGTCATGGAGCTAATAAGGTAGGCATATCACTACCCTCCTTGCGGGTGGACAATTTTTCTGTGGAACTGGCCAAAGAGGTGCAGCGGGTGCGGCGCTCTTCCTTGACTTTTGCGCCTGAGGCAGGTACCCAGCGGTTGCGTAATGTGATTAATAAAGGTGTCACTGAAAAAGACCTGCTTGAGACTGCAGGAGCGGCCTTCAGGGAAGGCTGGCGGGGGATAAAACTATATTTTATGATCGGTTTGCCTACAGAGACAGACCAGGATCTGGACGGAATTGCCGATTTAGCGAAAAAAGTGCTGGAACTCGGTCGTCAAGCACGGGTGCCGCGCAATAAATTGAGGGTGACAGTAAGTGTTTCGTCCTTTGTTCCCAAAGCGCATACGGCTTTCCAGTGGGAGCCTCAGGATGGTTTAGACGAACTAAAAAGGAAACAGGCATATCTGGCCGGCCGGCTTAAAGAGCGCGGTATCGTATATAATTACCACGATGCAGGACAGAGCTTCATGGAAGCTGTTTTTGCCAGGGGTGACCGCCGCTTAGGAGATGTTCTGCTGCATGCCTTAAAGCTGGGATGCAAATTTGACGGTTGGACGGAGTATTTTAATCTGGAGCGCTGGCTGGAAGCCTTCCGCCTGGCCGGTATTGAGCCGGCGTTGTATGCAGGCAGGCGCTATGGTTATGAGGAAACTTTGCCCTGGGATCATATAGATAGCGGTGTTGCCAAAGATTACCTGGTGGAAGAGCACCGTCGTGGGCTGGCAGGGTTGACCACTGCTGATTGCCGTTCGGGTGGATGTCCTGGTTGCGGCTTGTGTACGGCGCTGGAGACCGGGCCGAGTTTTGCGGGAGGGTTATAGATATGCCTGTTTACCGGATCATGTATCGCAAAGAAGGACCCGCCCGCTATATTTCCCATCTTGATTTGTTGAGGACAGTTGAGCGGTCCGCCAGAAGGGCCGGTTTGCCCATCGCTTTTACCAGCGGTTTTAATCCACGTCCCAAAATGACCTTTGCCGCCCCTCTTTCTGTTGGTACGGCAGGCGAGGCGGAGTTTGCCGACCTGGAACTGACTGAAGATTTAACGGCAGTTGCTGTTTTCAACAGCCTTGCCGGGACATTACCGGAAGGCCTGAGCCTGACAGAAGTGCGTGAAATTAATGAACAGTCACCCTCATTAATGTCTTTGGTGGAGCGTGCCACCTACCGGGCGACAGGTAGATTGGCAGCCCCTGTTAGCCCTGAGGCTTTGCAGCTGGCCATAGATGCCTTCCTGGCCCTGCCGGAGATCCCGGTCCAGCGAAAAAACAAGGCCGGGGAAATTAAAATATATGATATCAGGCCTGGGATTTTCGACATATCAGGTAAGTTGGTAGATGATATAATTATTATTGAAACAGAGCTAAAAACAGGTAGCCGTAATAATATAAGGCTGGATGAAGTGATGGACGCCTTTGCAGCACACAGCAAGCTACCTTTGCAGGGTAAATTCTCTTTATTCAGGACGGGACTTTACAGAGGGGAAAAAAGTCCGCAGATGTTGTGGTAATGTATGAGCATAACTCGACTGTAGGTACATATTGATTTGCTTGTGAGGAGAATTACATGTTCAAGGAAATAGTAGTCAATGTAGCTGAAGAGGAAACCAGGGTTGCTGTGCTGGAAGACCGAATACCTGTAGAAATATCCATTGAAAGGGCGATCAACAAGCGTTTGGTGGGTAATATTTTTAAAGGGCGGGTAGAAAACGTCTTGCCGGGTATGCAGGCAGCCTTCGTCAACATCGGTTTGGAGAAGAATGCCTTTTTATACGTTGAGGATGCACTGCCTGCGCGCACGGCAGAAAATAACGGCAATGGCGATTCAGCATTGAGCAGTATCAGCATAAGCGATATTCTGAAACAAGGCCAGGAAACTCTGGTGCAGATTGTCAAAGAACCCATTGGTACAAAAGGCCCCCGTGTCACCATTCACATCACCCTGCCGGGGCGTTACCTGGTGCTGATGCCAACAGTTGATTATATTGGCATTTCACGGCGGATTGAGTCTGAGAAGGAGCGGGAACGGCTCAAAGAGCTTGCTGGCAGGGTCAAACCGGAGGGTATGGGATTGATCGTCAGGACAGTGGCCGAAGGGGTGGAGGAGGAAGAATTGCGCCAGGATATTACTATGCTTACCAAGCTATGGCGTAAAATTCTCAACCGTGCTGCCCACAGCCCTGTGCCAAACCTGATCCACCACGATTTGGAACTGGTCCAGCGCATTCTGCGGGATACATTTTCTGAGGACGTTGACCGTCTAACCCTGGACTCCCGCTTCGAGTATGAAAAGGTACTGGAATATCTGGATCTCACCGATCCACATTTGAAGCCGCGAGTCTTTTTTGATGCTCGGGAAAATATTTTTGAGGAATATGGTATTGAACAGGAAATCGACAAGGCTTTAAAGCGCAAGGTCTGGCTTAAAAACGGCGGTTACCTGGTCATTGACCAGGCGGAAGCTTTGACGGCCATAGATGTTAATACAGGTAAGTATGTGGGTACAACCAACCTGGAGGATACGGTTGTAAAGACTAATCTGGAAGCTGCCCAGGAAATCAGCAGACAGCTGCGCCTGCGCAATATCGGGGGAATTATCATTGTTGACTTCATAGATATGAATGAAGAAAGCCATCGCCAGGAAGTGCTGCAGGCGCTTGAAACAGAAATAAAAAAAGATAAGACTAAAACCAATATCCTGGGACTAACTCAACTGGGTTTGGTAGAAATGACCCGCAAAAAAGTCCGCCCCAGCTTGTCGGAAGTATTACAAAAGACCTGTCCTTATTGTGATGGCAGAGGTAAGGTGCTTTCCGAGGAAACCCTTGGTATCCAATATACCAACCAGATTTTTAATCTGGCCCGCCAGACCACGGCTAAGACGATCCTGGTAGAAGCGAATTCGGCGGTAGCAGCAAGGTTGATCGGCAGCGGTGGTGCTAATTTACGGGAATTAGAGAGCAAAACAGGAAAAAACCTCTATATTCGCGGCTCTACCAACCAGCATATTGAAGCAGTAGCTATCCGGCCGGCCCTGGAGAACGAAGAGGAGCATCTCACTAACTTCCCGGTAAAGCCCGGAGAAATATTGGAAGTGAAAGTTGAAGAGACCCATATCACCAATAATAATGACGGGATCGCCAGGGTAGATGGTTTTATCCTTGACATTGAAGGCGCGGGATCAATGGTGGGAGCGACTATTCCTGTGGAAGTCAGTAAAGTCTACAGAACCTATGCTAAAGCCCACCCGGTTAAAATCTGATCGATTTGTTGACAATACCTCTTATTATGATAAAATATTAAGCTGTAGGTGTTTTTATGATGCGGTAGCCGCACGGGAATGGTCTTGCAAATGGGCCTGACGTTAAGCCCTACCTTCCCCGGCGTGTCCCGATATTTAAGGGGGTTAGATAATTGTACGCTATTATTGAGACAGGTGGTAAGCAGTACCGGGTGAGTGAAGGCGACACTCTCTATGTTGAAAAATTGCCTGCCCAGGCGGGAGAAACGGTCGAGATAGACCGTGTTCTGGCTTTAGTTGACGGGGATAACCTGAAAATAGGCTCCCCGGTAGTAGAAGGAGCCAGGGTGGTTCTGAAAGTGGTTCGCCACGGCAGAGGCAAGAAAATTATTGTCTTTAAGTATAAGGCTAAAAAGAACTATCGCCGTAAACAGGGTCATCGCCAGGCATTTACTGAAGTGACCGTTGAAAAGATTGAAGCTTGATTGGCCTCTGATACAATTTTGGAATTTTAAAAGAGAGGTGAATTAACTTGGCACACAAGAAAGGTGTTGGAAGTTCCCGGAACGGACGTGACTCACAACCAAAGATGCTGGGTGTTAAGAGGGCAGACGGACAATTTGTATTGGCCGGTAATATTTTGGTGCGCCAGCGCGGCACTAAAATCCATCCCGGTTTAAATGTCGGTATTGGTTCGGACGATACTCTTTTTGCTAAAGCAGATGGTGTGGTCAGCTTTGAAAGAAGGGGCCGGGACAAAAAAGTAGTTAGCGTCCATCAGGTTGAGGAAATTGTATAAAAACCTTAAAGAAAAGCGGTCCTCCAAGGGGCCGCTTTTTTTTGAATGATTTATATAGTATTATATAGAGAATATATGTCATCAATTGGCAATGAGCAGAAAGCGATCCCCTGGAAGGAGGCTGCCGGTTTGAAACTGGAAAAGCTATTGGACGCTATTCAAGGGCAAAGACATGATTTTCTAAACCATCTGCAAGTCATAGCGGGACTATTGCAGCTAAAGAAGGTAGACCGGGCAATGGACTACCTCAAGCAGGTCAGCAATGAGGTGGCAAAGTATAGCCATACATCAAAGGTAACTATACCTGAGTTGAGTGCAGCCCTGCTTATTGCCATCAATGAGGCAGCTATGCTCCAGATTGAGCTTGTTCTAAGCATCAACTCTGATTTGGCAAAGTGCGCGGTACCTGGAGCTGTGGTAAGTAACGCATTGGAAATATGTCTTAACAGTGCTTTCGAAACGATAGCGATGCAGGAAATCGAGGAGAGGCGCCGTCTTGAGGTTGTATTCGCTGAGAGAGAACAGGAGTACACGTGCCGGTTGTTGTTTCCTGAGCCTTTACTGGCAGATCTTAAAAGGTTTGAGGCTACACTGGTGCCGGCCGTGGAGATGCTCAGCCCATATGGAGGGGCCCTGGATCTGGCGCTAGCCAATAACGGTGTGAAGATATTTTTTACGCTGCCCCGTCAAGGGTTCGAGTAAACTGGTTAGAATATGGACGGGTGATAGATATGTTTATTGATAAAGCAAGGATTTATGTCAAAGGTGGCGACGGAGGCAATGGCTGTGTCGCTATGCGGCGGGAGAAATATGTTCCTGAAGGCGGGCCCTGGGGAGGTGACGGCGGACGCGGCGGTGATGTTGTGTTTCAAGCAGATGAGGGTTTGCGCACATTGATAGACTTCCGTTACAAGCGCCATTACAAGGCAGACCGGGGAAAACATGGTGAAGGGAAGAACAGATACGGCCGGTCTGCTGACGATTTGCTGGTCAGAGTGCCGGTGGGCACATTGGTCAGAGATGAAGATACGGGCGAATTGCTTGCTGACCTTGTCTTGCACGGCCAGCGAGTGGTGGTTGCCCGTGGCGGCCGTGGCGGAAGAGGCAACGTCCATTTCGCTACACCGCATAATAAGGCTCCCAAGATGGCTGAAAAAGGCGAACCGGGTGAAGAGCGCTGGCTTAGCCTTGAGCTTAAACTGCTGGCTGACGTTGGGTTGATCGGTTTTCCCAATGCAGGTAAATCGACTTTGATTTCAGTGATCTCTCACGCCAAGCCAAAGATAGCTAATTATCCGTTCACAACTGTTGTCCCCAATCTGGGTGTGGTGCGCATGGATGAAGGCAGCAGTTTCGTTGTGGCTGATATTCCCGGCCTGATTGAAGGCGCCCATGCCGGGGCGGGACTGGGGCACGAATTCTTAAGGCATGTGGAACGCACCAGGCTTTTGATTCATGTTTTGGATACAGCCGGCAGTGAAGGCAGGGACCCGGTGGAAGATTTTAAAATAACCAACCGTGAACTTACCATGTATAATCCCTTGCTGGGTTCCCGGGCCCAGGTCATTGCCGCAAACAAAATAGATCTGCCGGAAGCAGAGGAAAACCTGGCCAGGCTTAAGGAAGCTTATGGCGAAACTTATGAGATATTTCCCATCTCTGCTGCTACCGGCAGCGGTCTAGATCCGTTAATCTACAGGGTCGCAGCTTTACTGGAGGAAATTCCGGCAGTGGTATCTACGGAGGCGGAAACAGCAGAGCATATTATCCACCAGGCTGAACCACGCTTTACAATAACCAAAGAAACAGGGATCTGGATGGTTGCTGGCAAAGAAATCCAGCGCCATGTGGCTATGACAGACCTTGATAATGATGAGGCGGTGGAGCGTCTGCAGAGGATTTTTAAACTTATGGGCGTTGAAGATGCTCTCAAGGAAGCAGGGATTAAAGAAGGCGATACAGTAAAAATCGGTGAATTTGAGTTTGAATATGTAGAATAAACAGGTGTAGCTATGAATGCACGAAATTTCCAAGATATCCAGCGCATTGTGGTTAAAGTGGGTACCAGTTCCGTGGCCCATGCCACAGGCAAACCAAACCTTTATAAAATCGAAAGCCTGGTTCGGCAGTTGGCGGATCTCTATAATAATGGCAAAGAAGTAATTTTAGTTACTTCAGGTGCTATCGGCACCGGCGCGGGCAAGCTTGGTTTGCCGGGCAAGCCCAGGACCATACCGGAGAAGCAGGCAGCAGCTGCGGTGGGGCAGGGTATTCTCATGCATATTTATGAGAAGTTCTTTGCCGAATACGGTGTAACGGTGGGTCAAGTCTTGCTGACCCGTGAGGATTTTGCGGATCGCAAGCGGTTTTTGAATGCCAGGAACTCCTTGCATGCCATGCTGCATTTCGGTGTTATCCCAGTCATTAACGAAAACGATACTGTGGCGGTTGATGAAATCAAGCTGGGAGATAATGATAACCTGTCTGCGCTGGTGGCTGCACTTGTTGACGCTGAGCTACTGGTTTTACTGTCCGATATAGAAGGCTTGTTTAGTGCTGATCCGCGCAAAGATAAAAACGCCAGGTTAATTCGCGACGTAACGGAAATAACACCGGAGATTGAGGCTTTAAGCGGTGGCAGCGGCTCCAAACTGGGTACCGGCGGCATGACTACTAAAATCCAGGCAGCCAGGATTGCCATGCATTCCGGGGTAACTACGGTTATCGCCAATATGGAAGAGAAAGATATTGTCCGCCGGATTCTTGCGGGGGAGACGGTGGGAACTGTTTTTTGGCCTTGCGTCAATAAAATGGGCAACAGGAAGCGCTGGATAGCTTTCAGTTCTTCAGTATGCGGTAAGATCTTCATAGATGAAGGGGCAACCAGGGCGCTTCTCCAGGAAGGCAAAAGCCTCCTGCCTTCAGGTGTGATCAGGACAGAAGGCGACTTTGATATCGGCAATACGGTATCAATATATGGAGCCGATGGCTGTGAGATAGCCAGGGGCATAGTATCTTACTCCTCCGGGGAGATAGAAAGGATAAAAGGATTACACAGTAAGGAAATAGTTCGCGTCCTTGGTCACAAGGATTACGATGAGGTAGTCCATCGCAACAACATGGTTTTAGAATTTAAAGAATGAAAAGTTTATGATTTGATTGGTTTCTACATTTATGATTTGATTGGTTTCTACATTTTGCTTGCATTTCTTAAGACCAGAAGTTACAATTGCTTTATGAGTAAAGGGACAAACAATATTTCCCGGTACGGCATAATGGGGGGTACCTTTGATCCGATTCATTACGGGCACCTGGTGACAGCGGAGGGTGCCAGGTATGAGTTTGGGTTGGATAAGGTATTTTTTATCCCTGCAGGTCAACCACCTCATAAAGCTAATCTTAAGCTCACTGATCCCTGGCAGAGGTTTGAAATGACTAAGCTGGCTGTGGCAACCAACCCGTTTTTTGAAACCTTGCCCTTGGAGATAGAGCGTCCGGGACCATCTTATGCTATTGATACCATAAAGGAACTGACCAGGCAGTACCCCGGTAAACAATTCTATTTTATAACCGGCGCTGATGCTGTGATAGAAATAATTAACTGGAAAAATGCTGATGAGCTGCTTTCTATGTGCTTTTTTATCGCGGCAACCCGGCCGGGCATTAAGCTGGACGATATGAAGAGAAAAGTAAACGCCTTGCCGCAGGAGCTTAATAAGAATATTTTTTGTATGGAGGTTCCCGCTTTAGCCATATCATCCACCGATATACGCCAACGCGTGACCGGAGGCAGGCCGATTAAATATTTACTTCCCGAAAAGGTTGAGCAGTATATCATCAGCCATAACATCTACAGGGTTTGAAATATGGAAAAATCTTAGACAGGTTACTATTGCATCAGGTTAACTCCTTTTGCAGATAATAACGCATGAAAACAGTTTCTTAAAGGGAAAGAGGTGATTAGTCAATGGCGCGAACTTTATATGTAGGTAATTTGCCATGGGCAACAAAAGCTGAAGAACTTGCAGAGGTTTTTAGCGCACATGGTGAAGTGTTAAGTAGTCGCGTTATTACTGATCGTGAGTCCGGTCGCTCCCGCGGGTTTGGCTTTGTTGAAGTCCGGGATGAAGATGCGGAGACCATGATCGCAGCAATGAACGGGACTGAACTAAGCGGGCGGGTCATAACCGTTAATGAAGCCAAGGCGAGAGATGACCGATAGAGATTTAAACCTCCCATAAGGAGGTTTTTTCTTAACCCTTTATGTAGCAGGAGATTTGTTATATCAATAGAATAAGTTCTTTGGGAAATAACACCATCAATAAGGAGGAGTGGCGTTGTTATTAAGTCCACAGGCAATAGTGAATATTGCCGTGATGGCGGCAGAAGAAAAAAAAGCTATGGACCTCATCGTCCTTGACATCAGGAAAATATCCATTATCGCTGATTATTTTATTATCTGCAGCGGCCGATCCAAGACACAGGTACAAGCAATCGCAGAATACATTTTAGAAAAAACAGAACTTGCAGGTTGCACGGTAAAACGCCAGGAGGGATTCAGGGAAGGTGAATGGGTCCTGCTTGATTTTGGCGATGTAGTCGTTCATGTTTTTCAAGAAGCTTTTCGCCAGTTCTACAACCTGGAGCGCTTATGGGGGGATGCGCCTGTGGTAGAGGTTCCCGTGAGTATTAACGGCTGATATTGCAGTAAGGCATGTTGACATTGACATCGCTTCGACAATATTTTATAATTTTCTCAATTTGATTTTAAAGGCAATGATAGGGAGTAGTAATCAGCGCAGCCTATTAGAGAGCTGCCGGAGGGTGCAAGGCGGCAGGCCAGGCTGATGAACTCGCCCGAGAGCCGTCCGGGGAAGCAGCACTCCGGACCGGGTGCGCCGTTATCGCGTAAAGTGGGTAATGCTATAGAGCTTTACAGGCGGAACTGGAGCAGAAAGGCAGTTCGGCAAGATCAGTTCCTAAGAGCATTTACCAATAAGGGTGGTACCGCGGGAGAAACCTCTCGTCCCTGTGTGGGATGAAGAAGGTTTTTTTTTGAGATTGATTAAGATTAACAAACAGAGTGCGGTTTTTGCAGTGCAGTGTTATAATTATGCACAGATTAACGTTTTTTCTGGGGGGACTTACCAATTAACGATAAGTATGATTTTTCAGAAATTGAAGCCAAATGGCAGGCCCGCTGGGCTAATGAAGGCACATACGAAATACCTGATTTTTCTGATCGCCCTAAATATTACTGCCTGGAAATGTTTCCTTATCCTTCCGGCAAAATGCATATGGGCCATGTCAGAAACTACTCTATAGGTGATGTGGTTGCCCGGTTTAAAACAATGCAGGGTTTTCATGTCCTGCATCCCATGGGGTGGGATGCTTTTGGTTTGCCTGCTGAAAACGCGGCCATCAAGCACGGCGGTATCCATCCCGCTGACTGGACTTATGCCAACATCGACAGTATGCGCGAACAATTAAAGCAGATCGGCATCAGCTATGACTGGAGCAGGGAGGTTGCTACCTGTCACCCCGGCTACTATAAATGGACTCAGTGGTTATTTCTCCAGCTCTATAAAAACGGTCTGGCCTATAAAAAAGAAGCCGCTGTCAACTGGTGTCCTGCATGTTCCACAGTGCTGGCCAACGAGCAGGTCAAAGATGGAAGCTGTGAGCGTTGCAGCACTCCGGTTGAAAAAAAGGAGCTGGCTCAGTGGTTCTTTAAAATAACCGATTATGCGGAACGCCTTTTAAAGGATTTAGAGTTGTTAAAGGGTTGGCCCGATAAGGTCAAGATTATGCAGGAGCATTGGATCGGGCAAAGCGAGGGCGCAGAGATAGAGTTTCAGCTCTCTGGACAAGACGAGCATATTGCGGTATATACAACACGCCCGGATACAATTTTTGGCGTGACTTACATGGTTTTGGCACCCGAGCATCCACTGGTAGAAAAGCTGATTGCCGGAACCGAACGGGCGGAAGAGATCAGGGAATTTGTACACAGGGTTCGCAATCTCAGTGAGATCGATCGTACTTCCACCGAGGTTGAGAAGGTTGGCATACCCACGGGTGCCTACTGTATCAATCCTTTAAGCGGGGAAAAGATCCCGGTATTGATTGCCAACTATGTGCTGCTGGAGTACGGCACCGGTTGTGTTATGGGCGTGCCCGCCCACGACCAGCGGGACTTTGAATTTGCCCGTAAATACGGTTACCCAATAAAAATTGTGATTCAACCAGAGGGGCAAGAGCTGAACCCGGCAACGATGGAGTCAGCTTATGAACAGGAAGGGGTTCTGGTCAATTCCGGCCGGTTTAGCGGCATGGCCAATGAACTGGCCAAGAAAGAGATTACCAGCGAACTGGCGAAAATGAACAAGGGCAAGTTCCGTATCAATTACCGTCTCAGAGACTGGCTGATCTCACGCCAGCGCTATTGGGGTGCGCCGATCCCGATCATTTACTGTGACAAATGCGGCATAGTTCCGGTGCCGGAAGAGGATTTGCCTGTTTTACTGCCAATGGATGTTGAATTTAAACCCACCGGCCGTTCACCCCTGGCCGACTGTCCCGATTTTGTTAACACCACATGTCCAAGTTGCGGTGCTCCGGCCACCAGGGAAACTGATACCATGGACACATTTATGTGCTCATCCTGGTATTATTACCGGTATACCAGCCCCAGGGATACTGACGGACCCTGGGACAAGGCCAAGACAGACTACTGGCTCCCTGTTGACCAATATATTGGCGGGGTAGAACACGCTATCCTGCACCTTTTGTACTCCCGTTTCTTTACCAAGGTGCTTTATGATCTGCAGCTAATTAACAACCAGGAGCCCTTTACCAACTTGCTTACCCAGGGAATGGTTTTAAAAGACGGGTTTAAAATGTCCAAGTCCAAGGGCAATGTAGTCAGTCCGGAGGATATTGTTGCCCGCTACGGCGCTGATACAGCCAGGCTGTTTATCCTTTTTGCAGCCCCTCCGGAACGGGACCTGGAATGGAGTGATCAGGGTGTTGAGGGCTGTTTCCGCTTTTTGAAACGAGTCTGGCGTTTGGTTACTGCAGTGGCAGATACCCTGCAAAATGCGCCGCAGCATCCTACCGGCAAGCTGGTGGGTATAAACCGTTCCATGCAAAGGGTTACTCATAATACGATCAAGAAAGTGACAGAGGATATTGGAGACAGGTTTAATTTCAACACTGCCGTAAGTGCGATTATGGAGATGGTCAATGCCCTTTACCAGTATAAAGAGTTGCCTGAAACTGATCGTGATCCGGCAGTGTTGCGGGAAGCTGTGGAGAGCTTGCTGTTATTGTTGGCCCCCTTTGCTCCCCATATTACGGAAGAACTCTGGGAACTCACCGGCCATACAGGCAGTATCCACCAGCAGCCCTGGCCTCTTTACGATGAAGGTGCTCTTGCCGAGGATGAGGTAACCATCGTTGTACAGATTAACGGCAAAGTACGTGACCGTATGCTGATACCCGCCGGACTCAGTGCGGCAGAGATGCAGGAAAGGGTGATTAAGGATCCCAAAGTAGCGAAGTTTACCGCAGGCAAGAACATTGTCAAAGTGATCCCGGTGCCAGGTAAGCTGGTCAACATAGTGGTAAAATAATAAAAGGGGTAGATAAAGGGAGTGTTGCAAAATTGCTTTTTCAAGTAGTGGCGACGCTCCCTTCTTTTTATAAAATAAATCAGCCGTTAAATCCGGTAATAATTTAGTTTTTTGTTGTACTGCAAGTGCGGGTTCTTCGGAACTCGCATCTGTATTTTTCTACAAACAAAGGCTGTTGCGCTCGAACTTTAGTCCGTTGTGCAACAGCCCCTTTTGAATAACGATAATGTTAAATAACAATAGTAATTAAATAATCCGGTTGATTAATTTGCTTGCTTTGCTACACTATCCCAACCAAGCTCCAGGGCTTTTTGGTTTAGTTCCTCCGTCCCTGCCGGAATACGGGAAAACAAGGCCTTTAATAAAGAGTCCTTGCTTACGATCCCTGTTATGGCAGCAATAGCGCCAAGGGCCACGATGTTGGCAAACATTTCTTTGCCCAGATTGTCCTTGGCTATGCGGGTATATGGCGCGGCAAATATTCTGGGGCCAGTGGGCACATTATCCTTGACAAAAGTGGTGTCAATGATCAAAAAGCCGCCTTCCTCAAGATTGTCAGCGTATTTATTAAAGGCCTCCTGGCTCATGACCAGGAGAATATCCGGCTTGAGCACTTTGGGGTAATCAATCTCACCATCGCTGATAATCACTTCTGCTTTGCTAGAGCCGCCCCTTGCCTCCGGGCCGTAAGACTGGGTTTGGAGAGCGTTTTTCCCGTCTTTAATCGCGGCATCGGCCAATATCTGACCCGCCAGGATCAACCCCTGGCCCCCTGTGCCGCCCAGCACAATTTCACTGTTTAATGCCATGAGGTTACCCCTCCTAGTTCTTTTTTTGTTTTTCCTTGATCAGTTCCTCATAAACGCTGGTGAACTCGGGTGCATCAGACTTATAGAGTTCACCAATGACGAACTTTCCTGCCATTTCCTCAGGGGACAGTTTTCTGGCCCGATCTACGGAGACAGCGTGATCCCTTTGCCACAGCAGCAGATCATAGCCGCTGCCCATCTTATTGCGCCGGGCGTAATAGGTTGGACAGCCAGTGACTGCTTCAATTACACTGAAGCCTTTGTGTTCGGCGCCTTTCTTAATCAATTGACTGAGCATCTTGGCATGAAATGTGGTGCCTCTGGCTACGTAGGAAGCACCGGCAGCCCGTGCCAATTCCGTTATATCAAAGGGGCGCTCCAGAGTGCCCTGAGCGGCGGTGGAGGATTTGGCATGTAGTGGCGTGAGTGGGGAAGATTGTCCTCCTGTCATCCCATAAATCCTGTTGTTGAAAATGATGGCGGTAAGGTCGATATTGCGCCTGGCAGCATGAATGAAGTGGTTGCCTCCAATAGCAGCACAATCACCATCGCCCATTAAAACAAACACTTTTAGTTCAGGCCGGGCCATTTTGACCCCGGTAGCAAAAGCCAATGCCCTGCCGTGGGTTGTATGCAGGGTGGAAAAATCCAGATAGCCGGTGGCTCTGGATGAGCAGCCTATGCCGGATACCACAACTGTATTATCCTGATCACAATCCATAAGGTCAAAGGCATGAGTTAAGGCGTTTAAGATAATTCCGTTACCGCAGCCGGAGCACCAGATATGTGGCAGCATTTCCGGCCTTAAAAATCTTTTTATACCCTTTGGCATGATAATTCACCACTTTTATAATTTTGTGATGGCGTCTAAAATTTCGCCGGGAGTGATCAATTCACCACTGACTTTGTTTACACCAATAGTTTTAGCATTGCGGGCTACTCGTTCAACTTCCAGTTTTAGTTGTCCCAAATTCATCTCGGGCACGATAAAGGTGTGCGCATGGCGGGAGAGCTGGTCGATCTCTTTTTCCGGGAAAGGCCAGATCGTGATCGGGCGGAATAGTCCTACTTTCAGGCCGGCGGCGCGTGCATCCTTGACAGCTTTTTTGGCGGAGCGTGCTACAGCTCCATAAGCAACTACGACGATATCGGCGTCATCGGTTAGATAAGCCTCACTGGCTACAATATCATCCAGGTGATCCGTAAGTTTTTTACTTAAGCGGGTTATTAATTTCTCGGCAATTTCCGGATTGGTAGTTGGATAGCCCTTTTCGTCATGGACCAGGCTGGTCACGTGGAAACGATAGCCTTCACAAAAATTAGGTATCGTCGGCACATGATCCTCTCCAGGCTGGTAGGCTTTAAAGTCAGCCAAACCCTGGGGTGGTTTTTTGCGGTTGATAACCTTTACTTCACCGGGCGCCGGCAAAAGCACCCTTTCCCGTAAATGACCGATGACTTCGTCCGACAGCAACACTACAGGAACACGATATTTTTCTGATAAGTTAAATGCTTCGATAGTTAATGAATATGCTTCCTGTACGGAAGAAGGACAAAGGGCGATAATGGGGTGGTCGCCGTGGCTGCCCCAGCGTGCCTGCATGACGTCACCCTGGGCTGGAGCGGTGGGAATACCTGTGCTTGGTCCATGCCGCTGGATGTTGATTATCACACAGGGGACTTCGGCCATGGAGGCAAAACCGATATTTTCCTGTTTGAGTGAAAAACCGGGACCGCTGGTAGCGGTAAGTGACTTTAAGCCGGCCAGGGAGGCGCCGATGACGGCTGCCATGCTGCCAATCTCATCTTCCATCTGGATGAATTTGCCTCCATAAGCGGGTAGTTTGGCGGCGAGCTTTTCAGCAATTTCAGTGGAGGGAGTGATGGGGTAACCTGCAAAGAAGCGGACGCCGGCAGCCAGAGCCCCTTCCACAATAGCTTCATTTCCCTGCATGAGACGGCCAATCTGAACAACGTCTTTCATACTACTTCACATCCCCTCCAATTGATATGGCAAAGTCAGGACAATGGGTTTCACAAAAGCGGCAAGCAACACAAAGAGAAGGTTTTGCTGCGATGACTTTGTTTTCACTGTCTAGGGCTAAGACTTTTTTCGGGCAGAAACCGGTGCAGATACCACAACCTTTGCACCAAACTCTGGTTATTTGAATATCTGACAAAATCCTAACCTCTTTCTAAAATAGTTTTAGGCAACAGTGTCAATACTGACACCGGCAGGCAACTTAAGCTTCCGGTTGTATTTTTAGTTATTTAGTAAAAAACTTAATAACCTTATAAAATGAACTAGTTTCATTTTAATACAACTGTTCCTCATAAATATTTTACTCCTTTTTAACACATTGTAAAGTAGTAATGGTGTTTATTAATTTATATCTGCTATTTATTGTATAAATATTAGAATTGAAAGTATGGTGGATGTATGCTGCTTTGGGAGTATTTATTCCGCACTCTTTTAGTTTATTTTGCTGTCCTGGCGGTGATAAGGCTTATGGGGAAAAGGGAAATAGGCCAGCTTTCCCCATTTGATTTCGTGGTCACAATTATTATAGCGGAACTGGCCGTAATTCCATTGGAAGCTACTGACACGCCTTTGTGGCAAAGCATGATCCCGCTGGCTTTCCTTGGGGCGTTGCAAATAGCGGTTTCATATGCAACTCTTTTGAGCCATCCATTGCGCTGTCTTATTTGCGGCGTGCCTCAGATAATTATTAAAAATGGCCAGATACTAAGGGACGAGATGCGCAAGGCCCGTTATAACCTGGATGACCTTCTGGCACAGATGCGAGAAAAGGGTATTGTCGATCCGGCTGAGGTGGAGTTTGCCGTGCTGGAGGTCTCAGGTAAACTGAGCATTATTCCCAAGTCACAGTACCGCCCGGTAATCCCTGCTGATCTTGGCATTTCCACTCCCTACGAAGGCCTGCCGACAATTTTGATCAAGGACGGCACTATCATGCGTAAAAACCTGCGGGATATTGATCTTGATCTGGCATGGTTGGAGGAGGCTATGAGGGAGCGCCGGCTCACCCCGGGCCAAGTGCTTTTAGCTACTCTGGGCACAGACGGGCGTCTGTATGTAAGTAGAAAATAAAAATAGAAAAAGAGGAAAAAGTAGTATTTGGTAGAATTAACTTTAATGCAATGGAAGGATTAATGGGTATTTACTAAAAAAGGAGTATTTCTAAGCTGGTGGGTATGCTATGCAACTGGAACGCAAGCAAATAGTGGCCATCCTGGTTTTGGCGGGACTGATCCTTTTTGGGGGAGGTTACAGGTTTGGCCAGATGAAAGACCGTGCTGCACATGAAAATAAGGTAGCTTTAGAACATGGAGATGCGGCAATTGATAGCAAAAGCGAGGATTTATTTGTTCATGTTGCCGGCGCGGTGGACAAACCGGGGGTCTATCAGCTGCCTGCAGGTTCCAGGTTGATTGATGCGGTAAATAAAGCCGTCCCCAACTCAGAAGCCGACTTGAATACCTTAAAGCTGGCGGCCCAGATCACAGACGGTCAGACTATCTATGTGCCGGTAAAAGCTCCTGCCGGTCAACCCGAAGCCGCCTCTTCTTCAGAAGTTTCTGTTGCTGCCCGGACAGTCGCAGCTCCTTCACCCGGTGTCATGGTGAATCAGCAGCAGGGCAGTGGTAAGGTTAATATTAATACTGCCGACCTGGCTCAACTGGACACCTTGCCGGGTATTGGCGAAGCATACGCCCAGAGAATCATTCAATACAGGGAGATTAACGGGCCGTTTCAAACTATCGAGGATATTAAACAGGTATCAGGCATTGGCGATAAAAAATTTGAACAGATGAAGGATCTGATCACTGTTCATTGATTGTATATAAATAATTGTTTAAATTCTTGTTGGATGTTTTCTATGAATGTCTATCTGTAAACGCGCAACATATGTGTAAGCCTTATATTTAGTAGTTTTCATGTATTTGCTCATAAAATCATTTTGTTGTATCCAGTGACGGAGTGTGCAATGCAAAGGCCTCTTGTGGTGTTTACTGTTTTTTATATAACCGGTATTTTACTGGGTGATTTAACTTCTTTTAAAGTATCGGTTGCCCTGGGCCTGGTTATTGCCTGTTTTTTCGTCGCTGTTGCCGGTTATGTAATGGCCTGGCGGTTTAGTGGAAGGGTATTAATGGTCCTTTTCCTGCTGCTGGGCCTGTTTTATTCCCGCCTTTTTATTGAAGCCAGTAAGACGCCTTTGGTTGATTATACCGGACGCCAGGTTGCCCTGGCCGGCAGGCTGGTGTCCGGTGCAGATATACGAAGTGACAAGGTGTTTTATCTTTTTGAAGCCAGGGAGCTAATCAAGGGGGAGGAGCGTCAGCCGGTCCATGGTCTGGTGCGGTTATCCACCAGGGACCTGGAGCATATTTACGCTTATGGTGATCTGCTGCTCGTTAAAGGACGGTTATTCCGTCCTGACACACCGGGAAATCCCGGTGCTTTTAATTATCGGACTTATCTGGAACGCCAGGGTATCCGGGTTACACTCACCGCCAATAATGACAACGGCCTGCAAAAAACCGGTGAAGACGGTGGCAATGCATTAGGACGGCTGGCCTTATCGGTCAAGCAGAAGCTTTCTACTGCCGCTACTTACACACTATCACCATCCAATGGGGCCGTATTAAATGGGATTGTGTTTGGCATCCAGGGTCTCATCGACCAAAAAACAAGACAGGCTTTTACGGAAACAGGGGTAGTGCATATCCTCAGTGTTTCCGGTCTGCATGTGGGCCTGGTCCTGGCCGGACTTATCGGCCTTTTCGGTTTACTGAAGTTGCGACCGGCTTTAATCGCACCGTTGGCTACCCCGGTTTTGATTTTTTATGCCCTGATGACAGGCTTAGAGCCTGCTGTACTTCGCGCTACCATAATGGCGCTCCTGTTGCTCTGGGCTCACCACCTGGGGCGTGATCAGGATTGGCCAACCACGCTGGCTTTTGCCGCCCTGGTCATTTTGCTCTGGAACCCGCTACAGGTTTATCACCCCGGCTTTCAACTCTCCTTTGCAGCTACCTGGGGGTTGCTTTATCTAACTCCTTTGCTGAAAAAATTTATTATCGGGTTATTGCAAGGCTTACCCCAAGCTATAATACATGGCGCCGCCATTGGAATCGCTGTTCCTCTGGCTGCTCAGCTTGCCACCATACCGCTGGTAGCCTGGTATTACAATATGATCTCCCCTGTTTCTATCTTAGCCAACTTTTTGGCAGTGCCCTTAACCGGTTTGATCCTGGCCCTTGGCTTGCTGGCGGCAGGAATGGGTCTGGTTTGGCTGCCTATAGCGGGTTTCGTCAATGCCGGCACAGAAGTGGTGATAGAGCTTTTTATGGGTCTGATTGTTTTTTTGCAGAACTTACCCGGAGCGGTTATTTACCTGGCTACACCACCCATCTTGCTGGCTATACTCTGGTATGGCGGACTCTTTTATGCAGCAGGTTATGCCAGGACAGAAGCAGGCTCACCGCACAGGCAGAAATTGAAAGGCTGGGCGCCGGCCGGTGTAGCTTTGACCATACTTATTTTGATAATTTGTTGGCCTGGGCCGGGTGCACAGAAGCTGGTGGTGCATTTTATTGATGTAGGGCAGGGTGATAGCATCCTGATTCAGACTCCGGGCGGAAAAAATTTGTTGATTGACACCGGCGGCAGGCCGGAGGAATACCAGAAGGGTACCGGCACAGGTGACCAGGTTGTGTCACCTTACTTGCGCAAGCTTGGTATAAACCGGCTGAATGCACTGTTTCTTACCCACCCCCATGAAGACCACTGCGGCGGGGCTGTCTATCTGATCAAGAATTACCCGGTTGATCTGGTGTTAGCGTCAACGACAGGTGCTAATATTTCTAATGTGGAAGCATCTACTGGTAGTCCCCCCAACAAAAAAAAGAAAGAAAATGCGGCAATCCCTTCAGGTTACCTTTCCCTGCTTAAGCTGATGGAGGAGCAAGGTGTTGAAGTACAGAAGACCGTCGCCGGTGACAGCATTGAGCTGCCTGATCTGGCTATAGAGGTGTTATGGCCGGAAGCTAATTATTCCGTCGAAGGTGATGCCGCCAACAACAGTTCACTGGTTTTAAAATTAACCTATGGTCATAGTTCTTTTATCTTTACCGGTGATATTGAAGTGGAAGCCCAGCAAAAAATACTGCAAAAGGGCAGCGACCTGAAGGCAGATGTCTTCAAGGTGCCTCACCATGGCAGTCGCTCCTTGCTGCCCCAGCTGGTTGAAAAGGTTGATCCGTCGATAGCTGTTATTTCCGTCGGGGCACACAATAGCTTTGGTCACCCTGCCCCGGCTACACTTGAGCTCTTGGATAAAAAAGAGATCACCACTTTCCGCACAGACCTGGATGGGGCGGTAATTGTGGAAACAGACGGGAAAAGAATAGAAGTTAGAAAAGGGAAAAAAGAGTAGCTAATGCTGTAGAACAAAAAAGGGATACCCCCTTTAACACTCCTATACTTATCACCTCAATATGGATTGAAACATACTATGTGGTAGGCATGGGATCCTTCGAATTCAGGAGTTAGAGGGGGTAATAATAATGTTTTCAAATGAGGATTTTGTCAGACAATCTCTGGATTTGCACCTATTCTTTTTGAGAATTATGAAGGAGCATTCCTTCTTCTTAGAAGCAGGATTCACTCCTGTAAATGCAGATTTGGCTCGTCAGGCAGATGCCTTTAAGACTCAGTTCGAGGCCTTGTTAAAAGAAGTTGTAACGATCGCCAACGGTTTTATTAGTCCCGACGTAGCGTCATCAGGGGAGATAGTAACCGATTTTACCCTTAACGCTGAAAGGGCAACTCAGTTTTTTACCGGGATTAGACTTGACACAAGCATTACCATGGCAGAGCTTGCTTTGACAAAGGGGGTTCAACAATCAAACACACAGGCGCTGGTACAACGGGTTGCTGATTTAAATCAGATGGCCATTGCCCTTACGCAAGGCTTAATTAATTTTAAGACCTTGGTGCTGGACAGTATGTTGACATGCAAGATATTTACCTTCAACTACCCGCTTTTAATTGATCATATACGAAGGGAAGCTATATTGTTCGTTGAGTTACTCACAAGATTACAAAACAAGGCTATGGTGGATATAGTAAGGTTTGCAATTGAGCAGGAAACTTTCTGGAACAGGATTATGGCCGAACATGCAAAATTTATCAGGGGGCTTTTAGATCCCACTGAAGAGGCCTTATTCCAAATGGCCCATAATTTTGGTCAAGAGTTTGATGCACTTGCGGCAAAGGCAATGGCCTTGAACAAGCAGGTCACACTTTTACCCCAGGTTACGCTGGAAAGCCTGAGAGAGACTGTGAAAATAAGGGATTTTAAAAGGCAGGGCACGGAAGGTATACTTGCATGTAGAATTAGGTCTATTATCGTACCTTTATTGGGTGACCATGTTCTCAGAGAGGCAAATCATTACCTGCGATTACTAAAAATCTGCGGGGACAGATCATGATTGGTGCCGTGCTGACACAGACGGGTATTATTTGTTCCACGAGGTCTACATTCCCTGCGGCGAGCAGGGATATTCTATTTGTTTGAATAAGTAGGATATTCAACTGTTCCGGCGAATATTGTCTTTATGCTTAACATAAGATCGAGCATAGGATAAGGAGACAGTTTGAGCGTGTTAGAGCTAAATTCCAAAGCAGATAAAGCCATTTTCATAACTTTACTGGTTATCATTGTTTTGACTACAAGCTTCTTGATTGCCGGCCATAGTTATGCAGATAAGGTTTTTTCCTCATTACCCAGTGTGCGTTATACAGCAACTTTATTTGAACAGACTTCCTTTATCTATGGTGAAGACGGCACTTTAGTAAAAGAAATATACGGCGAGATAAACCGTGTCCCGGTACCCCTTGAGCAAATCCCTCGATATGTACAACTAGCTTTTGTTGCCATTGAAGACGAAAGATTTTATGGTCACCGGGGGGTGGATTTAAAAGCTATCCTCAGGGCTGGTTTCAATTATTACAAGGCGGGGCGTGTTACAGAAGGCGGCAGTACTATAACCCAACAAACTATGAAGATGTATTTTCTAACCCCTGAACAGACCTTGTGGCGAAAAATAAAGGAAGCGATACTGGCAGTTGAGTTTGAGCGCCGCTACTCCAAAGATACTGTATTAGAGCTATACTTAAACCTGGCATATTTCGGAGAAGGCGCCTACGGGATCCAATCGGCTGCCAAAGCTTATTTTAATAAGGATTCTTCACAACTCTCCATCGCTGAGGGCGCGCTTTTAGCTGCTCTGGTTCAGGCGCCCAGCAGTTATGATCCCTACGTCAATCCTGCCTATGCCAGACAGCGGCGTAATATAGTTATCGAAAAAATGTATGAACAGGGCTATTTGCTCCGGGAGCAGGCGGAGGAAGCGGCACAATCTCCAATTGATTTAAAGGACGGCCGTGATTTTGATAGCAACGACTCATATTTAACCGATTATATAATAAGCGAAGCCATTGCCGCGGTGGGTGAGGATAAGTTACTTAAAGGCGGCCTTAAGATTTATTCGACTATGGAGCCCGAGATACAGAGCCATGCAGAAAAAGTCTTTGCCAATTCAAACTTGTTTCCCTCAGATACAGTGCAGGCAGCGGTAGCATTGGTGGAGAATGATACAGGGGCCATAAAGGCCCTGGTCGGTGGCAGGGAGTACCTGACAAGGCACGGTTTCAACCGCGCAACACAACTAGTCAGGCAACCGGGCTCGACTTTTAAGCCCATTGCTGTTTATGCGCCGGCTTTTGAGGCCGGCTACCAACCTTCATCAATAGTATCTGATTCGCCATTTAAGGTTGGGAACTACGAACCACAGAATTCGGATCGCAGCTTTTACGGGAGAATCAGCATCAAAACAGCTGTGCAGTGGTCGCGCAATGTTGCTGCAGTGCGCCTGCTGCAACAGATCGGTGTTGATAAAGGTTTTGAGATGGCTAAAAAGCTCGGCTTTGAATTAACTGAAGATGATATGTGCCTGCCCCTGGCTTTGGGTGGCTTAACCAATGGGGTTTCACCGCTGCAAATGGCCGCTGCCTATGCTGCTTTTGCCAACGAGGGTGTTTATATAAAACCCTACGCGGTCAAATATATTGAAGATGCCGAAGGCAATGTGCTTTACAGCATAAATGAGCGATCTTTGGGAACCGCTGTCATGAAGGCATCCACCGCAAATGCTGTTGTAGATGTCCTGCGTGCTGTTGTGAGTTCCGGTACAGGTACCAGGGCCGGTATTCGGGGAGCAACGGTGGCCGGTAAAACAGGCACCACCGAATTGCCGGATACGCCGGAGTTCAAAGGCTTAAGCGGTAATAAAGACGCCTGGTTTGTCGGCTTTACGCCCAAATACACCGCTGCTGTGTGGATGGGGTATGATGAAAAAGATATGGACAGAAATCACTATCTTACAGCCTATGGCGGTAATCAACCGGCTGACATATTCAGGCTGATCATGGCGGGAGCCATGGGCTTGAGCGGGGAATCTTCGCCTAAGGTACAACAGTATTATACTGTGCGGGATGAACGGAATGAAGAAGATGATTCTGAAGATGACCGGGATGAAAAAGATGACTCTGATGCTCAAAGAGAGCAAAGGGATGGCTCTGAAGGAGAACCTGATAAGTGGCTCAAGAAGCAAAACACTGATATAGTAGTTAAGGATGGGAAAGTTAACGATACAAAAACACCTGCCGGTGCTGGAGATACAAAAGTGGAAGTCAATGCACAAGCAGGTGAGGCAGCGGTTAAGGGAATAATAGACTGATGATTTAAAGGTTGTGCAAGCGCATATAATAAAATCAGCAGGAAAGGACGGTATCATGGATGGCATTAGTTGCAGCATTGCTTACCCTTGGTTCATTGATTCTTGCCTTTGTGCTCTCATGGCAGGTTAAATATATACCAGCGGAAATTTATGCGGTAATCAGGTTTAACCTCTTGATACTTCCATTGCTTCTGGCCGCTAATGTCGCCCTTGGTACGGCCTTTATTAAAGCCAATGAAATTATCAATAACATGCCGCTGGTTGCAGCAATGCAAACTTTTATCTATTACATTTTTATCGTGCTCTTCACAATTTTCTTCTTAGGCGATAAGGTTTCTCTTAGCAGAGCCTTGGCGGGATTTAGCTTGATAGCCGCCGGTATATTTCTGTTGAAACAATAGGTTTAAATATAGTTAGCTGCCTATAGGCAGCTAACTATATTTAAACCTGCAACCTGGTGTTGATAATGAAATTACAATATAAGTGCACAGACCTTGTTGTACTATGTAGAACAAGAGATCTTTCGTGATATTGTAATCTTGTAAATATTTAACAAGTATATTAATAAGTACAACTTTGCTGTACTATGCAGGAAAAACCAAAGACATTTTCGTGATATTGCAATCTTGTTAAATATTTAACAAGTATATTAATAAGTACAACTTTGCTGTACTATGCAGGAAAAACCAAAGACATTTTCGTGATATTGCAATCTTGTTAAATATTTAACAAGTGAATTTTTATTTTGGCAGTATGGTGGAAATGTATCGATATTAGTTAGTTATTTCACAAATTAGACTATGCTAGTTCAATATATATATATTTATTTGAACTAATTGCATTTAAGTGGTAAAATGTATTGTGTTTCAAATAAGAGGGGGTAGAAGGTAGAACTTCGTAATTCCTGTTTCAGTGATCTGTTAGGTAACGGGGGAGGTGTTGTGCCAATAATCATAGTTAAAGGAGCACTGGTCGATGATTAAGCTAAACGATGTTGAACTTAATTTTGAAAGGTATCCTAATGGAGAGCTCCGTGTTGATGGTGAGCAGATACATAGCCTGAAAAAAGATCTGAATAAGATTGCCTTTAAATATGAGACTGACGATGACCTGCTGAAGTTGTTATTTGTTAAGAGTTGTTTGGATGAGGACAGGCTCTCAACTTCCCTGCTTATTTATTACATGCCCTACAGCAGGATGGATCGGGTGGAGAACCGATCGGTTTTTACGCTGAAGTATATATGTAAGATGATCAATTCGATGAATTTTTCATCCGTAGTTGTTATCGAGCCTCATTCGGATGTCACCCCGGCATTATTAGATCGTTGCGTTACCCTTTATCCAACTGTTGGCTTGCTGGGTCAGGTGATGGGTGAAGTTGGCTTCGATGAATATAGGGATTATCTTTTCTTTCCCGACACAGGCGCAGCCAAACGCTATGGCAAAGACATAAGTTATAATCAACTTGTAGGCTACAAAAAAAGAGACTTCGCTACAGGGAGAATAACCCAGCTGGATGTACTGGGGGAGATTAAGGGGACAGGTTTTAAAGCCATCATTATGGATGACCTTTGCAGTTTTGGGGGAACCTTTATCAGAAGTGCTGAAAGACTGAAAGCACTTGGCGCTGCGGAGGTCTATTTGCTGGTGGCCCATTGTGAGTCATCTATTTTCAAGGGTGAAATCTTTAAAAATGATTTAATCACCAGAGTATATACCACCAATTCGATCATCCCTTCGTCCTCTGCGGATTTTGACGGCATGGGCATTGACTGCAGGGGAAGGCTAATAATATTTGATCTGGAAAAAATTTGTTTTAATAAAACTGAATAAACTAAAGGAGATGTCTGAATGAAAAGCAGCGAGTACATTTATCCGGCATCGTTATTGTGTGACTTTTATAAGATTACGCACAGGGAACAGTATCCCAAAGGGACCGAAGCGGTTTATTCCACCTGGACGCCAAGGATCAGCCGTATGGCTGGAGTTGATAAAGTAGTTGCTTTTGGCTTTCAGGGGTTTGTTAAAGAATATCTGATCGATTATTTTAACAAATATTTCTTCTCCCGGCCAAAAGAAGAAGTAGTCGAGGAATACAGGAGATTCCTCAAATACACTCTGGGCAGAGAAAACCCCGAAACCCACTACATCGAAAATTTGCATGATTTAGGTTATGTTCCGGTTTTAATTAAAGCAGTTAAGGAAGGCACCCTGGTCCCAATCCGCGTGCCGCTGCTGACAATCGAAAATACCGTGCCCGAGTTTTACTGGGTAACCAACTTCCTGGAAACCTTGATGTCCTGTCAGATGTGGCTGCCCACTACCTCGGCGACAACTGCTCTGGAATATCGCAAAATCATGGATCAGTTCTGCGAGATGACCGGTGGGGTCAAGGATTTTGTCCAGTTCTGCGGTCATGATTTTTCCATGCGGGGTATGGCTTCCCTGTCGGCGGCCCAGTTGAGCGGCGCGGGACACCTGCTGGCCTTCACCGGCACAGATACGCCTCCGGCTGTTTTATATCTGGAGAAATATTACAACGCTGACATAGAAAAAGAACTGGTAGGAACAGCAATTCCTGCTACCGAGCATAGTGTTATGGAAGTATTTGGCCGTAATGAATATGAAAGCTTTAAGTATCTAATGACCGAGGTCTATCCCACCGGTTTTCTTTCCATCGTATCTGACACCTGGGATCTGTGGAATGTGCTGGATAATGTGATCAAACCGCTGAAAGATACCATTATGAGCCGGGATGGCCGGGTTGTGGTCAGACCGGATTCCGGTGATCCAATTAAGATTATCTGTGGTGATCCCAATGGCGAGACCGAAAATGAGCGCAAGGGTGTGGTAGAAATCCTGTGGGATATCTTTGGCGGTTATATTACCGATAAAGGCTTCAAGCACCTGGATCCGCATATCGGCAGCATTTACGGCGAGTCAATCACCGTTAACGGTTGCCGGGAAATGTTGCAGCGTTTAGCGGACAAAGGTTTTGCTTCGACGAACGTGGTTTTAGGCATCGGTTCATATACCTATCAATACACTACCAGGGATGTTTTTGGTCTTACTTTAAAAACTACCTATGCGGTAGTAGACGGTGAAGAACGCAAAGTCTACAAAGATCCTGTGACTGATAAAAGCTCCTTCAAAAAATCCCAAAAAGGCCTGGTGGTTGTGGTCAGAGACGAGAAAGGGAATATGACTTACATTGACGAGCTGGACAGGCAGCAGCAGAAGAGCTATGAGTCTGTGGATTTACTGGAGCCCATTTTCAAAGACGGCAAGTTGTTAAGGGATGAAAGCCTGGCTGAAATAAGAGAAAGAATGTTCAGCAGTATATAGTAAATTCATCATATGTCCCAGCAAAAGGATGGCACTGCTATTATTACGGCAGTGCCAGTATTCTTTTCACCCTGAATGCAGCGCTGCCGGCATGGTATAATAAATTGGTAGATATTATCTTTATCTTGCATGTCTAAAGGGCAGAGGCCTTAGTGTTTTATTCCATTTTTTGAGTATCGCAGCAATAGTTCATATGCTGATCAGGATGTTTCAAGAGCAAGTAATGTATTAAAGCTTAATGGAGGTGTATCAGTGGAAATACAAGAGAAACTACCTTCCCGGGAGGAAATCCCCAGCAAATTCAAATGGCGGCTGGAAGATATTTATGCTTCTGATGCGTTGTGGGAGCAGGATTTTCAAAAACTACAGCACCAGATTGATGGGATCCAGGCTTATAAAGGGCGTCTGGGTGAATCGGCCCAGGTACTATTGGAGGCTTTGCAGTTTGAAGAAAATCTGTTGCAGCTCAACGAAAAGCTTTACGCTTATGCCCGCATGCGGCGTGATGAGGATAATACCAACTCCACCTATCAGGCTTTGACCGACCGGGCGGAAAGTCTTAGCGCCAGAGCTCATGCGGCAGTGTCTTTTATCATGCCCGAAATCCTGGCCTTGCCGGAAGGCACCCTGAGCGTTTTTCGCCAAGCGGAACCGGGTCTTGAGCTCTATGGATTTGCCTTTGATGAAATTATGAGGCGTAAAGAGCACACCCTTTCCGTAGACGAAGAAAAGCTTCTGGCCCAGGTGGCAGAGGTGGCGGAAGCCCCTGCCAATATATTTAAAATGCTTAATAATGCGGACATCACCTTTGAAGCAATTGAGGGAGAACAGGGTACCAAAGTGGAAGTTACCCATGGACGCTATATCCGTCTCATGGAAAGCAGGGACAGGCGTGTGAGGCGTGCCGCTTTTAATTCAATGTATCGTTCTTACCGGAACCTGAAAAACACCCTGGCGGCTGCCATCAGTGCCAATGTAAAGAGGAATATATTTTATGCCCGGGTTCGCAAATACTCCTCGGCTTTGCAGGCAGCCCTGTTTGGAGATAACATCAACCCTGAAGTTTACGATAATCTCATTGCCACCGTCCGTCAAAATAATGCAGCCATGCACCGGTACGTCAAACTGCGGCGCAACATGCTTGGTTTAGATGAGTTGCATATGTATGACCTGTACACGCCATTAGTGAAAGATGTAGAATGGGTTATAACCTACGAGGAAGCCGTGGAGACAGTAAAAAAGGCTTTGGCGCCCCTGGGAGCTGATTACGGCACTGTCCTTGCCCGTGGTTTAAGCGGCGGTTGGGTGGATGTCTATGAAAATAAGGGTAAAACAAGCGGCGCCTATTCCTGGGGACCCTATGGCAGCCACCCTTATATCCTGCTGAATTATCAGAACAACTTAAACAACCTCTTTACCCTTGCCCATGAGCTGGGTCACGCCATGCATTCTTATTACGCTTATCAAGAACAGCCATACACTTACGCTCATTATAAGATATTTACAGCCGAGGTTGCTTCCACGGTCAATGAGTGCC
>JBMNHK010000010.1:0-206311 GCA_050950345.1 Pelotomaculum sp.
GCAGATTGACACAGTCACTGGCACTGTGGAGGAAATCGGACTGCGCACCTGCAAGATCCGGCAGTGGACTGGAGAACTTAACGTTATTCCTAACGGTGAGATCAGCAGGGTCAAAAATTACACTCGCGGACCAATGCTTGCAAAGATCACGATTGGTATCACCTATGAGGCAGACATCGATCATGCCATTAGTGTATTGCAGGAGGTAAGTGAAAAAGCCTACCGGGAAATCGACGACATCATTGATGTGCCCAGTGTCCTGGGGGTTAGTGAGTTAGCCGTCACCTCTGTAAATATTCTGATTATCGCTACTACCCAGGCGGGCAAGCAATGGGCTGTAGAAAGAGAACTGCGCAAGCGCTTTAAGAATGCATTGGAGCAAGCCGGTATTGAGATGCCCTTTGCCAGGCAGCTTGTTTACCCTTTAAGTCAAGACGGAAAATAAGGGCTGACCGGAAATTGTTTTCGGCCAGCCCCTTATTAAGATAATAAGCATCAGAATCACAGGTTAAACATGTTGTTTAAACGAAACTGTTTTGGCTTGTTTGTTAGCAAGGTTCTTAATTTCTATGTAAATCACGGTCGCCGTAAGCAATACAGATAAAGCGTCTGAAATTGGCGCTGACATCCAGATACCATTGATGCCCCAATAATTAGGCAGAATTAAGAGCATCGGGATAAACAGCAAAACCTGTCTGGACAAGCCGAGTATAGTAGATTGAATGGGTTTACCCACCGCTTGAAAGTAGTTGGAACATATGATTTGAAATCCGACCACAAGAAATAGGGCAAAGTATATCCTTATTGCCTGGGTGGTTATTTCAATCAGGAATGTATCCTTGCTAAACAAACTGACAATTTGGGTTGGCCAGGTATAGATAACTGCATAACCCAGCAAGGCGATACAGGAGCCGGCGATTACCGCTAATTTCAGCGTCTCTATAACCCGGCTATATAGTTTGGCTCCATAATTAAAGCCAATGATTGGTTGTGCCCCCTGGCTTAGCCCAACTATCGGCATGAACATCATGGCCGCTATGCTCATAATGATTCCGATGGCGGATAGAGCCAGATCGCCACCATAGAATAATAGACTTTTATTGAGAATAGTTTGCTGAACACAGTTAGCAAGCATCATGGCAAAAGGAGCAAAGCCAATTGCCATGATGCTAAAAACGATAGGCATGCTTAGCTTCATGTTTTTTAGCCTGATTTTCACTATGCTCCGCCCAGTCCAATAATAGCTAAACACCCAGAGCGCTGAGACAAATTGGGCTGAAATAGTGGCCAAAGCGGAACCTTTGATCCCCAGGCCCAGTTTAAAAATAAATATATAGTTCAAAACAACGTTGATCAGAGCTCCAATGATCTGAGTCAGCATAGCCAATCTGGGGTTGCCTTCCGCCCGGATAAAGTTGTTCACCCCCATGCTTGTAGCACCAAAGGCTGAGCCTAACATAACTATGTGTACAAAGTCCCGGGCATAAGGCAAAACCTCATTGCTGGCCCCAAAAAAGATCAGAATCGGGTCGCTGAAGATGAGATACATGATCGTTAATAGCACTGGCAATAAAACTAGCAATACAATGGCATTGCCCACTACTTTTTCCGCTTCTTCATGTTTTTCCTGGCCTAAACGTATCGATATTAATGATGTTGCGCCAATTCCGATCAACATAGATATGCCCATCAGGATGGTCATGATGGGGAAGGCAACAGTAGTAGCGGCAATACCTATTGATCCGACGCCATGCCCCACAAATATCCTGTCAACCGTATGATAAAGAGCATTAACCACCGTCCCCACAATGGCAGGTATGGAGAATTTTAAAAGCAGCCGTCCTATATTCTGATCACCCATGGGCGAGTTACTGTGTGTTGTAGAAGTTGTCATGCTTGCTCCTTATAATTTTCTCATGAAATCAACAGCACAGCGCATGCTGGCTAAAAATTGTTCAAGCTCCTCTTCTTCAACGCCCTCCAAAAAAACACCCGCGGTACGGGCGTGGCTGTACATAACTTTATTTAATTCGTCTCGACCGTGAGCACTTAATGCTATTAACAGCTTTCTTCTGTCTTTGGGGGTAGAAGATCGGTTAACCAGGCCCATTTCTTCTAATTGGTCGATTAAGGTGGTGAGACTGCCTCTTTCAATGCCCAGCATTTTACTGATTTCAGTGGGGATTAGGGACTCATAGAGATATAGAATACTGAGGATCTTAACGTGGTTCTTTTTGATCCTCGGGTTTTCGGCGTAGTGCCGGCGAAACCGGGAGAAGAACTTTTCGTAGAACAACGCGTTAAAAGTAAACATTAAACTATGTAATTCTTTTGCCTTTGCAAGTTTCATCTTACCACCCTGATATAATTCGTTGGAAATCTAACAATAAGAATACCGATATAATTTACCATGTAAAATAGCTTTCGTCAAGCTCCGGGCAGCTAAGGAAAATAACTGATGATGGGTTAGTTTTCAATCACATATATCAAGAATTATTGGATAATTTGACGAATTATTAGAGGATTCCGTGAATATTTGACGAATATGCCATATTATGAGATAGAATAATTCAACTGCAATTAAAACCAAACAAACTTGACGTCTCAAAGCATGTCCAAAATACAAAAAAGGGATTGGAGTAATGGACAAAAAGATTTGTCAAATAGTAGATTCTTCAGGTTGTCTCCCCAGGGAGATAATCAAACAATACCAAATAAGCGAAGTGCCATTTTACTTCACCTTCAATCAAGAAAACTACTACCGTGAGAATGTTAGCTGCGAATCAAATGATTTCTATCAACACATGGTAGAGTATCCTGAGGAAGTTCCCAAAACAGCTGCTCCTAACATTGAGGATTGGCTGGCCACTTTTGAGGAACGTTATGCCGGGGGCGCAAGGGAATTCATTGTTACGACCATTTCTTCCCTGCTATCTTCCAGCTACCAGAATGCAATGGCTGCCAAGAAGATTTTTAAAGAGAGACATAACGATATCCGCATGAGAGTAGTTAGCTCCAATACCTGTGCATGTGGTCAAGCAGCCTTGGAAATCGGGATCGCTAAAATGCTTGATAGCAACAAGGATTATAAAGATCTAATTGAAGTGATACATAAGATGGTGTCTAGAATAAGCACTCTCTTTGTGGTTAACAGTTTGAAGTATATGAAGGCTGGCGGAAGAATTGGCGGAGCTACTGCGTTTCTGGGGAAATTAATCAACATTAAGCCATTATGTGAGTTTATTGATGGCACAGTGCATCCCATAAAAGCTATACGTGGTAGAAATAACTCGCTTAAAGCGATGGTGGAAGCAACACTGGCCAGAATCAGTGATCTCAATAAAACGATCATCATTATCCAAAATGCTCAATGCCAGGAAGATGCGAACTTTATTGTTAATTATATCAAAGATAAAGTGAATTATACGGGAAAAATATTTAATAGCAGTTTAGGAATTATCGTAGGAGCACATTCGGGTCCAGGTACGATAGGCATTGGTTTTTTAGAATATCCTGATCTTTTTGCTGATAACTAATTCTATTGGCTGATGTTTTTTGGGGGACATGGTAGATAACAGCCAATTAGATTAATAAAACAAGGTGCTGTATACTGCACACCTTGTTTTTTGCCGGTTAAGGAGGTTTTATTTTATCTTAAAGACCGGTATTGCAGAGATTCTGCTACGTGGCTTTCTGTTATCGGATCACTACCGGCCAGGTCGGCAATAGTCCTTGAAACCTTAACAATGCGGTCGTAAGCCCGTCCGGTCAGGTTTAGGCTGTTGAAGGCGCTTTTTAGCAACGCTTTGGCGTCCCTGGTGAGTTGGCAGTACAACCTGACTTCCTGCGGTCCCATACCGGCGTTACAGGTAACGGTATTGGAACTATGTGTGTGCCTGCCGTTCTTGCCTTCGGCAAATCTTTGGCGCTGAATCGCCCGTGCCTGTTCCACGCGTTGCTTGACTTCCCTCGAGCTCTCAGCCCGGCTTTGCCGGCTAATATCTTCATAGGGCAGCCTTGGTACCTCAATGTGCAGATCAATCCGGTCCATGAGCGGACCTGAGAGCCTTGAGTAATAACGTTTTATTTGCAGAGGTGTGCAAGTGCATTCCCGGAGCCGGTCCCCGAAATAACCACAGGGGCAGGGGTTTAGCGCTCCCACCAGCATCAACCTGGCCGGATAGGTCAGGGAAGCATTGATTCTGGTGATGGTAACAACACCATCCTCCAGCGGCTGTCGCAGAGCTTCCAGGGTGTCTTTATGAAATTCCGGCATCTCATCTAGAAATAAAACACCATTATGGGCAAGTGAGACCTCCCCCGGTTTGGGAATCCTACCCCCGCCGATAACGCTTACCAGTGAGGCGGAATGGTGTGGTGAGCGGAAAGGACGACTGGTTACGAGGGGGCGTCCCGGCGACAATTGCCCGGCAAGACTATGGATTTTTGTCACATCAATGGATTCCTCAAAGGTCATGTCCGGTAATATCCCCGGCAGACTACGGGCTAGCATCGTTTTCCCCGAGCCAGGGCTCCCGAACATGATAATGTTATGTCCGCCGGCTGCGGCTATTTCCAAACACCTTTTGGCTGCTTGCTGTCCTTTGATGTCGGCAAAATCAAAAGCCGGTTCCGGTAGTTGGTCTTGCAGGGCATCCAGATCCAACCGGTAGGGGGTAATTTCGCGCTCATCTTTCAAGAAAGATACCAGTTCATTCAGGGAAACAGCAGGAAATACCTCAACTCCATCTACCAGCGCCGCTTCCTGAGCATTGTCCATGGGGACAACTACTTGCTGTAAAGCAGCTTCTTTTGCTGCCAGCACATTAGGGAGAATACCGGTTACGCTGCGCAAGGCACCGTTCAGGGACAGTTCTCCCAGAAATATATATTGCCGGCAGCGTTCGGCAGGCAACTGATTTGTCGCGGCCAGGATTCCCACAGCTATAGGCAGATCATAAACAGGTCCTTCTTTTTTGAGATCCGCCGGAGCCAGGTTGACAGTAATTCTTTTAACCGGAAACTCCAGCCCGGAGTTCTTTATCGCCGTACGGACGCGATCCTTGGCTTCGCGGACCGAGGCGTCAGGCAAACCAACAATATCAAAGCTGGGCAGGCCTTTCGATACATCCACCTCGACTTCCACTATTTGACCGTCCAGGCCATATAAAGCTGTGCTTTTGACAATAGCAAGCATGTCTGCCTCCGGCAATAAATATACTAAATCAATTATTCTATTAATAAGTTTGCTAAACCTGCAATATATGACAAATAAAAGTAAGCCATTCCAGGAGAAAACTTATAAGAAAATGTATACTTCGCTTCCAGGATCTTTTATAATGCTTATTAAGTGTAAATGCCCTGTACTTAATGTATTGTGTATTCACTAACAGCCTTAAGGAGGTAAATTAATATGGCGACTGAATTGATGAAAGATATCTTCAGGTTGGAAGTCCCGCTACCGAGGAGTCCACTTAAACTGTTAAACTCATATTTGATCAGGGGCGAAGAACGCAATTTGCTTATTGATACAGGGTTCAACCGTCCGGAATGTGAGGAAGCCCTCATGTCGGAACTAGCTTCGCTGGAAGTAGATTTTAATAAAACAGATATATTTATCACCCACCTGCATGCTGATCACAGCGGTCTTCTCTGTAAAATCAAAACTGACAACAATACCGCCTATGCTCACAAGTTAGACGCAGCGATAATAAACCGTTTGGGAGACCCCGCATATTGGGATTATCTGGTGGATGAGTTTGTGAAAACCGGTCTCAGGATGTCATCGGAACTCGCCATAGAAACCCATCCCGGCTGGTTGTACAAGCCAACTGAGACTGTGGATTTTACCCATGTGGAAGAAGGCGATAAGATTCAGGTCGGCAGATATACCTTCACCTGTATTTATACACCCGGCCACTCACCTGGTCATATGTGCCTGTATGAAGAAAATGAAAAGATATTATTTGCAGGAGACATGATCCTGGGAGATATTACGCCAAACCTTTGTATAGAACTTTATCTGGAATATCCCCTGACAGACTATTTGGAGAGTCTGGATAAAGTGGAAAAGCTCGATATCAAACATATATTTGTGGGTCACAGAAGTATGCTCAAAGATGTTTACGGCAGAATTGAGGACCTCAGAAAACACCATGAAGCGCGCTGCCAGGAAGCGCTGATGGTTCTTGAAGGGGGCCCGCTGGATGCCTGGGAAGCTGCTGCAAAAATGACCTGGGATATCCGGGCAAAAGACTGGAATGCATTTCCACCTTCCCAGAAATGGTTTGCCACAGGTGAAGCACAGGCACACCTGCTATATTTGTGGCAAAAAGGCAAGGTGCGCCGCAAGTATCGTGATGACGGAGTAAACTATTTTGAGCTGGAAGATGGCATTCCTATTGAGCGTGAACTTATTAGCGCCTGGAGAAAAGAGTTCAAACACCAAAAGTAACAGCAAAACAGCTGCTAAATTACCGGCTAAATCACAATGCGCTTTTCTAAACCACAAATAAACAAATAATGTGAGTTATCAACCGACTTATCCACGGGCTGTCAATAAATACCTATTACTGGAAAACATCGTCAGCATATATGACGCTTCTTCACATGCAGATCTATTAGCGATATGGGCCATCTTTCTTAGCTGGTCCATTTCTATTTCATTAGATGAATGGGCTATTCGTACTTATTAAACAGCAACAGGGTTATTAATTGCTCTAATATGCAGGCGGGCCGGTTTATTGTCCTTATTAGTAAATTAAGTTACAATAAATTTTATTAACTCACCTTGCATAGAAAGCTGGATATCGATAATACCTTTGCAATAAAAGTCAGCATGCTACCCCATTAAATATATTATTACCGGCGTATAAACAACTCAGAGGGAACGTTGTTCCTGTATCTACTAAATCCATCGGAGAGAGGTGAGCACCGGTAGACGAAGGGGTGTGAGTGTTGTTTCCTGAGCAGGATACTGAACAAGCTATAATAAAAATAAAGAATGGAGACCAGCTGGCCAGGGAAGATTTTTTAGTCAGCTGTCGCCCATTTGTCTTTAAAGCGGCTTGCCGCATTTCCAAGCGGATTTTAGAGTGGGGACGAGACGATGAGTTGTCGGTGGCCTTTATCGCTTTCAATGAAGCAATTGATCGTTACCGGGTAGAATCCGGTATGCCCTTTCTGGCATTCGCCAGGATGGTCATCAATAGCAGACTAATCGACCATTACAGAAGGGAAAGCAGGATTACGCAAGGAAGCATTGCCTTGCCGGTAGGTGGTGAGGTTGCCAATGGACTGGAGCATGCTAAGTCCTGGGAAGTGTACTGGGAAGAAAAAGCAGCAGGTGAAAGGGAAGAAGAGATAAAAGAATTCACCCTGCAATTGGCGGATTATGGTATTTCCTTTGCTGATCTGGTAAAATGCTCACCGCGGCACCGTGATACTCGTCAAATGCTGATGCGGGCAGCATGGGTGTTGGTGGAAAAGGAAAATCTTTATGCGGAGTTGCGGCACAAGAAAAAGTTACCCCTGGCAGAGCTTGAAAAAAACACCGGTATCCGGCGCAAGAATTTAGAGCGGGGGAGAAAATATATCATAGCAATGGCCTTGTTAATCAGCAAACGGGAAGAATTTACCTATCTAAGCTCATATTTGAAAATACCTTCGGAATTTAGAGGGATTGATAATGAATGCACGCGGGATGGTTGTTGAAGTAAACCATAAGACCTGTATAGTGCTGACCCCGGATGGCGAATTTCGTGAAGTAGCTTTGACGGAAGGACAATGCCTCCGTTTAGGTCAGGAGATACAGTTGCCAGAGCGTAAAAGTCTACCGTATCTTAAACAGCTTATCGCTGCTGCTGCCATATTTATAGTTATGTTTACCGGCTTATTGTATTATGGTGATGTGCCGACAGCAGCTGCTTATTTGACCATTGATATCAACCCTAGTATAGAGTTGGCTGTATCAGACGCGGGTAAGGTCATATCAGCCAGGGCTATCGATGATGACGGGGAAAAAATTCTCAACAAGCTCAGATTAAATGGCCTTGAGCTGCGTGAGGCAGTGAAATTGGTTATTGCACAAGCTGTAAAGGATACTTATATACAAGGGTCAAGCAATAACGTGATTATGGCAACCCTTACCGTTGACCCGGGTGCTGAGCCCCTGGTTGAGTTAAATACTGTTTATGAAGCGATCAGGAGCCAGGTGGATTCCAGTGGTATGGATTCTGATATTATCGTAGAACCGGTTGAGCCCCAATTGCGCCAGGAAGCAACCTCCTCCGGTATATCCACCGGCAGGTATCTGCTCCTTAATAAATCAAAACGTAATGGAGTTCAAATCAATTTAGATGATGTTACCACTATGAGCCTTGGCAAGTTGGAAAAAGAAAAGAAAATGGACTTGGTAGAACTGATCGCTGGAGAGAACGGCAAAAAAGTAAAAGATGACAACAATAAGAATGAGAAAGACAAGAAAGATAAACGTGGTATCTATGTGCGACAGAAAAATACAGGTAAGGATAAAGACCAGGATAAGGCGAAAAAAAACGTGGAGAGGAAGAATGTAAAAGACAAAAGCTATAATAACAAAAATGATAACAATAACGGTAATAATGTTAATAATAGTAATAATGTTAATGATAGTAATAACCGCGGCGCAGCTGTAAATAAATACCGTGGTGCACAGCGCAGTGCGCAGCATAAATAATTTGTTTTATCTGCCAAGGACCTGGTTAACGGGTCCTTCTTAAAATTTTAACAGACTGCTTAACTGGATAAAAACAGCAGTTACTGCTGCTGCCATAACCGGTCCGCAGGGAGTGCCTCTTAGCACCAAAATCCCCAGCACAGTGCCGACAGTCATCCCAAATATAATTTCGGGGCTGGTATTCATTAAGTTTAGCCCGTCACCATTGAGTTTGGTAGCAAGGGCCCCTGACACCAAGGCAAAAAAACCTTTGCCCGAAATCAGATGTTTTAAATCCTCCGTAGTCAGCTTGTCTGTTGCGATAGGGGATAGAATATGAAGCATCAGTAATAGAAGACCAATTTCCAAACCGCGTTGTTCCAGCAAGGGCAGCAGTAGAGAGTCCAGGTTGAAGCATCTGACACATAAGAGTATACAAGCAGAAGTTGCCAAAAGGTTGGAACGGCCCAAGAGGCCTAAAAAAAGCAGTGCTAATAATAGCATTTCCGGTAAGCTTAAACCCCAAGCGCTCCCCATCAAACTCCGATCATCTCCAATACTTAAAGTGATGAGACCAAAAACATCATTGGTAATACCTGCTAGCCATGTTTAATGATAGAATATGTTTGGTATGCTACATTATTACCTGCGGGTATTTGTCCACCAGGAATGTTTTTTTTACATAGGGTAGGCAAGTTTAATTTGATACTGTTATAATAAGTAGAAGGAGTGTAAATTAATGGCTCAACAACTAAGCGTTGGTCTCCATGGTGAAGCGAAACTTACTGTGACTGACAGTGACACCGCGCTAGCGGTTGGCAGTGGTACAGTTAATGTGCTGGCCACCCCTGTCTTAATCTCTTTAATAGAAAAAGCAGCCCAGGAATCAGTAGCCCCGTTTTTGGAGGCCGGCAATACAACTGTAGGTACCCTGGTCAATATCAAACACCTGGCAGCTACTCCGGTAGGCTTAAACGTCACAGCTTTTTCCAGGCTTATTGAGCTGGACGGACGGCGTATGGTATTTGAAGTTGAAGCCAGGGACGACATTGAAGTGGTTGCTACAGGTGTACATGAACGTTTTATTGTCAAAACAGATGGATTTACGAACAAGGCCTTAAATAAATTAAAGAATTAGCTTCAATTTATAGCCTTGTTTATAATATTTGCTATGCCGCAGGAGTTTACCAATTACCCGGGTTTGAGAGGGGGATAATTGTTGCGTATTATTTATCTCTCCGACACTCATATTATGAGCGATACCCCCAAAAACCGCAAAGACAATTTCCTGGACACGGTTTCCCGTAAACTGCGGGAAGTAGCCGGTTTATGCCGGGATTTGCAGGTTGATTGTGTAATCCACGGGGGTGACGTTTTTGACCAGCCACACCCCGGCCAGGCTTCCCTGGAATTAATGCACCGCTTTTTAGAAGAGCTTTTCATCCCTTTTTACTGTGTCGCCGGTAACCATGACCTGGTTAACCAGCAGCTGGGCAGCATGCAAATGGCTGCCCTGAGTTCCTTGGCCGGGAACCGGAAACATAATTTTATACTGCTTCAGCCTGGAGAAAAAACATACCTGGGTGACGGCAACTGCGTCATTCAGTTAAGTGGCCAGCATTTTTACGCAGGTATTGACCGTTCCAATAGTGGTGCTGCTTACATGGTCAAGAAGGCTGCTTGTGATTTGGCTATACATGTCGTACACGGCATGTTATTGCCGCGAGCTTTCTCAGAGCAAGTGGCCTGCACATTGATATCCGATATTGCCTCTACCGAAGCGGATTTTACCCTGGGCGCCCATGCGCATCTCGGTTATGAGGTAGAACTAAGTGGTAAATATTTTATCAATCCCGGCGCCCTGGTTCGCGTGACCAACCTGGCCCGGGAAACTACCAGGCGCCCCCAGGTGCTGCTTCTGGAGATAACCAATAGGCCCAGTTATCGCTTTATTTCATTGAAGACGGCTTTACCGGCCAGTGACGTATTGAACATGGAGTGCTTTTAAGAAGAAGCGTAAAATTAATACACTTGCACCGCAAGTAAGTTTTTATACCCAGATCCTCCTAAGGGAGGATTTTGTTTTTTTAACTGGAAATAGTAAGACGCTGGCAACCTATTACTTCATAATATAGTGAGGTTTTTTTCATGACCATACGGTTAATCATCGGCCGGGCAGGTACAGGAAAGACAGCTACCTGTCTGGATGCTGTCCGGGAGGAGCTGCGACGTCAGCCTGCAGGTCCTTTGCTAATCCTGCTTGTCCCTGAGCAAGCCACCTTTCAGACTGAATATGCTCTGGCTTCCACCCCTGGCTTGCAGGGCTTTATCAGGGCACAAGTATTGAGCTTCAGGCGTATGGCCTTTCGGGTACTGCAAGAAGTTGGCGGTGCGGCCAGGGCTCATATTGGTGATTTGGGTAAACGTATGATGCTGCGCTGTCTGCTTGAACAGCAGGCTGCGCAATTGAAGGTTTTTCGCCATGCAGCAGGGCAACCCGGTTTTACTGAAACCATTGCCCGCACTCTAAGTGAATTAAAGTCTTATTGTGTCGGGTATGAGGAACTGGCCGACACAATAGATTTATTAAACTCTACAGGTGGTACGGAGCAATTAGCCGGTAAGCTGGCAGATATATCGTTATTATATAACTGTCTGGAAGAAGCTTTGGCAGACCGTTTTACCGACCCGGATGACTATTTAAACCTGCTGGCCGATCATATGGGGCATTCCGAAGCAATGAGGGGCGCTACGGTTTGGGTTGATGGTTTTTCCGGATTTACCCCTCAGGAATACAGGGTGTTGACAGCTCTGGCCCGTACGGCCGCACAGGTTAATATTACTCTTTGCTCGAGTATTGAATCACTGACCGGTTCACCTGTGGAGAGCGACCCTTTCTATCCTATCCGGGAAACCTACGAGAGGTTAATGGACATGGCGGTACAGGAAAAGATCAAAGTTGAACGGCCGCTTATTCTGGATAGCACAAAACAAGGACATTATAGTGAGCCTATAGCGTATCTGGAAAAAGAATTTTTTAATTTACAGGCTACTCCGCTGGCTGGTGCAGTGGAAGAGGTAACGCTGGTTTCTGCCGCCAACCCTGTTGCAGAAGTCGAAGGAGTTGCCCGTGAGATTACAGCCCTTTGCCGGGATCAGGGTTTTTACTACCGGGATATAATTATCATTTTGCGTGAAATCGGCGCTTATGGCGAATTGATCGCAACCATATTTGCCGATCATGGTATTCCTGTCTTTATTGATCAGAAACGTCCGGTTATGTACCACCCTTTGGTTGAACTGATTCGTTCAGCTCTGGAAGTGCTCGAAACGGATTGGTCTTATGATCCAGTATTCCGGTTCCTCAAGACTGACCTGGTACCTGTCTCCAGAGAAGAAGTCGATCTGCTGGAAAACTATGTCTTAGCCCACGGGATTAGGGGGAGCCGCTGGATAGATGGTATACCCTGGAAGTATAATCGCCGCATGACTCTGGAAGACGAAACACCCGTAACGGAGTTGGAAGAGGCTGAGTTGGAGACCATTAACTGGATTCGCAGCCAGTCTGTTGCAGCTCTGACTAATTTCGCAAGAGCATTTGATAAAGCTGTCAACGTCAGGGAACAGACAGCTGCCCTATATTCATTGCTGGAGGAACTGCAAGTGCCGCTTAGCCTGGAGGGATGGAGTAAGCAGGCGGAGGCAGCGGGGAAGCTGCTCGAAGCCCGTGAGCACATCCAGATATGGGGCGGGATTATTGCTTTACTGGATCAAGTGGTGGAAGCTATGGGGGATGAGTTCATGAGCGTGGAGCAATATGCAGCCATTGTGGATGCCGGCCTGGAGAGTATGCGTCTTGGTCTCATCCCTCCCGCTCTGGACCAGGTAGTAGTGGGTTCTTTGGAGCGCTCACGCAGCCCTGCAGCCAGGGTTGCTTTTGTCCTGGGAGTAAGTGACGGGGTATTGCCGGCCAGGCTGACAGGCAATGGCATCCTTACGGAAGCAGAACGAGAGCGGCTAAGGTTATGCGGTTTACAGCTTGCCCCAGGCGTAAGGCAGCGGCTCTTCGGCGAACAATACCTGGTATATATAGCGTTGACTCGTGCCAGGGAGCGGCTCTATTTAAGCAGTCCTCTGGCAGATGAAGAGGGGGCGGCGATTAAGCCTTCCCAGGTATTGTCCCGCATAAGGGAACTGTTGCCGGGAGTAAAAGAGCTAAACTGGCCGGTTGAACCTGATGCCAGCCTGCTGGATGAGCTGGAGTTTATTGCCAATCAGCAGCGCTCACTTACCTACCTGATCACTAGATTCAGGGAAGCTAAAGCAGGTGAGCAGTTGGAGCCGGTCTGGCATGATGTCTATAATTGGTTTTTGGCCAATAAGAAAAAGGACGATTATGCTAGAGTCCTGTCCGGACTTTTTTATAGCAACAAGGAAGATAAGCTACCGGTTGGGGTAGTCCGTTCGCTGTACGGGCGACCCTTGCGCACCAGTGTTTCCGGGATTGAAAGGTTTCGAGCCTGTCCTTTTGCCCATTTTCTTAGCCAGGGTCTGAGGCTGCAGGAGAGGGTTGAATACAAACTGGAGGCCCCCGATTTAGGCCAATTCTTCCATGCAGCCTTGAAGCTTTTTGGCGAGCGGGTGAACAGTAAAAACATGACCTGGGGACAGTTAAGCGACGAGGAGTGCAAAGCGCTGTCATCTGAAGTCGTAGACTTGTTGGCGCCCAGACTGCAAAGTGAGATTTTGCTTAGTTCCGCGCGTAGCCGTTATCTTACCGGCAAACTTAGAAGCATTGTGCAGCGTGCAACCCAAACCCTATGCGAGCACTCCAGGCGGGGACAATTTCAACCGGTAGGTCTGGAACTGTCCTTTGGTCCGGATGGCGCTATTCCGGCGGCAACCTTTAAGCTGCAAGACGGCAGCGAGATGCTTCTGTCAGGGCGTATCGACCGGATTGATGCAGTGGAAAGAGATGGAGTAATTTATTTAAGGGTTATTGATTATAAGTCAGGCAGGGTAACTATCGATTTGTCAGATATCTATCACAGCTTAAAACTGCAGCTGCTGGCTTACCTGGATGTAGCGATGGCGCATGCGCAGAATCTGTTGGGTCGGGATGTAATGCCCGGAGCAATTTTATATTTTCGCATTAACGACCCCATAATCAAAACTAAGGGCGAGGTTCCTGCAGAAGATGAAATAGAAAAAAAACTGCTGCAGGAAATGCGCATGACCGGCATGGTACTGGCAGATCAAAATGTCATAAAGATGATGGACCGGCAATTTGGGCCGGATTCTGATTTGTTGCCGGTAAGAATAAAAAAAGATGGTGGTTTTACTGCTCATTCAGCTGTCCTAACCCAGGAGCAATTTGAGTTATTGCGCGTTTATTTAAAGACCCAGCTTATATCGGCCGGCAACGATATCATCGATGGAGTGGTGGATATCGCCCCGTTGCGACAAGGGTCGGTACGGTCCTGCAGGTATTGTCCTTTTAAACCGGTATGCCAGTTTGATATCTTGATCGAAGGTAACACTTATAGGAACATTACGGCAGCGGAGCGGGACACAATCTGGCGCAAACTGGCGCGGGAGTTTGAGGAGGATGAAAATGTCTGAGCGGTGGACCAGGGAGCAGCTTGCTGCGGTAAACAGCAGGGGGAGAAACCTATTGGTGGCAGCAGCTGCCGGAGCCGGCAAGACTGCAGTACTTGTAGAGCGAATCATCAGGCGGATCACTGATCCGGCAGCACCAGTTGATGTGGACCGGCTGTTGGTGGTAACCTTCACGAATGCCGCTGCTTCTGAAATGCGGGAACGGATCGGTAAAGCTATTAACAGGGAATTGGAGCGTTATCCAGCTTCTAAACACTTGCAGCGGCAGATCGCTCTCCTGGGAGGTGCATCTATAAGCACGATGCATTCTTTTTGCCTGGATTTGCTGCGTCAATATTTTTACCTGACGGATCTTGACCCGGCCTTTCGTGTGGCTGACGCAACCGAGGCGGCTCTGCTCCAGACGGAAGCCCTGGAGGAGCTTTTTGAACGGCGTTATGCTGACGACACGCAGCAGCTTTTTCACAGGTTAGTTGACGCCTATGGGGGGGCGCGTGGAGACACATTGTTGCAGGAGCTTGTGCTGAAGGCTCATAATTTGGCCTACAGCACTATTGATCCTGCCGGCTGGCTGGGCAAGCTGGCCTTGAATTTTCCAACACCGGGAGATGCCTCTTCTAAAGGGGACTGTTTTGACCATTTGTCCTGGGCGCGGGTTTTAAAAGAAGCTGTTGCCATAACTCTTGAGGGGGCATGTGCCGACTTGGAACAAGCTCTGCAAGTATGCCGGCGACCTGGAGGACCCGGTCCTTATCTGGAAAACCTCGCGGAGGATTTACAGGTAATTACGGATATATTAAGGGACTGCGCAGCAGGCGCAAGTTGGTCCAGCCTACACCAGGCTTTCAACCAGGTCTCTTTTCGCAAACTGGCTGCTTGTCGCAAGGATGTGGCGGATCCAATCCTGGTTCAACAGGTCAAGCAGCTACGGGATGGCGCAAAAAAGAAAATAGCAATGCTGCAGAAAGAGTATTTTTCACGTACTGCAGAACAGTTTTACGAAGATCTGGCGGAGGTAGCCCCGCTGGTTGGCGCTATGGCAGAGCTAGTAAGTGAGTTTGGGGCCACCTATCGTCAGAAGAAAGCAACACGGGGCGTGGTGGATTTTAATGATTTAGAACACTATTGTCTGCAAATATTGTCCCAGCCTGGTTCTAACGCCTCCCTGCCTTCCCGGGCGGCGTTAGAGCAGAGGAGAAGGTACGAGGAAGTATTAGTAGACGAGTATCAGGACATCAACGAGGTACAGGAAGGGATCTTGAATCTGGTTTCGCGGCAGGGTGAAGAGGCGCCCAATTTGTTTATGGTCGGGGACGTCAAACAGAGTATTTATCGCTTCCGGTTGGCCGAACCGGGTTTGTTCTTGAGTAAGTATCAAAACTATCCTGTATGGCCCGGCGCGAGGGAGCAACGCATCGATTTATCCAGAAACTTTCGCAGCAGGCAGGGTATTGTGGATGCGGTGAACTTTGTTTTCCGCCAGTTAATGACACCCTGTGTGGGCGAGATGGCCTACGATGCTGCTGCGGAGCTAGTGTATGGTGCCGGTTATCCCGGGCAGGGCACAACACCTGCTAATGAGCAGGATGAAGCAGTGGAGCTTTACTTGATCGAAGGCAGCAACGCCGGAGGAACAACTGCCGCCGAGCCGTCAGAAGTGGGGGATATGGAAACAGAGCAGGAGCTGGAAGAAGAAAAGACCTCCTTACAGCTGGAGGCCGGTCTAGTTGCTGATAGGATTCGCGAACTGGTGCAGGGAGACGCTGCAGGCAATCCAGGCATGCAAATCTATGATCGTGCCACAGGCGCATACCGGGCACTGACTTACCGGGACGTGGTTGTGTTGCTTAGGGCAACCTCCGGTGCCGCCAATATTTTTGCTGAAGAGTTTAAGTTGAAGGGCATACCTGTATATTCAGAACTGGCTACCGGCTACTTTGAGGCCACAGAAGTTGAAACTGTTTTGTCCCTGCTGCACGTTATCGATAACCCTCGCCAGGATGTTCCCCTTGCCGCTGTGTTGCGCTCACCCATAGTTGGTTTGACTGCAGCAGATCTGGCGAGAATCAGGTTGGCCTCCCGGCGGGGTGATTATTATGATGCTGTAGTAACAGCCTCAAGGGAAGGGCAGGATGAACTAGCCGCTAAGCTGGTAGATTTTCTGGCCAGATTGGAAAAGTGGCGTACAGCCGCCAGGCAGGGCACTCTCTCGGACTTGATCTGGTTAATTTACCGTGACACAGGCTATTACGATTTTGTAGGGGGGTTGCCCGGCGGCAGCCAGCGCCAGGCGAATCTGAGGGCGTTACATAACCGGGCCCAGCAGTACGAGAGTACTACTTTTCGCGGTTTGTTCCTTTTCCTGCGTTTTATTGAACGCATCCGCCAGGAAGGCCGGGATCTGGGAACTGCCCGGATACTAAGCGAAAAAGAGAACGTTGTCCGGATTATGAGTATCCATAAGAGCAAAGGCCTGGAATTCCCGGTGGTTTTTCTGGCCGGTTTGAACAGAAAATTCAACCTGTCTGATCTCACCAAAGACATGCTCTTTCATAAAGAGCTGGGTGTGGGATCACAGCTGGTGGACACAGCGCTGCGGGTTAGTTATCCTACCCCGGCCAAACTGGCTATAAAATATAAACTTAAGATGGAGAATCTGGCCGAGGAAATGCGCATCCTTTACGTTGCTATGACCAGGGCACGTGAAAAGCTGGTGTTGGTGGGTTCCACCCGCAACCTGGAGCAAAGTGCGCGGAAATGGTGTACTCAGGTTGGTTTGGGAGATGGGGCATTATCTGACAGTTACCTTAGCGAAGTAAAATCACCCCTGGAGTGGCTTGCTGCTGCGCTGGCGCGACACCGGGAGGGTGCTTTGTTGCGGGAGCTTGGCCAGTGTGATGAAGCACCACATCCAGCTTTAGCAAACGACCGCTCTTGCTGGAAAATATTTTTAAATCCTAACATAAAAGCTGAAGCAGCAGAAAAATTAGATTATCCTGAAATACTGGATAGAGTTAAACGCCTGGAGCCGCTGGCGCCAGGACCACAGGCTGATTTAGTGAAGGCCAGGTTGGATTGGACTTACCCTTTAGCCCAATTTTTAGGCCGTGCTGCAAAAGTGTCGGTAACCGAACTCAAGCGCAGGTTTGAATTGATTGAAGAAAGGGAGGCCGGTTTTTCGCTGGATAGGCGCTTGCCGGTGGGTGGCAGGCCCCTGTTTATGCAGGAGCGGCATGGTCTGTCAGCGGCTGAGGCAGGCACTGCCCTGCACCTTGTGATGCAGCACCTAAACTGGCAGGGAGGGCTGGATGCTGCGTCGATCAGTGCCCATATCGATAAAATGGTAGAGATGGAATTGCTGACTGAAGAGCAAGCTGCTGCTGTACCCGCAGCAAAAATTGCGGCTTTCTTTGCTTCTCCCCTTGGCGCCAGAGCACTGCGCGGGGGTAAATTGCTCAGGGAACTCCCGTTCACTCTTGCCTTGCCGGCACAGGAGCTGTACTCTTTTGACGGCACCAATACCCCGTCTGGGCTGTTAAAAGCTATGAAGGGGTTGGAAGACGGTGCTGATAGCAGTGCCGTCGTCATCGTGCAGGGTGTGATAGACTGCCTGATCGAAGAGGGGGACGGTTGGTTGCTTATAGACTACAAGACCGATCGGATTGCACCCGGGGAATATGATGAAGCCGTCAAGCGTTACCGTATTCAGATGTCTATTTATGCACGGGCAGTGGAGAGCATCCTGGGTGGAAAGGTAAAAGAAAAATATTTATACCTGTTTCGAACCGGCCAGCCCTTGAAGGTATAATTTCGATCTATTGCTTGGAGAAATCAAGCAAATATTGCCTGGCACCAATGGATAGATCAACAAAATAGCAGGGAGCAATAGGTGCTCCCTGCAACCAACTCAAGCGATAGACCAACTGTGCCGCAAACTAACCACTATAACGCCGTGCTCCCAGGTACCTTGCGCTGTAGTATGGCGCAGACAGTGATGTTATTGTAACTTCACCTGCGCCGGAACTGGCGTGTATGAAAGCATTGTCGCCGATGTAGATGCCCACATGTGATGGTCCAGGTTCATATGTAGTGAAAAACACCAAATCACCTGGTTGCAGATTACTCACCACTTCGCCTGCGTAATACTGCTCATCGGCCATGCGTGGTACTGCAATATCAAAGTTTGAGTATACATAATAAACGAACCCTGAACAATCAAAGCCAGATGGTCCTCGTCCCGCCCAGACGTAGGGTACCCCCAGGTACTGTTTGGCGAATTCTGCAATAGCCAGACTGTCCCGGTCAATTGCTTGGCCTCTGTTGGCAAGGTCTGCTTTAGGACTGGCGGTTTGCAAAGCCAACATTGTATTCTGGCCGGCAATGCCGTCTACAGTGAGTTTGTTGTCGTACTGGAAGCTGATCACGGCACTGCGGGTAACTGTTCCGAAAGAACCGTCCAGGGCACCTTGATAATAGCCTAAATTATGTAGTTGTTGTTGCAGTTTGAGCACACTGTCCCCGGACATTCCTTGCTTAAGAACAGCAGGGTCACCGGTTGTAGTTCCCTGTGTTCCACCTGTTGAGCCAGTCGTCCCTAATAGGTTTAAAGCTCCCAATGTCACAGCCCCGGCAATGCCATCCGCACTAAGGTTGTTGGTAACCTGGAAGTTATATACGGCGCTATGTGTGCCCGGCCCGAATATACCATCCGGCGCACCTTGATAGTAACCAAGTTCGCTTAGCCTTTGTTGTAGTTGTAAGACTTCGTCTCCGGACATGCCTTGTTTTAGCAGGGAAGGTGCGGCAAAACCGGCTGTGCTTTGGGTTAAGAGGAGCAACGTTCCTATCAGGGTAACTGTTAGAATTTTGTAGATAGTTCTCAAATATTCACCTCACTCTTAATCTTCTCCGACGACTCACATTTATAGCCCGAGTTGGCAGTTGTATGTTTCGCCACTTATACCATTTTTTCCTGCTGCGATGACAAGTTTCCTAATTGAACTTAAACATAACTTTGTATTATCATAGGAAAGCTGTCGTGTCTTGCCTAAAATTTGGACTAGAACACTTCCTTTAACTATATAATATTGTTGAAATCGCCGTTTTGTCTGATATAATACTAATCAATTGGGAATATTTACTTAATATGGAAGCTGGCCGTTGTCAGCTAATTCGTTGGAGGTAGAATAATTTGTCAACGGGAAGAGCGCATATAATTATTACAGGTCTTGTGCAAGGGGTTTATTATAGAGTTACAACCAAGCAAAAGGCAGACTCTCTGGGGCTGTCCGGTTGGGTAAAAAACCTTCCGGATGGAAATGTAGAAGTTATTGTGGAAGGGAATAAAGAAGAGATCGAGCAATTAATTGATTGGTGCCGGCAAGGTCCCCCTGGAGCTAAAGTCGACGGGGTAGAAGTGAAGTGGAGCCCTTGCCGGAATGAATATCAGGGATTTGATATTTTTTTCTAAGTAATTTTTGAGAATGGCTTGACATAATATTTTAAGCAGCTAAGGAGAAATCATGCTGAATATACGCAAAATACACGTTCCTACACCATATTTAGTCGGTGCTGTTAATTGCTACCTGATCAAAGATCCTCCCTATACGCTAATAGATCCTGGACCTGATTGGGAGGAAGGTCGCCGGGGTTTATTGGCCGGCCTGGGAGCCGAGCTGGTGCACCCCAGGGAGATAAAACGTGTAGTGCTTTCTCATTGGCATTCCGATCATAGCGGTTTGGCCTATTGGCTTAGCGAGGCCTGGGGAGCTGAGATTTATGTGCACAGGTTGGATAAACCTAGACTTTTACCTGGTTACAGTGCTTATGTGGAAAGAATGCCCTTTCTGATTGAGGCCGGGGTGCCGGCCGCTGATATAGATGAGATGCTTATGGATCGGGATCCATTGCCGCCAGCGGTACTGCCTGCGGACAGAGTCAATCTGTTGGAAGGCGGTGAAAAATTATCTTTTGATGGTGGAGAGCTTCAGGTATTGCATATGCCCGGTCATTCAACAGGTCATATTTGCCTATACGATGCAGAGAGTAAAGCTTTTTTTGGCGGTGACTTTATTCTCGCCAACATTACCCCGAATCCTTTTATGGCCGCCAAGCCTGAAGAACCGAGAGAAAGAGTTCCGGTTCTGGCACAGTATTTGTCTTCTCTGAACAGAATGAAAGATATGGATATAAGACTGGTTTTGACGGGACATGGCGAGGATATAGTCGACAGTCATGCGGAAGTTACTAGAGTTCTGAAGCACCGTCTTAACCGCAAGGATATTATAACCGGAATTCTGGATGGCGAGGTAAAGACCGCCTACCAGGTGATGAGGGTTTTGTACCCTGGACTGAAAGGATTTAATGTCCTGCTGGGTGTCTCTGAGGTTTTTGCTTATCTGGATTATCTTGAGTTGCAGGGAACAGTAAGCCGTAAGGTGCAGGACAATGTTTCATACTACCGTCTTTCCTGAACATAAAGGAGGTATAGAGCATGAACTGGAGACTTTCCGCTGCTTTAGCAGCCGGCAAAATAGCCCATTGGCTGAGCAGGCGGCAAGGTCATAAAGGCTCTTCGCTTCCCGGATTGGTGGCGCAAAAGCTCTATCCCGGTACGCTGCGTGATTTGGCTGCCCAGGTGCGCCGGCAGATTATTATTGTCAGCGGCACCAATGGGAAAACCACCACTTCTAATATGATTTTTGGAATTTTGCGCGATGCGGGCTATAAAACTATTGCCAATTTGGATGGCGCCAACCTGGCAGCAGGCGTTACAGCCTGTTTTGTCAATAAGGCCAGGATAGACGGAAAAATGGACTGTGACTACGCTGTTCTCGAAGTTGATGAGGCTACCATACCGGCTGTTTTTGCTGAACTGAATGCCGGGATTGTAGTTATAACTAATTTTTTTCAGGATCAGCTGGACCGATACGGTGATCTGGAGCAAGTCGTTGGAATTATTAGCAATGCTTTACAGAAAAAGGGCAAAGGTATCACCCTGGTCTTAAACGCAGATGATCCCCTGGTGGCCCAATTGGGCAGTAAGACCTGTGTGCCGGCGGTGTACTATGGCTTAGCTGGCTCTGGGGGGGCTGACCGTAGCGGTGTGCAGGCAAAAGAAGCGAGATATTGCCCTTTTTGTAGGGCAGTGCTTAATTATGAGTATTTATACTATGGACAGTTGGGGCAGTACGGATGCAAGACATGTGGTTTTTCTCGCCCGGCAGCTAGAGTGGAGGCGAAAGAACCCCTCGTAACAGGCAATATGACTTCCTGCCGTCTGATTTTTGACGGGCGGGAAGCTCCGTTGACCATGCAGTTGCAGGGCTTATACAACATTTATAATGCCATAGCTGCTTTTACCGCAAGCTTGCTGCTGGGTATTAAGGCGCCGTTGATCCTGGATGGTCTGCAAAAGTATCGTCCGGCACTGGGGCGGCTAGAAAGATTCCGCTATCATGGCAGGACCGTTTATTTGAATCTGGTCAAAAATCCGACAGCTTTTAACGAAAGCCTTGCTACCCTGCGCAGCATGCAGGGCAGCAAGAGTGTTTTTTTTGCCATTAATGATCATGATGCGGACGGCAAAGATATATCCTGGTTATGGGACGTGAATTTTGAGACTTTAAATGCTCACAGTGACTGGGCACCCTTTATATGTTCCGGCGTCAGGGGTGAAGAGATGGCTCTGCGCCTAAAATACGCCGGCCTACCTGTGGAAGACATTGTTGTTTGCAAGGATATAAGGCAAGGGATTAAAAACGCACTGGCAAACAGTGCTGATTTAATCTTTCTCTTTTCCACTTACACTGCTCTGCGACCGGTGCATAAGATAATTAATTCTCTGGCTGACAAGGAGGATTTCCATGCTACGGGTGTGCCATCTATATCCTGACTTGTTTAATTTCTGTGGGGACAGGGGCAATGTCATTGCTTTTGTGCAGCGCTGTCGATGGCGCAATATAGCTGTATCGATAGAGGCTGTTAACCTGGGTGATCCTGTTGATTTTACAGCTTACGATTTTGTCTTTCTAGGTGGCGGTTCGGAGCATAGCCTCATCGCAGCTGATTTAATGAAACACAGGCATGAATTTGCAGCAGCCATCGAGGATGGTCTGGTGGTATTGGCCATCGGCGGCGGGTACCAATTACTGGGCAAGTATTACCTGACTCCGGCGCAAGAAAGAGTTCCCGGCCTGGGGCTCCTGGATTTCTATACCCGGGCGGGTGAGCAACGCCTGGTTGGTAATATTGCTGTTGAATTAGTTATAGATGGTGTTAAATACAATATCATTGGCTTTGAAAACCACTCCGGGAAGACCTACCTGGGGAACGTCAAACCGTTAGGCAAGGTTCTTTCCGGATATGGCAACAATGGGGTAGATGGCTTTGAGGGCGCACGTTATAAAAATGTTTATTGTTCCTACCTGCATGGACCACTTTTGCCCAAGAATTCCCGCCTGACAGATCGTTTAATTACCCTGTCTATGAAGAAGCATGGCCTGCAGCAAGAATTAAAACCCTTGGACGACAGCCTGGAAAACAGCGCAAGAAGCGTTATGCTCGAGAGACTTTTAGAAAAGAAAAGGTAGACGCGTTGCCTGATGAAATTATTATAGGCAACGTGTTTTTTTAACTTTTTTGGTATTGTACTTAAGATGCAGAATATAGTATAGTGTATTTAGAACCCTGTATACAAAAAACAAGGGGGGTAGTGGACAATGCGATGTGTGCAATGTATAGTATCCTGGTCAGAAGGCGAAGAGGTCTATTACCGTTTTGTTGATGAGAAAGATGTCAAGAGTTTGCTTGAGGCTGACAGAAAATATATTATCGCCCGGTTGCCTAATTAAGCAGGTGATTTTTTAGAGCTTTATGATGTCAATATTTCTTAAACGTTATCATTATTACATTACCTAAAAGACTGGATTAATCCGGTCTTTTTGTGTATATTAAGATGGGTATCCTGTCCGTAGGTTTATTCAAAATATTTATGAGGGGGTTTTTTTATGAAACGAGTCAGTTTGAAAATAAGATCTGCCATTACTGTCGCAGCCCTGCTCCTGATACTGATCATGTTAAGTGCTTGTACCGGCAATGGGACGGGAAAAGCCTCCCCTCCCGGAACGGATGGAGAGAAACCAGCGGATAAACCCTTAAATTTGTCTGTACATTACGTTAAATTTACAGACCAAGATGCCTATCTGGTTCGCGAGGTACATCAGGTGCCTTACACCCAGGGAGTAGCCAAAGCTGCACTGGAAGAATTGATTAAAGTTGAGCCGTCTACTCCTGGAGCATCCCGTGTGTTGCCAGCTGAAACTAAAATCAATGGCATCTCCATCAAGGACGGCGTTGCCACTGTTGATTTTTCCAGGGAAGTTCTGCAGGCAAATGTAGGGTCAACGGGAGAAGCTCTGGGTATCCAGAGTATCGTCAATACTTTAACCGAGTTCCCTGAGATTAAGCAGGTGTCTTTTTTGGTTGATGGGAAGCTGGATGATAAAGCAAAAGACTGGTGGGGACATGTTGGGCTTTATGACATGCCTTTTGAAAGGGATGTTTCAACTGTATACGAGCCTGTCATATGGGTCACCTACCCGGAACCTGGTAGTAAGGTCGGCTCACCCCTTGAGATCAAGGGCAGTGCCAGAGTCTTTGAGGCAACGGTAAGCGCACGCATCACCGATGATACAGGTAAGGAGCTAGCCAAAGGATACACAACCGCCAGTGAGGGTGCCCCGGGGCGTGGAGACTTTGTTTTCAATATCCCCTTTAACCCTGCCGCTGCAGGTAGCGGTAACGTGGAAGTCTTTTGGAACAGCCCCAAAGACGGTGCGGAGCTTGATAAAGTGATTATTCCGGTTACCTGGTAGGTATGGGGTATAAAGATTTTGCTCAGCTGGTCTCAGGTAAAAATCTGTAATTATGGAGGAAAGACCGCGATTTGCGGTCTTTCTATAGTTAAGGAAAGTATACTATGATGGTAAATCAACCCTGGTAACCTTGTTGAAAAGGGGCCTGAAAAAATACAGCCGTGAAGAGCGAGGCGCCCTGTATGGGATAAAAGGCTGTCCGATGCACGAGGAACCGTTGCACTTGATCCCTGGGGAATTAAGGGATGATTTTCGGAAAGAAAACGGTATCTGCCTACCGTTTTGACGGGGAACTAAATATTGCCAACCGTGGTTTGATGGAGTTCCAGCGAAAAAACTAATAGCGCCATTAGGAACGTCGCAGTAAATGCAGTAAATATAGTTCTTATAGATTTCATTAAAACCGCACCTTCCCTAATTAGTTATTTAAGTGTTGCCATATGGAATTTCTCTGTAACGTTCAATTACAAAAAACTCTTAGCTTTTTGAATAAGCGGTTCAGAGTATTTATACAAATCATCGATTGTCTCGAGAGGATATTTGTTAAATTCACGGTTTTCATCTTGGATGATCATGTACATAACGTTATCTTTTAAAACTAACCTGCAAATCCATTTTGTTACTTTGTTATCAAATAGAATACTAAAATACGACTGAGTATCCTTATAAGAAACTAAAGAAATATCGATGTGGTTTCTTAGTATAGATTTAACAATGTAAAAAGCTTCCATCTCAGCATCGGTTGTTACAATTTTGCCTATGTCATCATCTTTTGGTTCCAGGTTCTCATCTGTTTTTTGATTCTTGGAAGAATTTTCTTGCTCTTCTCCGGTTTTTAATGCTGTTTGGATTTTTTCATTAACTAAGTCGTTAATGTAGGAATTCATAGATTTCTTAACCAGGGGTTTAAACCTATCAATGATATTTTGCGTCTTTACTCCACTATAAACCCCACAACCTAAAATATACCTAACATAATCATCTGATGGATTAGAGAATAATTCTTTTATGACATTTCTAATTAAGCCCAAGTATTTAAGGTCAGAGGCAGTATCAATGATTTCACTTAAGTTAAAATTGTTTTTACAAAATTTCTTTATTTCTTGAATTTGCTGATCTCTGAGGTCCAATAGATCAATTTCTAAGAATGGGGTTTCATCCATTTTATTAGGTTCATCTAAATCTGTATAAAATCGATAGATTATTCCATTAGTCAATATCCCAAATTTAGCAGTTGAGGCGCCAAAGTATCTAAAAAGCTGTGAACTATGATTTGTTAACTCCTCATTAACTGATTTTGCCTCAATTAGAATAATGGGCTTTTTGTTCTGCAAAATTGCATAATCAACCTTTTCCCCTTTTTTTATGCCTACATCCGCTATGTATTCCGGTGTAAACTCTAAAGGGTTAAAAATGTCATAGCCCAGTATTTGAAAAAAAGGCATGACCAATGATGTCTTTGTTGCTTCTTCTGTTACAATACCATCTTTGATTGCACTAGCTCTTCCCGCAAAACTTTTTAATTGTTCTTCAAATGTCATATAAGAGTCCTCCTCTTATTTAGTGCTACTACTCCCGCTGTGTTCGCCGTATCCTCACATATCTTTTAACCGCTTTTTTAAATAATCCACACAGACCACCTGCTTGTCCATGAAAACGATGTCGAAAAATGTCATATCCTTAAATTAAGCCAAAACCTGCTACGACTATATTGTTAAGAGTAGCAGGTTTCTAAAGATAGAGTCTCAATTCATCAACTAAAATTTTTGCCGTACGCAGAATCTTTGTTAATGTTCCTGTGGGAATAGTATCTCCTTTGTGGACAGCAACAATCGCGAAGCGCCCAGCGTCAACTTTGTGTTTTAAGAAACCTTTTTGCGGTGGACGTAGAACCCTAAGCGCTAAGAGCATGGATAAGTTCTTCTCCGGTAACCTGTGGCAGGTTACTCATAAAGCAACCTCAACCCGGGTAAACGTGCCCTGGTCTTTTGGAATTGGCTTGCCGTCTTCAGCGATTACTTCGAGGTATAATTCTATTGCTTCCTTGATCCGCTCTAAAGCTTCTTCTTTGGTATTTCCCCAAGTAACACATCCAGGAAGGGCTGGTACTTCTGCTGTCCACCTGCCGTCGTCTTCTGGCGTTAGTATAACATTAAATTGATGAGACACAATGTATCACCTTCTTTTCTCCCGTCTTTTCTTTTCCCTCTTCTATTTAACCTTCAGGTAGGTAAGAATATCCTCATTTTTCTGTTTCATATTGGGTATAGGTTGTGAGACTTACTCCTAACATTTCTGCTACATCTGCCTGCTTTAAGCCTATTCTTCACTGAGAGACTTTAACCTTTGGCCGAACATTTTATGCATCAATTTCCATTTTTGTATCTATTATATATGTCAAATATTCTGATAGCAACAAAAGTCAAGATATTTGACATTTTTATTATAGCCGCTTGACAGTTAGCAGTTGGTTAGGATTTTCCCTGGGGCTGGATGAGGGAGCCGGATGAGCTGAGAGGTTCACGTACCCTTCATTGACAGAATATGCAACCTGCTGCTGTCAGGGGCTTTACCAACATTCTTCTTTTGCACTAGTTAGCATATAATGTAGCACTGCTGCTGATTTGAGCAAGCAGAGTAAAGATAAAAAGGAAGGAGTGAGGATCATCGACTTCCTAAAGCGTTTGGAAGAACACTGCTCATTGAAAAAACAAATAACCTGGGAGGGAACTCTTCAGGATTATCTTGCTATGTTAAAGGAAAAACCTTATCTGGCACAGCTGGCCCATGCCCGGATTTATTCTATGATCAGTGATGCCGGGGTTGAGGAAAGAGGAGGTGTAAAACACTATGCTTTTTTTAACTCGGAGTTATTCGGCCTTGACAAAACCCTGGAAAAGCTGGTAGAGGAGTATCTTCACCCTGCAGCCAGGCGACTGGATGTGCGTAAGAGGATCCTGTTGTTGATGGGTCCTGTCAGCGGCGGTAAATCAACCCTGGTAACCTTGTTGAAAAGGGGCCTGGAAAAATACAGCCGTGAAGAGCGAGGCGCCCTGTATGGGATAAAAGGCTGTCCGATGCACGAGGAACCGTTGCACTTGATCCCTGGGGAATTAAGGGATGATTTTCGGAAAGAATACGGTATCTTTATTGAAGGCGAACTATGTCCTTCTTGCCGGATGATGCTCGAGGAGGATTATCAGGGTCAGATTGAAAGAGTTCCGGTGGAGAGGATCTTCCTGTCTGAAGCCAACAGGGTGGGTATTGGAACTTTTACCCCTTCGGATCCCAAATCTCAGGATATCGCGGAGCTTACCGGCAGTATGGATTTTTCTACTATTGCCGAATACGGTTCAGAATCAGATCCCCGCGCCTACCGTTTTGACGGGGAACTAAATATTGCCAACCGTGGTTTGATGGAGTTCCAGGAAATGCTCAAATGTGATGAAAAGTTTCTTTGGAACCTGCTCAGCCTGTCCCAGGAAGGTAATTTCAAGGCTGGGCGCTTTGCGCTGATCTACGCAGATGAAATGATTGTGGCTCACACAAATGAAAATGAGTACAAAGCCTTTATCAGTAACAAAAAAAATGAGGCCTTGCAATCAAGAATCATAGTCTTGAAGGTACCTTACAACCTGCGGGTGAGTGACGAAATAAAAATTTACGAGAAGTTGCTGAGACAAAGCGACCTGAGTAATATCCACATAGCCCCGCATGCTTTACGGGTAGCCAGTATTTTTTCTGTATTAACCAGGCTCAAGGAATCCAAAAAGCAGGGTATGGATTTACTAAAAAAGATGAAGTTGTATGACGGGGAGGACGTAGAGGGTTTTCAGCAAAAAGATCTGCAGGAATTGCAGGCGGAGGCTGTTGATGAGGGGATGAGCGGTATCGATCCCCGTTATGTTATCAATCGACTATCATCAGCCCTGATCCGTACCTCAACCCAATGCATCAGCCCTCTTGATGTGTTGCGCTCCTTGAAGGAAGGGCTCGATCAACATCCGTCAATTAATAGTGCAGAGAAGGAAAGATTGCTGAACTTTATTTCTGTAACCCGCAAAGAATACGATGAAATGGCTAAAAAAGAAGTGCAAAGAGCATTTGTCTATGCTTATGAGGAATCAGCCAAGATCTTATTTGAAAACTATTTAGATAATGTTGAAAACTATTGCAACGGAATCAAAAACAGGGACCCCCTAACCGATGAGGAGTTGGAACCGGATGAGCATCTGATGCGTTCTATTGAGGAGCAAATAGGTATATCGGAAAGCGCTAAAAAAGCCTTTCGGGAAGAGATACTGATCCGGTTGTCAGCCTATGCACGCAAAAACCGGCGCTTTAATTACAATACTCATGAACGCTTACGCGAGGCTATCGAAAAAAAGTTGTTTGCCGATTTAAAAGATGTGGTTAAAATAACCACATCTACCAAGACGCCTGACGCTGAACAGTTAAGGCGAATCAATGAGGTAAGCGCCAGGTTGATGGAGAAGCATGGTTACTGTCCAACTTGCGCCAATGGATTATTAAAATACGTGGGCAGTCTCCTGAACCGCTAGGGAGGAAGTGACATGTCTAAAGGTAATTTCATTATCTCCCGGGAAGACTGGTCATTGCACCGCAAAGGTGAAATAGACCGGCAGCGCCACCAGGAGAAGGTGCGTGAGGCGATTAAAAATAACCTTGCCGATATAGTTAGTGAGGAAAGCATTGTTATGCACGACGGTCATAGGGTGGTTAAGGTACCGATTCGTTCCCTGGAAGAATTCCATTTTCGCTATGATCACGGCAAGCGGCAGCATGGCGGACAGGGTGATGGAAATAGCGAGATGGGTGACATTGTGTATTCCGAACCTAAGCAGGGTCAAGGGAAGGGCAAGGGAGCCGGTAATGAACCTGGGGTTGATTACTATGAAGCCGATATAACCCTTGATGAGCTTTCAGAAATAATCTTTGAAGACCTGGGCTTGTCCAACCTGGAACAGAACAAAAAACCGGAAATGTCTTCCGAGTCGGCTAAGTTTAAGGACGTACGGAAAAAAGGTATAGCCGGTAATATCGACCGCAGGCGTACAATTCTGGAGGTTATCAAGCGCAATGCCCTGCAAGGCAAACCCGGCCTGGATAGCATTAAGCCTGAAGACTTGCGCTATAAGACCTGGGAAATCAACCATAAGGATGAATCAAATGCGGTAGTCATCGCTATGATGGATACATCGGGTTCGATGGGTCCTTATGAAAAGTATCTTGCTCGAAGCTTTTTCTTTTGGATGGTGCGTTTCCTGCGCAGCAAATATAACAATGTCCAGATTGTATTTCTAGCCCACCATACCGAAGCTAAAGAAACTACTGAGTCAGAATTCTTTACCAAAGGGGCCAGTGGCGGCACCCGTTGTTCATCAGTGTATAAGTTGGCGCTGGAGATCATTAAAGAACGCTTTAACCCACAGGAATATAATATCTATGCCTTTCATTTTTCAGATGGCGACAACTTGTTTCCAGATAACGATAATTGTGTTTTTTATATCAATAGATTGCTGCAGGTCTGCAACATGGTAGGCTATGGCGAGATTATAAGCTCGTATTACTATGCCAGCACTCTGAGCAATACCTATAAAAAAATTGAAGATCCAAAGTTTACCTGTGTGGGGATCCGTAATAAAAGCGACGTCTATCCTGCTCTAAAAAAATTTTTCAGCCAATCACCGGAGTCTAAGCAGTGATTGTGGAGCGGGAATAGTAAGAGGTGATGGATGTTGGAACCGCAAAAAGAGCTTATTAGCCTGAATGAGGCGCTGGTTGAGATATCGGCAAAGGCTGAGTCTTTCGGCCTGGATTTTTATGATATTTTCTTTGAAATATGCCCTTCAGATATTATTTACACCTTTGGCGCTTACGGTATGCCCACCAGGTTTTCTCATTGGACTTTCGGCAAAGCCTATCACAGGATGAAGGCTCAATACGATTATAACCTGGAGCGTATTTATGAGTTGGTGATTAACACAGATCCTTGCTATGCTTTTCTTTTGGATGGAAACAGCTTAATCCAAAATAAGTTGATCATGGCTCATGTCATAGCCCACTGCGATTTTTTTAAAAACAACAGCTATTTCAAGAATACAACAAGATCTATGGTGGAATCTATGGCGGTTGCTGCCAATCGTTTCCGGGAATATGAATTCTTGTACGGCAGGGACACAGTAGAGTCCTTCCTTGATGCGGCGATGTCCATAAGTGAACATGTGGAGCCAAGGCGGTTGATTAAGAAGAGCTGCAGCAAAGCAGATACAGTGCAGCAGGGCTATCGCCCCCAAAGAAAGGAAACGCCCTACGACGATCTATGGTCTTTAGATGAGTTGGATCAATGCCATTGCGCTACCGGCAGGCTACAAAAAAGATTTCCGCCTGAACCCAAAAAGGATCTGATGCTCTTTATCATAGAAAACAGTAAAGAACTGGAGGACTGGCAGCGTGACATTATGTCTGTTTTGCGTCAGGAAATGCTCTATTTCTGGCCTCAAATGGAGACGAAGATAATCAATGAAGGTTGGGCGACCTACTGGCATCTACGAATCATGCGGGAAATTGAAATGAATGAAGCCGACGCCCTTGAGTTTGCCAAACTCCATTCAGGCATTATCCAGACCACGCCCACCCGTATAAACCCTTATACGCTGGGTTTGAAAATATTTGAAGACATAGAGAAACGATGGGATAACCCAACGCCGGAAGAAAGGGAGAAATATGGCCGCCAGGGCGGGGAAGGGAAACAAAAAATTTTTGAGGTGAGGGCCATGGAAAATGATATATCCTTCCTCAGAAATTACCTTACGAAGGAATTAGTTGAAGAGCTGGATCTGTATTTATATAAAAAGGTCGGCTACGACTGGAAAGTCAGCGAAAAAGCATGGGAAAATGTCAGGGACGGCTTGATCAACAGCCTGATCAATTGTGGCTTTCCGTATATTGAGGTGCAAGACGGCTATTATAATAAAAAAGGCGAATTGTACCTTAAACATTGTTTTGAAGGTGATGAACTGGATGTTTACTATTTGGAAAAAACCCTTGCACATGTTTATACCCTTTGGGGTAAGACTGTTCATCTGGAGACATGTCTTGCAGAAAAGACGGTTGTTTTTTCTTATGACGGAGATAAATGTGCGAAAAAAATTCTGTAAGAACACAGGCTTTGCATACTCCTTGGAAAACAACCAATGAAGAATATAAATACTATTCAATACGAATTGCTAAATTATCGTCATATTTATGTTGAATTTCTCCTCATTACACCTGTTAAAGTTGCAGGCTTTGCCCACAGTCAGCATTGCATTTGGTAATTTTTTAACAATTAATCAAGCAGTTAGTTTAAATCTCTTGGAGTTTATGTTAAGAGAAAAATAAATCATATACCCGACTGGAGTTAAATGGGAATATTGGATCATTTAGAAGCCCTCCTGAATATACTTTTAGAGGAGGGCTTTATATGACTGTTATTATTGTCGGCGGCGGCTGGGCTGGTTGTGCAGCTGCATATGCCGCGGCTATTAGCGGGGCTGAGACGATCCTTATTGAAAAAACCGACATGCTTTTAGGCACCGGCCTGGTCGGCGGAATTATGTGCAATAATGGCCGCCTCACAGCTATGGAAGAAATGCGTGAACTCGGTGCAGGAGAATTCTTACAGGTTATTGAAAGAGCCGCCACCCATCGGAATGTTGATTTTCCAGGCCACCGTCATGCTATGCTTTACGATGTCACCAAGATAGAACCGGCGATCAATAATGCTCTTTTAGCTGTGGGCGTTAAGATCAAGTTGCAAAAAAGGATGACCGAAGTATCAGTTAAAAGAGGATGTTTAACCGGGATTGCAACAGCCGACGGTGATTACATCAAAGGGTCGGTATTTATCGATTGTACCGGTACGGCTGGCCCGGCACAATATTGTACCGGTTTTGGTTACGGGTGTGCCATGTGCGTATTGCGCTGTCCTACTTTCGGGCCCCGGGTGAGCCTGACGGCAAAAGCCGGCATTGTTGAAATAACTGCCGAAAAAGGTCTGCCAGGGTTCGAAGCTATGAGTGGTTCCTGTAAGCTGGATAAAAAATCGCTTTCGCCTGCACTGGTAAAGAATTTGGAGCAGGCCGGGGTAGTGGTAATCCCGTTGCCGGAAGCGTTTCATGTTTACAGCAATCTGGCGCAAAAGGCCTGTCAACAATATGCCCTGCCGGAATTTGCCAGGAACCTGATCCTGCTGGATACAGGCCACGCCAAGTTAATGGCAGCATATTTCCCTCTGGATAAGCTCCGCACCCTAAAAGGTTTCAAAGAAGCGCGTTATGCCGATCCATATGCGGGTGGTATGGGCAACTCCGTCCGGTTTATGGCTATGTCGCCATGTGATGACAGCTTGCTGGTGACCGGTACAAAAAATTTATTTTGTGCAGGTGAGAAAACCGGCCTTTTGGTTGGTCATACCGAAGCCATTGTCACTGGTTTTCTGGCTGGCCATAATGCAGTAAGGCTGTTGGCCGGTCGCGAGCTGATGGTGTTGCCATCTGAACTAGCCTGCGGAGATATTATTTCTTATATGCACCGGCAGATGAAAACCCCCGGCGGTATGGGTGAAAAATACACTTTTTCAGGTTCAGTTTACTTCCGGAGAATGCAGGAAACAGGGCTCTACCTAACAGATGTGGCCCAAATTCATCAGCGGGTTGCCCGGGTGGGTTTGTCTGGTTTATTTAAACTAAAATTAATTCATGACCCAAGCTAGTGGCTCTGGTGTCAAGCTACTGGTGGTGATAGCGCCAGGATAGTAGATTAGCCGCCAGAAACAAAAGGTTACAAGTGCCTTGCCATTAAATGTCATATTGGTTTGTTGGCTCTCATATATTATTGCAGGACAAGCTTTTGTGGGGGTGTGGTAGTGGTTAACATTATCTGGCTGTTGATGATTGTATTTGGCATCGTTGTGGCTGCCATGAACGGCAATATTGAAGTTATTACTCAGGCTGTTTTTGATGGCGCCAACAATGCCGTAAAGATTTCTATCAGCCTCATTGCCATCATCACCTTTTGGCTGGGTATTATGAAACTGGCCGAAGAGGCCGGCATGGTTCGCTGGTTGTCCTTGTTGGTGCGCCCGGTCATGCGCTTCCTCTTTCCCAGTGTGCCCAAGGATCACCCCGCTATGGGGGCGATAGTTTTGAACCTCAGCGCGAATATCCTCGGATTGGGGAATGCTGCCACACCTATGGGGCTGATCGCCATGCGGGAACTGCAGAGTCTCAATAAAAATAAGGACACTGCTTCAGAAGCTATGTGTACCTTTTTAGCCCTGAATACCTCTTGCATTACCCTGATCCCGACGACCATTATTGGCATCAGATTATTGTACGGTTCAGCCGACCCGACTGAAATTGTAGGACCGACGATTATGGCTACAGCCTTCAGTATGCTCGTGGCTGTACTGGTGGATCGTGTGTTAAGGCTGATTTACTCAGGGCAAAGGAGGTAGTCCTTTTGTTCCAAATGATCGCGGAAATGTCCAGATGGGCTATCCCGGCGATCCTCCTGGTGGTCCCGGTAGTAGCGGTACTGCGTGGGGTAAAGGTATACGAGACTTTTGTGGATGGTGCGGAAGCCGGTTTTGCAACCGCTATTCAAACTATCCCCTACCTGGTGGCGATGATGGTGGCTATCAGTGTTTTTCGGGCTTCCGGTGCTATGGAAGTGCTTGTGACAGCACTGTCACCTGCCTTAAGTCTGATCGGCTTACCTGCGGAGGTGCTGCCTCATGCGATTATGCGACCACTCTCAGGCGGCGCTGCTCTGGGGATAGCTTCGGATCTAATAATGACCCATGGTCCTGACAGTTTTATTGGCCGGTTGGTCTCAACCATGCAGGGCAGCTGCGATACGACTTTTTATGTGCTGACCTTATATTTCGGTTCGGTAGGGATAAAAAGATACAGCTACTCTGTTCCCTTGGGTCTTATAGCTGATTTCACCACCTTGTTTGCTTCAGTTTTTATAGTCAGTGCTATGTTTTAAATTAATACGTAATGTTACCCCGGCTGTCTAAAGATACCGGGGTTTTTTGGGGTTCATTTGACATTGTAGTTGCCTTCTGTGATTAAATTTTTTTGTGAGTATTTTACTCCAAAACCATTACAGACGTCGTATATTGGTTATAATGGATTGAGAAGTTAAAACACAAAATAATGATATGGTTTGGTGAATATATGGAACGGCTGCAAAAAGTTATGGCACATGCCGGGGTTGCATCCAGACGTCATTGCGAGGAGATGATCGCTGCTGGATTAGTTAAAGTAAACGGACGGGTTATAGTTGAACCCGGCGCCAGGGTTGACCCAGCCAAGGATATAATCCAGGTGGAGGGCAAGATCCTGCGCCTGCCTTCAGAGAAGCATTATATTCTGTTGTACAAGCCCCGGGGTTACGTCACAACCATGCGTGATGAAAAAGGCCGTAAACAGGTAACCGATTTGATTAAAGGGATCAAGGCCAGGGTTTATCCTGTCGGCAGACTGGACTATGACAGCGAAGGACTTCTTTTGTTAACTAATGATGGCGAACTGACTTTTGCTCTGACACACCCCAGCCACCTTGTGCCTAAAACCTACCTGGTCCGGGTAAACGGTATCCCTTCCAAGGAAAAACTGGAACAAATGGCCAGGGGACTTAACCTGAAAGACGGCCGTACTGCCCCGGCTAAAATAAGGCTGCTCGGAGAGCACAACGGCAACGCCCAGGTGGAAGTTACCCTTAAGGAAGGACGCAACCGGCAGATCAGGAGAATGTTTGAGCATATTGGTTACCGGGTGCTGAGGTTAAAACGGATCAAGATTGGAGATCTCAGCCTGGAGGCAATGCGTCCGGGAGAGTACCGTAAACTTACCCCATCAGAATTAAGACAGTTGCAAGTGCAGGCTGGTCTAAAACCGGCTTCCGTTAATAAGTGAGTATGTTTTTGCGCTTGGCTGAACTGATTAGATAGTGACATCAAGGTTAAGGCAGGATTATTTTAAATCAGGTTGAATTATCCGAACAGGGTAAACACCTTGGAAGGAGGCTTTTACCAATGTCTTTAAGTGAGGGCAACAACAATTTTATTGACCGCGATGGTATCCTATTCAAAGTCAGGCTTGATTTTAAATCAAATGGCAAGCCGGGACGCCTGCTTTTTGGGGGAAAGACCTCCGAAAAAACAGCTGAGGAATTAAGGGAACAACAGATGGCCATATTCAGGAATGTTCCAATCCAAGGCATTCAAATTATGGATATAGATATCAGCACCGATATCTACACCATGTATGATGAATTGGAAAATACAGATGCTGCGTATGCACCGATGGTATTGACTGTTAAAGCTGACAATTTGGAGTGCATAGTTCGCTTTATTACCAGGGAGGATTTTAGAAAAATAGATATTCTCGATCCGGCGTCTATTACTCTCAGTCATTATGAACTGGAACGATTATTATTCAAGGTACATGAGGAAATGAGAGAGTACAGGTTTCGCTTGGAAAAGAAGTTTAATATAAAATAAAATCCCCTTCACTAGTATGTTTCAGTAACTGTGGGAGGTGATTCCTTAATGGGCCTTATTGGTAGTAAAAAAGTAGCCAGAGCGGCAATTGAAATGGCATTGTCTGAAAGCCGCGAGGAGGAGAAGGTTTTTAAACAACGTTTTTTGTCGGAAGGGATTAAGACAGCCGCGGTGGACTATGGGGGCGATTTCATTGCTTCAGTAAACAAAATAATTGAACGGGCAGTGGTTGCAGCTAAACGGGAAGGCTTGATCAAGGAATCACATGCTGATGAAGGTGCCGTTGCAGGGGCAACTCATGAGGCTCTCTTACAGATAAAGAACAAGGCTATCGGTTTTAACGTCGGAGGAAAGATCGGTATTGCCAGGCAGGGTGACCATATCGGTGTAGCTGTATTTATTGGAGTTGGACTGTTGCATTTGGATGATGTTGCCATCGGTTTGGGTCACAGGGCAGCTCAGAGTTGAATACATTTTCACTTTTAAGGCGCATTACTAACCTTATTATAGTGGAGCACTCCTTGTGGAGTGCTCTTAATATAAAACAAATATTTTGGGAGGGGAGTTGTCATTGGAATTATTAGTTAAACAAGGCAGAGCCCTGCGAGGTACAATCGTTGCTCCGGGTGACAAATCCATTTCCCACCGCGCTTTGATGCTGGGTGCTTTGGCCGAGGGACAAACAGTTGTTACCAATTTTTTACCGGGTGAAGATTGTATTGCAACCATGAATTGTCTGGAAAAACTAGGAGTGGAAATGCACGGTCCGGAGGCAGGTCGGGTTATTATTAATGGGTGTGGTCTTGACAACCTGTCTGAGCCGGCAGATGTCCTATATGCCGGCAACTCCGGTACTACGATGCGACTGCTCCTGGGCATTCTGGCCGGACAGCCTTTTTTTAGTGTCATCAGCGGTGATGCATCTTTACGGCGCAGGCCCATGGCCAGGGTAGCCAGACCTCTGGAGAAAATGGGGGCAAGGATTGACGGCCGGCAGGAAGGCAACCTGGCTCCTTTGACTGTGCGAGGCGGGGCGTTAAAGCCAATTGATTATTTATCTCCTGTGGCCAGTGCCCAGGTAAAGTCGTCAGTTCTGCTGGCCGGATTGTTTGCCCAGGGTGAGACTTCGGTAACCGAGCCATATCGTTCCCGGGACCATACCGAACGAATGCTAAAGTATTTTGGCGCCCAGGTGGAGGTTTCGGATACCACAGTAGTGGTGCGGGGCCGGCCGAATCTTCTGGCTAAAAGAATTAACGTGCCTGGTGACATATCTTCCGCTGCTTTCTTAATGGTTGCTGCTGCCGCGGTGCCCGGCTCAGATCTGACCATAACCGGTGTGGGAATTAATCCCACTAGAAGCGGTCTTGTTGATGTCCTTAAGGAGATGGGTGCTTCTATTGAGCTGTTAAATCTTCACGAATCCAGCGGTGAAAGGGTAGCAGACATCAGGGTGCGATACCAGGGGAAGCTCAAGGGTGTAACAGTTGGCGGCGAACTAATTCCCCGCTTAATTGATGAAATCCCTGTTCTGGTTGTGGCGGCAGCCCTGGCTGAAGGTAAAACGGAAATTCGGGATGCCTCTGAACTGAAGGTTAAGGAAAGCAACAGGATCTCTTCTGTAGCCAGGCTGCTTGCCGGTTTTGGGGCGCAGGTGACTGAATTGCCGGATGGTCTCACGGTGAGAGGGGGTACTCCTTTAGAAGGCTGTTCTTGCCAGGCCAATGGCGATCACCGCATAGCTATGTCGGCCTGCGTAGCAGCTTTGTTGGCCAGGGGAACCACCCGGATCCAGGGTGCAGAGTGCATCAATGTTTCTTATCCAGGCTTTCAAGATGTATTAAAATCCTTGCAAGTAGAATAATGAAACAGAAAGATTTTTGTTTCCCGGCACTTTTCTGCAATAAACCAAAGAATAAAAAGGATAAAATAGTATCCTGTCGAATAATTACATGCTATTGTAATAAATGTCAGTTGTTTGTTGGAGGGAGTCTATGACTGCTCGACCTAATATAGCCATTGACGGGCCTGCCGGAGCAGGCAAAAGCACCGTTGCCAGACTGGTCGCTAAGCGTCTTGGTTATTTGTACATAGATACAGGGGCAATGTATCGGGCTTTGACCTTAAAGGCACTGCGTGAAGGTATTGATTTGCATGATCACCAAAGGCTAGGCCAGTTGGCTTCTAATGTTACAATTAACCTTAAGCACAGTCAGGAGGGAAATCTGTCCGTCTGGTTGGATGGTGAGGATGTTACTGACGAGATTCGTTCGCCGGCCGTTTCAAACAGTGTTTCTCTAGTTGCTAAAGTACCGGCAGTGCGCCGCAGGCTGCTTCAGTTGCAACAGAAGATGGCCAGCGGTGGGGGTGTTGTCATGGAAGGACGGGATATCGGCAAAGCTGTCCTGCCTGATGCCGGAGTAAAAATCTATCTAACTGCCGCCGCTGGTGTAAGGGCTGAACGCCGCTGGAAGGAACTTATCGGCAAGGGTGTCAAGGTTGAGAAAAGTGATATCGAAAAAGAACTTTTCCAAAGGGATTTAATTGATACCTCCAGGGAGGTAGACCCGCTGTCACCGGCAGCTGATGCCATGATCATTGACAGCACTTCATATGCGGTTGATGGTGTTGTTGATTTGATTGTAGCCAGGGTAACAGGAGAAAGGAAAAACAATGATCCTTAGTTTGCTTAAAGCTGGGGCCAGGCTGGTGCTTAAAGTGCAAAGATGCTGGGAGATCCAGGGCTCTGAAAACATACCTGTTACAGGTGGAGTTCTGTTAGCTGCCAATCATGTCAGCTACTGGGATCCGGTTGCAATTGTATGTGCTATTGAACGGCAGGTTTATTTTATGGCCAAAGCAGAACTCTTTAATATTCCAATAATTGGTTATGCTGTGCGTGTTTCAGGTGCATTTCCGGTGCGCAGGGATGCCACCGATCGCCGGGCCTTAAGAACGGCTTTGCGGTTGCTGCAGCAGGGTGAGGTTGTCGGTATTTTCCCGGAAGGTACCAGGAACAAGAGTGAAGGCACGCTGCAGCCCCATCTTGGAGCGGCCATGCTGGCTCTTAAAACCGGTGTGCCTGTTGTACCCATTGCGGTTATTGGCTCCAGGGGGGTGATTGGCAAGCTCATAGTCAGGATCGGTCAGCCGCTACATTTTGAGATGGCCTTAAAACCATCTAAAGATGAATTGGAAAAAATTAGTGGCCGCATTATGCAGGATATTAACTTGCTTTTAAAGATATAACGCTATTTTCTGAAAAGATACGGTATCAGGAAGGAAAATAGAGTATTTTATAGAATGTCTTAATGTTAGATTATAGGTGAGCTTATGGAAATATTGTTGGCTGAGGTCTCTGGCTTTTGTTATGGTGTGAAAAGGGCTGTCGATATCGCCGGGAACACTGTTCGCAGTTGCTCTAAGCCGGTTTTTTCCCTGGGGCCACTGATCCACAATCCGCAAGTGGTTGAGCAAATGCGCCAATCAGGCATCAGGGACGTTGATAATATCAATGAACTTAAAGAAGGAGCATTGATTATCAGGTCACATGGAGTGACCCCGGCTGTTTTGAACCAGGCCCGGGCCCAGGGATTGAAGATAGTGGACGCGACTTGTCCTTTTGTTGGTAGGGCCCAGGCGATAGCCAGTGATATGTCAGAGCAGGGTTATCAGGTCGTAATTGTCGGAGACAAGAATCATCCCGAAGTTCATGGTATACTGGGTTGGGCAGGGAATAGAGCAGAGATTGTCGCCGATGCGAAGGAAGCAAGCCAAATTAAGGTTTTGGGCAACGTCGCGGTTGTAGCCCAAACAACACAACGCGAAGAAAATTTTAACGCTGTTGTTGAAACGCTGGAGAGAGCCGGGGTGATGGTCAAGGCTTATAAGACCATTTGTAACGCAACAGCTGAGCGCCAAAAAGCTGCCTGTGAACTTGCACGTCAAGTTGATGTGATGATCGTGGTGGGGGGCGCTGAAAGCGCCAACACTAGAAAGTTGGCTGAAATCTGCCGTTCCTGCGGTACTACCACTTATCATATTGAGGAGGCAGGCGAACTGGATCCGTCTTGGTTTCGGGGAGTGAGGGCAGCGGGGTTAACAGCAGGTGCGTCTACACCTGACTGGATAATAGAGGAGGTTATGAGTCGAATGAGCGAGTTTGAGGAGCTAAATAACTCTGAGGAGGGTATGCAGAACGCAGTTGAGGTAAAAACCGTCCGCAATGGTGAAATTGTAACTGGCACGGTTGTGCAGATTGATCAGGACGAAGTAGTGGTGGATGTTGGGGCTAAATCGGAAGGTGTTATTCCAATAAGGGAACTATCTTGCTGTGAGGTTACCTCCATCCAGGATATTGTCAAGGTGGGGGATCAAATAGAGGTTTATGTATTGAAAGCAGAAGACAATGAAGGCCGGTTGATCCTTTCCAAAGAAAAGGCTGATGCTGAAAGGGCCTGGACGGATTTAGAGGAAGCTCTGGAGACGGGTCAGGCAGTAGAAGGCACTGTCCGTGAAGTTGTTAAAGGCGGTCTCCTTGTGGACCTGGGAGTAAGAGCTTTCCTGCCTGCTTCTCTTGTTGACCGGGGATATGTAGAAGACCTTTCCAAATATCTGGGACAGGATATCAACGTTCGGGTAATCGAAATTAACCGGGCCAAGAAAAAGGTGATCTTGTCTCGCAAAGCGATTTTAGAAGAGGAATTTACCAGGCTTCGTCAGGAGCTTATGAACACCCTGGAAGAAGGTCAGGCTGTTAAAGGTGTGGTAAGGCGACTGACTCAGTTCGGGGCTTTTATTGATATCGGCGGGGTGGACGGTCTGTTGCATATATCAGAAATGGCCTGGCACCGCATTAACCACCCGTCTGAAGTGGTTAACATCGGCGATGAGATTGAAGTAAAGGTGCTGAGAGTTGACCGGGAGAGTGAAAAAATATCCCTCGGTTTAAAACAGCTCTTGCCCAATCCCTGGGACACAGTTGAGCAAAAATACCCTGTGAACAGTATTGTTACGGCGAAAGTAGTACGTCTGGCTCCCTTTGGTGCTTTCGTTCAGCTGGAGCCAGGGGTGGAAGGACTGGTTCATATCTCCCATTTGGCTGATAGACATGTGGCCAAACCTGATGAGGTTGTGACAGAAGGGGAAGAAGTAAATGTCAAGGTGCTAAGCGTTGATCCAGCTGAAAAAAGGATCCGTTTATCGATAAGAGAGGTAACCGGAGAAAAACAGGCTAGAGAATATAAGGAATACAAAGAACATAACCATCAAAAGAAAACTGAGGATAACAGCGATGTAGTTACCATAGGTGACATGGTAGGGGATTTGTTCAATAAGTAATACCCTTTAACCTACACCAGGTACAGTAAAGAGCTGGTATTAATCTGCATAATCCTTTAACTGGTAAGAGCGGCGCAAAGCCGCTTTTTTTTGTATATATTTCAGGCGGTGGGGCAGTCTAACTGTGATCTTTACTAGTACAGGAGGCTGGTGCGTGTGGAGCAATTCCCCATTGGTATTATTGTATTAATTGTTGTAACCGTGCTCATATACCTTGGTTTGGCACAGCGGGCACTGGACAGGATGAGACTTAGCGATCGGGGTGCCTTGCTTGTGATCGGGGCCATAATATTGGGCAGCTTCGTCAATATTCCTATCCCTTTTTTACCTTACCAAACCTCAATAAACCTTGGAGGAGCCATTGTACCTGTGGTCCTGGCTATATACTTATTGGTCAAGGCCGGCACAACCAGGGAATGGTCCAGAGCATTGCTGGGGGCATTATTAACAGCTGTTGTTGTATATATCATCGGTTCTCTAATCAATACAGGAACAAGAGTTGAGCCTGCGGGACGCTATGCAATCATTGATGCCATCTATCTTTATCCTTTAGCCGGAGGTATTGTGGCTTACTTGCTGGGTAGATCCAGGCGGGCGGCTTTTATAGCTGCTACCCTGGGCGTACTTCTGGTGGATGTTTTCCATTATATCTGGCTCCTGGGGCAAAGCGCCCCGGCTAATTACGTTGTTAGCATAGGAGGCGCCGGAGCATTTGATACTATTGTCCTGGCCGGCATAGTGGCCATACTGTTGGCTGAGATTATAGGAGAATCTTTTGAAAGGCTTTCTGGCGGGCCCAGTGCCAAAGGAAGACCGGAGAATTTAGTCAAGGGGTTGAAAAAGCCGGAATTCAGAAATACTGAACAACAGGGAGAAGGAATGGAAGTGCGGTCTGGATTAAAGCAAGAAAAAAGAAAGGTGGCTGACCTTGATGAACGTGAGTAAAGTTAGAATCTTATTTGGCTCTGTAGTGATTTTAGCTTCACTATTGTTTGTATCAGTATACACATCAGGCAGCTTCAGACTGGACCGGCAAGCGCTTGCCCTGCCGCAACTCTTTAACCGGGACACCCCGGATCATCTGGTCGATAATATCACAACTATTGTTGATGAAAACGGAGAAATGCTCAGCATGATGGCCCGCATGACTTATGTTGGTGATCAGCTCTATACCGCCGACGGCCGCAGTTACCGGATCAACCGGGTTGACGGTGAGCGGGCGGAAGCAACGTTTCTGGGGATGGATCCGCAAATTGTAGCCTATAATGAATTTTATACCAACCAGGTGGCTACCGCGACGGCGAACAACGCTGGACAGAATAACAGCTCGATAGCTATCTACCATACTCATTCTGCCGAATCATATGTTCCCACGGATGGAAAAGATAGTATTCCCTTCCAGGGAGGTATTTACCAGATAGGCCAGACTATGGCGGATAAGCTACAAGGCAAGGGGGTCAACGTAAAATATGACGAGACGCCTCACGACCCCCACGATAACAACGCTTATGTCCGCTCCCGCAGGACAGCAGCCAGGTTATTGGAAGAAAAACCTGCTGCGATTTTCGATGTCCACCGGGATGGCATACCGGATCCTGCTTATTACCGGGCTACGATTGATGGTCAAAAGGTAGCCAGGCTACGCCTGGTGGTTGGTCGACAGAACCCTCGCATGGATGCCAATATGGACTTTGCTAAACGGATGATGGCTGCAGCCAATAACATGCACAACCAGGTGGTCAAGGAGATCTTCGTGGCCAAGGGAAGTTACAACCAGGATCTGGCCCCGCATGCCCTCCTGATCGAGGCAGGCACCCATACAAACACCAAGGAAGAAGCTGCCACAGGTGTGGCTTTATTCTCAGAAGCAGTACCTACCGTATTGGGTCTTGCTGTCGGGGGCACAGGGACTCCCGCAGCACCTGGCGGCGCCAATCCTGCCGGTTCCGACGGAGGAGCAGGCAAAGCCCTGGCCTGGATTCTTGGTCTCACAGCAGTGGGTGGTTTGGGCTTCCTTCTCCTCAGTTCCGGCAGTTTGGAAAACGCCAAAAAACGCATCTCTGGTTTTGGCAAGGAGTTTACAAGCTTTTTGGGGCCGCGACCTGCAGCCCGCAAAAAAGAAGCACAAAAAAATACATCTGTAAACAGCAAGGAGTATAAAGACTTTGATCCTCTGGCTGATCAAACTCTTGAAAAGGACAAAGATGATCTTTCGAAGGACTAAGGTGGAGGCAGTATGTTAAACTTCATACCTGATTACTTGCAGGTAATTCTCGCCGGTGTCATAGCGGGTACTTTAAACAGGGTTGTCCTGTTGCGCATTGACTACCGGCAGTATCCTGGCTATCCGCACGGCTACCTGGGACATGTTTTTTTAGGGTTTGTTGCTTCTGCTTTGGGAGCCGTGGCGATTCCGGCAATCATGAAGCCGGATTTTGCCGCGGCTACTTTTTTAGCTCTGGCCGTTCAGCAATTTAGGGAGATTCGCAATATCGAGCGCAGTACCCTTGAAAGCCTGGAAAGAAGTGAATTGGTTAGGAGAGGACTTGACTATATTGAGGGCATAGCCCGTACTTTTGAGGCCCGAAATTACCTGGTGATGGGGACAGCTTTTGTTACCAGCCTCGCGGCTCAGGTAGGAGGAATGTGGCTGGCGCTGGTAATAGCACTTATCGCGCTGCTGATTAGCAAATATTTCATGTCTGGTTTGGTTATTGGCGATATATGTGAGGTGGTTCCGGCCCAGCTAAGCTTCAAGGGAGCTATTTTAATGGTGGACGAGATCGGAATTATTAATGTGGGCTTAAAGGAGCTGCGCGACAAGATTCTACAGGAGGGACTGGCTGTTAAGCTAAAACCCAGGGACGGTAACGCCAGGTCTACTCTACACGACATTGGCCAGCGCAACGCCATTGCCTTTAACGCTGCAGTAATCCTGGGTACCAAAAAAGAGGTGGATCTACCGGAATTCACGCCCCTGGCCAGGAAAAACCCTGACACCGGGGAGGTTGGCTTATATATCATGCCTGTTGAGCGGGATATAGAGCAACTTATCGCAGCAGTCAAGCTAACCCCGGTGCTGGAAAGCGCCAGAAGTAAACCCTTACTGGCCGGGCTTCCTTATAAAGAACAAAAGAGCAGGTGAAAGCATTTTGAGTGAGCAACCAGCCGGTGTCATTCTGGCTATTGTTACCCAACAGACCGCCGGAGTAGGTGGCGGTGCGCCCATTTTTTTTGTCCGTGACGAGGCAGAACAGCAGAAGGTGGCCGGTTACCTGGCAAGAATACTTGACGCCAACGTACATGACCTGGAAAACGGTTCTTTGATTCTGGTTAAACACTGATGAAAATCATCTATCATTGCTATGGAGGCACTCATTCCTCAGTAATCGCGGCTGCAATTCACCTCGGTTTGCTGCCTGAAGACCGTGTGCCGGGCAAAGAAATGTTGCTGAAAATACCACTTTACGACCGGCAGAATAAATGGCAGCACGGCCATGTTTTTTATCTGGGCAGAGATAAAGAAGGGCATGAAGTTTACCTTACTGCCCGCCGCAACAAGCCGGAAGTTCTTAAGGCAATCTTTGCGGGACTTGCCGGGATATTTGCGGTGCCTGCAGCCAGCTATTGCCTGGTAAATGCCATGAGCCGGGTAAATTGGCTTATGAAGTTGGGCGGTTTTTTATCCAGGCGCCTTGGTTTTGTACAAATTGGGCGGCCGATCGTCATCCTGGGTACACGCCTGGCTTACCCCGGGTTGGTTGAATTGGTAAAAGAAACAAAAGGGACTATAAATACAGGTGACAACAAAAATTCTTTACTTCAGCAATAGCCGTTTTCCATTAGCAGCGGTGGCCGGGGCGCTACATACAGGGCTGCTGCCCGGAGGGGGAAGGCAAAACAGCTTGAGCTTAAGCGGCCTGCAGTTTTTGAATTTAAAAGACAACTTTGAGGGACAAATCATTGCATGCGGAAATGATATTTTCAATAATGACATTTATGCCCTTGCCGTAAAAGGTGATTCAGACATGCCTGTGCGTCTGGTGGAAAGCTTTTTAAGGCTCAACGGGCTTCCTGCCCGGAGCTTGCTGTTTGTTGACTGTGGTGTCTGTGATAACTGGTGGTTGCTGGCCGGCAACCTGTTCGATAAATTGAGGCTGACAAAAAAGCTGGGCTCGGTTTTAATCTGTGCCGGCATTAATAAGCATTATAAAACTCTGGTTGAACTTACAGACAGGGTCAAAGACAGCCTGGCAAAATCCCTTGACTAGGATCTGGAATTTTTAGATAATGGTTTGAGACAAGGGGGTGGCCGCATGCCGGGCCTTGGTTTGACTATTGAACGGGTTTTACCCGGAAGCATTGCAGCTGAGATGGAGCTAAAACCTGGCGATCGTTTGATCGCGATTAACGGCTCAGCTGTAAAGGATTTAATTGATTTTCGTTTTTTGGCGACGGAAGAGTACCTGAACATTGAGATCCACACGGCAGGTGGTGAAGAATGGGTCCTTGAAGTTGAGAAGGACTACGACGAGGATCTGGGTATAGAGTTTGTGGATGGAGGCTTAGGTAGCACCACCAGGTGCTCTAATCACTGTGTTTTTTGTTTTGTTGATCAGATGCCCTCCGGCTTACGCAAATCCCTTTATATTAAAGATGATGATTACAGGCTGTCCTTCTGGAGCGGCAATTTTATTACCCTGACTAACGCAGGGGAAGAAGAGCTTACGCGGATTGTCCAGCAGCGTCTGAGCCCCCTCTATATATCAGTTCATACCACCAATCCTGAGCTGCGCACGGTTATGCTCGGTCATAAGCGGGCGGGGCTTATTATGGAACAGTTAAAATTTTTAGCTAAGGCAGGGATCGAGCTGCACACTCAGGTGGTGCTTTGTCCGGGCCTTAATGACGGCAAAGAACTGGAAAACACTGTTGGGGATCTTTCATCCCTATGGCCTTCGGTGAGTTCGCTGGCGGTGGTTCCGGTGGGTTTGACGCAATACAGGGATACCTGTTATCCATTAAGATCAGTTACCCCGGACGAAGCAAGGCAGGTTGTTAGCTGGGTCCGTCTAAAGCAGGAAGAATATCTGGCAAAACTGGGGGAGCCTTTTATTTTTGTTTCAGACGAGTTTTACTTGCTGGCAGGAGAACAGGTGCCTTTGGTTGAACGATATGCCGGTTTTCCCCAGCTTGAAAACGGAGTAGGTCTGGTGCGCCTTTTCCTGCAGGAATGGGAAGAGACCCAGCAGCATTTGCCGGAGGTCATCCGGCCTCTTAAAGTTACTATCGCTACAGGAAAGCTGGGCGCTATGGTTTTGCAACCGCTGGTTGCGAGGTTAAATAAGATTAAGGGTCTTCAAGTTTCAGTCCAGGCCATAGAAAACCATTTTTTCGGCCATCAGGTTACTGTGACCGGTCTGGTTGTGGGACAGGACTTGTGTAACCAGCTGGATCCGCAAGAGATCGGTAATTTTTTGATTTTGCCTGACGTCATGTTGAAACAGGATGAGGATTTATTTTTGGATGATCTGACCCTGGACGCCCTGGCCAGTCATTTAAAAACCAGAATTGCTGTGGTAAAGGGACCGCACCAATTGCTGGAGGTGCTGCTCAAGGGGCCGGAGCTGGCTGAGCGTTATGTATAGATGAAATCAACATAGCCATGCAATATTTATATTCCGTGTAATTGATTTACACTAACAGCCTAAAGGTTATAATATTCTTGTAGTATTAGAAAGGTGACAAAAATATGTCCAAACCAATAGTAGCCATTCTGGGACGGCCCAATGTTGGCAAATCGACGCTCTTTAACCGCATTGTAGGTGGCCGGGTGGCCATTGTGGAGGATACACCTGGTGTCACCAGAGATCGCCTGTACATGGATGCCGAATGGTCTGGTCGGCATTTCACCCTTGTTGACACAGGTGGGCTTGATTTTCAGGAGAATGGCGAGATCCTGGAGCAGGTCCGCTCTCAGGTGGAATTGGCCATTCGTGAAGCTGATGTGGTTCTTTTCGTTGTGGACACCAGGGCTGGTTTAAATCCCGATGATCTTGAAGTGGCTTCTATTATTCGACGGGCCAATAAACCGGTCATCCTGGTCGCAAATAAGGTTGAGCGTTATGATGAGCCTGAAAAGATATATGATTTCTTTCAACTCGGGTTGGGAGAGCCGATCCCTATATCTGCGGCAGAGGGTTTGAATACAGGCGATATGCTGGACAGGTTGTTAGAACTCCTGCCAGCTGAGCAACAAGCAGATGAAGATCCTGATATCATCAAGATTGCTGTCATTGGCAGGCCGAATGTCGGCAAATCCTCCCTGGTAAACAGCCTGCTGGGGGAAGACCGGGTCATAGTCAGTAATATTCCCGGTACGACCCGTGACGCCATTGATACCACCTTTGAACGGGATGGTAAAAACTACATGCTCATTGATACGGCCGGTATTCGCCGTAAGAGTAAGGTGGAGCAAAAAACGGAGAGGTACAGTGTGATCCGGGCGCTACGGGCAGTGGATCGCTGTGATGTGGTTTTAGTGGTCATTGACGCCCTTGAAGGGGTTACCGAGCAAGACAAACGTATCGCCGGGTATGCTCATGAAGCGGGTAAAGGTTCGATTGTACTGGTCAACAAGTGGGATTTGGTTGAAAAGGACGACAGAACGATGAACCGCTATACGGAACATGTGCGTAAGGAACTGGCATTTATGCCTTATGCGCCGCTTCTTTTTACGTCTGCCTTGACGGGAAAACGTGTCTCGAAAGTGCTGGAACTGGTTGATTTTGTGGCCGAAAAACAAGCTACGCGGGTCAATACCGCTAATTTGAACAACCTTATCAGGGAAGCGGTACAACAAAACCCCCCTCCTGCGGACAAAACCAGGCGGTTAAAGATACTCTATGCTACCCAGAGCGGCGTCAAGCCACCTCGTTTTGTGCTATTTGTTAACGATCCGGAGTTAATGCATTTTTCCTATCAGAGATATCTGGAGAACCAGATCCGTTCAGCCTATGGCTTTGAAGGGACACCTTTGCGTTTTACATTACGGCGGCGGGCCAAGGAAGAATAACAGCTTGTTTAAGGAGAAAAAGCTATGAAGATTTTTTGGCTATTAGTTGCTAGCTACCTAATTGGTTCTATCCCTTTCAGTTACCTTGTGGCCCGTTGTTGGAAAGGTATTGACATCCGCAACTATGGCAGCGGTAATGTGGGCATGACTAATGTTTGGCGCAATGCCGGGCCGGTTGCAGGTGCTCTTGCCTGGATAGGAGACTTTGGTAAGGGCATTCTGGTAATTATTCTGGCCAAGCAGTTTGGAGATCCGATTGTGGTGGCCACAGCCGGCCTTGCGGTCCTGGCAGGACACAGCTGGCCTATTTTCCTGGGTTTTAAAGGCGGTAAAATGGTTTCTACCTTTGCCGGGGTACTGACTGCCATATCCCTGCCCGTTGGTCTGATTGCAGCCTCAACATGGACCATTGTTGTTTTGTTAACCGGCTATGCTTCAGTCGGCTCAATCGTTGCGGTTTCCATCATGCCTTTCTTAATCCTGGGGTTTAAACTGGAGTGGCCTTATCTGGCCTTGAGCACATTGGTTGCAGTTCTTGTAATTTATAAGCATATACCCAATATAAAGAGACTGGCTAGTGGAATAGAGCCAAGGATCAAACGCAAGTTTTGGTAAGGGGAGTTGTCGGTGAAAAAAGTAGGTGTTGTTGGTGCCGGCAGTTGGGCTACAGCCCTGGCGGTATTATTGGCAAATAAAGGTTGTTCTGTGAGGATGTGGGCGAGGCAGGCTGTGCTTGCTGATGAGATCAATGCAACACGGGAAAACACCCGCTACCTGCCTGGAGTACAGGTACCGCCAGAGGTAGAGGTCACAGATAACCTTGAAGTGGCCTTGCGCAACATGGACGCGATAGTTTTTTCCGTGCCGTCCCATGCTTTCCGGGAGGTGCTCCAAGCTGCGCTTCCTAAAATAGATGATGCGGTGATTATTATCAATACGGCTAAAGGTATCGAAGAGAATAACCTGCGCCGCTTATCACAGGCTTTTGCAGAAGTTGCCGGGCCGCAAGCGCTGAAGCGGTATGTTGTTCTCTCCGGACCCAGCCATGCAGAGGAGGTTGGCAAGCAGCTGCCTACAACTGTTGTGGCGGCGTCCTCCAATATGGAAAGCGCGGAATTTGTCCAGGACTTGTTTATGTGTGACAGTTTCAGGGTTTATACTAATCCGGATGTTGCCGGGGTTGAGCTTGGTGGTGCTCTAAAGAATGTTATTGCTCTGGGTACGGGAATTGCAGACGGCCTGGGTTTTGGTGATAACACCAAAGCTGCTTTGATGACCAGGGGGCTGGCTGAAATCACCCGTTTGGGCATTGCCCTTGGCGCAAATCCTTTGACTTTTGCCGGGTTGGCAGGTTTAGGTGACCTGATTGTAACCTGCACCAGCCGGCATAGCCGCAACCTGCGGGTCGGCAAGGCCATCGGTCAGGGTAAAACACTGGAGGAGACACTGGGTGAGGTGGGCATGGTTGTTGAGGGAGTCCGTACAACCAGGGCAGCCCGGCGTCTGGCTGAACTATACGGAGTTAATATGCCGATTACCGAGCAAATGTACGAGGTTTTATTTAACGGTTTGCCTGCTGTAACAGCTGTTAAAAAGCTGATGACCAGAGGTAAAAAACACGAAATGGAAGAAGTGGCGCTGGCCGCCGCTCTCCTGGGGAAAAGCCAGTTATAAATCTTCACGTCAATTGTATATACCGGTATATGCTGATAAAGCTGTCTGTAAGGCAGCTTTATTTTTTGGAAAATAATAGTTATTTTGGCTCACCAGTTTAAACATTCCAGGTCATAATCAACGGTTGGGATCATATATATATATTGTTATTGTATGCTACTGGAAAAAAATAGACTTGAGCAAGGTGCACGAAACTGTTTCCGTTAATGTTTTAATTGGGCGAGGGAGGGATGCAAGCCCTTTAATATATACAATATTTAATATGCGAGAATATACGAAGGAGGGAGTTCATTGGAAAGGACCGATATTTTTCGCGATATTGCGGAACGCACCGGGGGAGATTTATACCTTGGCGTGGTTGGCGGCGTGCGGACTGGGAAATCAACGTTTATTAGACGTTTTATGGAACAAATAGTGCTTCCGAATATGCAAGATATCCATGAACGGGAGCGGGCCAAAGACGAATTGCCTCAGGGTGCGGCCGGGCGCACAATTATGACCACGGAACCAAAATTTGTGCCCAACGAATCCGTGGAAATTCTGATCACGCCAAATTTAAAAGTGAAGATGCGCATGGTCGATTGTGTTGGTTATAAGGTTGAGGGGGCCCTGGGCTATGAGGAAGAAGATGGCCCCAGAATGGTTTCAACCCCCTGGTTTGAGGAGCCGATTCCCTTTCAGGAAGCAGCAGAGATCGGTACTAGAAAAGTAATCTCCGAGCATTCTACCATGGGACTAGTTATTACCACGGACGGCACAATTACAGATATCCCCAGGGAAAATTATCTTGAGGCCGAAGAGCGGGTTATTGAGGAAATGAAGGACATTAACCGGCCTTTTCTGGTACTCCTGAACAGTACCAACGCTGCCGGTGATGAGACTCAGCAGCTGGCCGCGGAACTCACAGAAAAGTATGATGTCCCTGTGCTGCCGGTAGATTGCCTCCATATGACCCAGGGCGATATCTTAAACATACTGGGAAAATTGCTCTATGAATTCCCCGTCAACGAGGTTAATATCAGCTTGCCACCCTGGGTGGAGGAACTGGAGTTAAAGCACTGGTTACGCCAGAAGTTTGAAGAATCAGTCCGTGAAACGGTTAAAAATGTCCATCGCATCAGGGATGTGAACACAGCTGTGGAGTCACTGGGTGATTATGACTTTGTAGACCAGGTCAGCTTGCGCAGCATGGATATGGGTTCAGGCTCCGCATCTATAACCATCACTGCCGCTCCAGGCTTGTTTTTCCAGGTTTTGAGCGAGGAAGTGGGTTTTGAAATCGAAGGCGAGAGGGAGCTTTTCCGGATGGTTAAAGAGTTTAGTGTAGCCAAACGGGAGTTTGACAAGGTGTCCGAAGCCTTAGACGGGGTAAGAGAAGCCGGCTATGGAGTAGTTATTCCCACCACAGATGAACTGATCTTGGAAGAGCCTGAGTTAATACGTCAAGGTAGCCGTTACGGAGTTAAATTAAAAGCGACAGCGCCGTCACTGCATATGATCAAGGCTGACATCACTACCGAATTAACCCCCTTGATCGGTACTGAGCGGCAATGCGAGGAACTGGTCCAATACATGCTTAAAGAATTTGAAGATGATCCCCAAAAAATCTGGAATTCGGAGATCTTCGGCAAATCTGTTCATGATCTGGTCCGGGAAGGTATCCAGAATAAACTGTACCGCATGCCGGAAAACGCACAAGTCAAACTGCAAGAAACGTTACAGCGGATGGTCAATGACGGGTCGGGCGGTCTAATTTGTATCATTATTTAATAATAAAAACCGGTCGTCCGGCCGGTTTTTATTATTAAAATTAGAACTTTTTTTCCCCAAAATAAGCACAGCCCCAGCGGTAGAAAGCGACAAATGCCCTGGAAGCCAGGAATGTTAAAATCAGGGTGTAAAATGTAGTAAACCAGCTCCATTGGTTGTATTTGATTAAGTCTGTATATAATTCCAAAGGGTATTCTATCGCGGTTATGCCTGTGCTGAAAATGACGGCGTAAGCCAGGATCGACCAGAGGCTGCCTGTCCTCGTTACATGGTTGTACAGGACGCAGAGGATTGGAAAAACCCAGTATTCAAAAAGCAGGCTCATTTTAAAATATTGAGGGAACTGCCGAAAAGGGTATTCTAACAGGTTTTGCACTACTACTGCAGTTCCCCACAGACTGTCTATAGTGCACTTGAAAAGAAATACTGCCACCCAGTCTCTGAAATAGTGCCAGTCGACAGCAAAGATCAGCAGTAATAAAGCTGCTATAGCCGCTGTTATTGAAATAATAAACTCTATGCTGAGCAATCGCATGCACCCTTTGATTATCGAATTTGTCTTACCTGTTTAATCTGCCAACAACCAGGGCCTTTCTGTTCCATAATATCTCCTCGGAACGCTCCAACTGGCTTTCCGGACAGCGGAGCATCAGAAACACCTCCACTGCCGGCCTCTTTTTCATGTGGAGTTTTGACCGGTTTTTGTAGATACCCAGCAGAGCACCCAGGGCAACCCCTGTGGCTAAGCCGATCAATCCCCAGATGATAGGACCCCAATACCAGATAAAGCCATATATTGTGCCCAGCACCATCAGGGCTGTGCCACTAATCGCAGCGCTGTCAAGAATACTGTTATTGCGTGTTTCCCCGCTATGGTCAAAAGAACTTTGAGCTTTTTTGTCCTGCAGCGGGATAGTGAGCAGGTTTTCTTTGTTGATTCCGCTGTGCAGCAGGTCGGAAATAGCCATTTCCAGCTCCAGGGATTGTTGAAAAGCTGCAACTAGATACATAGCACCACCACATATACATATATACTAATATTTACAAGGGCATGACGAAGGTTTTTGGCTGAAAATGTTGTTCCAGAAAGTCTCTCTGTTCTACTTGGTAGAGTTCGTTTATAGCCTGAGCGTTAACGTAAGCGCTGTAGACTGCATAGCAAAAAATGGAAGGTAAAAATAGGAGCCATTGCGGGTTAAGCACTGACTTTACTTCCTGGAAAGAACCTGCAAAGGTGAGATGGATGCCCTGGTTCATTCCAGACAGGTAGACGATGGAAATCCACATGAGCAGCCCCCAAAAGCCGGTTACCAGCCTTTTCATGCAGACGTGTCCTAGCCCCGGTACAAATGCCGACCACAAGGCCATATGCAGAGGATTATAAGGCTTCAAATAGTTTATCCCTAATGAATCAATGGCTATGAAGTTTATGACGGGCTTTTCTCTGGTACATAAATAAAAAACTTTGTTTTGCTCCGCAGCGATGTGGTAGCTGTCCCACACAGAAAAAATCAGGACTGGCGGATAAAGCAGCAGCCATTTATAGTCAAGAAACTGTCTGGCCAGCTCAAAATCTCCGGTGAAAGAATACAGGATGGCGGTATTGAGGCCGGCCTGGGTGTTGATAAAAAGCTCCCAGACAAAAAATATGATCCCCTTGTACGAGTGGCCCAGTATGATATGCCCCATGCCGGGCAACGCCATTGACCACCAGGCCACCGTCCAGGCGTTTCTTGGAAATATATAGTTAAAAGCAAAAGGTGTAATGGTTGCTCTCTTAAAACGCTCATTGTCTATGCCAATAATTCTGTTCAATTGTTTCACCTGAAGATCAGTAATATTTATGTTGTTAAGAACAACAATTACAGGAATATTATTTGCAATACCAATTCTAATTATGAATTAATAGCAATTTACTATTGAGCTTCAAGTCAGAGTTTTGGTAATACTGCCGGCCAGTTTATTACTTCAACTCTTTCCCTTTCTGTTGCTCTGGTGTTGGCTCCGGTGCTATAATGACGCCATACACCATATAACGGAGAATAGGAACTTTTAAAGGTTTTTATCGATGAATATGTTTTAATTGACTTTAAAGGGGGAGAACCAGTGGCTAAGAAAAGTATTGGTGTGGGGCTTTTGGGTTTAGGTACTGTGGGCCGGGGAGTTTATCGCATCCTTACCGACAACCGGTCCGGTGTTGAACAAAAAGCAGGCGTGCCTGTGGAGATTAAGAAGATAATGGTACGTGATACAACCAGGGACCGGGGTGTGCAGTTAGATAAAATCATATTAACAGACGATTTTAATGATATAATTAATAACCCGGACATTGATATTGTGGTGGAGGTTATGGGCGGGATCAATCCGGCACTATCTTATGCGCTAAAAGCCTTGGAACATGGTAAAAGCCTGGTCACAGCTAATAAGGATATGCTGGCGGAGCATGGAAAAGAACTTTTTGAGGCTGCTGAGAAACATAATTGTGATCTGTTGTTTGAAGCCAGTGTAGCCGGCGGGATCCCGATCATCAGGCCCCTAAAGGAATCACTGGCGGCCAACCGTATTCGGCAGGTCATGGGTATCGTCAACGGTACCACTAACTATATGCTGACTAAGATGAGCAAGGAAGGATTGGATTTCCAGACGGTGCTGGCTGATGCGCAAGCGCTGGGTTACGCTGAGGCGGATCCCACTTCTGACATAGAGGGTTATGACGCGGCTCGCAAAGTGGCCATTCTCGCATCCATCGCTTTCAATACCAGGGTCTCCCTTGAGCAGGTTTATGTTGAAGGAATTACGCGGATTACCACCGAAGATATCAATTATGCGGGGGATCTGAATTATGTCGTTAAGCTTTTAGGGATTGCCAAGGAAGATGAAACCGGCATCGAAGTGCGTGTCCATCCGGCGATGCTGCCTAAACAGCACCCACTGGCTGCTGTTAATGATGTGTATAATGCAGTCTTTGTCAATGGTGATGCAGTGGGCAATGTTATGTTTTTTGGCCCGGGCGCCGGTGAACTACCAACAGCCAGTGCTGTAGTGGGGGATATAATCAGTGCCGCCCGCAGCCTGCTGAAGAATGTACCCGGTTTGTATAACTGCACCTGTTATGATGAAAAACCGGTTAAACCGATGGGCTTGACCTCAACCAAGTACTATATCCGCCTTAATGTTGTAGATCGTCCCGGCGTGCTGGCCGGTATTGCTGATGTATTTGGTAATAACAACGTGAGCCTGGCCGCAGTGATCCAAAAAGATACCGATGGGCAAGCCGCCATTTTGGTCCTGGTTACCCATGAAGTATTGGAACAGGATCTGCAGAAAGCCTTGCAGGTCATTAAAGAGCTGCCAACAGTCAACGGTATCGCCAATGTAATCAGGGTAGAGGAATAGTAGGACAGGAGGTCTGCAGCCTGATGGTCAGAGTGCAGGTGCCGGCCACAACAGCCAACCTGGGGCCGGGTTTCGACTGTCTGGGAATGGCATTGGAACTTTATAATATAGTTGAAATGAGCCCTGCTGCCACGGGAACATATATCGAAGTGTCCGGTGAGGGCGCTGGTGATATTGCGAAAGATAAAAGCAATCTGGTTTACCGGGCTGCTCTACAGATATTTCAACAGGTAGGGTACAATCCCAGCGGTTTGAGATTGCGCTTGACCAATAACATCCCGGTAGCCAGGGGACTGGGCAGCAGCACGGCGGCAATTGTCGGGGGTATGATTGCCGCCAACATTATCTCAGGTGGCAAGCTATCCCGGCAGGATATCATTAACCTGGCCAGCCAGTTGGAAGGGCATCCGGATAATGTGGCTCCAGCCGTACTGGGAGGTATCGTGGTTGCCATCCTGGCGGATGGAGACGTAAAATGTGTTAAAATACAACCCCCACAAGGTTTAAAAGGTATTGTAGCTATACCGGAATTTACTATGTTCACGAAGACTTCCAGAGAGATGCTGCCCAACCAGGTAGCCTACCAGGATGCGGCTTTCAATGTAGGGCGGGTAGCTCTTTTAGTGGCAGCGTTACAGCAGGGAGACTTGGGACTTTTAGGCGTGGCCATGGAAGATCGTCTGCACCAATCCATGCGCTCTTCGACAATTCCAGGGTTTAAAAAAGTGGTGGCTGCGGCTAAGCTGGCAGGTGCCAGGGGGGTTACCTTGAGTGGGGCAGGTCCCACGGTAATAGCCTTTGCCGATTCCAACCTGGAATTGATCGCCCGTGTCATGGGCGATACTTTTCGCCAAAACAGCGTCAAGTGCCGCGTGCTGGTGTTGAAACCCAGCCCTATTGGAGCCAGGGCCCTGGAAATAAATTGAGAAGTTGTTATTTAATCAATATAAATGTCTAACTATGCTTGTCTAAAAAAGGAAGGCGGTTTTCTATGCTGGTAGTTCAGAAGTTTGGAGGCAGCTCATTGGCTGACGCTGAAAGTATTCGCCGGGTTGCCGGACGAGTTGTCCAGGAAAAGGATAAAGGTCATGATGTTGTAGTTGTTGTTTCAGCGATGGGGGATACAACCGACGATTTAGTTGAGTTGGTGGGTGAAATTTCCGATACACCTTCTGAGCGGGAAATGGATGTAATATTATCAACAGGTGAACAGGTTTCCATGGCTCTTCTGGTCATGGCCATTAACAAGCTGGGACGGCCTGCAATTTCTCTCAATGGAGGACAGGTGGGCATTATTACAGATAGCTCCCACACTAAAGCTAAGATACTAAATATTAATGCTGTGCGACTGCAGGATGAAATTAAGCAGGGCAATATTGTTGTAGTAGCAGGCTTCCAGGGTGTGGATATGAATAATGATATCACGACCTTAGGACGGGGTGGTTCAGATACAACAGCTGTTGCCTTAGCCGCTACCCTTAATGCCGATATTTGTGAGATATATACAGACGTTGACGGGGTCTTCACCACTGATCCGCGCATTGTTCCTGAAGCCAAAAAGCTGGATCAGGTTAGTTATAATGAAATGCTGGAATTGGCCAACTTGGGTGCTGCCGTCCTGCACCCCCGTGCGGTTGAACTGGCCATGCAGTATGGTTTGCCGCTGCATGTGCGTTCCAGCCTTAACAGTAATCCAGGTACTTTGGTTAAGGAGGAAAATGATATGGAAAGAAAACATGTGGTAACCGGTGTTGCCTGTGATAATAATGTTGCCAAAATCGGACTTTTTAATGTCTATGACCGGCCTGGGATTGCTTATATATTATTCAAAGCACTGGCTGATGAAAAGATTAACGTTGATATGATTATTCAAAGTGCTATGCGCGATGGCCGTAATGATATAGCTTTTACCTGCCCGCAAGCTGATTTAAAAAAAGCACTGGAAGTTGTTAAGCGCCTGCAGCCGGAAGTAGGCGCATCAGGGTTTACAAGCGATGACGGGGTAATCAAAGTATCAATCGTCGGCGCCGGTATGATCAGCAACCCTGGTGTGGCGGCAGAGATGTTCGAGGCTCTATACCAGGAAGGAATAAACCTGGAAATGATCAGTACTTCGGAAATTAAAGTGTCATGTATCATTAAAGCAGGCCAGGGCGAGCAGGCCGTGCGGGCTTTGCACAGGAAGTTCAATCTGGCTGAATAGAATCTATCCTTAATATCATCAAGGAACGCTTTATTACAATGAAGTGCACCTCAAATGTTAGACTCTAACCTTTGCAGGTGCACTTTGTTATAAGTAAGCAATTGCGTATAAAGCTGGTAATAAGTATTAGGGTTTTATTTCATCACTCAAAAAATAATCCATCAACTCATGACCGGCTTGAAATACCATACCTTTGGCTGCGGTAGGCTCATCGTAAGCTCTTTCGGTGTATTTTTGCTGACCTTTAGTGTATATGGCAAAGGGCACCGGTTTATTGGAATGAGTCATGATCGAAAGGGGGGTGGGGTGGTCGGGCAAAACCATGATCTTGTAATCATCGTAAACTTCAAGGCCTTGCAATAATTGACCCAGCATACGGTCAACCAGTTCAATGGCTTTGATCTTGCTCTCCAACTCGCCTCTGTGTGATACTGCATCTGGCGCCTCCACGTGGAGATAGACAATATCCTGACCATTGGCCAGTTCATCCAGAGCAGCTCTGACCTTGCCAGCGGCATTGGTATGAATGGTCCCTGTGACGCCCTCCACTTCAACAATGCTAAGACCGGCGCATATGCCGATCCCTTTTATTAAGTCAACAGCTGATATGACGGACCCATGCAGACCGTACCGGTCATAGAATTTGGGCATATCCGGCCTTTTGCCCTGACCCCAAAACCAGAGTCCGTTGGCAGGCCGCAGTCCCTTTTCAACCCTGGCTATATTAACAGGATGGGAAGGTAAATAGCTGCTGCTATCCTTCATCAGGCGCAGAAAAGTTTCTCCGCCCGGCCCTTTGGGGAGATATGGTCCAATAACCTTGCCGGAAATATCATGGGGTGGGGTAAATTCGCTATCGATTGGGCCGCCTTTCCAGACCAGCAGGTGCCTAAAACCAAAGCCGGGGTAAATTTTTAAGTCCTGGTTTTCCAACCCGTCTTTAACTGCGTCGATGAGTTTTGCGGCTTCGGCCGTGGTTATTTCATCTGCACTGTAGTCAACCATGATTTTTTCCTCATAGGGCTCTTCTGCGGAGAGAGTCACCAGATTGCACCTGTAAGCTACATCCTCATCGTCCAGCGTAATGTTCATGCTGACCGCCTCCAAAGGTGAACGGCCAGTATAATAAAGACGCGGATCATAACCCAAAACTGACAGATTGGCTACATCACTGCCGGGTGAAAACCCGTCGGGGACTGTTGCGGCCACACCGATCTCACCGTGGGCCGCCACGAAATCCATATGAGGGGTCAAGGCGTGTTGCAGCGGTGTTTTACCGTTAAGGGCTGCCAGCGGTTCGTCAGCCATACCGTCTCCAAGTAATATTACGTATTTCATGCTACACCTCGAAATGTTTAGTCATCATCTATAACATATTCTCCCGTTAAAAAGTGTTTCCTGCAAGAGCAGTATAGAAACCCCTCTCGAATTCCTCGAGCTGAAAAACCTTGCTGCAGGCAAGTGCCAGGAATATTACTCTTTTATAAGGAGATACTTCTTATAAGAACTATAAAAGGATGGGATGAGCATGACGGGGAGCACGGCGGAGAATGTGACACGGGACCTCGAGCAAGGAATGGTTGACGGTTTGGTCCAGAAAGCACAGGCGGCCTTGCGTAAGCTGGCCGGGTTAAACCAGGTGGAAATCGACAGGATTGTGCAGGCGATGACCCTGAGCGGCTTAGATCGGCATATGGAATTAGCCAGGCTGGCTGTGGAAGAAACCGGACGCGGTATCTATGAAGACAAGATAACCAAGAACATTTTCGCTACTGAATATATATACAACAGTATCAAGAATCAGCGGACTGTTGGAGTGATCAACAGGAATGATGAAGAAGGCTTTAGTGAGATTGCCGAACCGGTAGGCGTGATTGCCGGAATTACTCCCGTTACCAATCCTACCTCCACAGTGCTGTTTAAATCTTTGATTGCTATAAAAACCAGAAACCCGATTATTTTCGGCTTTCATCCGGGAGCACAGCAAAGCAGTGCGGCTGCAGCGAAAACCGTGCTGGATGCGGCTGTTGCTGCCGGGGCTCCCCCTGATTGTATCGGCTGGATTGAACAGCCATCCTTAAATGCCACCAGGCAGTTGATGTCGCATCCCGGAGTAGCGTTGATCCTGGCAACAGGCGGTTCAGGATTGGTTCAGGCCGCTTATAGTTGCGGCAAGCCTGCACTTGGTGTGGGGCCGGGCAATGTACCCTGCTATATAGAAAAAACTGCTGTACTAAAGAGGGCGGTTACTGACATTATTCTCAGTAAAACTTTCGACAATGGCATGATTTGTGCGTCAGAACAGGGGTTAATTGTCGATCGGGAAATTGCTGCCGAGGTGAAGAGGCTGTTGGTTGAAAACGGCTGTTATTTTCTTGGGCCTGAGGAGGCGCAAGCTCTGGAGAATCTCGCTACCGCCGGCCGCACCTCTTCTATAAATCCTGACGTGGTTGGACAGCCGGCAGCAAAAATTGCCAGAATGGCAGGTTTTGTTGTCCCGGAGACAACAAAAATACTGATTGTGCCCTTAGAGGGTATTGGCCCTGATTTCCCCTTATCCCGGGAAAAATTAAGCCCGATACTCGCCTATTATGTTGTAGACGGCTACCGTGAGGGTATAGAGCGGTGCCGCCAGATGGTAGAGTTTGGCGGTATGGGCCATTCAGCCGTTATCCATTCGGAAGATGAGCAGGTGATGGAAAGCTTTGCGGCAAGTATCCCCGTGGGCAGGATTATAGTTAATGCTCCTTCCTCCCATGGAGCTATAGGAGATATTTATAACACCAATATTCCTTCACTAACATTGGGCTGCGGTTCATACGGCCACAACTCCACCACTGATAATGTCAGTGCAGTTAACCTGCTTAATATTAAAAGGGTTGCTGATCGAAGGGTCAATATGCAGTGGTTTAAAGTACCGGAAAGAATATATTTTGAACGTGGTTCTATCCAATATCTCAGCAAAATGCCTGGCATGAAGCGCGTATTAATCGTGACCGATCCGCCTCTGATCCAATTGGGCTACCTGGATAAGCTTAGATACCACCTGGATAAAAGAACAGAACGTCCTCAAGTGGAGGTTTTCAGCGAAGTCGAACCAAATCCTTCTCTTGATCTGGTTTTAAAAGGGCGCGATCTAATGGAACGTTTTCAGCCCGACACGATCATAGCCCTGGGCGGCGGATCAGCCATTGATGCAGCCAAGGGTATGTGGTTGTTCTACGAGCATCCCGGGGTGGAATTTGAATTCTTAAAACTGAAGTTTCTTGATATTCGTAAACGCAGCTACAAGTTTCCCAAGCTTGGGCGTAAAGCCAGGCTTGTGGCTATCCCCACAACCAGCGGCAGTGGTTCGGAGGTCACTGCATTCGCTGTGATCACGGATAAGGGCAGGGATATAAAATATCCTCTGGCTGACTATGAATTAACTCCGGATGTCGCTATTATCGATCCTGATTTTGTGTCTTCCCTGCCGGGTTCACTGGTTGCTGACGCAGGTTTGGATGTGCTGTCTCATGCTGTTGAGTCTTACGTGTCGGTGATGGCCTCGGAATTTACCGATCCTCTGGCACTCAAGGCTATCGATCTGGTTTTTCGTTATTTGCACCGGTCCTGGCAAAAAGGTGACGAGGAAGCTAGAGAGCAGATGCATTACGCCGCGACGATTGCAGGAATGGCCTTCACCAATGCTTTTCTAGGCATTAACCACAGCCTGGCTCATAAGATAGGCGGTGAGTTCGATATCCCTCATGGCCGTGCAAATGCTATTCTGCTTCCTTATGTCATCGAATATAATGCCGCAATGCCCAGTAAATTTGTCTCGTTCCCCAAGTACGATCACTATATTGCCGCCGAGAAATACCGGCAGATAGCCGCTCATTTAAATCTTCCCGCTGCAACAGCGCAAGAAGGTGTGAAGAGCTTGATTGAAGCAATAAGGGCTTTGAACAGGAGCCTGGGTGTACCGGCAACCTTTAAAGAATTGGGTGTTGAGCGCCGGCAGTATATGGCCAAGCTGCCCCAGTTGGCGGAAAAAGCTTTCGAAGACCAGTGCACGACTACCAACCCGCGTTTACCGCTTATTTCCGAATTGGAGGAGATTTTAAAACAAGCCTACGATTCTGCTCTTGAGCCACAGGATGAGGTTGAATCCATATATAAACAGCAGAGTTTTATATACGATCCCCCGGTCGAACCGCAAGCATTTCAAAGGGAAAGTGGCATGTTGCAATAACATCTACCGGTTTAAAAGATTAAACCCCCTCCCCAATGTGATGCTTTAAGGAAAACGCAGTTATATTTGGCGCCTTCCTTTGCATCACATTCAGGGGGTGCTTTTTGCTGTCCTAGTTAGAACAAGAGTATGCTGCCCAAGGAAAGTGGCCTTGACTGGGTAGGGGGGCAAGGGCTAGGCAGGGAAATGTTTTAGCAGCCAGGTTAAAGTGATTTGCCAGGCTTCCCGGTAATGCATGGTGAACTGGTGGTCTGCCTGAGGTATTACATGCAATTCCTTGGGCTCGCCTGCGGCCCTAGCGATGAGGGATGCGTCCGTTACCGGCACCACAGTATCTTTTTCACCATGTATAACAAGCAACGGCCGGGGGGAAATCTTAGCGGCGCTGCCGGCGGGATCATATTGAGCCAGGTCGGAGAAAAATGTGCTGCGCACCATAACGGTGCCGCTGAGGTCATGTAGCGGTTGCAGATCACCCTGGGCTTTATTTGGCGTGCCCCGTGCCGCATTGAACAGCTTTACCAGTTGGGCCGGAGCGGCCCAGGTGCATACCCCTGCTACACGCCTGTCCAGGGCGGCATGGAGTAAAGCTGTCGTACCACCGAAGCTCCTGCCGAGGGTGACAATGCGTTTAAAGCCAGCCCTCAGGCCATATTCAACAGAGCAGGCCAGGTCTTCAATGTGTCCCGTTAAGGTTATATCTGAAAAATTACCCTCGCTTTCGCCAGAACCGGTGAAATCAAAGAGCAGTACAGCATAACCATGCCTGGCGAACTCTTCAGCCATAGCAATGGCCCTGCCGCCCCCTTCCTTGCTGCCGGTGAAACCATGGCAAACAACAACGAGAGTATGAGCTCCGGCGCCGGCATAAAGCAGGCCGGAAATTAGCAGGTCTTGTTTATTGGGATAGCTTATCCTTTCCCACTTATATAGTTCTGACATAATTACACCGCCTCAAAAAATAGTTTGAAACCAGGCTCAACAAATGCTCTGGGACATGGAGCAAAGCCGGCTTCAGCGCGCGGGCTTTGTAGACGGCGCATTAAAAATAGTAGCTTCAGAAAATGGATAAAAACGGGCCACGGCTTTCCCGATAATTAGTTCATCAGGTACCGTGCCCCAATACCTGCTGTCAAAACTATCGTTGCGGTTATCACCCATAACAAAGAGACTGTTTTCAGGTATGACAACAGCTTGGTAGTCATCTTTCGGTTTTTCCAGTTCATAGGGTTCATCCAGGGGTTCGCCGTTAATATAGACCAGGCCATTCTTGATTGCAATGGTATCGCCAGGAAGACCGATAACTCTCTTGATCATAGCTTCCTGCAATCCGCTTGACGGGGGCGCTTTAAATACGATTAGATCACCCCTGTCGATGCCGCAGATATGAAAGGATATCTTGTCAATGAGTAGGCGGTCACCGATATTTAGGGTTGGCAACATGGATTCGGAAGGTATCCATCTGGCCTCTGCCACGAAGGTTCTGATTCCCAGGGCAAGTAATGCGGCGAAAACGATTATACCGAACCATTCCAGGATGTATTTATACAATTGCAGCAGACCTTTGCTGTGTGGTTATGTCGCTATGTTAAATCATTGGCGATCTTATTGTCAACCAGAAGTGCGGCAACTTCAAATGCAAACCTGCCCTTAAAAGGGCTATAATGATAGGGATGGTTGGTTTACTGAAATGGAAGGTCATGCCGGCCAGCCCGGTCGTATGCTTTTCAAATTGTTAGAAACATGCTACTATGGCAATAAATATATTTGAAGATGGCTAACTGGGTATGAGGTGACGATAGTGATGAGAGTTGCACTAGGCCAGATGGAAATTGTACCGGGCCGGCCGGATATAAATTGCGCAACCATGTTGGAGATGAGCAAAGAGGCCAGGGAGCAGGGCGCCCAGATGATCATATTTCCGGAAATGGCTATTCCCGGTTATTTATTAGGTGATACCTGGGAATATGAGGCCTATCTGAAGGATTGCGAGGAATATGGCCGCAGGATAGTTGAAGCATCCAGCTCCGGCTTGTGCATATTATTCGGCAATGTTGGAATTGACTGGCATAAAACCGGGGAAGATGGGCGGGTGCGCAAATACAATGCTTTCTATGTAGCCCAGAACGGACATCTTTGTGGTGAAGAAAATTTTCCTTACCCTTTCAGAATTAAAAAACTGCAGCATAACTGCCGGGGAATTGATGATACCCGTCACTTTTACAGCCTGCGTCAACTTTCCATGGAGACAGGAGTTAATATCCGGGAACTGTCCCAGCCGGTGACTATTATGTTCGAGGAACAACCCTTCCGTCTGGGCTGCATCCTGGGCGATGATAGCTGGAGCGATGAGTATGTGATTGAGCAAATGGCCGAAATCAACAGCAATGGGCCCGTGGATTTGTTTGTCCATATCTCCAGTTCGCCCTTTGCCATAGGTAAAAACGGTAAGGGAAAGCGCCTGTTGGCCGAACAAGTTAAAGAATTAAAGGCACCCTTAATATATGTTAATAATGTAGGTGTTCAGAACAATGGCAAGACCATATACGCCTTTGACGGGAAAAGCCTTATCTATAACAGAGACGGCGCAATCATGGATTTCTGCTCTCCCTTTACCCAGGAATTAAAAGTTGTCGACCTGGCAAGGGCGAATAAACCGGTGCACCTGGAGCCGGCGCCGGTGGCCCGGGATGAAGACATGAAGGCTGTTTATGAGGCTCTTCACTATGGAATTAGTAAATTTCTGCAAGCCATCAACGTCAACAAAGTGGTGATTGGACTTTCCGGCGGCATTGACTCGGCGGTTGCCGCCTGTTTATATACCAAAGTGATGGGCCCTGAGAATGTATACCTGGTTAATATGCCCAGTGTCTATAGTTCTCAGACCACAAAGGGACTGGCTGCCAGGTTGGCTCAAAACCTGGGCTGTATGTACACCATTATACCGATACAGGAAGCTGTTGATCATACCTATAACCAAATCACCGGCACGCCGTTTAAGGCTCTCTATGACGGCAGCGAAGGCAAGATAACCGTCTCCTCCTTTGTCCTGGAGAATATCCAGGCCCGGGATCGCTCAGCCCGCGTCCTGGCCGGGATTGCCGCAGCAGTAGGCGGCGTTTTCACCTGCAACGGGAATAAAAGCGAAATGACTGTTGGCTACGCCACCTTATATGGTGATTTAGCCGGCTATATGGCGGCATTGGGTGACCTGTGGAAGCATCAGATCTATGAACTGGCTGAGTATATCAACGAGCAAGTTTTTAAGGAGCAGGTAATCCCCCAGGAGATCATTGACTTGGTTCCCTGTGCGGAGCTGTCTTCTGAGCAAAATGTTGAGCAGGGCCAGGGTGATCCTCTGGTTTACCCCTACCATGACTACTTGTTTAAAGCTTTCGTGGAGCATAGAGTAACACCGGAAGAAATCTTGAACTGGTACGCTGAGGGGTGTTTAGAGGAGAAGCTGGGGTGCCGGCCGGGTCTGGTTAATACTTTGTTTCCAAACCCTAAAACTTTTATCGAGGATTTAGAGCGCTGGTGGAAACTATATACGGGTATGGGTGTGGCCAAAAGGATACAGGCGCCGCCTATACTGGCTGTAAGCAGGCGGGCTTATGGCTCTGACCACCGGGAAGCACAAAATGGTACGCATTATACGGCCGGGTACCTGAGGCTAAAAAAACAGCTCCTGTCTATGCAGGATGAATGAGGTAATATATAATGAAGTAATATTTATAGAACCGGGGGGGCTGTGCTGTGGACTGGCTAAAGAGATTTCATGACGACCATGCGGCGATAGTTTTAATGCTCAGTAAATTAGAAGGTAACCTAAGGGATATCGAACATGGGGAAGCTGGCGGCAATGTCCTTTGGGAGCTGAAAGAGTTTTCGGATATGTTTAATCATGTGGTGGTGCCTCATTTCAAAGAGGAGGAAGTTTCTGTCTACCCCAGGCTGGCAGCTGGAGCAGGGGAAGAGCTCTCTAAGCTTGTTGACAGTCTTTATGAAGAGCATAATCAACTTTACGAGGCTTTTGACGGATTTGCAAAATCCTTCCAGGATGCAGCCCCGCTTGCTGAAATGCAGGACAACGCCCGGCTGATAGCAGCAGAAATAAACAGATCTGCCAATGCAGAAAGAGCTGAAGTACCCAAGAATTTTAATGAATTATGCGAATTATGCGTTGACACGCCCTTTGATACCAGCATAAATGTGGATAAGGAAAACTTGCTTAAATATGGTTTTTTCATTCTGGAGGTTTTAGCGAGACATTTAAAAAAAGAACGGGAAGCAGAAGAGCTTGCCGGCAACAAATTATAAAGAAATACTAAAGGAGAGAAGCATCGCGCTTCTCTCTTAAGACTCTTCATGTGCTTGATGTTCAAGCAGGTCGATTGCCCCCAGTAGAATATGTGCCAGCCCAAATCCGGTTATACCCCAACCAACAACGGGATTGGAGCCACGCAACACCAGTCCGGTTGCTGTGACCGCAGTGCCGAGTATCGTTGGGATCAACCCTTCCCGTGGCATGAGCATCTCCCCTTTCTTGAGAGTTTGTTATTATTCTGCATTATCGTGAGCGATATATGTCTGTTAATTTGTGTGTTAGATTAATGCGGCTGGATACATTAGAACAATTTGATGACCGGCTGTACAATAAGTTTTTCTTCGGCTAATTCCAGCCGGGCAATTTCAAGATTGTTGAGCAAAAAGCCCATTTTTTGCTGTAATAATTGTTTGAAACCAGGGACCTGGTTAAAGTTAATAGTTAATTTATCTTCTTCAATTACCAGATATTCCATTAATCTTAACAAGTGTTCCGGAGTCACAATGTGGGATGCCGCATCAGGTTCCATGCTAACTGCCAATCTGGTTTTGAGCTTTAACCCACGATAATTTATGAGCACCGGTTCTTGCAGCAGGAGAACGATAAATCTGCTGTTCCGATCAAAGTTGAAGTCCCCCAGTGACATTGTCAGGTTAACATCGAAAGTGTCTGTTTCCGACACAGCAACTGTGGCTGCCAGCTGAATTAAATCCTGGTTGATGGTTAATCTGATGTTCTGAATCAGTTTATTCTCTTCGGTTAGCTTTATTAAAAACTTATTGATCATTTCCTGGCTGATTGTCAAATTCCCATTAATCAAATACTCTAAAATGCCCATTGCAGCAGAATACCTCCGGTATATATATTTCTTTGTGAAATGCGGGCACAGATAAAAGGAACCAGTTTACCAGTTGATATTCCCTTTTAATGGACCTTCTTTTATGCTGCCCTGCAGCCCCCTGGTCAGGCAGATAATGCGGCTAACCTGCTCCAGGGTGGAAGTCCACTGATAGGCTTCTTCGAGCATTTGACCAACGGCAAAACTTCCATGTCCGCGCACCATGACAATTTTATACTCGCTTAAAAGACCTGGCAGAATTTTTTCTAATTCCTTTGAGCCGATGGTATGTTCTACTTTGATCACCGGGATCTTGTGCAGCAGGTAGGCGCCCTCAGAATCAACGGGGATGATCTGGTCTTCCAGTAATGAAAGCGCAATGGCGTGAACCGGGTGCGCATGTACGATGGCAAGAGCGGCAGTCCCCTGGTAGATGGCACGGTGCACGCCAATTTCCGTAGAGGCTAAAATGATATGGGAGTCATTCCTGGCCAGACCGGTTTCTATGAGATCCCGTTCTGTGAGTTGGCCCAGCATTGCTCCACGACGCGTGATGACAATTCTGTCGCCAAAACGCACACTCAGGTTGCCGCTGTGCGAGCTGTTTAAGCCGCTTAAAAATAGATCTCTACCTATATATGCAAAATCCTTTAACATTAGTATTCCCCCAATTCCAGTTCCTGAAGCTTTTTAGGAGTGGGGATGCCGGTTTCATCCCAGCCTCTGAAGCGGTAATATTCAGCCAGCATGGGCTTTAAAGCTACGGTTCTGCCCATTGATGGTCCTGACTCGACAGGTTCCTCCAACAGCCTTAAGGGCAGAGTGTCATATGATGGGTCAATGCCTGCCCGCAGGTTGTATAATCTTTCTAGATTCCATATGCGCTCACCGGCATAGTGTAAATCCCGGGCCTGATAGACAAGGCCGGTTGCAGCCGCTAAAGCCCTGGCATAATACTCTTCAGATAAAGCCAGGTTCATATAATGGCAGATGCTCAGACTGTCAGTGGCAGCGTTAATATTCTGCTGTGTTATAGTCAGGCCGGCTTTGCCGGCAGTGGCAAACCTGTCGGTCATTTTAGGCACACCCAGGGCTTCCGGTCCAACCATGTATGCGCTGAAGTGGCAGGCTCCCCTGTTGGAGGTGGCAAAGGCCAAACCCATACCTTGCAAGCCCCTTGGGTCATAAGCGGGTAATTCCAGACCCTTCACCTGCATACTATATTGAGGAAACCCCATTCGTTCCGCAAAGCGGCGGGAGCCCCCGGCTAACAGAGCGCCGAGATCTTCCCTATTGGCGATTTGTTTAATCGTCTCCAGCAGGCCAACTATATCCCCAAACTTTAGATCGGTTTTTAATAATGACCGCTCCGCAAGCTCCATAGCGCAGCCTATGGTTACGCCTGCAGAAATAGCGTCAAGGCCGAAGCGGTGGCACAGCGTATTAGCTTCAGCGATAACAGCAAGGTTGTCAATGTCGCATTCCGGGCCAAGCGCCCACAATGCCTCATATTCAGGGCCGGCTGTAGTCCCCGGGTCAATAGTGATCATGCCGGTACATTGCACCGGACAGCCCTCACAACCGCTGTGATCGACATACATATTATCAGCGATGGTTTCACCAGATATGTTATCAATGCCGGAGAATTGTGAAGCATTAAAGTTACGGACAGGGAGAACCCCTAGTTCATCGATTAGCTTAACCAGGACAGGGGTACCAAATTCAGGCAGACCCTTTGAGGTGATCGGATTGGCTTTGACCCATTTATTAGCCTCGTAAACCACGAGTTCCATTTTTCCAGGGTCGGCTACAGCTGTTTTTTGCTTGCCGCTGACCAGGATGGCTTTTAGCTTTTTAGCCCCCATGACTGCGCCTAAACCACCCCGTCCCAGCGCCCGGTGGCCGTCATATATGATGGTGGCAAACCTGACCTGGTTTTCACCTGCCCTGCCAATGCAGGCCACGCTGGCGTCTTTACCGAACCTGCCGGTTAAGCTTTCGGTTGTTTCGCTGGTATCTTTGCCCCAAAGATCACCGGCTTCTTCCAGGGAGACCTTGCCGTCTTTGATGGCAAGAAAAACAGGTGCGTTAGCTTTCCCTTCAATAATCAGCCTGTCGTAACCGCAGCCTTTTAACCTGACACCCCAGGTTCCACCGGCATTAGCATCAAAAATAGTGCCGGTAAGCGGAGACTTTGCAGATACGGTAAAACGCCCAGAGCCGGGAAAGTCGGTGCCGGTGAGAGGACCGCAGGCAAAAACCAGTTTATTGTCATCTCCTAGTGGATCGCATTTTGGTGGCACTTCTTGAAAAATCGTATGTGCTCCAAGGCCGCGTCCACCCAGCCATGTAACCAAAAGGTTTTTTTCGATTGCTTCTTCTTTAATGCTGCCTGTGCTTAAATCAAGTCTAAGGGTTTTGCCAAACCACCCGTATAAACCCATAAGTTTGGTCCTCCTGTTGCGAATCATTAGTGATTTATTGTCTGGAACGTGTTTTAGCAGGTTTAGCCAGGTAATATTCAGGGAATAACTCCAGTTGATAAAACCCAACAGGGTATTTTTCCAGATAAGGCGTGCTGTCATTGTTGCGATATAGCTCCAGGGCTGCAGAAAAGTCAAAATGCAATCGGGCGCAGACATAAGAAAGCAAGCACTTGCCGCGTTCAAGAGGTTCACCCTGTTGAAACTTGAACTGGGAGGCGTGCTTACCTTTCCCCCGATAATGGAAATAGACGGCTGATTCCTGCAGAGCCTTTATTTTTTTGAATTCTGTTATGATGCCGGCATCTTCACAATAGACCACCCAAAAACCTTCGCCAGCATACCATAGATCGTTTTTCATGTGCTCATCGCTCTTTTTTCATGATTTGTTCGGGATATACAGCATGTATTCCTGCTCTCCTCAGTTTATCCATGTAGCAAAAGTGTATTTGAAGAATATAAAAATGCAGAAATTTGCATGTCGATGCCGGATCCTTTGGCTTGTCCAGGATACGAAATACAGCTATGATAAAACGTAGAGATGTTACCAAAGGAGGTGTTTGTGTTGGATGTTCTTGCTCCTATTGGTTTTTTTGATTCAGGGGTAGGCGGTCTTTCTGTTATGCAGGAAGTCAGGCGTTTATTGCCTTCGGAAAACATGATTTATTTTGCCGATTCAAAACACTGTCCATACGGCGGGAAGGCACCGGCTTTGATCCGCGAGAGAGCCTTCATCATCTCTGATTTTTTAATCGCACAAGGGGCCAAACTGCTTGTGATCGCCTGCAATTCAGCTTCAATAACTGCACTGGATGATGTCAGGGAGCGTGCTAAGGTTCCGGTTGTCGGTCTCGAACCGGCCGTTAAACCTGCTGTGGCCATTACCAAAAATGGTAAAGTTGGTGTTCTGGCTACCGGAGTAACTCTGGCAGGGGACAGATTCCATTCACTGGTAGAGCGCTTTGGTGAGTCAGTTGAAGTTTACACCCAGGCTTGCCCCGGCTTAGTTGAATTAATTGAAAGTGGTAATTTGTCCGGTCCTGAAACAGAAGCCTTGCTAAGGCGCTATCTGGAGCCGCTTTTAGCCAGGAATGTGGACACCATTGTTTTGGGTTGTACGCATTACCCTTTTTTGAGGCCCCTCTTGCACCATATGCTGGGGAATGAAATTACAATCATTGATTCTGGTCCAGGTGTTGCAAGGCAAGTTGAAAGGTTGCTGCAAGCCGGTCAAATGGCTGCAGCAAAAGGCTCCGGCTATGAACGCTTCTATACCAGCGGCGCAAGGGAGCCGGTAGAAAAAGTGATACGTCTTTTGTGGGAAGACAGCCGATGCACCGTTGAACAGGTTGAGATATAAATTATGAAGTATAGGTAAAGCCCATCAATACAGCCTGTTACTAAAACAAGCAAGATGGCCTGCAATAAGCCGGTCATTGATATAGCCATAAAAGGCCTTAGTCCCTGCTTCTAAAGGCTGTCCGCAGAGCGGACAACCGGCGCTTGTCTCCCTGGCAGCTAAAATAACTCCCTCAACAACAGTGGCATCCAGTTTAAAGGCAACTGTTTCAAGGGTGCTTTTTAAAGGCGTCACCGGTGAACACTGGGGGTGATAGTATTTGCGAATACGACGCCCGTTTTCCCGATAGCGGTAGAAAACCATGGGAGTGTATGGCTTTATTTTTTCATGGCAATGCTGACAGGAACGGCTATGACTGCCGTTTGCTTTTAATATATAGCGGGTTTCCGCAGGTTTGCGCCTTACTTCACGGTCTTTCCAATAAACCTGGCGTTCCGGTTCCGCAGCTACCCACTTTTCAATCTGACTGTAATAATCCCGGTAATTGCGTTCTATGAGTTTTATCTCTGGCGGAAAGCCGGCTTTAACTGTTTGGATATGAAATAAATGCTCGGCCAGTTCATGAGCAAAACCATCGATTTTACCTGTTTCCCAGGAGTAACCGCCCTCGTTTAACCACCGGTGATATGTATGAAAAATATTACCTGAGCACACCACAATATGGTCATCTTTACTTATCTTAGCCTGCTCCATCAAGCCTGTTAAATGGATACATGCTTTTTCCTCAAGGCTGTATCCGTCATCCCATGTTAATGGGAGCAGTGTTGTGTATTTTTCCCTGGTATCCTCACAGACAAGCACCAAAACTTCTGAAAAAGCACGGCAACCACCACCGGCATCTTCTACATGCCATTCTTTCAAAATAGATACTCCTCTCTTAATCTCCTTAACTATTATACAACACCTTTAATAAAAGGAAATCCTGAGTAGAATCAATCCTGAGTTGAATAATTTTTTTCGTATAGTATAATGTAAATTATTTGTATTATTTCATATTGCATTGTGTTAAAATTACGATACATGGGGAGCTGGCGTATCCGGCTGAGAAAGAACGATAGGTTCTGACCCAATGAACCTGAACTGGGTAATGCCAGCGGAGGGATAAAAAGGCCGAATTATTGCCCTTTCTCCTGTCAGGTAAGGGGTTTTTTTATTTAATGTGATATAAACTATAGGCTAATTGTATATAGGAGGTTTTGAAGATGAAGACAAGGGTGGCCTTAACTATTGCAGGTTCCGATTCCTGCGGCGGCGCTGGTATTCAAGCCGATCTGAAAACATTCAGTGCCCTGGGCGTCTATGGCATGAGCGTAATTACAGCCATCACAGCTCAGAATACCAGGGGTGTTTTTGATGTGCGGGAAATGGATGCCGCAATAGTCAAAAATCAGATAGATTGCCTGTTTGATGATATTGAAATTAACGCCGTTAAAATTGGGATGGTTTCAAACGCTGAAATTATCAGGGTTATAGCGGACTGTTTGAGGGATAAGCCAGTGCAAGTCGTAGTGGATCCCGTCATGGTTTCCAAAAGCGGTTATCATTTGTTGCGGCCGGAAGCCAAAGATGAGCTTATCAAAACTCTTTTTCCTATAGCTACGGTAGTTACGCCGAATATACCTGAGGCTGAACTCATTACCAGCACCAGAATCGAGACTCTAGCCGATATGGAACTGGCAGCCCGGAGCATTTACAAACAGGGGCCCCAACAGGTGGTTGTCAAAGGCGGGCATCTTTCAGATGCGGCCATAGACGTTTATTATGACGGCAGCAGGATCAAACACCTTAGTGGTACCAGAGTGGATACAAAGAATACCCATGGCACCGGATGCACCTTTTCAGCAGCGATAGCTGCCCACCTGGCCAGGGGGTATCCTGTTGCGGAGGCGGTTGCTCACTCCAAGGTTTATATCAATGACGCTATTTTAAATGCCATTGATCTAGGCCAAGGTTTTGGCCCAACGGGTCATTTTTATAGCCTGTACAGGAGGGCGGGGATGTTCATTGACTGAAGACGCCGCTACCGCAAAAAAAAAAGACCAATTCCCGGCCAGCCATATGAATATGAAACGGACAATTTTCATCGATTTTGACGGCACCATAACCAGGGTGGATACCTGCAATGCCATGCTCAAGGCCTTTGCTTCAGATGGCTGGCAGGAGATAAATGAGCAATGGGAAAGGGGCGAACTTGCCACCCAGGCCTGTGCAAGGCAATTATTTCAGCTTTTTAAGACGGATATGGACGGCATCAAAAGGTTAATGAGGAACATAGAAATAGATCCTTCATTTAAGGATTTTTTGAACCTGTGCCGGAGGAAGAACTACCAGGTCTATGTGTTGAGTGACGGATATGATATATGCATTGAAACTGTTTTCGAAAATAACGGGATTAAACTTCCCTATTACGCCAACAAGCTGATTTACGGGCAGGCTTTCCAAATCCAGAGTCCTAACATTAATCTGTCTTGCGGCAATTGCGGCACCTGCAAAACCAGGCTGATGGCGGAATTAACCGAGCCCGGGAGCCAGGTGGTCTATATTGGTGACGGGTATTCTGATATGTGTCCCGTTAAGAATGCTGATCTGGTATTTGCCAAAGGCACCCTCTATCAGTTTTGCCTGGAGCAGGGTATTAGCGCGATCCGCTATCATACTTTTGGGGATATTCGCAGCTATTTATCTGCCTGAATTTATCCTGACCTGGCAGAAAGGGTCAGGCTTCGCCACCAGTATGAAAGCGCCTTCTTTTCTTAAAATATTAGACTGGTTTATTGGTAAAAACACCCGGTTGAAACCGGAATACTGTAAGCCTGGGATAAAACCGGTTTGTAAATCAATGGACCTGATGGTAAAATACTACTTGGGTGATGAAAATGAATCTAAAATGTGGTCTAATTGGTCTGCCAATGGTGGGCAAGACAACTATATTCAATCTGCTGACCGGGGTAGGAGCGGAGACCTCCAACTTTTTGACGGGTAAAACTGAAACCAATACCGGTATGGCCAGGCTGCCGGACAGCCGGATTGACTTTCTCAGTAATATGTATAAGCCCCGCAAAACCACCTATGCTCATATTCATTTCAGCGATGTGCCGGGTCTGGTACGCGGTTCGAGTCAGGGCCAGGGGGTTGGCAATCAGTTTCTTAACGCTATCCGCAATGTGGACATGCTGGTTCATATTGTGCGGGCTTTTGAAAATGACGATGTTCCCCATGTAGAAGATTCTATTAATCCTCTGCGTGATATCGAAACAATACATATGGAACTGTTGTTTGCCGACATGGAAATTGTTGAACGAAGAATAGAGCGCATTAAAAGCGGCAAAAAGGTTAAGAAGGAGAACCAGCTGGAATTGGAAGTACTGGAAAAGTGTCTTGGCGCCCTTGAGGCGGAACAGACAATCAGCCAGCTGACTTTAAGCGAGGACGAAAAGCTGGTTTTAAAGAATTTCAGTTTTCTGACGGAGAAGCCTATGTTGCTGGTGATCAATACCGATGAGCAGCAGTTTAGAACCCAGGACTATCCCTATAAAAAGGAGCTAATTCCTTACGCTGCAGAAAGAGGACTACCAGTCCTTGAGATCAGCGGACGAATTGAAATGGAGATCAGCCAGCTGCCTGAGGAAGACAAAGAGTTATTCATGGCCGACCTGGGCATAAACCAATCCGGTATTGATCGTTTAGCCAGGGCTTCCTACGAATACCTTGGTTTGATTTCTTTCTTTACCGTCGGGGAGGACGAGGTAAAAGCCTGGACGATCCAGCGGGGAACCGATGCCAAACGGGCAGCGGGGAAAATTCATTCCGATATTGAACGGGGCTTCATTAAAGCTGAAGTAGTAAAATACGCAGATCTGCGGGAGGCGGGCAGTATGGCCAGAATTAAGGAGAAGGGCTTGTTCCGCCTGGAGGGCAAAGAATACATCGTTGATGATGGTGACATCATTAACTTTCGCTTTAATGTCTAAATAACCTGCACTTTAATCAATTTATTGTGAACCGGGCCAGGGGGTACTTGCGTCAATAATTATAGCTCAGTTATTTATTGGCAATTACTTTAACATGGCACACAGACATAACGGGATAGACAATAAATTCAGTGTAAAAAATACACAAAAAGCTGCTGAGGCAGCTTTAGCTTTTGAGTTCTCTGGAAATCCATGTAAAAAGTTTACCAGCGGGAGGTTTAGTCAATTGGAAAACATCTTGCAAATGGTTGCGGGGCTGATGGAGTTGTCGGCCCGTACTGCGCCCAAGACGGCCGGACAGGATTATGTAGTTTCTAAAGTGATTTCAGGAGCAGATCTTCTGAGTCTGGCTGAGGCCATGGAGCGCTATGGTCAGGAGCAGGGCCGGACCAATTATGATCGTGATGCCAACAATATCCGTAACTCCGGCGCTGTTTTGCTTCTTGGCCTGGAGGAGGCTAAACCGGCGGGTTTAAATTGCGGTGCCTGCGGCAAAAACAAGTGCGGCGAGCTTATCGCCCGGGAAGGGACGGAGTTTAAGGGGCCTCTCTGTGCCTGGCGGTTGATCGATCTGGGTATTGCCCTGGGCTCGGCTGCCAAAACCGCCAGCATACTTAACGCAGACAACAGAATGATGTACCGGGTTGGTGTGGTTGCCAGAAAAATGGGCATGATGAAGGGGGATTTGATTGTAGGTATTCCGCTGGCTGCCACAGGCAAGAACATTTACTTTGATCGGAAGTGAGCTTGTTTTTTATAGTTTAGAATTGCTTATCTTTGGGTTGTGTTTTACTTGGAGGTGATTATTTATGAACTGTTTGATTAAGATCAACAAAAAGGCGCTGATCCTGGCAGCTGTTGTTTTAGCACTGGTTATGCCGGGAACTGCTTATTCCTATCAGGTAATTAATAAAACAATTTCACAGGAAATCATTACCAGAGGGGTTGTCTTAGAGAGTATCAACATGCAAACGAACGAGGGGCCGTTGAAGGTTTATGTGGTAAAAGCGGATCTGACAGACCCCAACGTCAGGCTTGATACCATTATTGGTTTTGACGGCACCCTCAACAAAAATCAGACTGTTACGGAAATGGCCAGGCGTACTAGAGCTGTGGCCGCGATCAACGGTGACTTCTTTCAAATGGCTGACAGCGGGCGGCCTATTGGGTTAGCCTACCATAACGGGCGGTTGGTGGAGAGTCCTGCCTTGCGCAACGACATGTATGGTGTTGGCGTCACTAAAGATCATGAAATGTTGATGGAGATATTTGGTTTTACGGGTCAGGTTATTACAGGTGACGGAAAAAGCTATCCATTATCGGGTATCAATAAACCCGGCTACCTGTTGATGAATGGCCAGTCATCAGATACCAATGCCTTGCATTTGTACAACACTCTTTGGGGTACTACCAGCCGGGGTGTGTTGCCCAACCTTAAAGGAGTTACGGTGGCTGTTGTCAGTAAAGGTGTTGTGCAGCAAGTTTTAACCGACAAACCGGGTGTATTGATCCCGGCGGATGGCTTTGTCCTGCAGGGGCATGGCGAGGCAGCCAGGTTTATCGAGGAGCATTTACCCGTAGGAACGAAAGTTGCTGCCAGCTATAGGGTAAGCCCGGGCGGGGATGATTTGCTGGCAGCGGTAGGAGGACAGGCCCTGCTGGTAGAGGATGGTCACCTGCCGGCCTATTTCACTCAGAATATTTACGGTAAAGTAGCCAGGACAGCTGCCGGTGTTTCCAGAGACGGCAAAACACTTTATCTTGTAACTGTTGAAAAGAGTGTTGATGCTGGCGGAAACATGCTCAGCAGGGGGATGACTCAGGAGGAATTGGCTAACTTTCTAATTTCCATCGGTGTTTGGCGAGGGGTGAATTTAGACGGCGGTGGTTCCACTACCATGGCAGCGCGTCACCTGGGTGACTTTGAGGCCAGCTTAATTAATAAACCCCAGGCAGGTTCTTTGCGGCCTGTGCCTGATGCCCTTGGGATATTTTCCACGTTGCCGGCTGGTAAATTGGCCGGTCTGAAAATAAGCGGCCCTGAAGTAGTGTTGGCCGGCACTAAAGCTTCTTATAGCGCCAAGGGATACGATGAAAACTACAACCCGGTTAGTGTCAGGAATGATGAGATCAGTTGGTCGGCAACACCTGCAGGAGCGTTTAGCGATAATACCTTCATGCCTGAGGGAGACGGTATTGCTACTATTAATGCTACTCTTGAGCAAGTTTCAGGTTCCATGCAAGTAAATGTTATCGGCGCACAATCCCTGGCTGGAGTGTCTATAACGCCTGCCTCCATCACAGTGGTGCCTGGAGAATCGGTGCCTTTGGCAGCCAGTGTTAAGACCCATAGTGGCATGAGCTTTGATTTAGCATTTGAGGATGCCCACTGGAGTGTGGATAACGAACTGGGTAGCATAAGCAATGGTGTTTTCATATCTGAGCAAGTGGGCGACGGTTATATAACTGTTACCTTCTTAGGTCACAGCGCTTCCATTCCGGTGACGGTTAAACCACTGTGGGTAGAGCTGGAGGTCCGGCCAGAACAAGCAGCATTTGCCCAACTGGACAGCTGGATCGATGTTGCTTTCCCCAGAGGCAGTGTGACGGAACCAGTAAACTTAAGACTTGCTTATGCTGATTCTGCTGCGGGTCTGCCGCAAGGTTGTATCAACCTCGGCTCCTTCTCCCTGCAGCCTGCACCGGGCGAGACAATAGAAATAACAGCACCCTGGAAGCTGAGTTGGGAGTATCGGCATGATACCATTGAAGAACGACCCGCTATTTTAATGTGGGATGAGGCAGCCCAGGCCTGGAAGGAACAGCCTTCTAAGGTGGACTACGGTGATGAGGTCAATATTATCAGCGCCAGAGTATGGGGCCTGGGCCAGTTTGTTCTGGTGGATGATCAAAAAGCGGCTCCTTACTTCAAAGATATAAGTAAACACTGGGCAGCAACGTCCATTGTAGATATGGCGCTGCGTGGGGTGATAAACGGGTTCCCCGACGGGACTTTCCGCCCGGATGAGACTGTGACCAGAGCTCAATTTGTAAAAATGCTTGCTTCGGCGATGCAATGGACCTATGAAAAACCCAGCATAGGCTTTAACGACGACATCCCAGGCTGGGCTAGTGCTGCCATAGATACCGCTGTATGTAGAAGGGTGGTTACAGGGTATCCTGACGGTTCCTTTGCCCCCGATGCTAAGATTACCAGAAGCGAAATGGCTGTCATGCTTGACCGGGCCCTTGGTTTAGCGGACACAAACACCGTATTAGAATATAAAGATCAAAACGAGATCCCTGCCTTTGCCAGAGCAGCGATAGCTAGGGCTACAGATGCCGGTTTGTTACAAGGTGCTGATGGTTTGTTTAGACCTAACGATGGCGCCAGCAGGGCTGAAACAGCGGTGGTCATAAGCCGTCTGTATAAGTATTGGCTGGAACAGCAATAAGCATAGATGAATTTCACTAACAGGATTGGGCAAATATGGGTGCGTAAAAAACGCACCCGTTTTTTTTCTTATAGAATTTTGCCAGCATAAATACGGTAAATATGTTCATACTGAGGTTTTGGGAGGGTGAAGTCATGAACATAACCTTTCCCCATATGGGGAACATGCATATTCCTTTAAAGTCTATCTTACAGAACCTTGGTCTTGAGGTGATTGTTCCGCCGCCGACCAGCAAAAAAACCCTGACTCTCGGTGCCAAATATGCTCCGGAATTTGCCTGTTTGCCTTTAAAGTTAAATTTAGGTAATTACATAGAGGCCTGTGAATCAGGCGCTGATACGGTGTTGATGGCAGGTGGCTGTGGCCCTTGCCGCTTTGGCTATTACGCTCAAATCGAGGAGTCGATACTTAAAGACATTGGGTGCAATATGGAGTTTATTGTGCTGGAACCGCCTGATCGCAGAATAACTGATGTGCTTGGAAAAATAAAAAAAATAGCTGGGAAAAACTCATGGTGGGATATCTTTCAGGCCATCCGTTTAGGCTATAAAAAAGCAAAAGCAGTGGATGACATAGAAAAAGTTTCTCATAAACTGCGCCCGCGGGAAATTGTCCATGGTTCTACGGACAGAGTTTACCAAAGGGCCCTGAAGGCAGTTGATGATAGCTATACTTATGAAGGCTTAGCTGCCGCCATTGAGCAAACACAGGTAATGTTTAATGAAATAGCTGTGGAGGAGCAAAGGAATGTTTTAAAAGTGGGCTTTGTAGGAGAGATCTATACTCTTTTGGATCCTTTTTCAAACCAGGACCTGGAGCGGCGTTTGGGTTATTTAAATGTTGAAGTGGATCGCTCAGTTTACTTGAGTGAGTGGGTCAACGACCATATTTGCGGTGGTATGCTGCAGGGCGGCAGAAAAAGAGAGGAGGTGCTCCGCTCAGCTCATCCTTACCTGTGTCATTTTGTTGGAGGACATGGCCAGGAGACGATAGGCTCTACGGTATATTATGCCAGGTCCGGTTATGATGGTGTAATTCAGGCTTTTCCTTTTACCTGCATGCCTGAAATTGTTGCCGAAAGCATTTTGCCTGATATTAGCCTGGACAAGAGCATACCATGCCTGACCTTAATTATGGACGAGCAAAACGGTGCATCCGGGGTGCAAACCCGTTTAGAAGCCTTTGTCGATCTGATGGAACAGAAGAGAGCAAGCAACATGGAGAAACGAAGCACGGGATAAGCTGCATAGTCTTTAACCTGTTCTACGTACCGGATAGAAGCAGAATTGCCGGCTCTGTAATCACAGTGCCGGCAATTCTGCTTTGTCTTATATAATTACAGCCACAATCAGGAGGGCTACGATGTTAACCACTTTGATCATTGGGTTGATAGCAGGGCCGGCAGTATCTTTGCACGGATCGCCTACTGTATCACCCGTAACTGCAGCAGCGTGGGCAAAGGTGCCCTTGCCGCCAAAATGGCCGTCTTCAATATGTTTTTTGGCGTTGTCCCAGGCGCCGCCACCTGCTGTAAGCATGACAGCGAGGAAAAGACCTGTAATAATGACACCCATCAAGAGACCGCCAAGAGCTTTTGGTCCTAAGAGAAAACCTACCAGAAGCGGTGCAACAACTGTTAAAGAACCGGGCACAATCATCTCTTTAATGGCCCGTTTGGTGACAATGTCTACGCAACGGCCATATTCCGGCCTGGTTGTTCCCTCCATAATTCCTTTGATTTCTCTAAACTGACGGCGAACTTCTGACACTACCTCGTTAGCAGCCCGGCCCACAGCCCCCATAGCCAGGGCAGAGAACAGAAATGGCAGCGCGCCGCCTAGTAACAGACCAGCCAGAACCCATGGGTCATCGATATTAAAGATCATGGCTTGACCCAGGTTGGCGATCTCCATTGTGTAAGAGGAAAAGAGAACAATAGCGGCCAATCCGGCAGAACCGATGGCATATCCTTTGGTTACCGCTTTTGTTGTATTACCAACTGCATCAAGTGGGTCAGTAATATTGCGGATTTCTGCAGGCAACTCGGCCATTTCGGCAATACCGCCGGCGTTGTCCGTAATCGGTCCAAAGGAGTCAATGGCAACTACGATACCGGTCATGGAGAGCATAGCCATTGAAGCAATAGCCACACCATAAATATCGCCCAGGCTATAGGAAACCAGAATGCCTGCTACAATAGCTACAGCCGGTGCGACACTGCCTTCCATGCCTACGGCCAATCCGGTAATAATATTGGTAGCGTGGCCTGATTGAGAGGCTTCAGCAATAGTGCGCACAGGTTTATAGGCTGTCGAAGTATAGTAATCAGTAACAAAGACGATAACCATTGTTACAACAACCCCGACAATTGCTGCGTAATAATACTGCAGTGAACCAAAGAAGTAGGTAGTGACAGGATAAAAGCCGATTAAAGATAGGATGGCGGAAGCAAATAGGCCTTTGTACAATGCGCCCATGATATTACCGTTCTTACTCATGCGCACGAAGAAAACCCCTATTATACTGGCAATGATGGCAATTGCGCCCAGGGCCAGCGGATAAACAACAAATTCTTCTTTACCGGCGAACATGATGTAACCCAACAACATAGCGCCAATAGCTGTAATGGCGTAGGTTTCAAAAAGGTCGGCTGCCATACCGGCGCAGTCACCTACGTTATCGCCCACATTATCGGCAATAACGGCAGGGTTGCGCGGGTCATCTTCCGGGATACCGGCCTCAACTTTACCAACCAGGTCAGCTCCCACGTCAGCACTCTTGGTATAAATACCGCCGCCAAGACGGGCAAAAACGCTGATTAAGCTGCCGCCAAAACCCAGCCCGATAAGATATGTGGGATCTTTAAAAAGAACATACATACCGGCGACGCCCAGAAGACCCAGACTAACGCACATGAGACCGGTTACGGCACCGCCCCTAAAAGCCAGTGACAATGCTGCAGGCAGGCCTTGCTTGGCTGCTTCGCAAACTCGCAGGTTGCTTTTAACCGAGATGGTCATGCCTATGTAACCGCAAAGGGCTGAGAAAACAGCACCAACAATAAACCCTAAAGTTGTAATAGGGCTGCCTAAACCAAAATAAAGAAGCAGGGCAATAATAAGACCAACTACCGCAATAGTTTTATATTGCCTGGCCAGGTATGCCATAGCTCCTTCCTGAATAGCGCCTGAGATCTCAATCATTCTTTTGTTGCCTTGCGGCTGTTTTAAGACCCAGGAAGCAAGAAAAAGTGCAAATGCTATACCAACTATGGATGCATAAATTGCATACATGGAAAACCCGCTGAACAAAATTGTAACACCACCTTATAAGACCTTGATTTAAATTCTTTGAGCTTCAAACCTCGTTGAAAGAATGCTGTAATCACCTCCTGTGCAAAATGGTGAATCTTATTGCGTAGTATCACCTCTTAAGACAAAAACTCATTGTTTTAAGAGGAGTCTACGTCTATTGCTTAATTATTCCCCTAAATTACCAAACAATCCTCCCCAGCCATTAATTAACGTAATGCCTCCTAAAAACAATAAACGGACAATAACAATATTTAGAAGAAAATTAACCTATACCATTATAGCTTTTAAAGTTAATTTTGCCAAACCATATTTATCATTATTTATTGACTTTATAATTGTCATTCAATAAAATGTATTCGAAATTAGTTAGCAATAATTAGTTCTCCGAGCATATTTACCTGGGACTTGTGAGTTATGGTTTATATGCCGGAAGGGTGAACCGGGGAAACCTACTCGCCTCCCCAGCGGAAAGGAGAACGCTACCTTAAGGATAAATAGCGGTAGATGATGCTTTTCGCATAACTACCGTTTGTTATTTTTTGTGACAGTAGGAAAGGTGATAACTTTTATGGAGGCAATCTGGCAGGGGTTAGTGCTGGCCTTGGAAATGCTGCTGAAGGGCGATCCTGAAATCCTGGAAATCGCTTTCCTTACTATTAAAGTGTCCGGTGCAGCCACTCTGATCAGTGTTTTACTGGGACTGCCAATAGGTGTATTTCTGGCTTTGACTATGTTTCCGGGGCGACGTCTGATCGTCAGCGTTGTCAATTTTGGCATGGGTTTACCGCCGGTGGTTGTGGGCCTGTGGGTGAGCATTTTTCTGTGGCGCAATGGCCCACTGGGCTTCCTGCATCTGATGTACACGCCTGTAGCGATGGTGATAGCCCAAGCTGTGATCGCTTCACCCATTGTTATAGGCTTTACTATTGCAGCTATCCAGCAACTAAATCCAAAGATCAGACTGCAGATTATGGCTTTGGGCGCTACGTGGTGGCAGAGTCTCCTGTTGATGGTGCGGGAAGCAAGGATGGGACTCTTGGCCGCGGTAATGGCCGGTTTTGGCGGGGTAATATCCGAGGTAGGTGCTTCTTCGATGGTGGGGGGCAATATTAAGGGAGAAACTTCCGTTTTAACAACAGCTACAGTGCTGGAGGTTTCCAAAGGAAACTTTGATGTAGCTATAGCGATCAGCTTGATTCTTTTAGCCCTTGCCTACAGCGTGACCTTGTTTCTTACATACCAACAGCAAAAGAGGCCTTTATGAATACAAGCATAATTATAGAAGCAATCAATCTAAACTTGACTATAGGTAAGAAGAAAATCCTTGACATCGAGCACCTGGCGATTGAAGAAGGTGAGGCAATCGCACTGATTGGCCCCAACGGCGCGGGCAAAAGCACTTTGATGCAGGTACTGATGCTTTTGCGCCGTCTTACCAGTGGCAAATTATTATTTAAAGGCGAGAACATGGAATGGAAAAACGCAATCGCTTATCGCCGCCGCATGGCTATGGTACTGCAGGAACCGTTATTGCTGGATACAACTGTATATCATAATGTAGCGTCAGGCATGAAACTGCGCGGTTTTCACGCTAATACAATCAATGCCAGAGTCAAGGAATGGCTGGAACGTCTTGATATTACCCATCTGAGAGATCGTCAGGCAAGAAACCTTTCAGGTGGCGAATCCCAGCGAGTGAGCCTGGCCAGGGCTCTGGTTTTGGAGCCGGAGGTTCTTTTCCTTGACGAGCCTTTTGCGGCTCTGGATGCGCCGACCAGAGCCCTGCTGACCTCTGAATTAGCCCGCATCCTGCAAGAGACCAATGTAACCAGCGTGTTTGTAACCCACGATTTCAGTGAGGTGCCTATTTTATCGGAAACTGTTGTGGTACTGCAACAAGGGCAAATAGTTCAAAAGGCTTCTCCCCATGAGGTCATGACCAGACCGGTCAACCGTACGGTGGCTACTCTGGTAGGGGTTGATAATATGATTCCCGGAAAAGTGATTGGTGACCAAGACAATAAGACTATAGTTCAGGTCGGTGCACACCAATTAAAAGCATCGGCTCCGTTTCCCGCAGGGAGCAATGTCTTGGTACTGGTGCGACCGGAAGATATAAGATTAATAAAAGGTGAGCCGCGTCCCGGTCGCCATAATTATATAAATGGCATCGTCAGGGAAATTTTTCCTGGCAGTGTCTTCTATAAAGCTATGGTGGATTGCGGTTTTCCTTTAGTAACCTATGTCAGTGCCGGACAGGTTATGGATGGGGAAATATTTACAGAAAAAGAGGTTATGCTGCAGTTCGATCCCGAAAAAGTGCATTTGATCAACAATTAGTTCCAAGACAATAATTAAGAATAAAGGGCGGTTCTCATATCTTTTTTGTTCAGAGAAGCCGCCCGTATTTATTGTAAACTAATCAATCAGTAGCAAACCGTAATAATTTCCCTGGCTTTCCTTGTTGAGCATGGCCTGAATAGGGAAGCCATTTTTGATGTCAGTTTCAAATACATCTTTGCCGCAGCCTTCCATAGAATGTCTAGCATTTTTATCATAATTGGTTATGATAAACCATAATGGTGTATTATAATTATCATATATATTGATTAATTTAAAGGATGGTGATTATTAATGGAACTTCTATTGTTACTGATTGGAACTTTAGGAGTCTTTTTTGTCTTAGTTTTCATCGTATTTTATATTCTAAAGTCCATTGGTCTGGCAACGATGGCAGCTAACAAAGGGATAGATTTACCCTGGTTGGCCTGGATTCCGGTGGCAGATCTGTATATCGCAGGTACAATAGTTGGGGAAATGGAACTATTCGGTTTTCGTTTTCCCAATTTAGCTCTTTGGACGCCGGTAATTTTATGCGGCGGTGCGATTTTATATCCCATCCCGGTGCTTGGCTGGTTAATCGCTGTTGGAGTATTCATCTTCGGTATCGGTTTTACTTATAAGCTGTTTGAAATGTATACTGAACATGCTGCTCTTTTTACCATACTTTCTATATTCTTATGTCTATGGCCAGTTTTAATTTTTGTTATCCGCAATAATAAACCCAGAGATTCCTTTATCGATATATAACAAATAATGGCAAAAGATTGAACAAAAAAGTCTAAAGATGCCATAGGTGCGTTCCAAGAACTTTTAGCATACAAATTTCATGGTAAGAGTTGTTGCCGCTTATACAAGTAAGCTTGTCTTTAAATTTGGTCTAATGACGTAGCGGTTGCTTTCATCTGCACTTATGATTACATTTGAGATAAAATGCATACAAGATTTGTGGAGTAATTTGCAGCTAGTTATCTGAGGTGACTTTATGATTACTATTCAGGTTTGTGTGGGCAGTTCCTGTTTTTTACGGGGCTCCAAAAAAATCATTGCTGAGATAGAAAATTTAATAAAACATTATATGTTGCAAGACATGGTGGTGCTGAAAGGCCATTTTTGCATGGAGCGGTGCAATGAAGGTTCAACGGTAATGATTGGTGATAAGGTTTTTTCAGGTGTCTCACCGGATAATGTTAACCAATTATTTGAAAAAGAAGTATTTGGATTATTGTACGGGGAGGAGAAACGTGAGCCTAATCATCAATAATGATGCCAAGTGCCTTGACTGTTACAAATGCGTGCGATACTGCCCTGTGAAAGCCATCTCCGTGCAAAATGACCAAGAAGGAAAAATACAGGTCAAGGTTATTGAAGAGTGTTGCATCCATGACGGCTTATGTATTTCTGTGTGTCCCCAAAAGGCTAAAACGGTCAGTAGCTGCCTTAACGAAGTTAAAGAATTGCTGCTAAAGAAAACAGCTACGGTTGTGGCCAGTGTGGCTCCTTCTTTCCCGGCTGCGTTACCTCTGGCTGTGCCGGAGCTATTTCCTGCAGCGCTTAAAGAATTAGGCTTTAACTATGTTGAGCAAACGTCTGTGGGGGCTGAACTGATTGCGGAGAAGCAGCTGCATTTAAATGCCCAGCGACCTGTTATTTCCTCTGCCTGTCCGGTAGTAATCAACCTGGTAGAGCAATACTATCCGCACCTTATACCCTATCTCTCGCCGTTGGTATCTCCCATGATTGCCCACTGTCGCTACATTAAAAACAGGTACCCTGATTGTATTACAGTTTTTATCGGGCCCTGTATCGCAAAAATGGGGGAAGCCTTATCCGAGGAAGTGAAGGGTGCTGTTGATTTCGTCCTGGGATTTAATGAGGTCTGGGAATGGATCCGGGAGGATAACCCTGATTGGCAGGCAATGGCAGCTGAGGGTTTCGACGGTTATACACCGGGACCGGCTCGTTTCTTTCCTCTGGAGGGGGGGCAACTACTGGCCAGTTATATGAGTACCGATCTGATGGCCAGGGACGTTCAGGCCATCTCCGGCCTGGACAACTGCATTACTCTTTTGAAAAATTTCACCTCCAACCTGGATCAGAGACCGGCTTTCACGGAACTGCTGGCCTGTAGCGGAGGTTGCCTGGGAGGTCCTGCGGGAGTTTCGGGTGAAGATATATATGTTAAACGCAGCAAAATGATGGTTTTCTACCGTCAGGAGAATCAGAAGTCCTCTGAACAAGGGACCAAACCGCTTTTGCCGGACGCTCTTTTGTACCGTGCGTATAAGGATCGGCAGGTTCATCTGCCTGTCCCTGACGAGGCACAAATAAAAAAAATTCTGAGTAGCACAGGCAAGCAAAAGCCTGAGGATGAATTAAACTGCGGTGCCTGCGGTTTTGATACCTGCCAGGAAAAGGCGGTGGCAGTACACCAAGGCAGGGCGGAACTTCAAATGTGTCTCCCTTACATGCGAAAAAATGCAGAAACCCTTTCGGATATGGTTTTGCAATCACTGCCAGCAGGGGTGCTGATTGTTGGCGAAGACCTGTCGATCCAGCAACTAAACCCCATGGCTGAGAAAATATTTGATTGTACCAGTAGTGTCTTGGGCCAACCACTTGAGCTATTGTTTGACCCTGAGCCCTTTAGATTGGCATTACAAGAAATGACCATCAATGAATCCCTTTGTCATTTGAATGAAAATAAAGCCATTAAATATATAATTATTCCACTGGGCCAACAAAAAGCGATGGGCGTGTTTACGGATATCACAGATGGGTTGCGCCAACAGAAGGAGTTGCAGCAGGTGAAATCTCAGACAATCCTGCGGGCTCAGGAGGTAATCAAAAAACAGATGACGGTGGCTCAGGTTATTGCCGGCCTCTTGGGGGAAACCACAGCTGAGACCAAGGTTCATCTCAACCAATTAATCAAATTAATGGAGGCAGACACATTGGGGCAAGAAGAAAGGAATGATCTATAAATGCCGCCTTTCTATCTTGATATTGGTTACTATCAGCTTAATAAAAAAGGTGAAGAGCTATGCGGTGATACCGTGGAGATCATGCGCGGAGACAATAAGACGGTAGTTGTATTGGCGGACGGCCTCGGAAGTGGTGTGAAAGCCAATATTCTATCCCGTATTACCGCTAAAACCGCAGCTACTATGTTTAAGATGGGCAGTAGTGTTGACGATGTCCTGGCCACCATTGCAGAAACCCTGCCGATATGCTCGGTACGAAAACTGGCTTACAGCACTTTTTCAATTCTGGAGATTAATAATGACGGACAGGCCTACCTGGCTGAATTTGATAATCCCAAGGCTTACTTAGGGAAACAAAGCTCCCTCTTATATCTTAAACGGGGTTGGCGCAAAATAGGTGATAAGGAAATTGCTGAAGTGCGCTTCAATCTGGAGGAAGATAATTGGGTTGTCTTGATCAGTGACGGTGTGCTTCATGCCGGTCTGGGAAAAGTCTTAAACCTTGGCTGGGGTGAAAAGGAGGTAGGTAAGCACATTAAGATCCTGGCCGGGCAAAATTATGACGCAGCTGATTTTGCTCAGGAATTACTCAAGAAAGTTAATAATCTATACGGTGGCCAGCCGGGGGATGATGTTAGCGTAGTGGTGGTTAAATATCGGAAACTGCGGACGCTTACAGCCCTGGTGGGACCGCCTCGCAATCCCTTAGATGACCGTGCTGCAGTGGGCAAACTGCTGGCAGCCGGGGGTAAAAAGGTGGTGTGCGGCGGAACCACTAGTAAGCTGGTAGGCCGCATAATGGGAAAAAATGTGGAGGTTGATCTGAGAAGCCGATCGGAAGTAGTGCCGCCCACCGGCTTAATTGAAGGGATTGACCTGGTTACTGAGGGCGCCATTACTCTGTATTATGCTCTGCAGCTTTTAAAGCAGGGTGTCAAGTTGCATGAGCTGGCTGCGGCGGATGATGGGGCCAGTCAGTTGGTGGCTGAATTTTTAAAAACGGATGAAATTCATTTTATTGTCGGGCTGGCGATCAACCCGACTTACCAATATCCAGGTTTTCCGATTTCCTGCGTGATGAAAAACCAGACCGTCAGAGATATGGCGGAACAGTTGCTCGCTCTTGGCAAAAAAGTCACTATCGAGTATTTTTAGCGTGGAGGTGGGTCATTGTTTGTTCGTGATGTTATGCTAAAGTCTCCCGTAACAGTGGACATAGATAATTCAGTAGCTCAGGTGCTGAAAGTAATGGAAAAGGAAAAAATAAGGGCGTTGCCTGTGGTGTCTGGCCACAAGCTGGTGGGTGTTGTGACAGAAAAACAGATTCTTAAAGTTGCACCCTCATCGTTCAGTTCCCTTGATGCCTTCGAAACCCGTTATTTTTTTGAGCAGATGAAGGTTGCTGAGGTAATGCACAGGTTTCCTCTTACTTTAACACCGGACACCACTATTGAAGAGGCTGCAGTATATTTAAGAGAGCACAGATTGGGCAGTGTGCCGGTAGTGGATGGGGAGCGTTTGGCTGGCATTATCACCATTACCAACATATTTGATGGTATGGTCGAGACTAGGGAATACGATCTGAAAGGAACGATCCTTATTATGGAGGCGCATGCTCGCCAGAATCTCCTTGCTGATATTTACAATATGCTGGATGTTTCCAGAGTACAGGTCAAAGAGACAATTATTCATGTAAAGGAAGACAAAAAGGCAAAAATAAAGTTGCGTCTAACTACAAATATTGGCCGTCAAGTTGTGGATGCTCTGGAAAGCTTGGGTCTCAAGGTTACTTTTAAAAAGCAATGATTATTAGGCCAATAGCCTAATAGTATTAAAATGGTACAAGGAGGATATGAATTGAAAAAAGCAACAGTAGAATTAAGAGTTAGTTTTGCTGACCTTGACGGCATGAGGGCTGTATACCACACAAATCATATCAAATGGTTTGATCTTGCCCGTACAAAACTTCTGCGTGAAGCAGGGTTTGAGATGCAGAAGTGGGAAGCTTCCGGGATCCTTTTGCCTTTAGTAGTATGTCATTGCGAGTACAAGGCCTCAACCGTATTTGATGATCTCCTGGAAATCACTGCAGCTGTTGAAGAGGTGAAGGGTAAAGTAATTACGATTACTTATGACATAATAAACAAGGAGTCAGGTAAGCAAATTGCCAACGGTTTCACCAAGCAAGTAACCTGTGATGAAAATTCCAGGCCATTTGTTTTAGAAGAAAGGTATCCTGAACTGTATATAAATTTGACTGAATAACATAGACCAATACTTAAAGTACAAAATTTTATCCCCATAAAAATGAAATGAGAGATTTAATTTAATCGCACTTGCTTTACATCCAGCATTTAAGTATAATTTAGATAAAGGTTATTAGTTAGTCTACTAACAATAATAGATAAGATCAGAAAAAAATCGCCCTTACATTTATGCCTGATAAATTTTATCAGCATCTTGCAATTATATAAAGAGCAAGGCTTTTTATTTTGGCGGTTCCGAGCTCTTTTTTTAAGGCCAACTATGCAATAAAAATATATAAGCATGAGTTGAAAAAATGTAGAAAGGGGCTACAATGTTTTATGGCAAAACCAAAGATTATCACGGCTAGGGAAGCAGCGTATATGGTTAACGACGGCGACAACATCGCAGTCGCAACGTTTGGCTGCTCAGGGACACCGGAAGAAATTTTGATGGAAGTTGAAAAGAGGTTTTTGGAAACTGGTCATCCGAAAAACATTGGCTATACCCACGCAGCCGGTGGCGGCGGCTTTGGAGCTACTAAAGAGAATGGCTTTTGCCGTTGTGAAGACCACCTGGCTCATACCGGTCTGATGACCAGGTGGGTTTGCTCGCACGCTGCTTGCTCTGATTTCACGACTCAACAACTAATGGATAATAAGATAGCTGGCTGGAACCTGCCACTTGGCACGCTTCTGCAAGTTTACAAGGATCAAGCTAGAGGCATGAAGGGCACCCTGTCCAGGGTCGGTCTTGGCACCTTTGTCGACCCTCGCATTGACGGTGGATGCGTCAATCAGTTAGCTAAAGATAGCGAGGAACAATTTGTTGAGTATATCCCTGATTTCAGGGGAGAGGAAATGCTGTTCTTCAAAGGCATGGATCTCAATATCGCTTGGATGAGAGGCACCAAAGCTGACAAAAACGGCAACATATCCACCGATAGAGAACCTTACAACCTGGAGATGTTGACAATTGCCCAGGCTGTCAGGGCCAACGGCGGAAAGGTTTTTGTCCAGGTGGAAGAAATCGTGGAAACCGGAACTATCCATCCCAAGATGGTTAAGGTGCCCGGTATCTATGTAGACTATATTGTTGTTGAGACCCAGCCTGAAAGACGTATCAGCACAGTAGGCGGAAAATATAATCCTGCATTCACAGGCGAAGCCAAGGTTGACGTTTCCTCTGGAGCAGATCCAATTCCCTTCGACGGCGTTAAAGTCGCTCTAAGAAGGGTAGCTATGGAAGTGCCTCTAGGTGCAAAAGCCAACTTTGGTCTTGGTATGCCCCAGATGGTCGGCAGTATCTTGGCGGAAGAAGGGCTCAGTGATTCGCTTACTCTTATTTCAGAATCAGGCGCGATTGGCGGAGTACCTGCAGCAGGCATCAACTTTGGCGCTCACTACAATGTTGAGTCTCTAAGCGACCAGGGCGATCACTTCAATTTCTTTGATGGTGGCGGATTAGAGTTCGGTGCTTTCGGTATGGGTGAAGTAGACCGGAATGGTGACTTGAACACGAGCCTCATCAGCGGTACCATCAAGGGTGTGGGCGGTTTCATGAATATTGCCGCTAACGCCAAGTTAGCTGTATTTATAGGTACATTTACAGCAGGCGGTATTAAAACTCATATTGAAGATGGCAAGTTGGTCATTGACCAAGAAGGTAAGTACAAGAAATTCGTTAAAGAAATCCCGCAAAGCTCCTTCAGCTTGAGGCAAGCTGCAATTGATGGCCACAAAATCCTATATGTAACTGAGAGAGCCGTATTTGAAGGTACTGCTGATGGGCTGAAGTTAATCGAAATAGCCCCTGGCATCGATCTACAGACACAGGTATTAGATATGATGGAATTCATGCCAATTATTCCTGACGGCGGCCCGAAATTGATGCATCCCGGGTTGTTCCAGGAAAAATGGGGCGGCTTGAAGGCTTATTTAGAAGCCAAAGGTGCTAATGTATAGAGGATATGGTTTTCATAATTTAAGATAGTTTTGCAAAAGGGTAGCTCTAGCCAAGAGCTACCCTTTTGCAATAATAAAAACAATAAACAATAGCTACCTTTTTCTGGTTGAGAAGCATGGGAGTATTTTACCCGACAAGTGTCGATCTATACTGCATAGCAACTGCCGGTTTAGGTCATGATAAATTTAAAAAATTAGGAGGGATTAATTTGGCCAAACCGGATAATCGAGCTGACAATGAAGTGCACCTGCAACAGCACATCGACCACACAATCGCCAATTTGCGCGAAGCAGAGGATTACCTGGATGAACATGCAGAGGAGCTGGCGCCTGATGAAATTCAAAGAATTAAAGCCAAAAATAAACGGCGCAAAGAAAGCATTAGGAATTTCATAGCTGAAAAGAAGGATGAAGCACAAGAGTAGAAAATAATAAAAGACCAGGCAATATTTAAAGATTTAGTTGTATTGAACAGGGTCACCTCGGACATCTTAAATCCGAGGTGAGTTTATTATGTCAATGGTTATGGAACAAAGATGCTACCGTAATTTCAATGGAGAGAGCTGGAAAGGAAATATCGACGTACAGGATTTCATTCACCACAATGTCAGCCCTTATACCGGAGATGCTTCCTTTCTGGCTGGACCCAGCGCCCGTACCCGGGCCCTCTGGGAGAAGTGCCGCAATCTGCTGACGGAGGAGTCAAAAAGAGGCGGGGTCTACGCCATAGCCAACCGCCAGATTACAGGTATTACCGCTTTCCAGCCCGGTTATATCGACCGGGATGCAGAAATAATCGTTGGTCTGCAGACTGACGAACCCTTGAAAAGGGCAGTCAATCCTTTCGGGGGGATCCGCATGGCAGTAAAGGCCTGTCAGCAGTATGGCGCTGAACTTGACCCCAAGATCGTCAAAATTTTTACTACGTACCGGACCACACATAATGAGGGAGTTTTCCGCGTATACACTGATGAAATTAAGAAACTGCGCCATCATGGCATAATTACCGGGCTTCCGGATGCCTATGGCCGGGGCCGTGTCATGGGGGATTACCGGCGGGTCCCCCTGTACGGGGTGGATCGGCTTATCGCAGCCAAAGAGCAGGATTTAAAAGCCCCCGATCTTCTGGCAATCACTGATGAGGAGACCATCAGGCTACGTGAGGAGGTGCGGCAGCAGATCCGGGCTTTGCAAGAGTTGAAGGAAATGGCTGCGTCTTACGGCTACGATATTGGTCGTCCGGCGGAGAACGGCCGGGAAGCGGTGCAGTGGCTCTATTTTGCTTATCTGGCGGCTATCAAGGGACAGAACGGGGCGGCCATGTCCCTGGGCCGGGTGAGTACCTTCCTGGATATCTACCTGGAGCGGGATCTGGCGGAAGGGACGCTGGACGAGTCAGGCGCTCAGGAGATTATTGATGATTTCGTGATTAAACTGCGCCTGACCCGGCAGTTGCGGACCAAGGAATATTACGAACTCTTTGCCGGAGACCCCAACTGGGTTACTGAATCGGTCGGCGGGATGGCTACCGACGGCCGCACCCTGGTGACCAAAACTTCCTTCCGGATGCTGCAGACCCTTTACAATATGGGCTCTGCTCCGGAACCAAATCTGACGGTGCTATGGTCTAAAGAGCTGCCCCGGGGGTTTAAGGAGTTTTGCGCCAAATTGTCTGCTGATACCTGTTCCCTGCAGTATGAGAACGATGATCTCATGCGTCCCATCTTTGGGAGCGATTACGGCATCGCCTGTTGTGTCTCGGCCATGCGACTCGGGAAGCAAACTCAATACTTCGGGGCCAGGTCCAATCTGGCCAAGTGCCTGCTTTTGACTTTAAACGGCGGCAGGGAGGAGTTCAGCGGAGAGAAAATAGCCCCCGAAGTGTTCCAGGCAAAGGAAGGACCTCTGGATTTTCAGGAAGTCTGGCCGGCCTTTCAAAAGATGGCGTCCTGGCTGGCGCAAAGGTATGTGGCCACTATGAACACCATCCACTATATGCATGACCGGTATTTCTACGAGGAACTGGAGATGGCCCTCATGGATACCCGGGTTGACCGCCTCATGGCCTTCGGCCTAGCGGGACTGTCGGTAGTGGCGGACTCGCTCAGTGCTATAAAATACGCGCAAGTTGAGCCGGTTTTCGATAACAGGGGTATAATTACTGATTTTCGTATTACCGGTGATTACCCGAAATACGGAAATAATGACAACAGGGTCGATGACCTGGCTGTGGAGGTAGTCAAACTTTTTGACAGCGAATTGAAAAAAAACCGGACCTACAGAGGTGCCAGGCACACCCTCTCCATCCTAACCATTACCAGCAATGTGGTTTACGGCAAGAAGACCGGAAGCACTCCGGACGGCCGCAAGAGCGGCGTGCCCTTTGCTCCCGGCGCCAACCCCATGCATGGGCGGGATACCAAAGGGGCGGTGGCCGCTCTCAGTTCAGTAGCCAAAATTCCCTATGATCATGCAATGGACGGCATTTCCTATACTTTCTCCATCACCCCGGGGGCGCTTGGTAGAACGCCGGAAGACCAGGTCAATAATCTTATAGCGCTGTTGGACGGCTACTTCATGAAAGGCGGGCACCATTTAAACATCAACGTTTTAGACCGTGAACTCCTGCTGGACGCTATGGAGCACCCGGAAAAATACCCCCAGCTCACCGTCAGGGTTTCAGGCTACGCTGTGAATTTCGTTAAGTTGACCAGGGAGCAGCAGGAGGAGATTGTCAGCCGCACCGTTTTCGCTAGAGGGATTGAGCTATGATTGGCTACATACATTCAGTTGAAACTATGGGTACCGTAGATAACGGCGGGATCCGTTTTGTATTGTTCCTGCAGGGTTGTCGCCTGCGCTGCACCTTTTGCCATAATCCGGACACCTGGCTGGCCAGTGGCAAATCAGTAACGGTAGCAGAGATTATCGACCAGCTTAAAAATTACAAAATTTTTTTTGAATTATCCGGCGGGGGGCTGACCGTTTCCGGTGGTGAGCCCCTCCTGCAAAGCAGTTTCGTCAAGGAATTGTTTGTCGAGGCCGGCAAGCTGGGCATACACCGGGCGCTTGATACTGCGGGGTACTGTAAACGGGGTAATTTACAGGAAGTTTTGCCTTATACGGACCTGGTGATCTTTTCTTTAAAAGTAGTAGATCCGGAGAAACACCGCCGGCTGACCGAAAGGGAAAATGTCGATATCATCAAAAACTTAAGGCTGACTGCCGAAAGCCAGGTGCAATTGGTAGTCTGTTATGTTTTGATTCCCGGCATCAACGACTCACCTGAGGATGTCCGAGATCTGGCGGATTTGGTCAAATCCCTGAACAGAAAAGTTCCGGTGGATGTCCTGGCCTACAGCAAGCTGGGTGCTGACAAATGGGTAGAAATGGGGCTTTCTGACCCTTTGGCCGGGGTTGCCCCGGCAACGCAAGAGCAGGTGGAACGTTTTCAGGCGAGGCTTGGCGAGATGGGTGTAGACCTGTATCATGCTCAACACAAGCGTAAAAATACTTTTAGCAGTAGCCTGGAGAATAGTGGAACCGGGGAGAATTCTTTGTCTTCTCTTTCTCAGTAGAACAAACGGTTGGTGTCTATTTAGTGGCGGCCTGCTTAAAGCAAACGACATCCATGCGGCCGCCGCTAATATGCTTTTCTGGCAAGGATAAGTTCGAAGAAGGCGCAGGGGGCATATGCTTATTAAAGGTTTCACTGGTGCTGTTTTAATTGCAGAAAGGCATTAATTTGGACCTCATCGACAACAAAACATAGAAAAAAACGCCGGTCTGCGGTCGCAGCAGCGGCTCTCCCGTCAGTAAAAAATACAGCAACCTCGTGTGACCCGGCAGCTGCCCGGCCTGCGGGTGACCGTTTGGCTCCGAAAACGCTCAAAGCCGCTGTAGGGTGATTCCTAAAAGCGGCTTTGTCGACAGTCTGAGGCCTGCCGCCGATTAATCGGAGGCAGGCCGCTGCAGCACCTTTTTGTATTGGGAGAAAGCTAATTTCCGCATTCTATGCTGATCTCGTTGAAGATGTGGAGGACGTCGACCACGGCGGTGGCTTCCTTTTCGGCGCCGGCTTTTTCCAGTACGATATGGCCTCTGTCCATCATGATGAGCCTGTTGCCGTATTCTACGGCGTAACGCAGGTTGTGGGTTACCATGATTGCTGTGAGCTTTTTCTCCCTGATTACCTTATCCGTTAGTTGCATGATGGTTTCCGCAGTCTTGGGGTCCAGGGCGGCGGTGTGCTCGTCCAGTATCAGAAAATCGATGGGGGTCAGCGTCGCCATTATAAGGGCTACGGCCTGCCTCTGTCCGCCCGAGAGGGCGCCCATTTTTACTTCCAGTTTGTCTTCAAGGCCCAGCCCCAGCATGGAAAGCTGCTCCCGGTAATAATCCTTCCGGGCTTTGTTAATGCCTTTTTTTAACCCGCTTTTTTTACCCTTATTGTCGGCCAGGGACATATTTTCCAACAGTGTCAGGTTGGGGCAGCTTCCCATGGCGGGATTTTGATAAACCCGGCCTATTTTTTCGTATCTCTTGAATTCCTTCATCCTGGTTACGTTTTCGCCGTTAATCAGGACCTCGCCGCCCTCAACGGGAATGCTGCCGCAGATGATGTTGAGAAGGGAGGTCTTGCCGCTGCCGTTGCTGCCCACAATGGAGAGAAAATCGCCGTCGGCCACGGTCAGGTTGAACCCATGGAATATGCACATTTCGGTAAAGGTGCCCGGGTTATACACTTTTACGATATTTTTCAATTCAAGCATTGGCGGTCACCTCGCTTTTCCGGCGGTTTCCGAGGACGAGTATAATCAAAAACAGCACGGCTGTGACAAGCTTCAGGAGATTTGCCGGCAGCCCCAGGCTGATGGCCACCTGGATGCAGGCCTTATACAGTATGCTTCCCACCATAACGGCCGTGGTGCCCTTGACAAAGCCCAGGTTTTTAAACAAAGTCGTGCCTATTATGACTGTTGCCAGCCCGAATACAACCTGGCCCGTTCCCATAGTGCTGGAAAAAGCCCTCTGCTCGTGGCATACAACGGCGCCGGCCAGGGCCACCAGGGTGTTGGCGATGACCAGGCCGAGAATTTTTACTCTTCCCTTATCCTTTGCAAGGGTGGTGACAAGGGTGCTGTTGTCACCCACTGCCCGAAGGAGAAGGCCGCTTTGCGTGTTGAAGTAGACGTCCAGAATAAGTTTGAAAACGACGGCCAGTATCAGGCAGACAACCAGTTTGCGGTATATCAAGGGCATTGAGCCGAACAGGGCCATGGTGGGCGCCGCGGTGAATATGGTGTCCGTCGCTCTATCAATTGCCAGGTTTGAACCGGCAATCTGAAGATTGATTGAAAACAGGCCCGTCATGGTAATGATGCCGGCCAGCAAATCCCGGACTTGCAGCTTTACGTGTATGAAGCCGGTTACAAGACCCGCCAGGGCTCCCACTGCCATTGCCACGGGCAGGGTAAGATAGGGATTTAATCCCATCGTGAGCAAAACCGCTGTTACGGCAGCCCCCAGAGGAAAGCTGCCGTCCACGGTAAGATCGGGAAAATCAAGTATTTTGTACGTTATATAGACTCCGTATGAGAGTAAGGCGAATATTAGGCCCTGGGTCAGGGTGCCTACAACCAAGTCCAAGAAACTGTTCATTTAAAGTCCTCGTTTCATGCTGGGAGTGGGAGAGGGCGGCAAAGGCGCTTTGAGCCTTTGCGCACCCTCTCGGATGATTACTGGTTTCCGGATTCGATTGCCTTGTCGGCTATGTCGGCCGGAACGCTAATGCCCGTTTCGGAAAGAGCGGCTGAGTTGATGTAGTAGTTGAATTCGGTGATGGTTTCGTAGGGCATTTCGGTGGCGGTGGCTTCGCTTTTCAGGATTTTTGCCGCCATTTTGCCGGTCTGTCTGCCCAGCTCGTAGTAGTCAATGCCTGCCGCGGCCACGCAGCCTATTTTAACCTGCTCCACCTCGCTGCCGTAGATGGGGATCTTTACATCGTTGGTTTTCTCCAGGATGGAAGGCAGCACACCTACCACGTTGTTGTCCGTCAGGTTGGAGAAGCAGTCCACACTCTTGGCTATGAGGGTATCCACGGCGAGAGTGACCTCCGACTGCTGGGTAACTCCCAAAGCCTCTATTGTGAACCCGTATTGGGAAGCCTTTTCAAAGTACTCGGATATGGCCGAAACGGAGTTGGGCTCGCTGGTGGTGTAAATAATGCCAATTGTCTTGGCTTCGGGCTGGAGTTTTCGGATAAGCTCCAGCTGGGCGTCCACCGGCAGTTTGTCGCTGGTGCCGGTAATGTTGCCCTTGTCAAGCTTTGCCTGCACAGGGTCGGTAATTGCCGTAAAAATAACCGGGATGTCCTTGTCTTCGGCCGCCGCGAAGCAGGCGGTGGCGGCGGGGGTGGCTATGGCGCACATCATAGCCACGTTGTTTGCGGAAAAGTTCTGGGCTATCTGAGTGGCTGTGGCGTCGTCAAATCCTGCGTTCTGATAGTTGATGACAAAATCCTTGTTTTCCACAAGGCCGGCGTCCTTAAGTCCTTGGATAAAGCCTTCCCTGCAGTTGTCAAGGGAGGCGTGTTCCCCGTACTGTGAAATTCCGATAACGGGAGTCTTCTTAGAGGATTCGCCGCAGCCGGCAAGGGTTATAAGAATCGCGAATATGACGACGATGGTGGCTATTGTCTTTTTCATGAACGATCTCTCCTTATTACTCGTTAATTAATTACTCAACTTTCGCACCCAGATTGTGCAAATAAAGCTTTGATATAACTGGGTAACTCACTGATCCATTTATACAATTGACAAAGCGATTCATAATTTTCCCGTCTATCTGGAAGTAGATTTAGCACAAAAGCCATTAACTGGCGCAACGCCGTTTTCAAGTCTAAATCCATTACTTCATCAGCGAGAAGGTAAAACAATCCCCCAAGGGAGCGATCATCGTTGTTTTCTCTCCGTTCCCACTCAAGGACAAGATAACGGGAAAAGACTATGGTTGTATGGCTAATCATCATGTCGAATGATCGACCTTGGAATTCAGTACCAAGTTTCAAGTGAGATTTAGCCATCTTAAAAAAGGTTTCAATGCTCCAACGCATGCCATAAACCCGTACAATTTCCACATTATCTAATGCGAGATCTGTAGTTAGAATTGCTAACCACTCTCTACGGTTGTTGCGATTCCGCACAAAAACAATTTTAAGAGATAAACCTGAAGGGGTTTGAACTCGAACTGAACCTAAGATTTCTGTTTTTGATTTTTTAGGAACCATTGCATAAAGTTCTTGCAAACTTAATAATTTCCCGTCAAAACGATAACGTTGTTTAAGTCCTTTGACCATACCAATAACATGAAGTCCCCTATCCATCAGCTTTTGTAAAAGCGGAGCATGAGTAAACCAACTATCCATGAGGACGTAATCTGCTGAGAATCCAACAGCGAGGGCCCGCTCAAGCATTTGGATGACAGCGTCAGGTTTAGGGGTTAGCGCTTCCATGCGCCGTTTGTAGCCAATAGACCGTTTGTCTAAGTCTTCTTTCATTTCGCAGAGACGGTTTTTGACCTTGGCTGAGCTCATCAACGTAAAATCGATGGGAGCAAAGCTGTAGCCATCGGACCAGCCTAACGTAAGTAAGTTATAACCACGGATAAAGCGTCCTGAAACATGGTCAAAGATTCGGGCTAAGAGCTCAACCTTTTTACTTCGTTCTCTGCCCATAACAGTGTCATCTACGATAAAAACACGGATACGCTGTGCAGAAGTAAGACTCTCAAATTGTGTTACAACCTTAAGGCTGAGTAACTGGTAGAAACGTCTCCAGTTATAACGAGATTCATTAAGAAAACGATAAATTACATCTTTACCCGGAAGGGAATCTGCTCGAGTTCCTTCTAATAGCCGGAACAGATTCCGACCTTGAAAGACTAGCTGAAAAATCATTTGGAATACGGCAAAACTAGAAACTCCATATGTTTTGCGGATTCCCGCTTTGCGAAGCAGTTGACTTAGCTTTAGTGAAGAAAAAATTAAAGAAAGTTGATTTTGATGCTGTTCAGACAGGGAGTTGTGTTGTAACATTTAGGTACACACCTTTCTGTTTGGAATTATGGTTAGTTTGGTCACTTCCATTTTACCAAGCAAAAAGGTGTTTTTTTGTCAATGAACAAAATTATTTTGTCTCAACCCAGTTTTAGACTGAGTTAGAGCAGATTTTTACGGTGCGAAAGTTGAGTTAATTAGATTTAGTTTTTGAATGAAAAGGCAGCGAGATAAATGTCACCATCGCCATCGTTTAACTATATTTTTCAACATATCAGCACTCCTTTTGCAAAAAAGATATAACAAAAAAAGCCTTATCCCAAACATGGAACAAGACTTACATCCTGCGGTGCCACCCAAATTGATAATGACGAACATTATCCTCTCATTATCCCGTACCTGCATACGGGCCGTGTTGGTAACGGATACGGCTCCCGTCGGCTTTTTGCGCGTGACTATGAATGCACACGCATTTGGTCGCCCTCATAAGTCCATTCGCCCCGCGTCCATTTGCCGCGCTTCCACCTGCCGCAGCTCTCTGAGAAACGACCTTCGAGGGTACTATTCTTAATCATCGGTTTGGCTGTATCAACTGGCTATAAAACTGGCATTAATTACAAATAATAAATACATCCGGGTTTTTTGTCAAGAGTGGATTTTGTATTTCTCCACCGGGATTGCGTTGAAGAAACCGGCGCCTGGCCGTACGGTAGGCGCCGGTTTGGCTAAATCGCGCTGGGTTAACAGGCTGTGCATTTTTCTAAAAAAGTTACGAAAAGCCGCTAAATCATCCGATTTAGCGGCTTTACTGGTGGACCTAAGGGGATTCGAACCCCTGACCTCTTGAATGCGAACCAAGCGCTCTCCCAGCTGAGCTATAGGCCCATAGCAAACTCATTATAGACCATTTAGAGCGTCCTCGTCAATCTGGTCATCCGTAAGGATAGTGTCAACTTACTGTAGGATTTATTGAGAGAATAAAAAGCAGGCAATTCCAATCCGCCTGCTAATAAACTATCTTTGTATAGTTTCCTCCGGCTGTAAACCATTCAGGAAATCTTCTGCAGAGATTCCTGCTGTTTTATCTTTTTTCCTACCACTTCCTCTGAATAATCGCAGGAAATTAAGTATACATTTACCCATAGCTCATGTTCATTTGCTTTGCCTTCCAGTTCCTTGGCCAGATCTTTGAATTTTCTGTTCACCCTATCCTTAAAAGCAGAAAACTCACTTAATAGCTCAATAACATCACGCTGGCTATATGATGCACCCTCACGTAAAAATTTTGCCAAATTGATCCCTCCTCTATATAGATAATTATAGTCAGTATTCCAAAATATGTTAAGAGGGCAAATTTGTCATATATTAGTGTTTTGTAAGGGCAGAATAAAATACCTCGCACTACTTGATAAGTAGGACGAGGTTTTATTATACTACGGGTTTTTAATAACTGCTTCCCATGAACTGGGCACCAGGCATGTTGCCGGATTGGCTATAAATACCGGTGTTATTTTGATTCGGGGTTGAAAGACTGATGCCATACTGCTGCTGGTTTGGTGTATCCAGACTTACGCTGGTAGACGGGGTATATTGATTACTTGAAAACCCGGTAGAACTATATTGATAAGGTGTACTCAGACTGGGCATGAATTGCTTGTTCTGGTTGCTTAAAAACTGGCTGGATACACTAAGCTCCTGGGGTTTCAATCCTTGTCCCCAATGGCTGGATAGGGAGCTAAGGTCAGTCGGATTAATCTGGCTGGTGCTGTACGAGCTTGAACTGGCTAGGGTTGTACATGCCTCGCGGTAGCCATTGTTCCAAACTGCCCAGTACTCATCTGAGAACCGATTGCTTGTACCATACTGGTCGGTAATCATAGGTCTGCTGGCCATCTGTGAGGTTACCTGCTGGGCAACATTACTAATAATGTTGGCTTCCTGACTGATGCGGTTGCACATCTGCTGAATATTTTGCAACTGCTGGCTTGAAAGAACTTCATTTTGCTGCAGGCGCTGTAACTGTGCAGCATTGTTGGCTTCTTGCACGCTCTGCAGTTGGTTTGGCCACCTGATTGATGGTGTTTTACTTCCTGTTTTAAATCCTGGATCTGCTTGTGTAGCTGAAATAATTGATCCACATAATCCCTCCTTGTTGGATTAAGGTTTATTACCTGCTATCAAGTATTATTCTTCATTGTCAGCCAGGTTATTAGTAGTTAATAATGGAAAATTTGATTTAGGCTGATTTTGTAAAAGTGGCACAGTTGGTATCCTGACATTCATCTGCACCGAAACCGGTTACTTTTATTGCGTTCAGCCTCACAACGGTTACCCTCAGTCCAAAAGTGGCATGATTCAACAATGCAGGTTACAGTGGGATTGAGCTGCTGATCTTCGGTAAAGATTGAGGATATTACACCGCTCCAGTTGACGTTATCCATTGAATTGAATAGACTGGCAAGTCCTTGCTTCTTAGCAAAGGTTTTGCATGCAGTATGTGTATCACTTTGGGCCATGAGGTTTTCTTCCTTGTTGAGAATGTCAATATTAGCTGCGCCGCATTGGTTACCGCTGATCCAATGGGTGCAAGTGTTGACCTCACACTCTATTATTGGTTTACTCATCAAAAAATCACCTCGTATGTTTTATTACTTTGCCCAAAACGACTAAGTATATTCGAGGCGATTTATAAGACTTCTGATTTATAAAGACTTCTTAGGTCAAAATATTTATTTTTTCTTTAACAGAGCAAGTTGAGTTATGCCGTTAGGATAAAGGTAAAAACCCTGCAAATCAGATGTTGAGGCAGCCAGCTTAAGGCTATGGTTCAAAAATACCCAGGGTGCATCTTCGATAATCAGCTTTACTGCCTGGTCATATAGCTGTGCACGAAGATCTCTATCTAATTCTTTTTGTGCATTTATTAATAGCTGGTCAACTTCTTTATTGTTGTAATGTGAAGTATTAAGACCATTTTCAATTTGCTGGGATGCGAGCAGGGTGTATAAGAAATTATCAGGATCGCCGTTATCACTTATCCAACCGTACAGAAAAGCGTTCCCTTCTGAATTAAGCAGGGCTTCTTTATATTGCTGCCAGTCATATGCTTTGATCTCTCGCAATTGACACCGATAGCTGCAAGGTCAGATTTGATGGCTGAAGCCAGCTTTTCACCACCGGCTGGGTTATATGGCCTGTCCCCTATGTAGGTTAGCAGGGTAATCCGCATGCCGCTGGAATAACCGTTCTTGGCTAAGAGTTCTCTAGCGCCGGTAGGGTCGTAGGATACGGTTTTGGGTGTCCGGAGAGTAGTTGAATAAACCGGGCGGCAAAGGCCCGTTGGCCTCTATAGAAGCATCCATTAATAACTCAGAATTTATCTGGGTCCGGTCTATTGCCATACTGATGGCCTTGCGAACCTCCTGGTTGTCAAAGGGTTTTTTATCAGTATAAAAACCCAGGTAATTCAGATCAAGGCCGTTATTTTGGTGGATTTGGCAGTTTGTATCCTGGAGTAGCCGTATGTCAGCCGGTGTGAGCCCGTCAATGAGATCAACTTGCCCCAGTTTGAGGGCCAGAGCTCTGAGCCTGCTGTTATTAATGACTTTAAAAACCAGTTCGTTATATGCAGGTTTTTCACCCCAGTAATCAGGGTTAGCTTTTAAAATGATATTTTTATTTTTTTCCCAGCTTTCAAAGCAGAAGGGGCCGGTGCCTACCGGGTGTTCCCCGAAAGCCTCGCCCAGGTTTAAAGCGGCCGATGGGCTGACGATGGGAGCTGCTGCAGGCATGGCCAAATTATTTATGAACGGTGCGTAGGGATACTGTAAAAGAAATTTCACCGTATATGGATCTGGGCACTGAATTTCATCTACCATACCGAAAACGAAGCCGGCGTAGCCGGTTGTAGTTGCTGATGAGTTGGATATTTGCCTTTCAATGCTATAACGCACCGCTTCAGCGTTGAAGGGAGTGCCGTCATGGAACAGGACGTTTCTCCTAAGGTAAAAAGTCCAGACTAAACCGTCGGAGGATACCCGCCATGCCTCAGCCAGGCAGGGCTCTATTTCCATGCTTCCGGCTTTATAGCGGACCAGGCCCTCGTAGATATTGGAAATTACTTTATATGATTCCTCTTCTTGTGCCAAAGCGGGGTCAAGTGTTATGGAATCATGTTCCCGGGCATACACAATAGGGCCGCTTGACCAACCTAACAAACGACCGGTAACAAGGACAGCGCCTGAATTAAAAAAAAAGTAAACCATTAACAATAAAATTAAGGTAATCGAAAAAAACTTAAGCTGTCGCAGCATCCATATCCCACCCATAAATTAATCAGCAATGTATAAATACTGGGCGTAGTGTAAAAAACCTCCTCTTGGCGGGGCTATAATATTGTTAGATAAAGGCGAATAAGCGTGTCGTAATAAAAAGAGCTTCCACAGGAGGAAGCTCTTTGCTGGCAGGCCGGAAATTAATGAACCTCAACATCCATGGCTCCGTTCTCACGGAGAATATTGGCTGCTCTGTCAACTTTATCTTCATTGCTGCGCACAGAGGCTAATATTTTGCCTTCCTTAACTTTTTGTTCATAAAAATTACTCCGCTCCGCAGGTATGCCCCAATCTACAAGCCCGCCTGCAATACCGCCGGTTGCTGCTCCGGAAAGCATCCCGGCAATTGGTCCGGCTGCGAAAATTGGTCCCACACCGGGTATAGTCAAAGCACCAACACCCATCGCTAGTCCGGCTAAGCCGCCCAGTACTCCACCGGTACTAACACCGGAAGCAACGCTGTTGTAGTTCATACCCTGGTCGCTGCCAGGCCTTTTCTGATCGGCGGCTACTAAAGATAAATCCTCATAAAAACCGCTATTGCGCAGAGCCGGGACAGCTTTTTCCGCTTGCTCCCTGGTTTCGAAGGTCCCGATTACAGTTTTAAGCATTGTTATTCCTCCCTTATAGCAGAATAGAAACAATTTTAGCTTGCCACAAAGTTAATACTCATATGCATTTTTCTGTCGTTGTATAACAAAGTTTGACAACAAGCTGTTTATTTTTTCATAACTTCTGGTATAATATCTTATGTTTGCGAAAAATAACTAAAAATGCGAGGAGGCATGCAAATGCTGCCGACACCAAAAAAGTTTTTCGTAACAGCAGGAAGTGCCGGGGGGAGTAAACCCTTAAATGCTTTTGACAATGCCCTACTTAAAGCAAGGATTGGCAATGTTAATTTGATCAAGGTATCAAGTATATTGCCTCCAGGAGTAGAGTTTAGCCCTGAAATGCAAATACCGTACGGTGCCCTGGTGCCGACAGCCTATGGCCACATCATCAGCGACGTACCAGGAGAAATCATATCAGCTGCTGTTGGGGTTGGTCTTTCCAGTGAGAGTCATGGTGTGATTATGGAGTATGCAGGGAAATGCGGTAGAGCACAAGCTGAAGAGACTATCCGTAGCATGGTAGAGGAAGCCTTTGAGATCAGGGGCATAGAACTGGCAGATGTCAAAATAGCGTCAACAGAATATCAGGTTGAGACCGTAGGTTGTGCCCTGGCAGCGGTACCCCTATGGTACTAATAGATTAGGAAAGGATGGAGTAGAAATAATGGAGCCAAAATTATCTTTATGGGCCACAGAAGAACAAAATGACAATTTGGTCATTTCATGCCGGATCTCGAGCGTATTGCACACAGAAAAGACACCTTTTCAGAATATAGCAGTAGTTGACACCCTGCAGTATGGTCGGATGCTGCTGCTGGATAATATTATCCAGACCACGGTAGGGGACGAGTTTGTATACCATGAGATGATCACCCATGTTGCCCTCAACACTCACCCTGCGCCGAAGAAGGTATTAGTTATCGGCGGTGGTGACGGAGGCGCTGTGCGAGAGATTGTCAAACATCCTACCATTGAAAAAGTAGTGCATTGTGAGATTGACGGCGCGGTAATTGAAGTGGCAAAAAAGTATCTGCCCGAAATAAGCTGTGAAATGGATAACCCCAAAGTTCAGATAATTGTAGATGACGGGGTAAAACACGCCAAGGAAAATAAAGGCACTTATGACGTAATTATCGTTGATTCGCCGGATCCGATTGGTCCTGCCGAGGGCTTATTCAGTTCCAGCTTCTACAATGATATATTTCAGGCTTTGAAGGATGATGGCTTATTTGTTGCCCAGACCGAATCACCCTTCTTAAATCGCTCGCTGATCTCCCGTCTATATAGTGATATATCAGAAATATTTCCCATCACAAAGCTTTTTTTAGCGAATGTGCCTACTTATCCCGGCGGTCTGTGGAGTTTTACAATGGGTTCCAAGAAATATGACCCCCAGATGGTGGATACAAGTAAGATACCACAAATGAATACCAGATATTACAGCCCTGCTGTCCACCAGGCTTGCCTTGTATTACCTCCGTTTGTAGAGGAGTTGCTGAAGTAGTAATAGGTCGTGCTTATTGATCAGAAAGAGACATTATATTCAAAGGCATCCTATTCCATATGTTGTAAATATATTATAAATATCAATCTTTTCTTAAAAACCATTTGACTTCATCGCAAACTTTAGGTATACTAATCAATGTCAGTAATGACCCCCGGCGAATAAGCGGGGTGGGAAACGGAGCTGTGGTGTAGTGGCCTAACATGCCTGCCTGTCACGCAGGAGATCGCGAGTTCGACTCTCGTCAGCTCCGCCATTTTTGCCACGGTAGCTCAGTTGGTAGAGCAGCGGACTGAAAATCCGCGTGTCGCTGGTTCGATTCCGGCCCGTGGCACCATCTTGACAAAGGTGTGAAATAATATAAGAGTGTTTCGTGCGGAAGTAGCTCAGTGGTAGAGCATCGCCTTGCCAAGGCGAGGGTCGCGAGTTCGAATCTCGTCTTCCGCTCCATTTGATCGGCGACATAGCCAAGTGGTAAGGCAGAGGACTGCAAATCCTCCATTCCCCAGTTCAAATCTGGGTGTCGCCTCCAAAACGCAAAAAACGGCCATTCTTTTCGAAGGAGAATGGCCATTTTTTATGCGCTACACTTAATCTACAAACAATACCATTTCATCCAGAGGCTTTCTCCCGGGAAATTTTATTTCACCATCTGGGATACCTATAGGGAGCATAGTTGCGAGGAACCAACCTTCTTTTTCAAATCCTAATTCTTCTTTAACAAGATTCTCGATTTCCCTGTGTGCCCAATTCTGACCGGTCATGATGCAGGTGCCGTAGCCCAAATCCATTGCCCTGAGTACGCCATTCTCTACTGCCGCACCCAAGCTCTGCATAGCGCAGTTCTGCAGAAGCAGATGATCTAATTCCTCATGGGGTACGTTGATCATTTTATATTCAGTGTATGCAGCTGGCGGTGCCGTATACGAGTAGATCAGCACCAGTACGGGAGCCTTAATTGCAAAGAGAACAAAAAGCTTTATGAATTTTTCAAAACGTGCAGCTCTTTTTTCGTCAACCTCAGCAACTCTGCTGACAACTTTCGCTAGCTTTGCATTTATGACATCACCCAGTTTGTTCATGAAGTCCTTGTTTTTAACTACGATAAAATGCCAGTTTTGAACGTTCTCCACAGATGGACCTACCCGTATCGCATCAAGTATTTTTAGGATGTCTTCTTTGGGGATGTCTGTATCCTTGAATTTTCTGACACTATGCCTTGCATAAATCAAATCTTTTAGTTCCATAGCCCTTGCCTCCATTCTAGATTTGACTATAAATTTACCTTAGTATACCATGAAAAATATTCAACCTAAATTAGTATACCATAAAGTAGTAATATTTCCATTTTAATAAATAGATAAAGTTGTCGCGTATTTGGCGTATTAAAAAGCGATTAAAATGAGCGACAATGGTTTTGCAGATACTTTCGGTAGCATATGTAAAGGCTTTACGGCAAAGCTTAAAGGTATGGTCGTTATTGATGGTGTGGGGGCAAATTCTGTGTCGCATTAAGAATCACCACAGAGGAGAGTGATATCTTAATCGAAGTAGAACTTGCAAAGCAAAAGGGATAATAAGGAAGCGGGCTTATAAAGCTCAGACTTATTTCCTATATTACTATTGTCAATAGTAGTTGTTGGTGCTAGTTCCAACGTGTTATAATGGTACAAAATTATGTTGGAAAGGTTCTTTTTTTTTGTATACAAGTTTATAAAAAAAGAATATTTTTTTTCAGATATAGTACTATAAATAATAATATTATTAAATTATTTATTATTATCAATAATATTACAAGGCAGGTTATATATTGATTTCATATTTATTGATCCTTTAACAGTGGCTTTTCTCCCATTGTGCAGGAAGTTGCTAAGGCAACACCGGCAGTAGCAGCTGTGGCAGTGAGTTTACAGCCATGGCTAACACCCTGGGCAGGGTTTTCCGGGGTGCGGCCTCGGATAAAATTGGCTGCTATACCACGCTTTAACATGCATAATATTGCTGCGTTGCAACCTTTCTCTCTGCAGTATTTCTACATATATCACTTTCTTAGTGACCATAATGCTAGCTGGTTTTTGTTTCGGTGGCATGATGGGGATTTTCATAATGGGGTAAACTAAGGTAACATGTTTAATGCTTTTGCTTTAGCCGGATACCCAGGGCCTATCCCTGCCGCTAATATCAAGGAGCGGCGGTAGTTGCGGACAAGTTTTAATAATGGCTGCGCCAATTTGCTTAATAGGTGTGTTGTTTACCTTGTTCGCTGGAATGAAAAGTAACAAGGTTCATAAAGGGCTGTTGTTTAAGATTTAATTTTGGCTCATAAAATATGTTGATTTTCATTCAGGTAATACCATATCTATGTGGCATTGTTTGAATGGTGATCATACAAGTTCAAAAAAGAAAGAGAGGTAAAAAAAGGAAATGGCAAAAGTAATTTCAGTCAAAGAAGCTGCAGAGCTTTTTGTTGATGGAGACATCATTCTAGGCGCTTCATTTGGACAGAGCGGTTGGCCGGAGGAGATCGGGAAAGCTATCGAGAAGCGTTTCCTGGAGACGGGTCATCCCCGTGATATGGTTCACGTTCACGCGGCGGGCTGCATCCCGGCAAACTGTTTCGCCCATGAAGGCATGTTGAAGTGGGACATCTCTTCCCATGAAAGCACCACCCCAGGTATCGCCAAGTTAATCCAGGATGATAAATTACCTGCCTGGTATATGCCCCTTGGCGTCATGCTGCAGATGTACCGGGAGCAAGGCAGAGGTATGCCGGGTGTAATGTCAAAGGTTGGCCTCGGCACCTTCATGGACGAACGTGTTGATGCCGGTTGTTTAAATGACAGTGCCAGGAAGATCACTGAAGAATTAACAAAAGAAAACAAGCAATTTATTAAGTACATCCCTGATTTTGACGGAGAAGAATACATTTACTACAGGGGCTTACCCTACACCAAGGGATTGATTAGGGCCACCACAGCTGACGAAAACGGCAACGTTACAAATGAAAACGAAGTTTACAACCTGGAATTGGCCACAGTGGCCAGGGCTGTGAAAGCTAATGGCGGGACAGTGATTGTCCAGGTAGAACGCCTGGCCAAGGCCGGTTCTCTGGATCCCAAAATGGTTAAGGTACCTCGCAACCTGGTGGATTATATTGTTGTGGCGGAACACCCGGAAGATATTGTGCACGGCTTATGGCCCCACGGCAAACAGAAAATTAACTACTGGGACGGTCTGAGCGGCAGGATCAAAGTGCCTATTGGCGGAAGCCTGAAGCCGATGCCACTTGAGCCCCAGAAAGTTATTGTCCGCAGGGCCTGCATGGAAGCCCAGGCGGGTTGGTTGTGCAACTTTGGTATTGGTCTGCCTACTTTCTGCGGCAGCGTGATGAATGAAGAAGGAGTTATGGATGAGATCACCATGATTTCCGAATCCGGTTCCGTGGGCGGCGTGCCCGGCGGCGGTCCTGACTTCGGCTGTCACTGGAATGTGGAAGCCTCCGTAGACCAGGGCGATCACTTTGATTGGTTTGACGGCACCGGTCTTGACTACGGCGTGTTTGGCTTATCCGAAGCGCAAGAAGACGGTTCCATCAATACCTCCTACCTAAACGGCATAACTCTCGGTGTAGGCGGTTTTGCCAACATCGCCGCTGGAACCAAGGTTGCCTTATTCATTGGGACTTTCACAGCTAAAGGATTAGAGGAGACCATTGAAGACGGTAAGCTGGTTATCAAACAGGAAGGTAAACTGAAGAAATTCGTCAAGAAGAGCCTGCAGTTGACCTTTGACGCCAACCTGGCTGTAAAGAGAGGCCAGAAACTGCTCTATATCACCGAAAGGTGTGTATTTGAAAGGACTCCGGAAGGAATGGTCCTCATTGAGATCGCACCGGGCGTAGATCTCCAGAAGGATATTCTGGACCAGATGGAGTTTACCCCGATTATCCCGGCAGGTGGTCCGAAGCTTATGCCGGCTGAAATCTTCCAGCCTACTTGGGGCAAGTTAAAAGATATTTGGGCTGCGAAAGTAAAATAGTATACGCCTGTTTAGGAGGCCTGATTAGATTCACTGGCTGCTACATTCATCTGTAGCAGCTTTTTCTATTATTAACAGCTTTTTAGAATATTTCTTGACAAAAATTCTGTTTAAGATATATAAGTAATAATAATTATTAAATAAGAATAAAAGTATTTAGGGGGTCGTTTCGTGAGAAAAGAGCAATTTGTTGAGCGACTACGCTTTAATGGTTATAAAATCACTCCACAGCGGCAAGAGATTATCAATGCTTTTATCAGTTGCGGCAGCCAGGCACAAAGCGCTGAGGATATTCATCGTAAAGTTGTCAATAAACATCCTAATGTCAGTCTTGATACCATCTATCGCAATCTCAATATCCTTGAGGGGTTGGATATTATCAGCAAGCTGAGTATGCGGGATGGAAAGAGCCGTTATAAGCTTAATACTAAAGGTAATCACCAGCATCATTTGGTTTGTTTGGGATGTGGAGCGGCCGAGGCTATTGATTATTGTCCACTAAAGGCTATGCGTGAAGAAGGCATAGTAACGGAAAAAAAATTTGAAATTAAGGAACACAGTTTCGAAATATACGGCTACTGTGAACTTTGCCGGGAGAGGTCAGTTGCGAAAGGTGGCATATCTCCTGAAAAAACTTTAGTGAGGTAAATCTTATGGGCAATGCTGATCTTGAAGGACTCCGGCAGGAAAAGGCCTGTGGGCTTTGCAGCACCAGGATGGAAGGCTTCGGGGTGACTATTGGTAATAGCGAAATATTAAAGGATGTAAACATTCATATTCATTGCGGTGAATTGACAGCTTTAATCGGTCCAAACGGGGCAGGGAAAACAACCTTGTTGAAGGCCCTGTTGGGGGAAATACCCTTCACTGGTTCCATAGTGTATCTTGATGCCAGGGAATTAATGTTGCGAAAACCATCGATAGGTTATGTGCCCCAAAAACTTGACTTTGACCGCGGAGCCCCGGTGAGTGTTATGGATTTGTTTGCAGCCAGTTTGTCAAAGAGGCCAGCCTGTTTTGGCTATTCCCGAAAACTACTGTTGCGTGTGCAAGAAGATTTGGAACGGGTACAGGCAGGACACCTGATCAATAGGCGTCTCGGGCAGCTTTCCGGGGGAGAAATGCAGCGTGTGCTGTTGGCACTGGCTCTTGATCCGGCGCCGGATCTTCTCTTAATGGACGAACCTGTGTCTGGCGTTGATATGCGAGGCAAGGATTTGTTCTATAAACTGGTTTTTAACCTGCGCAACTTATATGACCTTTCCATTATACTTGTATCCCATGATTTGAATATGGTAGCCCGTTATGCTGACCGCGTTGTACTTTTAAATAAGACTGTAATCTGTACAGGCACACCTGACGAAGTATTGAACAGCGAAAATCTGCAGCAGGCTTTTGGGCCGGCTTACCCGGCAAATAATTTAAACAACAGGGTGCAAGCGAATATTGCTGGAGGTGTTTTTATATAATGGAGGTCTGGTATACGCTGATTAATCAGTTGCTTCCATTTGAATGGGCCAGCCACTGGTTTATGCAAAACGCCCTACTGGCAGTACTGCTGGTCGGGCCTATTTTTGCTATTATGGGTACGATGGTGGTTAACAACCAGATGGCATTCTTTTCCGATACCATTGGTCACTCTTCTTTAGCCGGCATCGCCATCGGTGTTTTATTGGGCTTCCAGGAACCATTATGGATTATGGTCATATTTTCGACTCTGTTGGCAATTGCTGTTTCCATAATTAAAATACGAACTACAGCGTCAACTGACACCGTGCTTGGTTCAATCGCCGCGATCATGGTGGCTCTTGGTATCGTGTTGCTATCCCGGGGCGGGAGCTTTGCCAAGTATTCCAGGTTTCTCATTGGTGACATACTTAGTATTACTCAGGAAGAATTGCTGTTATTGGCAATAGTCCTTTTGGGAGTGTTGTTGCTATGGTTGTTTTTGTTCAACAAGTTTTTATTAGTCAGCATCAATGAGTCTGTTGCCCGCAGCCGGGGCATGCCGGTACATGTGGTAGACGTCATATTTTGTATAGCAACTGCTATAATTGTTACCATTTCAATTCAATGGGTAGGTATCCTTATCATCAATTCATTTTTAATATTGCCTGCTGCGGCAGCCCGTAATGTAACACATAATATGATGGGATACCATGTTGTGGCTATAATGATAACCCTTATTTCGGGAGTGGCCGGTTTGCTTTTATCGTATTACTGGGCAACTGCAACCGGAGCTACCATTGTATTGATCACAGCACTATTTTACCTTGCTACTTTAATCTTAAAACCACGTATGGCCTAAATATAGACAAAACAATGAAGGGGTTTTACATTCATTACCACTAGCTATCATTTCTACATATAAAACATAGATTAATGTAAATCCGTTTTTATATGGTTGAAGGAGATGGTAGCAATATGTTGTTCAAAAAGCGGCGCAGAGTACCTTTAATCCTGGGGCTTGGTTTAGCCTGCATTGTTTTAGTGTCGCTATTGATTGCTATAGATGTCTTCTTGCGGGGAACTTTTTACAGAATTGCTGAATATAAATCGGTACAAGTGGCGACAAATGCTATACAGGAGGTGCTTAAAGAGCAGACTTCGATGCAAAATATCCGGTATCAGGATTTCGTCATTATCCACACAGACAATGAAGGCCACATCACACTGATGCAGGCTGATACTGTTAAAGTAAATAATTTTGCTGCAACTACAACTCTGGCAGTAGAAAAAGCACTGGAAGAACTAAAATGGCAAAACTTTACTATTCCGCTAGGACAGATCTTTAACAGGCCAATATTAGCTCATCTTGGTCCCAGGATAACCTATCGCTTCATGCCGGTGGGGGTGGTTAGGGTAGATGTGCTTGACAAGTTTGAAGCTGCAGGCATAAATCAAACAAGGCATTCTATTTATTTGACTTTTGACACGGAACTTCGTATTGTAATACCGGCAAAAAGCGGCGAGACACAAGTAAGTGCAAAAGTGCCTGTGGTAGAAAGTATTATCGTTGGTGATGTTCCCAGTACTTTTGTTAATGTAAACGGCGGTTTGCTGGGAAGAGGTTTGTTTAAATAGTATTTTTGCAAACATCTCCAGTAAAGTGAATAATAATGAAAGCCCTTGAGCATCATAATGAAAAGCATATTATTTGACTGCATCTCTTCTATTACCCATAGGCTTCATGCCGGCAGAAAAATGAAAAAGATGGTACTTGACCCGTAGCAGTGAAGGTGGTAAGATAATAAGCGGTCGCGTTGCGAGACGCGAAACCTGTCGAAAAATACCAGTTGACGAAAAGCTGGTAAGGATGATAAGATAAAAGATGTCGCTATGAAGAGCGACGTGGTCTTTGAAAACTAAACAGTGGATGGATGTAAACACATGACTCTCGTCAAAGTAAACTAAAACGAGCAGTACATTCCAAAGCGGCTCGGGATAAATATATTACGAGACGCGACAACGAGTGAGAAGCGCAAGAAGCGCAGGCTCACAAACATACGAGCGAGATTAAACTTTTCAAATATTTAACGGAGAGTTTGATCCTGGCTCAGGACGAACGCTGGCGGCGTGCTTAACACATGCAAGTCGAACGGTTCAGTCGTCGGTCATCAGACGTCAGACGTCAGGCAAGAAGGAATTCGCGCAGAATTCCGATTTAAACCTGACGACTGCTGCCTGACGACCGACGACCGAATAGTGGCGGACGGGTGAGTAACGCGTGGATAACCTGCCTATATGACTGGGATAACGCCGGGAAACTGGCGCTAATACCGGATACGCTTGTAGTGACACATGTTGCGACAAGGAAAGGAGCAATCCGCATATAGATGGGTCCGCGTCCCATTAGCTAGTTGGAGGTGTAAAGGACCCCCAAGGCGACGATGGGTAGCCGGCCTGAGAGGGTGGACGGCCACACTGGAACTGAGACACGGTCCAGACTCCTACGGGAGGCAGCAGTGGGGAATATTCCGCAATGGGCGCAAGCCTGACGGAGCAACGCCGCGTGAATGAGGAAGGCCTTCGGGTTGTAAAATTCTGTCTTCAGGGAAGAAAGAAATGACGGTACCTGAGGAGGAAGCCCCGGCTAACTACGTGCCAGCAGCCGCGGTAAAACGTAGGGGGCGAGCGTTGTCCGGAATTACTGGGCGTAAAGGGCGCGTAGGCGGTGAGGTAAGTCTCAAGGTGAAAACTATCGGCTCAACCGGAAGCGTGCCTGAGAAACTGCCTGACTTGAGTGCAGGAGAGGGGAGTGGAATTCCCAGTGTAGCGGTGAAATGCGTAGATATTGGGAGGAACACCAGTGGCGAAGGCGGCTCTCTGGCCTGTAACTGACGCTGAGGCGCGAAAGCGTGGGTAGCGAACGGGATTAGATACCCCGGTAGTCCACGCCGTAAACGATGGGTGCTAGGTGTAGGAGGTATCGACCCCTTCTGTGCCGTAGTAAACACAATAAGCACCCCGCCTGGGGAGTACGGCCGCAAGGTTGAAACTCAAAGGAATTGACGGGGGCCCGCACAAGCGGTGGAGCATGTGGTTTAATTCGACGCAACGCGAAGAACCTTACCAGGGCTTGACATCCCCTGACAGCGCATGAAAGTGCGTTTTCTAACTTTCGGGTTAGACAGGGAGACAGGTGGTGCATGGTTGTCGTCAGCTCGTGTCGTGAGATGTTGGGTTAAGTCCCGCAACGAGCGCAACCCCTACGTTTAGTTGCTAACAGGTGAAGCTGAGAACTCTAAAGGAACTGCCGTTGACAAAACGGAGGAAGGTGGGGATGACGTCAAATCATCATGCCCCTTATGTCCTGGGCTACACACGTGCTACAATGGCCGGTACAAAGGGCAGCGAAGCTGTGAAGCGGAGCGAATCCCAAAAAGCCGGTCTCAGTTCGGATTGCAGGCTGCAATTCGCCTGCATGAAGTCGGAATCGCTAGTAATCGCAGGTCAGCATACTGCGGTGAATACGTTCCCGGGCCTTGTACACACCGCCCGTCACACCACGAAAGCTGACAACACCCGAAGCCGGTGAGCTAACCTGCAAAGGAGGCAGCCGTCGAAGGTGGGGTTGGTGATTGGGGTGAAGTCGTAACAAGGTAGCCGTATCGGAAGGTGCGGCTGGATCACCTCCTTTCTAAGGAGAATATATCAGACGTCAGACGACTGATAACTCCCAGGTCGATACATCCATCGACACACTGTTTAGTTTTGAGAGACCAATTTAGTAGTTAGTGGTGGGTAGTTAAGAATAAGCCCATCTAACGAGAGTAGGTATCTCAGCGAGGAAGTTGAAGTTAAGAGTTATAGTAGGTTTAAAGAGGCATTTGGCAAAAGCCAAATGCTAAAAAAAAGCCCAAGGAACTGTTAACCAAGCTATCCAAATGTTCTTTGAAAACTGCACAGCATAGTAGAACAAGAGTAACTAGAGCATAGCGGCTCGTCAGAGGCGAGCATGGCAAGGAAGTTGCGAAGGGAGTGCGCGGAGCGTAGTAATGCGTGAGCACAGGTAAGCGACTGACGCAGCCAGGCGAAGTCTATGGCGTGACGCGAAACGAGTTCTAAATAGCGCGAATTAGGTCAAGCTAGAAAGGGCATACGGTGGATGCCTGGGCGCACAGGGCCGAAGAAGGACGTGGCAAGCTGCGAAAAGCTACGGGTAGCCGCAAGCAGGCCTTAATCCGTAGATATCCGAATGGGGCAACCCGGCGGGGGCAAACCCCCGTCACCGTTAACTGAATCCATAGGTTAACGGAGGGCACCCGGCGAACTGAAACATCTTAGTAGCCGGAGGAAGAGAAAGAAAGATCGAACCCCTTAGTAGCGGCGAGCGAAGCGGGGCGAGCCTAAACCAGAGGTGCATGCACCTCTGGGGTTGCGGGACTCTCACAAACTGCGTTGATAGATTTAGCCGAAGCGGCCTGGAAAGGCCCGGCATAGGAGGTAAAACCCCTGTAGGCGAAAAGTCGAAGGCGTAGGAGAGTATCCCAAGTACCACGGGACACGTGAAACCCTGTGGGAATCCGGGAGGACCACCTCCCAAGGCTAAATACCCAGTGCGACCGATAGTGAACAAGTACCGTGAGGGAAAGGTGAAAAGCACCCCGGGAGGGGAGTGAAATAGTACCTGAAACCGTATGCTTACAAACAGTCAGAGCACGATTAAGGTGTGATGGCGTACTTTTTGTAGAACGGACCGGCGAGTTACTTCTAGCGGGCAAGGTTAAGTGTGTTAGACACGGAGCCGCAGCGAAAGCGAGTCTTAAAAGGGCGAAATAAGTCTGTTGGAGTAGACCCGAAACCGGGTGATCTACCCATGTCCAGAGTGAAGCTTTAGTAAAATAAAGTGGAGGCTCGAACCGACCGTCGTTGAAAAGGCGGCGGATGAGGTGTGGGTAGGGGTGAAATGCCAATCGAACCCGGAAATAGCTGGTTCTCCCCGAAATAGCTTTAGGGCTAGCCTTAGGGAAGAATACCGGAGGTAGAGCACTGACTGGGCTAGGGGTCTTCAACGATTACCGAACCCAATCAAACTCCGAATGCCGGATATTTGAGTCTCTAGGAGTCAGACTGCGGGTGCTAAGATTCGTAGTCAAGAGGGAAACAGCCCAGACCGTCGGCTAAGGTCCCCAAGACAGGCTAAGTGGAAAAGGATGTGGAGTTGCCCGGACAACCAGGATGTTGGCTCAGAAGCAGCCATCATTTAAAGAGTGCGTAATAGCTCACTGGTCAAGTGGCTCTGCGCCGAAAATGTAACGGGGCTAAGCCTGTCACCGAAGCTGCGGCATCTGGTGGAATCACTAGTGTGTTTAAACCCTTCAAGAAGAGGAAACATTTTTGTCGCAAATATCCTTAAAATTTTTTAAAAGAGATTTGCGACTAAATGACCCGCAGGGGATAAGCGCAGTAGCGATTCCACCGGATGGGTAGGGGAGCGTTCCGTACACGTAGAAGCAGTACCGTAAGGAGTTGTGGAGAGTACGGAAGTGAGAATGCCGGTATGAGTAAACGCAAAGGCAGGTGAGAATCCTGCCCGCCGAAAACCTAAGGATTTCTGGGGAAGGGTCGTCCGCCCAGAGTAAGCCGGGACCTAAGCTGAGGCCGAAAGGCGTAGGCGATGGAAAATCGGTTGAGAATCCGATGCCACTTACCGCCGTTTGAAGGATGGGGTGACACAGGAGGGTAAGCTGAGCGCACGAATGGAAATGTGCGTCTAAGGTAGTAGGGTAAGAGATAGGAAAAACCGTCTCTTATAAAAGCCCGAGAACTGAAGGGGAGCGAAATAAAGTAGCGAAGCAGCCGAGCCCAAACTGTCAAGAAAAACCTCTAACGAGGCGAGTAAGTGCCCGTACCGTAAACCGACACAGGTAGGTGGGGTGAGAATCCTAAGGCGCGCGAGAGAACCCTCGTTAAGGAACTCGGCAAAATAACCCCGTAACTTAGGGAGAAGGGGTACCCCGTTAGCGTGAAGTTTTATACAGATGGAGCGCGAGGGGGTCGCAGAGAAAAGGCCCAAGCGACTGTTTAGCAAAAACACAGGTCCCTGCAAAATCGAAAGATGAAGTATAGGGGCTGACGCCTGCCCGGTGCTGGAAGGTTAAGGGGAGAGGTCAGGGTTGACCCGAAGCTTTGAACCGAAGCCCCAGTAAACGGCGGCCGTAACTATAACGGTCCTAAGGTAGCGAAATTCCTTGTCGGGTAAGTTCCGACCCGCACGAAAGGCGTAACGATTTGGGCACTGTCTCAACGAGGGGCTCGGTGAAATTGAAATGCCGGTGAAGATGCCGGCTACCTGCGACAGGACAGAAAGACCCCATGGAGCTTTACTGCAACTTGACATTGGGTTTTGGTATTGATTGTACAGGATAGGTGGGAGGCTAGGAGACCGGGACGCTAGTTTCGGAGGAGCCGCCGTTGGGATACCACCCTATGAGTATTGAAATTCTAACACAGTGCCGTATAGCCGGTACGTGGACAGTATCAGGTGGGCAGTTTGACTGGGGCGGTCGCCTCCCAAAGAGTAACGGAGGCGCCCAAAGGTTCCCTCAGCGCGGTTGGAAATCGCGCGTACAGAGTGTAAAGGCAGAAGGGAGCTTGACAGCGAGACGGACAGGTCGAGCTGGGACGAAAGTCGGGCTTAGTGATCCGGCGGTATCGAGTGGAAGAGCCGTCGCTCAACGGATAAAAGCTACCCTGGGGATAACAGGCTTATCTCCCCCAAGAGTCCACATCGACGGGGAGGTTTGGCACCTCGATGTCGGCTCATCGCATCCTGGGGCTGTAGTAGGTCCCAAGGGTTGGGCTGTTCGCCCATTAAAGCGGTACGTGAGCTGGGTTCAGAACGTCGTGAGACAGTTCGGTCCCTATCCGTCGCAGGCGCAGGAAACTTGAGAGGAGCTGTCCCTAGTACGAGAGGACCGGGATGGACAGACCACTGGTGTACCAGTTATCGTGCCAACGGTAGCGCTGGGTAATTATGTCTGGCCGGGATAAGCGCTGAAAGCATCTAAGCGCGAAGCCCCCCTTAAGATGAGGTTTCCCATAGAGCAATCTAGTAAGACCCCTGGAAGACTACCAGGTAGATAGGCCGGGTGTGTAAGCTGGGCAACCAGTTGAGCTGACCGGTACTAATAGGTCGAGGGCTTGACCTAATCGGACGTCGGACGTCAGACGTCAGACGTCGGAAAAGAGCTAAAACTTGTTCGAATATGCTGTACAGTTTTGAGGGAGCAGATTTAAGGGAGAAGCAGTTTGGTTAAAGGTAAGCCAATGCTTACCGGTAGAAGCTGTAGAATCTGAAATAAGTTAAAAAGGAAAAAAGTTTCTGGTGACAATATCGGAGGGGGTACACCCGTTCCCATCCCGAACACGGCAGTTAAGCCCTCCAGAGCCGATGGTACTTGGGGCGCAGGCCCCTGGGAGAGTAGGTCGTCGCCAGAACAATTTTATAGCCTCATGGTCAAACCATGAGGCTTGTTTTTATAGCAAAAATTTGAAAACATTACTTTATTTATCTATGATAGCAACCAGTCTACCCTTAACGCCACCTTTTTTCAGTCGATCTAAACCTTCGCCGATTTCTTCAAAGCCAATCTCCGTAATATCCGGCTTTAAATCTCCAGAAGCCATCAGTTCATAGACATCTGCGATATCTTGAGTAGTACCACCGTTACTGCCTACCACTTCAGCTTGTTTTAAAATTAGAGTCATCGTATTAATCGTAGCTTCCAGTTGTGCCATCCCAACTACTACGACGCGACCCTTGTAGCCAATTGCTTCCAGGGAATCTGCAGTCGTCTTGCCTGCACCTGCAAAGTCAATAATTACATCCAGCTCGTGATGAGCGGCTTCGCCAATTGTAGGATAGGCAGCTTTGCAGCCAAGTTCCATGGCCAATTCACGCGCAGCAGGATTTCTAGAAGCGGCATAAACATCGCAACCTTTGAGAACAGCAATTCTTGTACCGATCTGGCCTAAACCGCCAACACCTACAATACCGACTTTCATGCCTGGTTTTATTCCACCTTGCACAACTACTGCATGATATGAAGTCATGCCGGCATCAGTAGCGGCTGCAGCTTGAGCAAAGGTAACACCTTCCGGAACCGGAACTAACATTTCAGCCGGAGCAGTTGATTTTGTGGCGTACCCACCGTCGCGACCGTATCCTGGTCCAGTCCCATCAGAAGCGAACATAGGACATACGCCGACTTTATCTCCAATTTTATAGCCGGTTACTCCTTCGCCGATCTCTGAAATTACACCTGCAAATTCATGGCCGATGATACATGGATAGTTTTTAATCAGTGGCAGCCATTTTTCATCCTCTAAAGCCCCTACGTCTGAGTGGCAAAGGCCGGAAGCTTTTACATCGATTACTACATAGCCTGGTTTTGCAACTGGATCCGGTTTCTCTACCAGTCTTAACGGTTGATGTGTGTAAACGAATTCCCATCCTCTCATTAATAAACACCTCTTTTTTATTTATTTAGCCAAATTTAAAGACTCCCCAATGAATGCCATTTTTGTTAGTAATGAAATAGCAAATCTGGAAAGCCTCGGCTAATATGCCCACAAAATGTAATGCAATACTTTTAGAGGTTTTCGATGTTAATCAAACAATTAATTATTCTCTAATCTCTAACATCGTTGAGTGAATCAAAAATATATAGAATATTAAAGAGATTTAAAATAATCAGCATACTGGTAGTATACCATATAATACTATAATTTAATATATTTTTTTTAAATATTAAAAATTATCCGAATACTTGTTCTGTTTAATTGTTTTAGATGATGTATATGGAGAAAATTGGAGCAGAATATAGGATTATGAGAAACTTGCATTACTTGACATGTATGGGTGGATGTGAAATATTAAATAGTAGCAGATAGCAATTATCACTTAATATACAACGATAACGTCAAAGGAAGATGTATTTTAAAGAACATTTAATGGTGCAATATGTCATTTGACGACTATGAGGTTGAAAAAAATGAAAATAGAGATTTGTAGGTAGTTTTTAAAAGATTCATAAAATTTGCTCAGAGTTCATTGACAACAATAGCATACAACTACTACAATATGTAGTAGTTGTATGCGTAGTATCGTTATTGTATTAACAGATTAATTAAACTATGATTTAGAGTGACAATAATAATCAATTGAATGAGAGAGTAGCCTTGGTCACATCAAAGCTTCACCGTATGAGCAACCATACATTTATTAAAAGCTGTAGTGCCGAGGACTATTTTTATGATGAGAACAAGACACCTAAATCTGGAAGGAGTGATCTACGGTATGTGTAATTGCACTACTAATGGAAGTGGGGGGCAAAACCTGGAAGTAGTATCTGATTTGAGCTTGCTGGAGCCGGTTCTGAAGGAATATGAAGGACAGACCGGAGCAATTATCGGTATACTGCAAAAGGCACAGGATATCTACGGGTATCTCCCTAAGGATGTTTTGCAGCGCATCGCTGAGAGGACCGGATACAAAAGGGCAAAAATTTATGGTATTGCAACTTTCTATGGGCAATTCAGATTTGAGCCAATGGGCAAACATGTCATTATGCAGTGCCATGGTACAGCATGCCACGTTCTTGGTTCAGAAGAAGTGAGTTATGCACTTTGTGATGAACTGGGCATCCAACCGGGTGAGACAACAAAAGATGGTATGTTCACTCTGGAGAATGTTGCTTGCCTGGGATGCTGTGGTCTTGCTCCTGTAATAATGATTGATGGAGAGGCTTATGGAAAACTGACTCCTGATAGCGCCAGAAAAGTAATTAGGGATTTCTACAGGTCGGAAAAAGGAGGCGCATCTAATGAAAATTAAAGTTGGCCTGGGTAGCTGCGGCGTAGCCAGCGGTGGTAGAAAAGTAATGGATAAACTGACTGAAGAATTGAAAAAACGTCAGTTAGATGCTGATATAGAGCCAACCGGATGTATAGGTATGTGCTATCTGGAACCCCTGGTTGACATTACTGAGGGTGATGTAACTTATTCATATGGTCACGTAACTCCGGAAATGGTGGGAGAAATACTTGACGCTCATCAAGCAGGGCATCCCCTCGAAAAGTATGTTGTTGCCAGCACAACTAACCCGTATCCTTTTGTTGAGAAATACCCTAGAGTTGCTTTAAAGAACTGTGGTATCATCAACCCCGAAAAAATTGAAGACTACCTGGCTGCAGAAGGTTATCAAGCTCTTAAAAAGGTCTTAACTGAAATGAAGCCGGAAGATGTCATTGAGGAAATTAAGATATCGGGCTTAAGAGGTAGAGGTGGCGCCGGTTTTCCTACCTGGTTCAAATGGAACGCGGCACGCATGGCTCCTGGTGACATTAAATATGTGGTTTGTAATGCTGACGAAGGTGACCCGGGTGCTTTTATGGATCGTAGCGTGTTGGAGGGGGATCCCCACGGGCTCATTGAAGGTATGACAATTTGCGGTTATGCTATCGGTTCCCATGAAGGTGCTATATATTGCCGGGCCGAATACCCGTTGGCCATCAAACGTCTGGAGATTGCTATGGAGCAGGCCAGAGCACAAGGTTATCTGGGTAAGAATATTATGGGCACAGGCTTTGATTTTGACATAACAATCAAAAAAGGAGCTGGTGCTTTTGTGTGTGGTGAAGAAACAGCCTTGCTCGCCTCCCTTGAGGGAGAAAGAGGCATGCCACGCTTAAAGCCCCCTTTCCCAGCCCAATCTGGCTATTGGGGCAAACCTACTAACATCAACAACGTAGAAACTTATGCCAACGTGGCCTGGATTATTAGGAATGGCGGAGCAGCCTTTGCCTCTATGGGCACAGAAAAGAGTAAAGGAACCAAACTATTTGCCCTGGCAGGCAAGGTCAATAATACAGGTATCGTGGAAGTCCCCATGGGTACTACCTTGCGACAGATTGTTTACGATCTCGGCGGCGGGATTATTGACAATAAAGAATTTAAAGCCGTTCAAACCGGCGGACCCTCAGGTGGCTGTATTCCTGCCTCAGAATTGGATACCTCCATCGATTTCGAATCTCTGGGAGCTTTAGGTGCCATGATGGGTTCAGGCGGTATGATCGTCATGGATGAGGATACCTGCATGGTGGACATGGCCAGGTTTTTCCTGAGTTTCACCTGTGATGAATCCTGCGGCAAGTGTATTTACTGCCGTATTGGTATGAAGAGATTGTTGGAGATCCTGAATAGGATCACCCAGGGTGAAGGCAAGGAAGAAGATCTTGAAGAATTGGAAGAATTGGCGGTAGCGGTTAAGGACGGCTCTTTGTGTGGATTGGGCCAGACTGCCCCCAACCCGGTTTTGAGTACATTAAGATATTTCAGGGATGAGTATATTGCCCACATCAGGGACAAGAAGTGTCCTGCTAAAAAATGTAAGCCACTACTGACTTACTCAATTAACACTGATAAGTGTACAGGTTGTACCCTGTGCGCTGTCAAATGCCCGGTCAAGGCCATCAGTGGGGAGAGGAAAAAGCCACACGTTATTGATCAGGACATTTGCACCAAGTGCGGGAATTGCCTGAGCGTCTGCCGCTTTGGCGCCGTTAGCGTAGAGTAGAAAGGTTGTGATAACTATGGCAAAGATTAAAATTAATATAGATGGCCAAGAAATTACTGCTACCGCTGGCATGAATATATTTGAAATCGCTCAGGAAAACGGTATTGATATTCCCCACCTGTGCTATGACGAGAGAATGAAGCCGTATGGCGCCTGTGGTCTCTGTGTGGTGGAAATAGAAGGTATGCCGAAATTGGCACGATCCTGCGCGACTGTTGCAACAGATGGTATGGTCATCAAGACCAATACCCCCAGAACTACTGTAACCAGAAAAGCTGCTTTAAGTCTCTTAGTTTCTGATCACCGGGGAGACTGCCGTCCTCCCTGTGTTCTAGCTTGCCCGGCGCACACTGACTGCCAGGGTTATGTAGGACTTATTGCCAATGGACAGTATGAAGAAGCTGCTAACCTGATCAAAGAAAAAATTCCTCTTCCGGCCAGTATAGGCAGGATCTGCCCTCACCCCTGCGAAGACGAATGCCGCAGACAGCTGGTGGAAGATCCAGTCTCCATTGCAGCGTTAAAGGCCTTTGCCGGAGACTACGCACTTAAAGTTGGCAGCGTATTACCTGAAATGAAGCCACCTACCGGCAAGAAAGTTGCCGTGGTAGGTGCTGGACCTGCCGGTATCAGCTGTGCTTATTTCCTGGCCAGGGATGGCCACAGCGTGACTATTTATGAAGCTATGCCTGCTCCCGGTGGTATGATGCGCTACGGCATTCCCCAGTACCGCCTGCCTAAAGAGATCTTGGATCAGGAAGTCCACCAATTGGAAAGAATGGGCGTGGAGATAAAATACAACACCAGGATTGGCAGAGACCTTTCCCTGGATTACCTTAAAGATACCAACGACGCTGTATTCCTGGCTGTTGGCGCCTGGCAGAGCACAGGTGTCGGTTGCGCCGGCGAAGATCTGCCGGGTGTATTAGGCGGCATCGATTTTCTGCGCGAAGTAGCCATGAACAATAAAGTTGAAATCGGTAAAAAAGTGCTGGTTGTGGGCGGTGGAAACACCGCTATGGACGTAGCTCGTACAGCAGTACGTTTGGGTGCCGAAAAAGTATCTGTTCTGTATCGCCGTACCCGGGCGGAAATGCCGGCTGAAGATATCGAGATCAAGGAAGCGGAAGAAGAAGGAGTAGAGTTTATTTATCTGGTAGCCCCGCAGGAAATCGTAGGCGACGAGGATAAAATCACTTCAATGGTCTGTCAGCAAATGTGTTTGGGTGAGCCTGATGCGTCAGGCAGATGCAGGCCGGAACCTATACCGGATGCCTTTTCTACTTTTGAAGCAGACACCGTTATTGCCGCCATCGGCCAAAGAGTGAGTATTACTGACATGCCTGGTTTAGCTTTATCCAAGCGTGGAACCATAGAAATAAATCCCAATACCTTTGAAACCAACATTCCCGGCGTATTTGCCGGCGGCGACGCAGCTACCGGGCCTAAAATTGCTGTTGAGGCCATTGCTCAGGGCAAAAAAGCAGCTGATGTAATTAGCAGCATGCTCATGGGAGAAATGAAGCCTTATGTTGAAGAAATTGTGGCCAGACAAGAAGACATCACCGAAGAAGATTTCGCTGATCGCGAAAAAATTGCCAGGGCCGTATTAGAAGTAATGCCTGCTGCAGAGCGCAAGGACAACTTCAGGGCTGTCACATTTACTATGACAGAAGAGGTTGCTGAAAAAGATGCTGCAAGATGTCTGGAATGTGGCTGCCGTGACTACTTTGAGTGCCAGCTGTTAAAATATCTCAATGAATACGAGATCGATACCACCGAAAAACCTGGTGAAAAGCATAAGCGCAGGACTGAAGAAGATCACCCCTTTATCGAGCGCAATGTTGATAAATGTATCCTGTGTGGCCAATGCATTAGGATTTGTGACGAAATCATGGGCATCACAGCACTTGGCCTGGTAAACCGTGGTTTCGAATCCATTGTTCAACCGGAATTTGAGCTTCCCCTGAAAGAAAGTGCCTGTATCTCCTGCGGACAATGCGTCTCAGTTTGTCCCACAGGTGCACTGTTAGAAAAAGAGGCGGTCGGCAAGCAAGTTCCTGTTGATTTAGATGGCACTGATTCCGTCTGCGGCTTCTGCGGTGTAGGATGCAACCTGGTACTGGAATCTAAAGGAGACAAAGTTTACCGGTCTTTGCCAAAGATGGATGTTGAAGAAGGTTTGCTTTGCTCTCGCGGTCGTTTTGGCCTGGCCCATATTAATGATGAAGCAAGGCTTGTTAACCCACTCACTAAAACAGATGCAGGCTTTGAGGAAACGAATTGGGATGATGCTATACTATATACCATCAAGAAGCTCCAGTCCATCCGTGCTATTTATGGGGCAGGCAGTATTGGTCTGGCCATGTCCCCGCGTTTTACTAATGAAGAAGCATTCTTAGCCAAGAAGATTGTGGAGAAATTTGACGATGTTGTGCCTGGTTCTTTCAGTCTTACGTCTCTTTCCGGACTGGCCGATATACTGGGTTATGACGGTTCCACTACCGGATACGAAGAATTGCATAATGCTGACCTGATCCTTTCAGTTGGTTTGGTAGCCGAAAACCACCCGATAATGGGGATCAAGTTAAAGAACGCTGCAGCCGGCAAATCTAAGCTGGTTTCCATTAATGATTGTAAGACTAGATTAGAAGAATGGGCAACTACCTCTGTAAATCCCGAAAACTCGATTGAATTCTTTAAAGGACTGCTCAAAGCTCTGCTTGAAATGGGTTATATCAAGAAAGAGCAGGTTGCTAAAACAACCACTGGTTTTGAGGGGCTGGAAAAATATGTTCAATCTGCAACGATTGATGAAAGCATCAAGAATATCGCTAAGATTTATGGCGACGCAGCCAAGGCTGTAATCGTAATTGATGAAGACAGTGTAACCAGCGGGGTCATTAAGCTTCTAGCCGCTATGGCAGTCGCTACCGGCAAGATAGGGAATGCCCAGCGCGGTCTGATCATTGTGCGGTCTAAGAACAACAGTCAAGGTCTATTGGATCAGGGCTTCACTACAACAGCTGCAGAATTAATCAACCAACTTGAAGCTGGGACATTAAAAGCAATGGTTATTATAGGAGAAGATCCTGTATACCTTGATGATGCTTATGCCGGACTCCTTTCCAAATTGGACTTCCTGGCCGTTGGTGATATGGTTAAGACTAAGACTGCTGACCTGGCTGATGTAGTACTACCTTTGGTAAGCTATGCAGAAACAACTGGTACTTTCACTAGAAGCGACGGAAAAGTACAAAACGTGCAGGAAGCAATTCATCCTTTGACCGGCTATTCAAACTTTGATTTGTTGCTGGCCATGGCACAACGTCTAGGTTATGCTTATCAGGACCTGGAAGATGTACAAGCTGCAATGGCAAGTAACACTGTAGCCAATAAAGGTGGTTTTGCCACTGCCGACGGGAAAGCGCATCTGGTTGTACCGGAGGATCTGGTTGCCTTTAAGGAAAGAGTATTTAGTGATACCATTGAAATTAACTTTGACAAATTCTTGACTGAAAACGAGATAAAATCTTAAACTATCAGTAATATACAAAAGTATACAAAGCAATTCTTTGGTAATGCTTAAGAAGGGCGTCGCAAAACTGCTTTTTAGCAGTTTGTGATGCCCCTCTCTTATTTCTGATGCAAGAAACTATCTGGATTATAAAAATATAAACAAACTGTGGTTTAACAAACGGTGGTTTTCCAGAGCCTGCAGTTTGGGCTGAAAATTTATATTATGAAGACTGATAAATGAAAGGTATATTATACTTTTTCTAGAACACATAGAGGTTGCAATTACAGCATATTGCCCGTTAATTCATTTAGGGGATGGCTAATGGATAAAAGAATAATCGTTTGTGACCTTGAAACAACGGGGCTGGATCCTAAGTTTGATAAGATTATCGAAGTAGGTCTGGTTAGTTTGGAAAAAGGTGTTGTTACAGGAAAATATCACAGTCTAGTAAATCCTGGTATCAATTTGCGGCTAAACATCAAAAGGCTTACCGGACTGGATGATGCGGACCTGGTAGATGCCCCGTCAATCGAGGATATTATGCCTCAAATACTTGACTTTATTGCTGAAGATCCCATAGCAGGGCATAATGTGCAGTTTGACATAAGCTTTTTGGCCTTTGCACGTGGTCTTCCACTCAAAAACCATTCCTATGACACCCTGGAACTCGCACGACTATTAGTACCTTTTGCCAATAGTTATCGTCTTGAATCACTATGCCAGGAATTTGGTATCGATTTAGTAACCAGCCATAGAGCTTTAGATGATGCTCTTGCAACTGCCCATCTATTGGAACAGTTGTTTTCGATGATCCGTTATATGGAAATGGATGTTTTAATGCAGGTAACAAAGCTGCTTCTGGAAGCTGGTTCTAATTGGTATGGTGTATTCAATGATGTGGTAAAGTCGCGTTTAAAGAGTATTCCTGAGCAGAAAATTTCAACACGGGCTTATTGGTTGCGTGGGGAAAGTAAAAACAGCCCTTCATTAAAAGAGTTCAATGCCAGCAGTGATAAAAAAAGTTTAGAATTTGGGGAAATACGGGCGGTATTTGCTCCGGAAGGAGCTTTGGCGGATGTCCTTCCAAATTATGAATATCGCTCTCAGCAAGAGATGATGGCCTGCACTGTTGCTGAAACACTAAATGATAAAAAGTATCTATTGATGGAGGCAGGTACCGGTGTAGGTAAATCGATGGCCTATCTCGTTCCAGCTGTTCTTTGGAGCATCAAAAATCACGAGAGGGTGTTGATTGCCACCAACACCATTAACCTTCAGGAGCAGCTTTGGTATAAAGATATTCCGGTACTGGGGCGAATTATAAGTGAGCCATTCCGGGCTGCTTTGGCAAAAGGCAGACAGAATTATATCTGTTTGCGCAGGTGGTTTATTGTTTTAGAAAACCGGCATCAACCTAATGAAGCGGCCTTCTATGCCCGTGTTCTTGTGTGGTTGACTAAAACGGATTCCGGTGACAGGAGTGAGTTGAATTTAGTCGGATTTGAAGAAGACCTGTGGATAGGCATTTGCGGTGATGCCGAAGGTTGTACATGGTCCAGGTGTCCATATCTGAAAGATTGTTGGGTACAGAAAGCAAGGAAAAGAGCAGAAGAAGCAAATTTAATCATCACCAACCACTCGCTGTTGTTTACTGATGTGAAATCAGATAATCGAGTGCTGCCCGCATATGGGCCACTTATTATTGATGAAGCGCATCATTTGGAGGAATCAGCGACTTTGCAACTTGGCAGGCATTTTTCCCAGAGTATGTTTAATCACTGGTTGAACGTTGTTGGCAAAGCACTGGCTAGATTAATAGATAGAATTCCTCCGGAAGACTGGATTGCCTGGTCTGCTTCGATTAAGAAAGCACAGGGAACAAGGCTTGAGGCAGTAGAGTCAATGAGGGCCTTTTATAAGTTGCTGGGAGATGCCATGGAGGTTGGCCTTTCAGGTGATGACGGTGAACAAGGGAGAGCCACAGTAAGGTTGCCTGGCAGCTCACCGAAATATGGCGAGGTTTTGGTAGCGGGTGGCGAGTGTATTAAGATATTACAGCATCTAGCTGAAGATTTAATTGTGTGTGCCGGGTTTATGGAAGCCTGGAGCATTATAGAAGAAGCATGGGCTGGCTATCACCGTGATCTTGTGCAAGTTATAAATTCCGGCAAGAGTATGGTGGAGGATTTTGAATTCATTCTGTCCGCCCGCGAGGAAGGTTTTGTTTATTGGGTAGATATTGAATTTTCACCACGCTGGGGAGCCAGGTATTATAATTTAATGGCTGCTCCTATCGATATTGGTTCTATGTTATATGAACGATTATTTAGTAATAAGAGCACGGTAATAATGACTTCCGCCACAATAACAGTAAATGGGAGTTATGATTATTTCATTGAACGTAACGGACTGAGTTATATTCCTAAAGAAGAACTGATCACTGCGGACTTTGATTCACCTTTTTTGTACGACCAACAAGCCTTGCTGTGCATTAACCGTGATTTGCCTGTTCAGGGGCAGGTCCAGGAAAATGTCTATCTGGATAGCCTTGCAAATACAATATATAAATTAGTTGAAATAACAGGCGGGAAAACCTTAGTTCTTTTTACCTCACACAAGACTTTAAGGTATGTATACAGAAGTTTAAAAACAAAATTAGAAAGTAGAGATATTTACCTGCTGGGACATGGTTTAGATGGCAGCAGATCCAGGTTGTTGGAAGAATTTAGAAAGGACAGTCGCACGGTTCTGTTTGGAGCCTTCAGTTTCTGGGAGGGTATAGATATACCTGGTGAAGCACTCTCCTGTGTTATTATCGTGAAGTTGCCTTTTATGTCTCCTGCCGTACCGGTGATAGCAGCCCGTTTGGAGGATTTGGCTAACCGCGAGAAAGATGGTTTTCGTTTGCTTAGTTTGCCTCAGGCGGTAATCCGCTTTAAACAAGGTTTTGGCAGATTAATCCGTAGTCGCAGCGATAAAGGGATCGTAGTGATTCTTGACGGGCGCATACTCAATAAGAGTTATGGCAGGCAATTTTTAAATTCGCTTCCGGTAAAAAAACACATCCGGGGCAGTTTAGATGTAATAATAAAAAAAATATTAGAATGGAGTGGCACTGAATACACTGGTAATGATATATAAAAAAATGCAGTGAAAATCAGGCACATTTCTTACCAGAAAACAATAAATTATTATTGCGCGGATCTCTTAAGAAGGGATGTGAAAAATTTGCGTGTTTATTTTATTAAACTCCCGTCTTTTTTAAGAGCCTTTTTGACAAAAATAATAAAGTGATCTTTAAGGCAGACTAAAAAGTCTGCCGTTTTGTTTGAATACTTGTTTTAAAAAGAGTCCAGTTTTAAAGCTGCTGCACGATAAAAACCGCCAGCACAATGCAACTTGCCCTTTTATTACGGATGCGTGGTATACTAGGGAAGCATCAATTAATAATATTAATTTGTAATTACTCCAAATATACCGCCTAAAGCTCCCCCGCCCAAAGATAACAAAAGTTTGCTCCAGGTGCTTATAACAGGCTGCCCTGGTAAGAATATGCCCGCCAATAGGCATAGGGCTAAAAAGAACAAAAGGCCGGTTGCTAGCCCATTATTGAGACCTTTGCTACCAGCTTGTTTGCCAGTGTAAAGTGCCCCGCAGAAGGAACTGACCAGGAGGATGACAGCCGTAACCCAGGGGAGAGTTAAATCTGCTATAGAACTTATATAATAGACCACTCCGGTGCTCAAAGATAAAAATAATGATGTGACCATAGTGAGTATGGTGCCTTTCATTACTGCGTTGATGTTGATTAGACCACCCAAGCCGTTCATCTTAATGGAAGACATTGCAACACCCCCATGATATCATTATAATTATGTTTATGTTGGAGGGTATATTGCATATGTCAACATATTATATATTTAAGGTTCTGGCTACTTCTTTAATTTGGTAACCCCTTTACGAACGCTTTTGGGGTTGATTCCAGATGGAAAACCATCTTTGCCAAACTCATATTCAGGCTGGCCGCTTTGGTTGATTTTTGTTGCGGAACCGGTTTTTTCTTGGATATAGTTATTTCCTTTGTGCATTTTAACCAAGAGCTATTACCCCTTCTTTTATTTAATAGTATTAACCAGGTATACTATTTTTAATAAAGAAAAAGCATCTGAAAGGTAGTGTTAATTATGGCAACAATTATTCTAAACGTATGGGGAATGGAATGTGGCCATTGCAAAGCAGCTGTTAGCAAAGCGTTGATGGAAGCCGAAGGGGTATCTGATGTCAGTATACATCTACCAACCGGTAAGGCTACAGTTACCTATGATCCCGCAATTATTGGATATGATAAAATGGTCGAAGTGGTAAAAAAGGCTGGTTATGAGGTTTTGGATTATTCGGAATAGGAGAAAATAATGAAGTTTCATCGAGGGGGGCCCGGCTGTTGTACGAAGTAACTATTAGGAACCGGTTTGCAGCGGCACACAGTCTTGTAGATTACCAGGGTCCATGCAGCAGGGTGCATGGACATACCTGGTATGTTGAGGTATCTGTATGTGGCAGTGAATTGAATCAGTTGGGTATGCTTATAGATTTTCATGAATTAAAAAGACTTCTGAACAATATCATCGAGCAGCTTGATCACCAAAATTTAAATTTTTTGGAACCCTTCGTAAACGGTAAAGGAGCAAATCCCACAGCTGAAAACCTGGCCAAATATATTTTTGATGGTCTAAAACACGATCTTACTGCTTTAAATGACCAGCTTAAAGTTGGTTATGTGCGTGTGTGGGAGTCTCCTGATGCCTCAGCTGTTTACCGGGAAGTTGGTTCGTTATAATGAGCAGGAGTGTTGTTTTGCTGTCTGGGGGGCTGGATTCAACAGTCTCTCTTGCTCACGCGTTAAAAGCAAGTGAAGTGGAATTGTGTCTGACCTTTGATTATGGCCAAAGGTCAGCTGCACAAGAAAAAAAAGCAGCTGCAGCGTTGGCACAATACTACCGTCTTGAACACCGTATCATCGAATTGCCTTTCCTTAGGGAAATAACCTCCACCAGTTTAATTGATCTTAATACAGCTTTACCCGAACCTGAGGCTGCCGGACTGGATGATTTTACAGCCGCAAGCTTCAACGCTGCTGCTGTTTGGGTGCCAAACCGCAATGGTATATTTATTAATATCGCCGCAGCTTATGCCGAATCCCGTCAATGTGAACTTGTAATAACAGGTTTCAATAGAGAAGAAGCGGTAGCATTTCCCGATAACAGTCTGGAATTTGTTACTGCGGCCAGCAATGCCTTGAATTTTTCAACTTTGAATAAAGTAAAAGTTATAAGTTATACCCAGCATTTGAACAAGCTGGAGATAATGAATCTTGGGATTAAATTGGGTGTACCTTTCGAATATATATGGAGCTGTTATAAGGGAACTGAAAAAATGTGCGGTAAATGCGAGAGCTGTCTTCGTTTTAAAAGGGCAGCAGAACATGTTGGCCTGAATACAGAATCATTATTTCTTTAAGATTCTTTTTAATATCATTTATTAAGTGGTGGAGGTAAAAAAATATGTTACAACGATTTTTGCCGGATATCATAACCTATGACGGAACCCAGCTTTCATCACATTGGGCTTTTCGAACCCAAGGGATATTAGGGGACAGCATTGTATCATTCCAGGGACCATGCCGGGTGATGTTAGCAGAAATGGTTGATCTGGAAGATGTCCGGAAAAATGCTCCCATATTCAGTCATAATATGTTGCACTTCATTGTTGAGCATTTCGATACGGATTTGGAAAAAATGATCTTGCGGCAAAGGATGCTTATGGCCATAATAAAAGACGTGCTGATGGAAAAGCATGGGGCAAAATTAATTAGAAACGGTGACGACCTATATGAAGGTGATAAGAAGTTATCTGTTTCCATTGCCACGCTTACTCCGGTATCAACCATGGTCCATACAGGACTCAATATTGTTAGCAAGGATACACCGGTTAAAACTGTAAGTTTAAAAGATCTCGGCATAAAAGATGAAGATATTGAGCCTCTTGGCAATCTGATTTGCAGCAGGTATAGTGCGGAGATAAAAGAAATAAGTCTGGCGCGCTGTAAAGTAAGAGGAACTAAGTAAATGGCCGTACCGGTTGTTGAAATATTTTCCTCTGTACAGGGCGAAGGGTTGTACGTTGGTTGCCGCCAGATTTTTATCAGGTTTTTTGGTTGTAACCTTAAGTGCTCATATTGTGATACAGATTTTTCCGGGGTACCAACGTATTGCCGGGTTGAAACAGAGCCGGGACGAGGGCATTTTGCGCAGCTGCAAAATCCATTAGACAATGATGATATTACTAAAATTTTGGACAGGCTGGCTATTGAAAAGCATCACTCAATCAGTTTTACTGGTGGTGAGCCGCTACTGAGCTTTAATATATTAAAAGAACTGATTCCGACTCTTGGCGGAACCAGAGTGTATCTGGAAACAAATGGTACATTGCCGGGGGAATTATCCAGGATTATCGATCTGGTTGATGTAATAGCGATGGATATTAAACTACCCAGCACAAGCGGTTTATCCCACCTCTGGGACAGACATGCCCGTTTTCTTGAGATTGCAGCTGCAAAAGAAACATTTGTCAAAGCGGTAGTGGCTGAACACACATCAGAATGGGAGATTGAACGAGCTGCGCGCATGATCCAGGACATAGCTCCGAGCAGCTCCCTGGTGATACAACCCATTACTATTGGAGGTGCACTTGGTGCATCATCAGCCAGATTATGTGAATTACAATGGCATGCGTTAAAATATTTAGATGATGTTAGAGTCATACCACAGACACATAAAATTATGGGGATGTTGTGAATAATAACCTTAAGGAGCGAGCAAAATGGTAGATCATGACAAAATTAAAAAAGCGGTCAGAATGCTCCTGGAGGCAATAGGTGAAGATCCTGAGCGTGAAGGGTTAACTGAAACACCGGACAGAGTAGCTCGTATGTATGAGGAAATTTTCAGCGGGTTATGGGAAGATCCAGAATTGCATTTAGAGAAAATCTTCAGTGAACAGCACGAAGAAATGGTTATCGTTAAAGATATTCCACTATATTCTATGTGCGAGCACCATTTATTGCCGTTTTACGGCAAAGCCCATGTGGCATATATACCAAAAGAAGGGAAAGTAACAGGATTGTCAAAGTTAGCCAGAGTTGTGGAAGGTTATGCTAAAAGGCCGCAACTGCAGGAAAGACTAACCTCGCAAATTGCCGATTCTCTGATGAATAAGCTAAATGCTCAAGGAGCGCTTGTTGTGTTGGAAGCTGAGCATATGTGCATGACTTTTAGAGGGGTAAAAAAGCCTGGCTCAAAAACAGTAACATCAGCAGTGAGGGGTATTTTCCGGCGTAATAAGGCTACCAGAGCGGAGGCTTTTTCACTGATAAAAAATTGATCGATTTTTCGTTATTTTAGGTTGTTTATGTAGGAGGTTAGCTGTGAATAACAATGATACCGGTAAATTGGAATTAATAGCAGTTAAGTCTTTTAAAAACTATGATGAAATGTACAAAGTAGTAAATTTTTTAAATAAAACCTTAAAGGATAGAAAACTGATATTTGGGCTTACCAGAGATTCTGCCAACGGGACAGTTACGATATCTATTTATGAAAGTTAACGGAGGCAGTAATGCGTATATTGATAAGCAATGATGATGGTATAGAGGCTGAAGGTATCAATCAACTGAGGGTTTATTTGCAAGATGAGCATGAGTTGTTTGTGGTAGCCCCGGACCGTGAGAGAAGTGCTACCGGTCACAAAATCACTTTAGATAAACCCTTAAGAGTAAAAGAGCGACTCTATCCGGGCTATAATACACTAGGTTGGGCAGTGGACGGGACTCCTGCAGATTGTGTCAAGCTTGGTTTGGAAGCTTTGTTACCGAAACCGCCTGATTTGGTTATCTCAGGAATTAACATTGGTCCCAATTTGGGCACCGATGTCCTGTATTCCGGCACGGTTTCAGCCGCCATTGAAGGCATCATCAACGGCGTTCCCTCGCTGGCTGTATCCCTTGCCAGTATGGACTACCGTGATTTTTCCTTTGCTGCCATGTTAGTAAAAAATTTGCTTCGAGAATTAGGCGATGAGATATTAGGGAGCAGTTTGCTCAACATCAATGTGCCGCCCAACAAGCCGCGAGGCATAAAAGTTACTAAATTAGGTAAAAGACGTTATGTTAATATTTTTGATAAACGGATAGATCCAAGAGGAAGAGTATATTTTTGGATGGGTGGAGAACCTTTTGATTTGGATGAGCAGGATCCAGATACAGATGCCTGGGCTATAAGGGAAGGATACTCTTCCATAACGCCGCTTCATTTTGATCTTACCAATCATGGGGCGCTAAATGATCTAAAAAATATGCTCAAAAAGTTTGCAGATAGATAAACACAGTCATCTATTGGATTCTTTTTTCTCTACAACAAGGAATTTAAATTGTTACTGTAGAATTGTTAAAACTACTGCAGTAAATTGTTACATCAGACAAATATTTTGGTTCCTTTGGCTCTGAGAAATCATGTGATCATAGTCAGATAACCATGGGGTTATTTTTTTCTTTTGCTTAATGACCTTATATGATCTAAAGCATAGAATAGCAGTTTTAGGGAAACCATTAATTACAAAAGGAGGCATACATATTGAAGAATTATCAAACTGGACAAATACGCAACCTTGGGGTCGTAGCTCATGGTGGAGCGGGTAAAACCTCCCTGGTTGAAGCGTTGTTATTCAATACCGGCGTCTTATCACGAATTGGGAGAATTGAGGATGGTACAACTACATCTGATTATCACCCGGAGGAAACATCCAGGCAGATCACCGTTCACACAAGTCTTGTACCTTGCGAGGTAAATGGCGTAAAAGTTAATTTACTTGACACACCCGGCTTCTCTGATTTTATTGGTGAAGTTAAGGGTGCTTTAAGGGTTTCCGATTCAGCTATGTTCGTAGTATCGGCTGTTGATGGAGTTGAAGTTCAGCATGAGGTGATATGGGATTTAGCTGATGAAGCTAACTTGCCCCGTATAGTGTTTATTAATAAAATGGATCGGGAAAATGCCGATTTTAAAAAAGTATTGGATGATTTAAAAACAAAGTTTAAAGCTAATTTTGTGCCGGTTCAGATACCAATCGGTTCTTTCAGCAGTTTTACCGGCGTTGTCGATGTTATCAACGAAAAGGCCTACACGGGAGAGGGAAAAGGCAAAGACACTGAAATCCCCGGCGACCTGGTGAATGATATAGCCGGTTACAAGGAGCAGATTATTGAAGCCGCAGCTGAGGGTGACGATGATCTTACATTGAAGTTTCTTGAAGGGGAGGAATTAACTCCTGATGAGATCAAAGATGGCTTGAAAAAATCGATCAAGTCCGGGAAAGCCGTTCTGGTACTGGCCGGTTCAGCCACCAAAAATATTGGGGTTGCTCAGCTTCTGGATGTTATTGTGGATTATTTACCAGCACCCGAAGAAAATGATGGGCCTATGTCCGCATTGGTATTTAAAACTATTGCCGACCCATTTGTTGGTAAAATGAACTTTTTAAAGGTTATGAGCGGGAATTTTAAGAGCGACACAACTGTATACAACAGTAAAAAGAGTAAAAACGAAAAAATAGGCAATGTCTTGTTTGTGCGAGGTAAAAACACAGAGCAGACGAATGTTGTCGCCTGCGGTGATATGGCTGTAGTTGTCAAGTTACAAGACACCAGTACAGGTGATACTTTATGTGATAAAGATAAACATGTGGTTTTGGATGGAATTGATTTCCCCAAACCGACTCTTACTTTGGCCATATCACCCAAGAGTAAGAACGACGAAGAAAAGTTGGGTGACGCACTCTCCAAACTTCTTGAAGAAGATCCCTCCTTGCATATTGAAAAGAATACTGAAACTAAGCAAAATCTGCTCACAGGCATGGGCGAGTTACACATTAACATTCTAGTCGAAAAGCTTAAGCGCCGGTATGGGGTTGATGTTGTTTTAGCAGATCCCAAGGTTCCTTACCGTGAGACCATAAGGGCGAAGGTGGAAGCTGAGGGCAAACATAAAAAACAATCCGGTGGACGTGGACAGTACGGTCATGTTTGGATAAGATTTGAACCAACCCCAGAAGAAGACTTTGTCTTTGCTGAAGAAGTCTTCGGTGGCTCTGTCCCCAGACAATATTTCCCTGCTGTTGAGAAGGGGCTGCGTGAGGCTATTTTAGAAGGTGTGCTGGCGGGTTTTCCCACTACTGGAATCAAGGCCACTCTCTATGACGGTTCCTATCACACTGTTGACTCTTCAGAAATGGCCTTTAAGATTGCAGCTCACCTGGCCTTTAAAAAAGGCGCCATGGCGGCTAAACCAGTGCTTTTGGAGCCTATTATGAGCGTGGAAGTACGGGTGCCGGAGAACAATATGGGTGATATTATTAGTGATTTCAACACCAAACGCGGACGGGTGCTCGGGACTGAATCTGAAGGAAAATATACTATAGTTAAGGCCACGTGCCCTCTATCAGAGATGTATCGTTATGCCATAGATCTCAAATCTATGACTCAGGGCAGGGGCTCCTTTACAATGGAGTTCAATGGCTACGAAGAAGTCCCCGCACGCCTGGCTGAAGAAATTATCAAGAAGACAAAAGCTGAGGCTGAAGCTGAAAAATAAATTGTTGAAAGTACTATTAAAAAAGGCTGCTGCACAATAAACAAAAGTGCAGCTGCCTTTGCTTATCCGTAACGACTGTTTTCTTTGATAGAATTATTTATCTTTCCATATACCTCATAACACGCAAAATATCTGGAATCTTGCTGTTAATAATTTTATGGCTATCCCTTCTATGGGGAAGTAGGCAATTGCTGCAGTCTTTTACAGTTTCATCAATATACCTGAAATCACCACCACATTTTTTCCCCAGGACATAAAGAGGGCAGTAGCAAAATAGACAGTTAAAGTTTTCTATGTCCTTTGTTTCATGACAGGGGAAAAATTCACATTCTTTATGCTGTATGAAAAAACATTTTTTTGCGGTCATGGTATGATCAAGCACGGGGCTACCCTCCCTATATCGAAAAGCAATATATGAAAACCTGCTGGCAACGCCTCGATGAAGAAAATAGTAAAGGTAAGGGCTATTATTGAATGGGTAAAAAAAAAGCCTTGATAGGCTTTATTTTTATGGCAGGGGTGACGCGACTCGAACACGCAACCAACGGTTTTGGAGACCGCTACTCTACCAATTGAGCTACACCCCTACTTATAACTGCAAGTATTATTATATAAACAAAATGCGTATCCGTCAAGAGAAATGACTTGCACCAGAGGATTTTGTGCATCTGCTGCGAATATAATTAAACCAGTTTAGTGTATGCAAATGGGGTGATGACTGTTACCATGAAAATCGGTGTACTCATGGGTGGGCGATCGCAAGAGCGTGAGATATCCTTAAGAACTGGCGAGGCTGTCTATGCAGCCCTTAAAACCCTTGGGTACCAGACAGTGAAAATTGATGTTGGAACAGATGTGATTGAAAAAATAAAACAAGAAGAAATAGACCTGGCCTTTTTGGCGTTGCACGGTAAGTACGGCGAGGACGGGACTATACAGGGACTGCTTGAGATTGTCGGTATTCCTTACACCGGCTCGGGAGTTCTGGCCAGTTCCCTGGCAATGGATAAAATCGCTACTAAAAGAATGTTAAGCTATTTAGGCATACCAACTGCACCATTTATGGAAATGGATGATGCTATTGTCAGTGAACTGGGGTTGCAGGGAGCTGCGGAAAAAATATTCAGAGAGATGGGTCTGCCTCTGGTAATAAAAGCGCCCACTCAAGGCTCCACCATTGGAATTAGCTTTGTTCATAAAAAAGAAGAGATAGGCAATGCCTTAGAAGAGGCTTTTCGCTATGGGCATAAAGCTCTTATTGAAAGATTTATTAAAGGCAGGGAAATTACTGCATCTGTACTTGGTGGTGAAAAAGAGCCTGTTGCATTGCCATTGATTGAAATTGTTTCTACAACTGGCGTTTATGATTATGAGGCTAAGTATACTGTGGGAATGAGTGAACATATAATCCCGCCCCGCATTTCCATTGAATTACAGGAAGTAATTAAAGGCATAGCCATACGGGCTTATAAGGCGCTTGATTGCAGTGGTGGGGCCAGGGTTGATTTCATGCTGGATCAGCAGGGTAACCCATTTGTCCTGGAGGTCAATACAATACCAGGAATGACAGCAACCAGTCTATTTCCTGATGCTGCACGGGCGGCTGGTATTGCTTTTCCCGAATTGGTAGATAGGCTGGTAAAGCTTGCCTTGGTGCGCAAAGGTGTATAGCATGGACAGGTGTTTGTTATCCAGAGAAGACTTGGCCGGATACATTGATCATACGCTTTTAAAACCGGATGCAACTCCATTTGATATTACAAAAGCGTGTTACAGCGCTATGCTTTATGGGTTTAAATCAGTCTGTATAAATCCTTGCTACATCCCGCTGGCTGTAAAGGAGCTTAGTGGGTCAAAGGTCATGGTTTGTACAGTGATAGGCTTTCCTCTAGGCGCCAGTTCAACTGAAATCAAAGCATTAGAGGCGGGTGCTGCAATACGGGCCGGTGCAGCGGAGATTGACATGGTTATGAACATAGGTTTTCTAAAAGGCGGCTTATTAACACAGGTACAGAATGATTTGGTTGGAGTGGTTAATGCAGCCAAACGTGAAAATTCCCGGGCGGTGGTCAAGGTTATTCTGGAAACAAGTTTGTTGACCGAACATGAGAAAGTCAATGCATGCCGTTTGGCTGTGGAGGCGGGGGCTGACTTTGTCAAAACATCAACGGGTTTTGGCAAGGGCGGCGCTACCATTGAGGATATAATCCTAATGAGAAAATCCGTAGGCCCCTCCTTTGGCGTGAAGGCGGCCGGTGGCATTCGTGACCTGCAAACAGCTGTGAACATGATCGAGGCAGGCGCCGACCGGCTGGGAACCAGCTCCGGCGAGTCAATCATAGCAGAAACATTCTAAAGCAATAATGTGAAGCATTGGAAACCCGGGTTTTATTGTTATTAAGTGACAAACTGAATAAATTTTGTTTAAGTTAAACTATTAAGGATAAACTAGGAAAAAGCATATATAGACGTATATAGACAATTTTAACGCCATTATTATTATTGAGCAGGAATAAAACCTTGCTGCAGCGAAATAGTTTCGGTAATCGCTCAAATCATTTTATTGGGGGTGCCGGATTATGACATTGCGGTGTATGCTATGTGGTAAGGTTGTGGATGAGGAGTTTGTGTCCCAGCCAGACCCTTTGGACGACGATTATGATGACGAAATGCCAAGAAAGAAACCCCTTTCAGTTTGTCAAATGTGCCAGGCCAAGCTAAAACATGAAGCAGGAGAAGCACAAAAATTACCAAAACCTATGTAGTTATGCTTGGAAATAGGTGGTTACCGGGAGGTTGGTTACATGCAGCACAATTTAAGAAACATGGTTAGACTATTTTTAGTTGTAGCAGTTATAGTGGTAATTCTTGCGGTAACCGGAGCGCATTTATATACGGATTGGCTGTGGTTTAAGTCACTAAACTACCAAAATGTTTTTATGACCATTATCGTTTCAGACATCGGGCTCAGGATTATTGTTGGAATTACCTTATTCGTGCTTTTATTAATTAACCTCCTGTTTACTTTGAATCCTCTGCTTAGAGCTGCTCATAATGCTGCGGTATTTAAAGAAGAGAATGTTCTTACCATTCAAAGTTCACCATGGAGTCAGTTCCTGACAAAGCGTCTTCTGCTCGCGGTGTTTTTTGTTTTGAGTGTAATTATTGCATTTCTTTTTAGTTTTAGTGTGGTTGGTGACTGGGTAACATTGCAGAAATTTCTTCACCCAACCTCTTTTGGCATCAATGAACCGGTGTTTCATAAAGATATAGGGTTTTACGTATTTAAGCTGCCTTTTTATGAGTTTCTCAATAATTTAGCAAGTTGGTCTGTAATCATTATAGCCTTTTGGGTAGCTGTCGTTTATATTCTGGTTAATATGGTGCAGGGCGATGTTGGTAAGATTTTTCAAAACGTTTCAGCCAGATACCATCTTTCGGTTTTAGCTGCAATTTTCTTTGTATTTGTAGCCATAGGGTACCGGTTGGACCAATATGCCTTATTGTTTACGCAGCATGGTGCTGTCTGGGGGCCTGGTTACACAGCGACTCATGCGACAATTGTAGCGTATAAGGTTTTAATGGTGATTGCCATTTTATGCGCTCTGGCTATATTGTTTAATCTTGTTTTACAGCGTTTCAGGTTGATCATATACAGCATTGGTGTCCTGTTGCTGGCTTCTGTAATCCTGGGCAGCATTTATCCCTATGTGGTACAAAAATTTGTGGTGCAACCCAATGAGATTGTCAGGGAAATTCCATACCTGGAGAGGAATATTCACTTCACGAGGCTGGCTTACAATCTTGACACTATTGAAAAGAAAGATTTCCCAGCCGGGCGTATTTTAACTGCTGATGCTATTAAAGCTAACAAAGACACCATTGATAATATAAGGTTATGGGATTGGGCGCCCCTTAGGCAGACCTACTCCCAATTGCAGGAAATGAGACCCTACTATGAGTTTTCTGATATAGATGTTGACCGTTACGTTGTTGATGGTCATTATCGACAGGTCATGTTGGGTGCCAGGGAATTGAATCAAGAGCGCCTGGAAAACCAGGCAAAAACCTGGGTAAACCAGCGGTTGATCTACACCCATGGATATGGCATTGCCATGAGCCCGGTGAATTCCTTGTCTGGTGAAGGTTTGCCTACATTTTTTCTCAAGGATATACCCCCTACTACCCAAACTGATTTAAGAGTTGAACGGCCGGAAATATATTATGGTGAGGTTACTGATAACTATGTTATTGTTAACACATCGACCCAGGAATTTGATTACCCTAAAGGGGATGTGAATGAATACACGACCTATGAAGGTGACAGTGGCGTAAGTATTGGGAATTTTGGTCGAAGAATTATGTTTGCATTATCAATGGGTGATTACAAGTTGCTGTTATCCAATGAGGTAGATAATAACAGCCGGGTGTTGTACTATCGCAATATCAAACAAAGAGTGCAAAAGATAGCGCCTTTTCTTAAATATGATTATGATCCTTATATTGTTTTGAGTGAGGGGAAACTTTATTGGTTATTGGATGCCTATACTACTACAGACAGGTATCCATATTCAGAGCCATACGATAATGTGAATAACTATATTCGCAATTCAGTCAAAATCGTAACCGATGCGTATTCCGGCAAGGTTGATTTTTATATCAGCGACCAGGATGACCCGTTGATTATGACTTATAGCAAAATATTCCCTGGTCTTTTTAAGCCCATTAAAGAGATGCCGGAGGGGCTCAGGGAGCATATCCGCTATCCCGTGGATTACTTTAAGATTCAAGCAAATATGTACTCAGTTTACCATATGCAGGAACCACAGGTCTTTTATAACCGGGAAGATAAGTGGAACATCGCGACAGTAGCTTCCGAGCAAGACTTAGTAACAATGGAGCCTTATTACACCATTATTGAATTGCCGGGTGCGCAGGAACCTGAGTTTGTTTTAATATTGCCATTTACGCCGCAAAACAGAACAAATATGATCGCATGGCTGGCAGCAAAATCAGATGGCGAAGATTATGGTAAGATAATATCATACAGCTTCCCAAAACAAGAAATTGTTTATGGTCCAGCCCAGATAGAAGCAAGAATATCCCAGGATACATTTATTTCACAGCAAATATCTTTATGGGATCAACGGGGCTCAAAAGTCATTCGTGGTAATTTGCTGGCAATTCCTATTGACGATGCCCTATTGTACGTAGAACCCCTATACTTGCAAGCTGAACAGAGCAAGATGCCTGAACTGCGCAGGGTTATCGTGGCACACGGTGATAAAATTGTTATGGAACCAACCCTGGAACAGTCTCTTGCCAGGATTTTCGGCGAAGTGCAAACTGATACGGTTCAAGAGCCGTTGGAACCGGGTGTTCAACAACCGGCAACAAGTATAGGAGAACTGGCAAAAAGAGCACAGCAGCTCTACAATGAAGCCCAGGATAAGCTGAAGTCCGGTGATTGGGCCGGTTATGGAGAAGTCATGACAAGTTTAGAACAAACTATTTCAGAAATGGCTGGGCAATCAGAAAATTAATATTGGCATGAGTGGTTTCAAATGGCCATATTAGAGCCCGGTCAGACATGATTAGATTAACAAAAAGCTGCTGGTTAATGCCTGCAGCTTTTTATACAAGGAACAGGGGGTCGGAAAGATGGGTAATAACAGAATAAGGCGTTTGGCTGTTTTGACAGGCGGTGGTGACTGTCCAGGTCTTAATGCTGTAATACGTGCTGTTGTTAAGACAGCTATCAGAGAATATGGGCTATCTGTGATTGGTTTTGAAAATGGCTTTGGGGGACTGATTCAAAATAGAAGCAGGGAATTGAAAGAACGTGATGTGTCAGGAATTGTTGCCAGGGGAGGGACAATCCTTGGCACTACCAATAGAGACAATCCATTTCATTATCCAATTATCATAAACGGTGAAAAAGTCTTTAGGGATGTTTCCGATCGCGTTATAGAAAACATTAGTATTCACAAGATCGACGCGCTGATAATTATTGGCGGTGATGGCAGCCTGAGTATCGGCAAGGAGCTTTTTGAAAAAGGTTTGCCCGTGGTGGGTGTTCCCAAAACTATTGATAATGATTTATCTGCTACAGACCAAACCTTTGGATTTGATACAGCATTGAATACCGCTACCGAAGCTATCGATAAATTGCATACTACTGCAGAATCACACCACCGGGTAATGATTCTGGAAGTAATGGGACGCTATGCAGGTTGGATTGCCCTGCAATCTGGTTTGGCCGGCGGAGCCGATGTTATACTAATTCCAGAAATACCATATTCTATAGAAAAAGTAGCCGAAAAAATAATGCAGAGATATGAATCCGGCAAAAAATTTAGTATTGTTGTTGTAGCAGAAGGTGCCAGGCCTATAGGTGGCGAGATGGTTGTTCAAAGAATGGTTGCAGACAGCTTTGAACCTATAAGGCTTGGAGGTATTGGGAATCTAGTAGGAGAGCAGGTTGAGAACATAACAGGGATGGAAACAAGAGTAACTGTCCTTGGTCATTTACAAAGGGGGGGGACGCCTACAGCATTTGATCGCGTGCTCGCGACACGTTTCGGTGCTGCTGCTGTCAACATGGTCATGGATGGCAGATTTGGTGAAATGGTCTGTCTGCGAACTCCGAATATTGAATCAGTACCATTGGCTGAGGCGGTTGGAGAAATGAAAGTGGTGCCTGTTGACAGCGATCTTGTTAGAGCCACAAGACAGATTGGAATTTGCCTGGGTGACTAAATGTTTTATAGTAAATGTGGTTAAAATATTAGTATCTCTATGAGTAAGGCTGCCAGTAGGCATTTTGCTAAACTTGTACTATTAAAGAGTTATGTGTTAAAATGAGCCACAGCATAACTATAGGAGGAGCAGAACAACTTGAAAATCGGTATTTTTACCGACAGCTACTTGCCCTACACCAGTGGTGTCGTTCGTTCAATAGAGACCTTCAAAGAAGAATTGACCAACCTGGGCCATGAGGTCTACATTTTTGCACCTAGATATAAAAAAAACTGCCAGAAGGAAAGCAGAGTCTTTCGTTTTGCTTCAATTCCATCTCTGACTAACCCTGATTTTGCTCTGGCGGTACCATTTTCCTTGCATTTAAAACCTATTATCAAGGATCTTAAGTTGGATTTGATTCATGTACATTCTCCCTTCCTCTTAGGCTGGGTTGGAGCGAGGTATGCCAGAAAAGAAGGTATCCCGCTGGTTTTTACCTACCATACGCTTTACGAGGAATATGTCCATTATATACCGCTTTCCGGTACCTTAAAAAAAGATATTGTACAAAGGCTAAGCCGTGATTTTTGCAATCATTGTGATATGGTTATTGTCCCAACAGCAATTATTGGTAGTTACCTTAGAAAGATCGGAGTAACGACTAAGCTCAGAAAGGTTCCCACAGGCATTAAAACTGACCGTTTTCGCAATGGAGACAGTAAATGGCTGCGCCAGCTTTTTAATATCAGTCCGCAGGATAATATCCTTTTATTTGTAGGCAGGTTGGGTCAGGAAAAGAATATTGGACTATTATTAGAAAGTTTTAGATTGGTAAAAAATGAGCGGAAGAATACAAAACTGGTCTTAGTAGGGGGAGGCCCGCAAGAAGAGGAGTTAAGATCACAAGCTGAAAGCCTTGGGATTGGAGATAGTGTTTTCTTTACCGGGATCCTTTCGCCTGAGGAAGTAACCAACTGTTATGCCGGTTCAGATATCTTTGTCTTTTCTTCGATGACAGAAACCCAGGGCCTTGTCATTGCAGAAGCAAAGGCAGCTGGTTTACCGGTGGTAGCAGTGGGGGCAAATGGTGTTACTGAAATGGTGGAGGATGGCATTGACGGATACCTGACAGGCCCTGATCCGGGTGAATTGGCAGAGTGTATATGTTACCTGCTGAAGCATGACGGCATACGCAGGGAAATGGGCAACAAGGCTAGAGAATATGCCGACAACCTTTCTGCTGCCAATTGTACCCGGCAACTTCTTAATTGTTATATGGAAATAACTGAGGAGCATCAGGAAGCTAAGGTTGATAGAATATAAACTATAGCATAGCGGAGCTATAAATAAAGCCATAATAAAAAGGGGCTGTTGCACAACGAACTAAGAAGTTCGAGTGAACAGCCCTTTTTGTAGAAAATATAGATGCGCGTTCCAATAACTAAATTATTATCGGATTTAATGGCTGATTTTAATTATATAAAAAGAAAGGAGCGTCGCTCACTACTTGAAAAAGTAGTTTTGCAACACTCCCTTTTGCTGGGTTGATTGACGTTTATTTATTAATCCAATAGACGTTTCAATATTTTGCCACTGGCGCTACGGGGTAACTCATCCATAAAAGCAAATATTTCCGGAATTTTATAACTGGTCAATCTAGTTCTGAGGAAATGAAATAACTCTTGTTTATCAGGTTCATGTCCTTCCACTGGAATGATAAAAGCCTTGATAATTTGACCTTTAACCGGATGAGGCAGGCCTATGACAGCTGCTTCAGCTACTAATGGATGTTCTTCGAGAGCAAGTTCAACCTCTCTTGGATAAACATTAAAACCAGCGGTAATAATTAAATCTTTTTTGCGACCAACAATGAATACGAAACCGTCTTGATCCTGGTAAGCCAGATCTCCTGTATGCAACCAACCATCCTGTAAGGCTTCTACAGTCTCCTCTGTGCGGTTGTAATAGCCTTGCATGATGTTAGGTCCTCTAGCAATTAATTCACCAGTTTCACCGCGTTTAACCTCTTGACCATCATCATTAACAATTTTGATTTCCACGCCTGGAAGTGGGAGACCGATGGATTTGATTTTGCGTTTCCCGTGAACAGGATTTAAGCATACAATAGGTGAAGCTTCAGAGAGACCGTAACCTTCAATAATTGGTATATTGAATTTTTTTTCAAAATCAAAAAGTGTATCAGCAGGTATTGAATCCCCTCCTGAGAATGCAAATTTTAAGTCGGGGAAAACAACTTGCTGGCGGGATTTTAGTAATAAGGAAAACATACTGGGCACACCGCAGAATATGGTTACCTTTTCATCAATTAATACTTGAAAAGTTTCTTTAGGCTTGAAACTATCCAGGATTGTGACTGTGCCACCGAGGTAGAGGGGGAACAATACACTTGTAGACCAGCCGAAGCTATGAAACATTGGTAATACAGCAAGAAAATTATCTTTGTCGGTAAAACCGGATGCTTCCTCCATGGATTTAACGTTGGCAACAATATTTGCGTGGGTAAGCATCGCTGCTTTAGGCATACCGGTTGTTCCGGAGGTGTAAAGGAAAGTACATATGCTGTTGTCCTCAACAGCAGGAAAAACAGCTTCCGGGGTGAGAGCAATTTCCTGCTGGCACTGCTCATCAAGAACGATCATTGTTATAGACGCCAGCGGTAGTTGGCTCAGTTTGTTTCCTATGGCCGGGTCCACAATAAGGTAACTGGCTTCAGAATCTTGAAGCATGAAAGCAAGTTCGTGGGGAGCCAGCAATAGATTCAGGGGGACAACAATGCCTCCTGCTTTAGTAACCCCCAGGTAGCTGTATATAAAATCAGGACAATTGGGCATCGCAATGGCTACCCGAGCTCCTGGTTTTAGTCCCTTTTGAATAAAATATCTGGCGAAGCTGGTTATTTTTTTCTCCAATTCAGAGTATGTAACAGTCTTTCCGTGATAGCGTAAAGCTGTACGAAGTTCATCTGAAGAATTCCTCTTATAGATCTCAAATAATTTCAACTGGGGTTCCTCCTTGTTGTTTCTTAGCAATTTTCTTTTCTATTAGGCTTATAATAATAATAAAGCTATTATAAAAATTCTATAATATCAATAACTTATTAATCAATAAGTGTTTTCACTTTTTATTAGTTGTTGATTAGGATATAATGAAAGTTTATCTTTTAGAAGGTTTTCTGGCGGGTAGAGGTGCGAAACTAAATACAGATGTATTATTATGGTTATGCCTCTTAATGAACAATAATGCCAGGATAGTACCTAGCAGAGTTAAGCCTGATGATGACCCGAACATTAACGAAACTCCCTTATTAGCTAAAAAACCGTAAATAGGAGGGCCACAAGCTACGCCTAAAAACCTGACACTGCCATATAAAGAAGTGACTAATCCCCTTTCTTCAATCGAAGCGGTGCTGGTAATAAGCGTATTAAGGGCAGGGAGTACTAAGCCTGTCCCAATGCCAACAACCGATATAGCAACAAAATACCAGAAAAAAATATTTATGAACGGCAAAATGATCAGTGCTCCAGTCATAATTGCCAGGCCTGAGACAACAAAGATTTTCATCAATGATCGTTTTCCTTTAATGACGAATCCAGTTATAAACGATGTGCTGCTCATAAAAAGTACCGGAATAGCAAGATATAAACCCTTTATAATTCCATCAAGGCCATATTGCTGTTCTAGATATTCCGATAGATAAAATAAAACACCAAAAAGTACCATCAAAGCAATTGAACCTGCCAGATAGGAGGCAAGTAGAAGGCCTGTATTCTTCTTAAACACATTAGCGAAGTTGCCGAGATAAGCTTTCAAATCCTGTTTGCGACTTTTATCAAAATCCTCCTTAACAAAAAACCATACGCCCAGTACTACAGGCAAAATGACGATGGGGAAGAATATAAAGGCCGTATACCAGGTGATTAAGCCAAGGGCAGAACCCAAAACCGGACTGATTACTTTACCAAGCCCATTAAATGATTCAATGGTACCCAGTGACTGACTGCGTTGTTTACCGGAAAAAAGATCGCCGCACAGGGCCATAGCTATCGGCGCGGTACCTGCAGCGCCTATTCCTTGTAATGCCCTACCAATCAGGATGCCAGTATATGCGGATTCCTGCAAAAAAATCGAGGCTAAGGCAGCCACAATGCCGCCCAATCCATAAAGGATTAATGAAGGTATAATGACAACCTTTCTACCGTAGCGGTCTGATAGAAAACCGGCAAGTGGAATTATGATGCCTGCAGGTACTGAAAATAATGTTATTAATAAACTCGTCTGCACGGAAGTAAGCTGCAAAGCATTCTTGATATCCGGCAGCACCGGTATAAGCATGGAATTACCTAAAACCATAATCAATGGAACTCCAGCCAGTGCTATTACTGACACCCAAAAATTATTTGAAGGTTTTTGTATGGTTTGATTTTTCACTTTTAACTAACACTCCTAAGTATTTATGATTATATAATTACCCAATTTCCCAGGAAGATATCTCTTAAAAAATTCAATATCATCTATTCAATTAATCAGTATAGGTATATTATTAAGTTAGTGAAGCTTAATCGGTGTTTGCCCCCAGACGCCTTAAATATTTTGTGGAGAGTGATACTGTGGATAGAGAACTGGCATTGGAACTAGTGAGGGTAACGGAGGCAGCAGCAATTGCTTCAGCGCAATGGATGGGACGGGGACGTAAAAATGAAGCAGATGAAGCTGCTACCAATGCTATGCGCCGAATGTTTGATTCGGTGTCAATTGATGGTACGGTTGTAATTGGTGAAGGAGAGATGGATGAGGCCCCGATGCTGTATATAGGTGAAAAATTGGGTTGCGCCAAATCACCTGCGGTAGATGTGGCTGTTGATCCTCTCGAAGGTACAAATATCCTGGCCAAGGGTTTGCCTAATGCTATGTCGGTTATAGCTATCGCAGATAAAGGAAACTTGCTGCATGCCCCGGATATGTATATGGAGAAGCTTGCGGTAGGTCCCAGAGCAGCAGGTAAGGTGCACCTGGATGACCCCATCGAAAAAACCCTTAAAATCGTTGCTGACGCTAATAATAAGCGAGTTCAGGATTGCGTTGTAATCATTTTGGAACGTGATAGGCATAATGAATTAATTGAATCAGTGCGTCGTGCTGGGGCAAGAGTCAGGTTAATCGGTGACGGTGATGTAAGTTCCGCAATTTCTACAGCATTTGACGAAACGGGTATCGATATATGCGCAGGAATTGGCGGTGCTCCGGAAGGTGTAATTGCTGCAGCAGCATTAAAATGTCTGGGGGGGGAGATGCAGGCGCGGCTCTATCCCGAGAATGAAGAGGAATACGAACGCTGCCTTAAGATGGGTATTAGTGATCCAAGATGTATTCTCACTATGGACGACCTTGTAAAGGGTGACGACGCAATTTTTGCGGCAACTGGTGTTACAGATGGAGAGTTACTTAAGGGTGTCCGTTTTTATGGTGGGGATAGAGCCGAAACTCACTCGGTGGTAATGCGTGTTAAGACAGGGACAGTTCGTTTTGTCAGGGCACTCCATAATCTTGCTCGAAAAATGGATCCTGCCGTACTAAATTACAAGCAAGAATAAAAAATAATGAAAATCATTTTTGAACAATTTGATGGCAGGCTGGCAGTAAAGGCCTGCTTTTTTTTTTTTGCATAACATAGTCAGCCAGCGTATTGTTGCTATAAGTTGGTGCTTGTGGTAATTTATTGAGAAGGACACAATAGTATGAGAAGAGTTACTGGTCTTTATAGAAGCCGGAGCAGGAAGGAGAAAAAATTGGACTACGCGCTTATAACAAGCCAAATTGTTTTTGATATAGATGAAATCGTTGAATTACTAGAAGAAAACCTTGATGAATATGTACTGATGGAGCACTATATTGAGGAGCAATTAATTGAGTCTTGCGTATTGTTATTGGAAGATATTGAAATAGATTACGATCCTGATACAGCCGGCAGGTTTTTTAAAAACAGGTTATTGAATGGGTTGTTAAATGAAGAGGCAGTAGATCAAGAGTTCACCTGTCTTTTAAAAAACAATTTTGCTACAGGTATTCTCATTAATAGTGCCCTATTAGAGATTGAAATTCAGGATGGGCGGATTGTTTGTCTTATTGGTAACCGTGGTGAGTTGATTTTGAGAACCGGTATAGAGAGTTACGTCATCTCACCTTTGTTTGCTTTGTCATTCCAACCTGATAGAGTTGATATCCTGTTCAACGCTATAGTGACAGTTCTTAAAAAGAACAAGGATAAAGTGAAAACAAATGAAGCGAGCCAGGAATCTTTTTCAATGGTTTCAAGTGTTTGTTTAATGGCTATGGCTAAAATAAACGAGTTAGTCATCAATAATTATGAGATTTATCTTTCTCATGATGAAATGCTTTTATTTGGGTTAGCACTTAATTTGGCTGGTGAAGAAGCTGATAAAGATACGCAGGCTGCGACAAGAGCAATAATGGAACAAATAAAGATATATTTCCCTGAGATTGAGCACATATCCCCCGAGAGCTTTGAACCATCACAAAAAATGGGCAAGTTGCTTGAGTTTAAAAAACAAGGTCATAAGGATGAAGAAGGATAAAATATACTGTTTTGGCATTAGTAGTTTTCAATTGTTGGTGGGTGATGCGAAGGAATTTCAAACTATTGCTGCAAGGATGTATAATTGCAGATTAATTCGCTGAAAATTAATATGATTATGGTGATAATTAACGGTTTTAACATATTTGTTGAAGTTAGGTGTTTGTAATAATGATAGTAATAATGCGAATTATTACCTAACATAATACTATTTAAATACGGCCATTATAATATCAGCTTCTCAAAATATTTTAATGGAGGGATATCAATGGCCAATAACAATAGCAACCAAATACTAAATCCACAAGCTCGTCAAGCTTTAAGCCAAATGAAGTTTGAAGTTGCTTCCGAGCTAGGTTTTGCAAATTATGACCAAATTGATAAAGGAAGTTTGCCAAGTAGAGCAAATGGCTATGTGGGAGGCAATATCACCAAAAGATTGGTGGCTTTAGGTGAAGCTGCGCTGGCTAATAATCAATAGTCAGATTACAAACACATATTTCAAAAAGGGGTTAATAATATTAACCCCTTTTTGTATAATCATATCCTTTTTAATGATATTGCTATATGTTAATATACACCATGTTAATAGTGCGAAATATTACCTGATATAAAAAAAATTTAATTGTAAATGATAGTGTTAGACAAAAAGAAAGGAGGTGTAGTTAAATATGGCAAACAACAATAACAATCAGATCTTAGTACCTCAGGCCCGTAATAGCTTGAATCAAATGAAGTTTGAAATTGCATCTGAACTCGGATTTGCGAATTATGATCAAATTGACAAAGGAAGTCTGCCGAGTAGGGCTAATGGCTATATAGGAGGTAATATTACTAAAAGATTAGTAGCATTAGGTGAAAATGCTCTGGCCAATAAGTCAGTTTAACGAATTCTTTTTTGAACCTCCTTAATTATGCGAAAAAATAGAGGGATTTCCCTCTATTTTTTTGAGTCAATTTAAACAGCTGCTACATATGATGTAAGAAAAGGGGGTCTATTATATGGCAGATTTTATATCAGAAGGCACAGGTGCCGGTTTTGGCAACTGGGGATTTATTCTCTTCTTAATCTTTATTCTGATTATCTTTGGAGTTGGGTTCTGGGGTGGTTGTGTTTAAGATATGAAATATATAAAATCCACCCTGATGAAACACCAGGCTGTCAGCAGATGGCCTGGTTTCATAATTATTAACAAGGACTAAATAAATATATCGTTATTTCTCTATTGCTTAATTCTTTGGTAATATAATATTATATAAGATAGGTATTGTAGATAGGTAAGGAAAGCAGTGTGGCAATATCTGTTGGCGGCCAACAAGCAGATATAAAAATATATTGAAAGAGTTGATATTAAATGAAAGCAGAATTTGACGCAGCTAAAGCTAAATCACTTATAGGTAAAACTGTTGTTGTTGGTTTTACTTACATTGACGAGAATGACAAATTAATTGACCAGGATCAATTTCATGGTTCAATCAAAAATTTCAATGAAAGAATTTGTGTTGTGAAGATTACAGGTACTGATAATGAAATAACTTTACCACCGGTACTTGAGGCATTTTCAGAAGCCTCCAAGGGTGAATACCGCAATGTTAAGACCGGTGAGGTCATGATTGATCCGGATCTTTCAGCTGCCTGGACTATAAGAGTGCCGACGCATTCTAAGTAAAATTTTAGTTGCTAAACATTACTTTCATCTTTTATGGGGGTAAAACAAGGAAGATAGGATTGATCCAAACTTCCTTGTTTTTTATTTGTAAAATTATTATTAGGAAAAATACAATGTCGAATTGTGCATGATATTATTGTTTATCTATCGTTGTCTAAAAGGGGACTGAAGATGCCAAAGAATAATCAACAAAAATTTTTGCTAAAAGCTAAGCGGGCTATATACGATTATGGAATGATCGAGGATGATGACCGGATAGCTGTAGGATTATCTGGAGGTAAGGATAGTGTAACCCTGCTTTATACTCTTTATCTGCTGAAAAAATCGTTGCCCGTAAAATTTGAAATAGAAGCTGTATTTATAAACCCTGGTTGGCCAATAGATATACAGGTAATAGTTGAATTTTGCCATAAATTAAATGTACCTTTTCATATTGTAGAAACAGATATCGGCAAAATAGTTTTTGAAGAAAGAAAGGATGGCAATCATTGTGCTCTATGTTCACATCTGCGCCGCGGTGCTTTACATAGTAAAGCACTTGAACTTGGATGCAGAAAAGTAGCATTAGGGCATCATCTTGACGATGTTATTGAAACATATTTTTTGAATATGATTTATACTGGACAGATGCGTGTTTTTGCGCCAGCTACCTTTCTGGATCGTACGGGTTTGACCATGATCAGGCCTATGGTTTACCACCCTGTTGAGGAAATCGTGGCTTTTATGGAAGCAGAGGGATTACCACATGTCGAAAATTATTGCCCGGCAAACGGATACACCAACAGAGATGTCATAAAAAGTTTTCTAAATGATATAATAAAACGTTTCCCTGATTTTAAAGCTCGTTTTCTTACTTCTCTCAAAATTTTCGATAGTAAAAATCTATGGCCAAAGGCCCTGCCTAAAAAAGGGAATAGCTAACCATTAATTGGCTTTACAGCTAGTATTATTGCTATATAATTTTATTATCACTAATGGTTATATTGTAGTTATATGATTATAATGATATTAAACACTGTTATCGAACTAGACCATATTATCTAAATGTGACACAATTGGAACAGGGTGGAAAGGGTGAAGAGGATGGTTGCCAGGAAATAAGCTTGTTTGAGGGTCTATAATAAGAAGCGAATTTTTGGTCCTTAATATAATCTATTTGCGGTATAAATATAGATTCATATGAGTAATAATGAGCGTTATGTATGTATATTTTCTCTAATTGATCTAAACTCAATTAATAGGGTTTTATAGACTGTATTGACGGTCTATTTTTTAATTAGAAATTTTTAATAAAAAAGGATAATTCTGAATGTCAACGAAAAAGTTTACCATATGATATTGAATTTGTTTACCACCAATGATACTCAAAAAGTTTACCACCAGTGATACTGAATTTGTTTACCACAGGGGGCTTAAAAACGGGAAAACACTAACAGAAAAGCATTTCCCCATTGTGATAATTAGTTGGAAGATAAGCTCCCAGGATCGGCTCTGTATGGGCGCTCCGAATTCATATTCAAGACATGGGACCTGAAGGTCAGCCTGTCGATTAAAGCCGTTAGCATGGTAGTATTCTCAAACATTGTGACCCAATCCGAGAATTTCAGGTTTGTTGACACAATAACACTCTGACGTTCTGACCGGTCAGCAATGACCTTGAATAATAGCTCGGACTGGTGGCGATTAAAAGTCAAATAACTCAGTTCATCGATAATGAGCAGTTCTGCCTTGGATATTTGCTTTTCCAGCTTTAATAGCTTCTTGTATTCCTGAGCTTCAATTCGTTGGAAAGATTGGCGGCCGTATAGAACTTCACATTCATCCCCTGCATACAGGCTTTGATACCTAAAGCAATTGATAAATGCGTCTTCCCGGTTCCCGGATTACCAATCATTACAATATTTTGTCGTTTACTAACAAAATCACAGCTGGCAAGTTCCCGAATAAAGGCCTCATTTATGTGTTCAAAACGACTAAAGTCCAGCTCGTCCATAGTCTTGATGTAGGGGAAGCCGGCTGTACGGATCTTGCGCCGCTGGCTGCTCTCCATGCGGGAGTCAAGTTCCATTTTCATAAGGGCAATCAGAAAATCCTCATATCCCCGGTCAGGTCCCAACTGCCGCAGTACATCTTCATAACGGTTAAAGGTCGGGGTGCGTAACTGTTTAGCGTATAGCTCTATCGTCTGTGCATTTACATTCATTGTCATGCCACCCCAAATCTTTTATCATACTTAGTTAAGTCAGTTGGGGTCACGGCAATCTCCTTTTCAAGGTGAATATCATGAGCCGGGAGCGACTCATGGAGATAACTCCGGATCATATCCACAGTAGGAACAATGCCACCGGGAAGTGAATGTTTTATGGCAAGGATATATTCTTCGCCATAATCAACACACAGCCGTAGAAGTTTGACCATCTCCTTGTTGCCACCAGGTAGTCGTCTGCCCCATTCTAACAACTCCTGAGTCACATTTTCTTTTACCGGTTTAGCCTGGAACACAGATCTCGGCTTGCGTTCCAAAAGATCGATGTAATGTTCTAACTGATATTGGGTTTTTCCGGAGCCGTAAATCCTGGGGTAGGTGGCTATGACCTGGCCAGCATTTAAGATACTGATAGAGTTGGCATAGCCTTTTACAGTGACTTCTTTGCGGAGGTACCGGGTTGGCACCGAGTAGTTGTTTTTCTCAAAGCGCACCGTAGAAAAGTCATCTACTTTGGCAATAACTGTTTTGCTCGTATCATAGCGATAACCTGGAATCGGGGTGAGCAGCTTGCATTCTTCCTGATACAAATACATAACCGGGTGTTGGCGGTTTTCCACGTGATGATTCTGCCGGTAAGAGAGGCATTCGTTCCGGAGCCGGTTGTTCAGTTCCTCTATGTCTGCAACCCTGGGTACCGGAACAAAGAAGTTCCTTCGTGAGTAGCCAACGAGATTTTCAACCAGGCCTTTTTCGTTCCCTCTAGCCGGATTACAAAAGTCGGTAGCAAAAGCATAGTGAGCACTAAAGGCCAGGTATTTATCTTGTGGCTTAGCATAGAGCCCAAAACCTTCTTTTACCGCTACTTTGGCATTGTCAAAAAGCACACGTTTGGGAACGCCCCCAAAGAAATCAAACATCAGTTGCTGGGCTTCTAAAAAGGTTTCAGAATTGGCGGCACGGTAAGCTTGTACAAAGATATCGCAGCTGTAACACAGCCTGCCGCAGAATATGTATACCTTTGTTTTCTGTCCATCCAGATAGATAGTTGCTTCGCCCCAGTCAATCTGGACTGCTTCACCGGGAGCATATGACAGGGGAACACAACTCTGGGGTGGAACTGTCCGCTCCGCTTTCAGAACACGAACTGCCTTGCGGACGGTTGAATAGGAACCCTGAAAGCCTAATTCTTTAACCAGGCGTTCGAATATCCGCTTGGCCGTATGCTTCTGTTTTTGCAGGTTCTCATCCTCATCCTCTTTGAAGCAGCTAAGGATGAATTGTTTTACCTGATTCGTTATAACATTAGCGTCCCGTTGATATTCCTTGCGGAACTCGGGATGGGTGGCACCCTCACAATATTTTTTAACGGTCTGCCGGGCAATACCCAATCTTCTGGCAATGGACCGCATTGATTCGCCGTTTGCATAACGGGTTCTTATTTCTGAGTACATGTCCATTCCGATAATCACACCTTTCACTCCCCCTTGTAAAACTCGGTTACATTTTACAAGAGGTTTGATGATAGGTGGTAAACTAATTCAGTATCAAAAGACCTTTAAGTGGCACACTTTTACAATATCATTTATAGGATAATCAGAAAATCATGCATAGCACTGTATATGCATGCATGTGACCGCCTTTCGGATGCGGTAACAAAATGGTTTGCCATAATAAATCCTGTTTTTCAGAAGAGTGGAGTGCGCATTATCGTTCTGGCAAAAAACTCAATCTAATTTCTTACCGGCATTACAATAACCTAAACTAAACGAAATATAAATAAACGATATGATCATTACATGCCTATATGACCTAAATTAAGCGCTTATAATGCAGTTATTTTGCATTGTGGGCACTTATAGTTAATCCCTGCTTGGAAAGTAGGAATGCGCTTTATGCAATCGCGCTGCATAAAGTGTGTTTAATAAAGAAATATTAGATTAATGGATTGGCTGGGCTAGCTGGTGAGGTAAAAGTTCAAATATGTGCATAATGAACTATAGTCTATCATCCAATATAGCAAGTCTACAGAGCTTGCATGGTTTGTAGTATTGCAGTGCTAAACTTGCAGGAGTGATTTTGGAGTGATCTAATGAATAATAATATAATAATATGTATCTGGAGTAATATATTAGATAAAATAACGTTGATTGAGATATGAGTCCCTAAAACCCAATTGAGGAAAACAGTATTATTGTTGGTAAAAAATATTGACGAATCGAAACAAACCATGATTACTGCTCTCGTTAATGCAGCAAAGGGTGGGCTAATAATTCGCAAAAGGCGTGGAGGCTATGTCAAGTAATAATTGCATTTTAGTAGTTGATGACAACACAGGCATTTGTCTTCTTCTATCTGAAGTTCTAAAAGAAGAGGGATATAGTGTCGAAGTGGCAAACAATGGCTTAGAAGCTATTAATAAGGTTTTGCTAAGCCAGCCGGCGCTAATTCTATTGGATGCAAAAATGCCGGGCATGAGTGGTTTTAAGGTGCTGCATGAGATCAATAGAATCAACTCGCAGATACCTGTAGTAATGATGTCTGCTTATACCGAACTACCTAATGTTCAAGAAGCCAAGAAAAAAGGCGATATCCAGTATTATTTAAATAAGCCTTTTGATTTTGACAGATTGAAAGAAGTGATCAAAGGCATTGTTAGCAATAAGAATGGTACAACTAATAATCCAGCTTATTAATTAACAGGGCAATAGTAGGACCCTGGAATTTATAAAAAATCAGCACAGGTTAACATAATATATATTATCGGAACATAAATAAACTTTTAAATATTGGTTTTATTTGTTGATTACGAACCATATAGTTTAAGTACTATGTTGCGATATTTATATTTTTATGAATTATCTATTACATAAACATACGCCATTTTGAATCAAGTTTTCCTCTCATATAAGCTCCTAGCTATTATGTTTCTTGTTTCCTTTTTGCTTAGGCCCTTCTTCCAAAGTTAATATGTCATCAATGATAATAGATTGATAGTCAGCATCACTATTAATGCATGCGCTGCAATTGTTGCACAATTTTTCAGGGGCCAGATCGCAATACATACAATACTGACAATCATTACAAAGCTTATGGTCATCCAGTATACATTTTTTGTATTTGTTATTATGACTTTTCATTGTTACATCATCCTTAATAATGGCATATCTAAGAATACCAAATTAATACTTGGTTTTTATAGGTGCAGTATTGCTAGGCTTAATCTATATCTATTATAGCCAATTGCCGGCACAAAAACGGAGTGACAATTGTCACTCCGTTTCTTGTGCCGGCAAAATCAACTAGCCTTGTGCCAATTTCTTGTATGTCTCGTATCTTTCCTTTGCATCTTCTTGAGTTTTTTGGAATAACGCTTCTGCTTGTTCTGGGAACAGTTTGGCAAGTGAGTTATAGCGAACTTCACCCATGATAAAACTTCTGAATTTATCCAGATCGGGTTCCTTTGAATCCAAAATGAAGGGGTTTTTACCTTCTTTCTTGAGTAAGGGATTATAACGGTATAGATGCCAGTAACCTGCTTTTACAGCCTTATCCATTTCTTCCATGCTCTTTGTCATGTTGATGCCATGGTTAGTACAAGGTGAGTAAGCGATAATAAGAGATGGACCTGGATACTCCTCAGCCTCTTTAAAAGCTTTAACGCATTGAGCTTTATCTGCGCCCATAGCGACTTGGGCAACATATACATAACCATAAGACATGGCCATAAGGCCTAGATCCTTTTTCTTGGTCTTTTTGCCTGCGGCGGCAAATTTAGCAACAGCTGCAGCAGGAGTTGCTTTAGAAGACTGACCACCAGTATTAGAGTATACTTCAGTATCTAATACAAGAATGTTGATGTCTTCTCCTGATGCTAGTACGTGATCTAAGCCGCCGTAACCGATATCATAAGCCCAACCGTCACCGCCGATAGCCCAATTGGATTTCTTGATCAAGAAATCCTTCCTGTCGGCAATTTCTTTCACTACAGGACTTGTTTCACCTTCGAGTAACGGTAGAATTTTGGCTGTAGCTGCTTTGGATAATTCCGCATTATCCATGCCAGCCATCCACTCTTGGAAAGCATCCTTGAGTTCTTGAGAAATATCGAGGGATAATGCTTCTTGCATCAGGTCGGCAACTTTACTTCTAATCTTCCTAATGCCCAATAAATGACCCAAACCAAACTCCGCGCAGTCTTCAAACAAAGAGTTGGACCAGGCCGGACCCTTGCCTTCCGCATTAGTACAATAGGGCATGGAAGGCGCTGCGGCAGCCCAGATTGAAGAACAGCCGGTAGCGTTAGCTGCAATCATTCTATCTCCGAATAATTGGGTGGTAAGCTTAACGTAAGGAGTCTCACCACACCCGGCACAGGCTCCTGAAAATTCAAGTAAGGGTTGGCAGAACTGACTGCCCTTGACAGTGTATTTATTCCAAAGGTTTTCCTTTGTGGGTATAGTCATGGCATAGTCCCAGTTGGCGCTCTGAGCATCCTTTTGGCTCTCCAGGCTTTCCATAACAAGCGCTTTTTCTTTAGCCGGACAACCATTAACACAAAGCTCACAACCCATGCAATCGAGAGGTGATACCTGAATACGGAATGATAATCCAGACAATTGTTTGCCAATAGCCGGAACAGTTTCAAATGTAGCCGGGGCACCCTGTAATTCTTCCTCATTTAACAGAAACGGTCTGATGGAGGCATGAGGACATACAAATGAGCACTGGTTGCATTGGATGCAGTTTTCTTTGATCCATCTGGGCACAAAGGATGCAACACCGCGTTTCTCATATCTTGATGTTCCAGGAGGATAGGTTCCATCTTCTGTGCCAATAAAAGCGCTTACAGGCAAATTGTCACCTTCGAGTCTATTCATAGGCCGCATAATGTTTTTTATGAAATCAGGCTCATCTTTAAGTGCAACCACATCGTCCGGGAGGTTAGCCCAGGCGGCAGGTACGTCTATTTTAACCAAATTGTTTATACCTGCGTCAACTGCAGAATTGTTCATATTAACAACTTTTTCGCCTTTTCTACCGTAAGCTTTCTTGATTTGGTCTTTCATGTAACCAACGGCTTCATCGATGGGAATCACCTTTGACAGGGTAAAGAAGGCAGATTGCATAATCATGTTGGTGCGGTTGCCCAGGCCCAGTTCCCTGGCAATATTAACGGCATTAATTGTGTAGAAATTAATATTGTGCTCAGCCAGGTATTTCTTCAACTTGTTGGGCAACTTCTCCTCCAGCTCTTCAGGTGTCCAAACGCAGTTTAGTAAGAATGTACCTCCATCCTTTAAGCCTGCCGTAAGATCGTATAAGTTTACATAAGACTGGTTACTGCAGGAAATGAAATCCGCTGAAGCAATGGCATAGGGAGCTTTAATCGGCTTTTTGCCGAAGCGCAGGTGAGATATGGTAATGCCACCTGATTTCTTTGAATCATAAGCAAAATATGCCTGGGCAAAAAGGTCGGTATGGTCGCCGATAATTTCGACTGCCTGTTTATTGGCGCCTACTGTTCCGTCGGAGCCAAGCCCGAAAAATTTGCATTGAATGGTGCCTTCCGGGGTAACATCAATTACTTCCGTTCTTGGTAGAGACGTAAAAGAAACATCATCAGTAATGCTTAAAGTAAAGCCGTTTTTGGGTTGATCTGCTTTTAAATTGGCAAAAACAGCCAGGATATCTGCAGGCAATGTGTCTTTTGAACCGAGCCCGTAACGTCCACCGACAATTAATGGCTTGAGCTCAGAGTTGTAGAATAAATTGCAAATATCTGTGTACAATGGTTCTCCAAGAGCGCCAGGTGTCTTAATCCGATCAAGAACAGCAATTTTCTTAACAGTTTTTGGCAGTACGTCAAAGAAGTATTTTGCCGAAAATGGCCTGTATAGGCGGACTTTAATAATTCCAACCTTCTCACCCCTGGCCATCAAGTAGTTAATTGTTTCTTCTGCTGTATCACAGACTGAACCCATGGCAACAATAATATTTTCAGCATCAGGTGCGCCATGGTAGTCGAAGGGTTTATACTCTCTGCCGGTTAATCTGCCGATTTCTTTCATGTAATCTGCAACAATATCCGGCACGGCTTCAAAATAAGGACTACATGCTTCTCTTGCCTGGAAGAAAACATCCGGGTTCTGGTTGGAGCCTCTGGTAACCGGGCGTTCTGGGTTTAGACCATTATTGCGGAATGATCTTATGGCTTCCATGTCAACCAGTTTGGCAAAATCCTCGTAATCAATGGTTGCAATTTTTTGTTGTTCGTGCGAGGTCCTGAAGCCGTCAAAGAAATGCACGAAAGGCACTCTGGATTTAATAGCGGCCAGGTGGGCTACGCCGGCAAGATCCATGATCTCTTGAACACTGTTGGTGCACAATAAGGCCCAACCGGTTTGGGCAGTTGACATTACGTCTGAATGGTCACCGAAAATGTTCAAGGCATGGGTGGCCAGGCTTCGGGCGGATACGTGTAAAACACCGGGCAACAGCTCTCCCGCTATTTTATACATGTTGGGGATCATCAGCAATAAGCCCTGTGATGCAGTGTAGCTTGTTGTCAAAGCTCCTGCGGCAAGTGCGCCATGCATGGCACCAGCAGCGCCAGCTTCGGATTGCAGCTCCGTAACATCCACAGTTTGACCGAAAATATTTTTCAGGCCTTGCGCACTCCATTCATCGACAAATTCCGCCATGGGAGATGATGGCGTAATAGGGAAAATGCAGGCGCATTCAGTAAATGCATAAGAGACATACGCTGCTGCCTCGTTACCGTCCATCGTCTTCATCTTGTCTTTCGCCATTGATTAGTCAACCTCCGTTTTTCAGATTCAAGGCATCCCGGTCAAACAAAAGTTATATAGAATACATATTATCATATAATAGTGTTTTTAAAAACTATTTATTTATATAGTTAGCCAATTATGTTAAATATATTTTTCACTTTGGCTTAAATATGCCACAATATTTCTACATAAACATTTAAATTATTAGCCTAATACCCTAGGACCTTCATCATATTACGGACTGTTTGTATCGAATTACCCAGGGCCGTTTTTTCATCCGGAGTCAGTTCTAATTCAATTATCTTTTCAACGCCATTACCGCCTATTAACGCAGGTACGCCGGTGTAAATTTCTTTAGCTCCATATTCCCCATTCAGATAGGCGGTTACCGGCAGGACACGCTTTTTGTCCTTTAGTACGGCTTCAGCCATTTCCACACAAGCCGCAGCCGGGGCATAATATGCACTGCCGGTTTTTAGATAACTTACTATTTCAGCGCCGCCGTTAGCTGTTCTCTTAACGATTTCATTAAGCCTTTCAACAGGGAGCAATTTTGTGATTGGGATACAACCTGCAACAGCATGGCTTAAGATAGGAACCATTGAGTCACCATGCCCGCCCAGCACCATCGCACTGACATCCTTATAGGAGATACCCAATTCCAGGGCAAGGAAAGTGCGAAGACGGGCTGAATCCAGCACGCCGGCTTGACCAAAAACACGGTTTGCCGGGAAGCCGCTGGTCTTATAAGCTGTATAAACCATTACATCCAGCGGATTTGATACTACTATCAAAGTGCAATCCGGTGAATAGCGAACAATATTTTCTGTGACGGAGTGCACAATCTTATAGTTGGTATGGAGCAAGTCATCCCTGGTCATCCCTGGCTTGCGGGCAATACCGGCAGTGATAATGACTAAATCAGAATCAGCTGTGTCCGCATAGCTATTAGTGCCGGTAATAATGCTGTCAAAATCCATGATAGGAGCAGCTTGCATCAAGTCAAGGGCCTTGCCCTGGGGAAGACCTTCAACAACATCGATAAGTACAATATCGCCCAGTTCCTTAGCTGCTGCCCATTGAGCAGTTGTTGCGCCGACATTGCCGGCGCCAACGATAGTAATCTTTTTCCTTTTATGCATTAAGCTATCCTCCAAATTCCAGAAAAAATAACAATCTCTCCCTTTAGCATCCATAGCAGCCAGGTTTTCCGGGGGATTATTGTTTATCGGCCTAATGCTTCCTTGACGAGAGCCGGTACTTCAAATGGCAGAGTTGCTACTTTGACTCCAACGGCATTAAGAGCCTCAACCTTACCTTGGAAGGTACCTTTCCCCCGTTCAATGATTGCTCCGGCGTGTCCCATCCGTTTGCCGGGAGGAGCGCTTTTTCCAGCGATATATCCTATAACCGGCTTAGTCATTGTCTTAATATATTCGGCGGCTGTTTCTTCTGCGTTGCCACCAATTTCACCGATTAATACGACTGCTTTGGTTTGCGGATCCTTTTCGAACATTTGTAGTATTTCGGTAAAGGATGTCCCCACTACACGGTCCCCACCCATCCCTACTACAGTAGATTGGCCCAGGCCGTTTGCGGTCAAATTGCCGACAATCTCATAGGTTAGTGTTCCAGAGCGGGCTACTACACCAACAGAGCCTTCTATGAAATATTTGTTGGGAGGGATACCAATTTTACATTTGCCTGAGGACACAATGCCGAAAGTATTGGGACCGATAATGATCGAACCCTTCCTCCTGGCATAAGCCACCATTTTAAGCTCGTCGTGTACCGGTACACCTTCAGTGATGACCACAACTACACGAATACCGGCATCAATGGCTTCAAAAGTTGCATCCATGGTGCCTGCTGCAGGTATAAATATCACGGCTGCATCGATATTATGGTTGCTGCATGCTTCACGCACAGTGTTATATACAGGAACCCCTTCAACAAGTGTTCCTCCCTTACCAGGACTCGTTCCGGCTACAATCTTGGTGCCGTAATCAAGCATTTGTTTGGTGTGGAAGGTGCCTTGTTTGCCGGTCATGCCCATGACTAATACATTAGTATGCTCATCTATAATAATAGCCAATTCAACCATTCCTCTCTTGTTATTAAATTTAAGAAGCTAATTGCCGGACTGCCTGGCAAGTTCAACAGCTTTTTTCGCAGCATCTTGCATGGAATCGAATGCTTCCACCCCAATGTCTGTGAGTATGGCACGACCTTCTTCTTGATTAGTTCCTACCAGCCTGATCACGACCGGACAGTTGAAACCTACCGATTCCTTGATATCTTTAAAGGCTAAAGCGACTTGATCGCAACGGGTAATCCCACCGAAGATATTAATGAACATGGACTTTGGATTTTTCGCAATAAGCAGCTCCAGGGCTTTGGCTGTTTCTTCACGCCCTGTGCCTCCACCGCAGTCGAGAAAGTTGGCGGCTGAGCCTCCGTAGTATTGGAGTGTATCCAATGTCCCCATGGTAATACCGGCACCGTTGGCCATAACAGCAATATTACCATCCAGGTCTACATAGGAAAGGCCTAACTCTTTGGCTGCTTTTTCAGTAGCGGTGCGCTCTTCTACATAAGGTACGTCCTTTTGCCGGTAAAGTGCATCATCGTCAATGGTTATCTTGGAGTCGGCAGCGATAACTTTGTCGTCACTGAAAACTAATGGATTTATTTCTACCAGTTCAGCGTCTTTTTGGACAAATATTTTATATAGGGTCTGGATTATTTTAACCAGTTCTTTACCATGAGTTCCCTTTAACGGTATGTCTAACCGGCGCACTACATCTCTGGCTATAAAAGGCTGCATTCCTAATTCCGGATCGATGTATTGTTTGATGATTAACGCTTCATCTACTTCTTCTATATCCATACCGCCGCTGGCTGAGGCAATCAGAACCGGCATTTTTGCCCCGCCGTCTATAGTAATAGACAGATATAGTTCCCTATCGATTTTTAATTTCTCTTCTACCAGGAGTGTTTCCACCGTTAGACCCTGAATATCCATCCCCAATAGCTCTTTAGCTGCAGCTGCAGCTTGTTCCGGTGTGTCAGCAAATTTAATGCCGCCGGCTTTACCTCTTTTTCCGGTAAGAACCTGAGATTTTATCACAACAGGTTTTCCAATCTCAGCTGCTGTTGAGGCAGCTTCTTCAGGATTTGTGACCATTTTGCCAGGGGGGACCGGAAGACCGTATTTGGCAAATAGCTCCTTACCCATATACTCAAACATTTTCATTAGGCTGCATATCTCCTCTCTGACTTTTATTCTATAAACAATATAAGCTCCTATTTAGAAGCATACATCGTAATACCTTCTTCATAAAAGTTGCCACCGTGGATATCATTTACAACTATAACCGGGAAATTTTCTACCAGCAGTTCATGTATCGCTTCTGCTCCCAGCTCCGGGTAAGCAATTACTCTGCAAGCCTTGATGCATTTTGAAATTAAAGCGGCAGCACCACCGACAGCAGCAAAATAGATGCCTTTGTATTGCTTCAGGGCCTTAATTACGCTCTCAGATCTGGCTCCTTTACCAATACTGGCCTTAAGACCGAGCTCGTATAGTTTTGGAGTATAGGGATCCATCCGGTAACTGGTTGTCGGGCCGGCTGCGCCAATTACAGCACCTGGTCTTGCAGGTGTTGGTCCCACATAATAAATGGCTTGACCTTTGAGATTAAAAGGTAGTTCCTTACCCTGTTCAATCAGTTCGATTAATCTTTTATGCGCAGCATCACGGGCAGTATATATTATACCATTAAGAAGAACCCGTTGGCCGCTCCGCAGCTTCTCAACATCATGATCAGATAACGGTGTTGTTAAGATGATTCGTTCCAATACCCTCGCCCCTTTTAGCGTTACTTATTTAAAGTATAATTTCTTTGTGCCTGGCCGCGTGGCAATTGAGGTTTACTGCCACAGGCAGGCTTGCTATATGGGCGGCATGTATCTCAATATGAACAGCCAGCGCAGTAGTTGTACCGCCAAAACCCTGCGGGCCAATTCCTAGTTTGTTAATTTCTTCAAGCAGCTCTTGTTCCAAATTAGCAATATCCGGATATTTGCTTCTCTGACCAATTTTTCTGAGCAGCGCAAGCTTGGACAGCAGGGCGCATTTTTCAAAAGTACCGCCAATACCCACTCCTACAATAACTGGTGGGCAAGGGTTGGGGCCAGCTGATCTAACAACATCAATAACAAATTTTCGCACACCATCCACCCCATCAGCAGGTTTAAGCATCTTGATCTGGCTCATATTCTCACTGCCGCCGCCCTTAGGGGCAAAAATAATCCGAATTTTATCGCCCTGCACTATCTTAGTGTGGATGACAGCCGGGGTGTTGTCTCCAGTATTTATGCGAGTCAGTGGGTGGCTTACAATCGATTTTCTGAGGTAGCCTTCTGTATAACCTCTTCTTACTCCCTCATTAATCGCATCGTAAAGATCACCGCCTATTATTCTCACATCTTGACCTAATTCCACAAATACGACGGCAAATCCGGTATCCTGACATATCGGTACCAACTCTTCCCGGGCAATCTTTGCATTTTCTAAAAGTTGCAGGAGGATCCCTTTTCCTGTTGCTGAGGTTTCACTAGCTAACGCTTTTTGCAGCTCTTTAATCACATCTTCCCCCAGTGAAAAGTTAGCCTCCTGGCTCATCTTAGCCACTGCCTCAGTTATCGCAGCAGTATCAATTATTTTAATTTTTGGTCCCTCCAAGCCTAATTTTACCCACTTCTAGTTGCAGATAAGCAAAAATCAATTATGTTTGAGTAATTAATGCTGTAAGTTTATATGTAAGCAAGTTATTGTATTTTTAGCCATATTATCTGGAAGAGTGTTAAAGGTCAAGTATTAAAGAACGTTGATATATTTATTTAAAAATAATGCTTGTTGAGATAGTAACTAAATATGATGTACTCATTTGCGGTTTATCATTATTTCTACAATAATCAATCTGCTCCCTTCAAAAATAATGAAAAACAAAAACCCAATTTGGCCCGAACAAGTGTTTTGTTAAAAATAGATATTTATGTTATAATAGCATTGCAATCAATAATAAAGGTTGGTGAAAAATGGCTAAGACTTTAACTCCCAAACAAGCAGAAATTCTGGCCATGATCAAAGATAATTTGCGCACGAAAGGTTACCCCCCCTCAGTACGGGAGATTGGTCAGGCGGTCGGTTTGAGTTCTAGCTCCACTGTCCATGGCTATTTGAGAAAACTTGAAAAAATGGGTTACTTGAGAAGAGATCCAGCCAAACCGAGAGCTATTGAGGTGTTGGAACAGGATGAGCCTAAAGTAGAATGTGTGAATGTTCCGGTACTTGGAAAGGTAGCAGCAGGAGCACCGCTCCTGGCAGTGGAAAATATGGAGGATTTATTTCCCCTGCCTGCTCATTTTATTGGTAACGGTGAATTCTTCATGCTAGAGGTTAAAGGTGAAAGCATGATCGAAGCAGGTATCCTCAATGGTGACATGGTTATAGTAAGGCAACAACATGATGCCGATAACGGAGATATCGTTGTTGCTTTGCTCGAAGAAGAAGCAACGGTGAAGAGGTTATATAAAGAAAAAGACAGGGCAAGGCTACAACCGGAGAATAGTATGATGGAGCCGATATATACAGATAATCTGCAAGTGATTGGTAAAGTAATCGGTCTGATTCGGAAAATCTGATCACTCGATGGTGCGGTAGCGGTTGATTGGACGACCAACTGAACCATACTGTAGTTCTAGCATGACACGGTTTGACTTTTCCAGAAAATCAAGATAACGTCTCGCTGTTACCCTGGCTAAGCCAACTCCTATTGCTACTTCTTCGGCAGAAAGTGAGCTGTTTTTTTCCTTTAAGTACTGATAAACTTGTTTTAAGGTTATTTCATTCAGTCCTTTGGGCATTTCTTCTTCTTTTTCTTCAGCTGCTTCTGCCTGCCTGACCTGGTTTGGATTCAGATGATCAAGCTCGTTTTGGCTTAATTTGATATTTTTGCTGCTGAACCGGCTATACAGATTATAGTAATGGTTTAAAGCTATTTTGAGCCGTGTAAATTTAAAAGGCTTAATAATATAGTCGATAGCTCCGCAACGAAACGCTTTCTGAACGGTTTCAACGTCGTTAGCGGCCGTAACAGCAATTACATCAACAGGTAAGCCAAGATACCTGATCTCCTGCAATACCTGCACCCCGTCCATATCTGGAAGATAAATATCCATAAGAGTTAGGCCGGGGTTCTTTTCTTTAATAATCTCCAGTGTTTCTTTGCCGGAAGACGCCGTTCCCACAACTTTAAAACCCGGCACAGCAGCGACAAAGCCCCTATTGATTTCAACTATCATAGGGTCATCATCAACGATAACTACGTCAATTTTCAGCATATTTCACCTGCTACTTGTATTTGTTACATTTACTTAAGCCTGGATAAACAGGAAAAATGATTTTTGGTTATTTTGGTTTACCTGGCTAAGCGGCATAACTGATAATGCTGATATATAGCAACATAGTGTTATTTTAGATATATAATCAAAACATCCTGCATTGTGGGAACAAAATAAACAAAATTATTTCTTAAAAAAGCGAACGTTTCTTACTTTGGTAGGAAACGTTCGCTTGCTTCAGGATCATTTAAATATTTGCAGAATTCTTCTGTAACGAATCCCCCGATACTCTGGGTGAGCTTAATAATAAAGAAAGCACGATTTAGGTTGAGACCCTCCACCTGTACTTCCGAGATCCTTTTTAATTGAAGTACGTCCTTTACAGCATAACGGGAGACAATGCTTACTCCCAATCCTGCTTCAACTGCTGTTATAACAGCCCTTGTACTGCCCAGCTCCATTCCCTTGGGGATATCATCAAGCTGTATCCCCTTTTCCTCCAGGATCATCTCCAATGAACGCCTGGTACCAGAACCCTTTTCCCTTAAGATCATCACCCCATTCTTAAGCTCATCAAGGTTAATTACACCTTTTTGTGCCCATGGGTGGCTTTGATTGACTATCAGCACCATTTCATCCTGTAGCCAGGGTGTGCACTCTATCCCGTCTCCTTCAACCGGTATGCCGGTTATGCCTAGATCTATCTCTCTTTCCCGCACCCACCTGGTCACTAAGCCGCTACCAGCAATCTTTAAAGAAATTTGAATGCCAGGATAGAGTTCTTTAAAACCTCCAATTAACAAGGGCATTACATATTCACCAGGAATAGTACTGGCGCCTATGACAAGATTGCCGGTCTTAAGTCCTTTTAAATCATCAAGACCAGCTTTGATTTTATTGTAGTGCTTGATCATTTTTTTTGCTTCTGGATACAATAAACGACCGGCTTCAGTCAAGATGACTTTCTTGTCACCGCGCTGAAACAAATCTACCTCCAGGTTTTCCTCAAGAGCCTTAATTTGAAAACTGACTGCTGGTTGGCTCATATAAAGTTGACGGGCAGCTTTAGTGAAGCTTTGCAATTCAGTTACCCATAAGAAAGCCTCTAGTTGTTTAAAATTCAAGATATCACCTTGCTTCCCATGGTTGTAGATAAGTTAATGTTATGGTTTCTATTTCTATAATAAATGTTCTATAATAAATGATTAATACCTGCTTGATAAATAAATCCTATTCCGTGTTGCAAGACGTTGCTATTGCCTCGGCAGCTGAAATTGCTGCCAGGCGAACATACTCCTTGGAAAGGCCCCCTTGCATATACACATTATAAGGTGGCCGTAAAGGACCATCTGCGGATAACTCCAAAGAAGCTCCCTGAACAAAAGTGCCTGCTGCCATAACAACCGGATCATCATAACCCGGCATCTGCTCTGCCTCAGGTCGAACATATGAATCCACCGGTGATGCAGCTTGCAAGCCGCGGCAAAAGGCCAGCACTTTGTCCGGTGAGCCCAGTCTTATTTGTTGCACCAGGTCATAGCGCGGTTCATTGTATAAGGGCTTTACTTCATAGCCTAGTTTTTCATAAAACCTGGCCGTGAAAATACTGCCTTTAATTGCTTCCGCTACAATATGCGGCGCCAGATACAATCCCTGGAAAAGTAGCCGCATGTTATCGATTGATGGACCTACTTCCCCGCCTATTCCTGGAGCACTCCAGCGGTTGGCAGCCATACTCACATATTTTTCCTTGCCTACAACATAGCCCCCTGTTGGCGCCACTCCGCCACCCGGGTTTTTGATCAATGATCCGGCAACAAGATCAGCTCCGGCATCGGTAGGCTCCTCTTCTTCAACAAACTCACCGTAACAATTATCAACAAAGATTACCGTGTCAGGTTTTTTCTCTCTGATATAGGCAATGATTTTTTTAAGCTCTAAAATGCTAAGGGGCTTACCCTCTCCATAACCGCAAGAACGCTGCAACAAAACCATTCTTGTCTTGGGGCCAAGGGCTTGTCCCACTAAATCATAGTCTATGCCGCCGTCACTGGCAGGTTCTACCTGTTGGTATGAAATCAAAAAATCTTTTAAGGTGCCGCTGAAATGTTGATTATTTCCAATCATGGCGCTCAGGGTGTCATAAGGTTTTCCTTGTACAGATAACAGTTCGTCACCCGGGCGTAAAACGCCGTAAAGACAAAGAGCGATTGCATGGGTACCTGATACTATCTGGCTCCTGACCAGAGCTTTTTCTGCACCAAACACCCTGGCATAAACTTCTTCAAGGGCATCTCTTCCGGCATCACCATAGCCGTAGCCTGTTGAACCTTTTAAGTGGAAATCGCTGACTCTGGCTTCCCTGAAAGCCTCAAGTATTTTCTTGTGATTGTTTAAGGCTATTTTATCAACTGCTCTATAATATTCTTGTGCTTCTTTTTCAACTTCATCTGCCAAAAGATCTAAATCAATAATACTTTTCACTGGATTTAATTACATCTCCTATTAGAACATTTAGACATCATTTGCTTCCCCCAGTAGATCTTCCCTTGTGAGCTGCATCAATTCTCTTCTTGTAATTTTCTTACCATCTTGCAAAAGACGTACTGCTTGTTTACGTATGGCCTTCTCAATTAGGTTTCTGACCAACCTGGCGTTGCCGCTGTTTTCATGACACTTCAGCTCTCTTTCAATAACAAAACGGAGCTCTTCCCTGGCTCCGCCTGAGAGCTCATACTGTTTTTTTTGCAGCATCAGATCGGCAATATCCAATAGTTCAGAGGTGGAATAGTCAGGAAAGGATAAGTGCACTGGAAAACGAGAGCGGAGCCCTGGGTTTGATTCGATGAACCAATCCATCTCATCCTGATAGCCGGCCAGAATCAATACTAGATTATCTCTATGATCCTCCATACCTTTGACAAGGGCGTCAATAGCTTCTTTACCGAAGTCCTTTTCTCCGCCTCTGGCTAAGGAATAGGCTTCATCAATAAAAAGAATGCCTCCCAGTGCTTTTTTTATTTGCTCCCTGGTTTTTTGAGCGGTGTGACCAATGAATTCGCCCACCATATCCGCCCTCTCAACCTCGACCAAATGCCCTTTTGGAAGAACACCAATTTCTTTGAATAATTTACCCAAAATTCTTGCCACTGTTGTTTTACCTGTGCCGGGATTCCCTTTGAAAATCATATGCAAAGACAGTGGTTCCACTGCCAGCCCTTCGACTTGCCTGCACTTCTGTATTTTAACAAAAGCGTATATTTCTTCGATGAGCTGTTTAACTTTATTTAATCCAATTAATGAATTTAGCTCGTTTAATATCTCCCTGGCGTTATGCGAGACCACATCATTGGAACGTCGTGGCATGACAAATACAGGCTGTTTAGCATAGCCGATTTTTTTTATGTTAACATGACTTCTATTGGTTGTTCCAGCATATTCCTGTCCGTTCCTGATGTTAATTTTCACCCTTTGTCAGCCACCTCTGCAAGCATCAGATCAATTAATATATACGCTTGCGGTGACTATTTACGACCAAAAAATACGCCCCTCAATTTAAGGGGCGCAGGGTGAGCCCATCAAATTCAGCTTTTTGTTTCAGAAAAAGATGTGCTAATAGATCTAATAGGGCTAATAGTCGAAATGGCATGTTTATAAACCATTAATTGTTTGCCTTCACTTTCTATGATCACTGTAAAGTTATCAAAGCCCTTAACCATTCCTTTAAGCTGAAAGCCGTTAATAAGGAATATTGTGACAGGGATATTCTCCTTTCTTACCTGATTTAAAAAAGCATCCTGTAAGTTTATTTGGGGTTTTGTCATAAAGGAAAAACCTCCGTTGGGTATTTTTGTTATTATGTTTCTACAAACCTCAAAATACTCCTTCTAAGCTATTGGTTATTTCTCGGGCAACAGCTTCCTCATTACTAAAACCATCTAGCTCAAGCCATCTGATCCTGTCATCTCTGCGAAACCAGGATAGTTGCCTTTTGGCATAACGCCTTGTGTTTCTTTTTATAAGCTCAATAGCCTCTTCAAGAGTAATCTCTCCATATAGGTAAGAAGCTATCTCCCTGTAGCCAAGGCTGCGCATAGAATTTAAATTCCTGCTGTAACCTCTTGCCAGAATTTGCTGCACTTCGCTCACAAGACCGGCGGCAATCATATGATCAACCCTTTGTTCAATACGCCGGTAAAGTCTCGACCGATCCATGTTCAGTCCGAACATATACAGGCGGTAGACAGGTTGTTTGCTTTCCTTTGATGCAATAAAACTGGAAAAAGGCTTGCCAGTTAAATAATATACTTCAAGAGCCCGTATGATTCTCCTTATATCCCTGGGGTGTAGTTTACCAGCTGCAGCGGCGTCGATCTCCGCAAGGCGCTTATGGAGTTTATCGTACCCATCTTGTTCTGCCTCCAACAAAAGGCGTTTCCTTAATGCCGGGTCGCCGCCGGTGGTGCCAAATGCAAAAGGATCAATCACAGCTCTGATATATAAACCGGTGCCCCCGACTAAAATAGGTAAATGCTGTCTATCTAAAATGCCATCAATTGCTCGCCTGGCTTCAGTTTGATATAATGCTGCACTGTATTCTTGATCCGGCTCTGCCACATCGATCATATGATGTGGTATGCCTTGCCGTTCTTCTATTGTTGGTTTAGCCGTACCAATATCCATATACCGGTATAATAACATTGAATCGGCAGATACAATCTCTCCATTCATGCGGCTGGCTACCATAATACCGATCTTACTTTTTCCTGTTGCGGTGGGACCGGCTAGCACAACAAGAGGTTTTTCTGATAAGCCAATTTGTTTATTCATCTTAAACCAACCTGCTCAATAACACCATAAATAACCGGGGCATATTTACCTCCGTAGAATTCAGTAAATCCAAGACGGCTAAACTCTTCACTCCAGCGCCGTTCTTTCATGACAACTCGCCTTTTACAGACCTGCAAGGCCAGATCAATTGTTTCCAGGTCTACCGGATCAGTGTTGGCAATTCTCCTCAAAGCATCTATGGATGGTGAGTTCCTTCTGGGGACGCGAAACATGGGGTCGAAATATACAACATCATAACTTTGCGGCGGCAAGCTGGCCAGGTACTCCTTGTGGTTCGTTTTGACTACCTCAATCCTTTGCATAGCTTCGGTTAAATCCTCTTCCATGGTCTGATAACTTTTTAAGCCTCTTCTAACTATAGTTGCAATCACAGATGAACTCTCCAAACCTGTTACCCGGCCACCATCGCCTGCGACATAACTGGCTACAATAGCATCCGTTCCCAAACCAAGGGTGCAATCCAATAAAGAGTCGCCTGGGCCAAGGGACATGGCTTGTATCATCTGATCATTTTTTCCATCATTTATCTCTTTTATGCGAAGCCCGGCAAGGCTCGGGTGGAAAAAAAATTCAGAACTACCGCTAAGAAAGCTAATTCTTGTTGCAGATACAACCAGTAGGCCGGTACAACCTGCACTTATTAAGAGATCTTGCACCGACTTATCATTTCTGGGAATGAATGTTGTAGATAACTCTTCAGCCAGTTCGTAGGCCAGGGCTACTTGTTCAGGTGTCGGGCGATGTGAGGTTGTTACGACAAAAGGGCCCATGCTGTTATTTATATCCGGAACACTGCCAAACAATCTCTCAACCCCTTACAGGTGAATTATGCAAGTGAATTATCTTTTAAAACGGGTTGCCAGATCGCGATAGGAAATTTTTGTTATTGTTGGTCTTCCGTGGGGGCAGGTATAAGGATTTGCTGTGGCTGCCAGCTCCTCAATAAGTGCGGTCATGGAGGATATAGTAAGTTTTTCTCCGGATTTAACCGCATGCTTACATGCAACGGTAGCCGCCAGCCTTTCAATAAACTCATCCTGGTTGGAAGCAACACCTTTTTCCTGAAAATAATCCAAGAGATCAAGGAACAGAGTTTTCTCCTGGCCCTGGGGAAAACCTGCCGGAACACCCCGCAATAAGAAAGTGTTGCCTCCAAAGTGTTCCACAATAAAACCCGCTTCCGTAAACCAGAGGATTTTATCGGTCAACACTGTCGCATCCCGGTAATCCAGTTCCAATAATACCGGTTTAAGTAAGCACTGGCTCTCAGTGGTGCGCTGTCCGGCTAAAAAATTTTCATATCGAATTCTTTCATGGGCGGCGTGTTGATCGATGATATAAAGACCGTCATCCCCGGCTGCCAGAATATATAATGACGCTAATTGAGCAAGTGGTTGCAACTCAGGAAAAGCCGTTTCTTGGGAATTATAATCATCAGGCATTTCCATTGCTAAAGGGTGAGTGAGCTCTTCTTGCACCTGTGCGCCTGTTTTTGTTGCCGGGTAGGCGGGTTGTACCGGCGCCGCTGACTTTGTTTCATTACCGGTTGGAGGCTGTAATAACCCTGTTAATCTCTCCTGCTGTGCCTCCTGCCCGTTTTGAGGCAGGATCAAGCCGGACTGGTATTTTCTATGTGTAGCAGATGAAGCCGATGGAATAATCTCTTTTGTCCTCAGAGTATTGAATATAGCTTGTTGAACTATTTCGGTTACCCTGGCTTCCTCCAGGAGGCGGATTTCTTGCTTGGCTGGATGCACATTGATGTCCAGTAGTTCCGGCGGGATGTCAAGTGATATCGCAACAACCGGTTTACGCCCATGTGGCAGCAAAGTCTGATAAGCCGCTTCCACAGTGGTTGTAATGGGCGCACAGCGTACATAGCGCCCATTAATTATAATGGTTATATGGTTGCGGGAACTGCGGCTAATAGATGGTTTTCCAACCATGCCGGTCAATGTTAAACCTTCTTCTGCAAAATCAAGGGGCAGCATTTCCCTGACCATATTTATGCCATAGACAGCTGTTACTGCATCAGCCAGGATACCTGAACCCGGTGAGTAAAAGACGTTTTTATTTCTTATCCTCAGTTCAAAACGGATATCAGGCCTGGCTAAAGCCAGGCGAGAAACCAGCTCACCGCATAGTGAACCTTCGGTAGAGGGGCTCTTCAAGGTCTTGCGCCTGGCCGGTGTATTGTAAAAAATATCTTTAACCTCAATGGTGGTACCAATGGGAGCACCGGTTGGTGTTATAGCTACAAGCTTGCCGCCTTCTAGTTCAGCTTGTGTGCCGGTAAGCTCTTTTTCAGTACGGGTAATAACCGTTAATTTCGATACGGCGGCAATGCTGGGCAATGCTTCACCCCTGAACCCAAGGGTATGAATATAATTAAGATCAACTGTAGAGGTTATTTTACTGGTGGCGTGTCTTTGAAACGCCAGCTCCAATTCGGCACTTTCAATCCCGCTGCCGTCATCAGAGACACTGATCTTTGAAAGCCCGCCGTCTTCAAGCTCAATTACGATGCGGTGTGCCCCGGCGTCAATTGAATTCTCTATGAGCTCTTTGACCACTGAAGCAGGACGCTCAACTACTTCTCCGGCAGCTATTTTGTCTGCCGTATGTTTATCGAGTACGATAATCTTTGCCAAGGGCTGTCCCTCCTTTCAAACAATTGCTCTGTAGAAAACAGGTGACGCAGGCAGACGAAAAATTGATCAGGCCAAAAGTCCATTAATCAGCTTTTTAGCTCCTGCTGTAAGCTGTATAGCAGGTTAAGGGCGCCCATTGGTGTGATGTTATGGATATCCAGCTGGAGCAACTTTTGTATTACTTCCTGTTCATGGTTGTTCGGCATGGTTAGCGGATGCATTTCATATATTTCTTTTGCGGCAGCAACTTCACAATTATTCCCAGTTGTTTTTTCAAGATCATGCAGAACTTCTGTTGCCCGTTTAATCACTTCTTTAGGCAATCCGGCAAGCCTGGCAACATGGATACCATAGCTGCGGTCAGCTTTGCCTGCAACTACCTTGCGTAAAAATATTATATTTTCTCCATCTTCCTTGACAGCCACATTGTAATTCACAATTCCATCGATCTGTTCTAGCTCAGTTAGTTCGTGATAATGTGTTGAGAAAAGAGTTTTGGCTCCGATCTTCCTGTGAATGAACTCAACTAGCGCTTTAGCAATGCTTATACCATCATAGGTACTGGTACCGCGTCCCACCTCATCCATGATGATGAGGCTTTTTTTCGTGGCATTTGATACTATATCTTTGCATTCGTTCATCTCAACCATAAAGGTACTTTGACCGGTGGCCAGATCGTCAGATGCACCTATTCTCGTAAAAATACGGTCAACTATTGGGACAGAAGCTGTTTTGGCCGGAACGAAACTGCCTGTTTGGGCCATAATGATAATTAAGGCTACCTGCCGCATATACGTGCTTTTACCGGCCATATTGGGACCTGTGATGAGCAGCAAGCGTTTATTGTGATCATCCATCACTGTATCGTTGGGAACAAATTTTTCCTTCAGCACCTGTTCCAGTACCGGATGCCTGCCGTCTTTAATCACCATCTGCCCGTCCCGGGTGAGCTCCGGCCGTACATATCTGCCCAATACTGCTGCTTCGGCAAGTGAATACAAAGCGTCAGCCCTAGCTATTGCTGAGGCCGTTGTTTGCAGGCGTTGGATGGCTCCGGTGAATTGCTCACGTATATCGCAAAAGATTTGGTATTCTAGCTGTACCAGGCGATCCTCTGCTCCCACTACCAGATCTTCATACTCCTTCAATTGAGGGGTAATGAATCTCTCAGCATTAACCAGGGTCTGTTTTCGCTGGTAATCAGAGGGCACCTGTTGCAGATTGGCCCGTGTGACCTCTATATAATAGCCAAAGACCTTGTTATAGCCAATCTTCAATGACTTAATGCTTGTACGCTCTCTCTCCTGTTCCTCCAGTGATGCCAGCATCAACTTTCCGTCTTGCTTTAACGACCTGAGGCGATCTACCTCGCTATGAAAGCCTGTCTTTATAATACCGCCATCTCTTATTGATAAGGGAGGGTTGGGATCGATGGCTTTTTCCAATAGTTCGTGCAACTCTGTCATGGGATCTATACTTTGGCCGGCTAGTTGTAAAAATGACGCACGGCAAGCTTCCAGTGTTGCCTTTAATTCCGGCAGGCAGGCCAGTGATTTTTTTAAAGAGAGCATGTCACGGGCATTGATGGTACCGAAAGAGATCCGGCCGGCCAGTCTTTCCAGATCATAAATGCCCTCAAACAATTCTTTCAGCTTGTTACGTTTGATCATTTGTTGCTGTAGTTCCTCCACTGCGTCCAGACGCAGTGTTATAGCATCAGCTTCCAGGAGGGGTTGTTCAAGCCAGTTTCTAAGCAGCCTGCCACCCATAGCTGTTACAGTATGATCCAATACTTCAAGCAAGGTATTACGGCGAGAGCCGTCCGCAAGTGATCTGGTCAATTCTAAATTGCGCCTGGTTGCCGTGTCTAAAAGCATGAACCTGCCAGGTTGGTAATAATCCAGTTGCCTTATCTGTGACAGCGCTCTTTTTTGTGTATCCATCAAGTATTTAAGTAGCGCACCTGCAGCCGGTACTATTAAATCAAAATCCGGGTTTTTTTGAGCTGCGAGGTAATCCTCCTTAAACTGGTTTTCCAGTTCCCGGGAGGCGTTTTCCGGAAAGTAAGCCTCATCAAGAATGGCGCTGACTGTTATTGAAGGCGCTAGCGCCAGGTCATCAACCAGAAGGTTTGTCTGAGAAATTGGCAAGAGCGCTTCGGCAGGCATAAGCCTGCCCACTTCCTCGGCTAACCTCGCCTTTCCTTGCCCCCCTTTAAAGGTGGCGACCTTAAATACACCGGTTGAGATGTCGGTCATAGCGAAGCTGTAATTATTGTCGGCGTTACGATAAATACTCACCAGGTAGTTGTTGCGCTTTTCTTCCAACAGGTTGCCTTCCATTACTGTACCCGGCGTTATCACCCTGATTACCTCGCGCCTGACAATGCCTTTGGCCAGAGCAGGATCTTCCACCTGTTCACAAATGGCTATGCGGTACCCTTTGACCAGCAGTTTGGCAATATAACTATCGGCCGCATGGTAAGGAAAGCCGCACATAGGCACACGTTCTTTAGCCCCGCCGTCCCTCCCGGTGAGTGCAATCTCAAGTTCCCTTGCTGCTATAGCGGCGTCTTCAAAAAACATTTCATAAAAGTCACCGAGGCGAAAAAAAAGTATGGCATCCGGGTATTGTTGCTTAATATCAAGATATTGCCGAATCATAGGTGTAAAACTCACCGGAACACCCCCTGGTGCTCATTATAATAAATAAAAACTAATATTTTAGCAGTTAATAACTGTTTGTTATATTCATTATATCTAAAATAATGTATGATTTATATTTTTTGCCCTTCGATTAAAACGCCTTCAAGGTAAGCCAGGTGTGCTTTTGTAATACTGACATCTACTGTTTTACCCAGAAGTCCTTTGTTCCCCTGGAACACAATTGTTTTATTGCCTCGCGACTTGCCGTACAAAAAGTCCGCTCCGAGGTTGCTTACACCTTCTACAAGGACTTGTTGTTGTGTAGCTTCGTCTGCCTTGTTCTTTTCAAAACTGATAACGTTTTGCAATCTGATAAGCTTTTGGATTCTTTGTTTTTTTATTTTCTCCGGCACTTGCTCAGGCATTTTTGCTGCCGGTGTGCCAGGCCTGGTGTTGTATATAAAGGTGTAAGCACTGTCAAACCGGACTTGTTCAACCAGGTCAACGGTAGCCATAAAGTCGTCTTCAGTTTCGCCAGGAAAGCCGACCATTATATCTGTTGTAATCGTGGCTTGCGGGATGTACTCCCGGATTAAAGAAACCAGGTGTAGATAGTGCTCCCTGGTATATCCCCGGTTCATGTTCTGTAAGATGCGGCTGCTGCCGGATTGAACCGGCAGGTGAAAATGTTCGCAGGTTTTTTTAGTCCTTGCAATAGTTTGAATTAATTTTTCGTTGAAGTCACGAGGGTGAGAGGTCATATATCTTATTCGCTCTATGCTACCCACACGGTCTAAGGATACTAATAAATCTGCAAAATCAAAAGGCTTATCCAGGTCTTTGCCATAGGAATTTACATTTTGACCCAAGAGAACTACTTCTTTAAAACCTTCATGACCAAGTCTTATGGTTTCATCAATAATATGTTCCGGTCGCCGGCTTCTTTCACTGCCCCTGACATATGGCACAATGCAGTAAGTGCAGTAGTTATTACAACCATGCGTAATGGTAACCAGAGCCCGCAAACCTTCTTTTCTTGCAACTGGCAACCCTTCCGGCAGCTCATCCGGCTCAGTGGCAATTTCTACTACAGGATTCCCGTCGGCAGCAATCCTCTCAACAAAGACGGGCAGCATGTCAATATTTTGAGTTCCAAAAATAAGATCTACGTACGGAAAAAGCTGGCGCAGTCTGGACGCCATGCCCGTCTGCTGCGGCATGCAACCGCAGACGCCAATAAGCATGGCAGGGTTAGACATTTTTTGACGTTTTAGTCTGCCTAAAAAAGAAAACACTTTGTTTTCAGCAGTTTCACGAATGCAGCATGTATTGAGGAGAACAAAATCAGCTCTGTCAATAGTACCGGTTGAACGATAGCCGATACTCTCAAGCATGCCTGCTAAAATCTCTGAATCATGCTCGTTCATTTGGCAGCCAAAGGTCTTAATATAATAGGTTTTCATTGGATTAACCTTTCTTTTAAAGTGCAAAAATATTATACAGGTAAATAATAGTTGAGGCAAATTTGGTTATTATTATAAGGAACACAAAATATAGTATTTTATTGCTGGTTAACACGAGGAGTTTTGTCAACAGCTGAAGAATAACAGGATCAGGAAAAGTTATTGGCAGAGGAGAGTATAATGCTGGAAAGATTTGTTGGTGTCTTCGTTTTTTTAGGACTGGTTTTAGCTGTTGGTGGAGAGATAGCCAATTCTGATCCCATAATGTCAGCAGGGTTACTGCTCCTGTTGGTCACAGCTACTGCAGCCGGCATAAAATATTTAAGGTTTCACTTAACAACCCCGGTTTTTGAACTGTCAGGTGTTGTTACTGAATATAAAAGCCTGCCCACGTATTGTATCCTTTCCTTGCGGACAGGCCTGTCAGATGTATATTACGGTCAAGCAAGCCGAAAAACAGGTGCCGGTATTAAGGTTGGTGATAGAATTCAGGTAAAAGTTAAAGGTAAGTACATCCTCGAAGCCAAAAAAATAAATACAACTGACAAGGGTAAAAGTTATTGAGGATTACCTTCATCAAAAATTATTATTTCACAGTACAGTTGGCAACTGTGACATAATAAGTTGTACTGACCGGCTTCAAGCTCAATGGCAAGATCCATAGAGCTGCATTTGGGACAATAATTGAGCAGCCTGACAGCCATTAAATCACCTCAAAACTATATAGCATATTTATTTGACCAGGGTAACCCGGCATTTAGCTTGTTGAATAACCTGGTGGCTGACACTGCCGATAGCTGTCCCGCGAAGTTGGCTTACCCCGCGACTGCCCATGATTATATGATCGTAAGAGCCCTTTTCAGCAAAGTTGACGATCTTTGAGGCAGGATCCCCTTGTTCTATATAACCTCCTACCTCCTGGCCTTCCTCAACAAAAATTTTTAACGTCTTATTCAGGATATCCTGGCCGGCAGCCAATACTGGCCCGTTTGTAAGATCATGCAAATCTTTTTCAATATTTGTTCCTTTATTCTCTTCCTCATCCTGAACAATAACCAATATATCAAGTTTCATATCAGGATTGAGTTTCATCAGCCGTGCCGCATAGGCCGCAGCCTTAATAGCCGTTGGAGATCCATCACTGGGCAACAACACTTTGCTTTTAAGCATAAACGGCATCCTCCTTGCAGATCTTTATCTAAAAACCTGTTAAAAGCCTACTTAAGATATTCTACCCATTCAGTCGCTTTCCTTTACCTATTCAACAAACCATTTCTTATGGACACAGCAAAAAGAATAATGCTATAATCAAATAGAAATATATGGGAGGTGAGAAAGGTTGGACGAACAAGGCAAACATCTTATTATAGAAGGCAACGACACAGGAAGCGTCAAAATATCGGATGATGTTGTGAAAATCATTGCCGGAATGGCTGCTATGGAAATCAAAGGTGTTAGTGCCATGAGCGGTGGTATTGCCGATGGTATTGTCGAAAAACTCGGACGTAAAAACTTATCCCGTGGTGTTAAAGCTGAGGTCGGAGAAAAAGAAGCAGCGATAGAAATCTCGGTTATCATTGAATACGGGAAGCCCATCAGAGAAGTAGCCAGTCGGATTCAGGCCAGGGTCAAAGAAGCTGTGGAAAGCATGACCGGCCTAAAGGTTGTGGAAGTTAATGTGAATGTACAAGGAGTTTCTTTTGTAGCGGAAGCTCAAGAATAGGCTTAAAAGAGATACTATCCAGGTGATGATTAAATAGCATGTTGTAAGAATCATCCCTGGATAGCACTACGGGTTATGTAGGAGCTTTTTCTGACTGCTTAATCAAATGGTTTACCACTGGATAATCTGCTTCTGCAAAAGGGAAGTGTGTTAGCTCATCAGGGCTAACCCACCGAAAATCTTTACAGCCTTTCTTCTTGGCCACTCCCCCCACAATACTGCACATATAACAATGCAGGATCACTTTCATTTCTTCATATTGATGCTCAACAACCAGCAGTTTATGTTTGATCAGGATATCAAGGTCCAGCTCCTCCTTAATCTCCCGCTTGAGACATTCCTCCGGGCTCTCACCAGGTTCAATCTTACCCCCGGGAAATTCCCATCTTAATGCCATATGAGTTCCTTCTTTACGTTGTGTGATTAATATCTGATGAGCATATTCAATAATTGCAGCAGTTACATGTAATGTTTTCATAATCCATCCTTTATAGTATGCTTTCAATTTTTCTATAACTCTACTCATTTTCATATAGGTAAACCCGGGATATGGTTCCCGGGTTATTTAAGCCGTCCTTTGCAAAGCTTGGTGCCTTGTTATAGCTTCCTGGTAAAGCTGGAGATACTCCATACCCGAGCGCGCCCAGGAAAAATCCATTTCCAGGGCCCTTTTTACCAGTTGCCGCCATTGTCCTGGTTGTTCACGATAAAGATTTAATGCTCTTCTGATTGTGTGCAGCAATGCCTCGCCTGCATATTCAGAAAAACCAAAGCCATTTCCGGAGTTAGTTGTTGGATTGTAATCGCTAATCGTATCGGCCAAACCACCGGTTAAGCGTACTATAGGTATTGTACCATAACGAAGGCTGATCAACTGTCCCAAACCACAAGGTTCGAACCTTGAAGGCATTAGAAACATATCAGAACCCGCATAAATCCTCTGAGCCAATATGCTGTTAAAACCTAGATAAAGTCCGGTTTTATCAGGGTAAACCCTTTTAATTTTTTCCAAAAGCTGCTCATAGTACTGTTCGCCGCTTCCCAGGATAACAAACTGTATGTCCTCCTGCATGAGGTCGTCGATAATATGAGCGATTAAATCCAAACCCTTTTGATCAACCAGCCTGGATACCAGGCCAATTACGGGAATGTCTCTTTCCGGCAGGCCCAGTTCTTTTTGTAGGGCAAATTTATTATCTTTTTTGTTAGGGATGCTGGTCTCATTGAAAGTACGGTGGATGCGTGGATCTGTATTAGGATTGAATTCATGATAGTTGATCCCGTTAACAATGCCATACAAATCGGCAGAACGCTTACGCAGCAGGCCATCTAGCCTTTCACCCAGTTCCGGACGTTGTATTTCGGCGGCGTAAGTGCGACTTACAGTGTTGATAATGTCCGCATAAAGAATTCCCGCCTTTATATAGCTGACACTGCCAAAAAACTCAAGCAGTTCAGGATGAAAATATTCCTCTCCTAAATTGAAGAGCCTTAGAGCCTCTTTCGAAAAATTACCCTGATACTGCAGGTTGTGGATAGTAAATACAGTAGCTATCCGGCTGTAAAAAGGATCGTGACGGTAATGTGTGTTTAATAATAGTGGTATGGGTCCGCTTTGCCAGTCATTGCAATGTATTATGTCCGGTTGCCATTCCATTCTGGGCAGCATTTCCAGGACCGCATGACAGAAAAAAGCGAAACGTTCTGCTTCATCATCAAACATGTAGAGCCTGTCACGATAAAAATAATGATAATTATCAACCATATATACAGGTATAGTTTTATGTGCCCCTTGATAATGGGCCTCAATAGAATTTTCCCTTATAATCGTTGTTTCAAAGCGGTTATTAAAGTAAATGGGAAAATCCAGCTTGTAAGTAGCGTTTTCAATTTGGCGATAGCGGGGCATAACAACTCTTATGTCATTACCGCTGTGGTCATTGCCAACTAAAGCAAGGGCTTTAGGCAGTGAACCTGCAACATCAGCCAAGCCGCCTGTTTTAGCAAAAGGAACAACTTCTGATGAAACCATTAATATTTTTAAGGGCCGGTCATACATACTGAAGCACCTCCAGATCCATTATTTCCTGCACAGGATATGATTTGTTCGGGATCACCTTCTGCTACCAGCCTGATATTCTTACCCGTCTGGTTGGCTATTGGCAATTATTTCTTATGTGTTTGAATTTTAATTGCACAAAAGGGCATTCGTTTAGATAGCATAGGGTTTGGCCATCATATACTTAACCGGTTCAACAATTTTACGCTTAAACTGAGCGTTCCGCAAAAGCGATTATTTTATTCAGGATATTACTTTTTACCGGTAAAGTTCTCAAGATAAAAAGGATTAAGTCAAATAAAATCGAATTATATCCCCTAAGTAATATGTGGAAAGAGGCGGATTTCTTTGAACAGCCGTGTGGTAGATTTCAAAGGAACCAGGAATGGTTTAGTCATTGTTTTCGATCCAAGCAAAGAATTTGAAGAAATAAAAAGCACGCTGCGCTTAAAGATGGAATCAGCGAGAGGCTTTTTTAGTGGAGCAAAATTCTCTATAGCTGATAAGCATCACCAAATTCCAACCAAACAAAAATACGAACTTGAGAATATCTGTCGCCAATACGGCATGATACCCAATAGTGAAAATGATATCCTAATTGGTTCCAGGGTTAATGCTGCAACTACTCAACAAGTAAACAGTGCCATCAATGACTATGCGGAGGCTGCTGTTTTGGTAAAGCGCTCCTTGCGTTCCGGTCAGCGCATCACTTATGCCGGCCACGTTGTTGTAATGGGGGACATCAACTCTGGCGCAGAAGTAATTTCAGGCGGCAATGTGGTTGTGCTTGGTAAATGTCGCGGGGTAATACATGCCGGTGTAGATGGCAATAAATCAGCCATGGTTATAGCCAGGGAGCTGTTACCAACAGGGTTGAGTATTGCAGGCAGAAGGCTTGCAATAGAGCAGGCCGAACAGCTTGACGGTTCATATTCTTCAGCCAGGCTGTCGGGTGAGCAAATAGTCTTTGCATAAAAAAATCTAAGAAAAAACAAAGTCTAACAACCACATGAATTATCATTTTCCTGGTTAAATTCTGCTGGTGGAATCGCAGCAAGCTCAGCAATTGAGCGCAAGGCATAGTCGACTTCCTCCGCAGTATTAAAATAGGAGAAACTGAAGCGTACTAATCCTTGTTCCAAAGTGCCAAGGTTTCTGTGAGCATCGGGCGCACAATGCAAACCTGCCCTGCAGGCTATTTGATACTGCTGATCCAGCGCATAACCTACTTTGCCGGAGGGTTTTCCCTCCAGACTGAACGAAACAACAGGCGCCCGGTGATAAATCTGTTCCGGACCGTATAGGTTAACACCTTTGATGGCTGAAATACCTTCTAAAAAGCTCTTGGTCAGTTCCAGCTCGTGTTTCCGAATCTGCTCCAGCCCTTCCCTTCTGATAAATTTAAGGCCTGCTGCCAAACCGGCAATACCCACAGAATTAAGGGTGCCGCTTTCAAAGCGTTCAGGTAAGACTCCCGGTTGCTCCAACTTTTCAGAATAACTACCAGTACCACCTTCCTTCAGAGGTTGCAGGTCAACCTTCTCGTCTATATACAGACCTCCTGTCCCAGTTGGGCCGTACAAGCCTTTATGACCCGGGAAAGCAAGCAGGTTGATCCCCATAAATGAGACATCCAGGTCATATACTCCTGCTGTTTGAGCAGCATCCACGATAAAAATAAGTCCTTTTTTCTTGGTGAGCTGGCCGAGCTCTGCAATTGGCATTAATGTACCAGTCACATTTGAAGCATGGGTAATTATCACTGCGGTAGTATTCTGTTTTATAGCTGATTCAATATCTTTTATATTGATCGAACCGTCTTTGGCACAAGGAACTTTTGTGACTTCTACCCCTCTTTGTTCCATTACAAAAAGTGGCCTGGCTACAGCATTATGTTCCATCGAACTGGTAATCACATGCTGGCCTTTTTTTAGCAAACCTTTAATGGCCAGGTTTAGTGACTCAGTGGCATTTAGAGTAAAGACAATACGATCTGGATTGTTAATGTTGAAAAGAGCCGCCAAAAGTTCTCTTGCTTCATCGATGAGGCGTCCCGACTCTAATGCCATTTGATGTCCTGATCTGCCAGGATTGGCTCCTGCAAATTTTATACAGTGTTCCATCGCTTCCCAGACAGCAGGAGGTTTAGGCCAGGATGTGGCCGCACTATCAAAGTAGATCAATTTTTATCCCCTTTCTTGGTCTAGGCCTTTATGCTGGCAGGATTTATTTTGTTTGTTATAAGTCTATTTTATTCGGCATGAGAAAATAGTTTACTTACTTGTTAACGAATAAAAAAAGGCACGTTTTACGTGCCTGTGGTTCTTTGATGTAAAGGCCAATCAGTCAATTAATTTCCGCTGAACAATTGAGTAACGGTTACTCCACTGCTCGTCTTAACAATACCAATACCGATGGCATCATGGAGTGGGTTAAGAATATTGGCTTTATGGCCTGCACTGCCAATGAACAATTGATGAGCTCGTTCTGTTGTAGCTGCTTTGGCAATATTTTCCGCACCCATGACCCTGGCAGAATAGCCGGCTTTTCTTTCCATATTGTAGGGTGAGCCATAGGTGGGCGAAGTGTGGCTAAAATAATTATTTTGTACCATATCCTGACTTTTTAATCTGGCTAGTTTTGTTAATTGCTGATCAACTGTGAGAATAGGCAAACCAGCTTTTACTCTTTCCTGGTTAACCAGCTCTAACAGTAATGCTTCATCGGCTGTCAGGCCGCTGGCATTGGAAGGAGTTGGTGTAGTTGGTGTCGTTGGAGCAGCGGGCGTAGAAGGCGTAGTAGGCTTAGCAGGGGTAATTACCGGTTTCTGATTGAAACTTGAGCCGTAATACTTGTTCCAATAGGCTTGCAGTGGATTAGCCGCAGTTGCGTTTGCCGCCATAGCTGTCGGTGCGGCTGCCAGTACTAATAACAAACAGGGAACGATAACGGTTAGTACACGTTTGATAATTGTCAAGCAGATTGCCCCTTTCATATTGCCTCCGGGGTTAGCTGGCGGGTTCGGCGAAAGACACCCTACCTATTTGTTCTAAAGCGGCAACATCTTTAGCTGCCATAACCAGGCAAAAGGCAAATATGGCTTGTCCTTTTCCTATTGCCACTAGATGCATGTTTGGCTTAAATAGGATTCACCCCAGGTGATTGGTTCCCCCGTACCCAGTTTAATATTTCTGGGATTCGGCATTCTGTATAACTACTCACCGATTATAATGATTATGTTTTTTTTAGACAAAAGTCTTATTGGTTTAAGAACAGTATTGTAGTTTAAAGAGGTCATTTAATCTTTCTTTAAGCTAAGCACCTAGATATTTTATATTAATTGGTCTCCTTTACCAGTTCATAAAAAATGGGCTATGATTAGCCCGGAACAAAAAACGGCACCTGCCGTTTAACATTTGCCTCAACCACCTGGAAGTTTTAAGCCCAATCCAGTTAATTTTGAACTCAGTTTGCTGGGAATGGTCATTGTCGGGTCGTAAGTGATGGTTATTATGTTTGGCCAACTTATTTCTATATTGTGAACACCTTTCAAGCCCAGAATGGTCTTTTTTACTTTATTTGCTATTTCAAAGTTGTCAAGTCCTTTAACAATAAAGCTGGTCTGATAGAGCAATAATCTATCCTCCTTTAATAACAGGTATACGAAACCATTTATTCCATAATATGTTGTTGTGTTGCGAATAGTGAGACTGATATTTTTTATTAATTATTTGTTAGCCACCTGGTAATGTTTTGCATAGAATATTTATAGAGGTGAGAGGCTATGAAATTGAAACCTTACTTTTATTATCGTCAGCGGTATAATATATTAAATAATAGTGCTGAGGAGTCAAAAGAAATTGAGCAAAAGGACAATAATGTGAGCCAACCAATTGAAAATAAACCTGCATCTGAGGCAACTGACATACATTTTGTAATTGACACAACCCAACACTCCCGCTTCCAGGAGGTCGCGCCAGGCATTTTTCAATTTAAACACAAGCGTCCTAATATGTATCAAGTACCACCTGCGTTATTTGGCCAAACTGAGGAGAAAAAGCCTGAGAAAAAGAATTATTTAAAAGTCGGGACTTTCCCGGGGGCACACGGTCTGCCGGTTTACCAGTTTACCTGACAGAAAAAAAAGTAATGCCAGCTGGAGGCTGGCTTTTTTTATGATTTGACCTGGTAAAAAAGTGCGATTTTAGCGGTTTTGAGCGTGTTCTGAGACCTCTTAGACAATGTGTGCATTAATGGCCGGTAAACAACTGGGTAGCGTATACTCCGAAAGAATTTTTTAATACACCGATACCAATAGTATCATGTAAGGGATTTAAAATATTGTTTCTGTGCTCCCGGCTACTCATAAACAGATCATGGACTCTCAACACGTTTTGAGCCTTGGCAATGTTTTCGGCACCCATCACCCTGGCAGTGATACCATTATTCTTTAACATATCAAATGGGGTACCATATACCGGAGATATATGGCTGAAATAATTTTGCGCAAACATTTCATTACTTTTAATGCGGGCTAAATTTACCAGGCCAGGTTCCAGATACAACTGAGGCAAACCAGACTTAACCCTCTCTTCGTTTACTTTCATAAACAGACTAATTTCCTCCGGGTTTAATCGGCAAGAGGCAATACTTCCAGCTTGCACTAGTGCTATATCTGAATTGGTAATTGTAAACTGCCCCAAAAACAGTCCCCCTGTCATCTTTTTCTATATATATTATGCCATAAGAAAAATAATGGTCATTCATAAATATAGTGCTATAAAGTTGTTTTAGCATGCTTCCCTTCAATGAGAGCACATATTTGTAGATCGTAAAATAGAATTGACCCTAGATCGTCAAATAAAACTGACCCAGCTTGTGATAAAATCTCCCCTGAGAGGGGGAGGAAAAAGAGGTGGTCAGCATGTACAAATGGCAGCGCATCAAAGCACTACATGCCCAAGGGGCCGGCATCAGGCAAATAGCCAAGACTGTGGGGGTGTCCAGGAATACCGTCAGGAAGTACCTGAAAGAAGCCAATCCACCCCAGTTTAAAGCCAGAGAGTATGTAAAAGAACTGGATAGGTTTCTGGAAGAAATCAAGATTATGCTTGCCAAGGGATATATCGGCACAAGGATTTACAACGAACTGGTAGATAAGGGCTATCAAGGCTCCCTGGCCAGCGTCCACCGTTACCTCAGGGCCATAAAGGCAGAAGATAAGGCAGTCAAATTAGCCACCACACGGGTGGAGACCGGGCCGGGTAAACAGATGCAGTACGATTGGAAGGTGTGGACGCTACCAGTAGACGGAAAGCCCGTGAAAATATATCTCCACGAAGTGGTCCTGTCTTTTAGCCGAATGAAATTCTACACCTTCTCTTTAAGCATCACCACCGCCGATGTGATTCGGGCCTTGGTTGAAGCCATTGACTTTTTCGGTGGTTATGCTCCGGAGTTAGTGATTGACAACGGCAAGCAAATGGTTATCTCCCACCAGAAAGACGGTATCATCCGGTACAATGACGAGTTTCTCAAATTCTGCGGGCTGTATGGCATCCAGCCTTCAGCTTGCGAAAACTACCGCCCCCGGACCAAGGGAAAGGTAGAGCGCCCCTTTTACTATGTCCAGGAACACCTGCTGCGGGGTCTGGAGGTGGCCGGTTTAAACGAATTCGCTGTAAGGCTTTCAGAGTTCCAGGAAGCCTACAATAAAAGGCCCCATAGCAGCTTAGGCCGACCGCCGGAGGAGATATTTGCCGAGGAAAAAGGATGTATTCTCAAGATACCTGCTGTCAAACCGGCCTTATTACAACATAAAGAACCCCGGAAGGTGAGCAATGACGGCTATATATCCCATGACGGCAATCTCTATCCTGTACCCATGCGTTACTGCGCCGGGAGGGTGTGGATAGAAAACATCTACGGCCGGCGCCTGAAGGTATATGACGAAGCAGGGACGCTTTTGGCGGAGTTCGATCTTGAACTGCAAAAGCAAACCGTTCGTCCCCTTCACCCCGAACACGAAACCATCAACCGTCACTACCAGGAGAAGAAACTAAAGGCACGCTCGGCCCTGGCAGAGAAGTTCACCAGCGCTTTTGGCGAGGACGGCCAAAGGTATCTGGCAGGCCTGCGTGATAAGAATGGGGCCAACCTGTACTGGCACCTGGCCGAAATCTTAAACTACCAGGAGATATATACCCGGGAAGATATCGCCATAGCCATCAAAGAATGCTTGAAAATCGGTTCTTATCACAAAAACAGCGTAAAAAGGCTTTTAGAACAGATGGAAGTCGCTCCCCTTGCGCCAGCGGGTGACCAGATAAATTTAAATATGCCACCGGTTAGAATTAAACGGGACCTCTCCTGTTATGCCATCCCGGAGAGCGAGGTGGCGGCAGTATCATGAGTAACAAATTAACCGGTTATCTGGAAAGCCAGATGCAGTCCTTAAAATTAAAGGGGATGCTTGCCCATTACCAGGAGGTAACAGAGAAGGCCTCACAAAACAACCTTTCTTATACAGAGTACCTCTCCCTTCTCTTCGAAGAGGAGTTAAAAAGGAAAACCGAAGGCACGGTCAAGACGAAAATCAATAAAGCACGTTTCCCCTTCATCAAAACCTTGGAGGAGTTTGACTTTAGCTTCCAGCCCTCCATCCGGGAAAAAGAAATTATCGCTTTAGGCTCCCTGGATTTCGTGGAGAAAAAGGAGAATATCGTTTTCCTGGGTCCCCCTGGGGTCGGCAAGACCCATCTCTCGGTGGCCTTAGGTATAAAGGCATGCATGGCCAAATATCGCGTAGCATTTATCACGGCCCAGAAGCTTTTAGAAGAATTGCTTTTGAGCGCAAAAGACGGCAGCCTTCTCGACAAGCTGCTGGGCTACTCCCGGCTCAACCTTTTAATCATCGACGAGCTCGGCTACATGCCCGTAAGTAAAGAACAGGCCAACCTCCTCTTCCGCCTGGTCTCCATGCGCTATGAGAAGGGGAGTATCATCTTAACCAGCAACTATAACTTTAACGAATGGGGGGAGATATTTTCCGACCAGGTGGTGGCCGCGGCCATAATTGACCGACTTGTGCACCACGCCCGCATTTTCTATATTAACGGCACTAGCTACCGGCTCAAAGGTAAACTGAAAGCAGCCAACGACGGCTAGAATGGCAACAAGATTACCCTGTCAAAACTTAAAGCTTATTATTTTTGTTACCATGTGGGTCAATTTTATTTGCACATAGTGGGTCAATTCTATTGACAATCAACATTAGATATCAATGATTTACAGTTTGTAAAAGAACCCGTTCCTTCTGACCTGTATGATGATGTGGAGGATAACACCTGGTATAGTGAGGCTTCAATGATTACAGGCTATAATAATATCTTTGACCTCGCCGGTAGAGAATTCAAACCCCGGGAAGCCGTTACCAGGATGGAAGTGGCCAGCGCCATTGCTGATTCTTTCGCTGCCAAAAAGCTATCCGTTATTACCACATTGATGTGGCCGAATTATACTGATATGACTGATTTAACCCAGGAACAACAATCTGACATCAGTTTTATGTTTAACACCGGTATCATGAGATACGAAGGAAGCGAGTTCAAACCCAACGAAAAAATAACCCGGGCGGAGCTGGCAACCATTCTAAACCGGACCTTAAAAACCCTGGCTGTGGCAACAACTATTTCCGAACCGGCAGAAAGTTCTCCTGCCCCCAGTAATTAGACCCCGGTTCACAAATGTGAGCTTTTAGTAACCAGCGGGGTACTTTACTTATCAGAGCATCAAACGTAAATGATGCAGAGGGCTGTTCTAAACAACAAGAACAGCCCTCTGCTTCTTATTAGTTTCACTTTATAATTCAGGTCATGTCCACCCTGGCATAAACGATCCTGTGCTAGTTATCAATTCAGTGTACCGGCGAACGGACCAGGTTTACGACAAGTTGTACGGCGTAGTCAGTGCTGGACGCTTGTTTACCCTGGTAGACGGTAAACTCATCATCGATTTAGGCATGAAACCTCTTATCAATGAAAATACGGACAGAGGAAAAAACAGCTAAGATATAAAAGGACAGCCCGGCTAGGACATTACTCAGTATTTCCCAAGGACCATTATAATTTATGCCCCGTTTCATAAACGTCCGGTGACAGGTTGAACTTCTTTAACACTATCTATCGTCCAACAATTAAACACTAATAGAAAGGAGGAGAAAAATGAAAAGAGTATTGTTAATGCTTTTGCTGGCAGCAACGCTCCTAATTGCCCCGCCGGCGGGTTTTGCCGGGACGCCCTTTGACGACATAGCATCGAACCAGGCTTTGTCTGATATTGAGTCTGTCTACGAAAAAGGGATCATGCTTGGCACCTCAGATAACAAATTCAACCCGGATGGTATTGTCAACCGGGCACAACTGGCCGTATGCCTGGTGAGAACCTTTGATTTAGGCTATGATTACAACAAGCTGATCAAAGCGCCTGTCCCCGCTGATATGTATGATGATGTAGAAGACAACTCCTGGTACGGCAAAGCTTCAATAATTATTGGCAAAAACAAAATCTTTGATATCCCCGGTAGAGAGTTTAAACCATATCAAGCTGTCACCAGAGCGGAGGTAGCCAGTGCCATAGCCGGTTCTTTTGCGGCTAAAAGGCTGTCGGTGATTACCACAGAAATGTGGCCGAATTATAGTGATATAACTAATTTGCCCTCAAAACAACAGTCTGATATTAGTTTTGTGTTTAACACCAGTATTATGCGGTACACCGGTAACAAATTCGGTCCTGAACAGAATATAACCCGTGCGGAGCTGGCGGCCATTTTAAACCGGACTTTACAAACCCTGGCTGTCGCCACATTTGCTCCGGAGATAGAACCTCAAGATATAGAACCGGGTAGCGCTTCCTCCAACAATCCGGCTGCACCTGCCACAGACGTAAATACAGCCGTCTTCAAGGGGCAAGGGGACCTGGCCTTCCTCCGGCAGGGTTTGCTCTATATGCTCGATGGCGAAACGGGCGAGGTCAGGCAACTGTCCGAATCCGGCCGGGCATTGCAACCGGCCTGGTCACACGACGGCCAGTGGCTGGCGTTCATTAGCTCCAATGGCAGGGATGACGGTACGGGCCCGCTATGGCTGGTACGCCGGGATGGTTCACAGCTTCACCAGGTTCAAGGGCTGCCCGGGCCGGCCAGCCGCAATAGTTTTTACTGGTCACCTGCTGCCAATGTACTGGCGGTAGCTATGCCGGACGGTGTCTGGCTGGTCCCTGTGGAAGGTGAACCGGACCGGCTGGTTCAGTCCGAAAGAACGTCTCACCTGGCCTGGTCGCCAGACGGCAAATCCCTGGCTTACAATGCTTTACTACCATCGGATGAACCATACAACAGCAGTGATGCACTTTATACTATTGCTGTTGATGGTGGTCAACCTGTTGAACACCTGGTAGCCCCCCAGGCCGGGATTCAAGTTACCGCCTGGTGGCCTGACGGTAAGGGGTTGCTGTACTGGCTGGACCCATTGCACTCGGCTTCCATAGCAGCTGACGGCATGGGGCTAATGAGCCTCCGCCTGGGTGAAAACGAGCCTCAACTCCTGGCCAGCGGCCTTGCCCACCGGGGGTGGCAGTCCCTGTCGCCGCAGGGGAACCTGCTGATGGTAACAGGCAACGGGCGCATAGTATGGGCACAAAAGAGCCTGTCAACTATAGACCTGGCGTCCGGGAGCGTTCGGGAGCTTAATAATCCTGATGGCAGCGTAGCTATCGACCCCTCTTTCTCCCCGGACGGCAGCCGGATCGCTTTCGTTGCAGCCAGGAACCTGGGAGACGGCGTATGGGGCTTTAATAAACCAGAGGAACTGGCTGACTGGGTAGCAACACGCACCCTCTGGCTCGGGAGTGCGGACGGCTCCGGCACCCAACCTTTGACGGCCGCCGGAACAGGTATTTACCAGCCCACCTGGTCAAAAGATGGCAACCACATCCTGTACGTCCGGGACGATGCCCTCTGGCTAATCAAAGCTAATGGCGGACAGCCGGAAAAGATACTGAGTCTGTATTCCGAAGGAGAGGATCTCTTTGGTTTTTACGGTTATACTTCGTACCGGGATTTAATGGCATGGTATCAGCATTAAATATACTTTCAAATGGACTCGAAGTTTACAAATAAGCGCTCTCAGGTTCAATTTTATCTAGTATATATAAAGTTTACGGCTCACCTGCAACACAAAGTACCGGCAACTGCTACTGCAATGGTTTCAGTGTGTCGTTCGGTGCAAAGTTGAAATTGTAATAAAGGCAGGGGGCTGTTCTAAACGTAAGCGTCAAACAGGCCAGTACCTACTAAATGTAGGTATCACCAGAAGCCATCATGGGCAACACTTTTTACCTTATTATACTGTCTTCGGAGCAGCTGTTTAAATTCTGTATCCGATAGTCCATCACCCGCATCCACACCGTCTTCCGAAAGCAAATCATAAAAATATTCGGCATAGTCCCTATCTTCCCGCACCATTTTCTTGTAACGGGCTAAGATCTCAGTCTGAAAATCTAATTCGAATATATACCGGGGAGTTTTGCCTGACAGGTATTCATTTACCAATTCCATCATGTAATCAATATTCTTTCCCATATCAGTCTTCCTCCCAGGCATATTTTTTCGGTTTTGCATTACCAGGCTGCGGGGCGAATACCTTTTCCGGTATAGCTACACTGTCAGGCAGGAAGTCTTCTACTGCAGATATGTAACCTGCTTTTCCCAAGTTGGGGGCATTGGTAAAAATCCATGTCAAATATTCAAATGGATTCAAACCATTTTCCCTTGCGCTTACAATCAGGCTGTAATAAATTGCACTGGCCTTGGCGCCGTTTGGCGTGTTAGCAAAAAGCCAATTCTTGCGACCAATTACAAATGGTTTAATACTGCGTTCCGCACGATTGTTTGAAATTTCAAGGCGGCCGTCAAGCAGATATCTTTCAAGATATTTTCGCTGAGATTTTGCGTAATATATCGCTTTGCCAAGAAGGGTTTTAGGCAAGGCAGCGGTACTTTCAATCCAATTGTAAAATTCAGCAAACAAAGGCCTTGATAGTCGTTCGCGTTCCATGAAGCGGTTATCGGGGGTAAGTGAAGCAAACTGTTTTTCGAGATGAAACAGTTTGTCACAATAGGAAACTCCCTTTGCCGCATTGGATTCCGCTTGTTTCTCTTTGGGCAAGGTTTTCAATGCATCAAAAAATTTCCGCCTCAGATGTGCCAGGCAGCCTACGACGATTATGCTCTCAGGCAGTTTGTGATAGCCTTCATATCCATCGCAATGTAAATATCCTTTGAAATTCTTTAAAAACGCTTCCGGATGTATACGCTTTCTATCGGGTTGATAGTCATAAAGTACGATCTGGTTTTTGGCCTCTCCGCTGGTGCGGTACAGCCACATGTAACTTTTTGATTGTGCCGCTTTCCCCGGTTCTTTTAGCACCTGCAGGGTAGTTTCATCGGCGTGAAGCACTTCATGCTTACATATCTTAAGCTTCATCTCTTCATATATCGGTTCCAGCCAGTTCTCACTGGCTTTGATCAGCCAATTTGACATAGTCTGCCGGGAAAGCAGGATGCCGTTTTGCTTCCATTCCTGCTCCTGTCTGTAAAGAGGTGAAGCCATCATGAATTTCTGCACTGCTATGTGGGCAATTGTTTCGGGTGCGGCGAATCCACCTTTTATGACGGGTTCTGGCATATCTGCCTTTACGATAGGAACATGATCGGAAGTTTCTTCACAATTCCGGCAGGCATAAACATGCTGCACATGTCGAGTAATTACTGCTTTTGCAGGAATTATCTTTAGTTCTTCGCGGGTTTCTTTTCCCATTGTATGCATCTTGCTGCTGCATTCCGGGCAGATACAATCTTCAGCCGGCAGCTCGTATTCAATTATCTCAACAGGTAAGTCCTCCGGCAATTTGTCAGTTGTAAGACGTGTCCGTTTGCGATAATGGGCCTTTACCTCAGTAATTCTCGGTTCCGGTATGGTCATATCCGCGTTTGATTCGGCCTCGTTGAATAAAGACACTTGGGGACCATCAGTTTTTTCGCTTGATGCCCCAAATTGCTTATGCTTCGCAAGGCGGATCTGTGACATAAACCACTGTAACTGCTGTTCTAATTCAGCGATCCTGCGATCTTTTTCTTCAATTACTTCTAGCAGTTTTTCTGCTGAATCAGTTTGTGTTTTCATAATAAAATTATACCAAAAAATCTGCTAAAAAGTTAGATTTTATGCGCTTTTAAGACCTTTTTCGAGATATATGCTTTAAGAAATTTGCCGCTCGAAAACTTCTTCTCTCTTCAGTTTTTTCTCTAGTTTCGCACCTTCTATTAAGTATGATAGTTCCCTGGTCTCAAGCAGCATAGTAGCGCTGTCTCCTTTTGCCGGCCAGCGAAAATGACCACGCTCCAAACGCTTAAAATACAGCCAGAATCCATCGCCGTCCCATTCCAGGATTTTTATCCTATCCCGGTTCCTATTACAGAATACAAACATTGCTTCCGAAAATGGATCAAGAGAAAAGCTGTCTTTAACAAGCATCATCAGACCATTAATAGATTTCCTCATATCTGTATGTCCGCAGCATATGTATACTGGTTTTTCGCCCCATCTCATCATAGTGCCCTTAATATTCGGCATACTTTTTTTAATAGTTCAGGATCCGTCTTTTCATCTACGGTGATATGGCAGCCACCAATTTCAATATCCAGCGTTGTTTTCGTTTCTTGCTTTGGTTCAAGCTGCATCCATCCCTTTGGCACTATATCTGCGGGTTCTCCCAATTTTAAAAGTCCTTCACAGGTTGCCTTTCGCAGCTTCCGCTGCCAGTAGAAGTATTTATTCCTACTTATTCCTTTATCCTGGCAAAATTCCTTAATGTTTTGCCCGCTGCACTTCTGTTCCTGTATCACGTGCATCCATTGTGATAACCGATACTCCGCTGCAACTTTATGTGTATCCATACAATCACTCCGTTCCAGGTTGAAAAAGTTTGCTTGCTTTTTCAACTTTTTCAACCTATTCATAGTGATTGTACTACCTTCAAAACTTCTATTCTATGTGATGGTTTATTTGACGCTTACTTCTAAACTAAGAACAGCCCCCTGCATCTAATTAGTTTCACTTAAAAATCCTGGTTAAGTCCACCCTGGCATAAACAATCCTGTGAATTTCAACTATCTGTTCTTTTACCACATAGAATACAGCATAATTTTTAACTGGCAACAGTCTGTATTCTTCTTTTAATGTCTTAACTGGCTGATACACCTTACAGGAATATGGGTATTGTTCAAGTCTGGAAATGGATTTATCCAGAGCATCCAACAAATCTATCGCGGCCTTGGGAGCTTTCAAATGACCGGTAATATAGGCTACAATATCAGTTAAATCTTTCCTTGCCAGGGGTAAATATCTGATTTCAAACATTACCTGATTTCTGCCCTTTAGAAAGTTTTGCTCTAAGTTCATCAAACACTTCTTTATGGGAATACCTCTTGCTGGTTGTTTCAGCCTCTATTTCGGCCTCCTTCAATTGAAAAAAAACTTCGCTTTCGAATTGAAGACGTTCATAAGCTTCTATACTCATGACAACCATATCCCCATAACCATTCTTGGTAAGGAATACCGGTTCAGCTGTTTCATGAACAATCCTTGAAATATCAGCAAAATTATTTCTTAAATCTGATACTGGTCGAATATGAGGCATGTTATCACCACTTCAATTTATTTAGCATAATTTTATCATTATTATGCTAATTTATCAATTATTTTTCATCTCCACCGTCACCGTTTTTCCGGTATAGGCGTCGATGTATTCCAGACCCTGGCCGTAGTCCGACATATATACCAGGGAGGGCCGGGGCGCTTTCTGACCATAATATTCAGGCCAGAAGTACACCAGTCGCAATGGGTGGCTTTGCAGATATTCGGCTTTTGCCGCTTCAGCCGTCACAACATTCTTACTGTCCGGCAGGGTGACGGATGAACTGCTTTGCCTGTCGTAAAAAGAGGTAATTCTGCCGGTAAGTCCGTCTACAGTAACCTGGTACCCCCGGTCCGCAACCGGGATGCCCTGGTGCATACATGTAAAGTTAAAGCTAAACTCCGGCCGCTGCGCGTCACTTTCCAGCTTGCTTCTGTCCACCCAGTCGGGAATAATTTCTTCCTGTACCGGGTAGATGTACATTTCCATTTCGGACGCACCCTGCTCCAGGAACCTTTGTACAAATTGAACGGCTGTTTCCTGTGCAGCTTCCCTGGATATTGTCCTCTTTTCGCCGCGCCCGGCTTCGTCCTGAAGGTAAAAAAGCACAACTTGCCCTGAGTCTGCCAGAACCCTGATGTGCAAGAAACGCATTGTGCTGTAATCCGGAATACCGTCCTGACCCGTTTGGGGTTCAGATCTGCCAAAGTACTCTTTCAGTTTAATTCCCGGCTCATGGTAGCTTTCCTCTTGCGCCTCGCTGAATTTCATACCGGTAATATCCATGCCGGTTTCAGCAGCAATTAAAGCGGCAGCTTCTTCAGGTGTCCGGGCGATCATTTTCCTGCCTTCTCCATTCAGGGTCACCAGACTGGTCTGCGGCTGCTGCTGAGAGATGGACAGCGGTTCACCTGTTACAGCGTCTATGGGAGCACTGTTCGAAGGAACATATATTAAAACAGGCTGGGTTTCTACCTGCATATTGGGCTTTGGATAATGCAATGGCATCCTCTCTTGATAGCTCAACTTCATTTCCAGCATCCCGGCAAATATCTTTTCCGCCGCTTCCTTCGTTATGGCCATGGAAGGCGCAGGGAATAAAGCAGGCTCCGGATCGCTGTATTTCACATCGCCATATATCTGATAATCCTCTGAATAATAATCAGTTACATGCCCACCGGCATCCACACTTACCCGAATACCGCTGTTTAACAATGGTATACCATTGATCAGGCGCTCAAACCGCACGCTTACCGCATTCCAGTTCAGCTCGTTACCCCTGTCGTCCCGCGCGCTTCCGGAACTAATGCCTGTTACGTCATTCATCCGGTAATTATTTATTTTATTCCCCAGGACCAGCCGGGCAAATTCATAAGCTATTTCCCTGGCCTGCCCGGCAGGAGGAAGCTCTTGAGCAACCCAGTCAGGGTTTATGATATCGAACCTCACCAGCTCTCCCGTGCCGGTATTAAAATCAATGCTGGCGCGAGTGTGCATAATAACGGGCAAAGCTTCTTCAGAACGGTCGCTTAAATATACACTCCAAACATGCTCATCCGCATGCACACCTTCCACGGTGAGTTCCTTAAGCTCGGGCACGATTTGATAGAACTTTTCCAGGGTCTGCAGCTGTGAATCACTTAATTCCACCTCTGCCAGGGCACGGGCGGCAGTCCTACCGTCAAGTTGTTGAGTTTCTATACGCTCCTTTGTTTCCTGGTTTAAAAAGCTGAATTCCGGTTTCAGTAAACCTTCCAAAGCTGAAAACTCAACCGGAAACTCCTGTATGCCGGCGGCATAAGGAAAGTATTCATACTGCTGGAAGTAGATCACAACCGCATCATTGGACAGGTAATAATCCTGGTCTTCCTTGATGGCCTCAAAAGGTTCGATCATATAATCAGGCAGTATTCCTTCCTTTACCCTGGCATGCATCTCATCCCTGACGATATCACTGATAAAAGCGACATAATCTGCATCACTTTTTACCAGATCCTTAAGCTTGTATTCCGCTCCTGTATTCAGGTTGAAGGTATGAGAGCTTTGCACAGTCAGTCCATGTGCCCCTCCGGTGTACCGGTAATCCTGAAATACAACGCTTAAGAGTCCATTCTGGTTATATTTCAACCTGTAGTCGAAATAGCTTTCCCACTTGTTTGGGCTGCCTGTATACCCGGGTATTAACTCCTTTTGCATTTCCTCCGCATTTTTCAGACTTTCATTTTTGGCCGCCATGGCTATTTCTTTAAGGACTGAGTTTATATTGTCCTGCACGGCCTGGTCAACCAACCCGTCAATCTGCGGATACTGTGAGGTTATTTTTATTATATCCGTCTCAGAAACTTCTTTTATAGTTTTTATGGAAATTGCATTTTCCTGCACGCTTTCAAGCTGGATTAAGTTGTTTTGCCTGTCCCAGCGTACTCTAAGCCCGAGGTTATCAGAGAAAAAGTCTGTCCCCATGTATATCCTGTCTTCAAAAATGGTGTAGTCACCCGTATAATAAGCATGGTCATTTGCAGTTACTTTGTAGTTAATCAAATCAATAACAATATCTTTCTCAGATCCCACAACCGAAATTGTACGATCCTTTTCCGACCACTTCACTTCATACCCAAGCGCTTCACTAACCACCCTTAACGGCAGATAAACATTTCCTTTATCAACCAGGGCGCCGGCCTCAATCCTGGTATCGCCCAGCATGATTGCCGGTTGACTGTCAGTTGCCGCAAAAGCATTGGTATGCAAGGAAAGCATCAACATAAAAATGACCACGGCCAAAAAATACTTTTTCATCGTGACATCATTACTCCCTTCCGGTATAAAACCACTGTATTGCTCTCTAAACATTATTGTCAATTCAATTATTAAAGTTGACTTCTCACCGAAAAACTTGCCAGTGACCCTTGAAAACTATCAGCAGGTTTCCCTGCTGCCGCATGAATACCTGCTGATAGTAAATTAATTTTGTCAATACAGGCTGTTCCAGTATATTGTTTTTAATATATTATTTTGTGATAATGACAACCCCGCTGACAAATTCAACCTCAGCCCCTAATTCCTCAACCAGGAAGCCTACCGGAATCATCGTGAAGTCTTTTTCAAGGTAAGCCGGTACACTTAAAGTTTTTTCCAACCCGTTAACCTGATAGTTGCTTTCATTGATAAATATTAAAATTGATTTTTCACCGGCAGTGATATACACCTCATTAGGAGCGACCCACTTGACCTCACAACCCAGCGCTTCCAAAACGGCTCTGGCCGGCACCATGATTTCTCCGTTATCCTTCATAGCACGGCTCACTTCAGTATCAAGGGTAATTCCGTTTACCACTATTATGAAACCAGCTTCATCGGGAGTCATCTCAGGGGTTAATAAATAGGTTAAATCGATACTATTGGCGTCATTCAATTCCGGCACATTTACAATCAGATTATGTTCCACTTCGGTGGTGGAATTAGCTGTGGCGCCGAAGTTTAGTAATAAATCCCCGGTGGTATTATCCATCGCTACCGCTTTGACATTTATATCGGTATAAGCGACCTCCGCTTTATAATTAGCCAGGCAATCCAATAAAAAGTCCAACTTGGGGCCATCCTGGACATTAAAGCCGGCTGAAACACTATAAGATACTTTCAGGTCATCTTCTGTTCCAACACTACCCACAACAACAGCGAATTGTCCTTCAACTGAATCATCGGGCGCTTTAAATCCCAGGTCCATATTAAAGTTTTTCGGGCCGCCGGGCAAAATAGATGCCTCGTAAGTAAATTTCTTTATTTCTAGAAAGCTGCTGGCCAGCTTTATTTCCTCCCGGGTTATTACGGGCATACTGTCAATACTCTCGATAATATCCTTTTTCATTTGTTCCGGAGTGGTTCCCATTTGGGCATAACCGGATTTGTTTATGTTTATGACAATATCGGCTGCTCTTTCTTTCTCATCTTTTATTTTAGTCAACAAGTTGTATATAACATCTTCAAGGCCGTTTTTGTCCAACTCCAATGTAACTTTACTGGTGGACATGCTAAAATACTGATCAGGTATGGCTTCCACCAGAAAAAGGAGAGATTCCTTGTATTCTTCCGGAAGCTGCTGGTCTTGGTAGATTGACAACTGCTCCCAGATGCTCTTTAGTTGTTCATCTGAAAAATAATAGTATTCATGGTTTTGTTCCAATAATGAGTAAGGGACATCCTTAAATGCATCCAGACCTAATAACTTCAGCAGGATAAAAATATCTTTTGTAAAGATAACCTTGATCTGGTCAAGCCTAAGCGGACAATAAGAAGCTGGACTGGTTAACTCTTTCAAAATCACCAGGCGAAAGATATCCATTGTTAGAATGCAGTCTCTGCCGATTGTAAAACACCTCTATGTACTCCCTGACTTCTTTTTTCATCCTATATCTGGATTTCAACGGTTCTCCATATATCCATTCGACCTTCATACTATGAAAAAATGTCTCAGCACAAGCATTATCCTGGCATTCACCTTTACGGCTCATACTGCATATGAAACCGTGCTCCTGCAGTAAACTCTGATAAGCATGGCTACAATATTGACTGCCGCGATCTGAGTGGCAAATAAGCCTAGGAGAGGGATTGCGCCTCTTAATAGCAGTCTCAAGAGCATCAATAACCAGCTCTTTGGTCATGCGCTTGCTGATGCTCCAGCCGACTACCATCCTGCTATACAAGTCAAGAACAATCGCCAAATATAGCCATCCTTCGTTCGTTGCAAGATATGTGAACCTTGTCATCTTTCAAGTAAATACTGCCGCTGTTTGTTTTGCCTGTAATGTCCGTGGTATAGCTCACTTTAGCAACATTGTTAGACGCGTCCAGTTGGGATACAAGGTCAATCGAAGCGCCTTTAATCTGGCCTGCCTCAGTGGTGAGGCTTCCGTCAAACCCGGTGATCTTAATACTGGTTACATCCTGACTCTTTTCATAAAAAGCTTTGTTAATTCCTGTATCGAAGTTCTTGATGCCAAGTAGCACCAGGTCTTTTGCCGTAGGCTGTGCGGCATAGGTAGCAAGAACCACGCCAAAAGACAAAACTAATGACAGAACTACATACAATAAAATCTTTCTTTTCAAACAAAACACCTCCGTAAGAAAATTAAAAAGTATCTTGAAACGCTGCAAGAAATCCCTTTGCTGATTACCCGCCGTATAAGACACTCGCAGGTGATTCAAGAAAAGAACCGGCAGGTGTCAAGAGACGGTTCTCTTGACACGTTTTTGGCGTGTCAACGTGTCAAGGGGACGGTTCTCTTGACACATTTTTATGGCAACTCCACATAGGGATATCAAGGGGACGGTTCTCTTGACACGTTACGGGATGTCAAGGGGACGGTTCTCTTGACACGTTAAGTTTTTTCCAACCCGTTAACCTGATAGTTGCTTTCATTGCAACTCCACATAAAGTTTAATTTCCTTGACAATTCCCCCTTCAACCTCAAACACCATATATTCATACATTTCCCTGCTGAGCCTGTATGCGCAGTTGTTTATATCAGTTCTTCCGTCCGGTACTATTTCCAGGTTTTTGTAAGCTCCTTTCAAATCTGCAAGTGTGAAACCGACTGTTATCCCCCGGGGTGTCTTAAGCTTTCCGTCTGTTAAATGCATGCTCATAATCCAGAACTCTTTTCCGTTATCTTTGGGTGAAAACAGCTGGATTGTGAAGCCTTCGTATTTAAGTGTTTTTATGTGAGAGCCTGAGTACGTGTCAGCCGTGCTTCCCAGCACTTCGATTGTTTCCGAAACAGGCTCACCAAGGAGCAAGCTTAGATCTACATCAGTATCCCAGCTTTTTAGGGATATGGCTTGTCCATCAAACATCAATGAATATTCGCCAGCCCCATCTGGCATGTCTGTTTGTTTAACTGTTCCTGCAACTTGTTCCCCGCTACTTGCTTCACTTAATGTAAAGCTATCGATAATGGTGTTGAATTCTTTTTCCAGTGCCCTGTATTCTTCTATTGTTTTTTCGGAGGCTTCCGCCGGCAACTGGACATCCGTGGCATGTGCCCAGCCGAAATAATATTCACTGGATTCACCTAATAACTTGAAGCCGTACGCGTCCTCCAGTTCCTTTAAGTTTACAGGGGAGAATTCGTTTTTGTCATATACCTCGATTCTTCCAACCTGTAGATCGTAAAATAGAATTGACCCTAGATCGTCAAATAAAACTGACCCAGCTTGTGATAAAATCTCCCCTGAGAGGGGGAGGAAAAAGAGGTGGTCAGCATGTACAAATGGCAGCGCATCAAAGCACTACATGCCCAAGGGGCCGGCATCAGGCAAATAGCCAAGACTGTGGGGGTGTCCAGGAATACCGTCAGGAAGTACCTGAAAGAAGCCAATCCACCCCAGTTTAAAGCCAGAGAGTATGTAAAAGAACTGGATAGGTTTCTGGAAGAAATCAAGATTATGCTTGCCAAGGGATATATCGGCACAAGGATTTACAACGAACTGGTAGATAAGGGCTATCAAGGCTCCCTGGCCAGCGTCCACCGTTACCTCAGGGCCATAAAGGCAGAAGATAAGGCAGTCAAATTAGCCACCACACGGGTGGAGACCGGGCCGGGTAAACAGATGCAGTACGATTGGAAGGTGTGGACGCTACCAGTAGACGGAAAGCCCGTGAAAATATATCTCCACGAAGTGGTCCTGTCTTTTAGCCGAATGAAATTCTACACCTTCTCTTTAAGCATCACCACCGCCGATGTGATTCGGGCCTTGGTTGAAGCCATTGACTTTTTCGGTGGTTATGCTCCGGAGTTAGTGATTGACAACGGCAAGCAAATGGTTATCTCCCACCAGAAAGACGGTATCATCCGGTACAATGACGAGTTTCTCAAATTCTGCGGGCTGTATGGCATCCAGCCTTCAGCTTGCGAAAACTACCGCCCCCGGACCAAGGGAAAGGTAGAGCGCCCCTTTTACTATGTCCAGGAACACCTGCTGCGGGGTCTGGAGGTGGCCGGTTTAAACGAATTCGCTGTAAGGCTTTCAGAGTTCCAGGAAGCCTACAATAAAAGGCCCCATAGCAGCTTAGGCCGACCGCCGGAGGAGATATTTGCCGAGGAAAAAGGATGTATTCTCAAGATACCTGCTGTCAAACCGGCCTTATTACAACATAAAGAACCCCGGAAGGTGAGCAATGACGGCTATATATCCCATGACGGCAATCTCTATCCTGTACCCATGCGTTACTGCGCCGGGAGGGTGTGGATAGAAAACATCTACGGCCGGCGCCTGAAGGTATATGACGAAGCAGGGACGCTTTTGGCGGAGTTCGATCTTGAACTGCAAAAGCAAACCGTTCGTCCCCTTCACCCCGAACACGAAACCATCAACCGTCACTACCAGGAGAAGAAACTAAAGGCACGCTCGGCCCTGGCAGAGAAGTTCACCAGCGCTTTTGGCGAGGACGGCCAAAGGTATCTGGCAGGCCTGCGTGATAAGAATGGGGCCAACCTGTACTGGCACCTGGCCGAAATCTTAAACTACCAGGAGATATATACCCGGGAAGATATCGCCATAGCCATCAAAGAATGCTTGAAAATCGGTTCTTATCACAAAAACAGCGTAAAAAGGCTTTTAGAACAGATGGAAGTCGCTCCCCTTGCGCCAGCGGGTGACCAGATAAATTTAAATATGCCACCGGTTAGAATTAAACGGGACCTCTCCTGTTATGCCATCCCGGAGAGCGAGGTGGCGGCAGTATCATGAGTAACAAATTAACCGGTTATCTGGAAAGCCAGATGCAGTCCTTAAAATTAAAGGGGATGCTTGCCCATTACCAGGAGGTAACAGAGAAGGCCTCACAAAACAACCTTTCTTATACAGAGTACCTCTCCCTTCTCTTCGAAGAGGAGTTAAAAAGGAAAACCGAAGGCACGGTCAAGACGAAAATCAATAAAGCACGTTTCCCCTTCATCAAAACCTTGGAGGAGTTTGACTTTAGCTTCCAGCCCTCCATCCGGGAAAAAGAAATTATCGCTTTAGGCTCCCTGGATTTCGTGGAGAAAAAGGAGAATATCGTTTTCCTGGGTCCCCCTGGGGTCGGCAAGACCCATCTCTCGGTGGCCTTAGGTATAAAGGCATGCATGGCCAAATATCGCGTAGCATTTATCACGGCCCAGAAGCTTTTAGAAGAATTGCTTTTGAGCGCAAAAGACGGCAGCCTTCTCGACAAGCTGCTGGGCTACTCCCGGCTCAACCTTTTAATCATCGACGAGCTCGGCTACATGCCCGTAAGTAAAGAACAGGCCAACCTCCTCTTCCGCCTGGTCTCCATGCGCTATGAGAAGGGGAGTATCATCTTAACCAGCAACTATAACTTTAACGAATGGGGGGAGATATTTTCCGACCAGGTGGTGGCCGCGGCCATAATTGACCGACTTGTGCACCACGCCCGCATTTTCTATATTAACGGCACTAGCTACCGGCTCAAAGGTAAACTGAAAGCAGCCAACGACGGCTAGAATGGCAACAAGATTACCCTGTCAAAACTTAAAGCTTATTATTTTTGTTACCATGTGGGTCAATTTTATTTGCACATAGTGGGTCAATTCTATTGACAATCAACAGTGCTCCCGGCTACTCATAAACAGATCATGGACTCTCAACACGTTTTGAGCCTTGGCAATGTTTTCGGCACCCATCACCCTGGCAGTGATACCATTATTCTTTAACATATCAAATGGGGTACCATATACCGGAGATATATGGCTGAAATAATTTTGCGCAAACATTTCATTACTTTTAATGCGGGCTAAATTTACCAGGCCAGGTTCCAGATACAACTGAGGCAAACCAGACTTAACCCTCTCTTCGTTTACTTTCATAAACAGACTAATTTCCTCCGGGTTTAATCGGCAAGAGGCAATACTTCCAGCTTGCACTAGTGCTATATCTGAATTGGTAATTGTAAACTGCCCCAAAAACAGTCCCCCTGTCATCTTTTTCTATATATATTATGCCATAAGAAAAATAATGGTCATTCATAAATATAGTGCTATAAAGTTGTTTTAGCATGCTTCCCTTCAATGAGAGCACATATTTTAATTATCAGTTTAATCAATGGGTTGTTCAGCCTGGACTCCAGTTTTATATATGCTTCTTTAACTGCGCTTAGTTCTTGTTGAGCTTGCCTTAATGAACGCTGTTGCTCCTCCTCCATACGCAGGGATTTTTTTAGATCACTACTTAATGAGTTAATCTGTTCTTTGAGGTTGTATTCCTCTATGGCCGACATCTCTCTTAAGCGTTCATTTTTTTGCTTTAACTCGACAATTTCCCTTTGCAAAGCAGCAATCTTAGTGCTGTACTGCTCTTTTATTTCTGCAATTGTCATCTTATTCACCCGGTCTTTTTCCTTATACTGCTGAAGTTTGCTAAACAACCCCTCCATCCCGCTTTGGTTTTTGGCCAGCAAATCTTTTAGTCTGTCAATTTCTGCCTGCGCATCCCTGGTGCGCTTAACCCATAGCCGGCATTGGTGCAATATGCTGTTAGCTTTGGACTCCAGTTTATTAAGATGCTCCCGGTAGCGAAATATTTCCTTTTTTCTCAGTGATAGCAATAAATCTTTTTCTGCCATTTGGGATAGAAGGTAATCTTGTTGGCTGTTTAGCTCAATTTTTTCTGCTAGGGCCGCTGCTGCCTCCCTTTGTCCCGCCATGCTCTCTTCCAGTTTTTTTTGCAGCAATACAAATTTGTTTTTCCAATTATTACGGTCACGGTGCCACCGTGATTTTTGCTTTTCTATTAAAGAGACGAATTTTTTCTGTATTGTTTCATAGACAACTCTAACGTTAGGATTATAACTCCAGATACCCTCACCAACCATTTCGAAGTACGGGAATTTGTTGAGGATGTTTTCCATGGTCTTATAATCTGTTTCCCGCCAGGTGTTTAATAACTGGTAAAGCTGCTGAGCGGACAGCCCGCCAGGATGAATTTTCATGGCCTTTATGACAAGATTTTTAAGAGAATAATGACTGGTTTCAACTTCCCATTCAGTTAAACCCCATAAACCATTATCCATTTGGATAAATCTACCATCGGAGATGAGCATAGCTTCTTCAGAAAATAACTTTTTAACTTTTTTCTTCTTAGCATTTATA
>JBMNHK010000011.1:0-17891 GCA_050950345.1 Pelotomaculum sp.
TCTGTTTATGGCCATGCCGCAAAAATTTCATTTACTGCTGCCGCTCCACAGAGGGCTGATCATTTACCCCTTCTGCGGCGCAGGCCGGCCTGTTTCCCACCCTTCCGCACCGCGGAGGGGCTTTTTCATGCCCACCCGGCAACCACAGCCAGAATTTTACAGTTCCTCATTGTCCAGTTACACTTGTTACAGAACATCAAATAAAGGAGGTGACAACATGGCAGTAAGCAGCAATCCTTTGGGTGGCCGCCTGCAGCTCCGCCTGATCGTGGGGATGGATGACAAAGGTAATCATATTTATCGTACACGGTCCTATGCCAACGTGAAGCCGGCGGCTACCGACCAGGCCGTCTACGACGTGGGCAGCGCCCTGGCCAACCTGCAGGAGCATGATCTGGAAGAAGTGCGTCGTGTCAGCGAATCCGTGCTTATTGAAGAGCCGTAAAAGAGCAGGGCAGGGAACTGATGCTTATTAATCAGGAAAGGAGGAAATAGCTTTGGAAGAAACCTTACGCCTTATTTTCCGCAACGCGGAAGGGAAGACTGTGACGATGTCCGTAAAGGATCCTGTCGACCCCCTCAACAGCGTAGACGTTGAGGCCGCCATGGACCTGATCGTCAACTCCGATATCTTTGAGACCAGCGGCGGCAGTATTGTCGAAAAAGTCAAAGCTGAAGTAGTGGCACGCGATGTAACCACTATCCTGGAGTTCTAAAAAACAACCTGTTTAATGTTTTAAAAAGCTTGAGACAGAAAGGAACAGCTAGTGATCGCTGCTCCTTTCTGAGCTTTTCAAGCATATTTCAAGCAGATAAATAACTAATAAAGAGGTGATCCCATGGGGTAGAAGAATTGATCCCCTGATTGCGAATATAGGTTTCCCTGTTGTGGTCAGCCTTTACCTGCTCATCCGCATCGAAAACAAGCTGGATGAGCTCTCGGCCTGTATCAAAGAATTGAGCAGCAATGTTGCCAAAATGTTATAAAGGAGATTGGATGACGTGAAAACGAGCTATATAATTGATCACATCCCCAAGGATACCCCGTACAACCGGCGGCCGGGCCTGCCCCTGGCCCCGGAATATATTACGGTGCACTCTACCGGCAACCCCAGCTCCACGGCCCGCAACGAACGGGCTTGGCTGACCAACCTCGCCAACAAAAGAACCGCCTCCTGGCACATCTGCGTTGATGAAAAGGAAGTTATAGAGGCCATCCCTTTAAGCGAGGTGGCCTGGCACGCCGGAGACGGTGCCAGCGGCCCCGGCAACCGCAAATCCATTGCCATAGAAATTTGCGAAAGCGGCGACCGGGCAAAGACTCTGGAGAATGCAGCAGAACTAACAGCAAGACTTCTGCGGGAAAGGAACTGGGGAACGGAGCGGCTGCGCCGGCACTGGGACTGGAGCGGCAAGGCCTGCCCGCGCATCTTCGTGGCGGATAACTGGGCCGGCTGGGAAAACTTCAAACGCGATGTCCAAAAGCATCTGGAAAGCAGTAACGAAGAACAAGCAGCGCAAAAGCACCCTGAGGGTAGTTCCAAAGAACACACAGCCCCAAGACACCCTGAGGACAGCACCAAAGAGCAAACGGTGCAAAGGCACCCCGCGGCAGCCCCGAAACCCTGCCGCAGATCCAGCGCCGCGTGGAAGGCACCCTGAACGGCCGCCCTGTGGAATTTGAGTCGTACCTCATCAACAACACCGCCTACGTCCCCCTGCGCCCCCTGGCCGCGGCCCTGGGACTGCAGCTTGAATGGAAGGAGGGACAATACCATATCCTTACCGGAACTGTTACCGGGGCTGGAACAGGGGTTGTTGCCAAAACTGTTTCCAAATCCGTTGCTAGAGCCGTAACCGGAACTGTTACCGGAGTCAGCGATGATAAATGATCAAAAAAAACTTATTCTCCCGTTCCTTCGCAACAAAAAAGTAGGCCCTGCTAAAGCAGGGTCCTTTTCTTTTTGTGCACATTACTTTTTCCAGCTCTGTTGCGGTTTTGAATTTACCTGTGTCTACTTATCTCAGGTGGCAATTATACACCTAGGTACTCTTAACAAACGAACGTGAACTTATGAGGCCGAACCTATCTGTAATAAACCATCTCTAATAAGTTCGCCAAGGTGAAAAAGATTATTGGAAATTTCAAGTCCTGCCCCACTAATGGCCTGTGCAATCAGGTAGCCTGCGATAACAATTGCAATAGCAATTATAATTTTCCCTATCAAATCCTGATATTCTTTCATTATTTCGTTTCCTCTCAAATTATTGTTTCAGTTCTTCGGATAACTCCAGCAGGGGCCGGGCCTGGCTGCCCTTATCGGATAGGATAACGGCCTCCTTTTTGGCCAGCAGTTCCCGGTACTCATCCTCCAGAGCAGCCAGCGATTCCAATTGCTTGCTTCCATTTATTCTATTTTACAGCTATGGATTCCTGCTCCATGCTTACAGTTTGAGGAGGATTCTATCTCAATTTGCTAATCATCGAAAGGTTGGCGATGAATGATCTGTTTTTAAAATTTGAAAGGGATTGTTGAACATGCTGGTTTTGTCCAGGAACACGCACGATAAACTGGTTTGAGATTTTTGAATTGAGTTTACTGTAAAAGGGGCCGGGGAGATCCTTTTCTGACCCTTGATGGCTAAAAAAGGCAGGATCTTGATCATTTTTGTCTAATATAATCTAACAACCAATAATATACATTTATTTTTATATCAGGTGGTGAATGGTTAACATAAAGAAAATAAAGATAACCGGGGGGGATTAGCGAATTGCGGGTTTTAGTAACAGGCGCCGGCGGCTTTATCGGTTCTCACCTTACGGAAAGATTGGTACAGGCAGGTTATGAAGTAAGAGCATTTATTCATTATAATTCCCTGAGTCGCTGGGGGTGGCTTGAAAAGAGTCCCTTTAAAAGTCAGATAGAAGTGTATATGGGTGATATCAGAGATTATGATAGTGTCAGGGATGCAGCCAAAGGGATAAATATGATATTCCACCTTGCGGCACTTATCGGTATCCCCTATTCATATAAATCACCACTGGCTTATATCAAGACAAATATTGAAGGTACATATAATATCCTGCAGGCGTCATTAGATGAAGGATGCACGCGTATAGTACATACTTCAACCTCTGAGGTCTATGGGACAGCCCAATATGTGCCAATTGATGAAAAGCATCCCCTAAATGCCCAGTCCCCTTATGCTGCTACCAAAATAGCGGCTGACCAAATGGCTTTGAGTTACTACCGATCGTTTGGTTTGCCTGTGGCTATTGCCCGCCCTTTCAACACTTATGGCCCCCGGCAGTCTGCACGGGCGATCATTCCGACAATAATCACGCAAATTTTAGAAGGTACACCTGCGCTAAAACTAGGCAGCCTTGTTCCCACCAGAGATTTCAACTATGTTCAGGATATCGTAGATGGTTTTCTTGCTATTGCCTTTTCTGAAAATGTAGATGGCGAAGTGTTCAACATTGGCAGCGGTAGAGAAATAAGTATTGGCGATTTGACCGGTGAAATAATTAAACTTACGGGGAAGATTGTCGATATAATAAATGAGGAGCAGCGTGTTCGTCCCAGCAAGAGCGAAGTTGAACGTTTGCTTTGTGATAATAGGAAAATTAAGCAGTTAACAAATTGGGAAACAAAGTTTTCTTTCGAAAAGGGGTTAAAGGAAACAATAGATTGGATAGATGAAAATTTAGGTCACTATAAACCGGGTACCTATAACATCTGAAGGTGCTGAAATTGAACCAGATAAAGATTCCTCTGGATTGGCCAAATATTGGGGAGTTAGAAAAAGAATATGTTGTAAAAGCTCTGGAAAGCGGGTTTGTATCATCAGCAGGCCCGTTAATAAGAGAATTTGAGGATGGTTTTACGTCCTATTTGCAATGTAAAAATGCTGTCTCCGTGGTGAACGGAACCAGCGGGCTGCACCTTGCCCTGCGTTTATTGAATATCGGGCCGGGTGATGAAGTTATTGTCCCTGCCCTGACCTTTGTTGCGAGTGTTAACCCGATCATCTATGTGGGAGCGACCCCGGTAGTAGTCGATGTTTTACCTGACACCTGGACAGTGGATCCGTTGCAGATCAAAAAATCAATAACTAGCCGGACAAAAGCCATTATTCCTGTCCATCTCTATGGCAACCCTGCCGATATGGACGCTATAATGGAGATTGCCCGGCAATATAATCTGTTTGTGATTGAGGATGCCACCGAGTCGCTTGGCTCCACATATAAAGATAAATATACAGGGACATTTGGCGATCTAGGGGTTTTTAGCTTTAACGGAAACAAGGTAATCACTACCGGTGGCGGCGGAATGGTCGTTACCGATCATGATGAGTTGGCTCAAAAGGCAAGGCTTTTGGTGAACCAGGGGCGGGAGGCCGGCGTAAAGGAGTACAGCCATCAGGAGATTGGCTATAATTTCCGCTTAACAAATATCCAAGCGGCATTGGGCCTCGCTCAAATGAAAAGATTGCCGGAATTTCTTGCAGTAAAAAGGCGACATGCCCGCATATATCAGCAGAAGCTGCAGGATGTTCCCGGGATTAAGTGGCAGAGCGAACTCGCTGGGGCAGAAAGCAACTGGTGGCTGTTTTCTATTGTAGTTGAAGATGATTTTTGGGAAGATAAACATTCTGTAATGTCCAGACTGATATCTAAGGGCATTCAGGTGCGCCCTTTATTCAAGCCTATCGACCAGCAGCCTTGTTACTCAGGATATAAGATGCCGAAATGCGAAGTAGCTGATTATTTATACAAAAGGGGCATCAACCTTCCAAATGCCAGTTTTTTAACAGAAGAAGATATAAAAGCAGTGTGCAGGGAGCTAATAAGATAAACAGAATGGCCTAACTCAAATTAATCTGCATGGCAATGCTTGTTTTTTGGTGTAAATATACTGTGTTGAAAGGAACAAAGCAAATGAACAATCTTAATATCAGTACCTGGGAACAAGTATATTCGGTAGGAAGAAGTTTACTTATTTGGCCAGATGAGAATGTTGTATCGTCTCTTAAGCGTAACCAATCAAAACTAAAAAAAGGTATAGACATTGCTTGTGGTGCCGGGAGACATACACTGCTAATGGCTCAGATGGGGATAAATAGTATTGGTATTGATAGTTCTTTAGCTTCGATTAAATTCGCTAAGCAAAGAGCAGCAGAATTGAATTTACAAAATGTACAATTTATTAACGGTAAGGCTCAGGATTTAGATTATCCTTCAGGGGATTTTGACGTAGCAATAGTGTGGGGACTTATTCATTATCTTGAAAAGGAGGATCAACTAAGGGTTCTTAATACAGTTAAAAGAATTCTAAAATCCGGTGGCCTGTTGCTATGCACACTTAGATCTACAGATGATAGCAAAATGGGCAATGGCAAACTGGTTGGAACAAATCAATACATAGTAGATTATTTTGATTCGGGAACGAAGCAGGCAAAACAGACAGTTATGTATTTTTGGGATGAAATTGCTGTTAGGGAGACCCTTAAAGGGTTTAGTACCCTTCGCTTAGGACACAGAAATTTAAAACCAATTAATCTCCTGGATACTACGATATCCCATTGGTTGATTGAAGCAATTAAGTAGGATTGGTTAGATAATTATGTATGAATATGTAATTTCCGTAGGAGCTGGTATTAATCAATTACCTTTAATAAGGAGACTTATAGAACAAGGATACAAGGTGGTTGCTTTTGATCAAAACGAAAATGCTCCTTCAAAGCCATATTGTTGGCAGTTTAAACCGATTAGTACGTGGGATGCAGAAAAGGCAATACTTTGGCTAGAAAGCCTTGAGGTTAAATTTAAAGGGGCCTTGTGTTTTTCTTGCGGTAAGGCTATAGAAACACAGCAGAAAATTATTAAACACTTTAACTTAAAAGGGCGATTACCAAATGGTTTTATTAACCTATGCTCCAATAAATTATATTTAAGAAAGGAATTGCAAAGTTTTGGATTGAGCACTCTCATAGAACATCAAGCAAGGGAAATAAAGAACTCTACTTTCTTGGGAGCAGATAGTTATATAGTTAAAGAATGCTCTGGTATTGCAAGTAAGAATGTCTTTCTTATGGATAAAGAGGAGCTTTTAACTTTTATAGATAATGATAAGAATAAAAATGATTTTTTAGTTCAGGAATACCTAACTGGGGATGAATTGCGAGTAATTGCTTTTATTCAAAATGGGAAGCCAAGGTTTATTGGGGTATTGAGCAGACAGAATCTTATAGGTACATTTTTCGTGGGAAGGTTTATTCCAATTATAGTCGAAAAATGGGTGAAAAAACTGCTTAGAGATCTTATTAGTAGTTTTTCTCTAAAGAATGCTGTTCTTAAAATAGACCTTATCAAAAAAGACGAACGAGTAGAAGTTTTGGAAATTAACCCCGAAATTCCAGGAGATTATTTCGAAATAGTTGTTGCACCATTAATTTATAGTTATTCCTTTATAAAAAACTATATAAATTTGTTTTTAGGAGAAGAAGTTAAACCTTTAACTAATTCTCTAAAACATGGGTATTGTTTTGATTATATATATAATCTCAATGATTATGCGATTGAAGTTGATTATGGGATGCTGAAGGCCCATATTAAAGCATGCTTTAAGGGAAAAAATTTTAGACTTTTGCAAATCCAAAGAAACTATGCTTCTGCAATTTTCCCTCGAAGCAACCTAGATGCAATTTTTGGTATACTTCATAATGATATTGAAACACCCCATTTTGAAGTGAACAAGCGTTTAATAAAGCAATATTGAGAAATATTGAGAGAATAAAGGTGAAAGTAAAGTGAGATTTTTAGTAGAAGCCTCAGGCAGTCTAACTTCAACATATTTAATTAATTCAATAAAATCTGCAGGTCATGAAGTCATAGCTTCAGATATTAATTCTCATTGTGCAGGCCGTTACTTGGCCGACGACTTTATGCTAATGCCTAAAGTAAGCGATGAAAAGTTATGGGATAAAGTAACCATATTACTGAAAAAACATGGCGTTGATGTGGTGATCCCGTCTTTGGATGAGATGCTTTTGGGCTGGGCGGAGCGTAAGGAGCATTTTCGGAACATGGGCGTGACTATAATTTGTTCTGCTGCATCAACAATCCGGGTTTTTCAAGACAAATGGTTAACATACCGATTCTTTTCTAAAAACAGTATCCCTACTCCAGCAACCAGCCTTACGCAAGACTATCCCTTGCTCAAACCCCGATATGGGCGGGGAGCTAAAGGTATCAAGATTGCTTCGGAGCCTATATCCATGACAGGTTATATTTCTCAAGAAGTGGTTCAAGGCCAAGAGTATACGGTGGATGTACTATGTAACAAGGATTCTAAACCGTTATACATAGTTCCTCGAATCCGCCAAGGGGTTAAGGATGGTAAGTCTACTGGGGGAGTGGTGATAGACCATCCTGGTATAACTGATTGGGTACAACGGATTTGCCAGCTCAGTTCTTTTCAAGGCCCCATAAATCTCCAGTGTTTTATCTGTGATGATGGGAGTATTAAATTTATTGAAATCAATCCTCGGGTTGCAGGTGGTATGGCATTGGGATTTGCAGCTACAGAAAATTGGATTCCTTTGTTGGTAAATCATTTCGTTTACGGCAAGGAGATTGCGAATCTAAAGCCGATTCAGTATGGAATGATGATGAGGCGATATTATGCTGAAGTCTTTGTTCCCCCAAGTAACATGGGATCAAATTGAAGCTGTTGGCTTCGATTTAGATGGGACTATATACGATGAACTGGATTTTATTCTCCAGGTCTATTTGCCCATTGCTATTCTGTTAGCTAATTTGTCAAATCAGGATCAACAGGAAGTTTATCGGTGGATGGTTAACCGTTGGCTTGAAAAGGGAAGTTCTTACAACCGTATTTTTGAGGAAGTATTAAGTTCAAAGGGTGTTGATGAGGGAAAAAAAACCATTGAAAGATGCCTGCATATTTTCAAACATTTCCGGCCAGAAATATCCTTAACTAATAGGGTTAAAATATTGCTTGATAATTTCAAAAGTAATTATCCTTTATTTTTAATTACTGATGGTAGCGGCTTGCTCCAAAGAGCCAAGTTTAAGGCCCTGGGCTTAGGAAAATGGTTTGAAATAAATAATATCGCTATATCTGGTGATTATGGGCGGAAATATCAAAAGCCATCGGCTTTTATGGCTAGTCAAATCGAAGTATTACGAGATATTAAACCTTCCCGAGTAATTTATTTTGGTGATAGGGAGGTTGATGCTTTATTTTCCCGTAATGCCGGGTTTGGTTTTATTCCTGTCAAAGTGATGCAGGTGGGGGTAATATCATGAATAAACGAGTTGTACTTGGAGTATCAGGTATTCGATCAGAATACGATATTATGTCATCAGTGTTCCGGGCAATTCAACAACATCCCGGGCTGGAGCTGTACTTAATTGTTACCGGAGCGCATTTGTCCAGTTTATATGGCAATACGGTGCAAGATATTAAGGACGATGGTTTTGCCATTGCTGATAAAATAGAAAGTTTGCTCAACGGAGACCGGGCTTCTTCCAGAGTCAAGGGTTTAGCCATCCAACTGCAGGGAATGATTCAAACGGTTTTCCGGATTAACCCTGATTTTCTGTTAGTTCTTGGCGATCGAGAGGAATCCATGTCTACTGCTCTGATTGGGGCCTATATGAATATTCCGGTAGCCCATATTGGTGGAGGTGATCGGGTGGTAGGGAATGTAGATGATCAGGTACGCCATGCAGTAACCAAACTAGCTCATCTGCATTTTGTGACTAATCAAGAAAGTTATGACCGGATTATCAGGATGGGAGAGCAGCCTTTCCGGGTCTTCAATGTAGGAAACCCCGGTTTAGATCGGCTACTGGCTGAGCCCGTGCTCTCAGCTAAAGAATTATCACAACGACTGGGATTTTCTATCCGGGACGATGAACCCTTTATTCTTTTGATACAGCACGTCATATCTACCGAAATCGAAGAAGCCTATGAGCAGATGCAGATAACCCTGGAAGCAGTAAAGCAGATGAGAATTAAGACAGTGCTTATTTATCCCAACTCTGATGCGGGCAGTCAGCAGATAATTAGAGCCATAGAACAATATCGGGATTTAACATTTCTCTATATAACCAAGAACTTACCTAGGCCGGAGTTTGTTAACTTAATGCGCAGAGCGGGTTGTATGCTGGGGAATTCCAGTGCCGGTATCCTTGAAGCCCCATTATTAAAACTTCCGGTGATCAACGTGGGCAACCGTCAAAAAGGAAGACTCCATGCCGAAAATGTCCAGTTTGTTCCTCATGATTCCAAGGCAATCTGTACGGCAGTCCGGCGGGCTCTATTCGATAAAACATACCGTTACGAAGTTGCCCGGTGTTCCAATCCTTATGGAGATGGACATGCATCGAAGAAAATAGCTAAATTATTGGCCGAAATTTCCATAGATGAAAAGCTTTTGGTAAAGGATGTAACCTACTAATGAAAAGGCAAATTATTGTAATTTCACCCCATCCTGATGATGAAACCCTGGGTTGTGGGGGAAACCTTTTGAGGCATCGGGCCGAAGGAGATGCTCTGGGTTGGTTGATAGTAACTGCCATCCACCAAGAAGAAGGATTTACTGCGAACCAGATCGCCAAGCGACAGCAGGAAATCTCAACTGTAGCACAGCATTACGGCTTTGCATCTGTGGTTAAGTTGGACCTGCCTACAACGAAGCTGGATACTGTACCAATGCAGGTGTTGGTGCATGGCATCGGCTCTGTTTTTCAAGAAATCAAGCCCGATACCATTTATCTGCCTTATAGGGGTGATGCACATACCGATCACGCTATTGTATTTGATGCCGCTATTTCATGCACCAAATGGTTTCGTTATCCTTTTATTAAACGAGTTCTGGTTTATGAAACCCTGTCAGAAACCGACTTTGGGCTTAATCCCGATGCTAATGGTTTTCGTCCGAATGTGTTTGTAAATATAGATTCTTATTTAGAACAAAAAATTCACATTATGCGAGAATATTCCAATGAGATGGGTGAGTTTCCTTTTCCCCGGAGCGAGGAAGCTATTAGAGCTTTGGCACGAATCAGAGGTATCGCTGCTGGGTATCAGGCAGCGGAGGCCTTTATGCTGTTACGGGAGCGATGGGATTGATGAAATCTAAACCTACTACATATATTATCGCGGAAGCAGGGGTCAATCATAACGGTTCTTTATCTATGGCCAAGCAGCTGGTTAATATAGCTGCAGAAGCAGGGGCTGATGCGGTTAAATTCCAGACCTTTCGGACTGAAGAGCTTGTTTCCAAAACTGCACCAAAAGCCGCTTATCAGCAGCAGACCACCAGTAAATTCGAGTCCCAGTATGCAATGCTCAAAAAGCTGGAACTGACCGAAGCGGACCATAATGAATTGGTTAGCTACTGTGCAGATAAAAACATTGATTTTCTTTCTACACCTTTTGATGCTCCTAGCGTGGATTTATTAGCCGACATTTTGGGAATTCGGAGAATTAAAATTTCCTCCGGAGAAATAACCAATGCTCCATTGCTGTTAAAAATAGCTAGCACCCAAAAAGAAGTCATTCTTTCCACAGGTATGTCTACTCTTGGAGAGATAGAAAGGGCCTTGGAGGTATTAGCTTTCGGTTATATCTGCAACGATGAACAAACACCATCTGTAGAAGCTTTTAGGCAGGCATACCTATGTGCAACCGGACAGGAAATATTGCAAGAAAAAGTGACGCTTCTTCACTGTACCACCGAATATCCGGCACCTTTTAAAGAGGTGAATTTAAGGGCCATGGATACCCTCCAGCAGGCTTTTGGCCTCCCTGTGGGCTATTCAGATCATACACCGGGCATTGCCGTACCCATAGCGGCGGTGGCTCGAGGGGCAGTAATGATCGAAAAACATTTTACTTTGGATCGTAATTTGCCCGGACCCGACCACAAGGCATCTTTGGAACCGGAAGAACTGAAGCAAATGGTGCAATCAATTCGGCAGGTGGAACAAGCCTTGGGCACCAACCGAAAAATGCCGACAGTTTCAGAGTTAGCCAATAGGACGACAGCTCGTAAGAGTCTGGTAGCACTAAAGGAAATCAAATGTGGCGAAGAGTATACAGTTGATAACTTGGGAGCAAAACGCCCCGGTAATGGATTGTCTCCATTTTATTACTGGAAAATGCTGGGGAGAAGGGCTGCGAGAGATTATCAAATTGATGAGCTGGTGGAGTTATGACGGCACGGCCTGTTATTATTCTTGGTGCAGGAGGCCATAGTAGTGTTTTAATCGATATCTTAAAATCTTCTGCTATAGAGATAAAAGGTATTACGGAGCATGATGCAAACCTGCATGGCAGCAGATTCATGGGTATTCCCGTAATCGGTGATGATAGCTTGATTTTGAAAAATAAAATCAGCGAAATAAAGTTAGTTAATGGATTGGGTATGGCCGATCGCTTTGGTCAGCTCAGGCGTGCAGCGTGTATATGAAGCGTTCAAAGAACGGGGGTACTCCTTTGCCGGTGTAATCCATGCCAGTGCTATAATTTCTCCCGAAGCCGACTTGGCTGAAGATATTCAAGTAATGGCCGGAGCCATAATCCAGACAGCAGTAACTATAGGGGCCAATACTATTATAAACACCAAAGCTAGCGTAGATCATGAATGTACAGTTGGCAAGCATGTACATATTGCCCCTGGAGCAACCGTTTCTGGGGGGGTGACCATCGGGGATGGGGTTCTGATCGGAGCTGGAGCAACTATTATTCAGGGTGTGCATGTCGGCGCAAACAGTACCGTAGCGGCCGGAGCTGTAGTTGTTAGAGACGTTCCGGAAGGAGTTGTCGTGAGGGGTGTACCGGCAAGGGTGGTGCAAAAATGAAGGGAATAAAGGGTTGGGAGCAGCTATCTGACATGAGAAATAACTTAAAAGGTGGTCCCCGTATGGACAGGCATCCCAATGTGATCAAACAAATACTGGTTTCGCCCGATAATACATTGGTAAATTCATTGCAGCGGATGAACGATGCCGGCCTGCAGCTACTGCTTGTAATAGATGCTGAACAGAAGTTAGTTGGCACTGTTACTGACGGGGATGTTCGGAGGGCCTTATTGCGGGGGAAGGGCCTCGATGTGAAAATTTCAGAGGTAATGTTCCCACGCCCGGTTGTTTTCAAAGTTGGAACGCCGGTAGAAAAAATACGTGAGGTAATGCTGCAGAGGAACATTCGGCACATACCGTTGGTTGACAATGATGGCCGATTAACTGACCTTTTATTATGGACAGATCTTTTTGAACAGAAGACTTTAAAAAGGAACGAAAAGATCATTATTATGGCTGGGGGCAAAGGCACCCGGCTGGATCCGTTTACCAAGATTTTGCCTAAACCATTGATTCCCCTGGGGGACAGGCCGGTTATCGAAATAATCATGGACGGCTTTTATAGTTGCGGATTTGCTGATTTTACCGTCTCGCTTGGTTATAAGGCCGATATTATGCGTCTTTATTTTCTGGAAAATGATCACCGCCCCTATTCAGTAGACTTTATCCAGGAGAAAGAACCGCTAGGAACTGCTGGATCACTTAGTTTATTAGAAGGCCAAATTGATACAACATGTATTGTTACAAACTGCGATATTGTACTGAAAGTGGATTATGCTGATATCCTGGCCTATCACAACAGAAAGCAAAATGATTTTACAGTGATTGGAGCCATAAAAAATTTCACGATTCCTTACGGCGTGCTGCAGTTAGAAAATGAAGAATTAAAATATATCGATGAAAAACCCAGTAAGGGTTATTTTGTTAACACGGGTGTATATGTAATGGAGCCGGGCATTATTTCATTGGTTCCCAAACTGGAATCTATGCAGATGACGGAATTGATTGTCAGGGCCAAGAACGCCGGCTTCAAGGTGGGAGTATATCCTTTCAAAGGCCAGTGGTTTGATGTAGGCCAATGGGAGGATTATCGTAAAACATTAAATACTTTTGAATACATACTGGAGGAGCGTTGATGTATCAGGGAAAAAAAATTATGGGGTTTATTCCAGCACGAGCCGGGTCAAAGGGCGTGCCGGGGAAAAATATCAAACCATTGGCGGGAAAACCTTTGATTGTACATACGATTGAAGTAGCCAAAGCCAGTGGTATTTTTGATTTTCTCATGGTATCGACTGACGGAATGGAAATTGCGTCTATTGCCCAAAAAGCTGGGGCAGAGGTGCCGTTTATGCGCCCTCCTGATCTGGCCACCGATGACGCCAAAGGGATTGATGTGCTTCATCACGCTATGGATTGGTGCAAAAATCATCATAAGAAATTTGACTGGTTAATGCTATTGCAGCCTACCAGTCCCCTGCGCAGCAGTGAAGATATTATTAACGCTTGTAGTCTGATGGAGAAGCGCAGAGGAACGGCTGTTGTTTCCGTATGTGAGGCGGAACACCACCCCTGGTGGTGCAATACTCTGCCGAGCGATTTTTGCATGGATAAATTTTTGCATTCAGAAGCAATTAAGACGAATCGTCAGGATTTGCCTGTATTTTACCGGATTAATGGAGCTATTTATCTCGCAGAATGGGATTTTATCTGTAATCGGGATTCGTGGTATAGCCCGCAAACATATGCTTATGTTATGCCTCAAGAAAGATCATTGGACATCGATAGTATGATTGATTTTGAGCTTGCAGGTGTTTTAATGAGAGGGAAAAAAGTGGCAGACGACCAAGGAAAGGACATTTTAATGTACATGGATGATCAAAAATAACTCCCCGGGGGCTTAAGTTTTCCATATTTTTTCCGATAAGAATAGTGGTGCAGGGGATGCGGAGAAGGAAGATCTTTAAGGATGACGGGGCTTCAAGAACGATAGGTGCTTATAGGTGCTTAAGTTAAGGAGGCTAAATTATACTCTTACTCTTTTCTGTTTTTCCCTTGTTCCGATGCTAGTTAGATGATAGTGATGATAGTTATATTAAGGATACGGTATTAATGGTATTGGGCCGGCCCGATATCCCCGGAATTTGGGCCGCTTGATATAAAACGGTGGGCAGGGAGGCCCGCCGAAAATAAACAGGGAGGTAAAAATAATGAGAATTAACCACAATATTGCTGCGCTGAACACCTACCGGCAGCTGAACAGCAACCAGGTGCTGGGCAACAAGTCGCTGGAAAAGCTGTCCTCCGGCTTGCGTATTACCCGGGCCGGTGACGACGCTGCAGGCCTGGCCATCAGTGAGAAGATGAGGGGACAGATCCGCGGCCTGGATCAGGCTACACGAAATGCGCAGGATGGTATTTCGCTGATTCAGACTGCTGAGGGTGCCTTGAACGAAACGCACAGTATCCTGCAGCGTATGCGGGAACTGGCGGTGCAGTCGGCTAAGCGACACCAATACTGAGTTAGACCGTGCGGAACTGCAGAAGGAAGTTGACCAGCTTGCTCCAGGAAATCACCCGTATTGGCAATACCACTGAGTTTAACACCATGAAGCTTTTAAACGGTCGAATCTGAACGAACGAAGACGGTGTTCCATATTGGCCCTCAAATGGAGCAAGTACGAACCAGCAGTTGATACTAGAGTATCAATGATATGCGAGGGTTTAAGCTGGGAATGGTGGGCAATGCCACTATAGATCAAACTGTCTCTGGGACAAATACAAGTGGTGGTTTTGCATCTGGCGCTACGTATACAGTTGCTAAGCAAGGCACAAACTATGTTCTTTTAGATTCCCAGGGAACTAAAATTGCTTCTGGCGGCACTTCCGGTGAGGAATTTAAATCCCACCACCACAACAAGTGATAATTTCAAATTCGGCAGTGCTCTCAAGGTTGGTTCCACTGTTACAATTTCAGATGACGGAAAAAAAGCTACAGGCACCTTGGATATTAACAATACTTTCCTTGAGGCAGGCATATACACCTATGATGGTGATGAAAACGGTGGAAATTTACTAGATGCCCAGGGAAATGTAGTTGCAACTTCCACTGATGGAAAAAAATTTACAATCCTGAATGGAACAGATGAAATTATTATAGGTAGTATTTTCGCTTACGTCCGGTGCTTCAACAACAATTACAGTCGGGGGGTATTGACATCTCTAGCCAAAGCACTGACAAAGCTACTGCGCTATTACAAGTCATTGACGAACGCCATTCAGGCGGTATCCGCCGAGCGCTGCCAAGCTGGGGGCCTATCCAAAACCGCCTCGAGCACACTATCAACAACCTGGGCACTGCTTCTGAAAACCTGACGGCTGCCGAGTCCCGTATCCGCGATGTAGATATGGCCAAGGAGATGATGGAGTTCACCAAGATGAACATCCTCAGCCAGGCGGCCACGGCCATGCTGGCTCAGGCCAACATGCAGCCGCAGATGGTGCTGCAGCTGCTCGGTTAAACATAAAAGAGCAAAGAGGGCCCTCTGCCGGGGGAGGTCCCTCTTTTTTAATTAATTCGAACTAGCAGGGTGATTTTTATGAAGATCTGGGTTAATGACGATTATTTGGGCACTTTTAAGCACAGCACGGAGGTTGCCGCTGCGCTGGCCGGCCGGCAGAAAGAAAACGGCGGTCAAATTTTTTATTTATTTGCATGCGGTGAGGAAGAGTACAGCTTTGGGGATAGCTGGGAGGAGTTCCTGCAGGAAAATATCGGCCTGGATGTGGAGGTCAGAATCATGACCGCCGCTCCGGAAAGGCTGCGCCTGGAGCTGGTGGGCTCCACGCAGGAGTATCTTGAACGCTTGGCCGGATCTCTGGAGGGCCTCGCTGCTCAGTTTTATGCCGGCCCCGATCAGTCCGCCTGGGAGATGTTGGCCGATTTTCTGGAAGGGTTGGATTTTATTTGTCAGGCGCTGAAAATATTGGAGCAGGCCCGCTTTGACCAGGCTGAATTTAACCGCATACTGCACGAACTGCTGCAGGCCATGGAGTCCAAGGATCTGGTGACGGTGGCTGATTTACTGGCTTATGAGTGGAGCGATTGGTTGGAGCAGGCTAGAAATTATTTGATTTCCCCCAGTAGTTAAGGATGTGGCACTGGTGACCGTGGATTTATACCAACGCAATCTACATTTTTTTCAGGAAAACAAGCCGGCTGTTCTGGAGCAGATCAAAGATAAAGATATCCCCGGCCGTTATCCGGTTTGCCCGGCCAGGGAAAAAGGTATGTACTACATAGCCTCCACAGAAGAAGGCGGCCTGCTTTTGCACAGCAGGTACAACCCCGTGCGGGAAGCAGAACTGTGGGCCGCCAAAGAGGATCTGGAGGGGAAAAGGCATGCCGTCCTCTTTGGCCTGGGGTGTGGTTACCATGCAGAAGCATTGCTGCGGCGCGATCCTGATTTGAGTTTATATATTTACGAACCAGATCTGCAGGTTTTTCTGGACACACTGCCCTACCGGGACTGGTCCGGTTTCCCCTGGGAACATGTTTACATAGTTTTTGAAGACGGCAGCGGGAAAGAGAGCGCTTTTATTGAATATGTCCTGAATCTGATCAAAGATGACTGGTGCTTTCTCTCCATACCTGCCTTTGAGCGCTGCTTCTCCGGGCAGTTTTCTGTATTTAAAGAGAGCCTGCTAAAATTAAAAACAGCTTACCTGGACAGTTTGCGCACCAACATCTTTTTTGAAAAAGAGTGGACGGTCAATGCGCTGCAGAATCTGCCGTACATTCTGGAGTGCGAGACAGTCTTTGCCTATAAAGATGATTTTCAAGGTCAGACGGCAGTGATGACCGCTTCGGGCCCTTCGCTTACCGGCGCAATTCCCTTTTTAAAGGAAATCAAAGAGCGAAGGAAGGCATTGCTCGTGGCGGCTGGCACGAGTATCAACGGCCTGTTAAGGCACGGGCTGCTGCCGGATTTTTTTGTTTCCTATGACCCTTTTCCCGGAAACTATCGAGCCCTGAAGCCTGCTCTGGCCGCGGGCGTTCCCTTTGTATTTGGCAGCACGATTAACCATGATGTGGTCAAAAATCATGTCGGTCCCAGGACCTATTTTATCCTCGGGCAGGACACTCTTTTCAGCTATCTCCGGGGAGGGCTTGACCCCGGGGAGGTTGTGAGTGATGCTCCCTCCATTGCGGTGGTTACACTACAGCTTCTGGACAAGCTCGGTATAAAGGAAATTATTTTGGCCGGCCAGGATCTTGCTTTTCCGGGGGATCGTTTCTATGCGGAGGGTGTCGGGGTGGCGAGGCCGGAAGATGTCGGCGACAAAGACAGGGCCGGCGCCTTTGAAGTGGAGGCCAACGACGGAGGGAAGGTGCTCACCAATCGATCTTTGGACAAAATGCGCCAAAACATGGAGCTGCTGCTGCAGAACACCTCTTTTTCCAGGGTTGTCAACACCTCCTCAGGAGGGGCCAAAATTGCCGGCACGATTTTTGAGGACTGGCCGCAGGTCAGGGCTCATTTGCCGGACGGTGCCGTGCGGCGGGGTATTTCCTTTGACAGGCCCGGTACGGCAAGCCAGTTGAGGAGCGTCAGCCGGCGGGTTCATGCTGTTTTAGACGGTATCGGTAAAGATTTTGCCAAGGTGCCGCCGGAGATAAATAAATTCTTGGAACAGGAATGGGAAGAAGACAAACAGCAGGCTGCTTTTGACGGCCTCTTCCGCTATGTTACCAAACTCACCTCGAGCCGGGCCTATGCCGCCTTTATCGGCCCGATGATCCGGAATGAAGATCACCTCCTGCGCAAAACCCTACCTGACCTCCCCAAAATGTCCTGGGAAGAAAAGAAGGAATTTGTCCGTAAGGACCTCATGATGTACCTGCGCGGCGTGGAACTGTCCCTCCTCAAACTGAAAGACGCCGTCGAGGGATGGTAAAAACAGAGCATGAGAATCAAGGGGAGAGAATCAA